>CAVZLL010000004.1:0-1366396 GCA_963776225.1 uncultured Acidimicrobiaceae bacterium | reverse complement strand
GGGTCAACATCAATCTCACTGTCGACATGATCGCCGGTGCTCTGTCGGACCGCGCGTACCTCCTTGGCAAGCCCGTCACCTCCGCATACGTCCGGAGGGTTATCGACCAAGCCATCGCCGGAATCGTGGCCGAACGCGGCTCATGACGCAGGCCTGACACCGCGCTTGGTCACCACCGTGTCGCTGACCGGGCGCGCCTGGCACGCGAGCCGGATGTTCTTGCCGGAATAGAACGAGCGCCCCTTGAAGAGGTTCAGGCCCTTGAGTTCAACAGGCCCGGGCGGCTCGAATGCATTGGTGTCGTCGACTTCGATCCAGCAAACCGTGCAGGCGGCCTGACCGTGGCAGATGGTCGGCCAGTGGTAGCCAAGCCGTTCGGCGGCCCACATCAATGGCTCGCCACTGCGCACATCGATCCGTACGTTCGACGGCTCGATCTGCACTGTCACAACTGGTGGCGGTTCCGTCATGCTCGTATCGCAGAGGCGATCAGGGTCTCGGTTCTGATCGGAACGACACGACGGATGCAGGAGAGCTCATTCCTCACGACGTACTCGAACCTTCCGACACGATCATGTGCCGAGCGCCGAAAATCGGGAGCTTCGCAGGCGTCGTATGGCCCGGCGGTGCCTCGCACACGAACGGCAGGGCGTTGACCACTGCCATCGCAGTGCCGACCAGGAGCACGCTCATGACGTCGGGCTCATCGGACACGCCGGGCAGTACCGGCGGGAGAAAGGAGATCGCGGCCTCGACCCGCGGTTCGCCCTCGATCTCGATCCAGTAGCCCTCGGGATCAGTCCATTCGCAATCGAGTGACCGGCTCATCGTCCACCGGACGCCCAGCTCGACGATCGACCGACCATGCGCATAGCCCAGATAGGTCCGGGTGACTGCCGCCGTCGAACCAGCGGGAATGCGCATCCAGCCGAGGTCGACATCGGCAAGAGCCGCTGCAGACTCGATGAATGCCTCCTTGTGGTCCAGCTCAACCGCGAGCATGCTGGCGACGAGATCGAGCGTGTCGAAGAAACCGGGCAGGTCGGGCGCGAGCGGAGGAGGCTCCCCGTCGGGGGCGATGCCGAGTGGGCCGAGGCGTCGGGCACGAACCGGCTTCCCGAAGCCCAGTGACCGCCACACGTCAGGGGCCGGATAGCCCGTGCAGTCGAGCGTCTCGACGAGCTTCACCGAGTGGACCCGGCGACAGGCTCCGGTAAGCATACCGGCGAGCAGGTTCGCGAAGCCGGGATCGAAGCCCGTGCCCATGAAGGTTGACCCGCCGTCACGCGCTGCCGCATCGAGCCGTTCTCGCAACCCGCGGCCGAAGTTCGTCCCGGTCAGGTACCCGTTCGAAGTGGTAACGACGTTCGCACCGCTTCGCAAAAATGCCTCCACGATCTCCACGTCGAGTTGTGCCGCCATGAACGACACGCAGTCTGGGCGCTCCGCGAGCAACACGGCGACGTCATCCGTCGCATGGACTCCGGTGTCCGCCGTCCCGGCGAGCTGCCCGGCATCGACGCCGACCTTGTCCGGCGAGTGAACGTACACACCCACGAGCTCCAGCTCTGGGTGATCGATGATGGCGGCAAGCGCTCGCCGACCGACCTTTCCAGTCGCCCACTGCACGACCCGATAAGGGCCCATTTTCCTCCCAGAAGAAAGGCTCGGTGCTGATTCGGAGCGTATCGAATCTTGGAATTGGGTAGTGCGGCGCCTGGGCGGCTGCACGGCGCGTGCCCATTACCTGGCGATCACAGAACCGTGAACCGGCTGATGGTCAGGCCTCTACGACAAGGTGGTCTTCGAAATTTTTCCCAGCCCAGATGCGCTGGTCAGGGCGATCTTCGAGGGGTTGAGGGTGTCATGCCGCTGTTGACAGATCGGCTCTGATCTGTTGTAGTCCTGTCCTATGTCAGTAGGTAAACAGAGCAACCCCGAAGATGAAGCCGGCGCTGCTCCAGACGCCGCTGATGGCGACGGCCCGGCTGCTGTACGCGTGCCGGGGTCGGCGATCGAATTTCGGCTCGACCCCGTCTCTGGTGTGCCGACGTACCTGCAGCTGGTCCAGCAGGTGGAGCACGCCTTGCGGCTCGGTTACCTCAAGCCGGGCGACCAGCTGCCCAAGGTGAGGGATGTGGTCGCCTCGCTGGCTATCAACCCGAACACGGTGCTCAAGTCCTACCGGGAACTCGAGATCAAGGGCCTGACGACCGGCCGCCCGGGCCAGGGCACCTTCATCCAGGCGTCGGTCAGCCAGGTCGCGCTTCCCGAGCTGACCGGACTGCGCCGCTCCCTGCTCACCTGGCTGAGCACGGCCGATACGGCGGGACTGGACGAGGACGGGATCGTGGCGCTGTTTACCAGCGTGTTGCGGGATTTTCGTGAGCGTCGCGGCAGTCCTCGCGAAGGCCGTGGCGCGCCACGCAGCGAAACGGAGGGCGTCGCATGAACGTGATTGAAGCCAACGACCTCGGGAAACGCTATGGCAGCACGTGGGCCCTGCGTGAGTGCACGCTGGCTGTTCCCGATGGGCACGTGGCCGCGCTGGTCGGACCGAACGGTGCAGGCAAGACCACCCTGTTGAACCTGGCGGTCGGCCTCACGGACCCGACCGCTGGCGCCGTGAGCGTTCTCGGCCATATGCGGCCCGGGTCGCCGGTCGCGCTCGACGCCATCGCGTTCGTCGCCCAGGACGCGCCGCTCTACAAGAACCTCTCTGTCGCCGACATGCTGCACCTCACCCGCAATCTGAACCGCCACTTCGACCAGCACTACGCCGAAGCCCGGTTGGGCGAGCTGGATATCCCGTTGCAGCGTAAGGCCGGCCACCTGTCGGGCGGCCAGCAGGCGCAGCTTGCGCTGACTCTCGCGCTCGCCCGTCGGCCGAGACTCCTCGTGCTCGACGAGCCGATGGCGATGCTCGATCCATTGGCCCGCCACGACTTCATGGCGACGGTGATGACCGCCATGGTCGAAGACGGCGTGTCCGTGGTGCTGTCCTCGCACGTGCTTACCGAGCTCGAGCGGGTGGCTGACTACCTCATCTTGGTGTCGCGGGGCCGGGTGCAGGTGGCCGGCGAGGTCGACGATCTGGTAGCCCATCACCGCGTGCTGACCGGACCGGCCGCCGAAGTCGACAGGTTCGCGGAACGACTGGGCGTGGTGCACGCCTGGCGCGGCGAAGCCCAAGCTCACCTCTTGGTGAGGACAAATGGAAGCAACGACGTGGTGCCGTCGGGGTGGGAGGAGCATCCGGTGAGTCTCGAAGAGCTCGCCCTGGCCTACCTGCGCGAGCCCGGAGCGTCGGCGTTGCCCGGTCCAGTCTCAGCCGGGATGCAGAACCGTAGGAGGTGACGAAGTGACGACGTTGACCATTCCTGCGCGTCTGGAGAAGGACGCGAAACTTCGTCCGCTGCCGTGGCGGCGTATGGCCTGGGTCACCTGGCGACAGCAGCGAATTGCTGTCGGCGGCGTGGCCTTGTTCCTGGGCGTCCTCGCGTTGTGGCTGTGGATCGCCGGAGTCCAATTGCACCACGCGTACGCCGCCGCCGTCTCGTGCCACCCCGCCAGCTCGGCTGCCTGTCAGAACCTCATCGTCAACTTCCAGAACACGAACGTCTTTCTGAAAGGTGGCTTCGTCCTGCAGCCCGTGCCTGCGCTCATCGGTGCGTTCCTCGGGCCACTGGTGCTGGCCCGTGAGCTCGAGACCGGCACCTTCCGCTACGCATGGACCCAGGGCTTCGGGCGGTGGCGATGGACGCTCGCGAAGCTGGTGCTGCTCGGGGTCGCGGTGGCCGCCATCGCCGGCGCCTTCAGTGTGCTGGTCTCCTGGTACTACCAGCCGTACCTCGCCTCCGGCAACGGGACCGCGTTTTCCTCGCCGTCCCCGCTCTCACCCGGGCTGTTCGACCTGCGCGGGGCCGCGTTCGCCGCTTGGACGTTGGCTGCGTTCGCGATCGGCGTCCTCGCCGGCATGCTCATCCGCCGCGTCGTCCCGGCGATCGTCGCGACACTCGCCGCCTACGCTGGTCTCGCCTTGTTGGCCGGGAACGTATTGCGCCAGCACTATCTGACACCGCTGCTCTCGAAAGGCTCGAACCTACCCGGCGCCGCGTGGATCACGAGCGAGTGGTGGACCAAGGGCGGGAAGTTCGTGTTCGGTGACCGACCCCCTATCAGCCTCCTCCAGCAGCTCTGCCCCGCAACTTTCGTTACTGGACCGGGCGGCAGGATGGGCATAAGAGGCGGCGCAGGCGCCCCAACGTCGTGTCTCGTTCAACACGGCTACACGCAATGGGCCGACTACCAGCCGGCCAGCCACTTCTGGCCGTTCCAATGGATCGAGGGCGGCTGGCTGCTCGCGCTGTCGGTGCTCCTCATCGGCGTGACCGTCTGGCTGGTCCGCCGTCGAGTGGTCTGACGCGTGCAGCCTGGGCATCACCGCTTGCCAAGGGGACGTCAAAGTTGGTGAGTCGAACGCCCCGAGCAGCGGCAGCCGAATACGAAACGGAGTATCCGATGTGCGCACTCACCACCCCTATGACCCAGCACCTGGTGACACCGCGCCCACTGACCCAGACGACGAGGTTGCGACTCCTCGCTCCACGCGGCGACGAGGTGCGCGCTCAAGGCCGCCATGACGATCCCGGGTTGGCGGGCCCGCCCCCGGCCGGGATGCAGAGTAGCTGAGGTGACGAAGTGACGACGCTGACCGTTCCCGCCCCTCTGGAAGAGGAGGCGAACCCTCGGCCGCTGCCGTGGCGGCGCATGGCCTGGGTCACCTGGCGCCAGCACCGAATTGCGCTGGGCGGCGTGGCTGTCTTCCTGGGCGCGCTGGCGCTGTGGCTGTGGATTGCCGGCCTTCAGCTGCACCACGCCTACGCCGCCGCCATCGGCTGCCACCCAGCGGGCTCGCCTGCTTGCAGTGAGCTGATCTTCGACTTCGATGCCACCGGCGGCATGCTGAAAGGTGGGTTCGTCTTGCAGCCCGTGCCTGCGCTCATCGGGGCGTTCGTCGGGCCCCTGGTGCTGGCCCGTGAGCTCGAGACCGGTACCTTCCGCTACGCCTGGACCCAGGGCTTCGGGCGGGTGCGCTGGACGCTCGCCAAGCTGGTGCTGCTCGGGGTCGCACTGGCCGCCATCGCCGTCGCCTTCAGTGTGCTGGTCTCGTGGTACTACCAGCCGTATCTCGCGACCGGCAGACTCTATGACCCGGCGTCCCCGCTCCTTCACTGGTTGTTCGACCTGCGTGGAGTCGCGTTGGCCGCTTGGACGTTGGCCGCCTTCGCGATCGGCGCCTTCGCCGGCATGCTCATCCGCCGGGTCGTCCCTGCGATTGTCGCCGCCCTCGCCGGCTACACCGTTCTCGCCGTCGTTGTCGGCGACGTCCTGCGCGCCGACTACCAGCCGACCAGCCACTTCTGGCGAACCCAGTGGATCGAGGGCGGCGGGCTGCTCGCGTTGTCGCTACTGTTCATCGCAGCGACCGTCTGGCTCGTCCGTCGCCGCGCGGCCTGAAGGACAGCTCGGACACGCCGTGCGTCGAAAGTCCCTGACCTTGCTCGTTCTACTCCCTGTTGTGGCTGCTTCGGTGTCGTTATCCAGCTGTTCATCGCCCACAGGCCCCCCAGGTCCGGCGGGGACGCTGACCGGCACGCTCCAGGCTGTAGGTGGTCCTGCGGCGGGTCCGCGAGCTCTCAGCGGACAGATCACTCTCCATGGGTCGGGTGGCAACATTGCCACCATTGCTGTCGGTGACAACGGTCGATTCTCGGTACCCGTAGCCGTGGGCACATACACCGTCTCAGCGCGGAGTCCGCAGTACGAAGGAGGCACCGCAGACTGCAAGGCCTCGGGACCGATCACCGTCACCAAGGGCGTCACGAGCAGCGTAGAGGTTGACTGCCAGGAGATGTAGTTGTGGCGAGCGAGAGTTCAAGATCGGCCCCACGAAAGGTCATGTCACGAGCCCTAAATTGGGATCCAGGTGGACTCGGGCGATGTGCCCCTTCTGGGCGGAGCGCTGGGAAGGAAGCTAGCCGACACGGTCAATGGGACGATGGTGAATGTGACGTCCGGAAACGGTTTCCGTCCGACGGTTGTCCTACTCGCCGAAGGTGAGGAGCGCCCTCGTTCCCGAGGGAAAGTCTGATGGACCTGGGCGCGCCCTGTTGGCCTCATCCCGACCGCCTCAACCTTCGGGTGTCCAACCCGAAGGTTGGACCGGACACGTTGTGATTCATTGTCGACGGGCAGCGTCGTTAGCGCCGTCAAAGAGCAGGTCAGTGCCGTAGCGGCTGCATTATGCAGACTCGGCTACCACGGCATTTACTCGATCAGAGGCACGAACGTCTACAAGCGAGCGATGTCACCTCCACCAAGTTCACTGGCACCTTTTGGCCTTCCTGATCGGCTGGCCAAACCGCTTCGTGCATTTTCCGTGCATTAGTGGCTGGAAGCGCGTCGAAAATGAGCGGGGTCCGAATGTCACAGCAGGCAATCTGGCGCAAGTGAGCCGGATATGTGCCCCACTGAACCGGCAGGGGCAAGGCGGGACGGCGGGCGGAACGGGTCGACAGGCGGATCTTCTCGGGGGGTATGGTCCGAGGTGTCAGGTCCGTGCAGAACGATCGGGCGAAACCGTGCGTCGATCGGGAGAAAGGCGGAGCGCAATGGCTTTGGGGATCTACTTCGTTCATGAAGGATTCACGCCAGAGAAGTACGACAGTGCTATCAAGAAGCTTGGGGCTGCCGGTGCCGGCAGCCCCAAGGGGCGGACTTACCACTTTGCGCTCGAATCGAACGGTGAGATCCAGGTCTTCGACATCTGGGAATCCCAAGCGGACTTTGACGCTTTCGGGCCGACCCTCGTGCCGATCCTCACAGAGCTGGGCGTCGGGCTGAAGGAGCCGATGGTTGCCGGCGTCCACAACGTGATCGCCGGCTGAGTCTTCGGAGCCGATCGCTCATGTGGGCCCAAATGATTATGACGCGCTTGAAGGCAGGCAAGGAAGACGACCTGCCTACGCTGGTTGCTCAGCTGCGAGCAGCTGAACAGCCGGGTTCAGGTCTCGTGCATTCGACTGCAACTCGAGATGCTAAGGACCCGAGCCGAGTCATCATGTTCGTTGTCTTCGAGAGCGAGGAGAGAGCTCGGGAGCGCGAGAGCGACCCCCGTCGACAAGAGGGGCTCCAGGCAGCTCGGGCGACCATGAGCGAGATCTTCGAAGGTGCACCGGAGTTCACTGACTTGACAGTCGTCGACGACTGGTCGCGCTAGCCGCCGATCTACCGCCCCACCCTCACCGGAGCGGATCAGGTTGGCCGACAGCAAGCGTACCCCTGCCGATAATCGCCCTCGCAGATGATCAGGGGCACCCCGGGAGACGGATCGGCCAGTATGTTTGGATGCGAAAGTCGCGAATGTACCTGGCGGTTCTCGTGGCTACCGTTCCGATGTCGTTTGCGGCCTGTTCTTCTGCACCGAGTGCAAGCACGTCCTCAAGCACCACGACGTTTGCTAATCCGGCACTCGCTATCCCTTCGACCGTTGGGGTGACCTGTTCGAGTGGTGGTGCTTGTCTGCTTCATGTCCCCGACCGTCTGCGAGTGCGTCCGCTCCGGCTCCCAGCCGTGGCCAGGGGCGCCAGTTGTCCAGCCTCGACTGGTACAACCGTCACCCACCCAGGGATGGGCGGAGTTGCCCTGGGAACCGGGTTCGTCACGGTCATCACGTCGCAAGCCGGAGACCTCGCGCACGGGGTTGTCGATCTGGCCAACTCAAACGTCGTCGGATGGTATGGAATCAAGACGGACTGGGCGATCAGCCCGAACTATTCAGGGTGGGTCATCGTTCGTGCCGAGCAGCTCAACGGTCACGGTCCCATCGCTGCACTAGGAGAGGCCACTATCGGTCCAGTTGTGATACCACCGGGACCAACGAGCAACACCTTTGCAGGCTGGCGAGAACAACCCTCGGGGACCTATGTCAAGGGTCCAGGGTGCTATGGCTTCCAAGTAGACGGTTCATCCTTCAGCGAGGACATCGTTGTCGATGCCGTCCTGCCTAGTGCCTGAGTGCAAGAGGCCCGAGTGGTGCCGGAGTGTCACTCCCTCCCGGCAACTCGATCCGACGTGCGACAATGGGCATCGATGCGACGGTGGTGCGCCCTTGTGATCATCGCTGCATTCCTCTCTGCCTGCGGATCATCGACGACGGGGCCCAGCTCACTGGGTCCGACCAAGGCGCGGACCTATCCCCCAATGCCCGCGGGCGGCACCGATTGCGGCATCGATGATGAAATGAGTGGATGGCCTACGACGACCGTGGCGGGACCCATGGTCTACTCCTGTCTGTCTGACGCGCTCAGCTCGGGCCGACCCGCTCGGTTCGTCGTGATCCATCCCAGCAACGTCGGTAGCGGACGCACTACGAGCGACGGCTACTCGATCCCGGCCGGCATCCTCATCACCTACCGGGTACTCGGTCCAAATCGGGTTCAGGTCACGACTGACCGTCACGAAGCCGGAGGTTCAGTCACCACCCAGAACTGCACTGCCCTTTCTCAGCCGGCATTTGGATCGCCTCCCACCCCAAGTGGCTGCAAATCCGGATAGTGGCTCAGCGGCGGGACGGGACGGCTATCCAACAGCCCCTCGGCTAGATACGGCGCTTGCCGGGTGCCCCACTCGTGTTGTTATGCGGGTGACGCGTTGCGGTAGTGCCCTCTTGCGAGGACGAGTCGCACGCGGGCGGTGTTTTCCCAATGGGTCAAACGCCCCTGGTCCTACTGCTTTGGAAAGCCGGAGGGAGGCTGTAGCACCACCCCGATTGCCGTCAAGGGCCTGACCGGGGTGACCGCCATCTCCGCCGGCTATGAGCACACCTGTGCCCGGCTTGGCACCGGAACGGTCAAGTGCTGGGGGGACAACACCGGCGGTGAGTTGGGCAACGGGACCTACACGGGGCCCCAGATGTGCCTCAATGGCCCGTGTAGCAGCACTCCGATTGTCAAGGGCCTGACCGAGACGACCGCCGTCGCCGTCGGGGAGGACCAGGCCTGTGCGCTGCTCAGCACGGGGACGGCCAAGTGCTGGGGGCAGAACAGCTACGGTGAGTTGGGCAACGGCACCACTACCCACTCGCTGGTCCCGGTGTCCGTCAAGGGCCTGACCGGGGCGACCGCCATCGCCGCCGGTGACCAACAGACCTGTGCGCTGCTCAGCACGGGAACGGTCAAGTGCTGGGGGGACAACACCTACGGTCAGTTGGGCAACGGGACGGCTACCAGCTCGCCAGTCCCGGTGGCGGTCACGGGCCTGTAGCTGGCAGAGGTGGGTTGACTCTGGCTTCGACATCGAGTGAAGCACTCGCCACACCGACCCCCGTGTGCCTGATCATGGGCGGTTAGCGGGCCGAGAGCACCGATCCCGTCCGAACACAAATGATGCGACCCTCAGCCGGCAGGGGCACGCCGAAAAGTGCTCGCCGATTCGGTGATCCGGCCTGGTGCGGTGATCAGCAGGGCGTAGTGTGGACGAAGGAACCCTCTGGGCCCAACCCGGTGGCGATCGAATCTCTTTCCGGTCGCCGTGATGTTCACCCCCGATGGGAACCGACTGGAGGGATGTGCCCACAAGCAGCGCAGTAGACAGGGGGAAGCAGCTCGATGACCACCATGCGCCAGAAACAAACGGGCGAATGGCTGTCTGTCGAAGATGTGGATCACGGACGGACGGTCCGTTAGGGAGTCACCACAATCCCGCCGAGCAGCAAGTGACCCGTTCGGGCGAGTGGCTTGTCGCCCAGGCGAGAATCTCGCATGTCGATCGGGTTCGCCAGGCCCGCGGTGGTTGAGCAGGCGTGCGCCTCCCACCCGGCGATGTGGTCGCCCTCGCGTCGGCCCTGCCTTTGCCTGCTGTGGGGCGATGAGAATAGGAGTACGGTCGCAGTAGCGAAAGGGGGCTGACATGTCCGACAAATCTCCCCGTAAGACTGCCTCCAAGAAGTCCGGCAAGTCGCTCAAAGAGAAGCGCCAAGCCAAGAAGGACAAGGAGCAGGCCCACAAACCGTTGGTTCGCTGACGGCGTCAACCCTTCCGTTGCGACCGTCTCAAGATGTTCGGGGCTACCCTCTGGTCGAGCGTGCTGAGCGATCGATCGGATCGGTGATCGAACCCATATGGTTGATCGTCCAGAGGAGGCACTAGGAGCGCCCGACGAGGGTTTGGACTCGCACCGATTGGGGCGCCGCCGAGCGGCGGGAATCTACGGGACAGTGGTGACCGCCGCAATCATTGCCGCCGGCGGCAACCGACTCAGCACCTTGGCCTTGGCCGTGACGGTCGTGGTAACCCTGGTCGTGTACTGGCTGGCCGAGGAGTATGCCGAGCTTCTCGGCGAACACACTCGGGCGGGCCAACTTCCTGGCCGGGATGTTGTCCGGTCATCCCTCGCGGCTGCCTGGCCCATGGTCACGGCTTCCTTCCTTCCCTTGGCTGCTCTGCTGGTGGCCCGACTCATCGGAGCATCGTCGGTGAATGCAGCCTGGTTTGCCCTGGGCATGGCGGTCCTCCTGCTCGTTCTCCACGGGTACGGCGCTGCCAGAGCCGCTGGCTTGGGCGGCATCCGTTTGGTGATGGTCACGGGCACCGCTGGATTACTCGGTGTTGCGATGGTCCTGCTCAAGTCGTTTTTGCAACATCACCACTGACCTTCGTGCCGGTCACACGCCGATCGGTGGCAGGCGATAACCGCCCACGACCCGCAGGTGATCGGGGACAGGGCCGGCCTCGTTCGTGATTGCGACAGATACCGGGCGCCGGTCGACGTTGGATAGCTGCACACGGGAGAACGACCCGGCGACAGCCTCGGGTTCCGGCTCGGAGGTCGGGCGACGTTGCGGTACAGGGTGCCCCAGTCGCGCCCGGAGTGTGGCAGTCAGACCCGGCAAGTGCGCCCTCGTTCGATACCGCCTCCGAGCCGGCGATCTGGCGCACCGCCTCCTGACCTAGAGTGCGCTCCCCAGCGAGTCGAGATGTCCGAGTCGCTGTCGGTCGGTCAAGGGAGTCCTTGGGCAATAGCTCCGTCGATGCTCAGTCGGCGGTAGGTCATGCTGGTGCCCGGGATCAAATGTCCAACAAACCAGCCGCACCGACCTGTTGAGGGCGCATCATCGGGAATCCTGGCTTCACCGCTCCCAGCCGCACCGCCCCACACGGGCTGCTCCTGGCCCCTCGTCCAGACGACAAACTGCACGATGTCAGTGGCTGAAACCGTCCGGGCACACATGTTCAACGGGTAGATCGCAGGTCGAATGGGCAGCTCGGAGATCACGACCGACCCGAACTGAGCGAACGGACTGCTCGGATCAGCTCCGGTATTCCAAACATGGAAGTTGAACACATTGAAGACACCCAACCAGATGTTTCGGGTAACGGTGATGGCCTCGATCTTGCCGTTGGGCGACCTGCTCAGCCGGAGGACGACTCCTTGCTGATCAGTTCCCTGCCCGGTGGCGAAGGACGCACACACCGTCTGGTCAGACTCGCTTCGGCCAGCTCTGTCCCAAAAGAACTCCCGGTTGTCGCCTGCGGACGATTTCCGAGCCGTGACGACTTCGGTGCCCGGTGACGGGTTCGAGTAGGTGTAGGCGCTGCAATCGGGGGTCACCCGAACAGTGCATGTCGACGAGCTTGGAGACGAAATGCCCCCGCCATTTATGGCTGAGCTTGTGCCGCAACCGGAAAGGGGGAAGGCAAGAACGATTGACACCAGCGCCGCACAAACTGGACTCCTGTCATGGCTGGCGTGGCCCGTCTTCCGAATGCCCACCGATAGTAGACCCCCGACAGTCAGATGAGGTTTGGTCCGGTCCTCAGGGGGCTAGGTGATCGGGGACAGGGTCAGTCGAATCGGCGGTTCGAGTCCATTCACCTCCACCAGAAGACGCTCAGTGACCCTTGACCAGCCGGACAAGCACTGTCGATCATCTGGTGTACGGCCGGCCGGTCCCGCCGGCCTCCCTGCCGTGCGATCGGCGATTCGGTGCACATCTCCGAACGGTCCCACGGCCAGCCGACGAGGTCGACACCCAGTGCCAGTCGTGAGCTCGGACGAGGCGGTCCCAGTGCCGCAAGGTTGATACCTGGGGGGGTATACGCTAGAGTTAGGTATACCCCCATGGGTATCTGGCTCAGCCGCTGGTGGATGCCAGTGCCGATCTGATCAAAGGACGCTTCTCATGACGGCGACCCGAGGAACCGGTCTCGAATCACCGGACGCGACAGCGGGGATCAGCGTCGTGGAACGGCCGGCCGGGATGCGGGACGGCGTGCGAGGAGACGACGACTCGGTCCGGGTGAGCCACCCCGGCCCGTTCGCCCGACTCAGCGGGTGGGCAGCCACGCACTTCCGGAGGGTGCTCATCGCATGGCTCCTCGTGCTTCTGGTCTTTGGGATCTTCGCCGTGCATGTGGAGAATGCGCTCGCTGGCGCCGGGTGGCAGGCCTCCAACAGCCAATCGGTGGCAGCCCGGGCCATCATCGAGAAGAACTTCTCCGGCCTCGGCGCAACGGGCCTGCAGGTCGTGATCGTCGACCATCACCGCTCGATCGCGTCGGATCGACCGGCCCAAGCCATCGTGGTCAAGGCGACGAACGCGCTCCGGAGCGATCCCCGGGTGTCCACCGTCGTCCCTCCTCGAGCCGGGGTGTCGGTGTCGCGCGACGGTCGGACGGCGATCATCACCGCCGGATCGGCAGCCAACTCCAACCAGATGGTGCAGGCGGCCGACTCGGTGGATCCGAAGCTGGCGGCTCTGTCCTCGCCTGGGGTCACCGTGACCCTGACCGGCGACAGCGCCCTGTGGGCCGACTTCAACACCGCCAATCGCTCGGCCATGTTGCGTTCGGAGATGCTCTCGTGGCCGGTGACGATCATCATCTTGGTCATCGCCTTCGGAAGCCTGGTGGCCGCCGGTCTGCCCCTGATCTTGACCATGGCCGGTCTGTTGGTGGCCGCCGGCGCCCTGGTCATCACTACGAAGTTCACGCCAGTCTCGATCTGGGCGCTCAATTTTGCGCTGATGTTCGCCCTCGCCCTGGGCATTGACTACGCCCTCTTCCTGGTCATGCGCTTCCGTTCCGCCCTCAAACGCCGCGAAGCAGAGCCGGGGGACCGCGAGGCGATCGTTGCGTCCGTGGCCGAGACGATGGACACCGCCGGGAAGGCGGTGGCGTTCAGCGCGCTGACGGTGCTCGCATCCCTCGCTGCCATCATGATCGTGCCCAGCCCTGCCTTCAGGTCGATGGCCTTCGGCATCATGCTGTCCGTTGTCGCGGTGCTGGCTGCCACCCTGACGCTCCTGCCCGCGGTGCTCGGCAAGCTCGGTACGAACATCAACAAGGGAAAGATCCGGTTGCGCCGAGGGCCTCGGCCCGAACATGAGGGCCAGCTCGACCGGATGCTGCACTCTTGGGGCAACTTCCTGTGGCGTCATCCGTTCCCTGCCGGAGCGGCGGCTGTGGTCCTGCTGCTCCTGGCAGCGGCGCCGATCATCGGGATGCGGACCAACATGCCCTCGATCACCATCGTGCCGGCCAGCGACAACGCCCGGGTCGGCTACGACCAGGTCACCAGTGCCTTCGGTCCGGGCGCTCCAGGCACTCTCCAGGTGGTGGTCCCCGAGAGCGAGCAGGCCCGCGCCCTGTCTACTCTCGCGCACACTTCGGGAGTCGCCAGCGTGGTCCCCGGGCCGACCAACGCCGGGTGGGCCCTCGACCAGGTGGTCCCGAGCACCGGGCCCTCGACGAGCACGACAGGTGCGACCATCGACAACCTCCGCCGGGTGCTGCCGACCGGGACGCTGATCGGCGGGGCGGCAGCCGAGAACCACGATCTCCAGCAAACGCTGGCGTCGTACACGCCGCTCGTCCTCGCCATCCTGGGGGTCCTCGGGTTCCTGTTGTTGCTGACCGCCCTCGGCGCCCCGCTGATCGCCGCCCTCGGTGTGCTGATCACGGCCCTCTCGGTGGCCGGGGCCTTCGGCATCGGCCGGCTCATCTTTCAGAACGGCTTCCTGTCGGGTCCGCTCGGGTTCCAGCCCCAGGGCTTCATCGACGCCTGGGCCCCGCTGTTCTTCGGAGCCATGGTCTTCGGCGTGGCCATGGACTACACGCTGTTCATGCTGTCGGCAGCCAAGGAGCGCTACGAAACGCACCCGGATCCCGAGCACGCCATGGTGGGGTCGATGCGCACGTCGGGACGGGTCGTGCTGTCGGCGGCCGCGGTCATGGTCGCCGTGTTCTTGACCTTCGCCCTGTCGGGACCCCTCGCTCCCAAGGAAATGGGCGTCATCCTGGCCATTGCAGTCGCGCTCGATGCCCTCGTGGTGCGCCTGGTGGTGCTGCCGGTCGCGCTGCGCTTGGGTGGGCACGGGGCCTGGCACCAGCCGAAGTGGCTCGGACGGGTCCTGCCCAACGTGACGTTCTCTCACTGACCCCAGCTCCTCCGAGCATGAGGTCACCTACGACGAAGGAGGAGTGACCATGCAATTACCCGACGAGGTGGTCGATGACCTTCGCGTGCGCCTCAAGCGTGCGGGGGGGCAGGTGCAGGCCGTCGAGACGATGCTGGCCGAAGGCCGTGAATGTCGCGACATCGTGACCCAGCTGAGTGCTGCACTCAAGGCACTCGAACAGGTCGGCTTTCGACTGATCGCCAGTGGACTGACCTACTGCCTCGAGCATCCCGAGGAGGCCGCGGAGTCCGGCTATCCCCTCGACGAGGTCCAACGAATGTTCACGAAGTTGGCCTGAGCGGCAAATGCCAACTGCATCAGGAGCGATGGATAGAGGGAGCACTCGGTGCGGGATGCTCGAAGGTCGTGGCATCAACCGCCGGCCCGGCCATCGGGGTCGCCGCCGGCTTGGCGCTGATGGTCGTCGGTCGGATCCTCGGCGGAGGCCGGAGGGCCATGCACTGATTCGGGCGACGACAGCATGAGCACAACACCGGGTCCGGTGATCGAGGTCTTTGCCGACATCTGGTGCCCCTTCGCCCACGTCGGACGACGGGCGATCGAAGAGCAGTGCGTCCGGGCCGGTCGCACCCTCATGTCGACGGCGGGCCTCATGACCGAGGGCATCTTCGGGGCTGCCGGGCTGATTCCCACGGTCCGTCCGACCACGATCGCGCCGGCCCACTTCTCGTGGAACTACGCCGCCTACCTCAACATCGTCTTCCTCGCTCTTTTCGGTTTCCTCTGCTGGACCTACCGCAACCGGGACCGGCTGGGGGCGGGGACCGGCTATGCGAAGGACCCCGTGTAGCCCCGGCTCACACGCCGGCCAGTGCGAGCGTCTCGCCTCCTTCGACGAGCGCCTCGGCCCCGTCGGTGGGAGCCCGCCGGATCAAGCTGAAGACGGCGACGGCAGCGACGGCCAGAACGATTGCGCTGAAGGTGAAGGCGGTCGTGTAGCCGTGGATCGCTGCGGCCGCAGGTGCATCCGGCGAGGTGACGTGCGTGGCGAAGTATGAGACGGTGGCGCTCGTGGCAATGGTGTTGATGAGCGCGGCCCCCATCGAGCCGCCCATCTGCTGAGTGGCGTTCACCAATGCGCTGGCCACGCCGGCGTCCTGGGGGCTCACACCGATGAGAGCCGTGCTGCTCATGGCCACGAAGGAGAGGCCCATCCCTACGCTCACGATGACCTCTGCCGGGAGCACGGTGCTCAGGTAGGCCGAGTGGATGTCGAGCGTGCTGAGCAATGTCAGGCCCCCCATCCCCAGCAGCAGCCCACCGGTGAGCAGCGCTCGCGGCCCGAAACGGGGCAGCAGTCGACTGGCCGCGGTGGCCCCGGCGATGATGCCGAACGAGAAGGGCACGAAGGCGAATCCGGACTTGAGTGCCGAATAGTGCAGCACGCCCTGGAAGTAGTAGGTCAGAGACAGGAATGTGCCGAGCAGTGCCGTGCCGACCAGCAGGGAGGCCAGGAAGGACCCGCCGCGGTTGCGGTCGAGGACGACGCGCAGCGGCAGGAGTGGATGACGGACCCGCTGTTCGATCAGAACGAAGGCGACCAGCAGCACGGCGGCCACGGCGAAGAGAGCCAGGGTGACCGACGAGCTCCAGCCGTCGCTCCCCGCCTTGGTGAAGGCGTAGACCAGCGCCAGCAGGCCCCCGGTGACGGTCGCCGCCCCCGGCAGGTCGTAGCCGTGGTTCGCTGAGGCCCGACTCTCGGACACGTAGCGGAAGGCGGCGACCGCGGCGGCGATCGCGATGGGGACGTTGATGAGCAGGGTCCAGCGCCAGGAGGCGAAATCTGTCAGCACGCCGCCGAGAATGAGGCCGATCGCGGCGCCCGCACCAGCGATGCCGCCGTAGACGGCGAACGCCCGGGCCCGCTCCTTGGGCTCGGTGAAGGCCACGGTGAGCAGTGAGAGGGCGGCCGGTGCCATCACGGCGGCGAAGGCACCCTGCAGGGCACGGGCACTGAAGAGCATGGCGGAGTTCTGGGCCAACCCGCCCAGACCGGAGGCGCCTGCGAAGCCGATCAGGCTGACCACGAACATTCGCTTGCGCCCGAAGTAGTCGGCGATGCGACCGCCGAGAAGGAGCAACCCGGCGAAGGCCAGGGTGTACGCGGTGAGCATCCATTGGCGATTGGCCGTCGAGATGTGCAGGGCGCGCTGGGCCGAGGGCAGGGCGATGATCACCACCGAGGCGTCGAGCACCACCATGAGCTGGGCTACCGCGATGATGGCCAGCGCCCGGAAGCGCTTGGGGTCGAGGCCGGAGCCGGGGTCCGTCTGGTTCGGGCGGTCGAGGGTCGAGGTCATGGCGTCTCCGTCTCCTGGCAAAGGGTCCGGATCCCGATCGTTTGGCCTGACGCTGCCGCCGGATCCCTCACCTGGGAGGGTCTGGTCTCGGCGGCCCTGATGGCATACAATCGGAACCGGAGTACTGGTTCCCTTTGCACTATACGGAACGCACGTTCCGTTTGTCAACGGGGAGGGAGAGATTTCCGTGGGCCCGAAGTCGAAGCTACCGGGAGGGTGTGACGGACCGGACGACATCGTTCCGCGCCAGCTGCGGGCCGACGCCCTCCGCAACCGGGCCCGGATCATGGAGGCGGCCGAGGCGGTCTTCGCCACCGAGGGGATCGAGGTTCCGGTCGACGCGATCGCCGAGAAGGCGGGTGTGGGCGTGGGGACGCTCTACCGCCACTTCCCGACGAAGGAAAAGCTCTGTGAGGCCATCCTGCTCGAGAGGCTGTCGCGCCTCACCCTCGATGCCCAGGCGCTGGCCGAGGCCGCGGATCCGGCTGCGGCCTTCTTCGGCTTCCTCGAGCACGTCGTCGCCGAGGGCGGTGCCAAGCGCGACCTCCTCGTCGCGGTCAAGGGCGCCGGCCTCGCCTTCGAGATTGCCGCGGCCGATGTCAAGGAGGCGCTGCTCGAGGCGATGGGCGTCCTTCTGCGCCGGGCACAGGCGACCGGCGCGGTCCGTTCCGACATCACGACGCCCATGGTGATGTCGCTCGTGTGGGGCACCTGCCAGGCGTCTGTGCACGCTGGTGGCCCGCCCGCCACCGACCTGCTCGCCATCGTCTGCGACGGTCTGCGGTCCCAGGGCGCCCACTGAACCACACGGCGCTCATCCGCCTTCGCCGGGGAGTGGCTACAGCCCTGGAAATGCCTCCTGGAGGGAGGACAGCACGTGAGCGCCCCCCGCAGCGGTCAGCTCTTCCACCGAATAGTTGCCGCTGGCCACCCCGACCGAGACAGCGCCCGCCGCGGCGGCGGCCTCGATGTCGCGTGGGGTGTCTCCCACCACGAAGACCTGGCTCGGCGCGAGGTCCCGGTGGAGGCCGGCCGCCTTCCCGATGGCGATCCGGGTGAGCTCGTTGCGGTCCGGCGAGTCCGAGCCGTAGGCCCCGAAGACGAAGTGGCGGTTGAGGTTGGCCGGTCCGAGCTTGGTCCGGGCCGCCCCTTCCATCGCCCCCGATACCAGCCCGAGCATGACGCCGGCCTGCCCCAGGGCCACCAACGTCTGCTCGGCCCCGGGCAGGACCCGGTACTGCTGGGACACCCCGATGTCGTCGGCGAGATGGAGGAGGTACTGGGCATACAGTCGGTCCAGCTCGTCATCGCCGGGATCGCGGCCGAGGACTCCGGTGAACGTCTCCCGGGCCACCTGTGGATCGGTCTCGCCGGCCGAGGTATGGGCCCCGATATCAGCGGGGATGCCGTAGAGCTTCTCGAAAGCCGCCTTCCAGCTCCTCGCTCCGGAGCCTCCGGTGTGGACGAGGGTCTCGTCCACGTCGAACAGCACCACCACCGGCTTGGTCGTCAGAGGCATTGGCAGACGCTCCGTTGTTCGGTTTGGCACCATCTTTGTCGTTGGGTCGACACCACGAGCGGAACCGCCCGGTCCCTGGCACAATGAACTCGAATACGGCGGACTCGAGCGGCTGACGACCGACTCGGCGGCGTCACCACGAGTCGGGGTGGGAGCGGACCATGCAGCAAGGGACCTCAATCGAGCATGTGCAGGCGGTTGTGGGCATCGAGGACCGGGTTCTGCGCAACTACTGGGTGACCCAGACCTACTCCGACCTGGCCGCCGCTCTGACCGGTCTCCTCGGAGCCGATACCGCCAACTGGTGCACCTTCGCGACATGGGCGTCGTGGACGGTGGGCCGGAATCTGCGCGGCGAGGAACTGCCGGGGTGGCTGCACCGGCGGGTCGTCCTGCCCGACGGGATGATGGGAATCGCCCGAGCCGCAAACGACACCGTTCGCCACGCGTATCCCGAGGGGATCTTCCACCATCTGCTGCCCGAGCATGTCGGTGACGTCCTCCGATCGCACTTCGGCGCGTGCGCCACCGCCCTCTCGGACGGCAACACCGAGGTGTTCGCCGAAATTGCGCCCGTCGCGGCTGTGTTCCTTGCGTCCACCGATGATTCCGGCGACACCCCTCCCTCGGTGGCTCGCGAGCGCGTGCTGGCCGCCTGCGACGGCGCTCTGGAGTTCGAGGGTCGGAACCGGCTACGGGAGGGGTTCTCCCTGTGGTGCGACGCAATGGGTGAGGGGGATCCCGGTCGGAGAAGCCAGCTCATACTCGGCGGCTCCCTGCAGCTCGGGGCCCACGAGCAGAACCACCTCCAGCAGCCGATCGCGGGCAGCATGGTGATGGGCCTCGACCGGTCGCTCGCCCTCCTCAAGGAACGGATGACGACTGATCTGCAGGTGCCGGTACCGGTCGACCACCTGATCGACGAGGCCCTCGGCCCACTCGCCCGGGCCGCCGCAGCGAAGTGGGGCGACCTGATGACCGAGATGCTCGGTACCATCGAGACTCCCGACGGGGTACTCCGCCTCGACCACGACGTCCCACCGCTGCCAGGCGAGCCCTTTGTCCCTCCTGAGCTCGATCCCGTGGTGGTCGACGATCTCGCCGAGACGCTCAAGCGCTTCGACCGGGCCGGGAACGACGGGCTCGGGAGTCGGGCTGAGGACTGGATGATCCTCGACCACCGCATGAACTTCATCAGCAACCTGTTCCTCTCGAGGCACCATCGCCAGTCGCTGTTTCGGGCTCCTTTCACGACAGGGCAACTGGCCGACATCGAGGCCGACCGCATCCCCGGACCTGCCCTCCGACGATCGGGTTCTCACCCCCGTACCGACGTTCGGACCGGGCGTGGGCTGCCGCCAGCTCCTTCTGTGGGGGTGGATCGCTTTACGGACTCGTTCATGGAGGAGCTCCGAGCCATCGGCGATCAGCCGGCCGATGCCGCTGTCGCCTCCTTCTTCGAGGCAACCGGCCTACACCACGACGCGCTCTACCGTAGGTTGGCGTCGACCTCGGCCTGGCGTGCCGCGGACGAAGATCTGCCGGGCGTCGCGGAGTTCGTGACCGAGGTGACACCCTGGCCGACCTGGGCCGACACCGAGTTGATTCGAGAGGGGCAGCGGGTCTTCGGCGAATTCGGCCCGCAGTTGGGCATGGGCCTCTTCATGGCGAGTCTTCCGGCCGACTACGGCTTCGCCAAGGGTGTCCAGGCACTCGCTCGTACGGCGCGCCTGAGCAGAGACCCGAAGCGACGGTACGTGGAGACCGGCCAGATGATCGTCGACGCAATGACGCCGGGCGGCCTCGAACCAGGGAAGTCCGGCTATCGAACCGTTCGCCACGTACGCCTGATGCATGCGGCCGTCCGCCACGTCCTTCAACGACCCGAGGAGATCGAAGACGGGAGACACGGTGCGCCCAAGGTGCCGCCGTGGGATGGCGCGTTGGGTGTCCCGATCAACCAGCTGCAGCTGCTCGGCACGCTGTTTTCCTTCGGCATCCAGGGCATCGAGTCACTTGCGCGGTCGGGTGTGCGCTTGAGTCGGGATCGGGCAGAGGCCTACATCCACACCTGGAACCTGGTGGGGCACCAGATCGGCATCCTCGACGAGCTGCTCCCGCTGTCCCTCGAGGATTCGGAGACGCTGTGGGAGCGGGGCAAGCGAAAGGAGTACGGGCCGACCGACGAGGGCAGAGAGATGACCGCGGCCGCGATCGAGTGCATGCAAGAGCTGTTCGGGTTCAGCCACCTGCCCGGGCTTCCCGCCACGGGTATCCGGTTCTACCTTGGCGACAAGACGGCCGACATGCTCGGCGTCCCACGCTCCGACTGGACGCGGGTCCTCTTCGAAATGATGCGGCAGACCGATTGGCTGTATACCTACGCGCTGGTGCGCCTCCCGGGTACTGGACCAATTGCGGCTGCCCTCGGCCGACGCATCTGGCAGGGGTTCGAGAGGTACGGGCGTGACGGGAACCGCCCACGGTTCGAGGTCACCGACGAGCTGAAGGCGGCTTGGGGGATGGGCGCCTAGACCGACTGCCAGGCGACGGCCCGCACCATTCGAGGGCAGGCGCTCGGCTGCAGGGAGACGGCTCGAGGATTACCGTTGTTCGGCCGAGGGAAGGGAGTGTGATGACCACGGAGAGCGTGGCGGTCCTGTTCACCGACATGGTCGATTCAACGGCGTTGTTTCAGCGCCTGTCGCCCGAGGGTGCCGATCACGTCCGTCACGAGCACTTCGATCTGCTGCGGACCTCCCTGTCCACGACGGGCGGAACGGAGGTCAAGAACTTGGGAGACGGCCTCATGGCCGTCTTCTCCTCGGCGTCAGCGGCTCTGGCCTGTGCCGTGGCGATGCAACAGGCGGTGGAACAGGACAACCGCTCCAGAGACGACGCCGTCAAGCTTCGGATCGGCCTGAGTGCCGGGGAGGTCGCACACGAGGAAGACGACTATTTCGGTGATCCGGTCATCGAGGCTGCGCGTTTGTGCGCGACCTGCGAGCCCGGTCAGATCCTCGCGTCCGACCTGGCACGGATGTTGGCCGGGCGACGCAGCGAAGCTGCGTTCCGGCCGCTCGGGGCCGTCGAGCTGAAAGGTCTCCCTGAGCCCGTCCAGGTGGTGGCGGTCGAGTGGGAGCCGCTGGCACCGGCCCGCCCCCGGGTGCCGCTGCCCAGCCGTCTGGCCGCCCATTGCGCCGCCAGCATCGACCTGGTCGGCCGCGAAGCGGAGCTGGCCACATTGGCCGACGCCGCCCAGCGGGTCTTCTCGGGCGGCGGTCGCCACGCAGTCTTCGTTTCGGGCGAACCCGGCCAGGGCAAGACGACCCTCATCGCAGAGGCCGCGCGGCTGGCGTTCGAGGATGGGGCCTGTGTGCTGTTCGGATACAGCGAGGAGGACCTGTCGACCCCTTACGGGCTCTTTGCCGGAGCGTTCGGTCACTACGCCGAACACGCTCCCGACGAGCGGTTCCACCAGCTGGTCGGGGCACACGGTGCGGAGTGGAGCCGCTTCGTTCCGAAGTTCCTGGAGCGGAGTCCCTCCCTGGCGCCATCCAAGGCCAGCGATCCCGACTCGGAGCGCTACCTTCTCTTTGCTGCGACAGCTGATCTGCTGAGAGGGATGTCGGAGGACGAGCCGCTGGTCCTCGTCCTCGATGACCTCCAGTGGGCGGACCCCGGCAGCCTCGCCCTGCTGCGCCACCTGATGGCGACCGATGATCAGCGCATGCGGATATTGATTGCGGGCACATTCCGCAGCAGCGAGCTGTCTGTGACGCCGGGCCTCCGCGAGACGCTCGGGATGCTCTGGCGTCATCATGGCGTCTCCCGGGTCGAGCTCGGCGGACTGGACATTTCCTCGGTCGAGTCGCTGCTGACCGTGGTGACCGGTCGACCGGTCGACGAAGAGGTCGGCCGGCTCGCCGAGATCGTCCACCAGGAGACGAGCGGGAACCCGTTCTTCGTGACCGAGGTGCTCCGACACCTGGTGGACACGGGGGTCCTGGTCGAGGTTCAGGGCGACCGCTCGGGTCCCGGCGTCGACGCGCTCGCTCGGATCGACCTGCCCGCCAGCGTCCGTGAGGTGGTGTCCGGACGGGTGGCGCGGCTCGGGCCGGGCGCGGAGCGAGTGCTCTCGACGGCTGCGGTGATCGGCAGGGTGTTCGATCTCGAGCTGCTGGCCGGGGCCACCCAGGTGGCCCCCGAGCCGCTGCTCGACGTCCTTGACGAAGCGGAACATGCGTCCTTGCTGATCGGGGTCGACGGCCCGTCCGGTCGGTTCGCGTTCAGCCATGTGCTGGTCCAGAGGACGCTCTACGACGGACTGGGTGCGACACGGCGCGCGTTCATCCACGAGCGTGTCGCCAGTGCCCTCGAGGAATTGACCGACCTCCGGGGAGAGGACCGCGTGGGCGAGCTCGCCCACCACTGGTTGGCCGCGCCCCGGCCGGCGGGCCTGGCAAAGGCGCTCCGCTATTCGCATCGTGCGGGCTCCGTTGCCCTCGAATCATTGGCCCCCGGGGACGCGGCCAGGCATTTTGCAAATGCGCTCGAGCTCTCTGAGCGGAGCGACCGGGTCAGCGCCCAGGTGATGCTGGACTTGGCCATCGGCCTCGGCACCGCCCAGCGACAGGTCGGTGACCCGGCGTACCGTGACACCCTGCTCGGCGCGGCCCGGGATGCCGACCGCCTCGACGATGTCGGTCGTCTGGTCACCGCCTGCCTTGCCAACGACCGCGGGTTCTACAGCGCCGTCGGCTCCGCCGACAAGGAGAAGATCGATGCACTCGAGCGGGCTCTTGCCAAGCTCGAATGTGACCATCCGGACAGGGCGCTCGTCCTTGCCACGCTGTGCTCCGAGCTCACCCACGGCAGCTCGCTCGAGCGCCGGCAGTCCCTTGCCGAGGAGGCCATCGACATCGCAACTCGTTCGGGGGACGAGGCGGTGATGGTGCGCGTCCTCAACCATCTGCATATCCCGCTCCAGGTCCCATCCATGCTGGAACGCACCGACGGATGGACCGCCGAGGGGCTCGAGCGCGCCGAGCGGGTCGGAGATCCCGTGCTGGTGTTCTGGGCAGCCCAGTGGCGTATCGAGTCGGCCGCTCGCCGAGGGGACATCGGCGAGTTGGATCGGTGCCTGGCCATTCACGGCGACATGGCCGACGCGCTCGGGCAGCCGCTCCTTTCATGGGGCCATGCCTTCGTCCTGTCGCTCCGGGCACAGATCGCAGGTGACCCCCAGGCGGCCGAGAGACATGCTGTCGAAGCGCTCGAGATCGGCACCCAGGGCGGCCAGCCCGACGCCGCACTCATCTTCGGCGGCCAGATGAACATCGTGGCCGGCCAGCTCGGGACGCAGCACGAGTTGGTGCCGCTGATCGAGAAGATGGCCCACGAGACCCGGGACATTCCGCGCAGCTTCTTCTTGTCATTGCTGGCCAAGGCCTACGTCGAGGGTGACGAGCTCGCCCGGGCAGCCGAGCTGCTCGACGAGTTCGCCGGGATGGGCTACGAGTTGCCGCTCGACCAGCTCTGGCTGACGGGCATGGTCGACTTCGCCGAGGCGACGATCGAATGCAATCACAGGGGTCATGCGGCCCGGCTGCTGGAGCAGCTCGCGCCGTGGTCAGGTCAGCTGCCGGCGACAGGCGGATCGGCGCTCAGCCCGGTCAGCCACTACCTGGGCGGACTCGCCACCGTGCTCGGCGACTTCGACCGGGCGGAGCGCTATTTCGAACAGTCCGCCAAGATGTCCCGGCACATGGGGGCGATGTTCTTTGCGGCCCGGACCAACCTCCTGTGGGGCAGGATGCTCGTTCTGAGGGGACTGCCGCACGATGCCGACCGGGGCCACCGTCTGCTCACCGAGGCCCTGGAGGTTGCCCGATCGAGATCGTACGGCGGGGTCGAACGGCGAGCTGCGGCGGCGTTGGGGCGCGACAACTGACGTCGGACAACGTCCTCGGGGTTCTGGCGGGGAAGGGGGTGGGGAGGAGCCACCGCCGCGGAAGGCCACGCGCTACTGTCCTTCGGACCGGTGCGGCGTCCCGGTTCATGGAGCCCGTCGTCGTGTGGGTCGCGATCGCACTCCGGAGGCGCGAGGCGGAGAGGCGAGATGACCGAGCAGATGGTGTCCGAAGGCGGTGTGGGACAGTCTCCGGGAACGGAGTCAGCAGCGAAGAGCGCCGCGCTGCATCGCTACCGGGTGGCGCTCGTCCTCTTCGTGGTCGCTGTCGCCCTCGGAGTGACCGCCAAGGTGGTCCTCCCGAGTTCCTCGCCGGTGTTCGTCCACGGCGCCATCGAGCGGATCACGGTCACCGGCAACCTGATCGTCTCGGCTGTCGATCTGAAGGAGACACCGTGGCCAGATGGGGCGGGGATGACCCTGGAGGTCACGCTACGGTCACCACAGCCCCAACTGCCGACCGCACTCGAGCGCCTCGTCCTTGCGGTGCCCGACTCGTCGAGGAAGGGGGAGCCGTGCCCCAAGGGTGCCTTGTCCTGTCGACCACCGGCTTCCGGGGTACGGACGATCTATGTCCGGTTCCCGAACCGGGAATGGACCAACACCGGTACGAGTGGAGCCTCGCCTTACCGGTTCGCGCTGCCAGTACGGATCGACCTGCCCGGAGCGGAGTCGAACCTCGTCCAGGATGACCAGGACGTCGCGGCAGCGCTGCCCCCGGTCAGTGTGCTCCAACAGCCGGCCGGCTCGACCGCGGCCCCGACCTACGAATCATCCGTGGTGGTGAGCTACAGCCAGTCGGTGAGGGACGGCGGTTCCTACACCTGGTCCGACACTGCAACGGCACCGGTGACGATCGGGGCCTTGGAGGTCTGGTCCTATCTCGCGGTCACCTCCGTGCCCGCTGCCCTCGGCCCTCAGCTCGACAGCGGGATCGACCTGACGGTGCAGGGCCACAACACCAATGCCGTGTTCCTGGCCGGGGCCCTCCTCGGCATCGCAGGGGGTGCCTTGGTCGGAGCAATCACCGAGGCGATCAAGGCCTGAACTGGTCGGTCCGGGAACGTTCCGGAGCCCTCACGGCGCCCGGGACGGGTGGCCCGTGGGCCTCCGCCGCCTGGGCACGCGGCCGAAGCGCAGGAGCAGTCCGACCATGACCAGGGCCGATCCGGTGGCGGCCAGTTGGCCCACCGGGGCGCCGGTGAAGGCGATGACGGGTCGTGGCCCGGTGCTCTCCGAATAGGGAGTTGCCTGGGTGAAGCCGGCGGTCCGGGTCGAGGGCGCCGTGGTCGTGGTGACAGCGGTCGCACCCACCACCGGTGCAGCTCCGGTCGCGAAGCCCGAAGCCACCGAACTGTCGTTCACACAGGTCCCCCCGACCGAGTCACTGTTCGCGCCGTCCGGACAGATCGTGCCCGACCATCTGACCGGGTTGGTCGACGCCCCGGTCAGATCGGCGCCGACGAGGTTCGCACCGGTCAGGTTGGCATCATCGAGCACCGCACCCGTCAGGATTGCGTTGCTGAGGTCAGCGCCATTCAGGTCGGCCCCTGTGAGATTCGCACCGGATAGATCCGTGCCCGAGAGGTCGACATCGACCAGCTTGGTCCCGGCCACGTCCGCGTACGAGAGGTTCGCCCCGGCCAGCCCGGTCACCGGGAGCGGGGGGAAGGAGCTGCCGTGCAGGTCGGCACCACTCAGGTTGACGGGCTTGGGTGGCAGATCCGTGAAGTGGGAGGACGGGCACGTGGTCACCTGACCCGGCGACGGGGACGCCACGATGGGGCACCCGTCGACGGTTGTCGCCCAGGCCTGCGACGTCCAGCCCAGGACGGTCGCGAAGGGAATGACCACGAAGGCCACCGCGCCGACACCCCGTGCCACCCGCTGACGCATCGTCCGCCTTTGCACCGCCGGCCTTCCCACCGGACGGCATTCTCGCACACCGGCGTTCGCCTCGTCGGCGTTCGCCATCTCGAGCCAAAGGGCGTCATCCCGGTGCTCTCGGTTACAACGCCTCGTCCTCGATCTCGTTGAGGGCGGCGGCTGCTGCCTGGATCCGGAATGTCGCAGGTGGAAGGACGCCGCCGGCCCGCGCCCGCTCCAATGCCGTAGACCACCAGGCGAGATCGTCGAGTGCCGTCTGCAGGCTGATGTCGGTAACCGGGTTCCGGGGCTCGCCCGCTGCGTCGAAGGCTTCGACCACCTGGGAGATGATGACGCTGGTTCGGAGTGGGACCAGCTCTGCTTCAATTGCGATCTGGGCCAGGTGCTCGATGGCTCGGACCCCGCCGGCGACGCCTCCGCTGTAGCCCACCGCAACCATGGGCTTGTTGCGAAAGGCGAACGAGACGAACACGCTGTCGATTGCGTTCTTCAGAACTCCGGGAACCGAGTGATTGTACTCAGGGGTGATGAAGAGGTACGCGTCCGCTTCCTTGATCTTGTGGTTCCACTCCCTCACGATCGGTGCGGAGTAGGTCGGGTCGCCGAAGTCGCCGATGGTCCCTACATGTTCGGCGAACATCGGCAATGGCCAGTCGCGCAGGTCGAGCACCTCCACGTCGAACGCGACGTGGGATCTTGCCCGGGCGATGACCCATGGCGCCACCCGGTCGGCGGCCCTCGTCGGGCGCGTGCTTCCGATGATGATGTGCAGCTTGGACATTTGCTGTCTCCTTTGATCTGACGATTGACGCCTGGACCATCTCCTCTGGGTGGTGCTTCACGTGTGGCATCACGCACCGCGACCCTGGTGACGGAACCGCTCGGCCTGATCCAACAGTCGGCTTCCGGTGCGGCAAGAGCAACGATGTTTCCCAGCTCCCGGTAAGGCAAGGCAATACCACTTTCGGTGACCTTGGGGAGGGGTCGCGTAGCATTTCACCAGGGACTGTTACCCCACTAGGGGCGTCGTGACGGAACCCGCCCGAAAAGCAGCTCCGTTTCGAGGGATGGAAATTGGGGAAGAGTTGGGCAATGGGGGAATCCGGGGGATTGAGCAGGAGCGCTCTTTCCCTCATCTCGGCAGTGAGCGCAGTCGCGCTCGGGTCGCTGCTCTTCGCGTCGTCAGCCTATGCATCGATCCCTTCAGCCTATGCATCGATCACCGTGCCCAAGGCGCCTACGGCAGTTGCCGCAGTCCCTGGCAACGGGTTGGCGGTCGTCAAGTGGACTGCTCCGGTGGGTAACGGCGGCAGCGCCATCACCGGCTATGCCGTCACCTCCACTCCGGGGTCCAAGACGTGTGCGACAACGGGAGCCAAAACCTGTACCATTCGCGGCCTCACGAACGGCACCCGTTACGCAGTGTGGGTCAGAGCCCGTAACGGCAAGGGATTGAGTGCCGCCTCAGCCGCTGTCGTGGTCAAGCCCGGCGTGCCCTCGGCCCCCAAGAACGTGAGAGCAACCGCAGGTAACGCTCGGGCGAGGGTCGCCTGGACCGCCCCGGCCAATAACGGGAGCGCGATCAAAAGGTACACGGTGAGGTCGATCTTCGGATCCAAGACCTGCACGAGCGTCGTCACCACTTGTACGGTGACCGGACTGACCAACGGCACCCGATACAGGTTCAAGGTGACCGCTACCAACGCCAGGGGAACCGGGGCCGCATCGGCGGCTACCGGCGCGGTGACCCCACACCTCCCGCCCACGCTCACGATCACGGCGTCGAGTGGGTCACAGACCTACGGTGCCACACCGCCAACCGTGACCCCGACCTATTCCGGCTTCGTCAACGGTGACTCTCCGGCGAACCTCAGGGTGCTCCCGACCTGCGTCTCGGGCACCACGAGCTCGTCACCTGTGGGCACATACACCAGTTCGTGCTCGGGGGCGGTCGACCCCAACGACACCATCGTCTACGTCAACGGCACCACCTCGGTGAACCTGGCGACCCTCACCATCACCGCGTCGGACGCGATCCAGATCTTCGGCAGCGCGCTGGCGCTCATCTCGCCGATCTACTCCGGCTTCGTCAACGGTGACACACCGGCCGACCTCACGGTGCTCCCGACCTGCGTCTCGGGCACCACCAGATCGTCACCTGTCGGCATCTATACCAGCTTCTGCTCGGGGGCGGTCGACCCCAACTACACCATCGTCTATGTCGACGGCACCATCACGGTGAGCCCGGCGACCCTCACCATCACCGCGTCGGACGCGATCCAGATCTTCGG
The DNA here is from genome assembly GCA_963776225.1 of uncultured Acidimicrobiaceae bacterium. Taxonomy (GTDB): domain Bacteria; phylum Actinomycetota; class Acidimicrobiia; order Acidimicrobiales; family RAAP-2; genus Bog-756. The sequence goes on along the minus strand of CAVZLL010000004.1, from coordinate 1,337,886 downwards.
CGGTGTCTTGCCCGTCATCTCGCCGATCTATTCGGGCTTCGTCAACGGTGACTCCCCGGCAGACCTGACGTCCCTTCCGACCTGCGTCCCGGGTACGTCAAGCTCCTCACCGGTGCTCGGCAGCTACGTCAGCTCCTGCTCGGGGGCCGTCGACCCGAACTACACGATCGTCTATGTCCACGGCAGCACCACGGTAAACCCGGCGACCCTCACCATCACCGCATCGAGTGGGTCCCAGACCTACGGCGGCGCGCTCGCGGTGATCTCGCCGCACTACTCCGGCTTCGTCAACGATGACTCCCCGGCGAACCTCACTGCGCCTCCCATCTGCATTCCGGGCACTACCAGCTCCTCACCGGTGCTCGGCACCTATGCGAGCTCGTGCTCCGCGGCGGTCGATCCCAACTACTCGATCGGCTATGTCAACGGAAGCACCACCGTCAACCCGGCAACCCTCACCATCACCGCGAACCCCGTGAGCAAGCTGCTTGGTGCCTTGGATCCCGTTCTGACGTACGTTGCCACTGGTTTGATCGGCTCCGACACCACGACCGGATCCCTCACCAGGGCTCCTGGTGAACTCCTCGGTAAATATCCGATCGAGTTGGGCACGGTCACAGCCGGGCCCAACTACACCGTTGTCTTTGTCAGCAACTTCCTCACCATCTTGCTTTGACCGGAGCGCGGTAGCTTCGCGTCGCCGTCACCTGGTGAAGCGGTCCCCGAACGTTGGTCGGCGCGTGCTCGGTGCGCAATCCGTGCCGGTGCCGGCGGGTAATGGTCCGACGTAGAACTTCGAACCGCGTCAAGGGATCCTTGCGCTCCCACACATCGCCGCCGTGGCGCCCTCCCAGGGAGGGCTCTCGGCCCGACCACCACAGAATCCCGGGCGGATGTCGGGGCTCGCTCGGTAAAAGCGGACCTGGACCGGGCCGCAATGAACCCGACGGACCGGGACAGGCATGGTGCGGACAGGACCGGACCGAAGGAGCGCCCGACACAACGTCGTCGCTGGTCAGCGGCGGTGTGAACGTCGCATTTGGCATGCCGAAAGAAGAAGTCGGCACCAAACCGCGAGATCGAGGCCGGTTCCTTCGTCAATACCGGTGTCGATCATTCACGAGACCACAAGGAGTCCCCCATGGGTTGTCCAGTTGTCCATTTCGAGATCCGGTCCTCCGACCCCGACACCAGCCGAGCCTTCTACGGGAAGTTGTTCGGATGGTCGTTTCCCGATGGAGGCATGCCCGGTTACACCTATGTCGAGTCCGGTATCGAGGGCGCGATCCCCGGCGGCATCAGTCCGCTTCAGGGCGGTGATCCGGTGGTCACCTTCTTCGTCGGTGTCGAAGATGTGGCGTCCACCCTTGCAGCGGCGGCCGCTGCCGGGGGCAAGGTCGTGCAGTCGGCCACTGACGTCCCCGGTGTTCGCTTCGGCGTGTTTGCCGATCCCCTCGGGCAGGTAGTCGGAGTCGCGACTCCCACCGGATGACGTTGCTCCCCCGATCTGTGATCATTGCAGCACCGTGATCACGCCGGCTGACCCAGAGGATCTGCTGGCTCGGGCTCGTCTGGGCGATGAAACTGCCTTCGCCGGGGTGGTCGGGCCGTACGAGCGTTCACTCTTTCGGCACTGCTACCGGATGATGGGATCAGGACCGGATGCCGAGGAAGCCCTGCAGGACACGTTGCTCCGGGCGTGGCGGCGGCTCGAGACCTTCGACGCCTCCGGCGCGCTCGGGGCATGGCTCTATCGAATAGCCACCAACGTCTGCCTCGACGCACTGCGATCCAGGCGAGCCCGCATCGACCCTGTCAGCCTCGGACCGGCAACTGTCCCGGGTACCGGGCCGACCGCCCCCGAACCCGAGCTCACCTGGGTCGAGCCGGTGGCGGACACCGAGCTCACGGGACCCGGCGACCCCCAGAGCGAGATCCTCCGGCGAGAAGACATCAGCCTGGCCTTCGTCGCCGCGCTCCAGCGGCTTGCGCCGCGACAGAGAGCCTGCCTGTTGCTCCATGACGTACTGGGGTTCACGCAAACCGAAGTTGCCGACGCGCTGGGTATGAGCGCGGCCAGCGTCAACAGTCTGCTGTTCCGGGCTCGGCAGGCTGCCCGCCCCCGTGACGAGGGGACCTCACTCGACATCTCCGACCCTCGAGTCCAACATCTGCTCAGTCGTTACCTCGAGGCATGGCGTATCGCCGATGTCGTCGCCTTCGTGGCACTGGTCGCAGAGGACATCCGGTTCTCGATGCCGCCACTCCGTGCGCGGTTCGAAGGGCTTGCCGCCGTCGGACACTTCGTCGAACAGGCCATTTTCTCAGTCGCTCGTCCCTATGGCGTGACGCTGCGCTCCGGGCGATGCAATGGTCAGCCGGCGTTCGCGGTCTATCAACCCGGCCCCGACGGGGGTCTGGTCGCCGCAGGGCTGCAGGTCCTCACGATCGGAGAGAGAAACGGCCAAGCGCGGGTGCTCGAGATCGTTTCCTACCGGATACCAGATCTCGCAGGCCGGAGCGGACTCCCGGATCGGATCGGGTAGCAGATCTCGACGTGCCGCTCGACCGGCCCTGAACTGTCCTCGGGCGGCCTCGCCCTCCCGAGCGACGGCGCCCGAGATGCGCGAAGCTGCAAGTCTGGAGAAACACCCGACGCTGCGAGGGCGAGGGGGACACATGACAACCGTCGAAAATCGCTACCTGGTGGGAAACTACGCCCCGGTCACCGACGAGGTGACCACCATTGACCTCCCGGTCACCGGATCGCTCCCCGAGGCGCTCAGCGGTCGCTACCTGCGCAACGGGCCGAATCCCCTGGCCACTCCTGAGCCCTCGACCTACCACTGGTTCACCGGCGAAGGCATGGTGCACGGAATCAGGATCCGCGGCGGCCGGGCCGAGTGGTACCGGAACCGATGGGTTCGTTCGGCCGAGGTTGCGCGGGCGCTGGGTGAGCCGATCCGCCCCGGTCCGGTTCATGCAGATATGGACTTCGCTCCGAACACCAACGTGATCGGGCACGCTGGACGGACCTTTGCCATCGTGGAGGCGGGGGCGCGTCCCTACGAGCTCACCCACGAGCTGGACACGGTGGGACCCTCGGACTTCGGCGGAACCCTGCCGGGGGGATACACCGCACATCCCAAGCGCGATCCGCTGAGCGGCGAGCTCCACGCTGTGTCCTACTTCTGGGGCTGGGGCAATCTCGTGCAGTACACGGTCCTGGACACCAAGGGCGCGGTACGCAAGGTGGTCGACCTCGAGGTGGGCGGTCCGGTGAGCGTCCACGACATGTCGCTCACCGAGCGCTTCGCCGTGATCTACGACCTCCCCGTCGTGTTCGACGCCGAGGCCGCCCTGTCGGGCGCCGGCTTCCCGTACCGGTGGGACCCTGACTACCGGGCACGGGTCGGCCTGATGGAACGAGATGGAGGTGCCGAGGACGTTTCATGGTTCGACGTCGAGCCCTGCTATGTCTTCCACCCCATGAACGCCTACGACGACGGAGGCACCGTTGTGCTCGACGTCATTCGGCACCAGCGGATGTTCGATACCCACCCCCTCGGTCCCGACGAAGGTCCTCCAACCCTCGAGCGTTGGACCATCGATCTGGCCGGGGGGAAACTGGTCGAGGAACGCCTCGATGACCGCGGTCAGGAATTCCCCCGGGTCGACGAACGGTTGGTCGGTCGGCGGCACCGGTACGGCTACGCCGGCGCCTTCCTCGTGGACGACAGCGCACTGATCAAGCACGACCTCCAACGGCGCACCAGCGAGATCCGGCCACTGGCGTCCCCGGGAGGGGCCTCCGAGGCGGTGTTCGTCCCATCCGGCCCCGAGTCGGCCGAGGACGATGGGTGGGTCCTCTCCCTCGTCTACGACGCCGACCGTGACGCGAGCGACCTCCTCCTGCTCAACGCGGCCGACTTCACCGGACCGCCCCAGGCAGTCGTTCACCTCCCCCAGCGCGTACCCTTTGGTTTCCATGGGAACTGGGTGCCGGACGGCGCGTAAGCATTCGGATTCCGAGGTAGTAGCGGGCCGCCCCGAGCGGTGCGTGCCCGCAGGGGGCGCTCCATGAAGATCCTCGCGGTGACCACGCCGGGAGCCGGCCATGTCAACCCCATGCGTCCCTTGATCGAGGCGTTCCTGGCTCAGGGTGACCGCGTGACGGTGGCGGCCGGCGAGGACGCCGGGGGCGTCGTCGCCCGCACGGGAGCGGATTTTCGGGTAGCGGGACGCGGCGAGATGGAATGGTTCCACGATCTCCGAGCGCGGGTCCTCCACGGGGAGCCCGGCGACGGGATCTCGCCCGGGCGCATCAACCACTACTTCTTTCCCCGGATGTTCGCCGAGGTGGCGGCACCCGACATGATCGACGACGTCGTCGCCATCGGCAGGGAGGTCGGGCCGGATCTGGTGCTGTTCGAGACATACGCGCTCGCCGGGCCGCTGGCCGCCGAGGTGCTCGGCGCGCCCGGTGTCCACCACCTGATCAGCCCGATGCTTCCCCACGACGTCAGCGAGCTGGCCGACGACGCGGTGTCGCCGATGTGGCGTTCGCTCGGCCGCTCGACACCGGGTTACGCCGGGCTGTACGGAGGACTCACGATCGAGCTCAGCCCTCCCTCCCTCGAGGGGCAGACGGTTCCGGCCGGCGAGTCCCTGACGATGCGCCCGGTGTCTGTGCCGGCCACGATGCCGGAATGTGGCGGTCCCCCCCGTGTCTACCTGACACTCGGAACGTTCTTCGGCGGGAACTCCGAGGTGTTCCGGACCGCCCTGGCCGGTCTTGCGGACGAGGACGTCGAAGTGGTGGTCACGGTCGGAGCCGGCAACGATCCCGCCGCCATCGACCCGGTCCCGGCGAACGCCCGGGTGGAACGCTATGTCCCGCAGGACGACCTGCTTCCCCGCTGCTCGGCGGTCATCCACCACGGCGGTGCGGGAACCATGTATGGCTCGCTGGCCCATGGCCTGCCGCAGGTGGCGCTGCCCCAGGGCGCGGACAACTTCGTCAACGGACGACTTCTTTCCCGATGCGGTGCAGGGCTGACCATCGGGCCCGAGCAGCTCACGCCGGCCGCGGTGCGCGACGCGGTGCGCTCGTTGCTGACCGATCCCTCCTACCGCGGCACGGCGCGCAAACTGGCCGAAGAGCTCGCCGCGCTACCCGAGCCGACAGCGGTGGCTCGGGGACTCCGCGACCGCTTCGGAGGCGGTTGATCACGATCCGGGCTCCGGGCCCACCCGAACCGGACGTTCACGCGCCGGCTGGACGTCATCTGCTGAGCTGGAGGCGTCGACGACGCTGGGGACACCCGATGTGCCGGAGGTGGGAGATGGGGAACAAGGCTCGGGTCGATCTCGTGCTCGACTGCACGGACCCACGGCAGCTCACGGACTTCTGGTGTGAGGCGCTCGACTATCGGGAGTACTACAACGACCGCACGATCACCGTCCTCGTGCCTCGAGAGGGGATCGCATCGCCACTCATCCTCCAGCGCGTGCCCGAGCCCAAAGCCGGGAAGAACCGTATGCATCTCGATATCGTGGTCGACGACATCGAGCCCGAGATCGAACGGCTGAAGGCACTCGGTGCTCACCGTATCGACGAGGGCGCGCAGAGCCTGGGCGGGACGCATTGGGTCAGGATGTCGGACCCTGAGCACAACGAGTTCTGCGTGTGCACCGGCGTCGAGTGGTGACCAGGTCGAGCACCGTGGCGCCGGTCGCGACGCTCACCAGCTGGCGCAGGGCGAAGGGGGGTGGTCGCCCAGCCGGCCACGTTGCGTACCGTCAAGGATTCGCGTGCCCGGCGCCGCCGACCAGCTCGCGCAACCGCACCCGGCCACCGGTGCGGAGCACCGCCGTCCGGTAGACCTGCGCTGCCACCCGTGCGACCAGGACGGTGCACACCAGACTCACCATCACCGAACACACGAACTGCCACCAGGTGACCTCGCCGAAGCCGACCAACGTGGGCATCGCGAACGGAGCGGTGGGGGGAAGGTAGGCCAGCACCTTGACCAGCAGCGAGGCATTGCCCGAGCTGACCCCGGTGAGCGAGACGATGTACCCGAAGATGAGCGGTGCGCTCAGCGGCAGCGCCAGGCTCTGCACCTGGTCCTGACGCTCGGCCATCGAACCGGCGGCGGCATACACCCAGCTGTAGAAGGCGTATCCGAGGACCAGCCAGAGGAGGGTGGCCGCCACCACGAGCGGTGCCGTCCCCTGTACCAGGCTCGAGCCCACCACCTTGGCCAGCACCAGGGCGAACGCAACCAGGGCCATGGCCTGCAGCAGCGCGACCACCCCGATGCCGGCCACTTTGCCCGCCAGTAGTTGGCCTGGCCGCACCGCAGCCAGCAGGACCTCCACGACCCGGCTCGCCTTCTCTTCCATGACTCCCATGAGCGTCCACGTGAGGTACTGGGTGAGCACGATGAACGTGAGGATCACGCCGATCAGCGCCGTGGCTTCCTCTGTCGTACGGACGTGGTTGCCGGGACTCAGGCTCTCGACCGGCAACGGCTTGGTCCCGGCCACTGCGGCGGCCTGCTCCGGGGTCAGGCCGGCGCGGGCGAACGCCTGCTGCGCCCCGAGGGACGCGGCCACGGCTCGTACGTACCGGGCCTCGGTGGACGTATCGGTCTCCGAGATGGGCTTCTGAACGACGATCCCCTTGCCGTTGTCCACGACCAGGTCGAGATCGCCGGCCCTCAAGGATGCCCGAGCGACGATCAGGTCGGACTGGGGGACCAGGACGACGGACAGTCCGACGGCTGCGGCGAGCTTCTGGAGCTCGGCATCGAGGAGGGGCGAGCCGCCGACCACCCCCACCCGCTGGCGTGTGGCGGTGCCGTTGTGGATGGTGGGGATGACCACGGCCGCAGCCACCACGGCGAAGAGAACGAGGGTCACCACTCGCAACAAACGACCCCGAAGCCGCTCACGGATCTCGCGCCCGGCCACGAGTCCGGTGTTGCCGAGGAACCCGGTGCCGCGAAAGCCATGTGCGTGCACGGCCACCCTCGACGATCGCCGCCGGGCGCGTCGCCGCAGGCCGAGGCGGACGAACAGCACAACCAGGACGGCGGCGACGATCGGGAGCGCCTTCACCGTCCGACCGCCTCCCGGAACACCTCGGAGAGGCGCCGGCGTTCGAGGACGAACTCGGTGACGCGCCCGGCGGAGCGCGCCGCATCAAGGACGGCGTCACTCTCAGTCGAGTCGTCGAGGACCAGGCGTACCTCACTCCCGTTGACCTCCGACACGCTGACGCCCGGGATTCGCTGCGCCCACACCCCCTGGCGGTCGCCCTCTACCCGGACCGCGAGGCGCCGCGGCCCGCTCGTCGCCAGCTCGTCGACGGTCCCCGTCGCAACCAGCCGACCGTGGTCGATGATGGCCACCGTCCTGCAGAGATTCTCGACCAGGTCGAGCTGGTGGCTCGAGAGCAGCACGCATCGCCCGGCCTGGGCCTGCTCGACGAGCACCTCGCCGATGGCGTCGATGCCGGTCGGGTCCAGACCGGCGAGCGGCTCGTCGAGCACGAGCATCTCCGGGTCGTGGACCAGGGCCGCCGCCAGCTGCACCCGCTGCTGGTTCCCATGGGAGAGGGCCTCCACCTTGCTCGCAGCCCGGTCGGCAACGTCCAGACGCTCCAGCCACTGTCTGGTGGCAGCGGCAGCGCTGCTCCTGTCCATGCCGTGCAAGCGGCCCAGGTACTCGACTTCCTCCGCCACCAGCATGTTCGGGTACAGGCCGCGCTCCTCGGGCATGTAGCCGAAGCGGCGGCGCTGGGCGGCCCCGATCGGCACCCCGTTCCACCGCACCGACCCGGCGTCGAGGTCGGTGAGCCCGAAGACGGCCCGCATGGTCGTGGTCTTGCCGGCACCGTTCGGTCCGAGGAATCCCACGACCTGGCCCGAGGGGACAGAGAAGCTCAGATCGTCGAGGGCGGTCACCGTGCCGAACCGGCGGGTCAGGCCGTCGAATTCCAGCAGTCCGGCCACGAGCGCATCTTACGGTCCGCTCCGGTGATCCTGCGGATCATCGAACCCCGCTCGCGGGCGAGGAGCGGGCGGTGCAATCTACGGCGTCACGGTGTCAGGATGACCCGGCCGAACGCCTTGCGGCTCTCGAGATACCGGTGGGCGGCGGCGGCGTCCGCCAGCGTGAACGAGCGATCGATCTCCACGTGCAACTCACCGCTTGCGACGCGGTCCAGCATGTCGCCGATCATCGCATGGATGCGGGGGTACTCCGGTAGGACCGCGCTCGCGAGGGAAACACCGCACAACGTGTTGTTTCGTGCCCATAGGGCCTGCGCCTCGATCGCGGAGCCCGCACGGGAGGCAACGCCCACGCTGACGAGTGTCCCCCGATAGCTGAGCACGGCGACGCTGTCGACGAGGTTCTGGCCACCCACGGAGTCGACGACGATGTCCACGCCGCGCGAGTCGGTCAGCTCGTTGGTGCGATCGACGAAACTCACGTCCGCGTAGTTGATTCCGTGGTCGAGGCCGAGCAGCTTGAGCCGTTCGAGCTTCTCGTCGCTGGACGCTGTCGAGATCACCGTTGCACCGGCGCCCTTGGCGAGCTGGATCGCGGCCATCCCGACGCCGCCTCCGCCGGCGTGGATGAGGACGGTCTGTCCGGCCGAGAGGTCACCGGCGGTGAACAGGCATTCGTGGGCCGTTCCGAACGCAACCGGCACACATGCGGCCCGGGCCGCATCGAGCCCCTCCGGAATCGACCAGGTCATGACCGCGGGAACCGCTCGTCTCGCCGCGTGCGATCCGGCGGGGAACAGGGCCACCACTCGATCTCCGACCGCGCGTCCGTGGACATCATCGGCGACGTGGCTCACGGTCCCGGCGCTCAGATAGCCGACGATATGTGGCACTGCGGTCAACGGTCCCGCTGCCCTGGCGATCAGATCGCCCCCCTCGATGCTGATCGCCTCTGCATCGACGATCACCCAGCCGTCCGGGCACTCCGGATCGGGCACCTCTTCGTAGCGGAGTACCTCGGGCCCACCGTTTTCGTAGATCACTGCTGCGTTCATCTGCACACTCTCCTGGGTGCGACCGAGCGGATCGGAAGCACGTGGCAAAAGGAGTGGTCAATCACCTGGCTCACGTTACCCGGGTGTGGCCGGTTGTCAGACGAGGACCGAACCCCCCGCGACATCCAGCGTGACTCCACTGATGTGACGCGTGATCCGACGCAAGGTACCGGGCCGCGTAGGCCACGTCGTCGGGCGTCCCGAGTCGTTGGATCGGATGGGTGTGGCGAAGCTGGTCCCGGGGTGCTTGGCGGGATCTGCTGCTGATTTGGCTCGGTGAGGATCGACGAGGACGAGCTCGCAGGCCTCGAGGCGTGCTCGCCCGACTGGTCTCGAACGGGGCCCCGACGGCCGGCAGGCCCGATCGGTCGGGCTCCTGGAGACCGGCACCTGACCGGGTGCTCGCGGGCGGCAGCGCGCCGATCCCAAGCCGGCCCCGGACGATCCGGTCGGCGACCCTGTAGGTTGCCGATCGACCTGATCGTGGGGGAACGGAGAGAGATATGACCGGATCGCTCGTGCTCTACGGAATCCTTGGCATCGCCAGCACGGCGGTTGCCTTCTACTGCAACCGCCGCCTCTTCGTCGCCCAGGGTGCGGGACGGGCGTCTGCGCTCGAATCCCTGTACTACTTCCTCGGCGTCGTATCGCTCTGCCTCGGCTGGTACTTCAACATCCGCTATGTCCACCAGTACGGCCACCGGGCGAGCTACGTCAACTACACCAAGGCGCTCTTCTCGAACTGGGCGGCGGACTCGGCGGCACAGGACTACATCATGGTCAACGTCGTCCTGCTGCCCCTCTGGACGATCGTCGACGGGCGGAGGCGGGGTGTGCGTATCCCCTGGATCTTCTTCGTGATGAGTCTGTTCACCAGCCTCGCGTTCTCCATGGCGATGTACCTGGCCTTCGTCGAGCGACAGATTCGGTTCAACCGACGGGAACGAGTCGATGCGGATGTGCCGTCCATGCAGCGGTGACCCCTGGGCGTGGGCCCTGTCGCCACCCGCCGGCAACAGGGCGTCAGGCGACGTAGTCGAAGCCGTAGAGCTTGGCGCAGTTGAGTGCGGTGATCTTGCGGCGGTCCTCGGCCGTGAGCATCCCGAGGGTCTCCCGGATCGACCGTTGCGACTCGGGGAAGGTGCTGTCGGTGTGCGGGAAGTCCGCCGCCCACATGCAGGAATCGGCGCCGAGGTGGGGGATGAACTGGTGGGCCAGCGGCTCCTCCTCGAAGGTGGCGATGACCTGTCGGCTGAACAGCTCACTCGGTGGGACGGAGGGCGCGTAGTCGATGTTCTCCTTGAGGTTCTCCCACTCCATGTCCATCCGGCTCAGGAAGTACGGCAACCAGCCGACACCCGCCTCGGCCAGCACCAGCGTCAATCCGGGGTGCCGCTCGAGGGCACCGGAGAACACCATGATCGCCAGCGCCTCGTCGAGCTGAAGGGGCAGCAGCGTGGCGAACGCGGCCGACTGCCATTTCCCCACCTGGTAGCTCAGTCTCGGGGAGGCACCCGCTTTGATATGGAAGCTGAGCGGCAGTCCGGTCTCCTCGGCTGCCGCCCACAGACGGTCCCAGGCCGGGTCACCCGCGTCGAAGTCGAACACGTCGATGATCGCACCCCGGTGGCCGAGACCGGCAGCCCGTTCCAGCTCGGCCACCGCCGCCTCCGGCGAATGGGTGGGCAGGAAGGGGAGGGCGCAGAGCCGATCGCGCGCGAACGCGTTGAACTCCTCGACCGCCCAGTCGTTCCACGCAGCGTAACAGGCGGTCTGCAGATCAGGCTCGGGGATCGAGAGGGTGAGTGGGATGGGACCGTAGATGACCGAGGCCCACACCCCGTCGAGCTCCATGTCCTTCAGTCGCAGCTTCGGGTCGCTGACGCGGAAGCCGTCGTCCTCGATGCCGGCCCGGCTGAGAGCGCTGAGGACCTGGAGCTTGTCCCCCGTGGGCAGCCCGCTCCGGCCGAGGACGCGGTCGTTGCAGACCCACATCGGATCGCCCTCGCCGGTGATCACGCGTGGTCCCCGCTCGACCAGGTCCTTGGGGAGCCGGGACTGCCACAGTTCCCGGGGAACGGCGCGCAGGTCGAGGTGGTCATCGCAGGAGTAGATGCTCGTTTCGTCCATCGGTGGCTGCCCTTCCGTTCGACGTCCCGGACCAACGGATGACCCCCCTTCCGCCCGGGCGGACGTCCGCTCCCTACCATGGCACCTCCACGTAGCTCCATCTGCAGACCCCCACACGCTCCACCTCGGCACTCGAGCGGCGCTGCGGTCGCCGCCCGTGAGCCGATCCGGCTCGGACCGCCGGGTTGCCCTCGGAGCAGGCATGATGTCGTCATGAGCGACCGAGCCACGACCGACCTGGGGACGCCGAATCTGCGGTTCGAACGGGAGGGCTCGATCGCCTGGTGTGTGATCGACCGGCCGGCCGCTCGGAATGCGCTCACGCCGGCCATGTACTACGGCCTGAAGCGGGCGGTGCGTGCGGTCAACACGGATCGTGATCTGGCCGCCCTGATCATCACGGGCACCGGCGACGTGTTCGCCCCGGGCGGTGACCTCGGTGGGCGGACCGATCCTGGCGAGTCGCCCCCCGAGAACATGGGTCACGACGTCCTGCCGTTCCTCGCCATCCGCGACAGCAACGCCCCGGTCATCGCCGCGGTGAACGGCATCTGTCAGGCCGGTGGTCTGCTCATCGCGATGATGGCCGACATCGCCGTGGCGAGCAACCGGGCCACGTTCCGCGCTCCTGAGCTGCTGCGGGGCATCCCTGACGCCACCTACGCCGCCGCACTGCCGGCACATGTCGGAATCGCCGTCGCCCGGGACCTGCTGCTGTCGGCGCGCACCGTGGACGCGTTGGAGGCGCAGCGCATCGGGCTTCTCGCGCGCGTCGTACCCCATGAGGACCTGCGTCCCGCCGCGATCGAGGCTGCCCACCAGGTCCTCAAGACCGCGCCGGCAGCCCGAGCCCAGGTGAAGCGCATGCTCAACGAGCGCTACGGGCTCATCGACTACGAGACCATGTTCTGGGCGCTCGAGCATTCGCCGGAGCCGCGTGAGGGCATGCGCGCGTTCATGGAGAAGCGACCACCCGAGTGGGTTCCGCCCGGCGTCGGCTAGTCCGGACGACTCGGCCTCTGCCGTGGACAACAATGTCCACATGCCCGAGATACTCGATGACATCCGTACCTACTGGGACGACGACGCCGCGACCTACGATCTCGCCGCCCAGCACCGCCCGCGCAGCCTGCTGGTCATGGCTGCGTGGACGGCTGCGCTCGAGCGGCTCCTGCCGCCCCCGCCATCGTGGGTTCTCGACTGCGGAGCCGGAACGGGGTTTCTGAGCCTGATCGCTGCTCGACTCGGCCACCGGGTGACGGCTGTCGACCTCTCCGGTGCGATGTTGGAGCATCTGCGTCGCGTCGCGGCATCCGAGGGCCTCGAGATCCAGATCGTCGAGGGTCGTGCCGATGAGCCGGACGGCGAGTTCGATGCCGTCATGGAGCGCCACCTCCTGTGGACCCTCCTCGACCCTGAGGCATCGCTCCGGGCGTGGCGAGCGGCCGCGCCCGCCGGCACCCTGGTCCTCGTGGAAACGCTCTGGGGTCGTGCCGACCCCGTCGAGCGCGTCAAGGGACGGTTCCGTCACTCCCTGCGTCGACTACGGGGCGGGGTACCAGAACACCACGCCGAGTACCCGGAGCACGTGCGCTCCGGGCTGCCGCTCGGCGGAGGCACCAATCCGTCGAAGCTGGTCGACCTGGTCGCCGCGGCGGGTTGGCAGAGGCCGAAGCTGGTCCGACTCTCGGACGTGGAGTGGGCCGAGCGGATCCAGCTGCCGATCCCCGAACGGTTCCTCGGGGTGACGCCGCGTTTCGCGCTCGTGGCCAGCGCACGGTCCGGACCCCCGACCGCGTCGGGGCGCGACGCCCGCGGCTAGCCGGTGGATCGACCCGGGCGCGTCCCGTCACCACTCCGGGCCGTCATGCCGCGGTCTCCTGGATGGTGGCGACGGCGAGCGCCGCTGGTGCGTCCGACATTGCGTCCCTTCCTCACTCCCTACTCGGTGACCGCACGGCAAGTCCGGCCGCCAGGTCGTCGAAGAACGTCTGCCAGCCTTGCTCGGCCTGACGGTACTGCTCGGGCGGCATGTGTCCGCCGGTCTGGGTGAAGGTCATCTCGGTTCGGCCTCCCCGATCGACGAGGTCCACGGTAACCAGCTCGAACTGGTCCCCGGGGCGGTCGGAGAGAGTCATCACCAGCCGCCGGGGCGGTTCGAGCTCCTGGTAGGCGCCGTGCCAGCCGATCTCGGTTCCGTCGTCCAGGAGCATGCGGGCGCGCCACGAGCCTCCGATACGCACGTCCATGGACACCTCGTCCACGGTGGTGGTCTCGCTCCCGAACCAACGGGAGAACTGGGTGGGGTCGGTCCATGCGGCGAAGACGGACGTCGGCGGAGCGTCGAAGCTTCGGGTGATCGAGATGTCGGGCGTCGTGGTCTCAGGGTCGGTCATGGGATCCTTTCGAGGTGGTCTCTATGTGCTCGGCGAGTCGGTCGAAGCTGGCCTCCCAGAGGCGCCGGTAGCCCTCCAACCAGTCATTGGCCCGGGCCAGGGCATCGGGTCGGAGCCGACAGGGCCGTTGCTGGGCTCGTCGGCCGCGTGCGATCAGCCCCGCCGTCTCCAGCACCTTCAGGTGCTTGGAGACCGCCTGGAGGGTGATGGGGAACGGCTCGGCCAGCTCGTTCACGGTCGCCTCGCCGGCGGCGAGACGGGCGACCAGGGCCCGACGCGTCGGATCGGCGAGGGCGCTGAACACCCCGTCCAGGTCCTCTTCCTCCACCTCCGTACTAAACCGCACAGTTGAATAATGGCGGAGGCAGACGGCGTTGTCAACCAGCTGGTTGAGGAGTGGGGAAGCCGTCGGAGCGCCGAACACCAGCTGGTCCATTTGGCTCAAGTGAGGTCGGCGCCGCGCTCGTCGTCGCAGGCCTGAGTGCGGAGCGGGCCGCCAGGGAGGTGCGGATGCGCGACGAGATGATCCGCGTAGCGCACCGCGCCGGCGCGTCGATCCGCCAACTCGCTGACGTCTCCGGCCTCGGTCGCAAGACCGTCACCGCCGTCTGCTCCAGAACGCCTCCGCAGGATCCGTCGCTCACCCGGTCGAACGGGGTTCCGACTGGAGCCCCGCCAGCAGGCGCATCAAGAGCGCCCGCACCTCCTCGCGTGCCACCGCCGGGTCGTCGGCGTCGACCACGTAGAAGCAGGCCTCGGTGAGGCCGCCCATCACGATGAGCGCCAATGGCCGCAGCGGCTGGGGATCGATCAGGCCCTTGCGAAGGGCCCGGCGCAGGACGCCCCGCAACGGGACTGCACCAAACCTGGATTCGACCTCCCGAACTCGTTCCCAACCGAGTACCGCGCGGGCGTCGCGCATCACGATCCGTTGCACGGAAGGGTCGAGATGTGCGTCGATCCAGAGATCGCAACCCACGAGGAGTGCTTCCCACGGATCAGGTCGGAGGAACTCGGCGACCACCATGTCCGAGACGTCGCGTTGGACACGTTCGTACACCGCAGAGAACAGGTCCTCCTTGCCGCCGAAGTGGTGGTAGAGCGCCCCCTTGGTCACCCGGGCGCGAGCGACCACGTCGTCGAGTGAGGTCTCGGCAAAGCCGCGGGTGCCGAACAGCTCGCGTGCGGCCGCGACCAGGGTCGAGCGGGTCGCGGCCCCCTGCGCTCCTCTGCCACCCGCGGATCGCCTCTTGACATCCATACCCATAGTATGGAGAATACCATACTGACGGTATCCAAGTGTGATACTGCTGGTATGTACAGGAGAGAGCGATGCCCAAGTTTGTGATCGAACGTGAACTTCCCGGGGCCGGCGGCCTCTCGCCGGAGGAGCTCCAGGCCATCAGCCAGAAGTCGAACCAGGTGCTCAGCGAGCTCGGGCCCGAGATCAGCTGGCTGACCAGCTACGTCACCGACGACAAGATCTACTGCGTCTACGTGGCACCCGATGAGGACATCATCGAAGAGCACGCCCGCTGTGGGGGATTTCCGGCGGACCGGATCACCAGGGTGTCCGCAGTCATCGATCCGTCGACAGCGGGGTAGGGCCCGCCGTTCTCGAGAACTCCCCCGACGAGGCGGGGCGGCCACGGCGATCGTCGGCACGATCGACGCGCCGGTGGGACGCTGTTCAACATGTCTGCGCGTCCTCCGGATCACGAACGCACCCGCCACAGCTACGATACCCTGGCCGAGCGGTACTCCGCCCAGCTGGGTGACGAGCTCGTCCACAAGCCTCTCGATCGGGCGCTGCTCACGGCGCTCGTCGAGCGTCATCCGCCGGGCACGCCCATGGCCGATCTCGGTTGCGGTCCAGGGCACGTCGCTGCGTGGCTCGCCGCCCATGGGGTGCGGGTCGTCGGGATCGACATGTCCCCAGGGATGGTTGCGGTGGGTAAACGTGAGCACCCTGAGGTCGAGTTCCGGCAAGGGGACCTGGTGCTGCTCCCGGCGGCCGACGGCGAGTTCGGATCGGCGGTGGCGTTCTACTCGATCATCCACCTCGGGGCGCGGGAGCTGACAGCGGCGTGCGCCGAGCTGAGGCGCGTGCTGGTGCCCGGTGGACGGCTGATCGTTGCCTTCCACGTCGGTGACGAAGTCCGGCACGTCGATGAGCTGTGGGGCGAAGGGGTGGACCTCGACTTCCGCTTCCTCGAAACGGCGGCGGTGGTCGAGATCCTCGACGCCGAGGGGTTCGACGTCGACGCGCAGCTCGAGCGCACCAACTATCCGGAAGAGGTCCAAACCAGGCGCGCGTACCTGATGGCGCGCCGGCGCTGAGGGTTCACCGGCTCCCGGGGACGTGACCTGTGGTCAACCGGCGTGCTCGTCCCAGCCCCCGGGTCGGCGGCTCGGTTCGGCGATCACCTCGATCGTGGCGCTGGCACCCATTGGATCGCGGGCTGACGCCTCACGTCGGGTGACGACCGACGTCACCCCAGACCCGACAGCGCGAGCACGCTCAGCGCGGCCGCCATCGACAAGGGCACGGCGACCACCCCGAGCCGGCTGGCTCTGCGCACCGACGGGCGAGCCCCGGCCGAGCGGGCCGCCCGGAGCCAGAGGAACCAGGCAAGCGACCCGGAGACGAACAGGTTCGGCCCGAGATTGAGCCCCACCAGGAGGGAGAAGGGATGTTCGGGTCGTCGGGCCGCCAAGAGCGACGCCGCGGGGAGGTTGTTCACCAGCACCGACGACACAGCCGCCACCACCGCGGTGGACCAGCTGTCGAGGTGGGAGAGCAGATCCGACGGTCCCGACCACACCCGTCCCAACGTGCCGAGGGCGACCGCCACGCCGAAGAGGCCCACCAGGACGGGAACGCCGAGGGCCTCGATGATGTGTCGGGGATTCTCCCTCCCGGTGACGACCCGGACGCTGATCACCACTGTGCCGACCGCGAGCACCGGGATCGCCGGGCTGTGCAGGACGACGACGAGCACCGTGACGCCGAGAACGGCAACCAGCCCCAGTCCGAGCACAGGCCGTTCGGCAGGGGTGACGCCCTCGATCCTCACCCGGAGCGAACGGCGCTCGACGAAGCCGACTACCGCCGCGGTGACGGCGAGCGCCGCGAGCGCTGGTGGCCACATCCGAGCGAAGAACTGTCCACCCGTGAGGTGGAGATGACCGAGCACGATCAGGTTGGTCAGGTTGGAACCCGGCAGGAACAGCGATCCCGCATTCGCGAGGAGCAAACAGCCATAGAGCAGGGGGCCGTCACCCTCGCCGCGGCTACGGGCCGTGAAGATGAGAACGGGAGTGAGGAACGCCACCGCGGTATCGAGGTTCAACAGCGCCGTCACCAGCCCGACCACGGCGGCGGCGCCCGCGTAGAGAACGAACCCGCTGGGCGCCGAACGGGCGAGGCCCTGGCCTGCAGCGGCGAACAGGCCGTCGTCGGATGCGACGACGCCGACCAGCAGCAACCCTGCGACCAGGACGAACGGGGGCCAGTCCTGGGCGGCAGCGGAGCGGGCGGCCGACGGGTGCAGCACCGTGGCAACGATCAGTGCCGCCAGGCCGGCCGCGCTCAGGACCCAGTGAAGGCGCGGTCGAGCTGCGCCGGTCTCTCGGAGCTGCGCCCCGGCCGGAGATCGACGTCGGTTGTCCACAGGCTGATGAGGATCGACCACGCCCATCAGCATGGCCTGAGGCTGCTCACCGCCACAGCGGGAACGGCGCACCCTCGAGACCCGACATCGCTTGACGAGCACCGGAGCAGCGGGACACACTTTCTCTACTACGTGGTGTAGTCGTGGAGTGGCACGCCCGGGTCAGTGCAGATCGAGGCGTTCGAAGGCCACCGGCGCCACCAGCGCCAGTACGGCCCCGACGCCGACCAGGACCGCAACATCGGCCGGGCTCAGGCCGGCGGTGAGCTGGTCGTTGCCGACCGACCAGTAGAAGAGCGAGGCGACCCTCGCCGGGCGGATCCAGGACACCACCGGGGCCAGCGAGCTGATGAGGTAGGACGCCGCTGCGACGGCGCTGGCCACCCCGATCGCGGTGCCCCGATTTCCGGCCACCGCCCCCGCACAGAGGGCGACCAACCCCAGGTCGACACCGAGGAGGAGCACGCCGAGCGAGGTGCCCCACAAGGGCGCCGCGCCGACCGCGACGTGGAAGACACGCCCCAGCGCGATGACCGCGGTCACGACCACGACGATCAGCGCGGCCTGGACGATCATGGCCGCGACCTTCTCCAGCGTGATGCGTCGCCGCGGGATGGGCAGGGTGACCACCATGGCCAGGGTGCCGTCCTCGTCCTGGCCGGCCAGGCTGGCGGCGCCGTAGCCGATGGTGGCGAGGAGCACGGCCAAGGGGAACAAGTTGGCGTAGAGGTTGACGTTCAGCCATCCCGTGGGCGAGGTGATCGATCCGACCGCGCCGAACAGGGCGGCGATCGTCGGGGAGTCCTTGGTGATGTTGTTGAGGCCGCTCGAATGCTCGAACGCGGGGTAGAGGGCGACGATCACCAGGGTGTAGAGCGCCATGCCGAACGTGTAGCCGAGCACCGACCGGCGCCGTGCCACCA
This sequence comes from uncultured Acidimicrobiaceae bacterium, assembly GCA_963776225.1. Lineage (GTDB taxonomy): Bacteria > Actinomycetota > Acidimicrobiia > Acidimicrobiales > RAAP-2 > Bog-756. Next base: position 1,319,687 of record CAVZLL010000004.1, on the reverse strand, counting down.
GATCGAGACGGAGGACCTCAGGGTGGGCCATGGTCATCCCCCTTGTCGTCACGGTAGAAGTCCAAGAAGAGCTCGTCGAGGTCGGCCTGGCGTGAGACCAGGTCCACGGGATCATGGTCGGCGGCCACCCGCAACACCGGGCCGATGGGGCCGGTGACCTCCAAGGTGAGATGCGCCCCGGCATCGCGCACGATCCGCACTCCTTCGATCTGGAACGGAGTGGGGTCCACCGGGTCGGCGAAGCGCAACTCGAGGGTCCTCGGTGCGCTGCGTCGCAGGCCGTCGACGGTGTCGGTGCGAATGAGCCGCCCGTCCTTGATGATGCCCACCCGGTCGGCCACCCGCTGGACCTCGTCGAGCTCGTGCGAGGAGAGGAACACGGTGCGCCCCGCCCGTGCCGTCTCCCGGAGGAGCTGCTCGAACTCGTCCTTCATGAGGGGGTCGAGCCCCGCGGTGGGCTCGTCCAGGATCAGCAGCTCAGGGTCGTGCATGAAGGCGAGGACGATGCCGACCTTCTGGCGGTTGCCCTTGGAGAGCTCGCTCACCCGCCGGTCGAGCGCCAGGGAGAAGCGCTCGGCCAGCTTCGGGGCGGAACCGGTGTCGGGGAGGCCCCGAGCCCTGGCGAACGACGACACGTGGTCGCCGGCGGTCATCCGCCCGAAGAGGGCGAGCTCGCCCGGGAGATATCCCACCCGACGGTGAATGGCCACCGCGTCGTGGTGGGCGTCGAGGCCGAGCACCCGGACCGCGCCCGATGTCGGGTGGTGGAGGTCGAGCACCGCCCGGATGGTGGTGGTCTTGCCCGCCCCGTTCGGACCCAGGAAACCGAAGATCTCGCCGACCTCGACCTGCAGGCAGACGTCTTGCACCGCCCGGACCGACCCGAACGTCTTGGTGAGCCCCAGGAGGTCGATCGCAGGGCCGCCCGGCGGCGTGCCCGTTCCAAGGACGGTCATCGGTCTCTCCTTCGACCTCGCGGTGCGGCGTGACGACTGTATCGGCCAGCGCCGGGCGCCCCACGGCTCGGCGGGCTCGGGGCCGTACCCGCATCCCGCGAGCCGCCAGGGATAGTCTGGGCCGGAACCCCGAGGTCCCGGAGCGTCAGATTGCTCCTTCACCGGGAGAACGAGCCCGGGACTCGGTCGCGTGACGATTGGTGATGGCCTACTCCTACGATCCAGATCTCGCTCCCATCGTCCCGCTCCTCCCTGTGGCCGGCATCGAGGATGTGGCCGCGGCGCGGGCGGCCTTCGACGAGCTGCTGTCGGCCGTCTCCACCGACATCGACGTGACATCGCTCGACATCGAGGACATCCTCGTGCCTGGTCACCGGGGAGATCCTGCTGTGGCCGTTCGGATCTACCGACCCCGCGAGCACGATGGTCCGGTTCCCGCCCTGCTGTACCTGCACGGGGGCGGATTCGTGATCGGCGACATCGAGACCGAGCATGCGGGCGCGGCGATGATGGCATCGGCCCTGGGCGTCGTCATCGCATCGGTCGACTACCGGTTGGCGCCGGAGCATCCGTTCCCGGCTGCTGTGCACGACTGTTTCTCCGCGTTGCAGTGGCTGCACGGGCACGTGCAACAGCTCGAGGTCGATCCCGCACGGATTGCGCTGTACGGTCAGTCCGCCGGTGGCGGTCTTGCCGCCGCGCTCGCACTGTTCAGCCGGGACAACGACGGCCCTCCGATCTGCTTTCAGTTCCTGGGCATACCCGAGCTCGACGATCGGCTCGAGACCGAGAGCATGCGCTCGTTCACCGACACGCCGCTGTGGAACCGGCCGGCGGCCGAGCTCAGCTGGAGGTATTACCTGGGTGCTGCGAACTCGGAGGAGACGTCGCCGTATGCAGCGCCCGCCCGCGCCCGCGACCTCCGGAACCTGCCGCCGGCCTATGTGTCGACCATGGAGTTCGATCCCCTCCGTGACGAAGGCATCCTCTACGCGCTGGCACTGCTCCGAGCAGGAGTCTCCGTCGAGCTCCATTCCTTTCCCGGTACCTTCCACGGTTCGGCGCTGGTGACGACGGCCGGGGTATCGCTGCGGATCGCGACCGAGCAGATGCACGTCCTTCGGAGGGCCTTCGGCCTGCTCGACCGCACGTGACCGGGTCCGTTCCGATCGGCCACGCGCCGAGAGCGGAGATCGTCCTCACGATGCAACGGGTGCCAGGAGCTCCTGCCACGAACTGAGGTCGTCGGTCGGGAAGGGACGCAACGCTGCGGCAGGAAGGGGTCTCCCGTACAGGTACCCCTGTGCCATATGGCATCCGAGCGCCTGCAGCTGGACGGCCTCGGCGGTTCGCTCGACTCCTTCGGCGATCGTCGAAAGACCCAACGATTCGCCGAGGCCGACGATCGCCCGCACGATCGCACGGTTCTCCGGGCGGTGGTCCAACTCGTCGACGAAGGCCCGGTCGATCTTGAGCGTCTCGACGGGAAATCGCTGCAGGTAGCTCAGGGACGAATACCCGGTTCCGAAATCGTCGATCTCCAGGTGGAGTCCCAGATCGCGGAGGGATTGGAGCACCAGCACGGCGTCATCCGGGTCGCGCATCAGTGTGCTCTCGGTGATCTCCAACCACAGACGGTCGGCAAGGATGCCTGACGCGTCGATCGCCTTGGCGACCACAGTTCGAAAGCCGGGTTCGGCCAGCTGCAAGGCCGACACGTTGACGGCGAGATTGAGTCGAGCCTGGTCGTAGGGACCGTCGGCTCGGAGCGCGTCCCATTCCACCGTCTGCCGGCACGCCTCGTTGAGGACCCAGGCCCCCAGGGGAACGATGAGCCCGCTGCCCTCTGCCAGCGGGATGAACTCGCACGGTGAAAGCAAGCCCCTGGTCGGGTGCTGCCATCTCACCAGGGCCTCCATCCCGACCAGTGTTTCGCTCTGGATGTCGACGATCGGCTGATAGTGGAGCTCGAGCTCGTTCCGCTCGAGTGCCCGGTGCAGCTCGTTCGAGGTGCGGAGACGACTGACGACATGGGATTGATTGGCTTCCCGGTACAGCTCGATACGCGCCGGGCCATGGTCTTTTGCCTGGTACATGGCCACGTCGGCGTTGCGCAGCAGCATCGCCCCCGACTCGCTGCCACCGATCGACAGTGCGATGCCCACGCTCAGTGAGACGAAGATCTCGCCGCTCGGCAGGACGATGGGGTCAGCCATCGCACCGACCAGCCGCCGGGCGACCGCGAACGCCTCCTCCTCGGTGCAGATCTCGGGGCAGAGGACGGTGAACTCATCACCCCCGAAGCGGGCCAAGGTGTCGCTTGCCCGCATCACCCCGCTCAACCGCCTTGCGACGGCGCACAGGATCTGGTCGCCGACGTCATGCCCGAGGCTGTCGTTGATGAGCTTGAATCGGTCGAGATCGAGGAAGATCACCGCGACGTGGCGTCGTCCCCTGGACGCCAATCGGAGCGAGGTTTCGAGGCGGTCCATGAACAGCTCACGATTCGGCAGGGATGTCAACGGATCGTGGATTGCCGCATGGGCGAGCCGCTCGCGCAGCGCCCGACTCTCGGTGACGTCCTCGATCTGACCGATGACGTACAGGGATCTCCCTTCATGGTCGCGAACGCAGGACACGTTGACCGACACCCACACGTCGTGGCCGTCGGCGTGGCAGTAGCGCTTCTCGATCCGGTAGCCGTCCGACTGGCTCGAGGCGAGGTCGGCCAGTTTGGACTTGGTGAGCTCCCGATCATCGGGATGGGTGAAGGAATCGATGTGCTGTCCGGGAAGACTGTCGGAATCGCGCCCGAGGATTCTTCCCATCGCCGGATTGGCCCGGATGATGGTGCCGTCCAGGTCGGCCAGCGCCATGCCGATGGGAGCATGTTCGAAGGCGGAATGGAACCGTTCGTGGGCCTCTCTGAGTGCTTGGTCGGCCAGCTTCCGCTCGGTGATGTCGTGGAGGTTGGCCACGATGCCACGCACGTCCGGATCGGCGTGGTGATCGGTCACGGTCGCTTCGAACCACAGCCAGTGTCCGTCTGCATGCTGCAGACGGAGCTCCATCCGTTGGCCTGCAGCCGGGTTGTCGTCGTCCGACTGGGCGGCCCGCATCTTGGCCAAGTCGTCCGGATGCAGCAATTGAACTGCCTGACGGGAGCCGAACTCTGCGCGCGACTTGCCGAGGGCCCGCTCGAACGCGGGGCTCACGTATTGCAGCTGACCTGATTCGCCGACCACGATGATGACGTCCGACGCGTGCTGCACCAACGCCTCGAACCGTGCCGCGTTGCCCCGGAGGTCGGACTCGACGCGCTCTCGGGCTGAGGCGGAGCGTCCGAGCAGGGCGACGGTGAGCGACACCCCGAGCAGGCACAAGGCCGCGAGTCCGTTGACCCGCGGTTCTTTGATCAGGCTCGGGGCAACGTGCACTGCGATCGCCAGCTGCCCGATGGTCATGCAGACGAACACCCAGAGCAGAGCGGATCGGGTTGCCCTCGATCCCATGGTCTCGATCGCCGAGGCGGCTCCGAAGATGAATCCGAGCGAGAGGATCGGGCCCCAGCCGGTGCTGTAGGCGACGCTCCCGATCCCCACCATCAGCACGCCGACAAAGGCAGGGAGTCGCCAACCCTCGGCGCGGTCCGCCCAGGCGGCCGTGGCAAGGAGGCTCATGATCTGGGCGATGACGACCAGGAGCACGATCACCCAGTAGGGAACCGGGGCGGTCAGTCCGACGGAACGAAAGACGCAGAGGACGGCGGCAACCGGGAGCGCGATGAACACGACGGGGTCGGTCACCAGACGCGTGAGACGCGTCGAAATGGGCTGGTCAGCCTGGTCAGCCGGATCGCTCCCTCTACCGATTTCCACAGTCCGGCATCGTCAGACTCGAGGGTCCTCTTGAATGGACCGATTGCGGGTCTGGAGCGAGGTCGGTACGGTCCAGCCACATGTTGGACAGGGCACGCCACCTCGAGGTGCTCCGCCAGTCGGGAAATCGCCTCGCGGACGCCGCGTCGACCGGGGGCCCCGGGGATCCGGTCCCGGCCTGCCCCGGGTGGGCGCTGCGCGATCTCCTCCTCCACATCGGCGGCGTCCATCGATGGGCCACCTCCTACGTGCTCACCGGTCGAACCGGTCCGACCACCGAAGAGGAGGATCGGTCCTACTTCGAGCGCGTTCCCGACGACCGGTTGGTGGGGTGGTACCGGGAGGGTCTCGCCTCACTGGTCGATGCGCTGGTGACCGCGGACGAGTCCCTCGACTGCTGGACCTTCCTCCCGACGTCGTCCCCGCTCGCGTTCTGGACCCGCAGACAGGCCCACGAGACGGCGATCCACAGTGCCGACGCGGACGCAGCAGTCGGTCGTGCGTCGGCGTTCCCGGCCGACTTCGCGGCCGACGGCGTCGACGAGCTGCTCTACGGGTTCCTGTCGCGGCCGGGGCGGACCCGCCCGGTCAGCGTCGCGATCCGGCCGACCGACCGCACGGAGTGCTGGACGGTTCGGGACGCCGAAGACGGGCGGCTGGTGGTGGTCCCGGAGATCGCCGGGGCGGCCTGCCAGGTGAGCGGACCGGCGAGCGACCTCTACCTGCTGCTGTGGAACCGCGGCGACCTCGGGGCGCTCGAGGTGACCGGCGACCTGTCGACGTTCGAGTGCTGGCGGGCGGGCGCCACGGTCCGGTGGAGCTGAGCCGGGACGACCGAGCCCTGGTGCAGGGCGTTACCTCCCGACCGCAACCGTCGGCAGGACCACCGGGACCGCCAGCAACGAGGTGATCCGCTGCCTCCAGCGGCGGGGCGTCCGGGCACCGAGGGCCGCCAGCTTCGCCGTACGCCCGTTGGCGGTCCGCCGGGTGATCAGTCTCATGGTGTTCCTCCGTCCGTGCGACGGCCGCTCTCGGCCGAACTCCTGCATCTTCCGCCTCGTCGATCCAACCCCCGTCCAACCGGGATCGAACACCGGATCCCCCTGCCAGGTCGTGCCTGGGGGGAGCCCAGGCCGACCGGTGTCAAGGTCTGTGACGATTGTGCCGATGACCTGGGCCGACGAACAGACACCCGATCCGGGACGATGACCCATGGCCAACACCCTCGAAGTGGGAGTCCCCGCTCCGCCCACCGCTCGGGAGGAGGAGCGACCCGGTCGCGTCCGGGCGCTCGCCGAGACCGCGACCAACCCCGTCTACTTCGCCTACCTGTTCGGCCCTGCGGCGTTCGTGGTGATCCTGGTCCTGATGCACTTCGGGTACGCGGTCCACGAGCCCGCCTGGGTCTGGGCGTTGGTGTTCGCGGTGGTGCCGCTGGCCAATCTGAGCGTCGACCGGCTCTACGCGCGGCACCCGCGACGATGGTCGCTCAACGTGCGGATCGGTGCGCAGGCGCTCGTCGTGACCGCTGTGATCTACCTGACCGGATGGGGACCGGTCCTCTGGGGTGCCTTCGCCTTCCTGGCCCTCGAGAACGTCACCCGACAGGGCTCCCGGGTCTGGCGCACGACGGCCTTCTGGTGCCTCACCGGGATCCTGGTGGGGCAGCTCTGCATCTGGTGGGGGTTGATGCCGTCCGTGCTCTCGCCCGCCCAGGGCACGGGTCTCGCACTCATGGGCGCCTTCGTGATGATCTTCGTGATCCGCATGGCCAGCGCGGTGATGGAGCAGAAGGAGACCGCCATCGAGAACATGGAGGTCGCCCTGGCGGAGAAGGAGGCCGCGCAGGATTCGCTGCGCATGAGCGAGGACCGCTTCCGCTCCCTCATCCAGAAGTCGTCCGATGTGACCGTCGTGATCGACTCCAAGATCAACTGCAGCTACGTGTCACCGGGGGTGATCGATCTGCTCGGGTTCGAGCCGGAGGAGCTGACCGGCCGATCTGCCATCGAGCTCGCCCATCCGGACGACCAGGAGGGCATCCGCGACCGGCTCGGGGCTCAGCTGGAGGCAGGTGCCGAGACCGACGTCGTGCAGTTCCGGATGCAGCGGAAGGACGGCAGTTGGTGCGACGTCGAGGCGGTCGTCTCCAACCAGATGGACCGCCCCTCGATCGCAGGGTACGTGGCCAACGTACGCGACATCACCGAGCGAAAGCGGTTCGAAGCCCTGCTGGCGCATCGTGCGCTGCACGATCCGCTGACCGGACTGGCCAACAGACAGCTGATCCTGGACCGAGCGGACCAGATGCTGGCCCGTGCCCGGAGAACGGGCGAGCCGATCGCCGCCTACTTCATCGACCTCGACAACTTCAAGGACGCCAACGACTCCTTGGGCCACGAGGCCGGGGACCGGCTGCTCAAAGAGCTGGGCGAACGGCTGCTCGGCCTGGTCAGGGCCAGCGACACCGTGGGCCGTCTCGGGGGAGACGAGTTCGTGGTCCTGACCGAGGGATTGTCCCTCTCGTCCGGTCCGGAGCTGGTCGCCGAACGGATCCGGGCGGCGATCCGGAAGCCCTTCCGTCTCGAGGGGTTCGAGGCGATCCCGATCTCGATCACCGCCAGCATGGGCATCGCGCTGGGAAACCGGGCCTCGGCCGAGGAACTGTTGCGCGACGCAGACATCGCCCTCTACCGGTCGAAGGCCGCCGGCCGTGACCGGGCAGTCGTGTTCGAGCCGTCCATGCAGTCCGACGCGCAGGACCGGCTCTCGCTCCGGACCGATCTGGACGCGGCACTGCGCAACGACGAGTTCTTCCTCCTCTACCAGCCCATCTTCGGCCTGGAGGATTTCAAGGTACGCGGTGTCGAAGCCCTCCTCCGTTGGAGACATCCGACCAAGGGAACCGTAACCCCCGACTCGTTCATCCCTGTCCTCGAGGAGACCGGGCGGATCGTGGACGTCGGCCGCTGGGTTCTCCACGAGGCATGCCGTCAGGCGGCGGCGTGGCGGGCCGAGGGGCATGGGACCGGGATGTCGGTGAACGTCTCGATGCGCCAGCTGGAGGCCGACGAGCTGATCGAAGACGTTCGTAACGCGCTGCGCACCCATGACCTGGATCCGAGCTCATTGACCATCGAGGTCACCGAGTCGACCCTGATGCGGGATGCCAACGCGACGGTGGCCCGTCTCAACCGGCTCAGGGATCTCGGCATCACCATCGCCATCGACGACTTCGGGACCGGGTATTCCTCGCTGGCCTACCTGAGGCAGTTCCCGGTCGACGTGCTCAAGATCGACCGGTCGTTCGTCTCCGAGATGGACGGCGACCCCGAGGCCACCGCGTTGATCCACACGCTGGTCGAGCTCGGGCGCACCCTCGGCCTGGAAACGCTGGCCGAGGGCATCGAGCAGCAGGCGCAGCTCGGACTGCTGCGCGAGATCGGGTGCGAGTGCGGGCAGGGCTACCTCTTCTCGCGTCCCGTCCCACCAGCCGACGTCGAAGCGCTGCTCTCCGACGGGCGCGGAGCCGCGCGACCGCATACCGACCTCGTACCGGTCCACAGCGGCATCGAGGCCGAGCCCGGATAGGGGCTTCAGTACGTCAACGACCAGGCCGACGGCAGCCGGCCGACGGACCGCAGCCGTTCGAACTCGAACGGAGCCTCGCCCCGCAGGAATTCGAGGACCGCGCCCGGTCCACTCTGTTGGACGGCAGGCGCCGCCTCCTCGTCAGATGCGGCGACCGGGCGCCCAGCGGCGAGTCGGGCAGGAACGCGCTCCACGAAGGGCACAACAGCACGGGTCCGTAGGGGATTCCCGGCCATGCGGTCCGCCCGCTGGTCACTCCTCCGATCTGGAGAAGTGGGTCGTCGGCCGATCGAGTCGCCGACCGTCCAGGGTGAGGTCGACCCTCTCGTTGTAGAAGGCGACGAGCCCGGCGATCGGGATCAGCTGGCGGGTCGGGAAGTCGTAGGACCAGGCCAGGTCGGCATGGATCGTGTCACCGATCCGGACCGACCAGTACCCGCTGGTCGTGCCCTTGTACGGGCACTCGGTGACCGTGTCGGTGGCGGTCAGGTGCTCGAAGTTCACGCTGGTGCGGTCGAGGTAGTACCGGGTGGGCAGCCCGGTCTCGAACACCAGGACGGGAGAGGACGATGCTGCCAGCAGCACCCCGTCGACCTCGACCCGGATCGGGCGTGTCGAGCGCAGGGCGTCGACCCGGACGTAGGGATTGCGCGGATGGACGAAGACACGCTCGTCCTCTTCGAACCAGGCATCGAGGAGGCCCCACTCGAACCGGAAGGTGCCGCTGAGCCCCGCGACGGTGGAGTCCGCCAGCCATTTCGCAGCGAGGGGCCGGCGGACCTCCCCCACCTGTAGCGCGAAGAGCTCCATCTGGCCGCGCGGGCTGTGCTGACGCTGCCCTTCGGCGACGAGCAGCTCGCGACGCACGTCCCCCTCGGGGACGTAGTACTGAGGGTAGAAGGGCCATTCCCAGACGTAGAGCGCGCGGTCCGTGTCGAGAACGGTCGTTCCGGCCAGCACCGCCCGGATGCGGCGCGGCACGGGTTCCACGTGCCCGACCGGGGTGATCATCGCCGGGTAGTTGGTCATCGCATCGGCCACCAGGTTGGGGATCCGGACGTCGGCCCGCACGTCGGGTTGCGGTGTGCCCGCGGACCGCTCACAGTCTGGCACCCGCCCGTGGCAGACGCCCACGGGATGCGTGGACCGGGATCGCTGACATAATCGGGTCATGGACGCGCTGCGCACCCCCGACGAGCGCTTCGCGGGGTTGGACGGCTACCCGTTCCCCCCCCGGTACGCGGAGATCGACGACACCGAAGGGGGGAAGCTCCGAGTCCACTACCTGGACGAGGGTCCGACCGGGGGCCAGGTCGTGGTCCTCCTGCACGGCGAACCCAGCTGGTCCTATCTCTACCGTCACATGATTCCGCTCATCACCGGCGCCGGCCACCGGGTGATCGCCCCCGACCTCGTCGGGTTCGGGCGCTCCGACAAGCCGGCGGCACGAGCCGACTACACCTACGCCCGGCACGTCGAGTGGATGCGGGCCGTCCTCTTCGAGGCGCTCGATCTGTCTGCGGTGACCCTGGTCGGGCAGGACTGGGGTGGCCTCATCGGGTTGCGCCTGGTCGGGGAGCACCCTGAGCGGTTCGCCAGGGTGGTCGCGGCGAACACCTTCCTGCCGACCGGTGACCGGCCGGCAGGAGAGGCCTTTTCCATGTGGCAGCGCTTCTCGCAGGAGGTCGATCCGTTCCCGGCCGGCCAGATCGTGAAGGGCGGGTGCACGACGGAGCTGGGCGACGCGGTGGTCGCCGCCTATGACGCGCCGTTCCCCGACGAGTCGTACGTGCAGGGGGCGCGCCAGTTCCCGCTGCTCGTCCCGAACCGGCCCGACGACCCGGCCTCGGACGCCAACCGTTCGGCGTGGCGGACCCTCGAGACGTTCGATCGCCCGTTCCTCACCGCGTTCGGCGACGGCGACCCGATCACCAGAGGGGCCGAGAAGGTGCTCCAGTCGAGGATCCCCGGCGCGGCCGGGCAACCGCACCGGACCGTGGCCGGCGGGGGCCATTTCATCCAGGAGGACCGCGGGCCCGAGCTGGCCCGGATCGTCGTCGAGTTCATCGACGCCACGCCGGGTTGACCGGATCGAAGAGCGACGTCCTGCCGTGACCGCCCGGTCCCTCCGGGTCCTCGTGCTCCAGCACCTGCCGGTCGAGCACCCCGGGACGGTGGGCGCCAGCCTGCGCGAGGGCGGGTGCGAGGTGGTGACGGTCGAGCTCGATCACGGCGAGCGGATCGGGGACCTCGAGGCGTTCGGGTTGATGGTGGTGATGGGCGGCCCGATGGACGTCTGGGAGGAGGACGACCATCCGTGGCTGCGGCCGGAGAAAGAGGCCATCCGGCGGTGGGTGCGGGAGCTCGAACGGCCCTTCCTCGGGATCTGCCTCGGTCACCAGCTGCTCGCCGACGCCCTCGGCGGCGCGGTGGGCCCGATGACGGCGCCGGAGGTGGGGCTGGCCCCGGTTCACATCACCCGGGCGGGAGCGGACGATCCACTGTTCGCCGGCATACCCTCGCCGGTCTGCGGGCTGCAGTGGCACGGTTCCGAGGTCACCCGGTTGCCGGAGGACGCGGTGACGCTCGCTGCCAACGAGTCCTGTGCCGTCCAGGCGTTCCGGGTGGGGGAGCGGGCATGGGGCCTGCAGTTCCACGTCGAGGTCGGGCGCGACACCGTGGCCGAGTGGGCGTCTGTCCCGACCTACCGGGAGGCCCTGGCAGACGCCGGCGTCGACCAGGACGGGTTCGCTTCGGCCGTCGCCGAGCGGCTCGGTCCGATGGAGCGCCTGAGCAGGACGATCACCGAGCGGTTCATGGCGGCCGCCGACCGGGCGGCTGCACTCGATGGGCCGCGGACACGGCGGTGATCTCCTGCTGCCCCGGCGTCAGGGCCAGGACGTCCAGGAGTCGATCTCCAGCGCGACGACGGGCCCGGGGATCGGGACGTCCCGGTACTGGGGGTACTTGTCGGTGAGCAGACCGACCGCCAGGACGTGTTCGGACTCGTCTCCGACGACGCGACCGTGTCCGTCGACCCGCACCCACCAGAGGCTCGACCAGTCGTCGGCGTAGTGGTCGACCAGCAGCGAGAACACCCGGTTCGCCTCGAGGTTGGCCAGCCGGCGCAGCGGGCGTCCCGACTTGGGCTTGCCGTCCACCGCCGAGTATGCGACGTCGCCCTTCAGCGCGAAGCAGCAGGGGACGACGTGCGGCCGCCCCTGCGCCGTGACGGTCGCCAGCCGCCCGACGCCGGCCCCTTCGAATCGCCGCCGTGCGGCGTCCGGCTCCACCGGTGGCACAGTATCGTGCACCATCCGCGCAAGCGGTGAGTCCCGCCCTCTCTCAGCCGTAGTGTCTCGCGGCGGGCCACGCCCGCGACCAGGACTCCGTTTGACCGCTGCAGATCCAGATCGGATCCCCTCGTTCCTCGGTCCAGACCCCCCCGGGCGTTGCGACCGTGCCCGCCGATCTCACGTCCCGGAAGATCGTGCGAAGGTACGCCCTCGGGAGGTCGACCGCGATGGTGGTGGCCCCGTTGCGGGCACCGGCCGGACCCCACCACCAATAGGAGTTGTGGCCGCTCATCGCGTGGGGGAGCCCGAGGGTTCCGCCGTAGAGGTCGACGGCACCGGCGGCACCGTAGTCGCCGGCGAAGATCACCAGGTGGGCCCGCTCGGAGGGCGGCAGCGCCTGCGAGACCGCCGCGATCTGGCGGACCATCGCCGGCCAGCCGACGGTGGCGCTCAGGTCCTTGTTGACCGAGCCCTCCCACGATCCCGTGGGCAGCGCGCTCGCCGGGAGCACCGGCAGTGCCAGGGGAATCGCCACCAGGGCGCCGGCCACCATCAGCGCCACCCAGCCGTCGATCCCCTTCGGCGGAGTCCGGCCGGCCAGACGCCGCTCCGCCCACACGCCACCGGCGGCGAAGAGGACGAAGTACATCCCGGCGAGGTAGTAGGGCTTGGCCCCGGTGACGGTGAAGAACGCCAACAGCAGGAGATAGGTCACGCCGAGCGGCTTGGCGATCCCGTCGCGGAGGAGGTGGCGGAGGCCGCCGGTCCAGAGGACGACGAGCACCGGCCCGACGACGACGAACTGGGCTGGGATGAAGAGGAGCGAGGTGCCGAGGGACGAGTTCTCCTGGCGGAGGCTGTGCAGCATGGAGACTTCCGCCCAGCTGTGCTGGGCGTTCCAGACGAGATAGGGGGACCAGAGCACGAGCGCGAGGAGCAGCCCGGCCCAGAGCCATCGGCTCCGGAACACGGCGCTCCGCCCGCAGAGGAGCAGACTCGCGAGGAGCGCGCCGAGGAGGAACACCGGATCGAGCTTGTCGAGGAGTCCCACCCCGGCCAGACCACCCACCGCCAGCCACAGCCGCTGGTCCCCGGTGCGCAGCAGCCGTACGACGACGAGGGTGATCGACGACCAGAAGACGAGGTCGAAGGAGGTGGTCGACAGGAGGTGGAAGGCGGCCACCACCTGGGGGGAGGTCGCCGCGGCGAGGGCGGCCAGCACCTGGGCGTTCCTGGTCCCACCGAGCTCACGCGCCGTCAAGGCGGTGAAGACGACGCATGCGCCAGCCGCGCAGGCGGGCAGCGACCGCAGCGCGACCACCGAATTGCCGAATAGCGCCACGGAGAGTTTCGCCACCGCGGGGACCAGGGGCGGCTGGTCGACGTACCCCCAGGCGAGGTGGCGGGCACAGGCGAGGAAGTAGAGCTCGTCGCGGTGGAAGCCGTAGCGTGCGGCCACGGCCAGTTCGACCGCAACCATCGCCGCCGCGATGCCGAGGACCGGCCCCTTTGCCAGCCGCGGCAGGCCCGATCCCGGCCCCCGGTCCCGGACCGCCTCTCCGGCGGAGACTCCGGCGTCCACGGCGGTCGGGATCACCGTGACTCCAGGAGGGCCGCACAGACGAAGTCGACGACCGTCAGGCGGGATGCCCGGTCGTCGTAGAGCGCGCTGTCCGGACCCTCCTTTCGGTGCCAGGCGAACCAGGCGATCGTCTCGGTGACGATGCGGGCGGCGACCGCCGTGTCCGGCACCGGGCGCAGGTACCCGGCTGCGATCCGGTCGTCCAGATAGCGGGCGAGTTGACCGAGGTAGGTGGTCCGGGCCCGCCGGTAGTAGAACGCCTCGAGCTCGGGGAGATCGACCGCCGACCGCTCGATGACCGCCAGCAGCGGCCAGAGCCGCTCGATCCCGAGGTACCGCTCCTCGACGATCCCGGTCAGCTCGGCGCGCACGTCGTCGGGTGCCTGTTCGTGGAGCGCGGCCCTGATGCGCGGCGCAGGGCTCCCGCGCAACCCCCGCTCGATGAGGCCGACCGTGACGCCCGGGGCCGGTGCATCGAGGGGAAGCGGCGGAATGCCCTCGGTGTACTCCCCGAAGCCGACGGCGAAGACCAGATGGAAGAGGGCCTCCTTGCTCCGGACGTACGTGAACAACGCACCGGTCGACATCCCCGCTTCCGCGGCCACATCGGACGTCCGGGTGCGCCGGTAACCGAGACGCCCGAAGACCCGGGTGGCGGCCCCGGCCAACTCGGTGAGCCGCTCCGGGGACGAGCTGCGGGCCATACAGGGATCCTAAACTGACTGAGTCAGTCAGTCAATGGTCGGATCGGCGACGGGTCCGGCTTCAGGTCGGCACCGGACCTGCCGATACCCGGAGCGGCGCAACGCGATCCTCGGGTGGCGTGCGCCGGCCGTCCATCATTTCCGATTGAGAGGTAGTCATGACCACCGACACCAGCGAGCACGAAGCATCCCTGCGGTACGCCCGGGCCGAGGTGGCCCGTCACCGGGAGAACGGTGACACCCACATCGCCGACGAGCTCGAGGAGCTGCTCAACACCGTCTACGACTACGTCCACGACCGCGGTGGTTGGTCGGCCCATCTGGCCGGCGCCGGGGGAACGGCCAGGCAGGGCCGCCGGTCGTCCTCGCGACGGGGGACCACGTAACCCCCGTCTGCCGATCGCCGAGCCGACCGGGTCGCCGCGTCGATCCCGGCAGGCTCGAGTCAGCCGTCGGTGTCGGGCGCCTTGGCCGCGGCAGAGACCCGTGAGGGTGTCGGTGTTCCGGTGAGGGTGGTCCTCGGGTGGACCGGAAGCACCACCGGCCGGCGTGGGGACTGGTTGAAATTGAAGTCGCCGACCAGGTTGCCGAGGATCTTCTCGCTCTCGCGCACGCTGGGTCTCGGGTCGGGCCGGCCGTCGGTGGCCGGGTCCAGGCGCTGGCCGCCGAGGAAGTCGTCCTCGATGAACTTGTCGTAGGCGTCGAAGCTCAGGATCTGGTGATCGACGTACCCCTTCTTGGCGTAGGGGCTGATCACGATGCCGGGCACCCGGAGCCCGTAGCCGTTCTGGTCGACCTGGGGCGGCACGACGTGGTCGTAGAACCCGCCCCAGTCGTCCCAGGCGAGGAAGATCGCGGTCGAGTCCCAGTCCGGCCCCGTCATCACCGCGTTGATCAGGCTGGTCACGTAGGACTGGCCATAGCTGACCGGCGACGGGGGGTGCTCGCTGACCTCGGCAGAGGGGACGACCCAGGAGACCGAGGGGAGGGTGCCGGCCTTGGCCGCGGCGTAGAAGTTGGTGACGTCCTGGATGTTCCCGAGTTGGTGGTCGTTCTGGACGGTGTTGAACCAGGGCAGCGGATTCCAGATGCCCGGGGTGTTGGCGTTCTGCACGATCGGCGCGCAGGTCTCGGCCGCATCGTTCTCGCAGTCCGGCTCGGCGCCGCTGACCAGGTAGTACCCCCAGCTCACGTGCGACCTGTAGAGCAGGTAGGTGAGGTCGGTCCACGCGTAGATGGGCTGGTTGGCTGCGGCTGCCCGTTTCGCCTTCGCACCGTTCTTCGGTCCACTCGCCCCGCCGTAGACCGCGGCGTTGGTCGGTCGTTCCGCCGGCTTGGTCTGTAGGGCGTTCACGCAGCTCGCGGGATTGTCCTCTTGCGTGCAGTAGGCGGACCACTCCGAGACCAGGAAGAGATGCGAGGGCAGGCTCCAGGAGGCGTTCGGCTCGAACATGTGGTCCTGGACGACGAAGTCCTTTGCGTAGGCCCAGTAGTTGGGGATGTCGCTCGCGGTGTGGTAGCCCATCACGTCGGGGGCGGACGAGTTGGTGCACGCCGGGTCGGTCGGGACGAGGCAGCCCTTGCGACCGGACTGGGCCTGGCCGATGAACCCGTCCATCTTCCCGCCGTTGACGTCCGCGGTCGCGTTGGGGGCGGAATGGGGTCCTCCGCCGTTCACGTCGGCGTGGTCGACGTAGGGCTTCACGCAGGTTCCGGCCGCCGGGTCGGGTACGCAGACGGTCGGGACTCCGTTGCTCATCGGGATCCCGTCGGCGCCGGGATAGGTGCCGAAGTAGGAGTCGAACGAGCGGTTCTCCTGCTGGATCACGATCACGTGCTTGATCTTGTGGATGCCCGGGGGCACCAGGTAGCTGCCGGTCGGACCGCCGACGACCCGCTCGCCCCGGACGGGTGGCGCGGTGGACGGCGAAGAAGACGAGGTCGACGCGGTGGTGCCGCCGCAGGAGGCGGCGAGCAGTGCGGACGCGAACAGCGCGCCGGCGACACCGTTGCGACGGATCCCCCCGGGTCTCGAGCGGCCCATGGGTTCAGTATCGACGCCCGGGCGACCCCACCGTCTCAGTCCCAGACGAGCGGCAGGTGGTCGGGCTGCCGGATACCCGGCGAGAGGTGGACCTCGGCGCCGTCGGGGATCCTGTAGTCGGGGACGCGTCGGTGGAGCTCCTCCAGGGCGACCCGGAGCTCGAGCCGGGCCAGGTGGGCCCCGAGGCACTTGTGGTTGGCGCCGCCGAATGCCAGGTGGCGATTGAGGTCCCGGCCGTAGTCGACCTCATCGGGGTCCTCGAACACTGTCTCGTCGTCGTTGGCGGCACCGATCACCAGCATCACCGGATCACCGGGGTGCAGCTCGATCCCCGACATGGTGATTCCTTCCTTCACCACCCGGGGCACCACCATCACCGGCGTCTCGTGCCGGAGGAGCTCCTCGACCGCAGCGGGGATCAGTGACGGCTCCTCGGCGAGCTGGCGCCGACGATCGGGGTGCCGAGCCAGGTACATCACCATGCAGTCCAGGGTGGCGGTGACCGTGTCGAGACCACCGAGGAGCATCAGGTGGCAGATCCCGAGGAGCTCGTCGCCGGTGAGGGGGCGGCCGTCGAGGTCGGCGTGGACCAGCTCGCTGATGAGCCCCTCGCCCTGCTCGGAGCGGGCCGACTCGATGGCGGTCTGGAAGTAGGCGCTGATCGCCCGGCCGGCGGAGGCACGGATCGCCGCCGCCCCTTCGACGTCACCGGGCTCGACGGCCGGGCGGACCGTGTCGTCACGCCACTGCAGGAAGGTCTGCAGGTCCTCCTTGGGCATGCCCATGAGGCGCAGGAAGATGGTCGAGGGCAGCGGGGTGGCGAACTGCTCGTGGAAGTCACAGCCGCCCGCACCGGCGAACCCGTCGATGAGGCCGTTGACCAGCGTTCGCACGTCGGGCTCGAGCTCGGCGATCCGCCGGGGCGTGAACGAGCGGTTGAGCAACCGTCGGTAGCGGGTGTGCATCGGGGGATCCACCTGGACCGGGATCAGCGGCTGCTCCTGGCCGATGGACAGGGCCTCGGCCGACGAGGAGAACACCTCGGGATGCCGGAGGGCCCAGGAGACGCTCTCGTAGTCGAACAGATAGACGCTGGACATCTCCGGGGAGGTGGCGCGGGCCACCGGGCAGGACCGGCGCAGCTGGCGGTAGGCACCGGAGGGATCGTCGGCCACACCAGGCTTGAACAGGAGGTCCGCGATGTCCGGCACCGCGGCGGTGGTCGGGCCAGTCTCGGTCACGCTCGACCTCCTCGGGTGCTCCTGGTCCACGTGCCTGGTGTTCCTAGCCCACTTGTCCGACCAGCCGCAACTGGACGATTGGGGCTGGGCTGGAGGCGGAGCTGTAACGCAATCCGGTCCCCGAGCGTTCTAGCTGCAGGAACGAACGGGGGGGACGGGCATGTGGACGGTGGGGCGGTTCCTCAATTGTGAGGATGGCTCTCAGCCGTATTCGACGTCATGCTGATGGGAATCTCGCCTGCCTCGATCGGGGGCCGGCTGGGCGGAACAGCATCGGTAGGGAAGACCACCAAGAAAGCGAAGGGGCCGTCGTGACACTGGGGAAGCACATGCAGACAGCAGGTAGCCGGACACCGTCACGGGCCAAGCGCTCCCGTCCCGGGAGATACCGGTGGTTGGGTCTCCTCCCCCTGGCCCTCGCGTTCGTGGCCATCGGTGGATGGACGCCTCCGGCCTCGGCATCCACTCCGTTCACGATCACGACCAACCCGTCGCTCGTCCCGGCGTTCTCCACCACCACCTACGACTACGCGGTGCGCTGCGCGGGTCATTCGACCACCTCCCTCTCCTCGACCGGACCCGGAACCGTCACCATCGGCGGCAAGGCCTTCAACGAGCCGGTGAGCAAGAATCTGAACCTCCGGCCGAACCACGCCGTGTACGTCGACGAGGGTGGACACGCCTACACCATCCGCTGTCTTCCGAGCGATTTCCCCGGCTACAAGGCACAGGTCCAGGGCACCCCCCAGGCGCACGGCTATCTGGTCGGGCTCGCCCCGACCGCCGCGGTGAAGCATCCCACCGACTACGTCGTCGTCTTCGACAACCACGGCGTGCCCGTCTGGTGGTACGCCAACACGAGCTCTCCGATCAATGCCGCGTTCTACGGACCGAACCAGATCGGCTGGTGGCAGGGTGGCAACTCGACCCCGGGCGTCGGCAACGGGACGTACACGATCCGGAACCTCTCAGGAGTCGTGCAGACGGCGGTTGGCAACCCGTCGGCGGGCACCGGTCTCGACCTGCACGACTTCCAGGTGCTCCCCAACGGCGACTTCCTCGGCATCCAGTACCAGAACGCGACCCTCGACCTCTCCTCGTGGGGGCTGTCCACGACCCAGCCGGTCCTCGACTGCGTGATCGTCGAGCTCAACCCGGCCGGCTCGATCGTCTGGAGCTGGAGCACCATCGCGCACATCAACGTGGCCGCCGAGAACGCCAACTGGCACAGCCAGGCCCCCGACGTCATCCACATGAACTCCGTCCAGGAGCTCGGCAACCAGATCATCTTCAGCGCCCGCCATCTGGACGCGGTCTACGACATCAACATGACCACCGGGAACGTCAACTGGAAGGTCGGCGGCACCGCCACCCCCCAGAGCCTCACCGTTGTCGGCAATACCTACCCGCAGGTCTTCTCCGGACAACACGACGCCCGGTTCAAGTCGGACGGAACGCTCACCGTGCATGACAACGCGACCCAGGAGACCAGTAACTCGGTTCGCGCCCTCCGGTTCCAGATCGACACCACGGCCATGACGGCGACGGTCGAGGAGCAGGTGACCGACTCCTTCCATCCCACTCCCGCCCCGTGCTGCGGCAGTGTCACCAAGCTGAGCACGGGGGACTGGGTCGTCGACTGGGGTGAGTCGAACTACACCACCGAGCTCACGCCCTCGGGGTCATCGGTGATCCAGATCAACTACTACCCCTACTTCAGTTACCGGACCGCGGTGGTACCGGTCTCCGACGGGGCGCTGAGCCGGGGGATGGACGCGCAGTACGCACCGTTGCAGCTGTAACGCGAACGACCTGTCCCGGCATGTTTCGTAAGCACCGATGGTTGTCGGGTCTCCTCCCGCTGCTCCTCGCGATCGTCGCATCGGGCGGCTCCGCCCCCCCTGCCTCGGCTTCGACCCCGTTCTCCCTCACGACGAACCCACCGCTCGTCCCCGCCTTCGCCGCCACCACCTACGACTACGCTGTGCGCTGCGCGGGCCATGCGACCACCCTTTTGTCCTCGACCGGGGCCGGGACGGTGGGCATCGGGGGAAGGTCCTTCACCGAACCGGTCAGCCTCAGGCTGAAGCTCGTGGCGAACCAGGCCGTCCACATCAACGGGAACGGACACGCCTACACCATCCGCTGCCTGCCGGCCGATTTCCCCTCCTACCATTCGGTGGTCGAGGGCACCCCGCAGGCGCACGGCTATCTCGTCGGGCTCACGCCGACCAGCGGGGTCAAACACCCCTCCCACTACGTCGTCGCCTTCGACAACCACGGCGTGCCCGTCTGGTGGTACGGCAACCCGAGCTCTGCGATCAATGCAGCCTTCTACGGGACGAACGAGATCGGCTGGTGGCTGGGCGGTTCGAACTTCGATGACGGCACCTACACGATCCGGGGCCTGGACGGGAACGTCAAGGTCGCGGTGGGCAACCCGTCGGCGGGCACCGGTCTCGATCTGCACGACTTCCAGGTGCTCCCCGACGGCGACTTTCTCGGGATCCAGTATGTGATCACAACCCTCGACCTCTCGTCGTGGGGACTCTCCCCGACCGCCCAGGTGTTCGACTGTGTGATCGTCGAGCTCGATCCAGCCGGTCAGATCGTCTGGAGCTGGGACACCTTCAGCCACATCGACGTCGCCACCGAGAACGCCAACTGGCACAGCGACTTCCCCAACGTCGTCCACATGAACTCCGTCCAGCAGATCGGCAACCAGGTCATCATGAGCGCCCGCGAGCTCGATGCGGTCTACGACATCGACAAGACCACCGGCGACATCCTCTGGAAGCTCGGCGGCACCTCCACCCCCCAGAGCCTGACCGTGGTCGGCAACACCTATCCGCAGGTCTTCTCCGCTCAGCACGACGCCCGGTACAAGTCGGACGGAACGCTCACCGTGCACGACAACGCGACCCAGGAGACGGACAATTCGGCACGCGCGCTCCGCTTCCAGATCGACACCGCGACCAACACGGCGACAGTCGAAGAGTCGGTGACCGACGCGCATTACCCGACGCCCTCCCCCTGCTGTGGAAGCGTCGACAAGCTCTCCGGTGGAGACTGGTTGCTCGACTGGGGTTACAGCGAGTACACCACCGAGCTCACGCCCTCGGGATCGCCGGTGATCCGCATCAACTACCCTCCCTATACCAGCTACCGGACCGCCGCTGTGCCGATCTCGGACGCGGCGTTGAGCCGGGGGATGGACGCCCAGTACCCACCGCTCGAGGTGTAGGGCATCTGGTCGAAGGGTTGTGGCGCGTCCGGCCGACTGGTCGCGCGTCAAGCCGAGCAGGTCGCGCAACGAGCGAAATGCCGCCTCCGAGCGTGGCCTTTACGGTCAATCCGGCGACGGTCCGGGCCGTTCCCCATCGGATCCGGAGTCTCCTGACGCCTTCCCGGGCTGGGCGCTGAGAGTGGCCGCTCAACGCCCTGAGTGGTGTGGAACGTTAACTTCCCGCGTCATGGAAATGAACTCTTCGGTACCTTCGTCAGAACCGGGTGAATTACCCCATTCCGGGCTTTGCGGCCCGTCCGGTCCGGGTTATACATACGACTGCGGAACGGTTCCGCTCGGGGCTTGGTGACGCAGTAGCGACCGACAGGTTCTTCGGCAGTCTGGTCATGCATGCCACCCGCACGAAGGTTGAAAGGCAGAATCCATGAGGCGTGTTTTTGCGAGTATTGCGGTCCTGGTGGGACTGCTCACGGCGGGTGCGATCGTCGTTCCCGCAGGGGTGGCGGGCGCGAGCTCGGCTCCGATCACCGACCCCACCTACGACAGCACCACCAACGTGTCATCGCTCGTCAGCGAGCCCTACCAGGCGGCTCAGATGTCGGAGATCGGCAACCAGGTTTCGCTCGATCCTTCGAACCCCCCGATCGTCCACAGTGTGGTCGTGCAGATGGAGGACTGGGCCTGCAAGACCGGCGCCTGGTACAACAACGACTGCGCCGGTAGCGGGTCCTTCAACCAGCCGATCACTCTCAACCTCTACAACGTCGGCGGAGACGGTGTCGCGGTCGGATCGCTCATCACATCGATCACCCAGACCTTCGCCATTCCCTACCGGCCCCCGGCGGACAACACCCACTGCACGGGTAGCAATGCGGGTAAGTGGTACGACGGGGTGGCCTGCCACAATGGGATCGTCGCCAACATCGTCTTCAACGTCCCCGACGTGACCGTGCCGACCACCCTCATCTACGGGGTCGCCATGAACACGAGCGACTACGGCCCCAACCCGTACTCGACCAACCCTGCCACCCAGGCAGCTAACGCGGCGTGCCAGGCCACTGAGCAGGGATGCCCCTACGACAGCCTCAACATCGGGCTGACCCAGGATCCGACCAACGTCAGCATCGGGTCGGACGCCATCCCGGGCGCGGTCTACTGGAACACGGCCACCGCGGCCAACTACTGCGACGGTGGCGCGGGTGGTGTCGGGACCTTCCGGGCCGATCTTCCCCTGGACTATCCGACCAATCCTCCCCAGCAGTCGTGCTGGTCGGTCAACGGGACGACCCCGGACCCCGACTCGTCGAGCAACGTCACGGGTTCGGCGCCGTTCTACGTGCCGGCCGTGCAGTTCAACACCGACGAGGCCACCGCGATCGTCTCCAATGCGAGCACGAACTTCCGTCAGGGTGTGAACGGGAATTTCTCGGTGCTGGTCGCCGGCTACCCGGATCCCTCGTACTCGTACACGGGCACGCTGCCGACCGGAGTGACCCTCTCCCCCTCGAGCGGGACGGCCTTCAACGGAACGATCAGCGGGGTTTCCTGCCAGACGGGCACCTTCCCGATCACCCTCACCGCCACCTCGTCGGTGACCGGATCGGCCAGCCAGGACTTCAACCTGAACGTCCTTCCGTCGACGACGATCACCTCGGCTGACAACGCCACCTTCAACCAGACGGTGTCGGGAAGCTTCCAGATGACAGCGACCGGTGTGCCACAGCATCACTTCACCGAGACGGGGGCCCTCCCGAGCGGGATGTCGCTGAACACCGCCGGTCTGCTCTCGGGCACGCCGGTCAACTACGGGACGTTCCCGATCACGGTGACCGCGACGCCGGTCCACGCCTCCTGCGGGGCGCAGACCCAGTCGTTCACCATCACCGTCAACCCGGCCGCTCCGAGGTTCACCTCGGGCAACGCGACGACGGCGACCGTCGGACAGGCGTTCAGCTTCCCGATCACCATGACCGGGACGCCCGCGCCGACCGTCCGGATCTCCGGCGGCGCTCCGCCGACCGGCATCACCGTGACCAACATGGGGAACGGGAACGCCACCTTGTCGGGGACTCCTCCGGCGCACTCGGGCGGCGTGTACGACCTGACGCTGACGGCAACCAACTCGTCGGGGACGTACTCGCAGGCCTTCACCCTGACCATCGACCAGGCTCCGGTCTTCACGAGTATCAACCACATCTCGGGCCCGGTCGGTCAGCACTTCAGCTTCACGATCACGACGACGGGGTACCCGAAGCCGGCGATCACGAGCGGAACCCTCCCGTCGCTGGTCACGTTGCACGACAACGGGAACGGGACCGCCACGCTGAGCGGCTACTACCTGGCAGGGTCGCAGACCTTCGTCCTCCAGGCCAACAACGGCACCGCTCCGACCGCTCACCAGATGTTCACCATGAGCGGGACGGGCTAGCTGTACCTGTCTCAACCCCGGCGGCCTCCGCGCCACCGGGATCGTCAACACGAACCCGGCCCACACCGAATCGGTGTGGGCCGGGTTTCGTTGGTGAGGTAGGTCGACCGCACCGTCTATCGTCCCTCCGTAGGGCCCGGCCACCCGGTGCCGCCCACCGTCGAGCCCGAGGGAGTGGACGATGAACATCGTGGTCAGCAACGTGAAGGGCGGCGTGGGCAAGACGACCACGTCGGTCTACCTGGCCGCAGCGGCGGTCGGCCGCGGCTGGTCCCCGGTCACCCTGGTCGACGCCGATCGGCAGGCCTCGACCGCCGAGTGGCTCGAGGTGAGCCCGGTGGAGGGGGTCGACCTGGTCGAGGCACCCTCCGAGCGCACCGTGAACCGCGCCCTCGCATCCAACAGCGGACTTGCGGTCGTCGACACCCCGCCCGGGGACGAGCGGATCGTGCGGGCGGCGCTCGAGCGGGCTGACGCGGTGGTCGTCCCGACCCGTGCCGGAGGGGTCGAGTACTCACGGGTGGTCGCCACCGTCGAGATGATCAGCGGCAGGACCCCCTATGGCGTGGTCATCTGCGCGGCCCGGTTGGGAACCAACGACCTCGACGAGGCGGCGGCCTGGTGGACCGAGTCCGGTGTCCCCATCTGGGGGGTCATCCCCGAGCGGGTGGGGATCGCCGCCGGCCCCGAGGCCCGGCTCTACCGGGAGGGGCTGGAGGCCTACGACGCCGTGCTCAGGAAGGCGCTCCGCAAGCGGCCCTGATCAGGCCACATCAGGCGAGCAGGTCGTCCGGGCCGGAGGGTACGTCCACCGCGTGCTCGCGGAGCACCTCGATGGGCACGACTTCGAGCGCCCGCTCGTGGGTGGAGGCAAGCACCACGTAGGCGGCCGCGCCGTCGTGGTGGGCACGCAGCCAGTTGACCGCGGTCACACACCAGCGGTCCCCCGGAACGAGCCCCGGGAACCGGTACCGTGGCATCGGGGTGCTCAGGTCGTTGCCGATCGAGGCCTGGTGCTCGAGGAACCGTGCAGTGACCACTGCGCAGATCGTGTGGCTGCCGACGTCCTCGGGCCCGCTCGAGCAGCATCCGTCCCGGTAGAAGCCGGTCAGCGGATCGGTGCCGCAGAGCTCGAGGTCGCCACCGAGGACGTTCCGCTCCGTCACCCGCCCAGTATCGCCGATGCGTCGCGCAACCGGGGCCGGGTCACCCGGTCCGTGAGGCCGTGAGGGCAGGGGGTCCTGCCGGCCGGACGGGGGGTGCGGTGCCCTGGTCGGAGCGTTCAGTTGAAGCTCTCGACGACCGGGTCCCGGCCGCCGTCCGCCTCGCCGTCCGGTGCGAGGTCGATCCGGTGGCCGTCGATCTGGTCGATCCGTTCCAGGGCGTCGAGATGACCCCGGCCGGCGCCCCGCCACTTGGCCAGGGCCCTCGCCTTCGCCTCGACCGGGTCGGCCGCAACCACCAGGACGACCTCGTGGTCCTCGCCCATCCTGCCGTCGTCCAGCGGGCCGCCCAGGTAGGCCGCATAGAGGTGCACCTGGGCGATGCTACCGGCCCCGCCGGAACCGGCCCCGAGGTCAGCGCCGGGCGTTCCTCACGAAGTCGTCCGTCCCGTGCCCGACCGCGAGCGGTGCTCCGGCGTGCCAGCTCCCGCGCAGGTGCCGGCGGATCGCAGCCTCCCCGTCGGCGGTGCCGCGGGCGGCGCCGTGCCAGAGGTCGGCGTGGTGGAAGAGGACGTCGCCCCGTTCCTGGTAGAGGGGGATCTCACCGGGCACCCGCTCGAACCCGGGAGGCATTCCGCCGGCGTCACCCCGATGGCTGCCGGGCAGCACCCGCAGGAAGCCGTTGTCGGGGGAGGTCGGATCGAAGTGGATGGTGAAGGCGATCCCGGGCCAGATGTCGAGATGCGGCCCGGACTGGTGGTCCGTGTGCCAGCCGATGCGCGAGTACGCCGAGCCCGGGTCGGGTCGGGCGTCCTGGTACACGACCCCGAATTGCTCGTAGTCGAGGAGCCAGGCGCCGGGTCCGAGGAGGGCACGCACGACACCGACGAGCGCGGGGTGGTGCACCATCCGGCCGGCCCCCGGCGAGACCTCGGTCGCGAAGCACACGTAGTGGGCGAAGGGCCGTCCCCCGATGGTGGCTCCAGGATCGTCGAGGACGGCCGTCCCGTGGCGCTCGTCGAGGGCGCCGTCGGCGAGCAGCTGCTGGGCCCCGATCAGCTCACGCTCCGTCCCTTCGACGACCGCCTCGTCGAAGACCCCGCGGAGTGTCGCGTAGCCGTTGACCTCGAGGAACGACGCCAGGTCGGCGGTCCTGTCGACGCTGAAGACGCCGGGGACGTCCGTGTCGAGGACGACATTCCCCCTCGACGGCCGGCCGGCGTTCACGAGGAGCGATCGTAGAGTGCCGATGGTGTCCAGTCGTCCCGGCACCGACCGTCGTCGCCGGGGACCACTCTCCGTGGGGTCTGCCCGGGGTGATCTCCTTCGGAGGTGGGCCGATCGGGAATTCCCTGCTGCACGAGCCCATCGGCGGGGGATACCTGTTGCAATCGCCCAGGGCATCCCCTAGGTTGCGCCGTGGTTGGGGGAGCTGCCAAGGGACGCTCGGGGAGCTGCATCAGCCGATCGCCATGCCGGAATGGGAGGGGCGGCCCGACGGGCCAGCGCCGCATGAAGCCTGAGGAGACGCAGATGAGAGCAACTCGACCGTTGACGGTTCGCTTGGGATCGCTCGGCGGTGCCCTGGCGTTGGCCACCGCTGGGCTGGTCGGTGCGTTCGGGCTGGTGGGACCCGCCGCTCCTGCCGGCGCGGACACCCCTTCCTTCACCGCCACCTGCACCGGGCTCCCGGTACTGGGGACAACGACCTTCGCGATCGACACCGTGGCCGGGGCGGTCAGCCCGAGCACCGTTGCGCCGGGCTCGTCGTTCAACGTCTCCGGACTAGAGCTCAAGACGGCACTCGACTCGGCGACCCTTGCGATCCTTGCCTCCAACCACATCTCCACCTTCGGTGGGAAATTCACTCTGGCCCTGAATTCGACTGGGGCGACGCCGGGATCTCAGGTGGCGACCTTCACCATCCCGAACACGCCGATTCCAAGCCCGCCGCCCACATCACTACCCCTGGTCGCCCCCGGGGCGGTCGCCTCGTTCACTGCCTCTTCCACTGCAAAATCGGTGACCCTCGCCACCGGCACCACCTCGACGATCTCCCCCACGGTCAACGGAAACCCGGCCGGCACGTTCAACTGCACCCAACCGTCCGAGCCGCTCGCCTCCGCTCCGGTTCACCTCCCCGCCGGGGTCATCAAGGCCGTGCTCCCGAACTCCGGCCCGGCGGCCGGCGGCACGACGGTCAAGATCGTCGGGTCGAACCTGCTCGACCCCACGGCGGTCACCTTCGGCGGGGTGCCGGCAACCCACGTCCACGGGCTCACGGCCGACTCGATCTCGGTGACGACCCCTCCCGGGACCGCCAGCGCCAGCCCGGTCTTCGTCCAGGTCACAACCGCTGCGGGCAAGTCCAACACCGGCAACTTCACCTACACCGATGCAGGGGTGGTGACCGGTCTGCGGCCGAGCACCGGTCCGCCGGTCGGGGGCACCTCGGTGACGCTGACCGGCGTGCAGTTCACCGGCACGACCGCGGTCAGCTTCGGCTCGAGCCCGGCCGCCTCGTTCACGGTCAACTCGGACACCTCGATCACCGCCGTCTCGCCGGCGGGTAGCGGGGCCGTCGACGTGACGGTGACCGGTCCCAACGGCACCTCGGTCACCGGCGTACAGGACCGGTTCAGCTACCGCCAGGGCTACTGGCTGGTGGCCTCCGACGGCGGGGTCTTCGACTACGGGGCCTCCCCGTTCTTCGGCTCCGCCGGCGCGATCCACCTCAACAAGCCGGTCGTGGGTATGGCGTCGACGCCCGATGGCGGGGGCTACTGGTTGGTTGCAACCGACGGTGGGATCTTCGCCTACGGCGACGCCGGGTTCTTCGGCTCGACCGGGAACATCACCCTCAACCAGCCGATCGTCGGCATGGCGGCGACGCCCGACGGCTTCGGCTACTGGCTGGTGGCCTCCGACGGCGGGCTCTTCGCCTTCGGCGACGCCCAGTTCTTCGGTTCGATGGGGGGGACGCCGCTCAACAAGCCGGTGGTCGGCATGACCGCCAGCCCCTCCGGCAACGGGTACTGGCTGGTGGCCTCCGACGGGGGCATCTTCTCCTTCGGTGACGCCGCGTTCCATGGCTCTGCGGGCTCCACCCCCCTCAATTCGCCGGTCGTTGCCATCGCGGCCACACCGGACGGCGGCGGCTACTGGATCACCGCCGGCGACGGGGGAATCTTCAACTATCCGAGTAAAACCCCCAACTACGGATCGCTCGGAGGGACGCCGCTCGTCTCGAGCGTGGTGGGGATCGCCACGTTCCCGTCCGGCGGCGGCTACTGGCTGGCCACCGGCGACGGGGGCATCTTCAACTTCGGGAGCGCGCCCTTCTACGGATCGCTGAGCGGCATCGCCCTCAACAAGCCGATCGTCGGGACGGCGGCGGTGTCCTGACCCGGCCCCGGGGCCGTACCATGCAGCAATGAGTGATCATCCCGGGACCCGGGACCCGTCCGAGTCACCGCTCACCGGGATGAAGCCCCGGAGCCACGAGGTGACCGACGGGCCCACCCGGGCGCCGGCCCGGGCGATGCTCCGGGCGGTCGGGATGGGGGACGGCGACTGGGACAAGTCCCAGATCGGGGTGGCCTCCTCCTGGAACGAGGTCACCCCGTGCAACCTGCCCCTCGCCCGCCTCGCCGGGCGGGCCAAGGAGGGGGTGCGCGCGGCAGGGGGGTTCCCCCTCGAATTCGTGACCATCGCGGTCTCCGACGGCATCTCGATGGGGCACGAGGGGATGCGGGCCTCGCTGGTCAGCCGCGAGGTCATCGCCGACTCGGTGGAGACGGTCATGCACGCCGAGCGGTTCGACGGGATGGTCACCCTCGCCGGGTGCGACAAGTCGCTGCCGGGCATGCTCATGGCGGCGGCTCGGCTCAACCTGCCGAGCGTGTTCCTCTATGGCGGCTCGATCCTGCCTGGTCGGGTCCGCGACCGGGCCCTCGACATCACCTCGGTGTTCGAGGCGGTCGGGGCCAACGCGGTCGACGCCCTCAGCGACGAGGAGCTCGGCCTCATCGAGCGCAACGCCTGCCCGACCGAGGGCTCCTGCGCCGGGATGTTCACCGCCAACACCATGGCCTCGGTGGCCGAGGCGCTCGGGATGTCGCTGCCGGGGAGCTCGTCGGCGCCCGCGGTCGACCGCAGGCGCGAGGATCTCGCGTTCGCGTCCGGCCAGGCGGTGGTCGAGCTGCTGCGTCTCGGGATCCGCCCGCGCCAGATCCTGACCCGGGACGCCTTCGAGAACGCCATCGCGGTGGTGATGGCCCTCGGCGGGTCGACCAATGCGGTCCTGCACCTGCTGGCCATCGCCAACGAAGCGCGGGTCGATCTGGCCCTCGACGACTTCAACCGGGTCGCCGCCCGGGTTCCCCACCTGGCCGACACCAAGCCCCACGGCAAGTACCACATGTCCGACCTCGATCGGATCGGCGGCGTGCCGGTGGTCCTGGCCGAGCTGCTGGCCGCCGGCCTGCTCCACGGCGACTGCCTCACGGTGACCGGCAGGACCATGGCGGACAACCTGGCGGCGCTCCACCCGCCGCCACCCGATGGTGAGGTGGTCCGCCGGCTCACCGACCCCATCCACCCCCAGGGGGGGATCGCCGTGCTCACCGGGTCGCTCGCGCCGGACGGGGCGGTGGTCAAGGTGGCCGGCATCGATCAGCTCAGCTTCGACGGCACGGCCCGGGTCTTCGACGGCGAGGACCGTGCCATGGAGGCGATCCTCGCCGGCTCCATCGAGCCGAACACGGTGGTGGTCATCCGCTACGAAGGCCCGAAGGGCGGACCCGGCATGCGCGAGATGCTGGCCGTGACCGGTGCGATGAAGGGGGTCGGACGGGGAGGGGACTGCGCCCTGGTCACCGACGGGCGGTTCTCCGGCGGGACCCACGGGTTCTGCATCGGTCATGTCGCGCCCGAAGCGGTGGCGGGGGGACCGATCGCGCTGGTGGAGGACGGAGACCGCATCGTGGTCGACGTGGTCGCCCACACCATCGATCTGCTGGTCGACGACGCCGAGCTCGAGCGCCGCAGGGCCGGGGTCAAGCACCCGGCCCCCCGATACACCTCAGGGGTCCTTGCCAAGTTCGCCCGGCTGGTGACCGGGGCCGAGCGCGGTGCCGTCACCGAGGCCTGATCCGCGCCCCCGGGGGCTTCCGCGGCGGTGACCACGTGGGCGGGGTTCCGAGAGGGTGCTCCCGAGCTCGCCGGCCTCGCCGAGGCACGGATGGCCGAGGACGGGGTCGTGCTGGTCGGGACGCTCCGGGCCAACGGGTGGCCGCGGATCAGCCCGGTCGAACCCCTGGTCGTCGACGGCGAGCTCTACCTCGGGATGATGTGGCGGTCGCGCAAGGCGAACGACCTTCTCGCCGACCCGCGCTGCGTGGTCCATACGACCGTCCACGACCGGCACGGCACCGAGGGCGACGTGAAGGTCTACGGCCGGGCGAGCGAGGTCACCGATCCTGGCGAACGCGCCCGGTATGCGACCGCCCTCGAAGCCGCCATCGGCTGGCGGCCGGAGGGGGACTTCCACCTGTTCTCCCTCGAGGTGACCGAGGTCGGCTACTTCCGGGTGGCCGGCGACGGCCACGACGTCCGCACCTGGCGGCCGTGACCGGTCCGCCCGATCGGCGGAGCACTTGTCGGGCCGCCGACAGCGTGCCAGAATGGCGGGATCATGCGCACCGACCCGAACCGCCGCACCATCGTCGAGGTACTCGTGTCGTAGCGCGCACGACGCCCTCTCGCCGTGTGCGCTCTACGACCTCCCAGACGGGAGGTCGTTTTCATGTCCGCACCCCGACCCGATCCCCGCAGCGACCACCCGACGACCCGACCGATCTGGAAGCAGAGCGGCACCGCACACCGAGCAGCACCGACAAGGGAGCACCCGATGGAACTCACCGGAGCACAGGCACTGATCAAGAGCCTCGAGATGCAGCAGGTGGAGGTCATGTTCGGCCTCCCCGGCGGCGCGATCCTGCCGGTCTACGACCCGATCCTCGACTCGTCGATCCGCCACATCCTGGTCCGCCACGAACAGGGCGCCGGCCACATGGCCCAGGGCTACGCCCAGGTCACCGGGCGTCCGGGGGTGGCGATGGCGACCAGCGGCCCCGGGGCCACCAACGTGGTCACCCCCCTGGCGGACGCCTTCATGGACTCGACCCCCCTGGTCGTGGTGACCGGCCAGGTGGCCACCACCGCGATCGGGACCGACGCCTTCCAGGAGAGCGACATCACCGGCATCACCATGGGGATCACCAAGCACAACTGGCTGATCACCGATGTGGCCGACATCCCGCGGATCGTGGCCGAGGCCTTCCACGTGGCCACCACCGGCCGGCCCGGACCGGTCCTCATCGACATCCCCAAGGACATCGCCCAGCAGCCGATGGAGTGGTACTGGCCGGCGCCCGGCGACCTCGACCTGCCCGGCTACCACCCGGTGACCGAAGGCGACCCCGAGCTCGTGCGTGAGGCCGCCGAGCTCATCCTGGCGGCCGAGCGACCGGTCGTCTACGCCGGCGGCGGCATCCTCAAGGCGCGGGCGAGCGAGGGCCTGCGTGAGCTGGCCGAGCGCACCGGGATCCCGGTGGTGACCACCCTGATGGCACGCGGCTGCTTCCCCGACTCGCATCCGCTCTGCCTCGGGATGCCCGGTATGCACGGCAACTACACCGCGGTCACCGCCATGCAGCGCTCCGACCTGCTCATCGCGCTGGGCAGCCGCTTCGACGACCGGGTCACCGGGCGGATCGCCGCCTTCGCCCCGGGGGCGAAGGTGATCCACGTCGACATCGATCCTGCCGAGCACCACAAGGTGCGCCGCGCGGACGTGGCCATCGCCGGTGACTGCCGGCTGGTGGTCGACGAACTGCTCCGGGCATTGGACGGTCTGGGCCTCCCACACTCGGATGCCACCCGGGGCGGGCGGGGCGGCACCCCCTCCGATGCGGTCGCCGGCGCCCCGGCCGTGCCTGGATCAGCGGCGGCGGCCTTCCCGAGGTCGCGGCTGATCCCCTGGCGGGCGCAGCTCGGCGACTGGCAGGCCCGGTACCCGCTGGTCTACGACCAGAAGCCGGGATCCGGCGCGCTCAAGCCCCAGTTCGTGCTCGAGACGCTCCGTGACGCGACGCCGGACGACACCATCGTGGCCTCCGGGGTCGGCCAGCACCAGATGTTCGCCTCCCAGTGGTGGCGGTTCGATCACCCCCACACCTGGGTCAACTCCGGCGGGCTCGGCACCATGGGGTTCGCGGTTCCCTCGTCGATCGGGGCCAAGGTCGGCCGGCCCGACCGGATGGTCTGGGCGGTCGACGGTGACGGGTGCTTCCAGATGACCGCCCAGGAGCTGGTCACGGCCAGCTCGGAGCGGATCCCGGTCAAGATCGCCATCCTCAACAACGCCTACCTCGGGATGGTCCGCCAGTGGCAGGAGATGTTCTACGAGGAGCGCTACTCGGAGGTCTATCTCTCGCCCGACCTGCCCGACTACGTCGGTTGGGCGGAGGCGATGGGATGCGTCGGGCTCCGGGTCGAGTCGACCGAGGAGGTCGCCCCGGCCATCGACAAGGCGAACCAGATCGACGACCGGCCCGTGGTGATCGACTTCCGGATCGATGCCTTCGAGAAGGTCTTCCCGATGGTCGCCGCCGGCGCCTCCAACGACGACATCATGGTCGACCCGTCGTTAACCGGGGGTGAGCGCTGATGGGCGTCTACGGCGCCGACCAGCGCCACCACATCCTCACCGTCCTGGTCGAGAACAAGGCAGGCGTGCTCGCACGGGTCGCGGGTCTCTTCTCGCGGCGCGGGTTCAACATCTTCTCGCTGGCGGTCGCCCCGTCCGACGACGAGCGGTTCAGCCGGATCACCATCGTGGTGGACGTCGAGTCGGCCCCGCTGGACCAGATCGTCAAGCAGCTGGACAAGCTCATCCCGGTGGTCTCGATCACCGAGCTGGATCCGTCCCGTTCCCGCGAGCGCGAGCTGCTGCTCGCCACCGTCGAGGCCGGCCCCGACGTGCGCGGCCAGGTCATCCAGCTGGTCGGCGTGTTCGAGGGAAAGATCGTCGACGTCGGTCCCGCGCAGCTGACGGTGATGCTCGCCGGCGCCCCGACCAAGCTCGACGACTTCGAGGACCTCATCCGCGCCTACGGCATCGTGGAGATGCAGCGGACCGGGCGGGTGGCGTTGCCTATGCTGGAGCGAGCCACCGACGGAGCCCGCACTGGCGGGACCCGCGCGACAGCAAAGGCAGGGTGAGCACGATGGCCACGCTCTACTACGAGAAGGATGCGGACCCGAGCCTCGTCGGCAGGCGGAAGGTCGCGGTCATCGGGTACGGATCCCAGGGACATGCCCACGCGCTCAACCTCTCCGAGTCCGGGGTGGACGTGCGGGTCGGTCTGCGCGAGGGCTCGTCCTCGTCGACCAAGGCGAAAGAGGCGGGCCTGCGGGTCCTCCCGGTCGCCGACGCCGCGGCGGAGGCCGACCTGGTGATGGTCCTGCTGCCGGACACCGAGCAGGCGTCGGTCTACGAAGCGGAGATCGCACCGCACCTCCGGACGGGAGACGCCCTGTTCTTCGCGCACGGGTTCAACATCCGCTTCGGACTGATCACCCCGCCGGCCGGCGTCGACGTGGCCATGGTCGCCCCGAAGGGTCCGGGCCATCTGGTGCGGCGCACCTACACCGAGGGCGGGGGGGTGCCCTCGCTGATCGCGGTGGCCGCCGACCCCTCGGGAACGGCCCACGACCTTGCCCTCTCCTATGCGCACGCCATCGGCGCCACCCGGGCCGGCGTCCTCGACACCACCTTCGCCGAGGAGACCGAGACCGATCTCTTCGGCGAGCAGGTCGTCCTGTGCGGCGGCCTCACCGCCCTGGTGCAGGCCGGGTTCGAAACCCTGGTCGGGGCGGGGTACCAACCCGAGTCCGCCTACTTCGAGTGCCTCCACGAGCTCAAGCTGATCGTCGACCTCATGTACGAGCAGGGGATCGCCGGGATGCGGTTCTCCATCTCGGACACCGCCGAGTACGGGGACCTCACCCGCGGCCCCCGGGTCATCAACCAGGCGGTGCGCGAGGAGATGGGCCGCATCCTCGCGGAGATCCAGGACGGCAGCTTCGCCAAGGAGTGGGTGAGCGAGAATGCCGAGGGTCGCCCGACCTTCACCGCCCTGCGCGAGGCCGGCCTCGAACACCCGATCGAGACGGTCGGCGCGGAGTTGCGTGCCATGATGCCCTTCGTGAGCGCCGGGAGGCAGAAGATCCAAGACGTCTCCGGGGGCTGATTCTCCATGGAGGACATGGCCGATGTGCGGGTGCCGGGCCTCGCGCCGACCTTCCGCCACCTCGACGATCCCGACCTGCCGTGGCAGCGGGTCAAGTCGGTCCGCAACGCCGACGGCACGACCTCCTCGGTGTGGGAGAAGTGGCTCGCCTTCTCACCCGACCCCCAGTACCTCTCGCTGTACGCGCGGTGGGATCCGGGCATGGTGGTCCGCCGTCACGGCCACCTGAGCCCCCATGTGCTCTTCGTCCTCGACGGCGAGATGTGGTGCGGGGAGCGCCATTGCCCCGCCGGCACCCACGTGGAGCTGCCGCTCGGCGCGGCGTTCGGCCCCTTCGTGGCGGGCCCCGAGGGGGCGGTACTGCTCGAGGTGATGATGGGAGACCCGCGGTCGTCGGGGCGACGATCCCGACGCGTTCGCCACCGCGTTGACCCGGGTCGGGGCCACCGCACTTCCCGATCCGGAGATCGAGCTGCCGGCGTGGCTCGAGGACCTCCGGTCGAGGTGGCTGGTGGAGGGTGAAGACGCCTCAGCGAGTCCGGGCGGAGGCGCCGGGTAGCCGATCGGTCGCGGGCAGCCCGTTACCGTGGTCACGCCGGGTAGGACGGCTACCCGGTCGTGGTGGTGCCGGTTCCGGCGGCGTTGAACGTTCTGAGGACGGTTGCGGACAGGTTCTGCACCGAAGCGGCCGAGGCCGTGCTGCTCACAATCGTCTGAAGGGTGCCCTGCAACGCGACCACGGTGTTCACCGGCGCTCCCGACGAATTGAGCGTGAACGAGTATGCCCGGGTCCCATTGCCGAGTCCTCCGATCGCCGTGGTTGATCCGCCGTGCTGTCCTATCTCCGAACGGCCGGCGGCGAACGATGCAGCCGTCGCCGCGGTGTCGTACTCGATGATGACCGACTTGGAGAGCGTGGCCGACCGGTAGGTGCAGGTGGTCACCGATCCGCGGACGACCGCCTTCGGTGCACTGACTGTCGTTCCCATGATCGCGTTGACGTCCGCCGCGGAGACGAGGGCGCAGGCGGTCTCGCTGGCTGGTGGTGTGGGCCCGACCGGTCTGGTGCCGCCGGCGCCCGTGGTCGGCTTGAGGGTGGTCGTGGTCGGCTTGAGGGTGGTCGTGGTCGGCTTGAGGGTGGTCGAACTCGAAGAATTCGAGGAATTCGAGGTGCTCGTCGACGCAGAGGACGCCGGTGAGGCGCTCGAGCAGGCACTGGCCGCCACGGGCAGGACGAGGATCCCGAGAATGGCTCGGGGCAGCCGGCGAACAGCGAGTGGGATGCGCATGGGCGTACTCAGCCGGCCGGCTGCGATGTCGTGGTGGTGGGCGCGTTGTGCTGGTCGATCAGGTAAATGATCTCCTCGGCGAGCCGCTCGACATTTCCCGGCTGACTCGTGCCGGTCACGATGGTCTGCAAGGTGCCCTGGAGGCTTACCACCGTGTTCACCGCCTCTCCGGACGATCGCAGGGTGAACGCGTACGCCTCGTTGCCGAGACCTTGGATCGACGTGGTGGTGACGCCTTCGCGCTTCTCTATCTCGGACTTGTCGGCCGAGAACGTCGTCTGGCTCGCTGCCGTGTCGTACTCGATGATCACCGAGTTGGAGGGGATGGCGGCCTTGTAGGTGCAGGTGGTGACCGATCCATGGACCGCTGCGTGGGGCGCTCCGACAACCTCGCCCGTCGCGGCTCTGACGGTCTCGGGGGAGATCAGCGCGCAGGCGGTCTGGGCGGCTGGTGGAGCGGACGTCGTGCTCGAATTCCTGACGGTCGTGCTCGCGCCCGAGGATGCCGGCGGTGAGCTCGAGCAGGCGGCAATGGTCAGCGGGAGGACCATGATCGCGAGGACCGTCCAGTTCAGCTGACGGTGACGGGAGGCGCAACGCATGGGCGCACGCTACACGTCATGCCGCGGAGCTCAGCATCGCCGAGTGCACCGATCGCTACTGGGCCAGGGCTCCGACCACATGGGTGATGCAGCCGCAGACCGCGGCCACGTCTTCGGGATCGATCGCGGGGAACATGGCGATCCGGAGCTGGTTGCGACCGAGCTTCCGGTACGGCTCGGTGTCGACCACCCCGTTTGCCCGCAGCACGGCCGCCACCGTGGCCGCGTCGATCGAGTCGTGGAGGTCGATGGTGCCGACCACCCGGCTCCTGTCCTGCTCGCGGGTCACGAACGGCGTGGCGAAGTCGGCGTTGTCCGCCCAGCTGTAGAGGATCTCCGACGACCGGTCGCAGCGGGATGCCGAGAACTCGAGCCCACCGTTCTCGTTGAACCAGCGCACCTGGTGGTCGAAGAGGAACAGGGTGGCGAGCGCCGGCGTGTTGTAGGTCTGGTCGAGCATGGAATTCTCGAGGGCGATGGTCAGGTCCATCGAGGCCGGTACCCACCGACGGGCGGCGTGGATCGACGCGATCCGCTCCTGGGCGGCGGGGGAGAGCAGGGCCACCCAGAGCCCCCCGTCCGAGCCGAAGCACTTCTGGGGGGCGAAGTAGTAGGCGTCGAACTGGGTGGGCTCGACGCGCAGCCCGCCTGCTCCGGAGGTCGCGTCGACCGCGACCAGGCCGCCGCCGTCGGCGGGCGGGCGGGCCCCGTCCGGCCGCACGACCTGCATCATGACGCCGGTCGAGGTCTCGTTGTGGGTGAGGGCGTAGAGGTCGACGTCCTCCCGGGCCACCGGCAGCGGGTGGGTCCCGACCGGCGACGAGATGATCTCCGGCTCACCGATGTGGGGGGCGTCGGCGGCAGCGGTTGCGAACTTCGAGGAGAACTCCCCGAAGCTCAGGTGCTGGCTCCTGGCCTCGATGAGGCAGAAGGTGGCGGCGTCCCAGAAGGAGGTCGTCCCCCCGTTGCCGAGGGCCACCACGTACCCGTCGGGCAGCGAGAAGAGCCGCGCCAGCCCCTCACGCAGGCTGCCGACCACCGACTTGACCGTCTTCTGCCGGTGGCTGGTCCCGAGGTAGGTGCGCGACACCCCGGCCAGCGCGTCCACGGCCTCGGGTCGCACCTTCGACGGGCCCGACCCGAAGCGCCCGTCGGCGGGGAGGAGATGGACGGGGATCTTGATGTCGGGGATGTCGGTCACGTATGGAATCATGGCATCCATGGCCTCGAGGACAGAAACCCGGCCCGACCCGATCGGCGTCCGCCCGCCCGGGCCGCCCGGCGCCCGCAGGATCTCCGCCCGGATCGCCGCGGTCTCCCCCTCGGCCACCCTGGCCGTCGACGCGAAGGCGAAGGCCCTCCAGGCCCAGGGCGAGCGGGTGATCGGCTTCGGGGCCGGCGAGCCGGACTTCCCGACACCGGCGGCGGTCGTCGCCGCCGCCGAGGCAGCCTGCCGCGACCCCCGCAACCACCGCTACACGCCGACCGCAGGACTCCCCGAGCTGCGTGCAGCGATCGCGGACAAGACCATGCGCGACTCGGGCTACGAGATCACCCCCGACCGGGTGCTGGTCACCAACGGCGCCAAGCAGGCCGTGGCCAACGCGTTCGCCGTGCTCTGCGACCCGGGCGACGAGGTGCTGGTGCCCGCTCCCTTCTGGACGACCTACCCCGAGGCGGTCGCCCTCGCCGGCGGCGTCCCGGTGGCCGTCCCGACCGGCGCGTCCGAGGGCTTCCGGGTCACCGTCGCCCAGCTCGAGGCGGCCCGCACCCCGCGCACCAAGGCGCTGCTCTTCGTCTCTCCCTCCAACCCGACCGGTGCCGTCTACCCGCGAGTCGAGATGGAGGAGCTCGGTCGGTGGGCCGCCGAGCACGGGATCTGGGTGGTCGCCGACGAGATCTACGAGCACCTGGTCTACGGCGCCGCGGAGCACCACTCGCTCCCGGTGGTCGTCCCCGACCTGACCGACACCTGCATCGTCGTCAACGGGGTGGCCAAGACGTACGCGATGACCGGATGGCGGGTGGGGTGGATGCTCGGGCCCAAGGACGTGATCGCCGCCGCCTCCAACCTCCAGTCGCACACGACGTCGAACGTGGCCAACGTCTCCCAGCGCGCCGCCCTCGCGGCCGTGTCCGGTGACCTCTCTGCGGTCGCCGAGATGCGCGCGGCGTTCGACCGGCGCCGCCTGACCATGCACCGGATGCTCAACGAGATCGACGGGGTCGAATGCCTCCTTCCCGAGGGTGCGTTCTACGCCTTCCCCTCGGTGGAGGGTCTGCTCGGTCGCGACATCGGAGGCCACCGCCCCGCCACGAGCGCCGAGCTCGCCGAGCTGGCCATCGACCTCGCCCAGGTGGCCGTCGTGCCGGGGGAGGCCTTCGGAGCGCCGGGCTACTTCCGGATGTCCTACGCCCTCGGCGACGACGAGCTGGTCGAAGGGGTCTCCCGGCTGACCGATCTCTTCACCGGCGCCAGTTCACACTGACGCCGGTGGATCCGGGCTCATCGGAGGAAAGGACCGCCATGGGTAGGGTACTGGTGACCGAGAAGCTGGCCCAGCCGGGCCTGGACCTCATGGCGGGCGCGGGGCACGAGGTCGACGTCCGCCTCGGGCTCTCCCCGGAGGAGCTGGTCGAGGCGGTGGCCGGCGCGCAGGCGCTGGTCATCCGGTCGGCCACCACGGTGACCGCCGAGGTGCTCGCCGCGGGCACCGACTTGGTCGTGGTGGGACGGGCCGGCATCGGCCTCGACAACGTGGACGTGGCCGCCGCCACCGAGCGCGGGGTGATGGTGGTCAACGCCCCCCAGTCGAACATCCTGTCCGCGGCCGAGCAGGCGATGGCCCTGCTCCTCGCCCAGGCCCGCAACATCCCCCAGGCCCATGCAGCGCTCGTCGCGGGCAAGTGGGAGCGGTCCAAGTGGGAGGGCGTGGAGCTGCACGGCAAGACCCTCGGTGTGGTCGGCCTCGGGCGGGTCGGCGCCCTGGTGGCCCAGCGCGCCCTGGCCTTCGGGATGCGCCTGGTCGCCTACGACCCCTTCGTGTCGGCCGACCGGGCCCGCCACATGGGGGTCGAGCTGCTGGACCTGGACACCCTGTTCGGCGAGGCCGACTTCGTCACCGTGCACCTGCCCAAGAACAAGGAGACACTCGGGCTCATCGGGAAGGACCTGCTCTCCCGGGCGAAGCCGGGGATGCGGATCATCAACACCGCCCGCGGGGGCATCGTCGACGAGGAGGCGCTGGCCGAGGCGATCCGCTCCGGGCGGGTCCAGGGTGCCGGGCTGGACGTCTTCGCCACGGAGCCCACCACCGAGTCGCCGCTCTTCGAGCTGGCATCAGTGGTGGTCTCACCCCACCTCGGCGCGTCCACGGCCGAGGCCCAGGACAAGGCGGGTGTGACCATCGCCGAGCAGGTCATCCTCGCCCTCGCCGGCGACTTCGTCCCCTTCGCGGTCAACGTCGCGGCGACCGACGTCTCCGAGACGGTCCGCCCGTTCATGGGACTCGCCGAGCAACTGGGGCGGATCCTGTCCTGCCTCAACGACGGGCTGCCCGACGCCCTCGAGATCGAGTACCAGGGCGGGCTGGCAGGTGCGGGGACCGGGATCCTGACCCTCTCCGTCCTGAAGGGCCTCTTCGCGGAGGGCACGGCCGAGCCGGTGTCGTACGTGAACGCCCCCCAGCTCGCGGCCGAGCGGGGACTCGAGGTCCGCGAGACCTCGACGGTGACCGCCCACGATTTCGTCAATCTGGTCACCCTGCGGTGCGGCGATCACTCGGTGGCCGGCACCCTCGCCGGGCCGCGCAGCGAGCCGCGTCTGGTGATGGTCGACGACCACACGGTGGAGGTGCCGCCGGCCCCCCACATGGTCGTGGTGCGCAACGACGACCGGGCAGGGATGATCGGCGCGGTGGGGACGGTCATCGGGGAGGCCGGGGTCTCCATCTCGTCGATGGCGGTCGGCCCCTCGGCGACCGGGCACACCGCGCTGATGGTGCTGTCCACCGACGGGCCGGTCCCGGACGGGGCACTGGCCCGCCTGCGTGAGACGCCGGGGATCAGCGACGTGCACACCGTCCGGTCATAGGGCCGCAGCCGCCGGGTCCGGGCAGAGGCGTGCCGCCCGTTCCTGGGGCCGCCGACGTGCCGCGGTCAGCTTCGGCGCATGGTGCCGTTGGCGGGCACCGGCGGCCATACGTCCCCACCGATGACCGATTTCCCGGCGGCGCGGGTCCCGGCGTCCGGTCGCGTCCTGTGGCGGAGGGTGGCGAGCAAAGCAGCGCCGGCGATGACCGCAGCGAGCAGGAGCGCCCAGCGGGGGGGACTGGTCGGCATCGGCCAAGCGTAGGCAAGAACCGTCGTGGCCCGTCGGTGAACGCACGGTGGCGGCAAGGTTGCCGTACGGTGAAATCTGAGCGCTGCGCCGCTGGCCGCGTTGACAGCGGGTCCGGGACATGGCAGAACGTGGGTCCCGGCCGACAGACCCGCCGTGCCGAACCGCAGGTCGTGATCCGTCTCGGAGGGATCTGCATCTCGCGTGATGGACGCAGTGAGACGGAGTCAGATGAGTAGTCGCAGCACGAACAGTCCACATGAACGGAGGGGGCGTGGGCGGGCCGGGGCGTTGGGTCCCGTGTCCGGTCTCGTGGCGGCCGCCGCACTCCTGCTCTCCTCGGCGGCGTGCGGCGGAGGTGCGGACGCACCGACCTCGGCCACCGTCGTGGTGCCACCCACCTTCGAACTCCAGGGGTGCACCTACGAAGTGAGTTCGACGATCCCGGCAGGCGAGCCGACGGGGGTGAACCCCGGCTTCGCACCCTTCGGACCGGATGCATCCGCCGACCGGGCTCTGGAACAGATCAAGGCGCACGGTGGAACGGCGATGGTCGACAGCGTCACCGTCCCGGCAGGCATCGCGCTCTACTCGGGACCCGACGCGAGCCTCCCCAGCGTCGGTAGCGTGGCCTCCGGTGACTCGATGCTCGTCGCCGAACCGGTCGTGTACACCGACCAGTCAGGCGGAACCTGGCTCGCGTTCTTCCTGGCATGTGGCGGACAGAACCTGTACTGGCTGAGCGTCGACCAGGCCAAAACCCACCACCGCACCTTTGCGGACGGAGTCACCGCCCAGATCGCCCAGCTGAAGCAGGCGGTTCCCTACACCCAGTCCGGCTCGGCCTCGATGCTCCCGATCGTGATCAACCGAGACCGCCGGCTGACCTTTGCAGATCCAAAGGTCTCATTCGACGTGGGGCGGGGGGAACTCTACAATTCGGTCGGCTGACCTCTGCTGTCGCGCGGGTCGAGGTCGAGTGGGGCCAGACCGTACGCGGAATGATCACCGGGACATTGCAAAGATTTAGCCACCCGTTCACCTTGGGCGAGTAATTTGAACTGCTGACTTCCCAGGTTCAGCAGTCGCCAGCGCCGCCGGGGCAGGACCGCCGTCAGACCTGATTCGTCCAGAAAGGCCCGAGGACATGTCCGCCACAGTAGATCCGCCACGGGCCGCGCTCGCTGACCAGGTGCCGGCGCCGATCGTCCTCCCCGCGGACTACGGGACACCCGACCGCATCTACCGCGGCGCAGTACGGATGGCGGGTGGCGGCGTGCTGCTCCTGCTGTTCCTGATCGGCCTCTTCCTCTTCCTCCGCGGGGTCCCCGCGTTCACGAAGGAAGGCTGGCGCTTCTTCACCACCTCGGGCTACCAGACCCTCGGGAAGCACCCGGTGTACGGCGTCCTCGCCTCGCTGGTCGGCACCATCGAGGTGGCGATGGTCGCCATGATCGTGGGAACCCCGATCGCCATCGCCACAGCCCTCTTCCTGAGTGAGTACGCTCCACAGTGGAGCCGTCGGAGCCTGATCGCCATGGTCGATCTCGCGGCCGCCATCCCGAGCATCATCTGGGGGCTCTGGGCAGTCTTCGAGTTGCAAGGAAACGTGGTCGGGTTCAGCACCTGGCTCTCCAGACACCTCGCGTTCATCCCGTTCTTCAAGGTGGTCAGCCCACCTCTCAACGCGTCGCTCTTCATCGCGGGTCTCGTCGTGGGATTCATGATCGTCCCGATCATCGCCTCGATCAGCCGCGAGGTCTTCTCGCTGGCCCCCCCCGGCGAGCGGGAGGGCGCCCTTGCTCTCGGTGCGAGCCGGTGGCAGATGATCCGCACGGTGGTCCTGCCGTTCGGCCGTGGGGGCATGATCGGCGCGGTGATGCTCGGTCTCGGTCGGGCCCTCGAGGAGACCATCGCGGTCGCCATCATCCTGGGGGGCTCGTTCGTGGTGACCCCCCACATCCTCCAGCACGGCGGGTCGACCATCTCGCAGCTCATCGCCGTCAACTTCGGGTCCGGTGGCAAGCTCGGCCTGCAGGATCTCCTGTTCTGCGGGTTCGTGCTCTTCGTCTTCACCATGATCATCAACCTCATCGCGTCCGCGATCGTGAATCGCTCCCGCAGCGGTGCAGGGGTCGACCTGTGACCGCACCCACCGACGTGCAGACGGCCCCTCCGGGCGTCCTCATCCCGAGCTCGTCCGCATCCACCGGCACGATCCGACCGGAGGCTTCGCAGGTGCCGGCTCCGTCTCCCCCCGCCACGGCGCCACCGGACGAGACGCCCCCGACCCCTCGCCGGCTGCCGACACCGATCCGTCCCGGTGACTTCGGTCCGACCGACGTCCTGCTTCTCGTGGCGTGTGCCGTCTCCT
Organism: uncultured Acidimicrobiaceae bacterium; assembly: GCA_963776225.1. GTDB lineage: Bacteria > Actinomycetota > Acidimicrobiia > Acidimicrobiales > RAAP-2 > Bog-756. The sequence goes on along the minus strand of CAVZLL010000004.1, from coordinate 1,277,636 downwards.
CGCTCGCCCTGGTCTGGGTCGTCTTCTACCAGCTGACCCTCTTCACCGGGGCGCTCGGCTTCCTCGTCTGCTGGTACCTGTGCTTCCTCGCCATGACCTGGTTCAGCACCGCCCAGGTGATCGAGCGCCAGGTGGCAACCGACCGGGTCGTCGCCATCGTGGTGTTGAGCGCTGCCGTCGTCATGGTGGGTGTCATCGTCTTCATCGTGCTCTGGGTGGCCTACAAGGCAATTCCGCACATCCACTGGGGGGCGCTCTTCTCGCAGGACGAGAAGAGCTTCCAACCGGCCGCGCCGAACGCGCTCGCCCACGTCGGCATCTTCCACGCGATCATCGGGACGCTCGAGCAGGTGCTCATCGCCGTCGCCCTCGGCGTACCGGTCGCCATCGCGACAGCGGTCTTCCTCAATGAGGTCGGCGGCCGCGGTGTGCGGATCGTCCGCACCGTGGTGACCGCCATGAGCGGCACACCCTCGGTGGTGGCCGGCATCTTCATCTACTCGATTCTGATCGTCGACCACATCCTGACCTACTCGGGGTTCGCCGCCTCCCTGGCCCTGTTCGTGATCCTGCTCCCCTCGGTGACCCGGGTGGTCGAGGAGGTCCTGCGGGTGGTGCCGAGCGGGCTCCGCGAGGCGTCCTTCGCGCTCGGGGCTCCCGAGTGGCGGACGGTCTGGTCGGTGGTCCTCCCGACAGCGCGTTCCGGCGTCGTGACCGCGGTGTTGCTCGGCACCGCCCGGATCGTGGGGGAGACCGCTCCGCTGATCTTCACCGCGTTCGGCTCCCAGGTGGTCAACTGGAACGCGTTCGCCCATGCCCAGGGCGATCTGCCGCTGGTCATCTGGTCGAACGTGCGCCAGGCGCAATCGGTGCTCATCGACCTCGCGTTCCAGACGGCCTTCGTCCTCATCTCCATCGTGCTCATCCTCTTCGTCGCCGCCCGTCTCTTCAGCCGTCCCAGGGGCAAGAAGAAGAACGGCGCGGCGGTTCGGACGACGACGTGATGGCCCGCTTCTTCGTGCCGGTCCCGATGCAGAGAGAAGGCGACCAATGACGATCGACATGAACGTGAGCGCCGAGGCACCGGCCGGGCGGAAATCCCGCATGTTCGCCCGTCGGGCCGGCGTCGAGCATGGAGCAGGACAGATCGAGGCCGAAGGGGTCTGCGCCTGGTTCAGCGGCCGACTGGTGCTCCAGAGCGTGAACCTCCTGATGGAGCGGTCCCTGGTGACCGCGCTGATCGGACCGTCCGGGTGCGGCAAGTCGACCTTCCTCCGGATCCTCAACCGGATGCACGAGGTCGTCCCCGGGGCCCAGCTCGCCGGCTCGGTCAAGCTCGACGGTCTGGACATCTACTCGACGGGGCAGCGGGCCATGGACACCCGGCGCCACATCGGGATGGTCTTCCAGAAGCCGAATCCGTTCCCGGCCATGACCATCGCTGACAACGTCCTCTCCGGTCTCAAGTTCTCCCGGGTCTCGGTCGCCGACCGCGACGACCTGGTGGAGGAGATGCTGACCAAGGCCGGGCTCTGGAACGAGGTCAAGGACCGCCTCGGCGAGCTCGGTGGGGCGCTGTCCGGGGGCCAGCAGCAGCGGCTGTGCATCGCCCGCGCCCTCGCCGTCCGACCGCGGGTCCTCCTGATGGACGAGCCGTGCTCCGCTCTGGACCCCACCTCCACCTTGCGCATCGAGCGAACCATCAAGGAGATCGCCAACGAGGTGACCGTGGTCATCGTCACCCACAACATGCAACAGGCCCAGCGGGTGTCCGACTATTGCGCCTTCTTCCTCGCCGAGGAGAACATGCCCGGGAGGGTCGTGGAAGCGGGCCCTACCGAGAAGATGTTCGGCGATCCGACCGACCAGAGGACCGCCGATTATGTCCATGGCCACTTCGGCTGAGTCCGTCGCCGGTCCGGCTCGGTCCAGGCCCGCTCCGGAGGGGCGGCGGGTCCGCCGTCCGCGGCCCGCGGCTGTCGGCGTCTCCGCCGTCCTCGCGGCGGTCACCGCCGTGCTCTGTCAGCTCTGGGGTCTCCCGATGGCCGGTGCGAGCCCCTCGCTCCAGTCCACCGGGTCGAGCTTCGCCAGCGTGGCGATCCAGCAGTGGGTGGGGCAGTCGAGCACGCTGTACGGGCTCAACATCAACTGGCAGGTCACCTCCTCGGTGATCGGGCTCAACAACTTCGCCACCAACCAGGTCGACTTCGGGGCCTCTGACATCCCCTACAGCTCCGGGCAGGCCCAGTCCATGCCGAGCATCCCCTACCAGTACATGCCAGACGTGGCCGGGGGTCTCTCCTTCATGTACAACCTCCTCGGCAAGGACGGGCAGCGGATCACCAACGTCATCCTCAACGCCTCGGCCGTCGCCGACATCTTCCTCGGCAAGATCACCAAGTGGAACGATCCGGTGATCGCCCAGCTCAACCCGCAGCTGGCGGGCGACCTGCCCTCGACCCAGATCATCGCCGTCTACCGCTTGGACGCCTCCGGGGAGAACTACCTGCTCTCCGACTATCTGTTGCACCAGGCCGGTCCCGTCTTCGCCGCCGCCCAGAACGACTTCAGCAGCTTCGAGCCCGGACAGCCGGACGCAACCTGGCCGACCCCGCCTACGGGCTTCGACTTCTCCGCTCATCCGGGGTACCCGGGATGGCAGCAGGGCACACCCAACGGTCAGAGCGGTTCGGACAACGCCGCAAACTATGTCTCGGCCCTGTCCAGCGTGGGTGCGATCACCTATGTCGAGACGGCCTACGCAAAGGAGCACAATCTCCCGGTGGCCTCGGTGGTCAACGCGAGCAACAACGCCGTCCAGCCCACCTCGCTGGACGTCGCGACCGCGCTCGAGGCGGCCATCCTGCACACCGACCTGACCCAGGACCTCACCAACGTCTATACCAACCCTCTGCCCAACGCCTACCCGCTGTCCGCCTACAGCTACCTGGTCACGCCCTGCTCGCCGCAGCTCGCCCAGGTCCAGCACGCCAGTTGCGCGGCCGACCCGAACGGCGCCCCCTCGACCTTCCCGACTCCGAAGGGCCAGGCGCTCGGCCAGTTCGTCTCGTTCCTCGCCTGTGCCGGTCAGGAGAAGATGGCGATCCTGGGGTACTCCCCACTCCCGCCCAATCTGGTCCAGGAGGACTTCGACGCGGTCGGCCGCCTCAATGGGGGCCAGGAACCCCCTCCGGTCTCGCCGTCGGACTGCAAGAACCCGTACGTCGACGGGGAGATCCCCCTCCCCGGAGAACCCGCCATCCAGGGCCAGGCCGGTGGCGGGATCGTGACCTCGACCACCGCGGCCGGCGGACCGGCCGGCGGCTCGGCCATCGGAGCGTCGTCCGGTGCGTCGGGGGGAGCGCGGGTGGGGGCACAGGGAGCTCGGCGAGCGGTTCGGGCAACGCCAATCTGAGTGCTGCCGCTGCGGCTGCCGGACTGACTGCCGCCGAGGCGGCCAAGGGGTACAAGGTGGTCAACGGGAAGATCGTCCGGACCCTGGCGGCCGGGCCCAACAAGTACCAGCGCGCGGACGCGCTGGTGTCGGCCACCGACTCGGTCGACGGCCCGAGGAACCTGGCTGTCGTGGGCGGGGTGCTGCTCGTCCTGGCCATCGTCCTCGCCCCACCGGTGATCGCGTCCCGACGGCGCCGGCGTACGGCAGATGAGGCGGAGAGCCCCGATCCATCCATCGCGTCATCGGGAGCAGAGCCGTGAGCAGAACAGCGAACCGTCAGCGTCCGTCCCTGCGGCGGGTCCTCACCGTCGGCGTCTGCATGGCGCTGGCGGTGGCGACGCTCACCGCGGTCGGTGCGATCACCACTCCGAGCGCCCACGGTCCGTCGGCCGTCGGCGCGGCACCGACCTGCACGAGTGACGGGAACGGGGGCTGCACCGCCGTGATCCCCTGCGCGAGCGGACCGTGCCCCGCGGTCGACGTCGCTCCGACCACCGGCGTGAGCGACAGCGAATTCATCTTCGTGCGGGCAACCAACTTCCGCGCAGGCGGCAGTATCCGCGTCGCGCTCTGTTCGACCAACTCCTCCTCTTCCGATCCCTCGTGCTTGACCGGGACGTGGGAGTCGCAGCAGTGGGGGCCGGTCCAGACCCCGGTGACCGTCGACGCAGCGCATGCCGACCTGACCGAGATCGCCTACCCGGTGTTCTTCGACCAGTCGGGGGAGGGGAACCTGCCCCTGCCTTCGCACGACATCACCAACGCCCAGGGCGCCGGGCCGGGCTTCTTCTGTGACAACACCGCCGACCCCTGCGTGATCGAGATCACCAAGGAGGCGGGCACCGGCAACAGCGTTGGCAACGGTCCCCCCGTCGCCCCCTCCAACACCGCGGTCGTCCCCGTGACCTTCGCAGCACAGGAGGCGGGCTGCCCCTCCACGGCCCCCCAGATCCAGACCGAGAGCTCCACCAGCCTCGAGCACTTCCTCCCTGCCGCCGTGGACTCGACCTGCACCGGAGCGAACGGGGTGGTGGCACTCAACACCACCAACGACACGGCGTCGGTGGTCTCGGACTTCAACTCCGGCAACACGAACCTCGCGTTCATCGACAACCCGGGCGATCTCAACCAGGCCGGTACGCTCTTCGGTGGGAGGTCCTTCGCCTACATCCCGGTTGCCGTGTCTGCCACGGTCGTGAGCATGCTCGCGGGCGAGACGGTGGGCGACACGGCAACCCCGCTGGCCAACTACAACCTGACCCCCAACATGGTGGCCGGGCTCATCAGCACCGACTACTCGGCCGCGACGGGCTCGGGAACCCTCAACCCGTTGACCTTCTATGGTGAGGACTACCCGCGTCTTCCGTTCCCGTGCAAGCAATTGACGCTCTGCACGGGACCGGACCCCGTGACCGAGCTGCAGAACCAACTGCAGTACTTCAGCGCCTTCGATCTGCTGAATCCGCCGACCGTGTCCGGCATCGGCGTGTACATGCCACAGCAGTTCGGCACGTTCGACTCCGACGTCCCCAACGGAGCGAGCTACCAAGCGACCGACTGGCTCTGCCACGCGCCGACCGTGCCCTATACGGCCGGCTTCAAATTGGTCGGCAAGGCCAGCCCGGTCTCCGCACTGGTCCACGACACCACCGCCGCCGGGACGACCCTGACCACGCCTCCGGTGGGCAGCAACGTCTGGCCGCCTTCGGGTGACAGACGGGCAGCCTGGATCTTTCCCACCTGCCAGCCGTACTCGACGTTCCCGGCGCTCGCTTCCGGGGTGGGTTCAGGGGGGGGAATCTCGACCTACGGCGAATCCCAGCTCCCGTCACTCCAGGCCAAAGCGATGCGGAGTTACGCCTTCGGCGGATCCACCGTCCCCTTCTTCAGCACCAATCCCTCCGCGGCGTTCGGCGTGATGGACTCCTCCGAAGCCTCGTTCTACGGGCTGTACACCGCCAACCTGCAGAACGCCTCGGGCAACTTCGTCAGCCCGACAGTCGCCAACCTCGAGGCGGCGCTGGCAAATCTGACCCCGTGCCCCACCGGGACGCTGTCGTGCCCGGTGGGCACCTACAAGGTCGACTACACGACTCCCACCGCCAACGCCTATCCGATGCCCGACGTCACCTACGCGATGGTCCCGACGACTCCGCTTCCGGCGTCCACGGCCACCGAGCTGAAGGGCCTGTTGACCAACCTGGTGACCTACTCCCACAGCGGTGGGACGATCCCTCTGCCGAACGGGTACGCGCCCCTGCCCTCCGCCCTGTACCAGGCTGCACTCGCCGACATCGCAAAGGACGTCGTCTCCGAGCCGGGCTCCGGATCGCCGTCGCCCGCGACCGGCGGCGGGCCGGGCACCAAGGGTTCCGGCGGATCAGGGGGGACCACCGGCGGAGGCTCGTCGACCGGCTCGACCAATCCGTACGCCTCGACCGCCGGCGAACCGGCCGGATCTGCCTCGCTCCCCCTGTCGACGTCGTCCCCGACAGCAAAAGGCGGGAGTCATCCCCGTGGCTCGGGGTCCGGCGGTCCCGGCGGTCTCGGGACGGCGACCGGCTTCATCCTGGTGGCCCTCGATGCGGCCGCGCGCTACCTGCTGCCGGCGCTGGTCATCCTTGCGATCGCCTGTCTCGTCTTCGGGCCACTGCTCCTGTTCGCCCCGGGATTGACGAGGTTGCGACGACGCGCACAGGAAACCGGAGAACCTCCGGGTGAGCCCCCTGGGGCGTCGCCATGACCGAGACCCAGGCTCCTGCCGTTTCCCGTGAGGAAGCCGAACGGATCGGGACCGGAATGCCCGTCGATCCGACAGGGGCCGGCGGGACCTCCCCACAGGCGGGAGACGTCCGGGATCAGCAGGAGCTGGCAGGTCCCGAGGACGCGGCCCGCCCGGCCCACCATCTCCCCGACCTTCCGTACCGGCGCCTGGCGGGACTGGCCATCACCGGGATCGGCGCGCTCATCGTGGTCTTCCTCGTCTACCTCATCGTCTTCACCCCACTGACCGCGGCCCGGGACCAGGAGCGCCTGACCCAGACCCTCGTCGGACAGCCGTTGAGCGTCTACAGCCTGGTGGCGGGCCGGACACCGGCGGAGGGTTCGGCGGTCGCGGTCCTGGAGATCCCCGCGATCCACCTGCATCAGGTGGTGGTCGAAGGGACGAGCGGGGCAGACCTCATGAACGGTCCGGGCCACATGCCCGGGACGGCCATCCCCGGCACTGTGGGCAACGCGGTGATCGCCGCCCGCCGGGTCACCTTCGGTGCCCCCTTCGGGCCGCTCGCGCAGCTGCGCCACGGCGATCGGATCCGGGTGGTGGACGGGGTGGGTTCGTTCACCTACAAGGTCACGACGGTCTTCACGGTCACCTCGGGACAGCGCGACGTGGTCACCCCGACCACGGACGACCGGATCACCCTGATCTCATCGAACTCGAGCCTGGTGACCAGCGGTCGGCTGGCGGTGGTCGGGAAACTGGTGGGAACCCCGATCGCGGTGCCGGGTGCCACGCTGACCCTCCCCGCGTACGAGCTCGGCCTCGCCGGCGACCCGGCAGCCGCGGGGCTCACGATCCTCTGGTCGCTCCTCACCCTCGTCGTGCTCGTGGGCGCGGGCATCGTGGCGTGGCGCTGGCGGCGACCGGCTCTGGTGTACCTGCTGGCCGCACCCGTCGTCATCGCATGCGGGCTGTTTGCCTGCGAAAGCCTCGCCCGGGCGCTGCCGGCGACGTATTGATGACGTATCGATAGCCGCCGATCGACAGGCGCACAGCGTCACGCTTGGTGCGGAGTGCACTGCGCATGGCGTCCGTACGGACCCGAGCGTCACCAAGAGTTCATTCAAGCAGCACCCATCCGTGACGCTGCGATTACCTCGGTTTCCTATCGTGTCGGTGGAGGCAACTTGCCGGGCGCAGTGACCATGGCAATCCCTCCTTCCCAAGCCACTACAGAGGAGAAACCCCATGTTTCATAAGCTGTTCACACGCCGGAGGGGAGTGGCGATGGCCACTGTCGCCCTCGGGCTGTCCGGGATGTCATTGGCTTTCGCAGGAGGTACTGCAGGCGCAGTCACGCAGAGCGTGCTCCCGGCGAGTGGCTCCAACACCACCTACTACGCGATGAGCACGTTGAGCACCCTGTTCGACCAGTCCCCCGGGTGCGACCTGGCCGGTAACACCCACCCGTTCGACGGTTCGTGTGCCATTGCCTACGCGACGGGCTCGACGATCAACCAGCCCGGCGAGAACGGCTCGCAGGCCGCGAAGGAGAACCCCTACAACGACGACACGACTCAGCTTGCAGCCGTCGGCTCCGGTCAGGGCGTGAAGGAGCTGTACACCGCCGGGTCAATTCCCGAAGCCTATGCACGGGCCTCCAGCAACGTGCCCGCGGCGATCCACGCGACCCCCGCGCAGAACGTCATCTCGTGGGGCATCGACGGGGTTCCCTGGACCCACTTCGTCGATGGTGGCACGGGTGGCGGGTCCACGCTGGCCGATGCGCCGACGACGACCATCAACAACATCGGCCTCACCCAGCTGCAGCAGGCCTACGCCGACACCCTCAGCTGTCCCAAGCCGGGTGGTGGCACGCTCACCATGGTGTGGTACTGCCTCAACCCGACCGAGGCCAGTGCCGCGAGCAACAAGACCATCCTCGAAGGCCTCCACATCGACTGCTATATGGCACAGACCGGATCGGGCACCGAGGGGACGTGGAAGCAGTTCGTCACGCTCGGCACCGACACGCCGGCCTGTCTCAACGACGAGTGGTTCGGTCCGAATGGAGTCGTGGGATCGAGAGGGACCGCCGCGCAGAAGACGGCAGCGAACCTGTCCCACATCGGGCTGTTCGAGAACGAGGTCTCCTCGATGGTGCAGCCGATCGAGTGTCTGGTACAACCACGACTTCGTCAGCGACACCCACAACACCAACAAGGCTGCGGCTCTCTACTTCTACTCCTTCGGGAAGTACACGGCGCAGTGCCCGACGAACTTCTGCCCTGGCACCACCATCGGCGCCAACAAGTACAAGACGGCGGAAGGCGAGATCAACTCGGTTACCGCTAGCAAGACCTCGATCCAGGGCACCGGTGGGGGCATCCCTGGCAACTTCCCGGTCATCCGGTACCTGGCGAACGTGTACAACAACACGTCGACCGGCACCAACGGGATCGCGAGCCAGGCCACACTGAATGCAATCGGGGAGGACGGGTTCCTCTGCAAGAAGCAGACGACGACCGACATCGATCCCCTCACCGGTGTGAACTACCGGACCGAGATCGAAGCCGCCATCACGGCGAACGGGTTCTTCCCGATCGACACGTCGCCGAGCCATCCCTTCAGTCAGGGTGCCTTGACCACCACGGTCCCGCTCACGGACTCCAACTTCCAGTTGGTGGACCCGAGCTACACGTCGACCAATCCGTCGGGCTTCTGCCTCGATACGAACGGCTGACGCAACTCGCAACAACGCAGTAGCGCAGTAACCAGCAGTACAAAGGGGCGCCTTCGGGCGTCGGCGAAAGGGGGCCCGGCCGAGCCGGGCCCCCTTTCCGCGGTCAGGGAGCGGTGGTCGCCGCGAGGGTCACATGGAGCCCCGAGCGCAGGGAGCCGGGCCCGCCCCTCACGCGGCCTCGCCCCGCGAGGCCGCTCAGCTGTCGCTGCGGAGGAGATGGAGGGCGAGCCGGGGACAGGCCGCCACCGCCTTCTCGGCGTGGTCGACCAGCGCCGGCGGCATCTCGCCCGGTTCGATGATCGGGAAACCCCACGGGTCGAGGCGGATCCGCTCGGGCAGCAGCTCGGCGCAGACCCCGTGCCCGTCGCAGGCCACCGGGTCGACCAGGAGGACCAGACGGCGGCGGTTCACCGTCGCCTGCCCGCGGTAGCCGGTGGGACCGGGAGGAAGGGCGCCGCAGTGCTGTGGCACGCCCCCCGGGTCAGGTGGGCGGTGACGTGGTCGGCGAAGACCTCGAGGGCGGTGCGCACGAACCGGGCCACGCCGTCGGGGTGGCGGCAGGCCCCCCGGCCCTCGACCAGGCCGCACAGCGTCGGGATGGCGGTCACCCCGCCCCGCAGCGAGGTGGGACGGTGGGCGAGCTGCTCCACGGTGGTGGCCAGCAGGGCGAGCCCGTTCACGCAGGGGCCGCACTGCCCCGCCCCCTCGCCCTCCATGTAGCGGACCACCCGGGCCACCTCGGCCAGCGGGCAGACCCCGCCCGGCAGGAGGACGACCACCCCCGGGCCGATCGAGGAGCCGGATCGCCGCGCCGCCTCCTCGGTGAGCGGCATGGCCAGCGCCGGCCCGGTCGGGATCCATCCACCCCCGTACCCGCCGAGCAGGATGCCCTGGATCCGCCTGGCGTCGTCCGGGGAGACCGAGAGGATCGCGCCGAGCGGGGTCCCGAGCGACGCCTCGACCACCCGCGGCCCGTCCCAGCGGCCGGTCACGGTCAACAGGGAGGTGCCCGGCGACTCGGTGGTGCCGTGGCGGCGGAACCAGTCTGCGCCGAAGCGGGCGACCAGGGCGGCGTGGGCCAGCGTCTCGACGTTCTGGACCAGGGTCGGACGGCCCGTGACCCCCTGGTCCCGGACGGTCCGCAGTCCCTGGAAGGACGGGGTCGCCACCCGGCGGCCCTCGATCGTGTTGACCGCCGCCGTCTCCTGGCCGGCGAGGAAGCGGTCGGGCGCGACCACGATCTCGACCGGGCACGGGTCGACGCCGCGCCGCCGCCGGTCGTCGAGCGCGGCCTGGACACCGGGCACCGCCTGTGCCGGCACGTGCACGAGGACGTCCTTCGCCCCGACCGCCAGGGCGGCCACCGCCGCTCCGTCCAGGACCAGGTGGGGAACGCGCTCGAGCAGGAGGCGGTCCTTGCCGCTGGCCGGTTCGCCCTCCGCCCCGTTGGCCACCACCACCGGGCTGCGCAGCCCGGAGCGGCGCACCGAGCGCCACTTGGTGCCGACCGGGAACCACGCCCCGCCGTGGCCGCGCAGGCCGCTCTCCTCGACGGCGACCAGCAGTGCCTCGGGGCGGGTCGCCGGGAGCGGGCCCCAGCGGTCGAGATGGTCCTGGAGGCGGGTCGCGCCGCTCCCGTCGATCCCCGAGAGGAGCCGGACCGCCCCGGCGGGGCCCTTCACCGGCTCCCGCCGCCGGAGGTGCCGGCCTGGCCGCTGACCGTCCCGGTCAGCGCCCCGGTTCCCTGGTCCACCTGCAGGGACAGGGTCAGGACCTCGGGCCGGGGGGTCGACACGTCGGCCTGGACGGTGCCGCCGTCGAGGGCGGTCACCGTCCCGTGGTAGGGGCCGAAGGTGACCGAGCCGGAGGACATGGCCACACCGCCTCCCTGGACCGCGGTGCCCACCAGCACGACGGTGAGCGGGGTCGCCGCCGCATCCTGGAGGTGCATCGAGAGGGTGACCTGCACGTTCCCCTGCGTGTCCGGGCTGCTCGCGGTCTGCGACCCGCTGATCCCGACGCTGAACGGCGCCGCCGGGACACCGCCCTGGACTGCCGGGGTCGCCGGGGTCGTCGGGGTCGGCGCGGATGCGGTCCCGGCTGTCGGCGCGTTGCGCCGCGCCAGCTGGGCGAGGAGGGCGGCCGAGGTCCCCGAGCGGCGGGACCATCCGGGACGGAGGGGGCCCACCACGGCGAAGACCAGGATGGCCAGCGCGGCCACCGAGGTACCGACCGCGACGGCAGCCCGTGTCGCGGCGGGGAAGGTGCGGCCGGCGACCAGGCGCCAGGCCACCGAGCCGAGGACGGCTGCCGCGGAGAGCGCGTCGATGGCGAGGGTCAAGGGGAGCGAGGTGTCCGACCCGCTGCCGAGGCCGTGGAGGACCGCGATCGGCCAGCACAGGTAGGCCAGCCAGTGGACGAACCGCCAGGACGCGTAGCCGATGCGCCGCCGGAGCGCGCTGGTCACCAGGACCGCGAGGAGGAGGTCGAGGGTGAGCGCACCGAGCCCGACGTAGAGCGGGCGGTAGGGGGAGCGGAAGGGGATCACCGCGTCGAGCAGGCCGATCGGCACGTACCCGTCGGCCACCGTGGTCACCACGTGGACCCCGACGAAGGCGAGGCACAGCAGCGACAGGTTGCGGTGCACGTCCTGGGAGAGGAACCGCGGCCACCGCTCGGTGGTCCACCCGACCGAGGCCACGACGCCGATCACCAGGGACGCGCTCGAGCAGCACCAGCGCGACCAGCCCGCTCGAGCGAGTCAGGTACCAGAGGGCCTTGCTGCTGGAGGCCGACGCCAGCAGCGCCACGTGGGCGCCCTGCGGGCTCACCGGCACCGGGGTCCCCCCAGGTGCGCGTCCTCGGGCCACCCAGCCACAGCTATGACCGCGCCGTCGCGGTGGACCAGGCGGGCCGGGAGGTGCCGATCGTCGAGCCAACCGGGTGCGCCGTCACCGAGCACCATGGCCGCGGTCGAGGCGATGTTGGCGTCGATGCAGGACCCGGCGGCCACCGAGACGGTGCGCCAGCACGAGTCGACCGGCAGCCCGGTGGCCGGGTCGACCAGGTGGTGGACACGGGTACGGCCGAGGGTCCACCGCCGCCTGCCGACGCCGGAGGTGGCCAGTCCCCCCGACTCGATCGAGACGGTGGTCGGGGCGTCCGGGTCGCCGCAGACGTCGGCGATGCCGACGGTGAAGCCACCGGCGGGCGCTCCCTGGACCGAGAGGTCGCCACCCAGGGAGACCATGGCCCCGCAGCCGAGCCGCGCGGTGATCAGTGATGCGGCCCGGTCGGCGGCCCAGGCCTTGGCGGTCGCTCCGAGATCGAGCACGACGCCGTCGGGGAGGAGGACGGTGGAGGCCGCCCGGTCGAGGTGCACCGAGCGCCACCCGGGGACCGGTGCCGGAGCGGGCAGCCGGCCGTCCACCCCGCCGGCGATGCGGGCGAAGTCGCGGTCGTAGCCGAGGCGGCAGAGGGCGGCCCCGACCGTCGGGTCGACCGCTCCGCCGGTCAGCGCGGCGGCGCGCAGGGCGATCGCGATCGCCTCGCAGAGGTCGGCCGTCACCGGGACGGGGCGCCGCGACCCCGACCCGCGGTGGAGCGCGTTGAGCTCCGAGTCGGGCCGGAACCGGCTCGCCACCCGCTCCACCCGGTCGAGCTCATCCTCGAGGAGGGAGGCGGCGGCGACGATCGCGCCCGGGTCGGTGACCACCAGCTCGACGAGGGTCGACCAGCGGGTGGTGCGGTGCACCGCGGCCGACACCGGGCCGACGGAGGTCGCCGGCCGGCTCAACTCGATCCGCTGACGACCGGCGCCTGCTGGTAGGAGGGGGTCGGCGCGTTGGCCGGGGGGGCGACGCCCTGGCCCGACTGGCCCGCGTACCCGCCGCCCTGGGCCGAGCTGCCGGCGGTCGTGCCGGTGCCGGACGTGCCGGTCGGTGTACCCGCCGGGGTCGACGCGTGACCGGGGATGGCCCGGCCGAGGTAGACGCCGATCGCGACCGCGCCGGCGACCGAGGCCACCGCCACACCGCGGGTGATCGAGCGCACCCGGTCGAGGCCGGTGTCGCGCCGGAGGCGGGCCTGGCGGTTCGGATCCGAGCGGACGGGGCGACCGGCGGTGCGCAGGTTGCGGCTCATGGTCTCCCAGGCTAAGGAGGCTTTCTGACAGCGTCATGACGCGCGGTGCCCGAAATGATAAGAAGATGCGAAGAACCCGATCGGAGAAGGCGGCAGGGCGGAAGGCGGAAAGGCGGAGGGGATGCGGATCACGGTTGGCGGTACGCGGCGGTTCACGCCGCTGTTGGGTGCGATGGTGGTCGCATCGGTGCTGGCATTCCCGGCGGGAGCCGGCAGCACGGTCTCGGCGGCCACGGTTCTGGCCGGCCCCAGCGGTCTGCGGGTGACCCCCGGGGTGGGAACGGTCACCCTCTCGTGGACCGGGCCGACGTCGGCCGGGGTGACCTACACCGTGACGTCGACACCGGCGGGCAAGGGGTGCACCGTCGCGGGTGCGCTCTCCTGCGTGATCCCGGTGACCGACTCGACCCCCTGGCAGTTCTCGGTGGTCGCGTCGGAGTCGGTCGGGGCGGGTGTCGTGGACTCGCCATCGTCGGCGCTCACCCCTCCGCTCCGGCACCGCGACGTGGTCATCGTTGCCGGGCAGTCCAACGCGACCGGCTGGCTGTCGTACCGGGTCAACCCCACCACCGGTGTGAACTACTTCTCGCCTGCGCGGACGGACGGTGCCGACGCGACCGACACCATCACCTGGATGCCCTTCAAGTCGGTCCTCCCGCCCCCGGGCACGACGCCGGTGCCCCTCGACACGCCGCAGTACGTGGGGACGACGCCGTCTGATCCCTCGGCGGTCTTCGGGCCGGAGATCGGCTTGGCCCGTCAGATCTACACCGACACTGGGACGAGCCTCACCGTGGTCAAGGTCGCCGATCCCGGGACCTCGCTCATCTCGGACTGGAACCCGGACAACACGGGAGGGTGCTACCCGGCGATGCTCGCCGAGGTCCGCTCGGTCATGGAGGGCGATGCCGGCCGCGGCCAGTTCGACCTGCTCAGCGGCTTCTACTGGTACCAGGGCGAGAGGGACGCACGCTCCCTGAGCTCGGCCGACACCTACCAGGCCAACCTGACCGGGTTCATCGACCACCTGCGGAGTGACCTGCCGATGAGCACGATCGCGCCGATCGCGTTGGTCAAGGAAGGCCGCGGACAGGCGATCGCCCAGGAGCTGGTGGACGGGAGCATCGACCTTGCAACGGCCACCTCGGAGGTTGCAGCCAACCAAGAGGTGCGCGCGGCGGACGACTGGGCTGCTGCCAACCTTCCCCACGTCGTCGAGGTGGACAGCGCCGGGCTGCCCCGTGGCAGCGATCACCTCCACTTGACCGATGCGTCTGAGCTGGCCGTCGGACACATGCTGGCGGCGGCGACCGAGCACCTCATGCCGTAGACACCGACCTGCCGCCGGGCCCGGCCCGCCGATCGCTCGTGGGTCAGTCCGCGGGTGCGTCCCCCGCCGGGTCCACTGCCGCCGCGTGGCGCCAGGAGACCTCGAACCGGGCACCGCCCAGGGGTGAGGTCCCGAGCGACCAGCTTCCCGAGCTCGCCCGGACGACTGCGTCGGCGATGGCCAGGCCGAGCCCGGTGCCGCCGGGGGTCTGGTCGACCCGGTGGAACCGGTCGAAGACGAGCTCGCGCTGGTCCTCGGGGATGCCGGGCCCGGAGTCGTCGACGGTGAGCACGACCCGGGCGCCGGACCCGGTCACCGCCACCGCCACCCCGCCACCGGGTCCCGCGTAGCGGCAGGCGTTGTCCAGGAGCACCGACACCAGCCGGTCGATGCTCTCGCCGTCGGCTCTGATCACCGCGGTCTGCTCCGGGCATGCGTGGACGGTGAGCCGGATCGCAGCGCTGTCGGCCACCGCGGCGAAACGGGAGGCGCAGGCGGAGGCGACTGCGGCCACGTCCACCGGTCCGCTCGTGACCGGTTCACCCGCCCCGGCGTCCGTCCGGGCCAGCCAGAGGAGGTCCTCGACGATCGTCCGGAGCCGGCCGCTCTCGGAGGCGATGCGCCGGAGCGTCGCCTGGTAGGAGGTCCGGCTGCGGTCCCTGCTGAGGGCCAGGTCGACCTCGGCCTCGATCACGCTGAGCGGGGTGCGGAGCTCGTGGCTCGCGTCGGCGGTGAACTCGGCCTGGCGCCGGCGGATCTGTTCGATGGGCGCCGAGGCCCGGAGACCGACCACGAACGAGCCGGTGAACGTCACCAGGAGGAGCAGGGCGCCGAGCAGGACCTCGACCAGGATGAGGTCGCCGCGGACCTGTCCGACCCGGATGACGCTCTCTCCGGCGACCAGCCACCCCCCGTTCGAGGGGGCCGACGCGTACCGGAAGGTGCTCCCGCCGGTGGCCAGTGTCACCGTCCTCCCGGTCCAGTGGTGGGGGGAGCGGGGGCGCGTTGGTCTCGAGGGCGAGGACCGCTCCGCCCGCGCCCACCCGCCAGACGAAGGCGGGTACGTCGTCGACATCGCCGCCCCCCGGACCGGTGGTCGAGGTCGTCGTGGCGCTGCCGGTGGTCGCAGGGGCTGACTCCGCTGCCTCCAGGTGTGCGGCGAGCCTCGTGTCGACGTCGTGCACGAGATGGCCGGCGACGTAGGCGTTGAGCACCAGGGCCACCACGAGCGCCACCACTGCGACCACCACCGTCGCGCCCGTCGCCACCCTTGCGGCGTGGGCCCATTGCGCTCCGTGACGTCTCATCGGCGGTCGATCCGGTACCCGAACCCGCGGACCGTCTCGATGCGGGCAGCGCTGCCCGAGAGCTTGCTCCGCAGCCGGCCCACGTGGACGTCGATGGTGTTCGAGCCGACCGGATCGGCCTCGTCGTCCCAGACCTGCACGGCGATCGTGCGGCGGCTCACCGCAGCCGGTGCCCGGCGCAGGAGCAGCTCGAGGATGCCGCTCTCGATGGCGGTGAGGGAGAGGCGCTCGCCGTTCGCCGAGGTGATCCGGCTGGACGGGTCGAAGGTGAGGTCCGCGCAGTGGAGGACCGGGTCGACCGCGAGGGCCGGGCGACGCTGGAGGGCACCGATCCGCGCGGTTAGCTCGGCGAACGAGAAGGGCTTGACCAGGTAGTCGTCGGCCCCTTCGTTGAGACCCTCGACCCGATCCTCGGTGGCGTCACGCGCGGTCAGCATGAGCACCGGGGTGCGGTCGCCCCTCGCCCGCATCTCCCGGATGACCCCGAGGCCGTCACGCCCGGGCATCCGCCAGTCGAGCACCGCCACCTCGTAGGGATAGGCGAGGAGGTGGGCGAGCGCGCCGGTCCCGTCAGCCACCGCGTCGACGACGTACCCCTGCTCGCGCAGGCCCCGCTCGAGGACCGAGCGCAGCCCGGGATCGTCTTCGGCCACCAGGACTCTCATGCCCGGACATCCTCCCCCAGCGCAGACCGCTGGCGGCCGCAGGCCGTCACCGGCCGCACGATCTCAGCCGCCGCCCCGCCCGCCGGTTGCCAGCCACGGGCCGACCGTCCCGGCCATCACGACACCCAGGATGGTCCCGAGCACCAGGCTGACGGCAAGGGCCCAGACCCGGGCCCCCGCCCCGCGGACCTGGGTCCGGGTCCGCTCGAGGAGATCGGCCGGCGCGAGGCGGGCGGTGTCGACCAGGTGCGCGAGCACGTGCACGGTCATCGCGGCGAACCAGAGGATGAAGCTCACCTTGTGGATGAAGAAGAGCTCGTGGCGGTCGGCGTGGGGCACGAACATGAGGACGATCCCCGAGGCCAGCACGATCACGGTGAGCAGCACGACGACGGGACCGAGCAACCGGAGCGGGATCGGCGGCGCCCCGCGGGCCCGGTAGGGCGCCGACCCGCGGTAGTAGCGCACGATGCGCCACCCGGTCGAGCCGATCTTGACCAGGACCGGCGGCACGATCAGCATGCCGATCACCACGTGCGCGGTGAGCAGGCGGTGGATGGAGAGCAGTGTCGCCCCCTCCGCGGCGAGCAGCACCAGGAGCACCACGGCGGTCATC
Source organism: uncultured Acidimicrobiaceae bacterium (assembly GCA_963776225.1). Taxonomy (GTDB): domain Bacteria; phylum Actinomycetota; class Acidimicrobiia; order Acidimicrobiales; family RAAP-2; genus Bog-756. Next base: position 1,260,653 of record CAVZLL010000004.1, on the reverse strand, counting down.
CCGGTCAGCCGGGCGTTCCCCTCGGGGTCGCCGGACGAGCTGCGCCGGGGCCGGAGGGGGATCGCCCCACCCGCGCTGCGGTCGTCGGGAGCTCGCGGTCCGCTCGCCGGTGAGGTCTGCGCCATCGTCCCACTGTGCAGGGGAACCATGACGCGCGGATGACGGCGCGATGACGCCCCGGCACCCGGTGGAGCCCACGTTCCTTCACGCTGGGTGGTCGGGCATCGACCACCCAGGAAGATCTCCCAGATTCCCTACAGAGATTCTCTCCAGAATCGATTGACCCGCCGACCGGTCGGCCCTACGATGACGCCAGAGCACCGAGCACCGTCAGAAACCGGGGGGCTTTGTGGGACATGGCGGGCCACCGGGAAGATCGACGTTGTCGACGTGCAAGATGGGGGGAGCGGACGTGGTGCAGACGGCGTGGCGCCGACCTCCCCTTCGGCGGCGAGTTGGTTCCGCGCCCGACCAGGGTGGGTCGTGTACCGTGGTCCCCGATGGCAGTGGATCCACCATCTGCTCATCGTCGTCACCATCCGGGCGGCGTACGTTCGAAGTTGCGGGGAGCGGGAACCGCACCACCGCAGCTCATCATCCACCGGGTCCCCCGACGCTGGCTGCCCCCCTGCCCCTCGTGGTAGTCGGCGCCGGGGACCCGGCGGGCTCTCGGCTCGCGACCTGACCCGGTTGCCCTGGCCCGCGCTCAGCGGGTCGTCGGCAGCCAGGCCGGGCGTCGGGCCTCGTAGGCCTCGATCTCCGGCTTCGTACCGCAGGGTGAGCCCGATGTCGTCCCAGCCGTTGACCAGGCGCGCCCGGGTGAACTCGTCGAGCGGGAAGGTCGCCCGGATCCCCGCGGACGGCGCTTCGACCGTCCCGCGCTCGATGTCGATGGTGATCTCGGTCGACGGGTCGGCGACGATCGCGTCGAGCAGCAGGCGACCGGTCCGGTCGTCCACCTCCGCCGGTACCAGTCCCGCCTTGGTGCAGTTGTTCCGGAAGATGTCCCCGAAGCGCGGGGAGACCACCGCCTCGAATCCGTAGTCCTGGAGCGCCCAGACCGCGTGCTCGCGCGACGAGCCGGTGCCGAAGTCGGGCCCGGCCACCAGGATGGTGGCCCCGGCGAACTCCTCCCGGTTGAGCACGAAATTCCGATCGTCCCGCCACTCTGCGAAGAGGCCGGCACCGAACCCGGTCCGCTCGACCCGCTTGAGCCAGTCGGACGGGATGATCTGGTCGGTGTCCACGTCCGAGCGGTCGAGGGGCACCGCCCGCCCGGTCACCATGCGTACCGCGCGCATCAATCGAGGTCGCCGGGCGCGGCGAAGTGGCCGGCGACCGCGGTGGCGGCGGCGACCGCTGGAGACACCAGGTGGGTGCGTCCGCCGCGGCCCTGGCGCCCTTCGAAGTTGCGGTTCGAGGTGGACGCGGCCCGCTCGCCCGGCGCGAGCTTGTCCGGGTTCATGGCCAGGCACATCGAGCACCCGGGGGAGCGCCAGTCGAACCCGGCCGCGGTGAACACCGTGTCGAGCCCCTCGTCCTCCGCCTGGGCCTTGACCCGGTGCGAGCCCGGCACGACCAGCGCCCGCATCCCTGGGGAGACGGTCCGGCCGCGCAGCACGTCCGCGGCCGCTCGGAGGTCCTCGATGCGACCGTTGGTGCACGACCCGATGAACACGGTGTCCACCGCGATGTCGCGCATCGCGGTGCCGGCGGCCAGGCCCATGTAGGCGAGGGCACGGTCGATCGCCTCTGCTTCGTGCGCGTCGTCGGATGCGCCGGGATCGGGGACCACCCCGTCGATGGGGACCACCTGGGCCGGATTGGTGCCCCAGGTCACGAAGGGGGTGAGCGTGCCCGCGTCGAGCCGGACCTCGCGGTCGAACGCAGCCCGGTCGTCGGTGGGGAGGGAACGCCAGACGTCCAGCGCCTCCTCCCACGCCGCGCCCTTCGGCGCGTGGTCGCGGCCCTCGAGGTACGCGGAAGGTGGTGTCGTCCGGTGCGATCATGCCCGCCCGGGCCCCGGCCTCGATCGACATGTTGCAGACGGTCATCCGCCCTTCCATGGAGAGGGCGCGCACCGCCGGACCGCGGTACTCGATGATGTGGCCGTTGCCGCCCCCGGTCCCGATCCGGCCGATGATCGCGAGCACCAGGTCCTTGGCGGTGACCCCGGGCGGGAGCTCACCGTCGATGTCGACCGCCATCGACGCCGGTCGCCGCTGAGGAAGTGTCTGTGTGGCGAGCACGTGCTCGACCTCGCTCGTGCCGATCCCGAAGGCGAGCGCGCCGAAGGCGCCGTGGGTCGAGGTGTGGCTGTCCCCGCAGACGATGGTCATGCCCGGCTGGGTCAGGCCCTGCTCGGGTCCGATGATGTGCACGATGCCCTGGTTGGCGTCGCCCATCGGGTAGCAGGTGATCCCGAACTCGGCACAGTTGGCGGCCAGCACGGCGAGCTGGGTGGCCGAGATCGGATCGGCCACCGGGCGGTCGACGTCGGTGGTCGGCACGTTGTGGTCGGCCGTGGCGACGGTCAGGTCCGGGCGGTGGACGGTCCGACCGGCCAGGCGCAGGCCGTCGAAGGCCTGCGGGGAGGTCACCTCGTGCACCAGGTGCAGGTCGATGAAGAGGATGTCCGGCTCGTCGCCACCACCGGCGTGGACGACGTGGCGGTCCCAGACCTTCTCGGAGAGGGTGCGCGGCCCGCTCACAGCGAACTCCTCACGGTCACGATCTCGACCCGCAGGCTGCCTCCGGGAGCCGCGTACTCGACCGTCTCCCCGACGCCGTGGCCCGCCAGCGCCTGGCCGAGCGGTGACCCCGGGGACACCACGACCAGGTCACCCTGCCGTTCCTCGATCGAGCCGACGAAGTACTCCGAGGTGTCGTTCTCGTCGTCACCCTCGTAGCGGAGGGTCACCACCGTGCCCGGTCCGACCGTGCCGTCGGCGGACCCGTCGGCCTCCACGACCCTGGCGGTCTTCAACAGGCGCTGGAGCTGGCGGATCCGGGACTCCATCTTCCCCTGGGCGTCCTTGGCCGCGTGGTAGTCGCCGTTCTCGCTGAGGTCGCCGAGGGCCCGGGCGGCCTCGATCGCAGCGGCGATCTCCACCCGGCCGCGGGTGGTGAGGTCCTCGAGCTCGGCCTGCAGGCGCTCGTAGGTGTCGCGGGTCAGCTGGGCGTGGGTGGTCTCGCTCACGGAGCACCAGGCTAACGGCTCGTGGGCGGTGCGCCGTCCGGGTGCGACCGGCCGCCGGGCCCAAGCCGGCACCGCCCCGGGAGTGCCGACCGCCGACGTCCCGTGGGATGATCGGAGGGCACCACTGCGTTCGAAAGGGAGATGGGCATGACCGAGCTGGCGCCGACGGCGTGTGATCCGATGAGACGCAGGGTGGCCGGCCTCGAGGGTGATCTGCGTGGTGCCGGCATCCCGCCGGCGGCGGTCACCGGGCCGGCCGGAGGCTGAGCAGTCCGGTCCGCGATCGTGGGTTGCCGACGGTGTGGAGCGTGACCGGATGAGCAGTGTGTCCGGTCACGGGACGGAGCCGGGCCCGCGCACGTTCGAGGCCCAGTTCGAGGAGCAACAGGGCCGGCCGATCCGTTGGAAGACGGTGGTCAAGCGCGCGATCGCGGTCGGCGTCGCGGGCGTGGCCCTCTATCTGGTGGCGCCCAGCGTGCTGGCCGTCCTCGATTCATGGCCCAAGCTGGTCACCCTCAACCTGCTCTGGTTCGTCCCCGCGTTGCTGTCGGAGGGCGCCCATTTCGCCTGCACCTTCTCCCTCCAGCGCATCGCGCTGCGGACCAAGGCGTGGTTCTCGGTGATCACCGCCCAGCTGGCGGGCAACGCCATCTCGCTCATCGTCCCCGGAGGCGCCGCGGCCGGAGCGGCGGTCCAGTTCCGCATGCTCGGGGCCAGCGGGATGGACCCGAGCGAGGCGGTGAGCGGGCTGACCGCCTTCTCCTTCCTCGGGATCGGCGGCCTTCTCGCCCTGCCGGTCTTCGTGCTCCCGGTGGTCCTGTTCGGGGCCCCGGTGAGCTCCGGCCTGGCTCATGCGGCGATCTTCGGTGCCATCGCGTTCGTCCTCTTCGTCGCCCTCGGGGTGCTGGTGATGGCGTCCGACGGCCCGCTGCTGACCGTGGGCCGGGTCGTCCAGGCCGTCTACAACCGCCTCCGGCCCAAGGTCCGCTTCCTGCGCAAGCGCGACCCCCTGAGCGGGGTGCCCGAGCGGCTCGTCGAGCAGCGCAACACGATCCGGACCGTGCTCGGCCAACAGTGGTGGCAGGCCACCCTGCTGTCGGCCGGTCGCCTGGCCTTCGACTACCTGTGCCTGTTGTTCTGTGTGCGGGCGGTGGGCGCGCATCCGCGTCCGTCGCTCATCCTGCTGGCCTACGCGGTGGCGGGGGTGATCGGGTTGGTCCCGATCACCCCGGGAGGGCTCGGGATCGTCGAGGCCAGCCTCTCCGGACTCCTCCTGGCCGCCGGCCTCAACGGGGGCCAGGCGGTGCTCGCCACCCTGGCCTACCGGGTCGCCTCCTACTGGCTGCCGATGATCGCCGGCCCTTTCGCGTATGCCGCGTTCCGCCACCGCTACGGCCAACCGGAGGCTCCGCCACCCATGTCGGTCAAGACATCCCCGACCTGAGCGAGGCGCTGAGGCGCCCGGGGGAGCCCGCCGGTCCCCGTTGACCGAGGTCGACCGCCCAGGCCTAGGTGAGGTCGACCTCACCGTCCGCCCGGAGGGTGCCGAGCCGTCCGCAACCCTCCTGGGTGACCAGCAGGGCCAGGTGGTCGGGGTCGGTCGTCCGTGCCCAGGCCCGACGGCCCTCCGGTGTGCGGCACGCCACCACCGCCGACTCCGGCGCGCCGTCCCGGCCGAAGGCCACCGAGTAGGTCTCCACGCTCACCTCTCCTTCGGCGTCGGCGTCGGGAGCGCACTGGGGGAGCGCACCGATCCCGATCTGGGGGTCTGCCCAGGAGAAGCCGCCGGCCGACTCGACCTTTGCCTCGGCCGGCAGGCCCCCCGCGGCGTCCGGTGGCCCACCGGGGCCCGGATCGCTGCCGTAGAGCCCGATGCTGTGTTTGGAGAGGTACCAGCCGAGGCCGGTGACGAGGCCCAGCGTGCCGGGGTCGTCCCGCAGCCGGCCGACCATCGAGGCGAGCGCGTGGGTGCCGTAGTTGTTGCCGGGCCCACCGCCGAAGGTGAGCCCCCCGGTGACCGTGAGCGGGCGATCGGCAGCGTCGTCCGGGAGCCCGAGCTCTGCGGCGGCGATGGCGACCGCAGAGGGGAAGCAGGAGTAGAGGTCGAGATGGGCGACCTCGTCGACCGTGGTCCCCGCGAGCGCGAGCGCCGCCTGCCCCGCCAGCCGGATGGCGGGCGAGGAGTGGAAGTCCGCCCGGTGGGAGAGGAACCAGTGGTCCTCGGCGTCTGCCCCGGCCAGCGGGAACACCCAGCGGTCGCGGGGGACACCAGCCGAATCGGCCGCCCCGGCCGAGCAGAGGATGGCCGCCGCCCCCTGGTCGACCTGCATGTTCGCGGTCAGGAGCTTGGTGTAGGGATGGGCGATCATCCGGTTGGCCTCGGTGGCGGTGATGAGCTCGTCGGGGCTCCTGAGATCGCGCAGCCAGGCGTAGGGGTTGCCGGCGGCCACCTCCGAGAAGCGCGACCAGAGCGACCCGATGTGGCGTGCGTGCTCCTCGAGGGTGCGCCCGGCCTCCGCACGCAGGGCGTTCTCGAACAGGGGGAAGACATGGACGGGGAGGTCGAGCCCGCCTTCCTCCTCGGCCCGGGTGGTCCCCCGGCGGTCGCTGCCGAACCGGAGCGGTGGATCGACGTCGGCCGGTCCGATCGTCCAGGGCAGGACCGGCCGGTCCGGGTGCCGCCGGGCGGCGGTCCGGGTGTAGACGCAGTCGGCCCCGGCCAGGACCGCCACGTCCAGGTCGCCGCGGCCGATGGCCAGCGCGGTGGCGTTGACCAGGGCCTGTGGGCCGTTCCCCCCGGTGGTGGTGACCAGGAGCTCCGCCGGCTCGATCCCGAGCATCCCGGCGAGGAGCGCGCCCGGGTTTGCGTAGTGCCAGCTCAGCGGGTCGGCCACCCGCACCGACTGGGCGCGGGCCAGCAGGGTCCGTCCCGCCGGGGCCGAGGCGCCCGGTGCGGCGCCGTCGCAGTCCTCCACGGCCGCTCCGACGGCCTCGAGCATGAGGCGGATCGGCTCGGGGCGGTCCGCCAGGGAGCCCTCCCCCTCGGTCCGAGGTCGGTTGGTCGCCTGTCCGACCCCGACGACGACCGGGGTCCTGGGATCGATGCTCATCAAACGGACGAGCCTACCGGAGGGCTGTCGGGGCCGATCCGCCGTCGGTACACTCGGGCCATGCGCACCGCGCCGGCATCGGCCAGCCCGCACCCCTCTTCCCCGTTCGGGGCCTGGCTGACCTCGGACCCCGAGGTGCTCGGCCTCCTCGGGGAGGAGGCCGAGCGCGAGTCGACCACCCTCCAGCTCATCGCATCGGAGAACTTCGCCTCGCCGGCCGTGCTGGCCGCCACCGGCTCCATCCTGACCAACAAGTACTCCGAGGGCTACCCGGGTCGCCGGTACTACGGCGGCAACCAGGTGATCGATCGGGTCGAGGACCTGGCCCGTGAGCGACTGGCCGCGCTGTTCGGGGCGGAGCACGTCAACGTGCAGCCGCACGCCGGGGCGAGCGCCAACCTGGCCGCCTACCGGGCGCTCGTCGAGCCCGGCGAGACCATCCTGGCCATGCGCCTCGACCAGGGTGGCCACCTCACCCACGGATCCCCGACCTCGATCACCTCCAAGATCTGGCGGTTCGTCTCCTACGGCGTCTCTGCGGCCTCGGACGATCCGGACAAGCCGGGGGAGATCATCGACTTCGACCAGGTCGCCGACGTGGCCCGCCGTGAACGGCCCGCCCTGATCGTGGCCGGGGCCACCGTGTACGCCCGGATCATCGACCCGCTCCCGTTCCGCGAGATCGCCGATTCGGTGGGGGCCCGGTTCCTGTTCGACGCCGCCCACCCGGCCGGGCTGGTCGCCGGGGGGGTCCACCCCTCACCGGTCGGGGTGGCCGACGTGGTCACCCTCACCACCCACAAGACGCTGCGCGGGCCGAGGGGCGGCGCGATCCTCTGCTCGGCGGAGCTCGCCAAGTCGATCGACAGTGCGGTCTTCCCCGGCCTGCAGGGCGGCCCGCTCGAGCACGTGATCGCGGCCAAGGCGGTGGCCTTCGCCGAGGCGGCCCGCCCCGAGTTCCGGGCCTATGCGGCGCAGGTGGTGGCCAACGCCGTCGCCCTCGGCCGGGCGCTGACCGACGCCGGCTTCCGCCTGGTCTCGGGCGGCACCGAGAACCACCAGGTCCTCGTCGACCTGCGCTCCTTCGACCCCGAGCTCACCGGCAAGGAGGCCCAGGAGGTCCTCGACCGGGCGGGGATCACCTGCAATCGCAACGCCATCCCCGACGACCCGCGCCCTCCCTACGTGAGCTCCGGGCTCCGGCTCGGGTCCGCGGCGGAGACCACCGCGGGCATGGGTGAGGCGGAGATGGCCGAGGTCGGGGCCCTCATCGGACGGACCCTGCGCGGCCGCGGGGACGAGGGGACGCTCGACGCGGTGCGGGCCGAGGTGCGGGCCCTCTGCGGCCGGTTCCCGCCCTACCCGGCGCTCACCGGGGCGTGACCCCCGGAGCCCCGGGGGCGGTGTCCAGGATGACCCGTTGAGCCCGGGGATCCCCCTCAACTGGTACGGCGTCCTGCTGGTGGTGGCCGCGGTCTCCTCGTTCGTGCTCACCTTCCCGGCCCGCCGGATCGCCATGCAGATCGGGTACGTGGCCCAGCCCGACGACCGCAAGGTCCACCAGCGGGTGACCCCCGAGTCGGGCGGCGTGGCCATGTTCGTGGCCATGCTGGTCACCGTGGCGGTCGCTGCCTCGGTTCCCGCCCTGGGCGTCCTCTTCCGGACCTCGTCGGAGCCGATGGGGCTCCTGCTCGGTGCGGCGGCCATCTTCGTGGTCGGGCTCATCGACGACTTCCGGGACATGTCCGCCCCGGCCAAGGTCGCCGGGGAGGTTCTGGCCGCCACCATTCTCTACTTCATGGGGGTGACCTGGTACCAGTTCAAGGTCCCCCTGGCCGGCCTCGTGCAGCTCTCCCCGGAGTGGACCCCGCTGCTGACCGCCCTCTGGGTGATCGCCATCACCAACGCGGTCAACCTCATCGACGGCCTCGACGGCCTGGCCGCCGGTGTGGTCGCCATCGCCTCCGGCGCCCTCGCCGTGTACGGCCTGCACCTCCAGTACCTCGGCAACCTGCCCGCCGACAACATCGGCCCGCTGATCGCGGTGGTCACCTGCGGCATCTGCCTCGGTTTCCTACCCCACAACTTCCACCCGGCCCGCATCTTCATGGGCGACGCAGGGGCCCTCCTGCTCGGGCTGTTGATGGCCGCGTCGACCATGCTCATCGGGGGCCGTTCGGCGGGCACGGTCGGTGGGGTGGCCGCGCGCAGCGGCGAGACCTATTTCTTCTTCGCGCCGCTGTTCATCCCCTTCTTCATCCTCGGGGTACCCATCGTGGACATGGCATTCGCCTTCGTGCGACGGACCGCCAACCGGACCGGCTTCTCGACCCCGGACAAGAACCACCTGCACCACCGGCTGCTGCGCCTCGGCCACGGCCACCGCCGGAGCGTGCTCATCCTCTGGACCTGGACCGCCCTCCTCTCGGGGTTCATCCTCTTCCCGCTCTACGTCTCGAGCGTCAACGCCTTCATCCCCTTCGGGGCCCTTGCGCTCGGCGTGGTCCTCTACACGCTCTTCCACCCCTCGCTGCGCCGCCCGGCGGACGTCCAGCCCGAGGACCTGACGGACGTCCCGGCCGAGGACGGCGAGCGCGGGGAGGGCCCTTCGGTTGTCGTCACCGCGCCCCGTCCCGCGCCCGAGGCGCACCGGACAGCTGCCGGGTCTCAAGACCCCGCCGGGGTGGCCGCCGCCGCAAGGAGGGCCGTTTCCAAACGGTGAATGCCGTGTTTCCGGCGTTTTGCCGCCACGACCGCAATGGTGCGATGATGCTGCCCGTGAATGGCAGGCACCGTTGCCCTCCCCGCGTCCACCCGTGCAAGGCCGTCCCGGTGACCCGGTGGACGCTGCATGCCCGGTACGCCCGGAGTCGGCCTTGGCGGTAGCGACAGACGTCAGGGTCAAGGTGCGTTCTCTCCCGGTGTTGCGGTATCTGGACGTGGTGTTCGTCGTGGTCGCCATCGTGCCGGCTGTCGCGCTCGGTGCACCGGTACTGGGCGTCGCCATCGGCGCCGGCGGCTGGATCCTGCAGCGCGTGATCGGTGAAGCCGACCGGCGCTGGACGCGCAAGGTGGAAACACCGCTCAAGCAGCTGGGCGTCACCCTCTTCGAGGGGTTCGCCCGGATCTGGTTGCTGGCCGGCTTCATCCTGATCTCGGCCCTCGTCGGCGGCCGCCGGGACGGTCTCACCACCTCGCTGGTGATCTTCGGGGCGTACTCGGTGGCCTTCGCCGTCAAGGTGCTCTCCGGTCCGCCGACGCGTACGGCCGTCAGATGACGCTCCTGTCCGGCATCAGCCGCCGCAGGCAGATCACCTACCTCGTCCTCCTGGCGTATCTGGTGGGCCTGGTCGTGCTCGCGCTCGTGTTCGGCATCAAGACGCACAGGAACAACTCGTTCAACATCGTCTCCCCCTACCAGCTGGTGACCTGGGCGCACCTGGGTCCGATCAACATCAACAAGGGAGTGCTCTACCTGCTGCTCACCGCAGGGCTGACCATCGGCATCCTCCTGTGGGTCGCGCGGCGCATGCAGATGCGCCCGAACCGGGTCCAGACCGCTGTCGAGTGGGGGTACGACCTCACGAAACGGTTGGCCACCGACAGCATGGACGAACAGATGGCGAGGAAGTGGTTTCCGCTCATCTTCGGGCTGTTCGTGTTCGTCCTGGTGACCAACCTCCTCGGCTACATCCCGTTGCCCGTGAACACGCTGGACAAGATCCACATCGGCGGAGTGGGCCTCCCCTCGTTCCAGATCTATGCCGCAGACACCAATGTCGCTCTCCCGCTGGTCCTGGCGCTTGGCGTCTTCATCGCGTACAACGTCGAGGGGCTCCGCGCCCACGGGCTGCGGGGGTATGTGAAGTCACTGGTCCCGTCGGGTGTCAGCGGAGGCATGCTGATCTTCCTCTACCCGTTGGAGATCGTCTCGCACTTCCTGCGGCTGCTCTCGCTGGCGATCCGACTGTGGGCCAACTTGCTCGCCGGGCACCTGCTGATAGATTTCATGGCCGGCGACATGGCGGTCCTGCTGGGGCTGCCGGCTGTGGGCTGGTTCCTCCTGCCGCTCGGTGTGGCGATCTATCTGTTCGAGTGCGTACTGATCGCCGGCCTACAGGCCTTTATCTTCGCAATATTGACCGCCATTTATTTGGGCGGGGCTGTCGGCAGCCATTAACAAAAAGGAGCGACGAGCTACATGATTCATATCGTGGGTATCACCATGGTTGTCCATTCTGTGATCACGGCCGCTGTCCAGTCGTATCAAAACATCGGGTTGAACGCGGGGAAATCGATCGCCCTCGGTGTCGGGGCCGGCGGCGGCGCCGCGGGTGCCGGTGCCGGCATCGGGATGCTCTTCGGCAAGGTGATCGAGTCGGTGACCCGCCAGCCGGAGATGCGGAACGAGATCACCTCGATCCAGTGGCTCGGGTTCGCGCTGACCGAGGCGACATTCTTCTACGGCCTGGTCGGCGGCTTCATCGCCTTCTTCCTCTAGGCCGACGGAGCCGGCACGGTGGTACTCGCATCCAGCTCCTGGCTGATCACTCCCGACGTCGGGCTGACGGTCTGGACGCTCTTGGTCTTCGGGATCTCGCTCTTCATCCTCATCAAATTCGTGCTGCCCCGCATCGGACAGGCACTCGACAACCGGCAGAAGGTGATCGACGAATCGCTCGACGCGGCCGACCGTACCCGTCGCGAGGCGGACGAGATCCTGGTCGAGTACCGCGAGCACCTGAGAGAGGCACGTCAGCAGGCAGAGGAGATCATCGAGCGTGCCCGCCAGGCGGCCGCCGCCCACGAGCGCGAGGCCCGCACCACCGCCCAGGCCCGGGGTGAGCAGATGCTGGAACAGACCCGGCGCGAGATCGAGGCCGAGAGCCGCCGGATGATCGACGAGATCCTCCGGGATGTCGCCGACCTCACGATCATGGCCACCGAGCAGGTGACCCGCAAGGTGCTCACCGAGGAGGACCAGCGACGGCTGGTCACCGACGCGCTCTCCGATCTCGATTTCACCGTCCTGAGCGGCGCTCGCCGCCAGGGCTGATCGCCGAGCGCAACGAGTGGAACAGGTCGCCGTCTGATGGAAGAGGTCGCCGAGGTCTACGCACGGGCGCTGTTCGAGGTCGCCTCCGAGCGCGGCGTGCTCGACACCGTGCGTGAGCAGCTCGCCCAGTTCGTCGACGCGCTGGCTGCCGATCGGCAGCTCGAGATCTTCTTCGTTTCGCCCTATTTCTCGACCACCGAGAAGAAGGAGGGACTCGCCCGGATGGTCGAGGGGGCCGATGAGACGCTCATGAGCTTCCTCGAGACGCTCATCGAGCGTCAGCGCATGCCGGAGATCGTCCACGTCCGTGCGCTCTACGAGGCGCGATGGGATGCCGAGATGAAGCTGCTCCCGGTCGAGGTGACCAGCGCGGTGCAGCTCGACGAGGCGACCGTGCGCAGTATCAGCGAACAGATCGGCAGCGGGACCGGCAATACCATCCAGCTCACGACCGTGGTCGACCCCGACATGCTCGGTGGCATCGTGCTCCGCGTCGGCAACGTCGTCCTCGATGCGTCGATCAGGAATCGGCTGAACGACCTCCGCAAGCAGGTCGCACAGGCGCGCTTACCCTCGCAAGGCAAGGAGCCACCCAATGCAGATCAAGCCTGACGAGATCACCTCGATCCTCAAGAGCCGGATCCAGGGCCTCGACAGCACCGGCGCCGATCTCACCGAGATCGGGACCGTGCTCTCCGTGGCCGACGGTATCTGCCGTGTGCACGGACTCGAGAACTGCATGTCGCTCGAGATGCTCGAGTTCCCCCACGACGTCACCGGGCTGGCCCTCAACCTCGAGTCCGACAACGTCGGCGCGGTCCTCTTCGGCGAGTGGCAGAAGATCGTCGAGGGAGACACCGTGCGGCGCACCAAGCGGTTGCTCGAGATTCCCGTCGGCGACGACCTGCTCGGGCGGATCGTCGATCCACTCGGCAACCCGCTCGACGGGAAGGGCGAGATCAGGGCTGCCGGGACGCGCCCGGTCGAGCACAAGGCGCCGGGGATCGTCCAGCGTCAGCCGGTGCGGGAACCGATGCTGACCGGCCTGAAGGCGATCGACTCGATGATCCCGATCGGTCGCGGCCAGCGGGAGCTGATCATCGGTGACCGCGGGACCGGCAAGACGGCCATCGCCATCGACACGATCATCAACAACAGGGATCGAGACCTCGTCTGCGTCTACGTTGCGATCGGACAGCGCAAGTCGGTCGTGGCCCGCCTGGCAGCCGTGCTCGAGGAGGCCGACGCCCTGAAGAACACGATCATCGTGATGGCGGCCGCCGACGAGGCCGCGCCGATCAAGTTCCTGGCACCGTATGCAGGCTGCGCGATGGCCGAGTACTTCCTCTACGGCGGCAGGGCTGCACTGGCGATCTACGACGACCTCACCAAGCACGCCTACGCCTACCGGCAGATGTCCCTGCTGTTGCGCCGGCCCCCGGGTCGCGAGGCGTATCCGGGTGATGTCTTCTACCTGCACTCCCGGCTGCTCGAGCGGGCGGTCAAGCTGGCGGACGACCTGACCGATCCGCGGACCGGGGCGAAGGTGCCCGGCGGCGGATCCCTGACCGCGTTGCCGGTGATCGAAACGCAGGCCGGTGACGTCTCGGCCTACATCCCGACCAACGTGATCTCGATCACCGACGGGCAGATCTTCCTCGAGCCGGGGCTCTTCTACTCCGGCGTGCGTCCGGCCATCAACGTCGGCATCTCGGTCTCCCGAGTAGGCGGGAGCGCCCAGATCACGCCGATGCGGCGGGTCTCGGGCCGCCTGAAGCTCGAGCTCTCCCAGTTCCGCGAGCTCGAGGCATTCTCCCAGTTCGGTTCCGAGCTGGACCCCGACACCCAGCGGACGCTGGCCCGCGGACAGCGGCTGGTGAAGACGCTCAATCAGTCCGAGCGCGCCCCGATGCCGGTCGAGGAGCAGGTGGTCCAGATCTATGCGGCCACCAACGGGCACCTCGACCGGATCCTGGTCGACAAGGTCGAGCGCTTCCTGGAGGAGCTCGTCGAGATGGTCCACGGGAGCGATCCCGACCTGCTCCAGAAGATCGCAGGTGGGGACTGGAGCGACGAGACCCAGGCCCGGGTGGCCGCGGTCGTGGAGCAGTTCGCAGGGGACTTCGGGTTCGACCTCGACGAAGAGGGCCACGCGTTCGAAGAGGGCGCAGGGGAGATCCCCCCCTCCGGTCGGACGGAAGCCACGAAGCAGCCGGTGGAGGAGAAGGAGGGTCAGGCCGCCCTGGTGGAGTAATCCCAGCGCGCCTCACGATCTATGCCACAGTCGCAGCGCGACGTGCGCAACCGCATCAGCGCCGTCAAGAACATCGAGAAGATCACCCGGGCGATGGCCATGGTCGCGGCCGCCCGGCTGCGCCGATCCGAACAGCGGATCGTGGCGCTGCGGCCGTACGCGGGCGCCATCCGGCGGATGACCCGGCAGGCGGCCGAGGCCGCCGGTGCGGTCCCGAGCGTGCCGATCCTCGAGGAGCACGCCGAGGTGGGGACGGTCGGCCTGTTGCTCGTCGCCGGCGATCGGGGTCTCGCCGGTGCGTTCAACTCGAACATCGTCCGGGCCGGGGTCGCCGCCGGACGCGAGCACGAGGGTGACGGACGGCGGGTGGTCTACTTCGCGTCCGGCCGGAGAGTCGCATCGTCGCTCACCTTCCGCGGGCTGGAGCCGGCGGACAGCTTCACCGGCTTCACCGACCGTCCCAGCTTTCCCGACGCGCGCCGCATCGCCGAACGGCTGATGTCCGCCTACCTCGACGGCGAGGTCGACCAGGTGGAGGTGTTCTACAACGGCTTCCTCTCGCCGATTTCCCAGGTGGTCCGGCGCGAGACACTCCTCCCCCTGCAGCGGGCGACCGTGCTCGAGGGGGAGCCGACCGAGGAGGCGGAAGGTGGCACCGCGAGCGGGCAGCGGGTGGTACCCGAGTACGAGCCCGACGCCGTGGCGGTGCTGCGGAGGCTGGTGCCCGACTACGTCGAGATCTCGATCTACCGTGCACTGCTCGATTCGACCGCATCCGAGCACGGCGCGAGGATGACCGCGATGCGCCATGCCTCTGACAACGCCGGCGAGCTGATCCATGACCTCACGCTGCAGATGAACCGGGCGCGCCAGGCCGAGATCACCCAGGAGATCATGGAAGTCGTCGCCGGGGCCGAGGGGCTCGGGTAGAGCCCAGAGTGGAGAGTGGGATGGCATTGACAGACAAGGCACCGCCGGCGGAGAGCCGCACCGAGAACGTCGGGCGGATCGAGGCGATCGAAGGCGTCGTGATCGAGGCGGTGTTCCACGAGAAGCTCCCGGAGATCAACCACGCCATCAAGGTGCGCCGCCCGGCGGCTGCGCGTGCCGAGGAGGACGAGGACATCGGTGCCGCCCAGGACGAGTTCCTGATCTGCGAGGTGCAGCAGCAGCTCGGCGACGACCGGGTCCGGGCGGTGGCGCTCGACACCACCGACGGCCTCGCCCGGGGTGCCGAGGTGATCGACACCGGAGCACCGATCACCGTTCCGGTGGGGCGGGGCACGCTCGGACGGATCTTCAACCTGCTCGGCGAGCCGATCGACCTCGGTGCTCCGCTGGAGGAGGGCATCGAGCGCTGGCCGATCCATCGGGAGGCCCCCAACGTCGAGGCGATGACCCCGACGACGGAGCTGTTCGAGACCGGCATCAAGGTCGTCGACCTGCTGGCGCCCTACGTCAAGGGGGGCAAGGTCGGGCTGTTCGGAGGTGCGGGCGTCGGCAAGACCGTGATCATCCAGGAGCTCATCCACAACCTCGCCCAGGAGCACGGTGGGCTGTCGGCGTTCTGCGGTGTCGGCGAGCGCTCACGCGAGGGCAACGACCTCTGGATCGAGATGAAGGAATCGGGCGTGCTCGACAAGACGATGCTCGTCTTCGGGCAGATGAACGAGCCGCCCGGCGCCCGGATGCGGGTGGCGCTGTCCGGTCTCACGATGGCCGAGTACTTCCGGGACGAGGAGGGGCAGGACGTCCTCCTCTTCATCGACAACATCTTCCGCTTCGTCCAGGCCGGCTCGGAGGTCTCGGCGCTGCTCGGCCGGATGCCCTCGCAGGTCGGCTATCAGCCGACCCTCGACTCGGAGATGGGCGAGCTGCAGGAGCGGATCACCTCCACCCGCAAGGGCTCGGTGACCAGTGTGCAGGCGATCTACGTGCCTGCCGACGACCTCACCGACCCCGCTCCGGCGTCGGTGTTCGCCCACCTGAACGCCACGACGGTGCTGTCCCGGTCGATCGCCGAGAAGGGCATCTACCCGGCGGTCGATCCGCTCGACTCGACCTCGACGATCCTCAAGGCCGAGGTCCTCGGGGAGGAGCACTTCCGGGTCGCCAACGAGGTGAAGCAGGTGCTCCAACGCTACAAGGAGCTGCAGGACATCATCGCGATCCTCGGAATCGACGAGCTCTCCGACGAGGACAAGGTGACGGTGACCCGGGCCCGCAAGCTCGAGCGGTACCTCTCGCAGCCGTTCTTCGTCGCCGAGCAGTTCACCGGTACCCCGGGCGTGTACGTCCCGGTCGCCGAGACGGTCCGGGGGTTCAAGGAGATCCTCGAGGGGAAGCACGACGACCTCCCCGAGCGTGCGTTCTTCATGAAGGGCACGATCGACGACGTGCTCCGGGACAGCCAGGAGAACTGAGGTGGCCCACACGCCGTTCCCCGTCGAAGTGCTCACCCCGGAGGGTGAGATCTTCAACGGCGAGGTGGAGATGGTCTCGACACGCACCACGCTCGGTCAGATCGGCATCCTCAGCCGGCACGCACCGCTGCTGGCCACCCTCGAGCCCACCGAGCTGCGGCTGTACAGGACCGAGACCGAGGTGGTCCGGTTCGCGCAGGCGGAAGGCTATCTCCAAGTGGGCGGCAACCACGCGCTGCTGTTGCTCCAGGAGGCCTATCCCGTCGGAGACCTCGACACGGACCGACTCCGGGAACGTCTGGAGGCAGCCGAGCACGAGATCGAGCAGGCCGGAGAGGACACCGAGCGGCGCCGGGTCGCCGAGCGTGAGAAGCAGCGGGTGGAGCGGTTCCTGAGCCTCGCCGAGTAGCGGGACGGAGCCGACCGCTCCCCACGTCGGTTGGTCAGCCGAACTCGATGGCGCTGTACTCGGAGAGCTTGTGCAGCGGGTGCCTGGCGTCGATGAGCCGGACCGTCCCGGACTTGGACCGCATGACCAGCGACTGGGTGCTGGCACCGAATTCGTCGTAGCGGACGCCCTGGAGCAGCTCCCCGTCGGTGATCCCGGTGGCGGCGAAGAAGCAGTTGTCCCCGCGCACCAGGTCGTCGGTCGTCAGGACGGCGTCGAGGTCGTAGCCGCGGTCGAGCGCCGCGGTCCGCTCGGTCTCGTCGCGGGGGTAGAGGCGACCCTGGATCTCGCCGCCCATCGACTTGAGCGCCGCGGCCGCGATCACGCCCTCGGGGGTTCCCCCGATGCCGACCAGGAGGTCCACCCCGGTGTCGGGCCACGAGGTGGCGATGGCGCCGGCCACGTCGCCGTCGGTGATGAGCCGGATCCGTGCCCCGGTGGCGCGGACATCGGCGATCAGCTGCTCGTGGCGCGGACGGTCGAGGATGATCACGGTGAGGTCGCGGACCGAGGCTCCCTTGGCCTTGGCCACCGCTTCCAGGTTCGCCGCGATCGGCTGGGTGATGTCGATGGCACCGACCGCCCGTGGGCCGACCGCCAGCTTCTCCATGTAGACGCACGGCCCCGGGTCGAACATGGTGTCCTGCTCGGAGACGGCGATGACCGCGAGGGCCCCGCCGCGTCCGAGGGCGGTCGAGGTGGTGCCGTCGATCGGATCGACCGCGATGTCGGCCTTGGGCGGGGTGCCGTCACCGATCCGCTCGCCGTTGAACAGCATCGGGGCGTTGTCCTTCTCCCCCTCGCCGATCACCACGACCCCGTCCATGGCGATGCTCGAGAGCACGATGCGCATGGCGTTGACCGCGGCGCCGTCGGCCCCCTCCTTGTCCCCTCGCCCCATCCACCGGGACGCCGCCAGGGCGGAGGCTTCGGTGACCCGCACCAGTTCCATGGCCAGATTGCGATCGGGTGCCTGGGCGGTCGCGCTCACGGGCACAGACGTTAGTGGCTGCCACCGAGGGGGGCGCCACGGGCCCGGACGGTGAGATCGGAACGGGCGAACCGGTATCCGATCCCGGGTCGTGAGGCGCAGCATCGACGGGTCGTCCGGCACCCCGGGCCATACTTGTGGGGTGGACCGCTTCATCGTCACCCCGGGCGGTCCGCTCTCCGGGACCGTGCGGGCCGGAGGTGCCAAGAATTCGGTGCTCAAGCTCATGGCCGCCTGCCTGCTCGCCGAGGGCAGGCACGTGCTCACCAACGTCCCGAGGATCACCGACGTGGACATCATGGCCGAGGTGCTCGGTGCGATGGGCGTCGAGGCGGCCCGGGGGAGCCGTCCCGACGAGCTGGTCGTGACCACCCCGGCCGAGCTGGTCCCCGAGGCCCCCTACGAGCTGGTCGAGCGGATGCGGGCGTCGGTCGTCGTGCTCGGTCCGCTCCTCGCCCGGTGCGGACGGGCGAGCGTGTCCGCACCGGGGGGGACGACTTCGGTCCCCGGCCGATCGACATGCACCTGCACGCGCTCGAGACCATGGGCGCGGTGTTCGGTTCCTCGCACGGCAACGTGGTCGGAACGGTCGAGAGCACGGTCGGCGGAGCGTCCCGGCTCATCGGCAACCGGGTCGTGCTCGAGTACCCGAGCCACACCGGCACGGACAACGTGCTGATGGCGGCCACCCTCGCCAAGGGGACCACGGTCATCGAGAACGCGGCCCGCGAGCCCGAGGTGGCCGACCTCGCCGACTACCTCAACGCCATGGGCGCGCGGATCACCGGGGCGGGTACCTCGCGGATCGAGGTCGAGGGGGTCGAGCGTCTGCACCCTGCAGCCCACCGGGTCGTCCCCGACCGGTTGGTCGTCGCCACCTTCCTGGTCGCGGCCGCGTTGACCGGGGGCGAGGTCGTCGTCGAGGACGGCCGCCCCGAGCACATGGACATGCTGATCCGGAAGCTGACCGCCATGGGCGTCGAGATCACCATGGGGCCCGGCGGGCTCCGGGCCGACGCGAAGGGAGGTGGGCGGATCCACTCGGTGGACGTCGCCACCCTGCCCTACCCGGGGTTCGCCACCGACTACAAGCCGCTCATGGTCACCTTGCTCACCGTGGCCGACGGCGTGGGCATCGTCACCGAGAACCTCTTCTTCGGGCGGTTCCGCTACGTCGAGGAGCTGCGCCGGATGGGGGCCGACGTGCGGACCGAGGGCCATCACGCGGTGGTCCGCGGGGTCGAGCGGCTGTCGGGGGCCCCGGTGCGGGCATTCGACGTCCGGGCCGGGGCGGCGCTGGTGCTGGCCGGGTTGGCGGCCGACGGCGAGACGGTGATCGCCGACGCCCACCACGTCGACCGCGGCTACGAGGACTTCGACCGCAAGCTCAACTCCCTCGGCGCAAGCGTCGTCCGGGCCTGACCCCCCGGACCACCCCGGGTATCCTCGGCTGCCCGTGCCCGGCCCGAAACCCTCCGATCCCACCGTCCTGTTCGAGGCCGCCCGCAATGGCGACCGGGTGGCCCTGCCCCGTCTCCTCTCGATGGTCGAACGGGGCGGCCCCCCATCGCGTGCGGTTGCCGGGCTCGCCTACCGCGAGCAACGGCAGGCCTACACGGTCGGGATCACCGGCGCCCCCGGCTCGGGCAAGTCGACCCTCACCGACCGGCTCATCGACCAGGCACGCACCCGTGGCCTCGACGGGAGCGACCGGGTGGCGGTGCTGGCCGTCGACCCCTCGTCGCCGTTCTCCGGTGGGGCGATCCTCGGCGACCGGGTCCGGATGCAGGACCACGCCCACGACGAGAAGGTCTACATCCGCTCGATGGCCACCCGCGGCCACCTGGGAGGCCTGACCGTGGCGGTGCCCGACGCGATCCGGGTGCTCTCCGCGGTGGGGGTCCCGGTGGTGCTGGTCGAGACGGTCGGGGTCGGCCAGCAGGAGGTGTCGGTCGCCGCAGCGACCGACACCACCATCGTGGTGGTCAACCCCGGCTGGGGCGACGCGATCCAGGCGAACAAGGCAGGTCTCCTCGAGATCGCCGATCTGTTCGTGATCAACAAGGCCGACCGTCCGGGTGCGCGCGAGACGCGCCGCGACCTCGAGCTCATGCTCGACCTCACCCAGCTCGGCACCTGGCGCCCGCCGATCGTCGAGACGGTGGCCGCCACCGGTGACGGGGTCGAGGAGGTGTGGACCGCCATCGCCGAGCACCGGTCGTCGCTCCTCGCGGACGGTACCCTGGAGGAGCGCCGCCGACGGCGGCTCGCACGCGAGTTCCGCCAGATCCTGCTCGCGCTGGTCGAACAGGAGATCGACGACCTGCTCGCCGCCGACCGATTCGCCACGACGCTGACCGAGCTCTCGAACGGTACGGTCGACCCCTACGAGGCAGCCGACCGACTGCTGTCGGCGCTCTTCCCGACCGGCCGGCCGGGGGGCGGTTGAAGAGCACCATCGCGGCGCGCGCCTCGGATAGCGTGCGCTCGTGACCGAGCTCTCCACACCGCCGGGACGGTCGCTCCCGCCGCCCGAGGACGATCCGCTCTGGTTCCAGCGCGCCGTCTTCTACGAGGTCTTCATCCGGGGCTTCTTCGACGGCAACAACGACGGCGTGGGGGACATCCCGGGGCTCATCGCCAAGCTCGACTACCTCCAGTGGCTGGGGGTCGACTGCCTCTGGCTCCTCCCCTTCTACCCCTCGCCGCTGCGCGACGGCGGCTACGACATCAGCGACTACTTCTCGGTGCACCCCGAGAGCGGGACCGTCGACGACCTGCGGGCCCTGCTCGAGGCGGCCCACAGCCGCGGCATCCGGGTCATCGCCGACCTGGTCATCAACCACACCAGCAGCGAGCACCCCTGGTTCGTCGAGTCGCGCGCCGAGCCGTGACAACCCCAAGGCCGACTGGTACGTCTGGAACGACGACGACCAGCGGTGGCCCGAGGCCCGGGTCGTCTTCATCGACGTCGAGCGCTCCAACTGGTCCTACGAGCCGGCCCGCGACCAGTACTACTGGCACCGCTTCTACGCCCATCAGCCCGACCTCAACTACGAGAACCCCGAGGTGGTCGATGCCATGCTCGAGGTGGTGCGCTTCTGGCTCGACCTGGGCCTCGACGGCTTCCGGCTCGACGCGGTGCCCTTCCTCTTCCAGCGTGACGGCACCAGCGGTGAGAACCTCCCCGAGACCCACGCCTTCATCAAGCGGGTGCGGGCAGAGCTCGACGCGGACTACCCGGGCCGGATCCTCCTGGCCGAGGCCAACGGGTGGCCGGCCGACGTGGCCGACTACTTCGGCGACGACGACGAGTGCCACCTCTGCTTCAACTTCCCGCTCATGCCCCGGCTGTTCATCGCGGTGCGCCGCGAGCAGAGCTACCCGATCACCGAGATCCTCGCCCAGACCCCGAACGCACCCCCCGGTGCCCAGTGGGCCATCTTCCTGCGCAACCACGACGAGCTCACCCTGGAGATGGTCAGCGAGGAGGAGCGTGACTACCTCTTCGCCGAGTACGCGAAGGACCCGCGGATGAAGCGTCACATGGGGATCGGGCGGCGCCTCGCCCCCCTGCTCGACCGCGACCGCCGCCTCGCCGAGCTCCTCTTCTCGATCCTGTTCACCCTCCGGGGCAGCCCGGTCCTCTACTACGGGGACGAGATCCAGATGGGGGACAACGTCTATCTCGGCGACCGGGACTCGGTGCGAACCCCGATGCAGTGGACCCCCGACCGCAACGGCGGCTTCAGCCGGGCCGACTTCGCCCAGCTCTACCTGCCACCCCTGATGGACCCGGTCTACGGGTACGCCGGCGGTCAACGTCGAGGCCCAGCAGCGCAACCCGAGCTCGTTCCTCCACTGGATGCGGCGGATGCTCGCGGTCCGCCGGGAGTTCCCCGTCCTCGGGACCGGGATCCTCGAGATGGTCAGCTCGGCCAATCCGTCGGTGCTCGCCTTCGTCCGCTCCGACCGGCGGGCCCCCGACGGCGAGCGGGGGACCGGCAACCCGGTCCTCTGCGTGCACAACCTGAGCCGGATGGCCCAGCCGGCCGCCCTCGACGTCGAGGAGTGGGTCGGGCGCCAGCCGATCGAGCTGCTCGGCCGGGTCGCCTTCCCGCTCATCGGGATCGAGCCGTACCCGGTGACCCTCGGCTCCTACGGGTCCCTCAGCTTCGAGCTGGTCTGAGCTGCGGTCGGGTCGACGCTCCGGACGGCCCGAGCGTCCGTGGGCGGCTCAGCCCGCGCTGGCCACTGCGACCGGTGCGGCGAGCTCCTCGGCGGCCTGCTCGGGGTTCACGATGTTGATGAGCACGCCGGTGCCCATCTCGAAGCCGGCGACGGTGGTCAGCTTCGGCACCACGTGGACGTGCCAGTGGTAGGGCTCGGGCGCCCGGTAGGGGGCCGAGTGGAAGACCAGGTTGTAGGCGATGTCGCCGAGCACGTTGCGCTGGCGTTCGAGGGCGATCTTGAGCGCCTTGCCCACCGCCACCAGGTCGGTGGGGGGGCTGTGGTGCAGGTGGGGACCGTGGGAGCGGGGGATGACCAGCATCTCGTAGGGCGAGCCGCTCCAGAACGGGCAGACCACCAGGACCTGCTCGTCCGAGTAGACGACCCGGTGGGCCACGTTCTCCTCGGCGTCGACGGTGGTGCAGAGCAGGCAGCGTCCGGCGAAGCGGGCGAAGCCCGCCTGCTCCTCGACCAGCTCCCTCGGGACGAAGGACATCCCGAGCAGCTGGGCGTGGGGGTGCTCGATGGAGGCACCGGCCTCGCGGCCGGCATTCACGATCGCCTGGCTGTAGCGGAGCCCGGGGATGCTGGCGTGCTCGGCGATCCGGTCGGCGATGGCCCGCATGACCACCGCGGTCTGCTCGTCGCTGAGCATCGACCACGAGTTCTGGTGGTCGGGCGAGAGCACGAGGACCTCGTGGATGCCACCGGCGGTGGCCTGGGTGAACACGGGTCCGCGGTTGGTCACGACGA
This sequence comes from uncultured Acidimicrobiaceae bacterium, assembly GCA_963776225.1. Lineage (GTDB taxonomy): Bacteria > Actinomycetota > Acidimicrobiia > Acidimicrobiales > RAAP-2 > Bog-756. The sequence continues at coordinate 1,238,189 of CAVZLL010000004.1, read as the reverse complement.
AGGGCGCGTTGCCCTCGAACGCTGGGTAGAGGTTGGGGACCACCCGGACCCGCCAGGCGCCGTCCGGCCCGATGGTCTCGAGCGAGGGGGTGGTGGTCTCCTCGTTCCCCGGACAGAACGGGCAGGGACGGGAGGTGTCGGCCTGGATCGAGGCCATCCGCGGGGCGAACGCCCGGGGTCGGGTGGCGCGGTCGGTGCTCACCACCACCCAGCGGCCGGTGAGTGGATCGAGGCGAAGCTGGTTCATCAGCTGAGCGCGGTGCCCCTCTGCCATCGCCGGTTGAGCTCTTGCACCTCGCTGCCACCTCGCATCCCATGCTCGACACCCGGTCCGGACCCCGACGACCGGATCAGATGGCTACCCCCTCCAACGCTACCAACTCCGGCATGCCGGAAGGGTGCACCGTGCCGGGGACCGGCCCCGCCGCGGTGGCAGACTCGGCCCATGACCGTCGTGCCTCCGCGCGGGGGCCGGTGGCGATGACAGTGCTCCACGCCCGGGACGCCGGCTACGACCTCCTCCTGCTCGGCCACGTCCTCGCCGCGCTGGTGAGCCTGGTGGCGATGGTGACCGCCGGGGGGTTCGCCTTCTCGCTGCGGGGGTCGGCGGCGTCGGGAGCCCCGGCCGGCGACGCGCTCGTGCGCTACTACCGCCCCGGGGTCAACTGGGCGGGCCGGGTGCTCTTCCTCGTGCCGGTTCTCGGGTTCGCGCTGGTCGGCCTCAGCCACGGGGACTGGACCCTGGCCGACGGCTGGATCTCGGCGGGACTCGTGCTCTGGATCGGAGTTGCGGTGGTGGCCGAGGGGCTCCTCTGGCCGGCCGAGCGCCGGCTCCAGGAGTTCGTGGCGCAGGACACCGGCGCACCCGAGCACGCCGCGCCCGGGAGCGGGGGGAAGGAGCCCGCCGCGCTCTGCACCAGGGTCGTCGTCGTCTCGGCGGCGCTCTCGGCGGTGTTCGTCGCGGCGGCGGTGGTGATGGTGGCGAAGCCCTGAGTCGTCGAGCTCCCGGGGTGCCGTCGGCGACCTGGCGGGGGCGGCCGGCTCAGTCCGGACCGGCGCCGGTCAGCCGGGCGAGCAGCGCTCGTGCCTCCGCGGTCCGTCCGTCGTCGACGAGCGGCGCCACCCGGTCGAAGACCTCGCGCCACGCGATCTCTCCGGCCGGCCGGCCCGTCGCCCGAAGCGAGGCCCGGGCCTCCTCGACCAGTGCGGCGAGCATCGCGACCTCCGGCCCGAGGGCCGCGGCGGCCCGGTCCCGCAACCAACCGGCCAGCGCCGGGCTCGTCCCGCCGGTCGAGACGGTGAGGGTGACCGGCCCGGCGCGGTGGACCGCGGGGAGCTGGAGGGTGCCCGGCGAGCGGCCGGAGGCCAGGGTGACCAGGGCGCCACCGCCGAGGGCGTCGGCGACCACCGCCGAGTCGACCCCGGGGAGGCCGGTCGCGGCGACGACCAGCCGGTAGCGGGCGGCCTCGCCCGCCCGGTAGGGGCGGGTCTCGACCGAGAGGCTGCCCGCAGGGGTCCCCGACCCCGCGCCTCCGGGATCACCGGCGGCGAGGGCGCCGACCGCCGGGCCGACCTCGCGGGCGACCAGGGTGACCACCGCACCGGCCAGGAGCAGCCCGCGGGTCCGCCTGGCGGCCACCGGCCCGCCGCCGACGACCAGGCAGGAGGCACCGACCAGGTCGAGGGCGACCGGATAGAGCGGCACCCGCCCGGGCCGGGCGGGGGGCACTGAACCGGTCACCGGCTCGGGTCGCCCACGGGGGAGGGTCGTCCTCCGGGTCCTCCGGGTCCTCTGGGTCCTCGGGGCGTTCGGGGCACCGACCCAGTCTCGCCGGAGTGGCGCCCCGCCGGCGGACCGGAGGCCGGGGCAGCCCGGCCGGGTGGCCCGAAGGGACCGATTCTGCTAAAACTTGATCTACTTAGTCATGTATGGTCGTCGGGAATGCTGAGGGACCCGATCAGGTTTTGTACCGACAGGTGTGAACGGACCGGAACGGAGGGAGGGGCGGTCGCCCGTCCCCGATCCGCCTCCGGAAGAGGGAGTGTGCGGTGAAGCTCAGCGTCGTGGACAACCGGACGAGGCTCGCACAGATGGCGGAGGATCCGGCGGTGGCCCGGCTCCGGGCCGAGATGGACGAGCAGTCGGCCGCGTTCGAGACGGCCCCGGCCGGCCTGGTCATGGCGTGGGCCGTCGAGCGGTTCGGCCCCAAGCTCGCGCTCTCCTGCTCGTTCCAGGAGGCGGTGCTCGTCGACATCGCGGTCTCGGTCGACCCGGACATCGAGGTGATCTTCCTCGACACCGAGTCCCACTTCCCCGAGACGCTCGAGTACGTCGAGACGATCCGCGCCCGCTACGACCTCAACCTGACCGTGACCTCGCCGGTGCCCGGCGCCGGGGACCACCCCTGCGGGACCGCCCAGTGCTGCGAGTACCGCAAGGTGCGCCCGCTGCGCGCGGCGCTCTCCGGAAAGGATGCGTGGGTCACCGGGCTCAAGCGGGTCGATGCGCCGACCCGTCGCCGCGCCCCGGTCGTCGCCTACGACGAGAGCTGGGGCATGGTCAAGATCAACCCGCTCGCCACCTGGACCGACCAGGACGTGATGGGGTACGCCCGCGACCACGGCATCCCCGAGCACCCGCTCCTCTCGCAGGGGTACCTCTCGATCGGGTGCGCGCCCACCACCCGACCGGTGCGGTCGGGCGAGGACCCGCGGGCCGGGCGGTGGGCGGACTCGGAGAAGGTCGAATGCGGGCTCCACGTCTGAGGCGCCCGCCTCCGACGACCCGCCTCCGATGACCCGCCTCCGATGACCAGGGACCGCGAAGAGCTCTACGGGCTCCACTTCCGCGGCACCGACCGCGCGATGCCCTTCGTCCATCCCTACCGGACCAAGGGCGAGCTCAACGAGATCGAGCAGTGGAAGCTCGCGCGTCACCCCCTCGAGATCGCCGACGCGATCATCGACACCTACTCGAAGGAGGGGCCGGCCGGCATCGCCAAGGTGCCGGGCGAGACCGAGCGGCTCAAGTGGGCCGGCATCTACCCCCAGATCCAGGGTGGCGACGCCTTCATGATGCGGGTCAAGGCGCCCGGGGGGTTCCTCACCGCACCCCAGGCGCGCGAGATCGGGGTCGTGGCCGATGCCTTCGGCGAGGGTCCCGACGGCACCGAGAGCCGGGTCTTCGGCTCGCGCTACGCCGACATCACCACCCGCCAGGACGTGCAGATCCACTGGCTGCGCATCGAGGACATCCCGCGCATCTGGCGGCGCTTCGCCGCGGTCGGCCTGACCACGGTGCAGGCCTGCGGCGATTCGTCACGCAACGTCCTCTGCTGCCCGGTGTCCGGGGTCGACGCCGCCGAGGCGTTCGACGCGCTGCCGATCGCCCAGGCCGTCTCTGCGTTCTTCACCGGCAACCGCGAGTACGCCAACCTCCCCCGCAAGTTCAAGATCTCGGTGACCGGGTGCGTCGAGGACTGCGCCCAGGCCGAGATCAACGACATCGGCCTCTGGCCGGCACGCGCGGCGGACGGCACCCTCGGCTTCAACCTGCTGGTGGGCGGCGGGCTGTCCGACGGCGAACGGATGGCCTCCGACATCGACGTCTTCGTGGAGCAGGGCCACGCGGTCGAGGTCACCCGGGCCATCGCCCAGGTCTTCGGCGAGCTCGGCAACCGCGAGAACCGCGGGCTCGCCCGCATGCGCTACCTGGTCCAGGAACTGGGCCCCGAGGTGTTCCGGGAGGAGCTCGCCGCCCGCGCCCGCTTCGACCTGGTCCCGGCCGGCGAGGACCTCACCCGCCGCTACCGGGGTGACCACGTCGGGGTGCACGCCCAGAAGGAGGACGGCGTCTTCTACGTCGGCTGCTCGGTGCCGGTCGGCCGGATGAACGGCATCGAGCTGGTCGAGGCGGCCCGCCTGGCCGAGACCTACGGGGACGGCACCCTCCGGCTCGCCACCGATCAGAACTTCGTCCTCACCGGGGTGCACGGGGACCGGCTCGACTCCCTGCTCGCCGAGGACCTGCTCGCCAAGTACTCCCCGTTCCCGGGGCCGTTCAGCCGCGGCGTGGTCGCCTGCACCGGGTCCGAGTTCTGCCGGTACGCGATCGTGGAGACCAAGGAGCGGGCGGTCAAGTGGGCCCGCTTCCTCGACGCCGAGCTGGCCGGCGAGCCTGTCGGCGCACCCGCGGCCGGAGGGTCATCCTCTCCCTCCCGGGCCGACGCGGGGATCATCCGGATGCACTTCTCGGGCTGTCCGGCCAGCTGCGCGCAGCCCCAGATCGCCGACATCGGCTTCCGCGGCGAGGTCGCCCAGGTGGGCAACCACCTGTCCGAGGCGGTCGACATCGGGCTCGGCGGCTCGCTCGGGGGCGACGCCGGCTTCATCGACTGGGTCGAGCACGCCCGGCCGGTCACCGAGGTCCCCGACGCGCTGCTGCGGGTGGTGCACCGCTACCAGGCCGAGCGCCGGGAGGGCGAGCCGTTCCACAACTGGGCGCGGCGGGTCCCCAACGACGACCTGCGCCGGACACTGGCAGGGGAGGACGCCGGCACTCCGGTCGCGCGCTCGGGTCGGCCGGCGGGGGCCCAGCGATGAAGGGCTACCGGATCCGGGAGGAGATGAACGGGGTCGAGGAGCCGCCGGGCAAGACCTGGTTCTGGGAGCTCCAGGCAGGGGTCATCGACGCGGGACGGTGCATCCAGTGCGGCACCTGCGTCGCCGCCTGTCCCTCCAACTCGATCGGTGTCGACGAGGACACCGACCTGCCCGAGCTGGTCAAGATGTGCACCGGCTGCTCGCTCTGCTGGGACTTCTGCCCGCGGGGCGGGCTCCGCTACGAGGCGCTGTGGCCGCCCTCGACGCCGGGAGAGGACGGTGCGGCGACCGCCACCGTCGAGCGGTCCGACGCGAGCGACACCTACTGGAAGATCACCGGCGGGCCGCCGGGGGACGGCCTCGGCGCGGTGCTCGACGCGTACGCGGTCCGGGCCGGGTCCCGTCCCGACTCGGCCCAGGACGGGGGCGTGGTGTCCGCGCTGCTGATCGCCGCGTTGGCCGGTGGCGAGATCGACGGCGCCCTGGTCACCCGGCAGAGCGACGATCCCGACGAGCCCTGGAAGGGGGTGGCCCACCTCGCCACCACCGCCAAGGAGATCACCGACGCGGCGGGCAGCTACTACAACCAGACCATGGCCCTCGCCGAGCTCGACCTCTCCCGCTACGACCTCCCCGCCAAGCCCCGCATCGCGGTGGTGGGCACCCCCTGCGAGATCCAGGGCATCCGGGCCATGCAGGCCCGCCGTTGGCCCACCGGGGCCCACCGGGTCGACTCGGTGGTCCTGACCATCGCACTCATGTGCACCAAGAGCTTCGACTACCGGGGCCTCATGCTGCAGCTCCTGCGTGACGACCGGTCGATCGACATCGAGCGGGTGAGCAAGGTCGACGTGATCCGGGGGCGGATGATCGTGGAGTACCGCGACGGCGAGCTCGCCGTCGACGAGCCGGTCAAGAACTTCCACGGCGCCGCGCTCAAGGGGTGCGACGAGTGCGCCGACTTCCTCGGGCGCAGCGCCGACCTCTCGGTCGGCAGCGTCGGGTCGATGGACGGCTGGAGCAGCGTCCTGGTCCGCACCGAACGGGGGCGGCTCGCCCTGGACAACGCGCGTGGTCGCCTCGACTTCCGCGAGCTGGACCACCCCGAGTCGCTGGTCAAGCTCGACGCCTTCGACAAGCGGGTCGCCTTCGAGAGCCTCCGTCGCGAGTTCGACCCCGAGGCTCCGCTCTTCATCGACTATGCCGATCACGTGGAGGCCTACCGGGACTCGGACCGGGCCCCGGTGGTCCCCGACCGGTGAGCAGGTTCCGGTCCGGTGTGGCGCTGAACAGGGACGATTGGCGACCGGTCGGGGCGGCCGTTTCCGCCGGTCCCGTGTCGGGCGTTCTGGGTAATGTGGGTGACGTGACCGTGTTCGAGGTGGATGGGGGCCCGAGGCTGGAGTTCCCCGACGAGCCGGTCGATCTCAAGGCCGGCCTGCGAGAGGCGCTCCTCGACGGAGCCAATTGGCGGGACGGGTTCAGCGACGACATCTGCATCGGTGTCTGGCTCTGGAGCAGGTGGCAACCGGCCCTCGAGCCGGCCGGGTGCACCCGGGAGGATTTCGTGGACGCGGTTGTCGCCTACCGGCGCGAGCTCTGGCTCTGGCTCTCGGGCGACCGGCAGTGGCTCCAGTTCGTGACCGGCCTCGCCGGACGGGTGGTCCGGCGGTTGCCGACCCCCGCCGCCGGTTGAGCCCACGTAGCCGGTCGAGGTCGCATGCCCCGGGTCACCGTCCCCGCTGACCGGGATCCCCTGGTCTACGTCTGGACCGAGCTGGCGACGCCGCTGACCGGTGCCGCAGCCGGCTACAGCAGCGCCGTCTACGAGCGCTCCACCCTCTCGCTGCGCGAGTTCGAGGCTGCCCGGATCACCCTCGCCCGCATCAACGGGTGTGCCCTCTGCCTCGACTGGCGGACCGCCCGTGACGTCCCCGCACGGGCGGCCGACCCGGACGCCGTGCCCGAGTCGTTCTACGAGGCGGTCGGGACCCCGGCGGCGACCGACCAGCTCGACGAGCGCGAGCGCCTCGCCGCCGAGTTCGCCGATCGCTACGCGACCGACCACCGGGGCATGGACGAGGAGCTGTGGCGCCGGCTGCACGCCGCGTTCACCGACGACGAGCTGGTCGACCTGGCCCTGTGCGTCGGCTCGTGGCTCGCCCTCGGCCGCTTCAACCAGGTCTTCGACATCGACGGTGCCTGCCGGGTGCCGTCCCCGACCGGCCGCTGACCGCCCGGCGGTGGAGAAGGTCGTCACGCTGCTCTGGGGTCCCGCCGACCCGGTGGCCGGCGACGCGCTGCGGGACCGGCTCCTCTCCGAGACGGTTCCCCGCCTGCAGGCGGCCGGGGGCCGCGGCATCGGGATCAACGTCCACGACTCCGATGCGGCGGCCGCGCCCTCTCCGGCCCCTGCGCCGGACGGCGAGGAGCCCCACGTGGCCGAGATCTCGTGCTGGCTGGACTGTTACGAGCGACGGGAGGGGGTCGAATCGGCCCTCGCCGGACTCGGGCTCCGGATGGCGTCCTACCTGGTGGTCGAATCGCTCTACGAGGACTACGGCACCACCCCCCACGCCGGGCCCCGGGACTGGCCCGACGGCGCCCGTTCCCCGGGGGTGCTGACCGTCGCCCTCATCCACCGGCCGGCCGGCCTCGACGACGCGGAATGGATCCGACGCTGGCACGGGACCCAGTCCCCGGTCTCGGGCGAGCTGCAGCCCCGGACCCGCTACGTGCGGAACCAGGTGGTGCGCGCGCTCACCGAGGAGGCGCCCGAGATCGGCGGCATCGTCGACGAGGGGTGGCCCTCCGCCGCACACGTGGCCGACCCGATGCTCTTCTTCAACGCGACGTCCCCCGAGGAGCTCCAGGCGCACGTGGCCCGGATGCTCGAAAGCGTGCAGGCCTGCCTCGACATGGCCCGCCTCCGAAGCTCGACCATGAGCGAGTACCTGGTCTCGGCACCGAACGCCTGAACCGGCCGGGACCCGGGCGCCGCGGGCGATCACCTAGTCTCGCGTCCCGCGCACCGTCGGTCCCCGCCGGCGGCCACTCCGGAGGAACCCGTGGGACTGTCCATCGGCATCGTCGGCCTCCCCAACGTGGGGAAGTCCACCCTGTTCAACGCCCTGACCCGCAACGAGGTCCTGGCCGCCAACTATCCGTTCGCCACCATCGACCCCAACGTGGGGGTGGTGGCCGTGCCGGACCCCCGCCTCGACCGGCTGGCCGAGCTGTTCGCGTCGGAGGAGATCGTGCCGGCCACGGTCACCTTCGTCGACATCGCCGGGATCGTGAAGGGCGCGTCGGAGGGGGAGGGGCTCGGGAACCAGTTCCTGGCCGCCATCCGGGAGTGCGACGCGATCTGCCAGGTGGTCCGCGTCTTCGAGGACCCCGACGTGATCCACGTGGACGGCCGCATCGACCCGACCGACGACATCGAGACCGTCAACACCGAGCTCGTCCTGGCCGACCTGCAGACCGTCGACCACCGGCTGGCGAGACTGGCGAAGGAGGTGCGCAAGCAGCCGGAGCTGGCACCCGCGCTGCGCGCCACCGAGCAGGCCCGCGAGATCCTGGACGGCGGACGCACCATCGCCGCGGCCGCCGCAGGCGGCGAGGTCGACCCGGCGCTGCTCGCCGACCTCCACCTGCTCAGCGCCAAGCCGGTGATCTACGCGTTCAACGTCGACGACGTGGCGCTCGGCGACACCGGTCTCCGGGCGCGGCTCGGCGCGCTGGTGGCTCCCGCCGAGTCGGTGGTGCTCTCCGCCCAGATCGAGTCCGAGGTCGCCGCCCTCGACCCGGCGGACGCCGCGGAGCTCCTCTCGGGCTACGGCCAGGAGGAGTCGGGACTGGTGCAGCTGGTCCACGTCGGCTTCCGGACCCTCGGGCTGCAGACCTTCCTCACCGCCGGCCCGAAGGAGGCGCGGGCCTGGACCATCCACGCCGGGGACACCGCGCCGAAGGCGGCCGGCACCATCCACACCGACTTCGAGCGCGGCTTCATCAAGGCGGAGATCGTCGGCTACGAGGACCTGGTGGCGGCCGGTTCGCTCGCCGCGGCACGGGCCGCCGGGCGGGCCCGTATCGAGGGGAAGGACTACCGCATGCAGGACGGCGACGTGGTCGAGTTCCGGTTCCAGGTGTAGCGGGGCGGTGCTGGCGGAGACGACGTCGGACGGCGCCGGGCCCGCGGTCCGCCTGTCCGTGGTGTCGGTGGTCCGCGGCGGCATCGCGATCCTCGACCGGGTGTCATGGGTGGTCGCGCCGGGTCAACGGTGGGCGCTGCTCGGACCCAACGGCTCGGGGAAGACGACCCTGCTGCGGGTCGCCGGTGCTTCGCTCTGGCCGACCGGCGGCGTCGTGGAGATCCTCGGCGAGCGGCTCGGCCGGGTCGACATGCGCGAGCTGCGCTGCCGCATCGCGGTGGTGAGCGCCTCGATCGCGCGCAGCCTCCGACCCGAGCTGCCGGCCCTCGATGCGGTGCTGACCGGCCGGCACGCGGCCCTCGAGACGTGGTGGCACGAGTACACGACCGCGGACCGGGAAGAAGCCGCCGCGCTGCTCGATCAGGCCGGGCTCGGCGGGGCTGCATTCGCCGAGCGGTTCTTCGGACTCCTCTCCGAGGGGGAGCGGCAGCAGGTCCTGCTGGCCCGCGCCCTCATGGCCCGTCCCGAGCTCGTGCTCATGGACGAACCCGCCGCGGGCCTGGACCTCGGCGCACGCGAGCGCCTGCTCGAGCGGCTCGCCGGTCTGGCGGCCGACCCCTCGGTGCCCCCGCTGGTGCTGGTGACCCACCACCTGGAGGAGATCCCGGCCGGAGTCACCCATGCCGCCCTGCTCCGCGAGGGACGGCTGGTGGCGTCCGGCCCGGTTGGCGAGGTGCTCTCGGACGAGCCGGTCTCCTCCGCCTTCGGCGTCGCGGTGGCCGTCGAGCAGCGAGCGGGCCGGTGGTCGGCACGGGCGGTCCCGCACGGCACGCGGCGCCGGACGCGCTGACCGCACCCGCTCCGCGCGCCGCCACCTGGGGCGCGGCGCCGCGGTTGAGCGCGGCCGGCCGGGGGTGTACAACCGGGGGATCGTACCGGGGAGGGGTTGCCGGACCGCCGACATGGTGGTCCAGGTGACGCCTGTCGGTCCCTGACCATCCACCACCGCGGCGTCCGCCTTTCGTAGGCTGCTCACCGCACCAGAGGTAGGTCGAGGAGCCGATGCCCATGGTCGTGGCGATCATCATCGTGTTGGCGTGGGCGGCCATCCTCGGCCCCAGCCTCATGAAGCGTCGGTCCCGGCTCGCGGACGGGGTCCACTCGATCAGCCACTTCCACCACCAGCTGCGGGTCCTCGAGCACTCGGCACCCGAGCCGATCGTCGCCCCCGCCTACCGCCTGCACACGATCGACGGCGCCGGCCGGAGCCCCTCGGGGATCCACGTACCGGGTGCCGACACCCCGCCGGTGCTCTCGGTGGTCGGTGCCAAGGAGCTCCCCCGTCCGGCACTGGCCTTCCTCGGCGAGCCGGCGCCCGAGCCGACGCGTGCTCCGGTCGCGGTTCCGGCGGGCCGGCCGTTGCGGCCGGGCGGGCCGCCCGATCCCGGACCGCGGATCGCCGACGGCCATGCGCGCAGGGTCGCCGCGCGGCGCCGGCGCGACACCCTGGCGGTGCTGTGCGGTCTCGTCGTGGTCAGCTTCCTGGTCGGCTTCGCGCCCGGCGCGTCATCGGCCTGGATCGTGACGCTGCTCGCGGGGATGGCGACAGCCGTCTACGTCACGCTGCTGGTCCGCCTGCGCCAACAGGCGGAAGAGCGCGAGCGCAAGCTGCGGTACCTCGGCCCGCGCATCGACTGGTTCGACCCGCTCGACGGGATCGACCCGGCCGACCCCGAGGCGCCCGTCGGGGCGATCGCACGGGGCCCGGCGAACCCCGCCCGCGCCATGGCGGAACGCTACGGCCACCCCTCGACCGGCCGGGCCGTCGCCCACTGATCAGCCGGGTATCCGGCCGGGTCCGGCCGGATAGGATGCGGCATGGCGCCTGATCCGATCTCCACCGCTCCGCTCCCCGTGGCCCGCTCGCGCACCGAGCTCGTCGGCGCGCTCACCGCCGCCCTCCAGGGCAGAGAGCTCCTCGCCCACCCCTTCTACCGCAGATGGGAGGCGGGGCTCCTCGACCGGCAGGAGCTCGCCGAGTACGCCGTCCACTACCGCGGGTTCGAGGCGGTGCTCCCGGTCGTGCTGGCCGCGGTCGTCGAGCGTCTCACCGACCAGGACGAGCCCGCCGCGGCATCGCTGGTCGCGCGCAACCTGGCCGACGAGCGGGGCCGGCCGGAGGCCCACCTCGACCTGTTCGACCGCTTCGCAGCCGCACTTCCGGCGACGGCCCGGGCGACCGGCCCCGGTCCGGCGTCCCGGGCACTCGTCGGGACCTACCGGTCCCTGGCCGGCGAGGGGCCGGTCGCCGCGCTCTCGGGTCTGGCCGCCTACGAGTCCCAGGCCGCCCGGATCGCCTCCTCGAAGGCGGAGGGCCTGCGCAGCCACTACGGCATGGACCGCGCCGGCACCACCTTCTGGGACGTGCACGCCGACCTCGACGCCGACCACGGCGACTGGGCGCTCGACGCGCTCTGCGAGCTCGGGGCCGACCCCGAGGAGGTTGCCCGGGCGGCCAGGCGTGCAGCGGACGCATGGTGGGCCCTGCTCGACGAGCGGGAGGCGGAGGCCGGAGCGGCCTGAGGGCCGGTCCGTCCCGCCGGGCACCCGACGCACCGGCGACGGCCGGCCGGCGCGGTCAGTCCGGCTGGGTGCCGACCACCGAGACGAACGAGACCATCTCGCCGGGATAGCCCCCGAGGTTGTGGACGAGGGCGAGGGTGCGGTCGGTGTCGATCTGCCGTTCGGGCGTCGCCTCCCCGCGCAGCTGCAACCAGGCTTCGAAGTGCATGCGGAGTCCCGACGCGCCCACCGGGTGGCCGAAGCTCTTGAGGCCGCCGTCCGGGTTGACCGGGAGGGGACCGGTCCGATCGAAGGTGCCGGCGAGCACCTCCTTCCAGGCGGTCCCGCGCTCGGCCAACCCGAGGTCCTCCATGAGGACCAGCTCGGTCGGGGTGAAGCAGTCGTGGACCTCGGCCATGGCCAGCTCACTCCTCGGGTCGGTGATCCCGGCCTGCCGGTAGGCGTCCGCTGCCGCCTGCGCGCACTCCGGGAACCAGGTGTAGTCGTAGTCCGGGTCGATGAGCCCCGACCCGCTGCCCGCGGCGAAGGAGAGCGCCTTGAGGTAGAGCGGCCGGTCGGTGTAGCGGTGGGCGTCCTCCGCCCGGACCACGACGGCCGCCGCCGCGCCGTCGGCCACGCCGGCGCAGTCGAACACCCCGAGGCGACCGGCCACCCGCGGCGAGGCGCAGATGGTCTCCAGGGAGACCTCGCGGCGGAACTGGGCCCGCGGGTTGCGCGCCCCGTTCTGGTGGTTCTTCCACGAGATGCGGGCGAGGACCTCCGAGAGCTCGTCCTCGCCGACCCCGTACTTCTTGGCGTAGGCCGGGGCGACCATCGAGAACATGGCCGCCGCGGTGAGGGTCCGTGCGGTGCCGTCGCCCGGGACCGGGAAGGCGTTGAGGCCCTGGTACCCGGAGTCCTTGACCTTCTCGGCACCGACCGCCATGGCCATGTCGTAGGCGCCCGACGCGACCGCGTAGGCGGCGGCCCGCAACGCCTCTGATCCGGTCGTGCAGTAGTTCTCCACCCGGGTCACCGGCTTGCCGGCGAGCTGGAGGGGGCGGGCCAGGGTGATCCCGCTCATCCCGGACTGCGCGGTGCCCAACCAGTAGGCGTCCACGTCGTCCTTGGTCACCCCGGCCGAGGCGAACGTCTCCTGGGAGGCGTCCACGATGAGGTCGTCGAGGCTCTTGTCCCAGTGTTCGGCGAAGCGGGTGCACCCCATGCCGACGATCGCCACCCGGTCCTTGATCCCGTGTGAGGCCATGTGTGCTCCTCTCCCTCGTCCGCGTCCCGCGTTCAGGCACCGGCGGCGGACGTGCGCACCGGCTTGGCTTTCCAGAAGTAGTCGTGGATCCCGTCCGCCGTGTAGAGGGAGCGGAAGGTCATCGTCACCCGGTCGCCGATCTGCACCGTGTCGGGGTCGACGTCGGTGAGCTCCACCGGGAAGCGGCCACCACCGTCGAAGTCGAGGACCGCGAAGACGGTCGGAGGGCTCGGCGAGTAGGCCAGCCGGTCGATGGTGTAGGTCGCGATGGTCGCCTCGGCGTCGGCCCGACCGATCGGCTCCATGTCGTCGACCGCGCCCCCGCGCATCGAGACCCGCGAGGGCGGCAGGTGCACGGCGCCCGAGGTCCGGTCCCGGGTGCCGACGAAGCCGTACTTCCACCACTCGTTGCGCCAGGCGGCGGTCGAGGAGACCCGCTGGGGCTCGGGGCGGCGCGGCGGCTCGGGGGTGACCATGCCCCGCCAGGAGAGGAACGTGCCGTAGGGGAGGTCGGCCCCCGCCGCGATCTGGGCGGCGACCGGGGTGGCCGGCACCCAGTTGCGGATCGCATCGGTGACCCGCAGGACGAGCACGTCCGCCCCGTCCGCGAGTGAGACCACCGCCACCAGCTGGCCGGGCTCGGCCGCCTCGAGCAGGGCGGCGAGCAGGAGCCCCGGATGGGCGGTCCCGGTCTGGCCCACGGTGGCTCCGAGGTCGTCGGCGAGGACCCCCTCGCCCACTCCGAGCGTGCGGCCGAGTGACCGCACCGCCCGGCCGTGCATGCCGGTCACCGCCACCGAGTCGATCTGGGCGGCGACGGTGCCGGCCGCCTTGAGGGCCGCCTCCCACGCCTCGGCCCCGAGCTCGAGGTAGCGGGTCTCGCCGAACCGCTCCTCCCAGGTCCTCGAGCGCCGGTCCCCTGCCGTCCGCCACCGGTCGAGGAACTCGTCGCTGACCGAGGCCCCACCGAGGTACTCGGCGATGACCGGGGTGCCCGCCGCGTCGTCTGCCACCAGGACCGCCGCCGCCCCGTCGCCCCCGGCCGACTCGTCGGCCGAGGTGGGCAGGCCGTCGCGCAGATCGGCGAGGACCACCAGGGTGGTTCCCGATCCCGGTGCGACGAGCGCGGTGCGGAGGGCCCCGACCCCCGAGCGGAGCGCGCCCCCGAAGTCGAAGGCGGCAACACCGGAGGGCTGGCGGAGGGCGGCGTGGACGGCGCTCGCGTTGGTCTTGTCCAGGTAGGCGGGGGTGGCGGTGGCCAGCCAGACCGCGTCCGGTGCGGCCGAGGGGACGGCGCGCAGCGCGAGGCGGGCCGCCTCGACGCCCATGGTGGTGGTGTCCTCGTCGTAGGAGGCCACGGCCCGTGCTCCCTTGCCGCCCCCGGTGCCGAAGACCCGCGCCACCTCGGCCCGCTGGAGCCGCCGATAGGGCACGTACCCGGCGATGCCGACCACCCCGCGGGTCATCGCCTGCTCCCGGTGGGTTGCGCGTGGCTCATCTGGGGATCGTCCTCGTCGGTTCGTCCGGTCGGCTCCACGGCGCGGTCGGCGTGCGCCGGTGGCCCCGGGAGCCCTGCTCATCCTATGATGCCCACAGTATCTGACGGTCAGTCAGGAAACCACCTGCGGCGGCGGCCGCCGGACACGGAGGCCGGAGCATGGATTTCGAGTTCACCCCGGAGCAGCTCGAGTTCGTCAAGGACGTCGAGCAATTCCTCGACGATCACGACGACCCCGAGATCTTCGACCTCACCCGCGAGAACATGGCCCAGATCGTCGACACCCCGGCCCGGCGCGGGTTCATGGCCAAGGTCGGCGAGCAGGGATGGCTCGGGATCACCTGGCCCGAGGAGTACGGCGGCAAGGACGGCGAGGGCATCTACGAGTACCTGCTCAACGAGGCCCTGGCGGCGCGCGGCGGACCGCAGATCGGCAAGGGGGTCGGCATCATCGGCAAGACCGTCATCAGCCACGGCAGCGAGGCTCTGAAAGCCGAGTTCCTCCCCAAGATCCTGCGCAACGAGGTCGAGTTCGCGGTCGGCTATTCGGAGCCCAACGCAGGCTCCGACGCCGCCTCGATGCAGCTCAAGGCGACCCGGGTCCCCGGCGGGTGGCAGCTCGACGGCCAGAAGACCTGGACCACCTCGGCCCACTTCGCCGACTGGTACTGGGTGGGCGCCCGGACCGATCCGGAGGCGCCCAAGCACCACGGCATCACCCTGTTCCTGGTGCCGATGGACCACCCCGGCATCACGGTCAAGGCGATCTGGACCATGGGCGACGAGCGGACCAACGAGGTCTACCTGGACGAGGTCTTCGTCCCCGACGACCACGTGGTGGGGGAGCTCAACAAGGGCTTCCAGTACATCTCCGAGGCCCTCGACCTCGAGCGCTTCACCCTGTTCACCTTCTCCCCGATCGCCCAACGCCTCGACCTGCTGACCGACTACGTGTGCACCGCCACCCGGGACGGCGAGCCGATGCGGCTCGACCCGGTGGTCCGGTCACGGATCGCCCAGCTGCACACCCAGGCCGAGGTGGCCCGGGTGCTCGGGCTCGCCTTCGTGGCCGCGTCGGCGGCCGGTGGGTCCCCGCCGACCGCCGAGGCCTCCGAGTACAAGCTGTTCACCACCGAGTTCTCGCGCCGGCTGGCCGACGCGTCGATGGACCTGGCCGGCCCCGGGGGCCAGCTCCGGGTCCGTACGGAGGAGGCGCCGATGGCCGGGCGGGCCGAGTCGACCTACCGCTACACGGTCATCGACACCATCGGCGGTGGCTCCTCGGAGATCCAGAAGAACATCATCGCCCGCCGCAAGCTCGGCCTTCCCAAGAACTTCTGAGCCCCGCCGCACCTCGCACCTCCTGTGACCCCGCACGCCACGCCGTCCGCCGCGCCCGCACCGACCGCCGCCACCACCACGGGGGGGGACGGCCGGGGCGCGCCGGGGCCCCTCCGCGGCGTGGTCGTGCTCGACCTCGCAACGGTCGGGCCGGCCGCCCGCTGCACCCGGGTGCTCGCCGACTACGGGGCGACCGTGGTCAAGGTCGGGGCGGTCCCCGGACGGGGGCCGGAGCCCATCCGTCCCCCGTTGCACGCCTACAGCGCCGCGCGCCACTTCCGCCATGCCGCGATCGACCTGAAGGACCCCGACGGGCGGGCCGCCTTCCTCGGGCTGGTCCGCGCGGCGGACGTGGTGGTCGAGAGCTTCCGCCCGGGGGTGGTCGACCGGCTCGGGATCGGCTACGAGGCGCTCCGCGCGGTCAACCCGCGGATCGTCCTGTGCTCGACCACCGGCTACGGCCGGGACGGTCCGCGGGCGGGCTGGGCGGGGCACGACCTCAACTACCTGGCGGTGGGCGGGTACCTGGCCCTCACCGAGCCCGCCGCCGACGGCGGCCCGCCGGTGCCCGGCGCCACGATCGCCGACGCTGCGGGAGGGGGACTGCAGGCCGCCCTCGCGGTGATGGCCGCGCTCATCGGCCGGGGGACCCACGGACAGGGGAGCCATCTCGACGTCTCGATCGCCGACGGGGTGCTCTGGCTGACCTCGCTCGCCGTCGACGAGCACCTCGCCACCGGCGACCCGGTCGGCCCGGGGGAGAGCATGCTCACCGGCCGGTACGCCTGCTACGACACCTACCGGGCGTCGGACGGCAGGTGGCTCGCGGTCGGGGCGATCGAGCCCAAGTTCTTCGCCAACCTCTGCCGGCTGCTCGGGTGCGAGCGGTGGGTGGACCACCAGCTGGACGACGATGCGCAGGAGGCGATCCGAACGGACTTCGAGCAGGCGTTCGCCACCCGGACCCGCGACGCCTGGGTGTGGGCGCTGGCCGGGGAGGACACCTGCGTGAGCCCGGTGCTCACCGTGGCCGAGCTGGTCGACGACGAGCAGTACCGGGCACGCGGGTGCTTCGTCGAGGTCGCTCGCCCGCCCGACGGCGCAACCGGCGCGGGACCGGACCGATTCGAGCAGGTCGCGCCGGTGCTCGCCGGGATGGAGGGACGGGGACGACCGGTGGTGGCCGGCGACCCCGCCCGGTCGGACACCGCGGACCTGCTGGGCGAGGCCGGGCTCGGCGCGGACCGGGTCGCCGAGCTGTTCGCCCGCGGAGTCGTTGCATGAGCGCGATCGGGATCGACGACATCGAGGCGCTCATCGGGGTCGAGCAGTACCACGAGGAGGGGGAGTTCCCGGTCGAGCGCGGGTACGTCTGGACCACCTGCTCCTCGGTCGAGAACGGCAACCCGCTCTTCTGGGACGACGACGTCGCCCGCGAGGTGACCGGGGGTCCGGTCGCACCGCCCACCATGGTGTCGGTCTGGTTCCGGCCGCACCACTGGGCCCCGGGACGGTCCACCCCGGCCCTGCCCCTGCAGATCCACTTCGACCTCAAGGAGGGCCTCGGCCTGCCCGAGGCGGTGATGAGCGACAACACGATCGTCTTCCACGAGCCGGTCCGGCCCGGCGACCGGCTCAGGACCCACCAGGTGCTGCGCTCGGTGAGCGAGGAGAAGACGACCAGGCTCGGCACCGGGCGGTTCTGGGTGATCGACGTGGCGTACCACAATCAGCGCGGCGACCTGGTGGCCACGGAGAGCTACACCGGGTTCGGCTACCGCAGGACCGACTCGCCGGGAGCCGGCGGATGACGGTCGTCCCGACCCTGCTCCACGGTGACGTCTCGGCCGGCGACCAGCTGCCCGAGCTGGCCTATCCGGTCACCGCCACCACGGTCGTGCTCGGGGCGATGGCGGCACGCGACTGGCGGCCCATGCACCACGACAAGGACTTCGCGATCCACCGCAACGGGACCCGGGACATCTTCCTCAACACGCCCAACCTGGCGGCGTGGTTCGAGCGGTTCCTGACCGACTGGACCGGGCCGCACGGCCGCCTGCAGCGGGTGACCTTCCGCATGCTCGGCTCGATCTTCCCGGGCGACACCATGGTCTTCCGCGGCGCGGTCACCGGCACCGGGGTGGACGAGACCGGGTGCGGGTGGGTCGCCGTCGACATCGCGGTCTCGGTCGAGGACGACCCGAAGACCACCTGTTCGGCGCGGATCGCCCTCCCGACCGGCTCCGACGACAACCCGTGGGACCGGTCGGGGGACCGGTGGCGGCCCTGACCGGGCCGCTCCGTCCGGCGCCGTACCGACCACCAGACGTATCGACGATCACACGTATCGACCACCAGACGATCATCCGCAGAGGAGGGGGAGACATGCTGGACCTCACATTCAGCCCCGAACAGGAGATGCTCCGGGAGACGGTGCGCGGGCTGTGCGCGACCACGTGCCCGCTCGCCGTGGTGCGCGAGCTGGAGGACGATCCCACCGGCTACTCGGCCGATTTCTGGAAGCAGCTCGGCCACCTCGATCTCATCGGCCTCCAGCTCCCCGAGGAGTACGGCGGCTCGGGGATGAGCGCGCTCGAGGGCGTCGTCGTCTACGAGGAGCTCGGGCGCTCGATCGCCCCCTCGCCGCATTTCGTGAGCGCGGTCCTCTCGGGTGGCGCCCTCGCCCGCTCGGGCAGCGCGTCCCAGAAGCAGGCCTGGTTGCCGGGTGTCGTGCGCGGCGAGACCATCCTCACACCCGCTTGGCTCGAACCCGAGAACGGCTTCGGTCCGAACGGCGTCCAGGTCCGCGCGGAGCCCGCCGGCGACGCCTGGACCATCACCGGTGCCAAGCGCCACGTCGCCTTCGCCTCGTCGGCCACCCGACTCCTCGTGCTGGCCCGGACCGGCGCCGCCGCCGCCGACGTGGACCTCTTCCTGGTCGACCCCGGCGCCGAGGGGGTCACCCTCACCCAGCAGCGGACCATCGCCTCCGACGCGCAGTACCGGGTCGACCTCGACCGGGTGCGCGTGACCGCCGACGACCGGATCGGGGCCGCCTCCACCGGGTGGCGTACCTGGGACCTGGTCATGCACGACGGGATCGTCCTCGCCGCGGCGCAGGCGGTGGGCGGTGCCCGCTACGCGCTCGACATCACCGTCCAGTACGCGAAGGACCGCCACCAGTTCGACAAGCCGCTCGGTGCCTTCCAGGCGCTGGCTCATTACCTGGCCGACGCGGTCACCGCGGTCGACGGCGCCGAGGTGCTGGTCCACGAGGCGGCCTGGGCCCGGGCCGAGGGACGGCCGGTCGCCAAGCTGGCCCCGATGGCCAAGCTCTTCGCCTGCCAGACCTTCCGGGACGTGACGGCCACCGCCCAGCAGATCTTCGGGGGCATCGGGTTCACCCTCGAGTTCGACATCCAGCTCTACTTCCGCCGGGCCAAGCAGCTCCAGCTCTCCTGGTGGGACACCCGGTACCTGGAGGAGCTCGTCGCGGCCGCGGTCCTCGACACCTGACGGGCGTCCGGACCGAGGGTCCGATCAGGAGCATCGATCTGGAGGCTCCCTGGGCTACGGTCTGAGACGCGCCCGGGGAGGGCCGCATCCGACAGTCAGGGGGAGCTGGCATGGCAGCCGAGACGGCGACGACGACCAGGGCGGCCAATTCCGGGCACGGGGGCCTCTTCCGCTTCCTCTTCGTCCACGAGATCGACGAGTACCCGGCCACCGGCAAGCGGACCGCCTATCTGGCGCTCGCCGTGCTGGCCACCATCGTCCTCTACTACACGTACTTCACCCAGACCGGGGTCACCCCGCAGATCCTGCGCTACTACCACATGTCCTTCGCGTTCTACGTGTACATCGTGGTCGTCTCCAACCTCATCGGCGCCTTCGCCTCGCTCCCGGCGTCCCGGACCGACCAGCTCGGCCGGTCCAACGTGGTCATCTACGGCCTGCTCATCGTCGGTCTGCTGGTGGCCGTCGGCGTGCCGGCCACCCAGACCGAGTGGCAGTTCGCCATCGTGATCTGCGTCCTCGGCCTGGTCGAGGGGGCCATCCTGGTAGCCACCCCCGCCCTGGTCCGCGACTTCAGCCCGCAGCTCGGCCGGGCCTCGGCGATGGGCTTCTGGACCGTGGGACCGGTGTTGGGCAGCCTGATCACCTCGGTCGTCGCCACGCTCACCCTCGACCACTTCCTCCGGGCCAACTTCCAGTCGGGGTTCAAGAGCCAGTTCATCATCTCCGGCGTGGTCTCCCTGGTGGTCTTCGTCCTCGCCCTCTTCTTCATGAAGGACCTCTCGGCCCGGCTCCGGGACCAGCTCATGGTCTCCGAGACGGACCGCGCCCTCGTCGAGGCCCGGGCCCGGGGCATCTCGACCGAAGAGGTCATCGCCGCCACCCACCACCCCTGGCGCCAGATCCTCAAGTGGGACCTGGTCGGCTCGGCTCTCGGGATCTCGCTCTTCCTGCTCGTCTACTACGCCGCGTCCGCCTTCTTCACCATCTACTGGGCCACCGTCTTCACCAACTCGTCGGGACTCAACCTCTCCCCCTCGGACGCCAACTACCTCAACATCTGGTTCTGGGGAGCCGACGCGGTGGCCCTCATCGTGTTCGGCGTGCTCTCCGATCGGCTCCGGGTCCGCAAACCGCTCATGCTGGTGGGCGCGCTGGGCTCGATCGTGATGCTCATCCTCTTCTCGCACCAGGCCAACCACCCGATGACCGGCTTCACCACGCTGATCATCCTCGAGATACTGCTGGCCTCCTGCCTCTCGCTCACCTACGCACCCTGGATGGCCGGGTACACCGAGATGGTCGAGGCGAAGAACCCCGCCCTGGTGGGCACCGGCCTCGCGCTGTGGGGCTGGATCCTGCGCCTCACCGTGGGCCTCTCGTTCCTCTTCCTCCCCTTGGTGATCAACGCGGTCAACCCGGTGGTCGACAACCTCTCCTACGCGCAGACCCCCTACACCGGCACCGCCCCGTTCAACGTGCAGCAGTTCCAGCTCGAGCACCCCAAGTCGGTGGCGTTCGCAACGGCCAACGCCAGCTGGCTCAAGGTGTTGCAGAAGCCGAGCGTCGCCCCCATCGTCGCTGCCCTCAACGCCAATCTGACCCCGGCGAACCTGGCTGCCTTCCAGAAGGCAGTCCCACCCGACGTCTACCAGAAGACCATCGCCAACGCGGCGACTCTCAAGACGCTCGTCGTTCCCTATCAGACCCAGCTCGGCTACCTCGCCGCCCACCAGAACCAGCTCGAGTCCCTGCTCTCCGGGGTCGCGAGGTCCCCCAAGCAGTGGCAGCACTGGTTCTGGGTGTGCCTCGCGGGCATGGTCCTGTTCATCCCGACCATCTGGCTCGGCAAGGGCCGGTGGAGCCCGAGGATGGCCCGCCTGGACGAGACCAAGCACGAGGCCGACGTGGCCGAGGAGCTGCGCCAGCTGGTGGGTTCGGGGGCCTCGGTCACCGCCTGAGCGGGCGCGGGACGGCCGGTCTAGGGACGATCGGAGGCGGCCTCTGCCTCCTCCGGCCCTGCCGACCGGGGGCGGCCGCTGTGGAGGCCGAGGTGGTAGCCCTCGAGGAACAGGTCGGCGTCGTGGCGCCGCGGATAGCGGGACTCGAGCGCGTGGAAGCGCGGGGAGTGGTTCGGCTCGAGCAGGTGGGCGAGCTCGTGGACGATGACCGCGTCGAGCACCCAGGGGGGTGCGGCACGCAAGCGTTCGGAGATCCGGATCTCGCGGGTCGCCAGCGTGCACGAGCCCCAGCGGGTGGTCTGGGCCGCGGACCAGCGGATCGAGGACGGGGCAACCCCGCCGAGGTAGGTCCGGCCGAGGACGCGGGCCCGCTCCTCCAGGTGTTCGTCGGAGGCGTGGAGGTGGGGCCGGTGCCGGGTGAGGCGGCGGGCCAGGCTCTCGACCATCCGGTCGCGTTCGGGGCCGCGGAGGTGGGACGGGACCACCACCACGATGCGGTCCCCTTCCCAGTGCGCGCCGGCCGTCTTCTTGCGTCGCGTGGAGACGCGGACCTCGACGTCGGGATGGACGAGGGGGAGGGTGGTGGGGACGGTGCTCATCTGCACGAGGGTACGAAGGCGGTGTGACGTCGGTGGGCCGGGCCGGGTGGTGAATCGGTCCCCCGAGCATCCTATGCAGCCGCACCGTGCGTATCCTCGGATGCCCGTGCCCGGATGCCGAATGGGGGCCCGGAGGGGCCGGCGGTACGATGGGCCGGTGCGTCGGTACCTCACCCGCAGGAGCATGAGCCTCAACCTGGTCCTGCTCGTCCTGCTGACGACGTTCGCCTGGCTGACCTCCTGGCAGCTCGGTCGGGCAGAAGGTGGGAACACCCTGAGCTGGGCCTACACCTTCCTCTGGCCGCTCTTCGGCCTCTACGCGGTCTACACGTGGTGGCAGCTCGTCCACGACCAGCCGACCCTCCGTCAGCGGGGGACCGGGACGCCCGACACGACGGAACGGGCCACCCCGGACGGGGCGGCCGGGCCTGCCACGGAGCCGACCGCCGACCGCCGGCAGCCGGGTTGGGCGCTGACCGGCGGGCGCCGCAGGAACGTGGCCATCGCGGCCAGCGCGCCGATCGACCCCGACGCCGGGGGAAGGGGGGAGCGCTACGGCCCGCAGTCCGCCGACGAGGCCGCACGGCTGGCCGAGTACAACCGCTACCTCGCCGAGCTCGACGCCGCCGACGCCCGGGGCGCCCGCGGGTGAGCCCCGCCGCGTCCCCCGCGTCCATGCACGGGGCGGTGACCCGGTACCGGGTGATGGCCTTCACCGTCGGCACCGCGCTGCTCGCCCTCACCACGGTCGTGATCTTCCAGGCCGGCGGCTACCACCCGGGGACCCTCGGCAAGGTGGTGGCCATCGGGCACGGCTATCTGTACCTCGTCTACCTGGCGGCTGCGGCCGACCTCGCCCGTAGGGCCCGCTGGCGCCTCGGCCGCATCCTGGCCGTGGTCTGCGCGGGCTTCGTGCCCTTCCTGGCCTTCATCGTCGAGCACCGGGTCTACCAGCAGATGCAGGCCGAGTGGGCCGCCGAGGCGGCCTCGGGCGCGGATCCGGCCACCGTCTCGGGGTCCTAGCCCCTCACCGGGCACCCCGGAGCAGGCCGCCCGGCCGGGCACCGGTCTCCTCGCCGTCGGCGAAGGTGGTCACGCCGGACTTGATGGTCTCGACGTACCCGGTGGCGCCCTGGAGGAGCCGCCTGCCGCCGGCCGGGAGGTCGTCGACCACCCGCGGGTTGCCGAGCTCGAGACGCTCGTAGTCGATGAGGTTGATGTCGGCGAGCGCGCCGGGCTCGAGGGTCCCGCGGTCGCCGAGGCCGTAGAGGCGGGCGGTGTCGTGGGTCTGCTTCTTCACGATCCACTCGAGCGGGAGGCGCTCGCCGCGCACCCGGTCGCGGGTCCAGTGGGTCAGCATGAACGTGGGTTGCGACGCGTCGCAGATGACCCCGCAGTGCGCCCCGCCGTCGCCGAGGCCCGAGGCGGCCCGGGGATGCAGCAGCATCTCGCGGGCGGCGTCGAGGTTGCCGTCGGAGTAGTTGAGGATCGGGACGTAGAGGAGGCCGAAGCCATCGTCCTCGAGCATGGCGTCGTAGGCGATGGCCGTCGCCGGGCGGCCGGTCGCCGCGGCGATCCCGGCGAGCGAGCGCTCCGGTCCGGGCTCGTACTCGGGCGGGCTCCCGAGGACGAAGGTGGTGCGGTAGGCCTCCTCCATCCGCGTCGGCGGTCGCCGGGTCGGGCTCCCAGGACTCGATCGCGGCACGGACGGACGGCGTGCGCAGGGCGGCGACCAGCTCGTCCGGACGGAGTCCCCGGGCCTTCAGCGCCTGGTAGGCGGGGATCTGGTCGAAGAGGCAGTAGGTGGTGAAGTGGCCCGAGAGCAGCCCGAAGCCGCGCCCGGCGACCTGGGGCCAGAGGTCCGCCCCTTCCGACACGGCGCGCAGCGACTCGTCCATGAGCTCGCGCCAGAGCTCGGGCGCGGCGTCGACCTGGACCAGGGCGAAGGTCACCGGGCGGCGGATGGCGGCCGAGAGGCGGCGCATCCAGTCGACCTCCGCCTTGGGTCCCGAGACGTCCTCGCCGGCCGCGCCGGCCGGGGCCAGCTCGAAGATGCCGGTCCCGAGCTCGCCGAGTGCGGCGCCGATCCCGAAGAGCTCGTCCTCGGCGGCGAAGGTGCCCGGCACCGGCTCCCCGTCGATGGCCCGGTGGGCGATGGTCCGCGAGGTCGAGAAGCCGAGCGCCCCGGCGGCGACGGCCTCCTTGACCAGTTGCTTCATGCCGGCGATGTCCGCGGGGGTGGCCGGCTCGTTGCGGGCGCCGCGCTCGCCCATCACGTAGGAGCGCACCGCCCCGTGGGCGATCTGGGTGCCGACGTCGACCGTCCACCGGCGCCGGTCGAGCGCGTCGAGGTACTCGGGGAAGGTCTCCCACTCCCAGGTCATGCCTTCGGAGAGCGCGGTGCCCGGGATGTCCTCGACGCCCTCCATGAGCCCGATCAGCCACTCGTGGCGGTCGGGACGGGCCGGGGCGAACCCGACGCCGCAGTTGCCGGTGACCAGGGTGGTCACCCCGTGCCAGCTGCTCGGGGCGAGCACCTCGTCCCAGGTGGCCTGGCCGTCGTAGTGGGTGTGGATGTCCACCCAGCCGGGGGTGACCAGGAGGCCGTCGGCGTCGACGGTCCGGGTCGGCCGCCTCACCGGCGCAGGACCCGACCGCGGTGATCCGCCCCCGCGTCGACGGCGACGTCGGCGGTGCGGGCCGGCGCCCCGGTGCCGTCGACGACGGTCCCCCCACGGATGACGCAGGTCGTGCATGGTCAGGTCTCCCTTCGGGCACCCCTCGGGCGCTCCACCGAGCCTCGCACGGGCCCTGCACCGGCGCAACGCAGGGCTCGACCGGCCCCGGGCCGGGCAGCCGGTCGGCCCGGCCGGTCGGGACGCCGGAGGTGCCGCTGCCGCCCCGGTCGTGCAGACTGTCCCTCCGGCCCGGCCGTCCCGGGTCTGCCCGCGCCAGCGGGGGAGACCGCTGCGCGGGGCCCACATGACGACGAGAGGAAGAGGGGGAGCACGGTGGGGGATCCTGACAGCAGCGAGATCGGCGCACCCGAGCATGCGGCCGCGGCCGACCTGGCGGCACGGGCGGGCGCGCTGCTGCTCGAACTGCGGGCCGGTGGGCTCGAGGGGAAGGCGCTCGGGGCCGAGGGGGACCGGCGCTCGCAGCGTCTGCTCTCCGACCTGCTGGCCGAGCGGTTCCCGGCCGACCCGGTCCGCTCCGAGGAGGCCGACCGCTCGACGGCCCTCGACGCCGCGTCGGCCGGGTCTGGATCGTCGACCCGCTGGACGGGACCCGCGAGTACTCCGAGGGCGCGGACGGACTGGGCCGTGCACGTGGCCCTCGCCGTCTCCGGCGAGCCGGTGGTGGGTGCCGTCGCCCTGCCGGGGCTCGATCTCGTCCTCGACACCGGACGCCCGCCACCGCTGTCCCGCCGCGCGGAGGTCCCCCGGCTGGTGGTGAGCCGGACCCGGCCGCCCGAGTTCGTCCCCTTCGTGGCGGAGCGCCTCGGGGCGGAGACGGTGCCGATGGGATCGGCCGGCGCCAAGATCGCCGCGGTCATCCGCGGGCGAGGCCGAGGTCTACGTGCACGCCGGCGGCCAGTACGAATGGGACTCGGCCGCGCCGGTGGCCGTGGCCCTCGCCACCGGCCTGCACGCCAGCCGCCTCGACGGCTCGCCCCTCCGTTACGGCCGGCCCGATCCCTGGCTCCCCGATCTGGTCGTCTGCCACCCGACCTCGCCGACGCGCGTCCTGTCCGCGGTGCGCGAGGCGCTCGCGGAGGGCTGAGCCCGGTGCCCCCCGTCGAACGCCCGGTCTTCGGACCGGCCCGGCTCGGTCCGCTCACCCTGAAGAACCGGATCGTCAAGGCGGCCACCTTCGAAGGGGCGGCCCCGAGGGGCGAGGTCACCGACGCCCTGGTCGCGTTCCACGAGCGGGTCGCCCGCGGGGGTGCGGCGATGACCACGGTGGCCTACCTGGCCGTCTCGCCCGAGGGCCGGACCGACCGCCACTGCGTGCTGCTCGACGCCGACTCGCTGCCGGGGTTGCGCCGGCTGACCGACGCGGTGCACGCCGCCGGCGCCGCGGTGTCCGCCCAGATCGGTCACGCCGGGACCGGTCGCCAACAGCCGCTCCAACCGGGTGCCGTCGCTCTCGCCGACCCGGCGCTTCGGCGCCTCGGGCGCCCTCACCCGGGCGGCCACCGAGGAGGACATCGCCCGGATCACCGGCGCACTACCGGACGGCGGCGGCGGTTGCGGTCGAGGCGGGGTTCGACTGCATCGAGATCCACCTCGGCCACGACTACCTGCTCAGCGCCTTCCTGAGCCCGCGGCTCAACCGCCGGACCGACCGCTGGGGCGGGAGCCTCGAGCAACCGGTCGCGCTTCCCGCGCCAGGTGGTGACCGCGGTGCGCGAGGCCGCCGGGCGCGGGGTGGCGGTGACCGCCAAGCTCAACATGGCCGACGGGGTGCCCGGCGGGTTCTGGCTCGACGAGAGCCTCGACTTCGCCCGCATGCTCGAGGAGGACGGTCAGCTCGACGCGCTCGAGCTGACCGGGGGGAGCTCGCTCTCCAATCCGATGTACCTCTTCCGGGGCGAGGCGCCCGCGCCCGGAGTTCGCCGCCACCCTGCCCGCGGCCGCTGCGGCTCGGGTTCAGGGTGGTGGGCTCGCGGTTCCTCAAGGACTACCCGTTCGAGGAGGCCTTCTTCCTGCCCTATGCCCGCCAGTTCCTAGGAGGCGCTCGATCTGCCCCTCGATCCTGCTCGGGGGGATCAACCGCCTCGCCACGGTCGAGGGTGCGCTGGCCGAGGGCTTCGCGTTCGTGGCGATGGCCCGAGCCCTGCTGCGCGAGCCCGATCTGGTGGCCCGGTGGGAGCGGGGGAGCCCGACGACGGCCTGTGCATCCACTGCAACAAGTGCATGCCCACCATCTACGAGGGCACCCGATGTGTGCTGGTGGAGGGGACGCACGGCTCCTGACGCCGCCGCGGCACGATCAGAGGTCGCCGTCCTCAGCGTCGTCGTCCCCGGCACCAGTGGTGCGTCGAGATCCCACCCTCCGCCGTCCGCGCTGCGGGCCGCGTCACGGTCGGTCGGCCCCCCGAGCCCGTCGGGATCGTCGATCCCGCCGTCGAGGGTGACCAGGTCCTCGGGATCGTCGAGCTCGGCGCCGGCCTCCTCGAGCTCGAGCTCGTCGGCCCGGGTGTTGGGGTCGAGCGCGGGGTCCAGCTGGAGCTCCTCGACGAAATCGGGGTCGAGCAGGGTCGCCTCGTCGATCGCGTCGTCGCCCTGCTCGAAGGTCTCGGTGCCCTGCGGCTCGTCGGGGGACCAGTCGCTCGCGGTCATGTCTCCTCCAATTCGCGGCCGGCCAATTCGTCGGACCGGGGCGGCCGCTCCGATCGTAGGCGGGCCGGCGCTGGCCCGGGCGCGCACCGTTGGCTACCATTGTCGGACGCGCGCCGGGACCCCGGCGCAGGACGACGGGATCGGAGGTGGGCGGTGAACGCAACGGATACACCAGCGGGCGTGCCGGCCGCCTGCCGCGTCGTCGGGTCCACCGGTCCCGGGGGAATCGCTCCGACCGTGTGACCCCGGGGACGGTCTCCTCCATGACCTCCCCCGCGGCCGGCTGACGCCGTCGCCGACCCCGACCGGTCCGCTGCACGCGGGCCCGATCGGGTCCCCCGTCCGCATCCCCGCCGCTCCGCCGTGCCGGTGGAGCGGCATCCCCTGGTCCCGGTCTCCGACCCGGGTCCGGATCCCGACGTTCGAAGGACTGTTCCGCCATGCAACTCGACGACTTCCCGTCGGCCTCCGCCCGCGAGACCGTGGCCTACTGCTGGGAGCAGGTCGGGCCGGCAGAAGCGCGCGCTCGATCGTCTCCTGGGTGGTGATCGGCCTGGCCGTGGTCATCGCCGACCTGGTCGCGCCGCTCATCTTCGCGGCCGTCCTCGGCCGGGTCGCCACCCTCCCGCCGTCCTCGTCGACCGACGAGTGGCACACCTTCGGCCCCCTGCTCGCCGCCTATGCGGCAACCGGGCTGTTCGCGGTGGTGCTCTGGCGGATCGGCGGCTGGCTCCAGTGGGGCGCGTGCGCTCCGCGCCTTCGCCCAGGGGACCACCGGCGGCTACCGGCACCTGCTCACCCTCGGCTACCGCTGGCACATGGACCACCCGGCGGGCGAGGTCATCTCCGCCCTCGGCAACTTCTCCTGGGCCTTCGTCGAGATGGTGGACGGGTTCTCCTGGGGCCTCCTCCCGGTCGCGGTGGTGGTGCTCTCCGCCCTGGTGGTGCTCTCGGTGGTCGCCTGGCCGGCGGCCATCGCCCTCCTGGTCATGGTCGGCCTGTTCGTGGTGGTCATGGGGTCCCGGCTCCGCAAGGTCCGGGCCGCGGCCGAGGAGTTCGAGCGCCGGCACTCGCAGGCCACCGGGGTGGTGGCCGACACCGTGAGCAACCTGATGGCGGTGCGGACCGCCGCGGCCGAGCCCAGCGAGCAGCGGCGGGTCGACGACCTCATGGCCCAGTCGGTCGCCGCCGACCTGCGGGCGCGGACGCATCTTCAGCCGCACCCAGCTCCAGCTCGAGACCTCCATCGTGCTCGGCACGCTGCTGGCCCTGCTGGCCGGGACCACCATGGCCGTCCACCACTGGGCCTCGACCGCGGTGCTCTACCTCATCCTCTACTACTCGGCCCAGGTCGCCCTCGGCCTGCAGCAGTCCTTCGAGCACCTGCGCTCGTTCTCCCGCTCGCTCGGCCGCGCGGCCAAGTTCACCGCGATCGCCGCCGAGGTGCCCGAGATCAGCGACACCCCCGGGGCCGGCCCGCTCGAGCTGACCGTGGGGAGGATCGAGCTGCGCCAGGTCCGCTTCGGCTACCGGCCGGCGAGCGCCCTCTTCGACGGGCTCTCGCTCACCATCGACCCCGGCGAGCACGTGGCCCTGGTCGGCCCGTCCGGGTCGGGCAAGTCGACCCTCTCCAAGCTGCTGCTGCGGTTCATGGACGTGCGCGACGGACAGATCCTGGTCGACGGCCAGGACATCCGCGAGGTGACGGGTCGACTCGCTGCGCCGCGTGGTCGGCTTCGTGCCCCAGGACCCGCAGCTCCTGCACCGGACCATCGCCGAGAACATCTGCTACGGCCTCGGCACCGATGGCGACGCCGCGGGGACGGGGGGTGTGGACTACGACCTGGTCCGCGAGGTCGGCCGGGCCGCCCACGTGGAGGAGTTCGTCCACGACCTGCCCGAGCGCTACGACACCGTCGTCGGCGAACGCGGTCTCAAGCTCTCCGGCGGCCAGCGCCAGCGGGTGGCCATCGCCCAGGCCATGGCCAAGCGCGCACCGATCCTGGTGCTCGACGAGGCGACCTCGGCCCTCGACTCCGAGTCCGAGCACCTGGTCCAGGACGCCCTCTGGCGCCTCATGAAGGACACCACCGCCGTGGTCATCGCCCACCGGCTCTCCACGATCGCCCGCATGGACCGGATCATCGTCCTCGACCAGGGCAGGATCGTGGAGGAGGGCACCCACCGCGAGCTGCTCACCGCCGGATCGGCCGGCCTCTACGAGCGTCTCTGGCGCCACCAGTCGGGGGGCTTCCTGGTCGAGTGACCGGTCGCCGCGCACTCGGAGGTCCCGGCGCGGACGGTCGCCGGCTCAGACCGCCCGGACCGACGGGTCGACGATCAGGACCGCCGCCCCGGTCACCCGGTCGTGGGCCAGGTCGGCGAGGGCCTGGTCGGCGCGGTCGAAGGCGTAGGGCGTGGTGATCGACCGGACACCGGCCGCGGCAGCAGCGGCGAGGAACTCGTTGCCGTCGGTGCGGGTGTTGGCGGTCACGCTCCGGAGGGTGCGCTCCTCGAAGAGGTGGCGCTCGTAGTCGAGCGCCGGGATGTCGGTGAGGTGGATGCCGGCGATGGCCAGCGTCCCGCCGCGGTCGAGTGCCTCCAGCGCGGGCAGCACCAGTGTGCCGACCGGCGCGAAGAGGATCGCCCCGTCCAGGGGTTCGGGTGGTGGGTCCTCCGCGCCGCCGGCACTGCTCGCGCCCAGCGTGAGGGCGAGCTCCTGGGCCTCGCGGGACCGGGTGAGCACGTGGACCCGGGCACCTTCGGCGATGGCGATCTGGGCGGTCAGGTGCGCCGACCCACCGAACCCGTAGAGGCCGAGCCGGCCGCCGGGCGGGAGCTCGGTCCGGCGCAGCGCGCGGTAGCCGATGATCCCCGCGCAGAGGAGTGGGGCCGCGTCGACGTCCGAGAGGGTGTCGGGCAGGGAATAGGCGTACTGCTCCTCGACCACCGCGTACTCGGCGTACCCGCCGTCGAGGTCCCACCCGGTGAAGCGCGGCGCGATGCACAGGTTCTCGCGGCCGGAGACGCAGAACCGGCATCGCCCGCAGGTGTGGGCGAGCCAGGGGATCCCGATCCGGTCGCCCAGCGCGAACCGGGTGCAGTCCGGCCCGAGCCGGTCCACCACGCCGACCACCTCGTGACCGGGGATCACCAGGGGGCGCCGCGGGGCGAGGTCACCTTCGGCGAGGTGGAGGTCGGTGCGGCAGACCCCGCACACCCGGACCCGGACCCGCACCTCGCGCGGTCCCGGCGAGGGAAGGGGCCGCTCGGTGCCGACCAGGGGACCGCTGTCGACGGGCCCGGGCTCGCCCACCGCCCAGGCCTGCATGCTCCGGTCAGCCACTCAGCCGCACGCTACCAAAGGGGGATCCTGATCACGGGGTCGGGTGGGCCCGGAGGGATCTGCGGTGACGCGTCACCACCCGGTGCCCGGCCCCCGGTCGTGGACGCGGGACCGGCGACCGCCGAAACGCCAGAACAGCAGGGCGGCGACGATCACCAGCAGCCACGGGAAGTGCACGGCGGATGCGGTGACACCGGTGGCCCACACCGCCAGGAGGACCACCGCGACCACGCCGAGCAGTGGACGGAGCCGGCGCCGGCGGGGTTCGGGGACCGCCGGGTCGGTCGTCAGCCGCGGGAGGTCGTCGAAGAGCCCGGTGAGGTCCCCGCGGGTGGTGGCCCCCATCGCGCGGCCGAGCCGCTCGTGGAACTCGGTCTCGTCGAGCCGGCCTTCGGCGAAGTGGCGCGAGAGCCGCTCGGCGACCTCGTTGCGTTCGTCGTCCGAGGCACGCATCCTCGGGTCGGCGTCACTCCTCGCCTCCTGCCGGTACGGGTAGGGGGGATCGAATCGGCACCACATGGTGGTCCTTTCGGGTCGACGGGGCGGGATCAGCAGATCCGGCGGCGGCCGGGATCGCCGGAGAGCAGGTCCTCGAGGACCGAGGAGGTGGCCCCCTCGTCGGGGATCAGCAGCCACCCGGCGAGGTAGAGGGGCACCGCCAGCCCGCCGAGCAGGGCGAGCCCGACGAACCCGAGCCGGACCACGGTCGGGTCGAGGTCGAGGTAGTCGGCGATGCCGGCGGCCACGCCGGCGACCAGGCCGGTCCGCCTGCTCCGGTGGAGCCGTCCGCGCCCGGGCGTCTCCGGCCCGCCGCTCGGCAGGCCGGGTCCGCCCGGTGGGGAGGTCGGGTCTCGAGGGGTCTCGGGGGTGGTGGCGTCGGTGTCCATGGTTCGAGCCTGAACCGTGCCGGCCGCCGGCACCATCCGGCAGGTCCCTGGTCGGACCCTGAACGCCCTGTCCCCCGATCGGGGTCATCCCTGATGGCCGGGGGCAGGAGGGTGCGCGATCATTCGGGTATGGAGCAGCCCAGCGGTTCGCGCTCCCCCGGGGCCCCGGCGCCCGTTCCACCGGAGACCGCGCCCCGTCCGGGGGGGCCGATGGCCGGGCCGGCCTGGACCGGTGGGACGGCGCCCGCTGGTCCCACGGCCCGGGGTGCCCGCCTCGCTGGGGGCACCACGGCCCCGGTCGCCACCGCGGCCTCCCCCGGGCCTTCCGGGGGCGCCTGCGACGGAGCACCGATGTGCGCGTGCTGGGCGGGGTCTGCGGCGGCATCGCGCAGGCCACCGGCATCGACGTGACCCTGGTGCGGATCGCCTTCGTCCTGCTCTCGCTCGGGAGCGGTGTCGGGGTGCTGGCCTACTTCGTGATCTGGCTGATCGTCCCGCTCGCGGACGAGCCGGACTCCATCTTCTCGCGGGCGGTCTCCGATCGCGGCGGGATCCGGATGGTCATCGCCGTGGTTCCCGTGCTCGTGCTCACCCAGATCGTCTTCTCGGCCGCCGGCCAGGGCTTCCTCGGTTCGTTCGCGTGGTCCGCTGCTGCTCTCGGTCGCCGTGGCGATCTTCATCCGGCGCAACGCTTCCGAGGCAGAGGGGAGGTGGGTCACCGGCGAGGTCCTCCCCATGTTGGGGGTCGGGAGCGAGCCGCACAGCCGGCGCGCGGCCGGTTGGCGGATCGCGTTCGGCGTCCTCCTCGGACTGGGCGGGCTCGTCTGGCTGGTGATGGGCCACACCACCGCCGGGGCGATCCGCCTGCTCGGGGCCATCGCGGTCCTCATCGCCGCGGTGGTCATCGTGTTCGGCCCGTGGTGGATCGGGATGTTCCGGGACCTGATCTCCGAACGCCAGGCGAGGGCGGTGGCCGAGGAGCGGGCCCAGATGGCCGCGCACGTGCACGACTCGGTGCTCCAGACCCTTGCTCTCATCCAGCGCTCGGCCGACGACTCGCGCCAGGTTGTCCGGTTGGCGCGATCACAGGAGCGCGAGCTCCGGGCGTGGCTCTTCGAGGGCCGGCCGCCCGGCACGGTCGCCGGCGACGCCAAGACCCTGACCGACGGGATCGAGGCCATCCAGCGGCAGGTCGAGGAGGACCACGGCATCGCGGTGCACGCGGTGGTGGTGGGGGAGGCCGAGCTCACCGAGGCGCTGCGGGCGCTGCTCGACGCCGCACGGGAGGCGACGGTCAACGCCGCCAAGTGGTCCGGCGAGTCCCAGGTCTCGCTCTACGCCGAGGTGGAGCCCGGCGCGGTGACCATCTACGTGCGCGACCGGGTCGCGGGTTCGACCCCGACGCGGTCCCCGGGGACCGGCAGGGGATCGCCCGGTCGATCCGGGCCCGGGTGGCGCGGATCGGCGGTTCGGCGGTCATCCGCTCCTCCCCGGGCGACGGGGCCGAGGTCGAGCTCTCGCTGCCCTGCCAGCCGGCGCGGTGATCGCGTGCCCGACGGGGTCGGGTGGGGCGGTCGGGTCGGGTGGGTCGGGCAGGGTGACCGTCCCGGACCGTCCACGGGTGTTCCTGGTCGACGACCATGCGATGTTCCGCTCGGGGGTTCGGGCCGAGCTCGGCGACTCGGTCGAGGTGGTCGGGGAGGCGGACAACGTCGGCGACGCGGTCGAGCTCATCGGCGAGCGGCTTCCCGGGGTGGTGCTTCTCGACGTGCATCTGCCGGGCGGCGGCGGGGAGGCGGTCCTGCGCGGAGTGCGGCCCCACCACCCGGAGGTCCACTTCCTCGCCCTCTCGGTGTCGGACGCGCCCGAGGACGTGATCGCGGTGATCCGTGCCGGGGCGAGAGGGTACGTCACCAAGACCATCTCGGGGGAGGAGCTCCTCCAGGCGGTGCGCCGGGTGGAGGCGGGTGATGCGGTCTTCTCGCCCCGGTTGGCGGGGTTCGTCCTCGACGCGTTCGCCGGCGGTGTCTACGGCGTCCCGACCGAGGGCCTCGACCCCGAGCTCGATCTGCTCTCGCCCAGGGAGCGCGAGGTGCTGCGGCTCATCGCCCGCGGGTACACCTACAAGGAGGTCGCACGCGAGCTGGTCATCTCGGCCAAGACGGTGGAGTCTCACGTCTCGTCGGTCCTGCGGAAACTGCAGCTCTCGACGAGACACGAGCTCACCCGCTGGGCCGCTGACCGGCGGCTCGTCTAGGTGCCGGATGGCGGATGGTCGGTGGCCGGGATTTCGTGCGGCGTCGGTGTCTGTCCGACGCTCGGTGGAACCTACAGCGGGCGCCTGCGCCCTCCGGTTTTCCGGCCCGGGTACCCTGGAAGACTATGGCCCCGGTCGTTCTCCGACCCGACATCGGTCGTGACCGGCGCCATGCCCGCCCACGTAGCTCAGGGGATAGAGCACTCGTTTCCTAAATGAGGTGTCGCAGGTTCAATTCCTGCCGTGGGCACGGGTGGTGCTGAGCGAGGGAGAGGTGATAAGGGGGTCCCAAACTCCCCACCTTCCCTGCCCGAGGTCGATCCCCGCACACGCCGATACGGAGGTCCGATCTGCCCACCCTCCGTCTCCCGCCTTCCTCGGCGGGAGATGCGGCTACCATCAGCGTCACCAAGTCTGGGGCGAAGGCCAGGTCGTGACGTGGAGAGGCATCGGCGGAAACCGGCATGTAGTGATCGGTTGATTGCATCGGCGCTGGCCTCCATCACAGTGGTTACGCTCGGTGCTTGTGGAAACTCGACCACGACCCCTACGACCACGACTGCTCCCACTTCCGTGCCAACCCTTGGATCATCGAGCGCGTCACGCTGCCAGGGATGCGGTCAGGTCCAACCGTCCACGATCAATATGGAAGGCGATCCGACGAGCATGGTGTCAAACGTGCATTGGGGGTCTTGGGGCCGCTCGACGGCGGTGGGAACCGGGACAGGGTGGTACGTAGCGCCGAATCAAGGGACTTCGCAAGGAAGTTACGAGCAGGCGACGGTGGTGGCGTACGGCTTGGGCAACTGTGGCACGACCTACGCCTACCAGAAGGTGGTGTGGTACTTCCCCCAACATGGCGACACTTTCGATCCGAACGGGGGGCACTACAACACCTGCACGGGAGCGGATGTCCAACCATAGATGCAGACCCGACTGGGTACCGTGACGTCCGTGTTCGTTGGACCAAGCCTCGGTCTTTTCGGCTATGCATTTGGACGACTAGAGGGGGGGGTCGCACTGCAGACCTAATCGACGGTGAGAAACTCCGTGAACTCATTCGGGAGAAGGAGATCGGGACCAGGATCATGCCCCAAACAAAGGAGACTTGGTTCGTGCCCCGCACCTCCTACCTAACCTCGATCATTCGTCCGACCCCCTGCTGACGGCAGAGTCATAGATGAGTCGGTGGTGGTGATCGATCTGGTCGACCGGACTCATCGTGGGCGTGAATGGCCGCGGTGTTGTCATTGTGGCTCGGATGTCACGCCCTTGCATGGGTGCTTCCGGGTCGGGCGCCCTGACCCCTTCGTCAGGGGATGGCCGCCCGGAGTTTGACGAAGGCGTTGGCGAGGTCGTCCACCCACGGCCAGGTCTCGTCCAGGCGGAGGATGAGCCCCTTGGCCTTGTGCACGAGAAGGGCGGCCACGTGGAGGACTCGATAGCGCATGGTCTTCGGTTCGGCCTTGGCCAGCGCGCCCTCGAAGCAGAGCATCTGACTCCAGGCCAGCAGCGCTCCGGCGATCAGGGAGGTTGCCGGCGCTTCGGATCTCAGTGGGGTCTGATCGTGGCGAGTAGGTCCCAGTTGGGCTTGCCGGCGTAGAGAAGTGAGCGAATCCGGTAGTTCCGGAAGTCTTGTTGGCCGATCGCGTAAACGGCGACGGCTGGATCTGAACCAAGCTGCCCGAAGTTCCGACCTTCAAATGGCCCATGCCAGCCAGCGCCATCCAGGACCGACTCTGCGAGGTAACCGTTGGTGTCCTTCCAGAAGACCACCTCCTGCCCGCCTTGGGCTACGCCGGTGTCCAAGTGGCCTTGCTTGATCTCCATCTTCCCGACGGCACAGGAGGTGTCGCCGTCTCCCATGTGCAATCCCGCGGACCGATCGTCCTCGTGGTCTCGGCGTCGGATGATCGTGAAAGTGTCGTCGACGCGATGGGCGCGGGAGCGAGCGGCTACCTGCCTTTATAAGTCCTCGACAGCAGATGAGATTGCCACCGCCACCACGGTCGTTGCCGGCGGCGGCACCTACGTGTCCCCCGTCCTTGCTGCCTTTCTCCTCCGAGCGGATCGTGACCGCGCCAGGGAGGAAACTCTGGAGACTCTTCTCAGCAACCGCGAACGCGAGGTCCTTTCGCTAGTAGCAGACGGCGAAACCGACGCCGAAATCGCCGATCGGTTGTTCATTAGCGTCAGGACAGTTCGATCCCATCTTGATCGCATCCGGGACAAAACTGGACGGCGTAGACGTGCTGACCTCACACGTCTTGCCATGGAAGAAGGACCCATTCGCGAATAGGTCCGCAGTGCGCGCCGGTGGCGCTCCGCCAGCGGCCAAGGTGTTTGGCGAAACCGAGGGCGGACGTTTCGACCGGTCCTATCACCTATGCCGGTGGTGCTGTGCGAGGGATAGGAGATAGAGCCGATGGAAGCGTCCGCCGACTCCCGCGACCGCAACGCTCAGGTCAGTGGACGGTGAATTTGGCCACTGAGACGACTGAGCCCGTGCTGCCGGACAGGGTGATCAGTCCGGTGCGGGCGTTCTGGGGGACGGTCACCACGATCTTCGTGGCGGTGACCGACGTGATCTTGGCCACGGCCCCGCCGATGGTGACCGCAGTGACCGGGGTCAGGTTGGTCCCGGTGATGCTGACCGAGGTGACCAGGCGGGTTCCGGTGGTCGGGCTGAACGAGTGGAAGACCACGTAGGCCCCACCGACCCGCCACTTGGGGTCCTTGGCCGGTGCGAGGAAGGTCGCCTTCACGTGGTTGTAGGGCTGCTTGACCAGTGAGAGCAGGCAGGGAGCGACCTTCGGGGTGTGGCAGGCGGTGAGGAACGACGGTGTGGCCGCCCCCTTCGCCAAGAAGCAAACCTTGACCCCGGCGGTCGTAGGCTGGTTTCCGAGGGTCTGGGACACCGTGACCGTTGCATTCGTTGCGAAGCCGGTGGGGGTGAGCGTGGTGATCGGGGCCGCGTAGCTGTAGCTCGACCCGCAGTTGAGTGTGTTCGTCGGGGACTGGGTGTTGGTCACCAGCTTGACCTTTGCGGTCGGTGATGTCGACGCGCCGGTCACGGTGATCCTGGTCCCGTTCAGCGGGCTCGCAACCGTGACCGAGCAGCTCGGCGAGCAACCCGACGTGGTGGGGGACGTCAGCACGGTGTAGGTGAACTGGTCGGCAGGGGTGACCGCCGAGGTCCCGCTTGGGGTGACCACCGTCACGTCGGTGACCCCGGCTGCACCGCTCGGCGAGGTGGCCGTGATCGAGGTGCCCGATCCGTTGACGGTCACCCCGGTGGCGGCCACGCCGGCGAAGTCCACCGCGGTGGCTCCCGTGAACCCGGAACCGGTGATGGTGACCGGGATCCCCCCAGTCGTGTACCCCGTCGCCGGGGTGACGTTGGCCACGATCGGACCGTACGGTGCGGCATCGGTGTCGAAGGCACCGATGTCGCAGGGGGCGGTCCGGGCCGAACTGCGCTGGTCTTTGGCCGGACAACCGCTCGCCACGTGATCGATGGCGGCGCTCCCCGGGAACAGAGCGATCGTCGGTGTGGGGCCCCCGTTGTTCCGCAGGCCCGAGGGATCGAGACCGGCCGGCGTACTGGCCTGATCACCGGTACCGGTGAAGTTGCATGTGGCGTCGTCGGAGAGGTTGTCGCCGAGGTCGTTGTACGTTCCGGAGGAGAGGCTGCAGTCCCGGACCGGGTTCCCCGCCACGACGGTGGCGCCGACCGTGATCGTCGATCCGCTGGTCTGGTCGATGCCGGCTCCCGTGTTCCCGGTGATGGTGCTGTCGGTGATGGTCGTCGTGGAGGCGCTGTTGTCCGTCAGGCCGCCGCCGAAGCTCGAGGCGGTGTTGTTCGCGACGGTGCTGTTCTCCAGGGTGAGCACGCCGTTGTTGTTCATGATCCCGGCGCCGATCGTGGCGCTGTTGCCGGCCACGGTGCTCGAATCGATCACCGCAGTGCCCGTGTTCAGAATGCCACCGCCGAGGGAGGACGAGGCGGTGTTGTCGGACACGATGCTGTCGGTGACCGTGAGCATGCCACTGCCGTTGTAGATCCCTCCCCCCGCGCCCGTTGAGGAGTTGCCGGTGATGACGTCGTCGGACAGGGTGAGTGTCCCGCTGTTGTACACGCCCCCGATGCCGCCGCCCCCGCCACCGGTGACGGTAAGGCCGGAGATAGTCGCGGTGTAGGGTGCGTAGACAGCGAAGACGGACTGTCCTCCGTCTCCCTCCACGGTGAGGAGACCTGCTCCGGGACCCGTGATGGTCAGGTTCTTCGTGATCTGGATCTGGTCCGTCCCACCTCCGGAGAGCATGATCGTCGAACAGGCGGGCGACAGCGCGAAGGTGACGGTGTCGCCCGATGTGGCATTCGCCACCTCGTAGGGAAGCGATCCCACGCTGGCGGGTGCGCCACTGCAGTTGGTGACCACGTCGGTAGCCGCCTGTGCCACCCGGGCCGGGACGACGACCACAAGGAATCCCGTCAGTCCGATGACGGCGCAGGCGGCGATTCTTCTTCCAGCGAACCGACCGGTGGACGTCGTGTTCCGGATTCCTCGCATCGTTTGGCCGCCTTCCATTCGAACTGCCCTTGTCGCTGCGTGGCTGGAACGGTAACCCATCTCGGACTCGGGCGCCCGTTGTCAGTCCGGCGGCGTTCTGGCGAGTGCCTCTCTGGTCACTGCAGTCTGAGCCGGTCGGGCACCGGAACCACGCACTGTAATCCGGCACTCTCGCAGTGCGGTTGACTCGAGCGTTGTAATGGGAAGTCGGGCGGACTCTGCAATTCCTGGGCCGCTCCGGTCAATCGGTGATGAACGCTACGAAGAGTGTCAGCACCGACGTCACGCCATTGGCTACTGCAAGGACACAGTGAATTGGAACGAGGCCGAAAATGGGTTGAATAGGTTTGTGCTTGTGTTCGACAGCTCAGTCGAGTCGAACAGGCTGCCAGAGACAACATACGTACCAACCAAGTCGCTCGCGTTCGGCGTCCCGGTGATCGCACCAGTGGCAGGGGACAGGGTCGAGCCCTTGGGGAGGGCCCCACCGGCGATGACGAAGCCGTAAGGGGCGTTCCTCCCTTGAGCTGTGAGCATTGCCGCATAGGGCGATCCCCGTGTGGCGACTGGTAGGGACGCTGAGGTGAGCGAGAGGGATGCCGCCCCGACCACGAGATCCAGAGTACGAACCGCGTCGAGCGATCCAGCCTTGTTGATCACTTTCACCGTCACGGTGTAGCTGTTTTGATTGCCCGCGCCAGACACGTAGGCCGGCGAACCGCTGATCGTGCCAGTGGACGGGGAGAGGGTCATCCCGGCTGGGAGGTGCCCAGCAGAGATGCTCCAGGTGTACGGCCCTGTTCCTCCTTGTGCCGAGAGCTGGACACTATCGAGGGTGGCTCCGTCCAGAGGCAGTCTTTGCTGTCCATCCGTGATCGTTGGCACGTTGATCTTCATCGGGGCCAACACAAGCGCGAACGCCTGTTTGGTTTGAAGTTGACTGTTGGTAGCTCCGAACGACAGGCTCCACGTTCCCGACCCTGCCGGCGTTCCCGAGAGCAGCCCAGTCGAGGGATTGAAGGTGACACCACTGGGAAGAGATCCTTGTTCTGTGAGAGTAGGAGGAGGCGCTCCTGTCGTCTGCACAGTGAATGAGTTCGCTCTGCCGGTCACGAACGTGACGGTGGGCGGCGACGTGATCTGAGGCGGGACGGTAGCGACGATCACCTCAGCCGGAAGTTGCTCGGAACGGGCGGGAGAACTGGAGTCAGTTACCTTCACTTCGACCCTCACCGGGGTGGGCGTCTTCGCCGTGGGGGAGCCGGACATCGTCGCCGTCGCAGCATTGAACGATAAGCCATGCGGGAGTGTTGCGGCCGAGGACCCTTGCATGAGCTTCCAGGTGTAGGGACCCGTCCCGCCGCTGACGGAGAGGGCATGGGAGTACGGCACTCCGACTTCCGCCTCGGTGAGAATCGCCACGCCCGCCTTTTGATCGAAACCGTCCATCCCCGAGACAACCAGGTCCTTCACCTCCAGGGTGAAGGACTGGGCGACCTTGTGACCGTTGGGGGAAGTGACGCTGAAGGAAAGGGTCGTCTTCCCGGGGGTGGTCGGGTTCCCCGACAACATGCCGGTGGCGGGATCGAACTGCACTCCGTGCGGCAGTGCGCCGACCAGTCCATAGGTGACAGAGGGAGATCCGTCGACTGCCGTCACCATGAACGAATTGGCGGCCCCCGTTATGAAAGTGGCCATGTTGGCCGATTCGAATTGCGGATTGTTGAAGGGAGCGGGCTCCACCACCAACGTCAACACCTTCGTCACCGCCGCGACGGAGTTGTGGGCGGTGAGCGTGATGGTCACCGCCTGCGGCGAGTGACTGACTTGGGAGAGAGTCGGATTCCCGAACAACACCCGGAAAGTCCGCCGTGTGGGGTGAGGTGAACCCCGGTGCCTGATCGACCACCAGGGTGAAACTCTGGGTGCCGTCCGGCGAGACCCCGTTCGATGCGCTCAGCGACAAGGGAAAGGACCCGCCGGTCTTCGGGCTGCCCGAAAGGATCCCTGTGGAGGGGCCGAGGGTCAGGCCGTCGAGATTGCCCGTGGCGCTGAACTGGGGATTCGGGAATCCGCTGGTGGTGACGGTGAAGGTCCCCGACTTGCCCACCGTGAAGGTGGCTGTGTTGGCCGAGGTGATGACGGGAGCAGCCAGCACATTGAAACCCGAAGGGGCAAAGTGCAACCGCGCCGAGGACCCTCGAATCGCTTTGCCATCAAATATGTCGATCGACCTCAGAACTGACTGACGCTCGGGATTTGCAGCGCTGGTGGCGCTGATGTCGATGTTGGGCGGCCCCGGTACCCGAGCGGTCCGGCATCATTCCGCACCGTCGTCTCCCAGATGCTGAGTAATGATCCTCCCTACGGCCGAGATCGCCGTCGCATGGCCGGTAACCGCCTGAACGAAAAGCTCCCCATCCAGCGTGTAGAGCGAAGCATCAGTGGTTGCAGTCACCGTTGCCTGTCGAGGGACGTCACGGATCAGGGCTATCTCACCGAACCCGTCACCTCGCGCCACCATCTGTAGGAGGTGGTCATCGCGCGAAACGGCCAGCTCGCCGTCAGCGACGGCGTAGTAGCAGTGGCCGCGTTCGCCCTCCTTGATCACGACCGTCCCTTGCGACACCGTGAGCGGCTCCAGGTCTCGGGCTATGCCCTCGAGTGCAGGAGCTGGAAGCGCGGCAAAGATGGAGATTCGGCGCAACAGTTGGATCTCGACCTGCGGCACTGTCGCAGAGGCGTCGATCTTCGCGATCCGGCGCCACAGCCACACAATGAGCAGGAGGGCTATGGCGGCCGGGGCCACAAGTGCAGCCTTCAGCCCACCGATTGCGATCGCGACACGGACCAGGACGGCACCCAGGGCGAGGCCGGAGTCCATGAGGGCTTCCAGGATCGAGAACGTCCCGGCGATCGCGTCGGAGGGAGCCGACCGTTGGAGCAGCGTCCGACCGGTGACGTCGAAGACGGCACCCGCCAGACCGACGGCGCCGATCAGAAGGATGGCGGGTGCGACCCTGGGGATCGCAGCGATTGACGCGAGTGCGGCCACCGCAATCGAGAGGGCGACGGTGAGCGTTGTCGCCAGATGACGCCGACCGACGAGAAAGGCAGTGACGAACCCGGCGAGCAGTGCACCTCCGCCGAGTGCGGAATTCAGGAATCCGGGGCCGCCCGGCCCCATGTGCAGGTAGTCCACGGCAAGGATCACGCAGAGCAGGTCGAGGGCACCGATGAGCACGAAGTAGAAGGTGTGCAATGCAAGGAGAACCCTGATCTGCGGGTTGCGCAAGGCCATGAGCAGGTTTGAGCCTGCGCCTGTTCTGATGGAGGCCAAGGCTCGCCTGGCCTTCGATCTCGAACCCCGAGCGCCAGTGCCCGTGTCGTCATTGCTCTTGTCGTCCTCTGGTACGACATCGGACGGAATCGAAGCAGCAGGTCCGATCACGCTCATCACCAGAAGGGTGGAGATGACCGTCATGGCCGCCATTGCCGCGACCGCCAGCCCTGGACCTTGCCATGCAAGGAGGACGCCAACCACTGCCGGACCGACCAGCGCCCCGGCTGCATCCGTCCAGCCCGTCATCACGTTTGCCGCGGTCAACTCATCAGGCGTTCGGACGATCATGGGCAGGAGCGCGGCTTGTGTTGGTCGTGTCACCGTGAGGCTGAGGGACGTCAGCGGTGCCAGGACGAACACCACGACCGCCGGCGCACCGAGACTGATTGCGACAGCGACGGATCCCATCGAGAGGGCCTGCATCCCATAACCGATGCACAGGACACGGCTCGGGCGCCGGCGATCGGCAAGAGCGCCGAGCAACGGAGCGAGTGCGATGCACGGGATGAGCTGAACCAGAACCATGAGCATGCTCGCGCTCGCTCCACCATGCCCGTAGGCGAAGACCAACAGGGTTATCCAGATGCCGAACTCAGCTGCCGCAAATAGTGCGTAGGCGAACCCGACTCTGCGGAGCACTGGGTTTTCGAATGCAGCCCGGAACACCGATGAGACTGCACGAAACCGCAAGAACATCGAGCTACTCCTGGCTTCAGAATCTCATCCGGCGAGTGCGCCCCCCGGATGACACCACGGTCCCCCCCGCGAACAGTAGCCAGGAATCGTCGGTGGAACACTGGACGCCCTCAGGCACCGGGTCACAGCGCACCCTGCTCCACCGGCCATTCAGCATCGAAGACGCAGCACCATGTCACGAGCAGCCCGTGTACTCACTGGGCCTGCCTTATTCCTTAGACTGCTGCCATGCCACCGGTCAGCCTCGCTCAGCAGGAACGCAAGGCCCTTTGCGACCTGTTCGTCGAACGCGGTTCCGACGCGCCGACGTTGTGTGAGGGCTGGTCTACCGCCGACCTGGCAGCGCACCTTGTCGTCCGCGAGCGGCGACCCGACAGCGGACCCGGGCTCGTTTGGCCTCCACTGGCCGGCTACACGGACAAGGTACGGCGCGCGGTCCGGGATCGCACGCGGTGGGAGAAGCTCGTCGAAACGGTGCGAAGTGGGCCGCCGTTGTTGCTCCGCCCCTTCGATGGCCCGATGAACACGGTCGAGTTCTTCATCCACGTGGAGGACGTGCGCCGGGCGCAAGACGGCTGGGAGCCACGGTCGATCTCCCCGGAGCTGGCCGATGCTCTCTGGGATCGTGTCGGGCCTGGTGGGATGGCGAAAAAGGTCCCTGCCACGATCGTGATCACCTCGCCTGGACGGGCGGACAAAGAGGGTGGCACCGGGCCGCGCCTCACCCTGTCCGGCACACCGGGCGAGCTCACCGTCTTCGGCGCTGGTCGCCAACGTGCAGCCAGGGTCGAGATCAGCGGCGATGCGGCGCTCGCAGCCCAGCTGCGGGCAGCGTCGCTCGGTGTCTGATGTGACAAACGTCCCACTTTCCGATTTGCCCGACGACGAAAAGGCCGAGCGCGCCTCCAGTTTCGGCGCGGTCGCCGAGAATTACGACAGCTTCCGCCCGGGTCCGGCGATCTCGGCGCTCCGTTGGGTCCTCCAGGATCGACACGTCCCAGCGGCTCTGGATCTCGGAGCAGGAACCGGAGCCTGCACTCGTTTGCTCCTGGCTCATGCCGACCAGGTCAGCGCCGTCGAGCCGGACGAACGAATGCGGCATGTGTTGCGCGCAGAAGTGCCGACGGCATCGGTCCTCACCGGAAAAGGTGAGTCGATCCCACTTCCAGATGCCAGCGTCGATGCCGTCTTCGCTTCGTCGTCCTGGCACTGGATGGATCCCGAGCAGACGCTGACGGAGGTGGCAAGGGTACTGCGACCTGGAGGCACGCTCGGAGTGCTCTGGTCGGGCCCCGACCCGCAGGGCCCCTTCATGCTCCAAGCTCGAGCTCTCTTGGAGTCACAGTCGTTCGAGACCGAGAGCGCTGTGAGCGAACCTTCCTCTGGTTCCTCAGATGGGAGCCTTGCCGACGTGGTATTGGCTGACGCTGATCGCCAGTCCCCGACGCTGACGATTCCCGACGATCGCAACCACGCGTTTGATCAGCCAGCGTTCGGCGAATTCAACCAGGATCTTGCCCTGACGGCCGATCAGCTGATCGGGCTCATGGGGACGCTGTCGCTCTTCATCCTCATGCCGGAGGAACGTCGTCAGAGGATCTTCAGTGAAGCGAGGCGACTCCTGAGAGAGGCGCTGGGTATCGAAGGCGAGGTCACTGTTGAGGTGGCCTTCAAGACGGAAGCGTGGAGGGCTCGTCGCCGCTGACAGGACCAGGAGCAGGTGCCCCTGGGCGATTTCCCATGGGGGAGGGAGATGCTCGGGATCCGTCAGATCTCGGCAATGCGTTTCAGGCTGGCGAGCGTCGCCGTGATGCCCTCCCTCGCCATCTGAGCCATTCCATCGATGCGCGCCTTGACGTCCAGGTTCTGGTTGCCGTCACGAACGAAATCAGGGTACGCCGGAAGGACTTGCCACGACTCAGTTACCTCGGTACCACCGCCGATGTCTGCAAACCCGTATCCCCAGCGCACGAGCTCCACGTCACCGCTCGGCCCGAAGTTGACGAAGGAGAACTCTCGGGCCGGATCGGCAACAACGACCTTGCAGCGCGTGTCCCAACTCACGTCTCCGATGGCATTGTGGCCGGTGAACCAGGCACCCTCCTTGCCCGCCTGCGTGACGTCATCCCAGGTCCCGAATTGGCACACCGGACTGAGGTCACCGACTCGCGTCACGTCGCTGACCATCGCGTACAGGTCAGCGGATGGGCGGTTGATCCTGATCTTCTCGAAATAGTTGTAAGAGGAGACGTCCATGCACGGCACCTTATGCCAGACGAGCGCAGGGCCGCCGACCGAGAGCTGCTCGCCAAGCGTCAACGGACTCAATGCCACCGTGGACAGCGCCAAAGCGACCAGCCGGCATTCGCAACTCGGGTCGATCAACCCAAACCGTTCCCCTCCTGTGGAGCTTCCGAGTCGGGCTGTCAGACGGCTACGCTGGGCGGTGGGATCGCCACCTAGCAGGGAGCCGTTCTGATGACACCGAAGACCTCCTCCGTGGTTCCGGCATGAGAAGCAACTCGCCCGTTCGACTGTCGAGAAGCCTGCTCGGATTGGTCCTCGTTGTCGGGACCCTGATCGCTTGGGTGCTCGCATCCCCAACGGGCGCGAGTGCCGCGCCAGGCGCATCGGTTGTGGTCACCCATCGTCCCATGCAGAGCGTCAATGCCACCGACACGCTCAACTGGGCCGGATATGTCGCCAAAACCGCCCACTACACGAGTGTTTCCGCGTCTTGGGTCCAGCCCGCGGTCACGTGCAGCGGGAACAACGAGTATGTCGCCGCATTCTGGGTCGGACTCGATGGAGGCAAGAGCGGAGACAACTC
This sequence comes from uncultured Acidimicrobiaceae bacterium, assembly GCA_963776225.1. Taxonomy (GTDB): domain Bacteria; phylum Actinomycetota; class Acidimicrobiia; order Acidimicrobiales; family RAAP-2; genus Bog-756. The sequence goes on along the minus strand of CAVZLL010000004.1, from coordinate 1,193,411 downwards.
GGTGGAGCAGACGGGGACCGAAGCGATCTGCTTCTTCGGCCTCCTCACGGTGTACGCAGCATGGTATGAGATGTATCCCGCTGCCCAGTCGCCGTATTCGAACACTGTCGCCGCGGGTGATCACATGCACGCGTCGGTGACCGTGAGCGGGTCGACCTACACGCTGACAATCGCCGACACGACGAGAGGCTGGACCAGGAGGGCGGTCCGAACCGCCTCCGACCAGGACTCCACGGCCGAGGTGATAGCCGAGGCGCCGGCCACGATCTCGAACGGGAAGATCTCGATCCTGCCACTCGCCGACTCCGGCAGGGTTTCTTTCAGCGGCGGCACAGTCAATGGATCCCCGCTCGCCGCAAGCCACCCGGAACAGCTCACCATGGCCGATGCGAACGGCACGGTGAAGGCGCTGGCGTCACCGATCTCTGGCGGAGGCAGTTTCACCGTCAACTGGGAGCACAGCTGATTCGAGCAGGAGCTCACATCTGACGAGTCGCCGGGAGGTCTCGACCGCAGCCGTGACCGACGCCACACTGCCGATCCACCAGGTGGCGGAGGCAACCCTGACACTGAAGGTGACGTGAGCGTGACCGCTGTTCGTCCGGCGGCCGAACTGGCGTCCGTGAGGTGGGGGGACGACGACACACACTGTTCAGGTGTTGGTGACGTCGACGCAAGACATCGCCTGGTAAACGGGGAGTGGTCTGAGCCACCGCGGAAACCTGCCGGGCGCTGTTAGCGTTCCCGCGGATGCTCGGGGCAGTCCAGGTGTCAGCCGTACCCGCCAATCGGCGCGGGTCCGTCTTGAGAGAGCCGTCACCCGAAAGAGGAGAACCCGGTGAACAACCCCAAAAGGATCCGCAACATTGCAACGGCCGTCCTGGCCCTCGTCGGGGTGGGGTTGCTGCTGACTCAATACGCCTCGGCCGCCTCCGCCTCCAAGACCGGCGGCGTGCCGAACAAGACCGTCACGACGGCGACCCTTCCAGCGGTCCGCCACGTGTTCGTGATCATGCTGGAGAACAACGACTACTCCGCCACCTTCGGATCCCCGGCCTCGGATCCCTATCTGGCCACGACCCTGCCCAGCCATGGCGCGCTCCTCAAGGACTACGACGGGATCGGACACTTCTCCAACGACAACTACATCGGGTTCGTCTCCGGCCAGCCGCCCAATAAGGACAACCAAGCGGACTGCGCCGGCTCCGGCTTCGCGAACTTCCCGTCGGGCGACGGCCAGAACGCCGCTGGAATCCAGCTGGGAGCCGGTTGCGTCTACCCCTCGAAGGTGTCCACGATCGCCCAGCAGCTCACCGCGAAGGGATTCACCTGGAAGGGGTACATGGAGGACATGGGCAACGTTCCGACCCGTGACGGCGGAGCCACCTGCGGTCATCCAACGGTTGGCACCCCGGACCCGACCCAGAAGGCCGTGGCGACCGACGGCTATGCCACCCGCCACGACCCCTTCGTCTACTTCCACTCGGTCATCGACAACACGACCACCTGCAAACGGGACGTCGTGCCGTTGGGCAGCACGACCGGGGCCATGCCGGCGGGTACTCCTGCAGCGGACACCGGCCTGGTCACCGACCTCAAGACCGCCGCGACCACACCGAACGTGAGTTTCATCACTCCCAACCTGTGCGACGACGGGCACGATTATCCCTGCGTCAACACGACCGGGGCGGGCCAAGGCGGCGGTTCGGCCGTGGGCGACATCAACAAATGGCTTCTGAGCTGGGTGCCGATCATCCTCAGATCGCCCGCCTACAAGACCAACGGACTCTTGGAGATCACCTTCGACGAGGCCGAGAAGCCCACCCTGGACACCACCGCCTGTTGCGGCGAGACGAAGGGACCTGCGGCGGACACCGGCGGGAACGGGATCAAGGGCCCCGGCGGCGGCGTGGTGGGGGCGGTTCTCCTCTCCCCCTTCATCACGCCTGGCACGGTGTCGACGACGCCGTACACCCACTTCTCCTCGTTGGCATCGATCGAAGACCTGTTCGGGGTCGCCCGCCTGGGCGAAGCGAAGACGGTCACCTCGACCTTCGACACGGGCATCTACAAGTAGCACCGAGCTCTCATCGTGCCGTGCCTGTCCGGTGGGTTCCACCGGACAGGCAGCAGCCGGGGTTGGCCGGGTTCGGAGTTGGAGCGGCGGAACGAGGAAGACGTTCCAAGGAGCGCCGCCGACCAAGGCGACTCGGCCACCAGATCGCGTCCCCCAGTTCGAGGTTGAGCGCCGTGACCAGGACCGAGCGTACGAGGATGGTGTCGAGCAGCACTCCGAACGCGACTGCGAAGCCGACCTCGGTGAACGTCGTCAGCGGCAGGGTTGCGAGAACTGCGAACGTGCCGGCCAGCACGAAACCGGCCGAGGTGATGACACCACCGGTTGCGGCGAGGGCGGAAACAGCCCCGGATCGCGTGCCGACGTGCTTGGAGTCTTCCCGAACCCGTGACATGAGGAAGATGTTGTAGTCGATACCGAGCGCGACCAGGAAGACGAACACATAGAGCGGCAGGGACGTGTCCGCACCCGCGAATCCGAAGACGTGGGTGAAGACGAAGGCGCTGAAGCCCAGAGCCGCTGCCAGCGAAAGGACGACGGTGGCCATCAAGACGGCGGGAGCAAGGAGTGATCGGAGCAGGACGGCCAGGATGATGAAGACCACCAGCAGGACAATTGGAATGATGAGGTTTCGGTCGTGAGCAGCCGCTCGTTCGACGTCGAGGTTGATGGCGGTGCTGCCGCCAACCATGGCGTCTGCCCCGATCACCGCATGGACGCTGTTCCGGACCGCGTCGACCACCCGATACGCGGCCTGACTGTCGGCTGGGACGGACAACGTTCCCTGCAGGTACGCCCTGCCGTGGCTGGTGACCGGGACCGTCACTCCGACGATGCCCGAGACACCTGAGAATGCACGTTCCACAGCGTCGGCCGATCGGGCATCGGCGATGACGACGACTGGGCTGCCGACACCGGCGGAGAAATGGCTGTCGACTACCGCTTCGCCCACGACGGCCCCGGGGCGGTTCCGGTAGGACTGGGTGTTGGTGAGGCCGTTGGCGTGCAACAGCGTGACCCCTGTTGCCATGACGCCGAGGCACACGGCGGTGACGACCCAGATCCGGCGAGGGTGTCGGGCGATGCGCTGTCCAACCCGCGCCCACGGCCCTGTCGCAGTCGGTTCCGCTGACCCGAATCGGGGCTCCACCGGCCAGAACACCCACCGGTCGACGGTCACAAGGAGTGCGGGCAGGAGTGTCAGCATGACGAACAGGGCGACCGCGACGCCGATGGCCACGACCGGACCCAGCCCTCTGGTTGAATTGTTCTCCGCGAATGCCAAGCACAGGAGACCCAGGATCACTGTGCTGGCGCTCGCGATGATCGCCGGGCTGGCGCGGCGTAGTGCGATCTGCATGGCCTCATGACGATCGCGGTTCCGTCGAAGCTCCTCGCGGAACCGGGCGACGAGTAACAAGGCATAGTCAGTGCCGGCTCCGAAGACGAGCACCGTGAGGATCCCGACGCTCAGGGCGTTGACAGTGAGTCCGAGGTGGCTGGCCAGGAGATAGATCACCGCCTCGGCGCTGATCAGCGCCACCCCCGCTGAGAGCACGGGGAGCATCCAGACCAACGGACTGCGGTAGGTGAGCAGGAGGATGAGAACGACGATCAAGATCGTCCCATAGAGGAGCGTGCCGTCGATCCCGTTGAAGGCATCGGAGGAGGCGGCGGCATAACCGGCCGGACCGGTGACGTGCGCGGCCAAGCCGCGGTCACCCCCAGCGATCGTGCTCAACCGGGCAACGACGGCACTTGCTCCCTTCCAACCGTTCGGACCCAGATCGAGTGGCACCTCGACAAGTGCCGCCTTACCGTCCGCAGAGACGATCGGCCCGGTGACCTGCCCGTCGAGATGCCCGACGGAGGCGTCTCGACGGGCATCCGCTCTCACCTTGGCTCGGTCGGCCGCGGTCAGCCCACCGGCGCGGTCGTAGACGACGACCGCTGTCAAGAGATTCGGAGACTGGAACGCACCCTCCAGCCCGAGAACCTTGGTCGACTCGGCATTCGCCGGCAACCAGGACTGGTTGGAGTTGTCTTCGGCTCCGGTGAGATGGCCGGCCAGCGGGGTGGCGACGAGGAAGATGACCAGCCAGAACAGGAGGACGAGGTACTTGGTGTGCCTGCCCGCGATCAGGCTCACTCCTCGCTGCTTTCGGCGTTCCACACCTGCCGGCTGTTCGACATCGCTGCCTCCGTGCCCTCGAGGGCGACGCGTCATCGACGGAATGCTGCTCCGTCCATGGTGCCGGCCCGGCTCACAGCGGGCCAGGGTCGAAGGTCCCTCTCCCTTGGTGCCTCGGCCGGGCACGACAGTCCGCTGAAGGGCCTACGCGGATTCCGGTGACCGGACCCACCGCCGTTGGTTGCCGTCGTAGTCGGGGAGCCTCCACAGGAGCGCCCGTTGAGGACGCAGGCGATAGAGCACGTCGAACGACTCGTCGCTCGAGGGCAGGTACTGACTGTCCCCCGGTTCGGTGTACTTGGAGCCGAACGCCTCCACGACGGCTGCGCTGGCTCGCGGCTGACCGGTGTCCTCGAATCGCCCGTGGACGATGACGACGTCGTCGGCGCTCTCCAGGTGGACGACGGCACGCGGGTCACGGAGGAGGTTCTTCGCCTTCTGTGTCCTGCGTTCGCTGTAGATGTAGAAATGCTCCTCCACGACGACGCCCCAGACCGGTGCCGCATGCGGTGAGCCGTCGGGGCTGGTGGTCCCGAGCCAGAAGCTCCGGGCTGGGGCGAGGAGCCCGGCCACCTCCGACCAGTTCGGATCGTCGCGGCCGGTTCGATCCATCCGCAGATCATCCCATTCCCGGGCCGACCGTTCCGAGCGGGCCGACCTACAATGGCGTGCGAATACCGATGACCGACGACGTCGACAATCTGATCCTCGATCTCCTCGAGTGGCTGGGGCCCGACCCGCGTCCGTACCCGGAGGTCCTCGATGCGTGGCGGACTTCGTGTCCGCGCCTTCCCGTCTGGGAGGACGCAAATGACCGTGGGTACGTCGAGCGTCATACCGAGCCTGGGCTCGGCCCGTGTGTCTCGGTCTCCGAGGCCGGTGCCGAACACCTGCGGACGTGCCGTCGGGCATCCCGCCACGCGTGAGACCCCTGCGGCCCCGGAGTGGCGCGTGCAATGATGACGGCCATGGCTGAACGGTTGGAGGTCCAGCGGGCGATCGCAGCTGATCCGGGCGCGATCTTCGAGGTGCTGACCGATCCACACGGGCATGTCGCCATCGACAGCTCGGGCATGCTGATGCATGCCACCGGCGATCCGGTCAGCTCGGTCGGCGACACCTTCGTGGTGCACATGGACCGCGAGGCGCTCAACGATTACCCGCTCGGCCTCTACGACGTCACCGTGCGGATCGTGACGTTGGAGCCGGATCGCGAGATCGCCTGGACGATCGAAGGCCAGCTGAACCTCGGCCATGTCTATGGCTACACGCTGCAGGCGATCGACGAAGGGACGCTGGTGACCTCGTACTACGACTGGTCGTCTGCCGATCAGACCTGGAAGGACGCCGCCATCTTCCCGGTCATTCCCGAAGGTGCCCTCCGCGCCACGCTCGGGATCCTCGCTCGGACGGTGGCACCGGGACGCCCTCGGCCGTTGGCGTGAACAGCCGGCAAGCCCGGCTTGGCCACACGCACCGATAGGCGTCGCACAGCACGGTACCGGTGGCGTTCATCCCTTGGCGATGGCCGCCCGCGACCTCCACGACATGACCGACCACCGGGACCCTGCGGAGAGCAGGGAGCCGATGCAGGCGGCCGAACCGACGGAGAACGCCGAGAGAACCGAGCCGACCGAGCCGATGGAGAGCGCCGACCCGATGCAGCCGATCGAGAGGACCGAGTTCTTCGATCCGATCGACAGGAACGAGTCCTCCGACCACAGCGACCATTTGGATGTGCCTGCATCAGGTGCCATGGCACATCATGCCTCCGGACTCGTTGCGGAACCACCTCGCGCCCAGCCTGCGGCTTCCGACGCTGCCTGCACGACGCAGGTAGCGTCTGGAACATGCCCGACTCTCCTCCATACAACCTGCGCGTCCCCCTCGAGTCAGCATTCGACGCCACGATCGGATTCGTCGTCCACGAGAGCCACGAGATCGACCGATGTTCCGGTCATCTGCCCGTCCGTCCTCAGGTCTGCCAGCCACTGGGCATGATCCACGGTGGTGTCTACGCGGCGATCGCCGAGACCCTCGCCTCGAGCGGGACGGCCCGCGCCGTGTACGCCTCGGGCGGTGCCGGTCTCGGGATGTCCAACAACACGAGTTTCCTGCGGCCGATCACCGAAGGAACCGTCCACGGCTCCGCGGTCGCCATTCACAGGGGCAGGACCAGCTGGGTCTGGGACGTCGAGATGCGTGACGACGAGCAGCGGCTCTGTGCGACGTCCCGGGTGACCATCGCGGTCCGACCGAGAGCCGAGCTGCGCTGAGGACGGGCCCCGGCTGCCTAGGGGTTGTCCGTTTCAGCCTGCGCTGCCTGTGGGTGAGAAACTGCGCTCGATGACATCGATCGCGGTGAGCTCTGCGGATCTTGCGTCATTCGTGACCGCCGGTGCCACGCTGGTGCTGGCCTTCGCCACCTTCGCCGCCGTCCGGTCCGGCAACCGGTCGGCACGGATCGCCGAAGCAGCCCTACAGGAGCAGCGCCGACCGGTCCTCGCTCCGTCCCGGTTCGATGATCCGACCCAGAAGATCATGTTCGTCGAGGGCAAGTGGGTGAGCGCTCCCGGCGGCCGCGCCGCGGTCGAACACGTCGACGGGGTCGTGTATCTCGCGATCAGCTTGAGGAACATCAGCAGCGGCCTCGCCGTCTGCCAGGCCTGGGCGGTCAGCCCCGGATTCCGGGCAGCGCGGGACGGCCTCACCCATCTACCGTTGGACGGCTTCCATCTCCAATCGCGGGATCTCTATGTGCCGGCGGGGGACATCGGCATATGGCAGGGGGCGCTCCGCAATCCGGAGGACCCCGTTCGCTCGGACGTGGCCGACGCAGTCGAGGCCGGCCAGCCGATCACGGTCGAGCTGCTCTACTCCGACCAGGTCGGCAAGCAGCGGACGATCTCTCGCTTCGCCCTCTTCCCATCGGGTGACAACTGGCTCGCCAGCATGAGCCGGCACTGGTTCCTGGACCGGCAAGGGCCGCGCCCGGAGAGTCTCACCGTCGAGGCCGCCCAGATGGTCCTCCACGACTTCGAGGCCTTCGACCGCTCGCGGAGAACGGGCACCACCGATCCCCGCGCATGAGATGCGCGAACGGACAGCAACCAGCGTCGGCACGAGTTCGGCGCTCCCGTCAGCCACGTCACGCCGACGTCACAGAGCCCGGTAACGGATCGGGGCTCCTGATCGTTGCAATCCATAGGGCCCGGATGCCGGACCGCGGTCGGCCTGCCAACGGCCCGAGAGGGGCGACCGGACGATTGGAGGAACGCATGGACGCCAGAATCATCCGCAGGTGCGTGATGGGCGGTTCGGCTGCGCTGATGCTGGTCACGCCCCTCTGGGCGATCGCATCTCCGGCCTCGGCAGTGCCGCCGGTGCCACCGTCGATCACGGCCAATCCGAACAACCTGATGGTCAACACCGACACGGTGCTGACGGGCAGGAATTTCCCACCGGCGACGAAGCTCCACCTCACCGAATGTGGGAAGACCAACTGGATCGTGCCGCAGAATCCCTGCGACACCAACAACACGGTGACCGTGACGACCGGATCCCTCGGCGGGTTCCGGACCAAGTTCAAGGCTGAGCTGTGTCCCGGTGGCGTGCGGGTGGGACCGACCGCGGTGCGCTGCTACATCGGGGTGCCCAGGCCGAGCGGCATCGACACGATCACCTTGAGGGCAGCGGTCAAGATCGTCGTGACCTACCCCTGAGGGGTAACGACACCGAGCGCTGCTGCGGCGCCTCGACGCACGGCCCCGTGGGTTGACCCACGGGGCCGTGCCGCGGGGATCGCGTCACCCGCTCCGGTCGGGGCGGGCTGTTCCCAGGCGGTCCCTCTTGCGTGGATCGATCACAGGCGGGATGCTCGTTGAGGCCGGGCAACCCTGCCCGGCGCGGAGGAGGAACCGTGAAGTCTCGGCTTGTCGTGGTGGTCCTTGCCCTCGGTGCACTGCTGCTCGGCGGTCTGGTGTTCGGCATCGCCCGGGCCACCAGCAGGGAGCGGCAGATGGAGCTCGAACGGCGCGAGCGACTCGCACGTCTCGGACGGCGGGGCTCGTCGCCCTGAGGCGGGACGTACTTCAGAGACGCAACTGGGGAACCTGGGCGTCCATCCCGCGGTTGAGGTGGGCGTAGGGGATGGGCACCTCTGCCGCCCGGTACGAACTGAACCCCGGGTAGGTGATGGTGACGACGTGGGCCCCGGCCGGAGTCAGCTCGGCCACGTAGTCGGAGGTCCCCCAGTCGACGAGCCAGTCTCCCCCGGCGAGTTTCGCGACGCTCCCGGCGCGGGACGAGGGTCCGGGGAAGGAACCGTCGGTCACGTCCTCGACGATGGTCGCCGTCCGAGTGGCGGTGTCGATCCGGAAGCGGAGGGCCCGGGCCGGGTGCCCCGATTCCTGGCTCGCATTGTCGTGCACCGTGATCGTCCCGTCCGGGAGCTCACGGGCGTCGTGCTGGCCGGAGAAGAGCTGGGGATAGGAGTTGCCCACCACCGTCAGGCTTTGGGCGCCCGGTGAACCCCCGAGCTTCCAGATGATCTTGCCCGTGGTCCGGTCGATGTCGTAGACGGCGTCGAGCAAGCGCGAGCTCATGATGATCTGGTCTCCGACCTCCTGGACCGAATTCATGTGGACGACGTCCGGGACACTGTCATGCCACGGGTTGGGGTACCGCCAGTTGGTGTCCTGCTTCGCCACGTTCACGTGGGCGATCGTGCTCCACCTCCAGACGACCTGATCGCGCGGGTTCACTTCGACGATCACCCCGTCCAGGACCGTTGCGGTTGAAGAGAGCCCCCAGGAACTGAGATCGAGTGTGGCCGGAACGTACTGGATGCCCAGGTAGTCGCCATTGGGCAGGGCCTGGAAGTCGTGCAGGTCGAGCGGCACCCCCGCTCCCGGGTCGCCGACCGAGGCGACGACCTGCCCGGCGAGGTTCCTGATCGTGAAGGTGCCGTCACCCTTCGCCGCGCCCGGCTGTCCCAGCCACCAGGCGATCTCGTCGGTGCCGATGAACTTGGCGTCGGCCGCGGTGCTCGGGTTCGGGTACCACCAGATCGGCACGCCGTGGCTGTCGAAGGCGACCGTGTAGTAGGGCGGGGGAGTCGTGGGCAGGTGGCGGGTGAGGGTCACCAGGTAACCGTCCGACTGGGGGGTGCCGTCGATCACCGCCGTGTACTGGGGGAAGTTCGCCGGGAGGCACCGCACGACGAAGGTGTGCCCACCGGATCCCGCGTAGACGGCCTGGTTCGCGGCCAGCCCGACGGGGACCGAGGCCGGCTGGGTGAACGACCGGCCTCCGATGGTGACGGGTCCCGTTCCCTCGGTCGAGACCACCGTGGTCGGGTGCCCGGTGCACCGGACCACGTAGTGGTGGATCGCCGGGGAGAACGTGGGGTCGAGTGCGGGATCGGTCGTGATGGAGAACGGGGTCACGGCGGCCGCACGTTGCACCGGCACGCCGACCGTGACCAGGGCGGCGAGCCCGGTCGCGAGCGCCAGCGCGTGCCGGGCGACCGACCGCCCGCCGCGGCGAGCATTCGGTGCACGCGTTCTCCCGTGGATCTGGGTCACGTCATCGTCCTCCGCCCGGCAATGCGCTCGGCCGCCGCCCTGGTCCGGCCTCGGCGCTCCAGCCTATCGAACGGGGATAGGGTGCTCCCTTCGGATCGGACACCTCGACACGGGGGGTGGCGGTGGAGTGGCAGATCCTGGAGTCGTTGTCGCCGGTCGACCGGCGAGCGCTCCTGGCACGGTGCAGTCGACGGCGGTTCCCGAAGGGCGGGTTCGTCTTCCACGAGGGCGACCCCGGCGAGAGCGTGCACCTCATCGACCGTGGGACCGTGGCGGTCCGGGTGACCAATCCGATGGGGGACGTGGTGACCCTCGATGTCATGAGCGCGGGCGACTCCTTCGGGGAGCAGGCCCTGGTGGGCAGGGAGTCGACCCGGTCGGCCACGGTGGTGGCCCTCGAACGCACCGAGACGATGTGCTTCACGCGGGCCGAGTTCGAGGCGCTCTGGGACGGACACCCCGATGCCGCCCGGACGGTGGCGCAGATGCTCGATGCCCGTCTGCGGGCCACCTCGCAGGCGCTGCTCGAGGCGCTGTACCTCCCGGCGGAGACCCGGGTGCTCCGCCGGCTGGTCCGCCTCGGCGACGTCTACGCCGGCCGTTCGTCCGGGGCGATCCCCTTCACCCAGGAGGACCTGGCCGCCATGGCCGGCACGACCCGCCAGACGGTCAACCGGGTGCTCCGCCATGCCCAGGAGGACGGTGTGCTCACCCTGTCACGGGGCCGGATCGTGGTCGAGGATCCGGCGGCCCTCGCCGAGCGCGCCCGGTGACCGGCGATCGTTCCGCTTCCTGAACCGGTGCGATCGGTGCGGTGATCCTGGACGCACGCCGCGCCCGGCCCCTAGCATGGCGCGGCCACAGGGGCGCGGTGACCAGGGAGGGGCGATGCGGAATCGACGTCTGGTGATCGCCGCATTGGCGGTGGCCGTGGTGGTGGCCGGGGTCGTGACGCCGATCGCCGTGGCGCTCGCCGCTGGTCCGCCCAACGTGACCACCGCCGGCTACAACAACCTGCGGGACAACTGGGATCCGAACGAGCCCGCGCTCGGTCCCACCCAGGTGACCTCGTCCACGTTCACCCAGCTGTTCTCGACGAATCTCGACGGGTCGGTCTACGCGCAGCCCCTGGTCGTCAACGGCACGGTGATCGTCACCACCGAGAAGGCCTCCGCCTACGGGATCAATGCGACCACCGGCGCGATCGAGTGGAAGCGGTACTTCGGCACACCCTTCGAAGCGAGCACCATCGGGTGCTCGGACCTGACCCCGGACCTCGGGTCGACCTCGACCCCGGTAGTCGACCCGGCGACCGGCATCGTCTACATGACCACCCGGTTGGAGAAGGGGTCGGGCGGTCTCTCCAACGCCCACTGGTACCTGGAGGCGGTATCCGCGGCGACCGGAGCCGAAGTGTCCGGCTACCCGGTGCGGATCACCGGGACGCCCACCGACACGCCCGGGGTGCCGTTCAACGAGGCCTACTCCCAGCAACGACCGGGCCTGCTGCTGCTCGGCGGCTCGGTCTACATCGCCTTCGCCTCGGACTGCGACTTCACCCCCTACCGCGGGGTGGTGGTCGGGGTGAACACCGCCACCAGGGCGGAGACCATGTGGAGCGACGAGTCCGGGATCGGCACCGACCAGAACTCTCAGGCCGGGATCTGGCAGAGCGGCGGGGGACTCGTCTCCAACGCGGCCGAACCGGATCATCCTGACCACCGGCAACGGGGTGTCCCCGCAGCCTGCGGCGTCCGGCCACCCGCCGGCCACCCTCTCCGAGTCGGTGCTCAAGTTGGCGGTCAACAGCAACGGGTCGCTCACCCCGGCCCAGTTCTTCGCCCCGAGCGACGCGGCCAACCTCGACGCCAACGACGAGGACTTCGGCTCGGGAGGGCCCATCGCCCTCCCCACCGCCGACTTCGGCACGACCGCCCATCCCGACCTGCTGGTGGCGGTCGGCAAGGCGGGCCGGATCTTCCTGCTCGACAACAACCATCTGGGTGGGTTCGAGCAGGGCGCGAACAACTCCAACGCGGTGCTCGAGCAGCTCGGGCCGTTCACCGGGGTCTGGGGCCACCCGGCCGCTTACGGCGGCCAGGGGGGCTGGGTCTACGTGCTGGAGAGCGCCGGCGGGGGCTACCTGCGCGCGTTGTCCTACGGGCTCAACGCCCAGGGCCTGCCGCGTCTTAGCTCGGCCGGCACCAGCACCGGATCGTTCGGGTACACCTCGGGGTCGCCCCTCGTGACCAGCAACGGGACCACTGCCGGGAGTGCGGTGGTCTGGGTGGTCTTCACCAGCGGGTCCTCGGGCAGCGGGGCACAGCTGCCGCGCTTACGGGGCCATCCCGACCAAGGGCGTGCTCCCGCTGCTCTGGTCCGCGCCGATCGGGATCGCGCCGAAGTTCGCGACGCCGACCGCGTGGAACGGTCGGATCTTCGTGGGCACCCGGGGCGGCCGGCTGCTCGCCTTCGGGACCTCGTCGGCGGCGCCGGTGCAGGCGGCCGCGGTCGACTTCGGATCGGTCCCGGTCGGGTCGAGTCGCACCCTCCCGGTGGGCGCGTCGACCACCCGGCCCCTCACCGTCACCGGCCCGGTGACCGTGAGCGGGTACGAGGGGGTGGGGAGCTCCACCAGCAGTGGCGCGGCGCCCCCGACGACCACGCCCTCGCCCTCCACCACCGTCCCCCGCGGCAGGACCGCCGGGCCGACGGTCATTCCCCCTTCCGGCAACGCGCCGACCGCCGGCACCGCGTTCAGGGTGAGCCAGCCTCGTCCCGGCACCACCCTGCCGGCGGGGTCGACCATCGCCCTGCGGGTCACCTTCGCCCCGGCCCGTCCCGGCCCGGTGGTCGCCACCCTCTCGATCCCGACCAGCGCGGGGACCCGCACGGTGTCGGTCTCGGGCTACGCGCACCGCGCCCGGATTGCTGGTGTCCGCCCAGCCCCTGGCCTTCGGTACCGTCCGGACCAGGTCCGGAGGCAAGACCCTCGCCCTGACCGTGAGCAACTCCTGGAGCCACCCCGAGCGGCTCACCGGGATCGTGCTCCCCGGCGCCCCCTACTCCGTGAGCGGCGCGCCCGCCGTCGGTACGGTGCTCGCCCCCCAGCAGTCGGTGACCGTTTCGGTCCTGTTCGACCCCGCAGCCGCCGGGGCGTCCCTTTCCAGGCTGGCCATCTCGACCGACCACGGCTCGATCGAGCTCCCGGTCTCGGGCACCGCGGTCAGCGGGTTCGCCCGGCTGGCGGTGTCGGCCACCACCGTCGACGCCGGACCGGTCCCGGTCGGCCACAGCGCCACGGTGACCTTCGACGTGGGCAACAGCGGGACGGTCGCCCTGGTCGTCACCCGGGCCATCGCCCCGATCGGTGCGTTCACCTCAACGGTCCCGATGCCCGAGGGCATCACCATCGACCCCGGCACCTTCCTGCACCAGTCGGTGACCTTCACGCCGACCGCAGTGGGCCCGGCGTCGGGCCGCTACATCTTCAACAGCAACGACGGCCTCGGACCGGTCACGGTGACCATCACCGGGACGGGTACCTGATCCACCGGGTGTACCGGTCGGCGCTCACCAGGAGTTGCCGTACCGGTCACGGAAGGCGCGCTCCCCGAGCGGGAGCCGGCGGGGAGGGCCGAGAGGTCGCAGGGGCCACCCGATGGGCACCACCGCCATCGGCCGCACCGAGGGCGGGAGCGAGAGCATGTCCGCAAGCTCGCCGGCGAAGAGGGTGGCCAGCGTGGTCATGGCCGAACCGAGCCCGAGTGCGGTGGCCGACAGCAGGAGGTTCTGGGTCGCCGGGTACACCGAGGAGGGGAGGGTCCGCTCGATGCCGATCGCGCTGTCGCCGCACACCACGACGATGACCGGTGCCGACCCGATCCCCCCTTCGGCCCCGGACTCGACCTCGCGGAGCAGCGCGGGGGCGAGCCGCTCCTCGGAGTGCCGTCGCCCCCCCTCCCGCCAGGCGCGGCGGGTGAGCTCGGCGATGCCCGTCCGGAGCTGCGGGTCACGGACCACGACGAACACCCACGGCTGGAGGTTCTCGGCGCTCGGGGCGTGGGTTGCAGCCTGGAGGCACCGTTCGACCAGGTCGTCGTCGACCGGACGGTCGGCGAACTGCCGGGTCGCCCGTTGGTGGAGGACGACGTCGAAGAACGCCGCGGGCGCTGCCACGCCCGCCTCCTCCGGTGGGGACACGGGGTCGGGAGTGGTTCCCCCTACCATCCGACCGCGCCGACGACCGGCGCGTTGAGGGGCTTGCCGGCCATGCTGCCGTCGTAGGGTGCGAAGCCGTAGCCGTCGATCCCACCGTCCGCTCCGGCCACCCAGTAGCCGTCCCCGGAGGCGGTGGCCACGATGGCGGTGTGGGCGGTCAGGATCTCGGTGCCGACGGTCGGCGTGCCGAAGTCGACCGCGTCCCCGAAGGGGAACACCCCGCCGTCGACCGCGAGGAGGTAGTAGCCGCCGCCGTCCGGGGTGCGCACGGCGCTGGTGATCGGGGACGAGACCGTCCCGGCCCCCCCGTCGTAGGGAGCGCCGCCGAAGGCGTAGACCGCGCCGGTGCTGGTGACCAGCCAGTACCCGAGGCCGCCCGCGTCGGGCAGGAGCGCGACCGCCCGCCCGTTGCAGCCGCCGATCCCCGGGCAGGATCCGGCGAAATGGGCGTCGCCGAAGGCGAAGACCCCGCCGTCGGAGGCCAGCATGAGGTAGCCGCCGCCGTCGACGGAGGGCACGACCGCCACGATCGGCTGGTCGAGGTGCGTGCCCGGGCCGGTCGACCCGGCCGGGGCGATGCCGAGCCCGGGGATCGACCCCACGTACCCGGCGTCGCCGTAGGCGAAGACGCCGCCGTCGGCCGCCACCAGCCAGTAGCCCCGGCGGTCGGGTGTCGGCGAGATACCGGTCACCGGACGCTGGAGCACCGTGCCGGCCGTCGACCCGAAGAACCGGGCGGCGCCGAAGGAGAAGATGCCGCCGTCCGAGGCGACCAGCCAGTAGCCGTGGTCCGGGGCGCCATAGGTCACGGTGAGGCTCGAGCCGACAACCGTCCCGGGGTAGGAGATGATGGCGTCGGAGCCGAGGTTGGACATCTCGACCGGGATCGCCACGACCGGTGCGCCACCCTCCTCGACGTCCATCCCGGTGAAGGTCACCGACCCGTAGTCGGCCAGGGGGGTGGGCGAGATCCCGACCGTCGGCGCCTCCTCGATCCACTCCGCCGAGGTCGCGGTCACCGCGTCGGCGATGGTCTGGGAGTGCGATCTGCCGAGGGTGAGATCGGTGATCGTGACCGTCCAGCTGCCCGGGGTCCCCGCGGTGATCGATGCGTCGATCTGGTCACCGGGCGAGACCGCGAATTCGGTCACCGGGCCGGCGGGGGACGCTCCGATCCAGGCCGTGTACCCGGTGCCGCCGCCCGAGGCCTCCTGGTCGGTGCCGGCCTGGATCAGCGACGGGTCGGTCACGCCGCCGATGCCGATCCAGGTTGACGAGTCGGTCGCGTACGGACGGGTCTGGACGGCGGGGACCACCCACCCGGCTTGGACGCCGGTGAACGTCCCGCCCTCGTCGACGAGTCCCGACCAGTTGGTGCTGACCTGGGCGTCGGTCCCCCCGGGCACGGAGGGGTGCGGTCCGCTCACCACCCGGTCGGGGGCGCTCCGGGCGGGCCCCGCCCCCGGCTGTGCAGCGCCGGCCGTACCGGCGCCGAGCGTCCCGGCGAGGACGAGGACCCACGCGGCAACGACGGCCGCCGCGGTCGCCCTCCTCCCCCGTTGCCTGCGCTGGTGCACCCGATCCTCTCCGGTGCCGATCCCTACCGGCACCCACGCCCGCGTCCGACCGGGGGCCCGCACCTGCAGTCTGCCCGATCCGGCCGCGGATCGGGGTTCTTCCCCCGACGGGCGGGTCTAGCCCTCGAGGCGGAGGTCCCGTCCCGAGTTCCGCTTGTCGGGGAGGGACTGCACGAGCCGGCTCACCGCGGAGTACTCGCCGCCACGCCACGCCTCGGCGATGGTCTGGTCACCGAGCTCGCGGTGCTGGGTGAAGTTCCACCAGCGGGTCACGTCGCTGTCGTCGTAGCCCTTGTTGGCCAGGATGATGTTGAGGCGGGTGGCCTCCCAGGCGGCCTCGTCGGCGCTGAGGGCGCCGGAGGGCTCGGTCCCGGCCTCCTCCTCGCCGTTCTGCCGCTCCATCTCGTGGGCGAGCTCGCGGTCGAGGTCCCGGGAGACGTGACCTCGGATGGTCTGCAGCGACCCGCCGGTCTGGGCGTGCCGGTCGCTCACCCGCCGCTCCCGCTCGGCGTCCAGGCTGCGCGACCAGAGGTGCTGGGCCGTCGTGTCCACGTCGCCGGCGGTGACCCGCAGGCGGAGTCGCCGCTCGATGCGGTCGGCCGTCTTCTGGGGGGCCAGCGAGGAGGCGTCGGTCGACCGTCGACCGGTGGCGACCGGTGCGTGGGTGTCTCCGATCCTCCGGTCGCGCGGTTCGCGCACGTGGTCGGCGACCGCGTCCGGTGGGATCGGCTGGGTGGGCGCCTCGACCATGGCGTCCTCGTAGCGCTCGCGTGGGACGTCGATCCGGCGGGAGGCGACCGAGTAGCTGCCGGGGGAGAACACATCGCCGGCGGTTCCGGCGATGGCGGCACCGAGGTAGGCCGTGGTCCACTCGGCGTCCCCGACCGCGACGCTGTCCGCGCCGGTCGCGGCGAGGCGGGCGAGCGGGACGTCCAGGCTCGCGGCCACCGCGACGGCCTCGGTGAGGCCCATCCGGCGGTTGGTCGTCTCCACCTGCGCCACGGTCTCGCGGGTCCACGCGATGCCCCGGAGGAGCATCTCGTCCGCGAGCCCCTGCTGGGTGAGCCCGGCCTTCGAGCGGAGCGTCGCCACGTTGCGTCGGACGATGTCCTCGATGCCGGTGACCCGGTCGCCGTTCATCTCGTGAGTCTATCGACCGGGTGTAAGAAAAATGAACATCCCCGAATCCCCTGGCAAGGGTTCCCAACCGCCCTGACGTGGCACTCTTCGGGCCGGTCGCCGGTCGGTGTGCTCGGAGGGTGAACACCGCACGCTCGGGCTCCGGTGGAGGGCCACAGGGCCGCCCACGGCCGGTGGGTGGCAATTCGCACTACAGATGACCGGGGGGAGGACCGACAATTCGGGTGAGGTATCCGCAACAACAAGGGGCAGGAACAACTGTGACGATCGACCCGTATCCCGTACGGAAGAAATTGCGCAACTGGTCCGACGACGACTTCGATCTGGACGACCTCGAGCTGCCGACCGAGCCACAGTGGCGACGGTGCGGTGCCGTCCACTGTATCGACAGCGGCCCGTGGATCGGGACACTCGTGTGCTGTATCCGCCAGAGCGGGCACGAGGACGAGCATTCGATGTCGCTCGGTGACCTCGGTGCCGCCGACTACTGGCAGGAGAACTGGATCTGAGCGCCCCCCCTGTGGGGGCTCAACAACAGCGCACGACCACGGCCTGATCGGGGTCGAGCCTCCCGCGGAACGGCCGCTCCGGAGACGCGGCGCCGACCGAGGTGAGGACCACGGTGCCTCCCTCCCACGGACCGCTCCAGGACCCGAGGTCCACCGCCCGGTCGCCGAAGTTCACCAGCACGACCCACCCGTCGCCCTCGACCGCGCGGCGGTAGCCGAGCACCCCGTCGGGCAGCTCGAGGAGCTCGAGGGACCCGACCGCCAGCGGCCGCGCGAGATGTCGCAGTCGGAGCAGCCGGCGGTAGAGGTGGAGCACGGAACCGGGATCACGCCGCTGGCCCGCCCAGTTCCGTGTCGCCGCCTCCGGGGGGAACGGGAGCCAGGGGACCGCACCGGTCCCGGTCGGCCACCCGTGGTCGGCATCCCCCTCCCAGGGGAGCGGGGCGCGGCACCCGTCACGGCCCCCGGGGTCGACCCGCTGATCGTCGGGAACTGCAGCGTCGGTGAGGCCGAGCTCCTCCCCCTGGTAGAGGAAGGGCGTCCCCCGCAGGGTGAGCAGGAGCACGGCCGCGGCCCGCGCACGGGCTTCGCTGCGTCGGGCCGCGGTGGCCGGGTCCTCGCCCGCCCGTGCCGCCGACCGGTCGTAGCGGGTCCGGTGGCGTGGGGTGTCGTGATTGGAGAGGACCCAGGAGGGCCACGCCCCACGGGGATCCAGGGTGCGGGCCGTCTCCCGGATGCAGTCCGCCCACCGTCGGGCGCTCCACGGCGCGAAGAGCGGGGGGAAGTTGAAGGCCAGGTGCAGCTCGTCGTCCTCGCCGTAGTAGGTCGCCACCGCCTCGGTCGAGAGGAGGAAGACCTCGCCCACGATCATCCGGTCCCCGGGGTAGGCGTCGACCAGCCGGCGCAGCGCGCGGAGGCGCTCGTGGGTGACCGGGACGTCGTTGAGGGCGCAGTGGGGGACGCCGGCGGTCTCCGGTGGGTCGTCGGGCAGGGACCGGTCCTTGCCGATGCAGTGCACCACGTCGGCCCGGAACCCATCGACCCCGCGGTCGAGCCAGAACCGCAGGACGTCGTGCATCGCGGCGACCACGGCCGGCTCGTCCCAGTCGAGGTCCGGCTGGCCGGCCTCGAAGAGGTGGAGGTACCACTGGCCGGATGCCTCGTGGTAGGTCCAGGCGGGAGCGGTGAGATCGAACGCGGCCACCCAGTTGTTCGGGGGTGATCCGTCCGGGCTCGGGTCGCGCCACACGAACCAGTCCCGGTGGGCGCTGTCCCGGGAAGAGGCGGCGTCGGCGAACCAGGGGTGGCGGTCCGAGGTGTGGTTGGGCACCCAGTCGATGACCACCCGGAGACCGAGCGCATGGGCATCGGACACCAGCGCGTCGAATTCGTCGAGGGTGCCGAAGAGGGGGTCGACGTCGCAGTAGTCGCTCACGTCGTAGCCGAAGTCGGCCATCGGCGAGCGGAAGAAGGGGCTGAGCCACAGCGCGTCGACGCCGAGCCAGACCAGGTCCGTGAGATGGGCGCGGATCCCACGCAGGTCGCCGACCCCGTCGCCGTCGCTGTCGGCGAAGGACCGCGGGTAGATCTGGTAGAAGACCGCCTCCTTCCACCAGCGTGCGGCGGGGGGCGGGTCCGCGACGCCCCAGGTCACCGCGTTGCTGGCCACCGTGCCGACCATACCAAGCGGGCCCCGTCCGGGCCGCCGCCACCTCCCCGGTGGTCCGGGGTTCAGGTCGGGGCCGGTTCTGCCGAAGTACCCACCAGCAACGCAGGACGCCACGGACGACGAAGGGGACGCGCGATGGTCGAACGACGCACGGTGGAGGACGGCTCGCTGCTGGCCGACGGGATCAACGGGGAGACGCCCCCGCCGGTCTACGGAACCGGCAGGGTGTGCATCGAGCCCTCGTGCGGGGTCAAGCTCTCGCGCTACAACAGCACCGACTGGTGCGCGTTGCACGAGAGCCCCTCGGCGACGGGCCGCCCCTTCGACTCCTCGAACCGCCCGCGCGGTCGTCGGCGCAACAGCTCGGGCCGGCGGCGCAACGCCCGGCGCGAGTCGGCTGCCTGACCGACAGGGCGCCACGGAAGGTCGACGACCCGGGGATCGGGCGGCGGGCATCTCGGTACACTGCGGGACCCACGTCCCCGAGACCGAGGCGCACGATGACCGAACAACCCACAGGCGCCGGGGCCGTCGGGGGGTACCCCCCGTCCCGGCACATCCTCGGCGATCTCGGGTTGGTCGGCGAGGTCCCGACCGAGACCACCGCGGTCGTACGGACCCGGGTCACCCCCGAGATCGCCTCGGCCGACGGCGGGGTGCGTGCGGGGGTCCTCGCCACCCTGGTCGACGTGGTGTGCGGCGCCGTCGCCTCCCGGGTCCTGGCGCCGGAGCGGCTGGCCACGGCCGATCTCTCGCTCCAGGTGGTCGGGGCGGCGACGGGTCCCTGGGTCGAGGCACGGGCCTCGGTCCTCCGCCGCGGGCGGACCACGATGGTCGTCGAGGCCCTGGTGGTCGCGACCGACGGGCGGGAGGGCCCGTCCGCCGCCGGCCGCGAGCCGGACCCGGTGGCCTGGGCCACCACCACGTTCGCCGTGCTGCCCGCCGCGGGCGGGGTCTCCACGCTGCAGATGGACGCCACGCTCCCGCGCCGGTGGGAGTTCTCCGGTGGGGGGCTGGACGTGCCGGTGCTCGAGGCCCTCGGGGTCGCGCTGGTCGATCCCGCCGCGGGCCGGCTCTCGCTCCCGGTGCGCAGCTACCTCCACAACTCGTTCGAGGCCGTCCAGGGTGGGGTGATGGCGATGGTCGCCGAGGCGGCCGGCGCCGAGGCCGTCGGCGCCGCGCTCGGGGGTGACGGCTCCTCGGTGGTGGTCACCGATCTCCAGGTCGCCTATCTCTCCCTCGGCAGGATCGGACCCATCGTGAGCGAGGCGAGGGTGCTCGGGGCGGGCGACCCGGGGCAGGCGAGCGCGGTGGTCGAGCTGCGCGACGCCGGGGCGGGGGACCGGCTCACGACGGTGGTCAACCTGGTCGCCGTCGCGGCGGAGCGCCTCAGCGGGGCGGGTCGGTGAGCGCCGGTCCGCCCGAGGGGTCCCCGGGCCCGGCCCGATCGCGCCACCCGATCGGTGACTACTTCCGCCTCGAACGGTGGGAGATCCCCCCACCGGACGGCGAGGAGCGCCCCTCCACGTTCGGCGCGCGGGCACCCGTCGACGAGCACCTGCGGGGTCCCGGCGGCGGGCTTCGCACCGGCGGCCTGCTCACCGCCGTCGACTCCCTCGGCGGCCAGATGAGCGGGCTCGCCGTCCTGCCCCGGTGGATCGTGACCACCTCGATCATGGCCACCGTCGCCCGGTTGGCCCACACCGGGCCCCTCCGGCTGCAGGGTTCGGTGCTCCGGCGGGGCCGCAACTCGGTGGTGACCGGGATCGAGGTGCTCGACGAGGGGGCCGGAGACCGGATGGTGGCCGCGGCCACCATGACGTCGGCAGTGCTCGACCCCGGCGGGATGGACCTCAGCTTCGAGCGCCCGATCGTCGCGCCGATGCCCCCGCTCCAGCCCGGGGCCCCCGCCCCCGAGGCGTTCTTCGGCATCGAGCCGGTGAGCGGGACGGTCACCCGGCTCCGGATCGACGACCGGCTGCGCAATCCCTGGGGGATCCTGCACGGCGGGGCCGTCGCCATGCTGGCCGACGAGGCGGCCTGCCGCGCGGCCCTGGCGGAGGTGCCCGACGCGGCCGGACCGGGCGGGGCGGTGGCCGCGACCGACGCGGTGCTCCACTACGTCCGGCCGGCCCGGGTCGGCCCGGTCGAGCGCGCGCTGCCGGGTGCTCGGTTCGCGGGCCGGCCGGACCGCGGTACGGGTGGAGATCCACGACGTGGGGGCCGACGACCGCGTGGTGCTGGCCGGCTCGGTGGCGGTCCAGGCGGTCTGAGACTCCCAGGGGGTCCGGCGGGCAGTGCCCGGCAGGTGGATAGGCTCGGCCACTGCCGGTCATCGGAACGAAGGGAGAGAGCATGGCGAACGAATGGGGTCCCCTCGGGCCGCTCGCGGGGGAGTGGGAGGGCGAGGGCGGCCTGGACTCGTCCTATTCGCACGCCCAGGGCAAGGTGGTGGGCACGCCGTACCTGGAGAAGCTCACCTTCAAACCGTTCGGTCCGGTCGACAACGGGAGCCAGCACCTCTACGGGCTCGACTACCGGAGCGCCATGTGGCGGGGCGACGAGGAGAACCCCTTCCACACCGAGGTCGGCTACTGGCTCTGGGACGGCGCGACCGGTGAGATCCTCCGCGCCTTCGCGGTGCCCCGCGGCATCACCGTCCTCGCCGGCGGGAACGCCGCAGCGGACGCCACCGAGTTCACCCTCACCGCGGCGCTGGGCCACGAGCAGTACCCGATCGGCGAGGGCCGGTACCTCACGGCCAACGCCAGCTCGGTGAGCTACGAGGCCACCATCACCATCGGCGACGGGACCTGGTCCTATGCGGAGTCCACCATGCTCAAGATGACCGAATTCCCCGACCTGCTGGCCCACACCGACCACAACACGCTGCGGAAGGTGGGCTGACCGGGTCGGCCCGGGCGGTTCTCCGGAGGTGGGATCGCGGTCGGCCCCCCGAGGACAGGTTGACAGTCAGTGTTAGGGATACCTAATATCTGAACGACGTCTGACCTTGCCAAGGTGGCCCGATGATTCCGACCTTCGTGATCTTCCTCCGTGAGGGGATCGAGGCCAGCATGATCGTCGCGATCCTCCTCGCCTACCTCGACCGGATCGGGCAGCGCCGCCACTTCCGGGAGGTGTTCCTCGGGGTGGCCGCGGCGGTGGCCCTGATGATCGGCGGGGGCGTGGCGGCCTACCTGGTGATCCGGCAGTACGAGGGCTCGACGGTCCAGACCGTCTTCGAGACGGTGACCTACCTGCTGGCCGCCGCCGTCCTCACCTACATGACCTTCTGGATGCAGTCCCACAGCCGCACCCTCTCCACCGACCTCGAGCGCCGCTCCGAGGCGGCGCTCAACGGCAAGGCGCGCTTCGGCCTGGCGGCGCTCTCCTTCCAGGCGGTCGGCCGCGAGGGCCTGGAGACCATGGTCTTCACCCTGGCCATCGTCTTCGCATCGTCCAGCCAGACCGCCACACCCGCACACGGGCGGAGCCTCCTGGTCGGTGCCGTGCTCGGCCTGGTGGTGGCGCTCTGCATCGCCTACGCCATCTTCAGCCTCGGCCGCCGGCTCAACCTCGGGCTCTTCTTCCGGGTCCTTGGCGTGGTCCTGATGGTCTTCGCCGCCGGGCTCCTTGCCGACGCGGTCGAGAACATGCAGCAGCTGGGCTGGCTCCCCTTCCTCGACCACCCGATGTGGAACAGCTCCGGGTTCCTGAGCGAGAGCAGTGCGCTGGGCGACGTCTTCCACAGCCTGCTCGGGTACGCCGAGCGGCCGACCCCCCTGCAGGCGATCGTCTGGATCGCCTTCGTGGCCACCTCGGCCACCCTCTTCCTGGCCATGGGGCGTCGCGCACGGGCCGGGCGCCGCCCGGGCCGGGGCGGGTCGACCGGTGCGCTGCCGTCCGTCGACCGATCCGACCCTGCTCCGGTGGCGAGGTGACCGCCGCCCCCGCGGTCGGGGATCTCGACCTGCCGCTCCTCGACACCGAGGGTCTGCCCCGGGACGAGGCGACCTCGGCGGCCGCCGCGCTGGCCGCCGACCACTGGGTGGTCCGCACTGAGATCGGGGTGGCCATCCTCCGCTACCACGACGCGGCGGCGATCCTGCGCGACCGGCGGTTCCACAACGCGCTCGCGCTCCTCCCCGCGCTGAGCGGTGCCGAACCCGACGACTACCTGGCCAACCGGCGGCGCTCGATCCTCGCCACCGAGGGCGACGAGCACACCCGGCTGCGCCGTCTGGTCTCGCCGGCGTTCACCCCGGCCGCGGCCAACCGGCACCGCCCGACCATGCGGCGGGTGGCTGCGGAGCTGCTCGAGCCCTTCCTGGCGGTGGGCCGCTGCGAGTTCGCCGCCGACATCTGCGAGCCGTACCCGATCCCGATCATCTGCGAGGTCCTCGGCGCGCCGGGGGACGACTGGCGTCGCTTCAGCCGTTGGGCCACCGACATCTTCAAGATCTTCAACCGCAATCTGGCCGAGGACGGGCCCGCGGTCGGGGAGGCCGCCCGCGAGCTCGACGCCTACGTGGCGGCGCTCGTCGAGCGGCGGCGGTCAGACCCGGGACCCGACCTGCTCTCCGACCTCATCGCGGTCGAGGAGGAGGGCGATCGGCTCTCGACCGACGAGCTCTGCATGCTGGCCGAGGCCGTGCTCATGGCCGGCACCGACACCACGAGGAACCAGCTCGGCTGCGCGATGGCCCTCTTCGCCCGGCATCCCGACCAGTGGGCGCTGCTCACCGCGGCTCCAGAGGAGCTGGCCCCACGGGCGGTCGAGGAGACCATGCGCTACCTCGGCGCGGTGCGTGCGACGGTACGGGTGGCCAGCTGCGACCTGGTCTACCGCGACGTGCTGTTCCCGGCGGGAACGGTGGTGACCACCCACCTCGCCGCGTCGAACCGCGACCCCGCGGAGTTCACCGGTCCGGAACGATTCGATCTGCTCGCCGAGCGGTCGGCCGAGCAGCTCACCTTCGGTTCGGGCATCCACCGCTGCCTCGGGGCCGCACTGGCCAGGGCCGAGCTCCAGGAGGCCCTGGTCGTCCTCGCCCGCCGGCTGGCGACCGTCCGGGTCGACGGTCCGGTCGTGTGGAAGCCACCCACTTTCGGGATCTGGGGTCCGGCGTCGCTGCCGCTCGCCTTCACCGTCGCGCCGGAGGCGGACCCTGCAGGTGCCGGCACGATGCAATAGGGTCCGACCACCACCCGGTCGGGCCGGGGGTGCCGCGTGACGACAGGAACCGAATGAGCCCAGCAGCGCAGAGCGTCCCCCCGATGGACGGCAGCACCGTCGTCATCACGGGCGGCAACTCCGGCATCGGGAAGGCCGCGGCGGAGGCACTGGCCGGTGCCGGTGCCAGAGTGGTGATCACCGCCCGTTCGGAGGCCCGGGGGAAGGCGGCGATCACCGACATCACCGCGGCGAGCGGATCGGACGCGGTCGAGCTGGTGGTCTTCGACCTCGCCGATCTTTCCTCGGTGCGGGCGGGCGCCGCCGAGATCCTCGAGCGCTTCCCGAGGATCGACGTCCTGGTCAACAACGCAGGGCTCATCCTCTCCGACCGGACCGTCACGACCGACGGGTACGAGGCGACCTTCCAGATCAACCACCTGGGGCCCTTCCTGCTCACCGAGCTCCTCACCGAGCGACTGATCGCCTCCGCACCTGCCCGCATCGTCAACGTGGCCTCGACCGCCCACAACTTCGCCCGGAAGGGGATGCGCTTCGACGACCTCATGGCCGAGCGCTCGTACCGGCAGATGGAGGTCTACGGGCGCTCCAAGCTGGCCAACATCCTCTTCACCACCGAGCTCGCCAGGCGGCTGGCGGGAACCGGGGTGACCGTCAACTGCCTCCATCCGGGTTCGGTGGCCTCGGGATACGCGCGGGACGGGGACACCCACGGGTTCCTGACCTTCGGGGTGCGGCTCATCCGGCCGTTGAGCCTCACCCCCGAGCAGGGCGCCCGCACCGTCGTGTACCTCGCCTCCTCGCCCGAGGTGGCCGGGGTGAGCGGCGCCTACTTCGCCAAGTGCAAGCAGAAGACCCCCTCGGCCAACGCGCGGGACGCCGAGGCTGCCGCCCGGCTCTGGTCGGTCAGCGAACAGCTGGTCACCGGGGCCGCCGCCCGCTGACCCTCCGCGCTGGGGACCCGGGCCGGTCGTAAGGTGACCTGGACGGCGCCGGCCCGGCAGGCCGGGCCCCGGACAGGGAGGTCGGCATGGCGAACGGATCGGCGGGTGGGGACCTGAGCAGCGGGGACCGGGACGTCCTCCGGCTGGTGGGCCGGTCCTGGGGCTGGGTCCTCTTCTTCGGCCTGGCGACCCTGGTCATCGGGATCCTGGTGGTCGCTCGACCCAAGGACACCGTCACCTTCGTGGCGGTCGTGATCGGGATCTGGCTCTTCGTGGCGGGCCTCTTCCGCATCGTGGTCGCCATCGCCGACGACGAGGACACCGGCGGCACCCGCTGGATGATCGCGCTCCTGGGGCTCCTCTCGGTGATCATCGGGATCCTGTTCCTGCGCCATACGGAGCAGACGGTGACCACCCTCGCCCTCCTGATCGGCCTGTTCTGGGTGATCGGCGGCATCATCGAGTTCTTCACCGCCTACAGCGACCACGGGTCGGAGACCAGGGGCTTCCGGATCGGCCTCGGCCTGCTCGCCCTCGCCGCAGGCATCGTGACCCTGGTCTGGCCCCACCTGACCCTGACCGCCTTCGCGGTGATCATGGGGATCTGGCTCATCGTCTACGCGGTCATCGAGCTGGTGCTCGCCTTCCAGCTGCGCCGGCTGACCAAGGTCTGACCGGCCCCGGCCGGCTGCCGGCCCGGGGCTCACCGGTCCCGCGGACCCGGCGGATGCCGGGACATGGCGCGTGCGGCGCCGGGCGGGGCGCTATGCTCTGAGCCCATGGAGGACGTGGGCATCCCCCGACCGGCACCTCGGGCCCACCCTCTCGCGATGGTCGAAGCCTCCGGCACCGACCCGGCGACCGCAGACGCGGAGGAGACCTCTCCGATGGCGGTATCGATCGCCGGCGTATCGACCGCGTGTACCAAGGACGCCTTGGCCTCGAGCGCCAAGGCGGTCCGGGAGGCGCTCTCGACGGATTGAACGGACGTACGGTCCGCAACCGTCAGGGAGTCGCTTCACACGAGGCGGCTCCCTTTTTCGTTGGAGCCGCAGGCAATTCGATCGGCCCGACTGGAAGAGAGCCCGACATGACAACCCGACCCGACACAGCACGTCCCCCGTCCGCTCCCGGCGGACCGACCCGCGGCGCACCGGATGCGCGCGAC
Source organism: uncultured Acidimicrobiaceae bacterium (assembly GCA_963776225.1). Taxonomy (GTDB): domain Bacteria; phylum Actinomycetota; class Acidimicrobiia; order Acidimicrobiales; family RAAP-2; genus Bog-756. The sequence goes on along the minus strand of CAVZLL010000004.1, from coordinate 1,167,133 downwards.
CACCACGAGCTGGTCGCCTCGTGGACACCCGAGCACGGGATCGACCCCGGCGACTCGCACGAGAAGGGCGAGTCCCTCTGCGTGGGCGAGGCCGCCTGAACGAGCGACCGGCTGAGCGACCGGTCGCCCGGGCTACCAGTAGTCCGCCATGAGCTCGGTGGCCCACGACGGCTGGCGCACCGGTCCCCGCGGCCCGAACTCGTCGAGGTAGGGCTTCACGTCGAGCACCGGGGTGCCGTCGACGGCGTCGAGACCCAGCACCTCGATCGAGGTCGGACCGGCCGCGAGCAGCCGGCACACGGTGGTGCCGATCCGGTTCGGCCGGTCCTTGGCCCGCTGGGCGAGGATGCCCACCCGCGGCCAGTCGGTCCGGCCCCGCGGGTGGCGGTCGCCGCGGCAGACGTCGTCCTCGCCGACCCGGTCGAAGAGGAAGACCACCTCGACGTGGGAGAACCCGTCGAGCCCCGCGGTCGCCGAGGCTTCGAGTTGCGCGGGATCGAGCTCGATGCGCGCCGTCACCCCGTCCCAGTCGTCGTCCTGCACCGCTTCGCGGGTGCTGTGCACCCGGCCGATGGGTCGGACCTCGAAGGAGGCCCCTCGTGCCCGTCGACCGGTCCCGGTCACCTCACCCCTGCCTGGTCGGGGTCCTGGCCCTCGAACTGGATCCGGTAGAGCTCGGCGTAGAGCCCTCCGGCGGCGAGCAGCTCCTCGTGCCGGCCCCGCTCGACGATCCGCCCGCGGTCGAGCACCAGGATGAGGTCGGCCTCGCGCACCGTCGAGAGCCGGTGGGCGATGACCAACGAGGTGCGCCCCTTGCAGTGCGGTGGCGAGCGCCATCTGGACGGCCACCTCCGACTCGCTGTCCAGGTGGGCGGTCGCCTCGTCGAGGACCACGATCTCGGGTGCCTTGAGCAGGAGGCGGGCGATGGCCAGGCGCTGCTTCTCCCCGCCGGAGAGGCGGTAGCCCCGGTCGCCCACCACGGTGTCGATCCCGTCCGGCAGGGACGCGACCATGGCGGCGATCTGCGCCCCCTGGAGGGCAGCGGTGAGCTCGGCCTCGGTGACGTCGGGCCGGGCGTAGAGGAGGTTCTCCCGGATCGTCTCGTGGAACAGGTGGGCGTCCTGGGTCACCACACCGACGGTCGCGGCCAGCGACTCGAGGGTCGCGTCGCGGATGTCCAGCCCGTTGATGCGGATGGCGCCGGACTGCACGTCGTAGAGGCGGGGGAGGAGCTGGCTGATGGTGGTCTTGCCGGCCCCGGAGGGCCCGACCAGCGCGACCATCTGTCCCGGCTCGATGACGAAGCTGACGTCGAAGAGCACCTGCTGGGAGACCGACGGGTCGAGCACCGCGACCGACTCGAGGGAGGCCAGGGAGACCTCCTCCGCGGACGGGTAGCGGAAGTCGACGTGGTCGTACTCGACGGTCGCCGGACCGGCGGGGACCGTGCGGGCGTCGGGGCGATCGGTGATCATCGGCGGCAGGTCGAGCACCTCGAACACCCGGTCGAAGGAGACCAACGCGGTCATCACGTCGATCTGCACGTTGGAGAGGGCGGTCAGCGGGCCGTAGAGACGGGTGAGGTAGGAGGCCAGCGCGACGACCGTCCCCACGGTGAGCGCCCCGTCGATGGCCTGGACGCCGCCCCACCCGTAGACCACCGCGGTGGCGAGGGCGGCGGTCAGGGTGAGCGCGGCGATGAAGAAGCGGGCGTACATGGCCTGGGTCACCCCGATGTCCCGCACCCGTCCGGCCTTCTTCTCGAAGGCGCCCCGCTCCTCCTCGGGTCTCCCGAAGAGCTTGACCAGCAGGGCGCCGGACACGTTGAAGCGCTCGTTCATGGTGTTGTTCATCTGCGCGTTGAGGCCGTAGGACTCGCGGGTGATCGCCGAGAGCCGGCGGCCCACCCGTTTGGCCGGGAGCACGAAGATGGGCAGGATGACCAGGCTGATGAGGGTGATCTGCCAGGAGAGGATGAACATGACGATGAGGACCAGGATCACGCTGATCAGGTTGGAGACCACCGACGACAGGGTGTCGGTGAAGGCCTGCTGGGCGCCGATCACGTCGTTGTTGAGCCGGCTGATGAGCGCACCGGTCTGGGTGCGGGTGAAGAAGGCGATCGGCATCCGCTGGATGTGGGCGAACACCTTGGAGCGCATGTCGTAGATGAGACCCTCGCCCACCTTCGCCGACACGTAGCGGATGCCGATCGAGAGCGTGGTGTCGACGACGGCCACCGCAGCCGCGACGAGCGAAAGCGCGACGATGTAGCGCTTGTCGGGGTGTTGCCCGGTGAGGTTGTCGATGATCTGCCGGAAGAGGAGCGGGTTGACGATCCCGATGAAGGCCTCGACCGTGACCAGGACCAGGAACCCGATCAGGATCTTGCGGTAAGGCCTGGCGAATTGGATCATCCGCCGGGCGGTGCCCCTGGTGACCCGCTGCTGGGTCACCGTCTCGTCCCGCCGCATCGATCGCATGACCGACCCGAACTGGCCACCGCCCATCCCCATGCCGTGGCCCGGCATGCTCATCGCAGGGGTCCTCTCGCGGGTGCGCTCACCGTCCGGACCCTACCGGTCCGCCGGGCGGCCGCGGTCCCCGGTCACACCACCAGGCCGCGCCCGGTGATCGTGGGGAGGTCGAGTGCGGTGAGCAGCCCCGGTGCCGCCTCGACCACCGCGGGAACGGCGTTGACCAGGCGCATGGCGGTCGCCTTGAGGCCGCCGGTGTTGTGGTCGCCGTCCCGGCCGAGCAGCTGCAGGTCGACGGTGTAGGTGGGCTCGCCGGTCAGGGTCACCCGGTAGCAGCCGTGCCCGGCCGGCTGGGGCCAGGCCGGTGCGAGGTCGTCGCGCAGCCGGGTCACGTGCTCGACGACGATCACCGCCTTGCCACCGCGCATCCCGCGCAGCTCGAAGTGGAGCCCGGCGACGGTGCCCGCCTCGATGGTCCCGGCGTCGATCTCGAAGGTCTCCTCGGCCGGGACCCGCTCGTACCACTCGACCAGGTCGCCCTCGAGCTCGACGTCGAGCCCGGCGGCGAGCTGGCGGACCACACTGCCCCAGGCCATGGTCAGCACCCCGGGCTGGAGGATCATCGGGACCTCGTCAATCGGGCGCCCGAACCCCATGATGTCGTAGAGCACCATCGCCTGGTTGTACGTCGAGTAGTTGAGGATCTCGGCGACCCGGACCTCCTCGATCTGCTCGCAGATCCCGGACAGCACCAGCGGCAGCGCGTCGTTGGCGAACCCGGGGTCGATCCCGTTCACGAAGAGCGAGGACCCGCCGTCCCTGGCCGCCGTCACCACCGGCTCGACCATCGCGTCGTCGACCACCCCGTAGGGGTACTGGAGGAAGACCGGCCCGGAGGAGACCACGTTGACGCCGGCCCGGAGCAGGCCCGCGATGTCCGCCAGCGCCGCGGGCAGCCGGTCGTCGGCCATCGCGGTGTGGACCACCACGTCCGGCCCGAGGGCGAGGAGGGCGTCGACGTCGCCGGTGGCGGTCACCCCGAGCGACCGGCCGAGACCGGCCAGCTCGCCGGCGTCCTTCCCCACCTTTCCCGGGGTCGACACCCACACGCCGACCAGCTCGAGGTCGGGCCGGGCGTCGATGCCGGCGATGACGTGACGGCCGACGTTCCCGGTGCTCCAGGCGACGACGCGGTAGGTCCTGTTCACGGGGTGCTCCCTCGGTCGGGGCGGCGGTGCCTCACGCGGTGAGGTCGGGCAGGTGCATGTCCAGTTGCGGTGCCCCGATGCCCCCGTCGACCTCGAGGATCTTGCCGGTCACGTACGACCCGGCCTCGGACGCCAGATAGACGACCGCCGCCGCGATGTCCTCGGGATCGCCGATGCGGGCGAGGGGTGTGGCCGCCTCCATCGCCGTGCGCAGCTCCTCGGTCTGCATCACGATGTCGAGGGCGGTGGTCGCCACCGAGCCGACAGCGATGGCGTTGACCCGGATCCGCGGCGAGAGGTCGGCCGCGGCCAGACGGGTGTAGTGGGCGAGCGCGGCCTTTGCGGTCCCGTAGGCGACGTAGCCGCGACCGGCCAGCCTGCCCATGGTCGAGGAGATGTTGACCGCCGAACCCCCGCCGCCCTCGAGCATCAGCGGGACCGCCGGGCGGAGGAGGGCGTGCGCGGTCGAGACGTTGAAGTGGAATGCCGCCTCGAGACGGCGCGGCGAGGTGTCCAGGAACGGCCGTGGCATCGCCCCGCCCACGTTGTTGACGACCACGTCCAGCCGGCCGTACTCCTCGCGGGCGCGGTCGACCAGTCCGGCGACCGCGTCGAGATCGCTCAGGTCGGCCGCCACGACCACCGCGCGCCGTCCGGCACCCGCGATCTCGGCGGCCACCGTCTCGAGTTGTCCGATGGTGCGGGCGGCGAGCACCACGTCCGCTCCGGCCTGGGCCAGGGCGACCGCGGTGGCCGCCCCGATGCCCCGCCCGGCACCGGTCACGATCGCCACCTTGTCGGTCACGGTGAACCGGTCGAGGATCATCGGTCGATCACTGTCTGTTCACGCCGGCCGGGTGGAGGGGAGACCGAGCTTGCGGTGGTCCCAGGAGACCGTGCGCTCGACGTTGACCTTGGCCACGATCCGCTTGTGGAGCATGGTCTCGATGAAGGGGCGGAGCTCCTCGTCGTACGCCCCGTAGTAGCGCTCGAACACGCTGACCCCGAGCTCGAACATCTTGCCGGCGTCCTCGACGATCTCCGCCCGGCCGACCAGCTCCACACCCCGCAGCTCCTCGTAGACGTCACCGTCCTCCATCATGCAGGTGATGCGGGTGTCCCGCCGCAGGTTGACCGCCTTCTGCGCCTTGGCCTTCGTCTCGATGGCGATGCTCCCGTCGAGGAAGCCGTACCACATGGCCACCGCGTGGATCGACCCGTCGTGGTTGAGGGTGCACATGGTCATCGCACGGCGTTCGTGGAGGAAGGCGTCGATCTCCCCGGGGGACATGGTGACCAGGTCGCGTTGCTTGACGCCGTGCCCGATCGACTGGGGTTCCCCCGGCACCTGCTCGTCGCCCATCCGGCCCTCCCTCGGTCGATGGCCCGCCCGACGGCGGGTCGTTTCTCGGCGCAGCGTATCGGGGCGGGGACCCGGGGGATCGCGGCGGGGCACCGCCGGGGCAGAATGACCTGGTGACCGTCGGCAACCGGAGCGCGCCCGATCGTCCGTTGTCGCTGGTCTTCGTCTGCACCGGCAACATCTGCCGTTCGCCGATGGCCGAGGTGGTGCTCCGCCGGCTGGCCGCGGCACGGGTGCTCGACGACGGTTCGGCCCTCGCCGACCACCTGGCCGTCTCCAGCGCCGGCACCGGGGGATGGCACGAGGGCGAGCCGATGGACCCGCGCGCCCGCACCGCGCTCGAGAGACGGGGATATGCCGACCACGGGCATCGCGCCCGCGCCTTCAAGACGGCCTGGCTGCCCGGGGTCGACCTCGTGGTGTGCATGGACCGGGACCACCGCCAGACCCTCGCCGGTCTGGCCCGGGCGCGGGCCGGTGACGACCGCTACGAGGAGCGCCTGGTGCTCCTGCGCGCCTTCGGGCGCGGGGGTGGCGGGGACGTGGACGTCCCCGACCCCTACTACGGCGACGAGGGCGGATTCGAGCGCTGTCTCGACCTGGTCGAGGCGGGGTGCAGTGGACTCGTCGACCACCTCGCCCCTTCTACGCTGGCCCGATGACCGAGGCGACCGCGCATTCGCTCCTGGTCATCGCCGCGGTCGCCGCGGTCGCGCCCATCCTCTCCGAGCTCGTCCCGGGGGACCGCATCCCGAGCGTCCTCTTCGAGATCCTCTTCGGCATCATCGTGGGACCGGAGGTCCTCGGGTGGGCACAGCTGGACTACTTCGTGAAGGGACTGAGCACGCTCGGGCTCGCCTTCCTCTTCTTCGTGGCGGGCTACGAGGTCGACTTCAAGGAGCTCTCCGGTCCCCCGCTCGTGCGCGGCACGCTCGGGTGGGGGATCAGCCTGGTGCTCGGTCTGGCGGTGGGGTCGGTCCTCCTCGTCTCCGGCTTCGTGCTCTCGAGCCTGCTGACCGGGCTGGCCATGACCACCACCGCCATCGGCGTGCTGCACCCGATGCTGCGCGACCGGGGGCTGCTCGAGACCCGGTTCGGCAAGTACCTGGTCGCGGCGGGATCCGCCGGGGAGTTCGGCCCCATCGTGGCGGTGACCGTGCTGCTCGGCGCCGACAGCCCGGCCGCCCAGGCCACCCTGCTGATCCTGTTCGTGGTGCTGGCGGTCGGGGTCGCGCTCATCGCCTCACGTCCCCAGCCTCCGCGGGTGGTGGCGACCCTGCAGAAGCACCTGACCACCTCGACCCAGCTCCCGGTGCGCATCGTGATCCTGCTCATCACCGGGATGGTGCTGGTGGCCACATCGCTCGGCCTCGACCTGCTCCTCGGGGCCTTCGCGGCCGGTCTCATCGCCCGGCTCGCCCTGCAGCCCGAGCAGGCCGAGGCCATGCAGCCCAAGCTCGAGTCGATCGGGTTCGGCTTCCTCATCCCGGTGTTCTTCGTCGTGACCGGGATGGAGTTCCACGTGCGGGCCCTCTTCGACACCCCCTCGATCACGATCCGGGTACCCATCTACCTCGGCCTGTTCCTGGTGGTCCGCGGGCTCCAGGCCCAGTTCCTCTACCGGGGCCTGCTCACGGTCCGGCAGCGGTGGGCCATGGTCTTCCTGGTGTCGACCGCGCTCCCGATGGTGGTGGTCATCACCCAGATCGGGCTCGACACCCACACCATGCTCGAGTCGGACGCCACCGCACTGGTCGGGGCGGGCATGCTCTCGGTGCTCCTCTTCCCGCTGGTCGGGTTCGCCCTGTCCGGACGTGCGGACACCGTCGGGGTCGGTCAGGCGAGGGTCGCGAACGAGTCGCGCTCGTAGGCGAGGAGGCGCTCGTAGGCGTCGCGCAGGCCGGCCCGCCGTCCCGGGTCGTTGGCGAGGTTGACCAGTTCGTGCGGGTCGGTGTCGTGCTCGTACCACTCGTGGTCGTTGTCGTCGAACGCGCAGTCGACGTCGAAGAGCTTGGTTCCCGGCGGGTGCCCCCACAGCCCGGTCGACGGCTTGCCCCCGCCGACCCCGTAGTAGCGGGCGTACTTGGTGTCGCCGTCATAGTAGCCGCGCAGGGCGTAGCGCACCTGGTTGAGCCCGGTGGTCTGGGCGGAGTCCTGGGCGAAGAGGATGTGGTCGCGCACCGAGGCCGCAGGGTCGGCCAGCACCGGGCCGAGGTCCCGGCCCTGGACGGTGGCCTCGACGGCCGACCGGTCGACCCCGGCCAGCGCGCAGATGGTGGCGGCCAGGTCGACGTGGGAGCCGAGGGCGCCGGTCACCGTGCCCGGTCTGGTGGTGCCCGGAACCTTCACGTAGAGCGGGACCCGCATGATCTCGTCGTAGACGAAGGGTCCCTTCGAGCGCAGGCCGTGTGAGCCGCACATGTCGCCGTGGTCGGAGGTGAAGGCGATCACGGTGTCGTCCCAGGCGCCGGCGGCCTCGAGGGCGCCCAGCACGGTGCCCAGGCTGCGGTCGGCCAGCCCGTGGAGGTGGGCGTAGTAGTCGAGGTGGCGGAGCCACGACCGGGTGTCCCCCGGGTCGATGTACCCCCAGAGACCGTGCTGCTGGTCCCAGCGCCACTGCCGGTGGGCCTCCGGCTTGGTGTGCAGCCCGTCGTCGAAGTTGGGGGGCAGCCGCTCGACCACCTCGGGGTAGGGCTCGGTGAACACCGGCAGCGGATCGTCGTCCTTCCAGGCGGCCGACTCGAGCAGGTCGCGGATCCCCGTCACCTCCTCGGGATGCCCTTCGCGGTAGCCGGGCTGGTCGACCGGGAACCACATCACGTCGTGCGGGTTGACCAGTGCGACGGTCAGGAACCAGGGTGCCCGCCCGTCCGCGTTCCGCCCCGCGTTCCGGCGCAGCCAGTGGGCCGCGTTGGAGGCGATGATCGGATCGAAGTGGACGCCGGTCCCCGCCCAGCCCATGAAGTGCCGGTCGTTGCCGTCCCAGTCGGCGAAGCCGTAGGCCTCCATGTCCGGACGGGGGGCGTGGGAGAGGTGCCACTTGCCGATGTACGACGAGCGGTAGCCCGCGCCCGCCAGCAGCGTCCCGAGGGTGGGGGTGGTGGTCGGCAGCTCGGTGTGCTCGGGCATGATCACGTTGTCCACCACACCGTGCCCGGGCAGGTACCGTCCGGTGAAGAGGCTGGCCCTGCTCGGGGAGCACGGCGAGGAGTGGGTGTGGAATCGGGTGAACTCGAGCCCCTCCGCCCGCAGCCGGTCCCGCCAGGGCAGCTCGACCCCCGGAGGGAGCCACGAGCGCTGACGCTCCTGGTCGGAGACGACGAGCAGGATGTTGGGGCGCGTGCCGGAGGGATCGGCCATCGTCGCTCACGGTAGCGGCTGCGGCGGGCAGCCGGCTGTGGCGCACAAAACTGAAGTGTGTTCTACTTTTCGCCTCCGCACGATCGAAGCACACCAGGGGGAGGACCGGATGGCAGAGGGTGACGTCCTGCACGCACGGCACACGCTCGAGTACCCGTACTCGCGGTCGGTCGGTCCGGTCATCGGGGCGTTCCTGACCGGCCTGCGGGAGGGGAGGTTCCTCGGCGCCACCGGGTCGGGCGGGAGGGTCGTCGTCCCGCCGGCCGAGTACGACCCGCTGACCGGCGAGGACACCGGCGAACTGGTCGAGGTGGGCCCCGGTGGGGTGGTCGAGTCGTGGGCCTGGGTCGCGCGCCCGCTGCGCAACCATCCGCGTACGAGGCCGTTCGCCTGGGCGCTCATCCGGCTGGACGGCGCCGACACCGCCATGCTCCACGTGGTCGACGCGGCAGGTCCGGACGCCCTGACCAGCGGGGACCGGGTGACCGCACGCTTCAAGCCCGAAGCCGAGCGGGTCGGGTCGGTGACCGACGTCGAGGCCTTCGTCCCGGAGGGGAGTGCCGCCTGATGGCGGATGAGACGACCGGGGCAGCGGGCCCGGTGACCACCCTCGCCACCCCGATCCGGCTCGAGTTCGAGTTCACCCCGGGGGTGGCCCAGTCCCGGTTCCTCCGGGGCCTCGAGCAGGGCCGGTTCCTCGGACAGCGCTGCCCGGTGTGCCACAAGGTCTACGTCCCGTCCCGGGGCTCGTGCCCGACCGACGGGGTCGCCACGACCGAGGACGTGGAGCTCTCCAACTCTGGGACCGTCACCACCTACTGCGTGGTCAACGTCCCCTTCGCCGGCCAGTCCATCGAGATCCCCTACATCTGCGCGCAGGTGCTGCTCGACGGGGCGAACCTCTCGTTCATGGGGTTGATCCAGGAGATCCCCACCGACCAGATCCGGATGGGGATGCGGGTCGAAGCGGTCTGGGTGGAGCCGTCGGAGCTCGCCCCGTCCCTGGCCTCGGTCAAGTACTTCCGCCCCAACGGTGAGCCGGACGCCGACTACGAGACCTTCAAGGAGTACCTGTGAGCGCCGCCGGTCGGGCGGTCCGCCCGGTCTCGGTCGCGTCGTTCGCCCAGGCGCCCAACGTGCGGCGGGACGACCGGCACAACGAGGTCGAGGGCCTGCTGCCGGTCATCGAGGAGGTGTTCGGCAACATCGGCATCACCAAGGACGACGTCGACTTCATCTGTTCGGGCTCGACCGACTACCTCATCGGCGGCCCGTTCAGCTTCGTGATGGCCCTCGATGCGGTCGGGGTGTGGCCGCCGCGCTCGGAGAGCCACGTCGAGATGGACGGGGCCTTCGCCCTCTACGAGGCGTGGGTGCTGCTGCAGGAGGGTGCGGCCGACGCGGCGCTGGTCTACTCGTTCGGGCGCTCCTCCCTCGGGGACCTCAACGAGATCCTGTGCCTCCAGCTCGACCCCTACTACCTCGCTCCGCTCTGGCCGGACGTGGTGAGCCTCAACGCCCTGCAGGCGAGGGCGCTCATCGACGCGGGCAAGGCCACCGAGGCCGACTTCGCCGCCATCGCCTCGCGGAGCCGGCGCGACGCACTCTCCAATCCCAAGGCCCAGGTGGCCTCCGACATCGCCGCCGAGAGACTGCTCGAGGACGACTACGTGGTGTCGCCGCTCCGTCGCCACGCCCTGCCCCCGATCACCGACGGCGCCGCGGCGATCGTGCTGGCCGCCGGGGACAAGGCCGAACGGTGGTCGGAGCGCCCGGTCTGGATCACCGGGATCGACCACCGGATGGAGACCCACTCGCTCGGCGCCCGGGACCTCACCACCTCCCCCTCGACCGCGACCGCGGCCGAACGGGCCGGCGTGGCCGGTGGACGGGTGGACCTGGCCGAGATCCACGCCCCCTTCGCCCATCAGGAGATCATCCTCAGGGAGGCGCTCGGCCTCGACGACTCGGTGGTGGTCAACCCGTCGGGTGGCCCGTTGGCCGCCAACCCGCTCATGTCGGCCGGCCTCATCCGCATCGGCGAGGCCGCCACCCGCATCGCCTCGGGGAGCGCCGACCGGGCGGTCGCCCACGCGACCTCGGGGCCGTGTCTGCAACAGAACCTGGTCTGCGTCCTGGAGGGTGGCTGATGGCAGAGCACTGTGCGGTGATCGGGGTGGGCCAGACCCACCACAAGGCCAAGCGGGAGGACGTGTCGATCGCCGGTCTGGTCCGGGAGGCGGCCAAGATGGCCCTCGAGGACGCCGATCTCTCCTGGTCGGACATCGACGCCGTGGTCATCGGCAAGGCGCCGGACATGTTCGAGGGCAACATGATGCCCGAGCTCTATCTGGCGCCCGCGCTCGGCGCGGTCGGCAAGCCGATGTTCCGGGTCCACACCGCCGGATCGGTCGGGGGGTCGACCACCCTGGTGGCCACCCACCTGATCGCCTCGGGCATCCACGAGCGGGTCCTCACCGTCGCCTACGAGAAGCAGTCCGACTCGGACGCGATGTGGGCCCTCTCGGTGCCCCAACCGTTCGCCGCGCCGCTGCTCGCGGGCGCCGGAGGGTACTTCGCTCCGCACATCCGGGCCTACATGCGCCGCTCGGGCGCGCCCGAGCACATCGGCGCGATGGTCGCGGTCAAGGACCGCCTCAACGCGCTGCGCAACCCCTACGCGCACCTCCACCTGCCCGACATCGACCTGAAGATGGTCCAGGACTCGATCATGCTCTGGGACCCGCTCCACTACCTGGAGGCCTGCCCGTCCTCGGACGGGGCGGCGGCCATGGTGCTGGCCTCGGAGGATGCGCTCTCGGGCCACTATCCGCCGGCCTGGGTGCACGGGACGGCCATGCGCTCCGAGCCGACCATGTTCGCCGGACGCGACCAGGTCAACCCGCGAGCCGGACGCGACTGTGCGGCCGACGTCTACGCGCAGGCGGGGATCACCGATCCGCGGTCGCAGATCGACGTGGCCGAGATCTACGTGCCGTTCAGCTGGTACGAGCCCATGTGGCTCGAGAACCTCGGGTTCTGCGAGCTCGGCGACGGCTGGAAGCTCACCGAGTCGGGCGCGACGGCCTTCGAGGGCGACATCCCCTGGAACACGTCGGGTGGGGTGCTCTCCTCCAATCCGATCGGTGCCTCGGGCATGCTCCGCTTCCTCGAGGTGGCCATGCAGGTCCGGGGCCAGGCCGGCGAGCACCAGATCGACGGGGCACGGGTCGCGCTGGGCCAGGCCTACGGCGGCGGCTCCCAGTTCTTCGCCATGTGGGTGGTCGGCAGCGAGAAGCCCTGACCGGAGGACCGCCGGTGGGCGGTGGACGGGCGGCCGCACCGGCTCCGGGGACCGTCGCGCTGTCCCTACGGGCGGACGGGGAACAGTACAGTGGGCCCCGTCCGCCGAGCCGGAGGCATCGCATGAAGATTGTTGTGGACTACGACGAGTGCGCCAGCAACGCCGTGTGCATGGGCATCGCTCCCGAGGTCTTCGAGGTGCGTGACGACGGATTCCTCTACGTGCTCAACGAGCACCCGGGCGAGGAGCTGCGCGAGCAGGTCCGTCAGGCGGCCAACGGCTGTCCCACCGGCGCGATCACCATCGTCGAGGACGAGTAACCCGGGAGTGGCCGGGACCGCCCCGCGCGTCCGGTTCGCACCCTCTCCGACCGGCTACTTCCACGTCGGCAGCGCACGCACCGCACTCTTCAACTGGCTGGTGGCCCGCCAGTCCGCCGGCACGTTCATCGTGCGGATCGAGGACACCGACGCCGAGCGTGGCCGAGAGGAGTGGGTCGACGGGATCCTGAGCTCCCTGCACTGGCTCTCCATGGATCCCGACGAGGGTCCCTACCGCCAGTCCCTCCGCACCGCCCGGTACGCGGAGGCGGTCGACGCCCTCTGGGACGCGGGCTTCCTCTACGCGTGCGGCTGCACGCACGAGGAGATCGAGGCGCGCAACGCGGCCTCCGGCAACCTCACCCCCGGCTACGACGGGTTCTGCCGTGACCTCGGACTGCCCCGGGGCGCCGGCCGGGCGCTCCGGTTCCGCACGCCCGAGGAGGGGTCGACCGTCGTCCACGACCTGGTCCGGGGAGACGTCGAGTTCCCCTGCGCCGCCATCGACGACTTCGTCGCGGTCAAGTCCACCGGGGCGCCACTCTTCGTGCTGGCCAACGTCGTCGACGACATCGACCTCGCCATCACCCACGTGATCCGAGGGGAGGACCTGCTCCCGACCACACCCAAGGGGATCCTGGTCTGGGAGGCCCTCGCCTCGCTCGGATGGACGACGGACGGCACCGGCGGGGTGGCGGCCGGGACCCCTGCTGCTGCCCTCCCGGTCTTCGCCCACCTGCCCATGCTGGTCAACGAGGCCCGCAAGAAGCTCTCCAAGCGGCGGGACCCGGTGGCGGTCGAGTCCTACCGCGACCGCGGCTACCTGCCCGAGGCGTTCGTGAACTACCTCGGCCTGTTGGGGTGGAGCCCCCCCGACGGCGCAGGTGAGATCTTCAGCCTCGACCAGATGATCGAATGGTTCCGCCTGGAGGACGTCAACCATGCGCCGGCCTTCTTCGACGTGGTCAAGCTCACCCACATCAACGGCGAGTACATCCGTGCGATGCCCACCGCCGCCTTCGTCGAGGCGAGCCGTCCGTGGCTCGAGGGTGACCGGGCCCCGTGGCCTCCGGGCGCGTTCGACGAGTCGGTGTTCGAGGTGATGGCCCCGGTGGTCCAGGAGCGGGTGGCGGTGCTCGAGGAGGTCCCGGACATGGTCGACTTCCTCTTCCTCGATGCCCCGGCGCTCGATCCCGACGCGTGGGCGAAGGCGGTCAGCGGGGACGGAGCGGCACCGGCCATCCTGAGGGCGGCGATCGACGCCTACGAGGCGCTCGGCGACCGGGGGTGGACCCGCGACGCGCTGTATGCCGCCACCCTGGCGGTGGCCGAGTCGGTGGGGAGGAAGCTGGGCAAGGCCCAGGCGCCGATCCGGGTGGCGGTGACCGGTCGCAGGGTCGGACCGCCGCTCTTCGAGTCGATGGCGGTCCTCGGACCGGACCGGACCCTCGCCCGTCTCCGGGCGGCGCTCGACCGGTTGGCGTCCGGGGCCGGCCCGTCCGGATCGTGACCGCGGGCACCGGCGGTCCCCGGCCGGGGGACCCCTGACCACGGTGGGCCTGCTCGCGGGTCTCAGCGCGCTGCGCCTCCTCCGCTTCGCGCTCCGGTTGATCGTCGTCCTGGTTGCCGTCGTCGTGGTCTACCTGGCGGTGACCGCGGTGCAGGTCTGGCTGACCGGCCGGCACTACGAACCGGGCCGGGCCGGGGCCATCGTGGTGATGGGTGCGGCCCAGTACAACGGGGTGCCCTCGCCGGACCTCGCCGCGCGGCTCGACGAAGCGGTCCTCCTCTGGCGGCAGCACCGTGCCCCGGCGGTGATGGTGACCGGCTCCAGGGAGCCGGGGGACCGGTACACCGAGGCAGAGGCCTCGGCCCGCTACCTGATCGCCGCCGGGATCCCCGCAGCCGACATCGAAGAGGCCGGCGGGAGGGACTCATGGGAGAACCTCGCCGACGCCGCTCCCGCCCTGCTGGCCCGAAAGGAGCGCAGTGTGCTCATGGTGACCGACAAGTTCCACGAGGACCGCAGTCTGGCGATCGCCTCGACGGTCGGGCTGACTCCCCACCCGACGCCGACCCAGACCTCGCCGATCACCGGAGTCTCCAGCGTGCCGTACTACGCAAAGGAGACGGTCGGGGTGGCCCTGGGGCGGATCGTGGGCTTCGCGCACCTGAGCACCATCCACGCATCGTTGGGGTGAGGAGGGGTGGGGCGCCGCGGATCCTCACCGGATGATGAGCCCGGGCAGGTCTGCGATCGAATCGACCAGATGGGTGTGCGGCGCCTTCCGCAACTCGGCCCGGGAGTGGGCGCCGGTCAGCACGCCGACGACCATCGAGGCGCCCGCACGGGTGCCGGCCACCAGGTCGCTGGTCGTGTCGCCGGCCACCGCCACCTCGGCGACGTCATCGATACGGAGTCGGAGGACCGCGGTCAGGACCATGTCCGGCCAGGGACGACCGCGTCCGGCATCGACGGGGGAGAGGGCGAGGTCGATGAGGCCCTCCCAGCCGAGCGCCGCCACGATCCGCTGCCTGGTCGCGGGCGAGAATCCGGTGGTGAGGCAGATCCGCACCCCGGCCTCCCGGAGCGCGGCGAAGGTCTCCTCGGCTCCGGGGATGGCGGACACCTCGCCACGTCCGACGGCCTGGTCGAAGGCGGCCTCGAACGCGGTGTTGGCCTGCTCGGCGCGGTGGCGGTCCCCGCCCAGGAGCTCGGTGAAGACAGCGATCTTGGACTGGCCCATCGTCCGGCGGACGGTGGTGGCCGGGTCGTCCCTCAGCTCGGCGGCGATCAGTCCGACCGCATCGAGGGCGACCTGGAAGGCCTCCTCGACCGCCCCCCGGTCGGCGACCGTGGTGCCGGCCATGTCCAGGGCGGCGAGCCGGATCGGGTGGCTCACCGGGTGAGGTGCTCCACTGTGCCCCCTGCAGGGGTCGAGATCGTCACGAAGGGTGCCGTCGATGGAGCGGTCCGATCCCGTCTGACCACCCGCCGAGCGTCCACGTCGGCGATCGTACCGAGAGCGGGAACGGGCTTGCCGGTGCCAGGTCCCGAGGGGTGCTCGGGCCGGACCGGTCGGAGAGGCCCGTTGCGGAGCGGCCGCCTCCCGCCCGGCCGGGGTCGGCTAAATTGGCCGTTCGCCCGATCGGGGGTGGCGCAACTGGCAGCGCGCATGATTCTGGTTCATGAGGTTGGAGGTTCGAGCCCTCCCCCCCGAGCGCACGCAACGCCCCGTGGAGGGGCGATGCGGCAGATCGGCCCTCGGGGGTCCGGTTGCTCCGGGAGGAGCGCAGCAATCGGCCGCCCTCGCGGGCGTCCATCACGGTCCCATCGTCTAGAGGCCTAGGACACCACCCTCTCAAGGTGGAGACACGGGTTCGAACCCCGTTGGGACTGCTCAGGAAAATCCCTGGTAAACGGTGTTTATTGGCACTCCTGCTCCAACCGAATTCAGTCCGAGTTACCGGACCGTGCGCGCTATGTCCGCGAAGGGCTACGGAAACGGGGCATTTCGGCGCCTCAGGGCAGAGTCAGGTGATGCTCGCCTCGGGCCAGCGTGTCCCGTACGAGGCGGACAAGGGTGGCGTGCCGAATTGAAGGGGTCGCTCCGCACGGCTTTCGTTTGATCAGGAAGGTGCAAGCGAAGACGAGGCTCCTCTGGCCACCCGGGGCGTCCACCTCTCGCCAGCTCCGGGTCTGAGTCATGGGTCCCCGAACGCCGAGATTCGCGTCGTGGTGCTCAGGGACCAAGGCCCGAGCCATCGCCGGCCGACCCTGTTCCCATGCCAATCTCTGAGACTCGGCGAGTTCCCATGCCAACCTCTGAGACTCGGTGATCTCGGCGTGGGTATAGGAGTCGTAGGCCGATTGGGTGGAGCGGTCCTGCTGGGAGTCGAACAACTGCAGGCTGTCCGATATCCCGGTGACGCTCTTTGCCAGGAATTCCACGTCGCTGAGGATTCGGCTGCACTTCGGACAGTGGAGGGACACGACGAAGTTCTGGTGCGGTGAAGCCTGCTCGACCATCCACCAACGGTATCTGCCGCCGGCCTACGGTAGGGGAGTAATTAGATAGCACGGGACGCCCGGGAATCCTCACAGAGCCGGTGCCTTCGATGACGTCCCGCCGAGTGGTGGAGAAGTGATCCTCGGTCTGGCGTGATGGTAGGCGCGCCGATGTCGCCGTTCACGTGGGGCTGAATCAGCCCCAAAAGACGCAGGTGGGGTCCGTGCCGATCTCGTCGAGGATCACGTTGATGGGTTGATTGCTGTCGAGGTCGAAGTACTCGGTCCACTTGCCGTAGCGGTCGCCGAAGTAGAGCGTCCAGGTGCCATCTCCCCCGTAGCGGATCTGGGCAATGGGCATCTTCGTCCAGTCCCCGGGCGCGCCCCTCCAGACGGGGCGGCACTCGTGGATAGAGATGGACTTCCCCCGGGTCGTCACTTCGAGGCGGACCTCGTCAGCGAACTTGGCGGGGACACGGTCACTGCACCACCGCCTGACCTTTTCGACATCGAGTTCGGGGAGGACGATGGCCACCCCGAGAAGGCTAACGACCTCAGCCGGCGAGAGGTCTGCTTTCGAGGGCCTCGGCCGGAGCCTCGGCGATCGCCGCCTTTTCGTTCCGGCGGAGCTGGGCCATCGAGGTCTCCGACAGGTAGCGGCGATCGGCCACCTGCCATTCGTCGTGGGTCTCGACGATCACCGCGGTGACCAGTCGTTCGACCGCTCGGTCGTTGGGGAACACCCCGACCACGTCGGTCCGGCGCTTGATCTCCCGATGGAGCCGCTCCAGAGGGTTGGACGACCAGACCTTCCGCCAGTGGGCCTCGGGGAAGGCGGAGAAAGCCAACAGGTCCTCCTTGGCGTCGGTGAGCATGGTGGCGACGTCGGGGAACTGGCCCTCTAAGGTCCCGACGATCCGATCGAACTGCTCCCGGACCGAGTCCGCGTCGGGCTGGGCGAAGATCGTCTGGATTGCGGCGATGACCATGTGGGTGTTGTTCCGCTTCACCCGGGCGAGCACGTTGCGCATGAAGTGGACCCGGCACCGCTGCCAGGAAGACCCCACCATCACCGCCTCGACGGCCTTCTTCAGGCCCAAGTGCTGGTCAGAGATGACCAGACGGACACCGGATAGCCCTCGTGCTCGCAGTGAGCGCAGGAACTCGGTCCAAAAGGCCCCGTCCTCGGAGTGGCCGACGGCACATCCCAACACCTCCCGGTTCCCGTCCATCGAGACCCCGGTCGCCACCACCACCGCCCGGGAGACCACCTGGTGGTCAACCCGGCCCTTCAGGTACGTGGCGTCCAAGAACACGTAGGGAAACTCCACGTGGGCGAGCGACCGCGACCGGAAGGCTCCGAGCTGCTCGTCGAGCTCGCCACAGATCCTGCTGACCTCCGATTTGGAGATGCCGGACTCGAGGCCGAGAGCGGCCACCAGGTCGTCGACCTTCCTGGTCGAGACCCCGTGCACGTAGGCCTCCATGACCACGGCGAACAGGGCTCGGTCGATGCGCCGGCGGCGCTCCAGGATGCTCGGAAAGAAGCTGCCCTGGCGGAGCTTCGGGATCTTCAGATCGACGTCACCGGCCTTGGTCGAGAGCAGCCGGTCACGGGTGCCGTTGCGCTGGGTGGTCCGAGTGCTCGAACGCTCGAACCGCTCCGCACCGATCTGGGCGGTGGCCTCGGCATCGATGAGGGCCTGGAGCATGAGTTCCACGCCTCGGCGCACGACGTCGATGTCTCCACCGGCGCGGACAGCGTCGAGCAGTTCGTTCAGGTCACTATTGGTGATGGTCACTGGGTGTCTCCTTGGTTGAGCTTGCTGGTTCAACCGAAGATCACCCGGTGACCCCCTCAAAGTGGTGGACCCCGGGGAACTACACCACTCGCGGGGACGTCAACGTGCCTTCAGTTCACGTCCACAGACGTGGTGTACGCCTCGGGCCTCGGTGAGCTCAGCTTGAGCCAACCATCCCCCTGACGCGACGACCACCGCATCAATCTTCAAGTTCCGTCCAAAGAACGCGAAGGAGAAGATGCGGTGGAAGTCACCAACACGATGGGCGCGGCCGAGCCGCTGCGCAAGTATCTGGCCGAGGCCAACCCTGACCTGCTGCGATCCCTGGTCCAGAGCTTCGCCGAGGCCCTGATGTCGGCCGAAGCTCAGGGCCTCTGCAACGCCGACTACGGGGAGGTCACCGCTGACCGGGTGAACTCGAGGAACGGCTACCGATCCCGGCGCTGGGACACCAGAGCCGGCACGATCGACCTGGCCATCCCCAAGCTGCGCTCCGGCAGTTACTTCCCGGACTGGCTGATCGAGCCCCGGCGCCGGGCCGAACGGGCCCTCGTGGCGGTGGTCGCCCAGTGCTACGTGGAAGGGGTCTCGACCCGCCGGGTCGACGATGTGGTCAAGTCGATGGGGATCGACGGAATCTCCAAGTCCCAGGTCTCCGAGCTGGCCAAGTCCCTGGACGAGACGGTGACGGCCTTCCGCAACCGGCCCCTCGACGCCGGTCCCTACACCTACCTCTGGGTGGACGCCCTGACCCAGAAGGTGAGAGAAGGTGGCCGGATCGTGAACGTTGCAGTGGTCATCGCCACCGGGGTGAACGCCGATGGGCACCGGGAGATCCTGGGGGTCGACCTCATCACCACCGAGGACGGAGCCGGCTGGACCGCCTTCCTCCGGGGACTGGTGGCCCGAGGGTTGTCCGGGGTGGCCCTCGTGATCTCCGACGCCCACCAGGGTCTGGTCGACGCCATCGCTTCGGTCCTGCCAGGAGCCTGTTGGCAGCGCTGTCGGGTCCACTTCGTCCGCAACGTGCACACCCGGGTGCCGAAGACCGCCCAGTCCATGGTGGGTGCCCTCATCCGATCGATCTTCGAGCAACCCGACGCCGAACAGGTCCACGCCCAGCACGCCCGGGTCGTCGAACAACTCACAGAGCGCTTCCCCGACGCCGCCACCATGTTGGTGGAGGCAGAAGCCGACATCCTGGCCTTCTCCTCGTTCCCGAAGGAGCACTGGCGACAGATCTGGTCCAACAACCCCCAGGAGCGGCTGAACAGGGAGATCCGCCGGCGCACCGATGTCGTCGGCATCTTCCCCAACCGGACGGCGGTGATCCGACTGGTCGGCGCCGTGCTCGCCGAGCAGCACGACGAGTGGGCTGTGGCCCGCCGCTACATGGGCATCGAGTCCTTGGCCAAGGCCCGACTCCGGGTGATGGAAGGGAGCAGAGAGGAGGTGACCCTGGCAGAACTCGCTGACGTCAGTTAGAACAACAACCGAAGATCGATGTGGTGGTCGTCGTTACACCACGGGTCTGGACGTGGCCAGGGAGTGGGCGGGAAAAGGCCTGTGCACTCCCACTGCTTGATGCAGGTTGTCATCCTACCGAAGGCGGCAGCCACATGACCGATGGTGAGAAGCGTGACCGGCAGGTCAGTTGACCAACGCGCTGATCGGGCGTCGAAGGCCTTTGTTTTCCTGTCACCCAAACATCGTGCCCGCTGATCGATGACGGGAAATAGGCACTTCGGAGATGCCGCAAAACGTCAAGGAGTTTGTTCCTAGAGTTGGGCACCTGTAGCTCGTCAGATCCGCCGACCGGAGGGCAGCCCCGATCGTAACCGGGGGAGCGCCAGATGATGTAGACCCGGGCTGGGACCGGGACGCTGCTCAGAGAGCGCCAGTCAGGGCTTTCCCGCTTGGAGAGGCAGCGCGTGAGATTCAGCACTAGCCTCAAGCCACACGCAGGTCCTCGGAGGCAGAGTGGTGAGAACTTCTATGCGGATCGTCTGCGCCATGGTTTTCTCCATCGCCCTATCCCTCGGGATTGGTGTGTCCGAGACGCAAGGTCCTCCCTCGCCATCCCCGACACATGCAGTCTTTGGTCCGTCCGGCACTTGCGAGACGACAACCACCGGCTGCTACTGGTCGGGCTACGTCAAGACAGGGGTCAAGGACGCCTACTCGAGCATCAGCGGAAGCTGGAAGGTTCCCTCGATCCCTACCAGCACTACGCCCACGTATTCGGCGGCATGGGTGGGAATCGACGGGCGGACGAACAGCACCCTCCTCCAGGCCGGAAGTGAGTCCGACTACTACGGGGGAAAGTTTCATTATGACGCCTGGGTGGAGGTTTATCCCGCTCTGCCGAAAGTTGTCTTCAATGTGGTCCCAGGTGACCTAATTGGAGCAGGTGTTTACAGGTATTCCGGGTCGAACCTCTGGCGCATCTATGTCTATGACGAGACGAGACTTGGCATGGGCAGCCACTACCTCTTTGACGAGGACATCAACTACACGGGACCTGCAGATTCCGAGGAGTGGATCCTAGAGGCTCCAAAGGTGATGAATCACCCCACTATGTTGGCCAAATACGGATCGGTTACATTCTTAGCTGGGCAGGCCGGTCTACTGCACCTCAGCTCCGATAGCAGAGTCTTCATGGTGAACAGCTCGCACCAGGTTATTTCTGCCCCATCCGCTCCATGTATCGGAACTTACAACGTTGAGTTTTCGGTAGCGTACGGGTCCAAGCCTCCCCCGCGACCGACCTGTAGTTGAGGAGATCGGTTCCTCCAGACTCAAATGCATTGGCCAAGACAGGTTGCAGTTCGTCGCGCGTCCGATGGTGCAACTTCAACGCTAGAGGACTGACCAATCGAGATCCTGCAAGGGAGTAAGCCATGGATGGCTATGTGCTGACCGTTGAAAGGCTGATTCGGGTACCTCCCGAGGTCATCTTCGATGTCCTGGCGGATCCGACGAAGCACTCGCTCTTTGACGGCTCCGGCATGCTCCAGGGGGCCCAGGAAGCTGGTCCGCACCGCCTCGTCCTGGGGACGACCTTTGGAATGGGCATGAAGATGGGGATCCGTTACTCCACCGTGAGCACAGTGGTCGAGTTTGACGCGGACCGCCTCATCGCTTGGCAGACGGGCCCCAAGGGCAAACTCGAACGCCTTGTGGCCGGGCGGATCTGGCGATACGAGCTGGAGCCCCGGGGTGACAGCACAATGGTGCGAGAGAGCTGGGACATAACCGGCTCTTCGCGTTCGGCCGTGGGGCGGTACCTCACCGGTGACCCGCCCATAGGTATCCACCAGTAGGGCCCCGTGGCCCCCGATTCTTGCGGTTGCTGAGACCCAAGGATCGAAAGGGACACGGGACATGATGGAACGTAGTGGCGACGCGACCGCGTTGTTGGGAATGGACGGGTTCGTAGTCCTGGCGATGGACCAGGTTGATGGCGAATGGTGGCTGCTCGTCGAGACGAGGGCAACCATCGTGGGCTGCCCGGACTGTGGCGTGCGGGCGACCGGCCACGGACGGAGCACAGTCCAGGTGCGGGATCTGCCGAACGGGAGCGGTCCGGTCCGCCTGGTGTGGCGGAAGCGCCGGTGGCGATGCCCCGATCCCGACTGCGAGCGGCGGACCTTCATCGAGGAGAGCGAGCTCGTCGAGGGATCGCTGACCCGTCGGGCCCGGGCCGAGATCTGCCGGGCAGTCGGGGAAGGAGGTCACACTGTCGCCGAGCAGGCCCGGCGGTTCGGCATCGGCTGGTCGACCGCGATGGCCGCCATCCGGGACCACGGGAGGCCGCTCGTCGAAGATGCCCGCCGGCTCCACAAGGTGCGCACGCTCGGGGTCGACGAGCACAAGATGCTCGCCGCAGGACCCAAGCACCACACCGTCTTCGCCACCCAGCTGGTCGACTTGAGCCGCGGCCGGCTGCTCGATGTCGTCCCAGGTCGGAGCGCGAAGTCGGTGTCCGCCTGGCTGGATGAGCGCACCCGCTACTGGCGTGACCATGTGGACGTCGTGGCCATCGATCCCCACCGGGGCTATCACAACGCCCTCGTCTCGAGGCTGCCTCGGGCGACGGTGACCATCGATCACTTCCACGCGATCAAGCTCGCCAACGCCGCCATCGACGATGTGCGCCGCCGGGTCCAACGCGAGACGCTCGGACATCGGGGCCGGAAGGAGGATCCCCTCTATGGCGCCCGTCGGCTCATGACCAGGGGTTGGGAGCGCCTCCCCGAGCACCAGGTCGCTCGCCTCATGGAGGCCCTCCGCCAAGGCGACATCTTCGACGAGGTGGGTGCGGCCATCGCCGGAAAGGAGCTCCTTCGCGAGTTCTACGCATCGAAGACACCTGCAACCGCACGACGACGCCTCGACCGCTTCTATTGTCATGCTGCAACCGCACGGGTGAAGGAGATCTCACGACTGGCTCGCACGATCAAGCGATGGGAGCCAGAGATCCTCACCTTCTTCGAGACCCACGCATCGAATGCCGGCAGCGAGGCCATGAACCTGATCACCGAGAAGCTCCGCCGCAACGCCCACGGGTTCCGGAACTTCGACAACTACCGGCTCCGGCTCTTGCTGCACTCGGGCGTCAAATGGGACACTCCATCAACTGCTCGAATCCGGGGCCGTCACCCACGGCTGGTCGCGTAGAGCCACATAACCACCGATCACCAGCGGTTCCTCTTGAAGCTTGGAGATATCTATTCAAGGAAGACCCGACGAGATATGGAACTGACCCTGGCCCGCCTGGACACGCTCGTCACTGCACCAGCTTCAGCCGATGATGCAGCTTAGAGGGATAGATCCCGGCACTCGCTTACGTACAACATGAATCCATTCCCGATCATCAGTGAGAGCGCCCAGTCAGCGGCAGCGAGTGTTCATGGCTGGCCCACGTAGTTGACGGGCACGACGGCTGGTTTCGATGTGGGCGGACTCATGGGCAGGGGAACGAAGTAAACGTTGCCCGTACCTGCGCACGGCAGGAGAATTGAGGTCGGGATCGCCTTGACAACGCCGTACTGGCGGAACGTCACCGTGCTAGTGGCAGGAGGAGTTACCGGAGTGGGGGGCGGGGGGCCGAAGAAGGCAACGATGCTAGTGGCGCTCGACCCGGTGTAACCAAAGTGTCCAGCGATGACCTCGGGTCGGAACACTTCGACGGTCTGTCCCGCCATTGGATGACCCTTTTGCCCGGGCCTGATTGCTCCGAAACACGCCATCTTGATGGTGGCAGGTGTCGTGAATCCGCTTCGGGCGTTGACCAGACCACCGAAATACTGATGCGGACCAACCGTCCCCTGGGGCGGGATGACGGCACCGGCAGTGGCTGTCATGATGGCCGTCGCTCCAACCAACGAGCAGGCAGCTACGAGAATTCGACGAACCACGGCTCCACCTCCTAACGACAGCGCTGGGTGTGAGGTGCGATGCCAACCCCCACACGTGCACCGTACGCCGACGGGTCGAGATGGTCAACGCCTTGAGGTTAGGAACCGACAGCATTGACGAGTGGACCATCTTGAAGCCCCATCGCTCTGTGAGCCATTCACAGGCAGGTTTGCTAGGTTGTCCGATTCACAGCAACGCACAAGGGAAGGCGGCATGGCACGCATTGAGGAAGTAACGGTTTCACTAGTCGATGATTTCGATGGAACTCCAGCCGCCGAGACGATCAGGTTCTCGCTTGATGGGAAGAACTACGAGATTGACCTGTCAAAGTCGAACGCCAACGGGTTTCGGAGGACGCTGAGGCCGTATGTCGACAGGGCCCGTGCCTCTGGCCGATCCACAACTACCCGCAATGGCCGGTCCACTCGGGCAACCCGCAAGTCACGAGGTCGATCTGAAGGCTACGACCGCACCGAAGTTCGGGAGTGGGCTAAGGCCCATCGCATCAAGGTTGCACCCCGTGGTCGTATCGCCAACGACGTAGTCGTGAAGTGGCGAGCGGCCACCAAGGAGTGAGGACCATGCGGCAGGGGATCATCAGCTCAGTGGGCTTCGGGGTCCTGATAGTAGGTTGTCTCTGAACTCGGCCTGACTCGGGCAAGCCCTCGTGGAGACTGTCGCGCAGGGCGTACGGAAAGGGCGGCAATCCATGGAGGCACTGCGGTCGGGTCGGCTCCGTCTGTTTCTGTTGAAGTTGGTTTCCATTGGCGTGCTTACGGCAACTGCTATTGGAATGGCGCAGAACCCCGCCCTGGGATCGCCCCTCCGACCTCAAAGTCCTCGTGAACCTGCGCTCTTTCAGGTCAAAGCGCCACACTTGCCGATCCTCAAGCCTATGGATCATCGGGGGCTGCGATCTGTTCACCAGCTCGGTCGACCTGCTTTGCCCGATACACCAGGTCCGCCAGGACCTTCGGTCATCCACCGAGTAGGTGGTCCTGTGCCGCACGACTCGCTCGACGGTCCGATTGCATCCACGAACTGGTCTGGACAGGTCCTGACGGGAGGGACATACACGGGAGTTGCTGGCAGCTGGGTCGTCCCGTCCGTCGTGCCTTCATTCAGCGATGAGTACTCGGCAACCTGGATAGGGATAGACGGATTCTCAAGTGCGACACTGGTTCAGACCGGTACCTCCCAGAGCACCTCTGCCGGGAATAACACTTATTTCGCCTGGGTCGAGCTGCTGCCGGGAGCAGCGCTACCGATTGGGAGCGCCCCTGTGTTCCCGGGGGACCTGATGCAGGCCGTCATTCAAGAAACTTCTGCGAACGTTTGGACCATCGGCATTCAGGACATCACCCAGAGTTGGACCTTCTCGATGCCGTTCAGCTACACCACTCCGGGAACGTCGGCCGAGTGGATCGAGGAGGCACCGACAGTCAGCGGTAGCCAATCGACATTGGCGGACTTTGGAGATGCCACATTCGCCAGCATGGAGATTGCCGGGACTGGTTCCTCAGTCCTGGACCCGATCTACATGTTCAATCCTTCGGGAACTGCGATCATCGCCTACCCAGGGCCGTTCGACTCCGCCACCAACTCCTTTACCGACTACTTCGGAAGCCCACCGCCTGTGGTGACCTCCCTGTCTCCGGCCCAGGGGACCACCGCTGGAGGCACGTCCGTGACCATATCCGGCGACTTTCTCCTCAACGCCGAAAGTGTGTCGTTCGGAGGCACTAATGCCGGCTTTGTCCCGAACGGCGACGGCACCCTCACAGCAACCTCGCCTTTCCGGGGAGCGGGCACGGTAGATGTCACGGTGACGACACCTGGTGGGACGAGTGGAGTCTCAACGGCAGACCAGTTCACTTTCGTCTCACCCCCACCCCCGCCACCTCCACCACCTCCTACTCCTCCCTCAGTCGATCATGGCTACGATCTCGTCGGCTCTGACGGCGGCGTGTTCGTTTTCGCTGGCGGCTTCTACGGTTCGCTCCCGCAACTCGGTATCCACGTGAACAACATCACGGGCATCGTGCCGACCATCCATGACAACGGTTATTTCCTGGTCGGATCGGACGGTGGGGTATTTTCCTTCAACGCCCCATTCGCCAACTCGCTCCCAGGCATCGGGGTCCACGTCAACAACATCGTGGGGATCGTCCCGACGCTCAACGATCGGGGCTATTTCCTGGTGGGCAGGGATGGCGGTGTGTTCAGCTTCAACGCCCCGTTCGCCAACTCGCTACCTGGCGTTGGTGTCCATGTGAACGACGTCGTAGGAATCGCTGCAACTGCCGATGACAGAGGCTACTGGTTGATCGGATCGGACGGTTCCGTCTACGCATTCGGGGACGCCCATTACTACGGCAACGCTCCCGCCGGGGCAGTCGGGATCACGGTCACGCACGACGGCCATGGGTACTGGGTAGTCGGAGCCAACGGAGCTGTGACGGCTTTCGGCGACGCCGGAAACGTTGGCGATCTGCCTGCTCTTGGCGTTGCCGTCAACAACATCGTGGGAATCGTGGTCTCGCCCGACAGCCGGGGTTACAACCTGATCGGCAGCGATGGTGGCGTCTTCAGTTTTGGTGACGCCGTCAATAAGGGATCGCTACCGGGACTGGGCGTTTCGGCGAACAACGTTGTGGGCGCTGTTCCGACCTGATCAACTGGATGGCTCCCAAGTGGAGACTTCCAAGATCGTGTTAGTCGTCTTTGATCGGAGCAGCACAGATTCCCGGACCCGGGCCCGAACAGCCCGTAAACTGAAAGGTGACAGGCATCACGGCTGGCTTTGATGTGGGTGGACTCATGGGCCAGGGAACGAAGTAGACGTCTCCGGTACCGGCGCAGGGCACGAGAATTGAGGTCGGGATCGCCTTGACGACGCCGTAGTGGCCAAACGTCACCCTGCTGGTGGCAGGAGGAATCGTTACTGGAGCAGGCGGAGGGAGGCCGAAGAAGGCGGCGATGCCCGTGGTGTTCGACCCGGTGTAGCCGGTGGTTCCGTCGAAATGGGGTCCTTCGAACACTTCGAAGGTCTGGCCTGCGACTGGATGACCCAAGGCGAGGGCGGCATTGCACGCCACCTTGATCGGAGCAGGAGCAGGGAACCCGTCTTGATTATTGACCAAGCCAAAAAAGGGCTGACCGGGACCGATCTTCCCTCCGGGCTGGGCCACGGCACCGGCCCCTGTGATGAATGCCGTCACCCCAATGAACAAGCCCACAGCCACGAGAATCCGACGGACCACCGCTCCACCTCCAAGCGACAGCGCTGGGCGACAAAAGCGGCCGGTGCGCATGTCCAACTCCGATAGGTGCACCGTACGCCGACGGGTCGAGATCGTCAACGCCCCATCGTCAGAGATCGACCTCGACGGTTCCACTTCAGTTCAACGGGATGTCCACGTCGAGACCCAGCCATGACAAGGTGAGGACGGATGCAGCGTCGTCAAAGATCGGCCGCTGGGCATCCTTCTTGCCGATGCGACCTCAGTCCGCACCTCGTCGGCACCGGCTGCTTTCAGCTCATCCACCTGCCGGTCCAGGCTCCGGTCGGCGGTGCTGATACGTCCATATCCAAATGTGGTCATTGGTCGAGCGTGTCACGTTAGCCATAGGTGTTGGAGACACACTTTCTTGGACTGGAAAATGACACTCGGTCGGCGGCTGGCCGGTGCCGCATGAACGCTCTCCACTCAGACGATCGATTTCGATCTGGGGCCCAAGCCACGGTTCGTAAGGCCCTGGGTGAGCTGAAAGTCGTATAACACCACGAACGACGAAGAGTGAACCAATCGACCTTGAAACCCTCCCACTCCAAATGGTCCTGCCCAGTGACATTTGCTAGGTTGTCAGATTTACGGCAATGTACAAGGGAAGTGACATGGCACGCATCGAAGAGGTAACCGTCTCAGTGGTCGATGATTTCGATGGATCGGTGGCCGCAGAGACCATCACGTTCTCGCTTGATGGGAAGAATTACGAGATCGACCTGTCAAAGTCGAACGCCAACGAGTTTCGGAGAACACTGAGGCCGTATACCGACAGGGCCCGCTCAGCTGGCCGATCCACAAGCGCCCGAAACGGCAAATCCACTCGGACAACCCGCAAGTCACGTGGGAGGACCGAAGGTTACGATCGCAACGAGGTTCGGGAGTGGGCGAGTGCCAATCGCATCAAGCTTGCTCCCCGTGGCCGCATCGCCAACGATGTCGTCGAGCAGTGGCGAGCGGCCAACAAGAAGTAAGCACGGGAATGGGGGTTCAACTAACTGATCGATGCTGTTGGGGCTTTTGAACGCCTGCAAGTCTCCTTCCCCTCCGAACACCAGCCCAGGTCAGCCCGTCCTGCAATGCGGTTGCGGCCATAGCTCCTGCGATCCCTGCGCATGCTCCGGCCGCGAAGATGAATTCGTTGTCCTTCCTCTGCGCCGCCGGATCGGTACCACTTACGTGAACCGGCTCTTGGAGTTGATAGGCGAACTGAGTCCATACTCCCGCTCCGGACGTGAGCCCGGGCGGCGGACCCGAATCCCAGTTGTAATCGCCGACATTCGGAATGGCGTATGCCACCCGAAGGACAAGCGTTGAGTCGGTACTGCATCCAGCGCAAGCGAGGTTCGGAAGCCAGCCATCTGCTTGTTCTCCATTCGAATCGAATGTGAACACGGACGCAGAGACGGGCACCGCAACTGTGGTATTGCCAGGGATCCAGATCGTAAGGACGTTCTGGTCGCTATCGATTGCAGGAGTACAAGGCAAGGCGGCGATCTTCGGACAACCGGCCTGAACGCCGGGTTGGAAGAAGAACCTTAGTTGGACGGTCGACAGTGTATTGGTTTGGACGAATATCGAGAGGCTGTAGTGACCCTCTCTAGTTGGAGCCATCGCAAGTGACAGCTCTTGCAATTGTGCCGGGTCAGATTGCAATTGGAGGTTGAAGTGACGAGCCACCACTGGCGAGTGCCGAGGAATGAGCAAATATCCAGCAATCAGGAAGACGATGCACAGAATCGCAGAGACCACGAACGCAAGGCCGTCCCACAGCAGCACACGATTCGGAATCCAATTCAGAGGACCGCTCACCGTCATTGACTCCCCGATTCCGCCATTTCCCTCGGGCCTGCACAGTTTCAGATAGAGATCTCTTTAGATCAGGCCCTGTTTCCGGTCCTTGTACCGTCGCAACACTTCGAGGTTATCGATCTGTCCCCAAAGCTGTCCACTGAGTCTCAGAGCCTGGCCGCCGACGACCCCCTCCTTCAATAGATTTTGTGGTGGATTTGGGTCGCCAGGAGATGTCAATAGCTACCAGTGGAGGGATAACACCACTGACCTCCTCTGAGCTGCGTCGGCCACCAATACACTGTCAGTTCGGAGTGCCAGCGACTTGTCTCAAGCGCTGGAGTCGTGAGGAAAGACTCCCGAGTTGATCGTGATTGGCGGCCACAAAGAGCAGTCTCGCTGTACCTCTTGAAGCTCGAACGGCTGCAACGGGCTCCGCCGACAACGCTTCTCCAAGCTCTGCCAACTTGAAATCTCCCGGATGCGGGCACAGGCAAGAACACAGCTCGCACCCGTGATGTCTTGGCCGTCAAGCGTCACCGTCGTGTCTGCATCCAGGGTGTCCTCTATTCGCGCTGCTCATCCGGAGTAAGCGACGGTGACAGACGCAACGATAATTGAGCGGAGAGGCCTGTTGAATGACGGTGTCGGTTGCCAGAGCCTTGTACCGAGCCGATTAGAGTCGTATGGCACTATCTGGACGCTGGCGATAAGCACATACTGTAACTAGGCCAGGCTCGTTGAGCGAAGTTCCGCCACCTTGCTCCGATCCTGACCCATTGCCAGGGGCGGGCCCCTTCGGGGGAAGTGGTCCGTCCCTTGGCAGCCCGGTGAGACCTCGGATGTCAGCGGATCAGGTATGCAACGTGATCAAGGGCTCGGTCGCGACGGGCGACAACGTGACCCTCAGCCGGGGACAGGGGGCAGGCTCGAGCCTCAGGTGCCGCCGACCGGATTCCCTGAAGTCGCAGGTCAGTCCGTCAATGTGGCCTGTCCAGGCCCACACGGATCTGCTAGCGATCCCCTCTCGGCGAACGCCACCGGCACGAGGTGCCGACGCTTTCTCCGGTTTGCCGTAATAGGAGGCAACCTTTCGGACACGAAGGAGGGTTGAAGTAGGTAATGGACGGACGTCGGCATCAGAGCCCGCCTCGTATTGACTTCGACCGCTTCGTCGCCGAGACGGTTGAGCCGCTGCTGCGGTCGGCCTACCTGATCACCTGGGACTTCGCGGAGGCGGAAGACCTGGTTCAGGAGTGTCTGTTCAAGGTTGCCCGCCGATGGCCGCGGGTCAAGAAGATGGAGCGGCCCGTTGCGTACGCGCGCACGGTCCTCATCAACCTTGCCTTGGACGAAGGGAAGCGGCGGAGCCAGCGGCGCTCAGAGCTCGGATCCGGAGCGACCGGGGCCCTCGAAGCGCACCACGACGATGCCGCCCTGCGCGTCCTTGGACGCGTCGAGACGGGTACTGACCTGCTGGGAGTGCTCAGAGAGCTGCCACCGCGGCAACGCGCCACCCTCGTACTGCGGTACTTCGACGACCTGAGCGAAGCGGAGGTCGCTGATGTCATGGGTTGTTCGGTCGGGACGGTGAAGAGCACCACGTCGCGAGCCCTCGGGCGCCTCCGTCGGGAAGTCGAAGGCACGGGGGCTTTATCCGACATCACGGCGGACGGCACACAGGGAAGCCATGCCAACGGTTCGTCGCGGCCAGCCGACCTACGAACCGCCGCGCTCTCACACGCCCCGCCGGACGGGGACGCAATCGCACAAGCCACGACACAAGCAACTGAAGGGAGCACCACCAAATGAAGACGACATTGGAAGTGGAGCTGATCTCCGCGCTCAGAGCTCGCGTGGCAGCGCTGCCGATGGACGCGTCGGAGAAACTGCGCTCCGTCGATTACCACCCGCGCCGGCATCGCCGCGTCGCGCCTGCGGCACTTGGCGCCACTGCTGTCGGTGCCGCCGCGGCGGGAACTGCCCTGGTGGTCGCTCTCGGTGGGGCCGCTCCCGCTTACGCGGGCTGGAGCGCTGCGCCGACCGCGGCTTCGTCCTCGCCGTCGTCGCAGGCCGACAGGAGCTGCCTGGGCGCGCTGTCCTCTGACCAGCCTGCCGGTGGCGAGCTCGGCTCTGGGCCCTGGCAGCCCCTACTCACCGACATCCGTGGCCCGTTCACAGTGGCGCTCTACCAGAACAACCGTGCCTACATGGGCTGCTTCACCAGCTCCTCCTTCACGCAGGTGACCCTGGTGAGCTCGGACGGCGGCACCTCGAACGGCGTGCTCAGGGTCAGCGGCTCCGGCTCTGGCTCTGGCTCTGGGAGTCCCGCGCAGGGCCTGTCGAGAGTGACGGTAGGCGGTACCACCTCTGGCGATCTCGAAAACGTCGTTCAATCGCATCTCTCCACGGCTGACGGCCCGTACACACTCGTCGACGGGCGAGTCGCGTCAGGGGTGACAGGGGTCACCCTCGTGCTCGATAACGGGCAAGACGTTGTGGCCACCGTGGCCGACGGATGGCTTCTCGCCTGGTGGCCGAGCGACGCCCCGGCAACTTCGTCGCAGGTGACGAACGCGTCCGGAACGACGTCCGAAACTCTCGTCTCATCGACCAAGGGACCGCCAACGCCCCCCGTCCCCGGTTCCTGCACGCCGACCACGACACCCGACGGAACGAACGGGGTAGTCCACTGCGCCAGCTCCGGTGGTGGAAGGGCGGGGTCAGGGAACCCTGGCAACAGCGGCAGCAGCCAGAACGTCACCCGAGCCGGGAACGGCGGCAACACGAGCGCGACCGGAACCGGCCCGACGAAGTCCTGAGAGCGCCAGCCAGAGAACCCGCCGGCGCGAGACCAAATATCAATCCAGAGTTAGAGGGACCAACCGGCGGATGAGCCGACATTCCCCGACTGGACACTCGTATATCCGGTTCAGAGATACCTGGCAGCCGAGCGGGCGGCGTTGCGAACCGAGCAGGGTCGCATCGGCGCGCTACCTTGGCGTCATGAGTACCGGCGTCTGTGCTGTCAGAAGATGCACCTGCTGGGCGGCGGCCGCGGTGATGGGGGTGCTCGCATTGACAGGCGCCGCGTGCGGTGGTCCGTCGGCGTCGTCCGCGACGACCACATCGGGGGCGAAGACGGCCACGCTCGTGGCGAGCGGGCTGGTCGGCAAACGCTACTGCGAGGTCTTGCTTGTGCATCTCACGGGGAGCGGGTTGGCCGCCACCGTCTACAACACATATCCACTCAACTCGTGCCCTGAGGACAAGTGGGCCGCCCTGGACCGGGCCGCCATCGCTGCCGCCAATGGTGTTCCCTATGCCGAGCTCAACGGGCCCAGGTTCTGGCTCATGAACTCGATCGCCAAGCTGCGTACCGGAGCACAGGTCGTTAAGACCTTCGGGGGCATCGCAATGATCGAGGAAGCCACCGTGCTGCTCGGCGGGACCGTGGCGGCCGCCCAGGTGCCGTTCACCCCCCACACGGTGAGCCGGCAGGCGGTCTTCACGTTCGCAGCCGGGCGCCAGGTCTACGAGCTGGTCGACCCGGACGGCATCGTCTGGGTCATGCAAACCTACAGCCAGATCAAGGACCCCACACTGTCAATGGCAGACCTACCCGGCCTGGCGTCCCGGCTCATGATGCCGTCCGGCTGGACGTACCGGGTGCGGACGCTGACTCGACCGCTGGTAGTTGCGACTGCGACGCGCGCCGCCCAAGTTCTCCAGGACAATCTCGAGAACAGCTACTCGGAGGAGACGTCCGGGTGACAGGATCTGTCGGTATCTACTCTGCACCCGGGGCTCGCCGATTGGCGGCTACCAACAGCACATGCGGCGCGTGGAAAAGAGTCACTGTCCCCTGCTGTTGACGAGCCACCTCTCGGCTGTGTCATGCCGGTAGCACCGACCGCGCCGACAGGGTGACGAAATCCCGCGCCCACAATGGATCGAAGAAGGTGGATGGACCCTGCTCGGTCGCCCCCAGGAGCTTGCTGCCGTTGGAGGGTGCGGCCAGGCTGCCCGGGGTGGGCGGATCGTAGGTCACGAAGACGGTCCAGTATGGATTGATGTCGAGCTCCATCCCCCGGACGACGCCGGCTCGAGCCAGTAGTTGTGCGAGCTGGAGGGGATCCAACGCCGGGCCGGTGACGTAGACGAGTGCGCCGTCCGCTGTCACCCCGACTCCCGATCGCCACTGCTGCGCGATCCCGGGCACGCTCGACGCACACGATGTCGCGCCGCAGGTTGCTCCCCATGATCGCCACTCGCTGCTGGCGGCCTGGCCGGTGGGTTGACCGTGGGCCACCAGGGGAACCAGGTTCTGACGGATCGCCACCACGTTCGGGGCCATGGTGACGTCGCTGCCCCATGCCCCGACCGTCACCGAGCCGTCGTCATAGATCACGAGGGACGCCGCTCCGACGACGAGCGGGTCGACGAGTCGCCCTTCGGTGTAGTACCCGCCGACTGCCACGTCCATCTTGAACCCGCCGTTGAAGGCGGCGACGACCGATGCTGCCTGGGCGGGCTGGATCGGGGCGGTCAAGCTGTAGGGGCCACCGCCCGGGCTCATCGAGCCCGAGTAGAGCTGGGCCGAGAGGAGTCGGGTGTCCATCCAGGCAATCCCGGCAGGTTGCACGCCACCGGGGGGGACGAGCGTCGTTTCGAAGACGGCAGGCATTCCCGCAACCGTGCGACCCGCCGGAGTCCACATACTCTCCCCGTTCGACGTCGTTCCGACAAAGGGCGTCAATGGCGGTGGGACCGGCAGGTGGGACACGACCGGTATGGTCGTGGTGGTCGGGGCCCGAGGGAGGGAGGTCGTGATATGGCCGAGGCCTGCTGATGTCGGGGTCGTTGCGTTCGACCGTCTGTGCCCCGCCGCGCTCGGGTTCGTCCCACCGCACGAAGCGACGAGCACCAATCCACCGAGCATGACCACCCACGCCGGCGAGCGGCGGGGATGGGAGTGGCACCGTGCGCTGAGCACGCCTCAGATTACGGTGTAACCGCCGGCCGGTGGTCTCGCGCGCTGGCGGCCGTCGGGCCGCACTCGGTGCTGCCTACTACCATGTCGGATGCCCGATGACCGTCCCACCGCCGCCCGAGTCTCCGCCGGGGCCCACCGTCCGCCCGGGAGGCGCCGACCGGCACCGGCGGTCTACCCGCGGGGGAATTGTGGGAGCCGCAGCGGTGCGTGTCGTCGCCGGTTGTACCGCGGTTGCTGTCGTGCTGACCTCGTGCTCGCCAGTACGACCCGTGGTCCCTGGCAGGACGACAGCGAGCGGGGCGGCCAGCGCGACGCCCACAGGCGGTCGTGCAACGACGACGGATCCTCCGACCACAACGGTGCCGCCCACCTCGACAACGGATGCCGGGAGCCTGCCTCAGACCGGACAGCTCCCGACGTCGACCTCGCCGCAATTCGGTGCGGAGATGGCCGCCCTATGGGAGGGCATACGCTCCGGATCGCCGGTCGTCGCGCGTGCCGCCTTCTTTCCAGAAGGCGCCTATGTACAGCTGAAGACCGTCGCAGATCCCGCGTCTGACTATGCCGGCCGACTGCTCGCCGACTTCGCCGCTGATCTGAACGCCGCACACGCCCTGCTCGACCAGGAAGGCGGCACGGCGAGCTTTTTCACCGTCAACGTCCCCGAGCAGTACGGTCACTGGGTCCCGCCCGGGGTGTGCGACAACCGCGTCGGCTACTACGAGGTCGCCAACTCGCGGGTCGTCTACCAACAGGACGGTCAGGTCCGCTCATTCGGAATCGCCTCCCTCATCTCGTGGCGAGGGGAGTGGTACGTCGTGCACCTGGGCGCCATACTCAGACCCAGCTCTCAGGGCATCGTCGAGGATCCCGAGATGGGACAGGGCAACTCGCCGGATTCGACGACTTGTTGAGAGGCAGCCGTGCGCATCTGTCGACGACCGACCTGAGCGGCGATGTACCAACCCCGTTCCGGTGCTAGGAGACCCAATGGTCGAAAGCCGGGTGGGTTGCCAGTACCGATCCCTTTGCATCGAGAATCTGGACTTCAGCCGGAAACGCCATTGTTCGGGGCTCGAAGAACAGAAGGATCCCGTTGACCGCTGAGTCTGATACGGCGGACCCATCTGCAAGCGTCATTCGAACATGCTCCCAACGGCTGACCCGCTCTCGGTGGTCCGGGGCGGGGTCGATGGGACGGGTCGACAGGCGTATCCTGATCACGTGACGGCGATTGGCCGGTTCTCTCGCAGGCAACGGGATCGAGAGGGCACTGCTGCGCCTCTGCCGTTGCCCGCGGGGCCGGTCTCCAACGGCGAGTTCGTGCCTGAAGCAGAGACAGCCCGTGACCGGGCGGTCAACCAACTGGTTCGATCGTCAGTCGATGACTCGGCCACTCGGCTGGGAATGGACCGACGGCGATTCCTCCAGGGCGCAGGTGCCGTTGCAGCGTCGCTCGCAGCGTTCGAACTCGCAGCGTGCACCAATACCTCAATGCCCCATGGGGCCTCCCCGTCTCGGCACAATGCCGGTCATGGAGGGACATTTGCCGCACCATCGTCCCAGGACACCGAGGCCTGTCAGAAAGCTCTGGCAAGCAATGGCGAGTTCATCTTCGATGTCCACACCCACCACGTCATTCCAAGCGGGCCGTGGGTCCAGAACTCACCCGAGACGGTCAGCCTCGTCCTCGGCATGCTCCCGCTCGATTGCACGGATGATCCACGTCTCGATTGCGCCGATCGGGCAACGTACCTGCACGACCTGTTTCTGGCGAGCGATACGACGGTCGCGATGCTGACTGATGTGCCAAACTCCGGTCCGTCGAACGCGCCGATTCCCTTCGCTGAGGCGCTCAGCACTCAGCAGATCACCGAGGGCCTCGTTCACGGAGGCGCCAGCCGTGTGCTTGTCGAGAACGTCATCTCGCCAAACGTCGGGCCACTGGGCGCCACGCTCGACGAGATGTCGAGCGCGGTGCAGTCCGGTCCACCTGCTGCATTCAAGGTCTACACAGCTTGGAGCCCATCGGGCCAGGGGTTCTCGTTGGAAGATCCAACCATCGGGCTTCCCACGATCCAACATGCTCATGACCTCGGGGTGAAGGTGTTCGTCGCTCACAAAGGGTTACCATTGGTCAATTTCGACCCCGCTTTCAATCATCCCGAGGACATCGTCGCCGTCTCACGTCAGTTCCCCGATATGGACTTCGTCGTGTACCACGCAGCCTGGGATCCCAATCATCTCGAAGGTCCCTATGACCCCAATGCATCGATCGGGATCGACACGCTGCTCGCCGCTCTCGATCGCCACAGCGTTCCGCCCAACGACAATGTCTGGGTCGACCTGGGAACGTTGTGGCGTCAGCTGCTCACCCAACCCGAGCAGGCGGCCCATGCGCTTGGCAAGCTGCTTGGTCGAGTGGGCCGAGACAGGGTCATGTGGGGAACGGATGCGATTTGGTATGGCAGCCCTCAGCCACAGATCATGGCAATGCGAGCCTTTCAGATCACCGCTGAGTTCCAGGATGTCTATGGGTACCCTGCGCTGACCGATCAGGTGAAGGCGGCCGTGTTCGGCCTCAATGCCGCCAGGCTCTTCAACGTCGACCCTGAAGGAACCAGGTGCGGATTGGCGACGGATCCCCTCACCTCGAATATTCAAGAGTCAGCTCAGCTTCGCAGCGACGGTGCCCTTCCTTCGCCATGGACTGCTCACGGTCCGACCACACGCCGCCAAGTTCTCGACTGGCTCGCCTCGCCCATGACCAGATGGACCCCGACGTGAACGAGGTTCTCTTGCCTCACGAGAGCCATGCGGATCTGCCCGCGGTCGTGACTCGATGTCAACGTCGTTGTAGGCCTTGGTCTGGCTGCGAGCCTCGTTTGGCTCGTCCGCGGGAACCGGAACACCGTTCATATATCGGCACTCCCTAGCCGCCGCGGCACCGGCTACACCTGGTCCCAGTGGGCCTCGACTGTCGCCATCCTCCGTACAGGACGAGACCGGGTGACGACCTCCTCGCCGTCGGTGTCACAGCCGGCGCGAGTGACCCGTAGGTAAAGGCGAGGGCGTTCGATGTACCCGAATCGGTGGATATGGTCACCGGCGCGGAGGAAGTGGCCCCTTGGTTCGGCGGAATGACGACAGTACAGGTGGTCTGATCGGGACAGGTCACCGACGCCACCTCGCCGCCTACCCGTGCGCTGATTTGGCCGGAAGGGCTGAGGAAATTGGACCCGGTCACCGTCACCGCTTGGCCAGCCGGCCCGCTCGGCGGGGCCAGGGCCGACAGCGCGGGAGGACCGTCGGGCGGGGCCAGCGTCGAGGACGTCCCAGCCTCGCCGGAAGTGGTGCCCGCCGGGGCGTTGGGTACCGTGCTCGCAGGTCCCTGTGATCCCACGTTCGCAGTCGCCTGACCGTCGGCCCCGCCGGTCGTTGCGAGCGTCGAGGACGTGGACGACGCCCCAGCATGTCCGGAACTGGTGCCGGCGCGAGGCACCGTGCTGCTCGCCGGCCGGTGGGATCTGGCGGCCACTGTCCGACCGCCGGTCTGGGGGTGACCATCGTTTGCCGTACCGACGACGGCAGCCGCCGTTGCGACGAGCACACCGGCAGCGATGCCGATCGCCATGCGCAAACGTCGTTCACCCGAGTCCAGGGGTCGGGCGGGGCGTCGGGGAAGTCTGGCTGAACGTTCCGCGACAGCCGTGCTGCCGGCTGCCACCGCGTGTGCTGCCGGCGGAACCGGTGCGCCGATCGTCCCGTCGGTGGTCCCGTACGGACTGGGCCCCTCCGGCCGGCGCCGGAGTGGATCCGGCCCGACCCCCGCCTCGCGGGAGCGACGCGATGCCTCGGCAATGGCCGTAAGCGCCTTGGGGCTGAGGGTCTGGTTGCTCGGCTTTCCCGGTGTGCGTCCTCGCACGACTCCCTCCGGAGGGATCCTGCCTTCGGTTCGTGGCGCCGCAGCGGGCGCCCAACTGCCCCCATTATTCGCCGCACCCCGGTCTAGTGGGGGTCGCGCCAACCACTCCCTGCTGCCCGTCCTTGCATACCTGGTCGGGGGCGGTGATCGACCGGGCCACACGGCAGGAGCGGGCAGGCGAACCGGGGCAGCTCGGTACCCCGAGACGATGAAATCTGGCGAGTCGCCGCTCCGAACGGGGGCTCGATCGGGCGAAGTAGCCTGCCACTGCCGCCGTAGACGGCCACTCAGCCGAGCAGTGACCGGAGGAGGACCCATCAGCAGCCCTGATTCGTCAATACCGGCCAACCTCTCGATGGTGGTGCTGACGGCACGTGACGTACCGAAGCTCCGCCGCTTCTACCGGGCGCTCGGCTGGTTGGAGCAGGCGGGGGCCACCGACCAGCTGTGCCGATTCCAGCTCGGGCCGGTGGTGCTGGCGCTGTACGCGGACGAACGTGATCTCGACGAGCAGGAACCCGTTGGACCGTCGCACATGACGTTGGTCGTGCGGCTGCCGTCCCGGGAGCGTGTCGATGATGCGTACCGCACCGCGGTCGACGCCGGAGCCGAGCCCGTGAGCCCTCCGACCGATCAGCCATGGGGTGGCCGGTCGAGCGTGGTGGCCGATCCTGAAGGTCATCGTTGGGAGCTTCTCTGGGTCCCTACCCGCCGGTCTGAAGTCTGAGGGCCCCTGCGAACCATCGGCCGAGCGCCACCGATCGAAGAGCGTCATCAGGATTCGACGTCTGGCCGAGAAGGCTCGAGACGGGGGCCTGGAACCTGGATCGACGGTGCCTCGCTTCCACCGTCGATCTCGAAGACCTTGCCGGTGACCCACGAGGACGCGTCGGAGACCAGATAGAGCACCGCGCAGGCGATGTCTTCGGGCTCACCGGGGCGATGCATCGGCGTCCCGTCGATGAACCGACGACGGAGGTCGTCGTCCGTGAGCACGACGTCCAGCGACCGCGTCGCCACACCCCCCACGTCGATTGCGTTCACCCGTACTCGGGGGGCCAGCTCGGGTGCGATGTTCCTGGTCATGCGGTCGAGAGCCGCCTTTGCCGATCCGTAGGCGACGAACATCGTCTGGGTCATGCTGGCCGAGCGTGACGAGATGTTGACCACCGCCCCTCTGCCGACGGTGTCGACCATCTGTCGGGCGCCCAGTTTGGTGAGCGTCAACGGCGCGATGACGTTGAACGACAACGTACGAGCCATGAATCCTTCGCTGGTGTCCATCGCCGCACGAGGCATCGCACCGCCGGCGTTGTTGACCAGGATGTCCAGCCGATCGAATTCCTCCACCGTGCGGGCGACCAGACGCTCGCAGGCTGTGCTGTCGGTCACGTCGGTGGGTACCACCAACGCCCGCCGACCCAATGAGCGAATCTCTCCGGCCACCTCCTCCAGGTCGGACTCGGTGCGAGCCGCAACGGCTACGTCGGCCCCGGCTTGAGCCAGCCCGATCGCGATTCCACGGCCGATCCCGAGCCCGGCGCCGGTGACGATCGCGACGCGTCCCTCGATGGCGAATCGGTCGAGGATCACCGTCCCCTGGGATCCTCACGTCCCGACCTGCTGCGGTGGATGCCGAGTGATGCCCGGCCGGCCACCAGGGGCAGATCGAGATAGGTGAGGAGACCCGGATCGGAACGGCAGACATAGGGGACGGCATTCACGCAGTGCAGCGCCGT
Organism: uncultured Acidimicrobiaceae bacterium; assembly: GCA_963776225.1. Taxonomy (GTDB): domain Bacteria; phylum Actinomycetota; class Acidimicrobiia; order Acidimicrobiales; family RAAP-2; genus Bog-756. The sequence goes on along the minus strand of CAVZLL010000004.1, from coordinate 1,128,130 downwards.
GGCCACCACACCGGGGTTGCGGATGAGCCCCTGCTCCACCGTTTCGGGGTGCAGCTTCTTGAAAATGGTGAGGCAGTTCGGGTCGCCCGTGATCTCGACCTCGAAGCGCTCCCCCCGGTCGCCGAACTCCCACGCGGGGTCGAGGTGCTCCTCACCCATGAGCCAATTGACCGCCGCGGTGGCCACCGGCTCGCCGTTCACCACCGCCTGCCAGGTGAATCGCTGAGCGGCGACGGTCCCCGGTTGGATCGGCCCGATCGGGGAGTCGATGGGCGCCGTGGCCACCGCCATCTCATGGGTGGTGCGCAATCGATCCTCGATGTCGAAGCCCAATTCGTCGGCGACCATGAAGATCGACTGACGGAAACCGGCACCCAACGCCTCGACCATCACACTGGACGCTGCTTCCCCGGGCGTCTTGCCGAAGAGCATCCAGTCGCGCACCACATCCGGTGCCCCGTAGGTCCGGATGTCCGAGAATTCCTCGGCGCGCACGTGAGTGATCGATCCCGAGAGCGCGGAGATCATGAGTGGGAAGCGTTCGGTGATGCCGCCCGGATGGATCCCGGTACCGTGGAGGGTGGTCCCGCCGCTCTTGGCGAGCGTGTCCATTCGTTCTCGCTCCGGCGAGGGTGGGAAGAACCAGCCGAGCGGAGTGACCACGTTCTTTCCGGAGGCCAGAATCGCCGCCACGACGTCAGGGTCAGCCATGAACGGGCTGTACACGACGCAGTCGGCCTCGAGAGCGAGAAGGGCGGTCACGTCGTTCGTCGCGGCGACGCCGAGCGGTTCACGACCGAGGAGCGTCCCGAGGTCCACTCCCTCCTTTGCGGGGGAATGGACCCACGCGCCGACCAGCTCCAGCTCGGGATGATCGAGCACCCCCTGCATGGCAGCGGTCCCCACCCCTCCGGTGGCCCACTGGATGACTCGATAACCCACAGCCAACGTCCTTCGCTCGTCGGTCCCGATGCGACTGGGAGGTCGTCCGGTCAGGGTGCCACCAATTCGATGGCGACGCCATCAGGATCGCGGAGCTGCAGTGAGGGGTGACCGTTCTCGAGCACCACCCCGGCATGATCGATGCCGATATCGATGAGGTGGTCCGCCCAGAGATCGAGCGCCTCACCATCCGGCACGGCAAACGCAATGTGGTCCAGGTGATCGGATGGCCCTCCGCGGGACTCCGGACGCCTCGTCAAGACCACGACGAACTTCGCGTCGCGGCGTCTCGAGCGCGACGTACCCGGTGTCGGAATCCTCGGCAAACGGTACGAGACCCAGTGCCGTCGTGTACCAGTGAGCACTTGCTCCGACGTCCGCCACCGAGAGCTGTACGTGGGAAAGTCCGACGATCGGTGCAGCACACTCGGGACCTTCGGCCGATGTCACCTGCCGAGTATTGCGAGCCGGACAACGCCCGTCAACAGCGTGATCCGGCAACCATCGTATCTTCGGCCAAACCGGTCTCTGCGACCCGTCGGCGGGTCATCGGCGATCGCGGTTGGCTACGCGCCACACGAATCGTTGCCCGGACCAGTCGTCGTCGATCGCGGCGATCTTGACGTCGACGACTCCCAGCGCGAGGGCGCGACCGCGGATGATGTCATCCGTGATGTCGCTGTCGTGGCCACCCGCTCGGCGGGGCCAAGCGACCCAGAGGGCCCCGGAAGGATGGATGCGTCGGGTCAGCTCCGGCAGGCGGCCCGGAAGTTGCTCGGCTGCGGTGAAGAAGCTGATGATGACGTCGGCGGGTTCGGGCGCGTGGACGTAGGTGAGACCGGCGGGCGGATCGGTGAATGCCCATCGGTCCGGTGACTGGTCGAGCGATACCCGCTGTCCGGGTTTGAGGCCGAGCTTCCGGGTCTGGGGGGTGCTCGAGTAGCCGGCGGGCATGTCAGCGGCCCGGGGGTGGGCGATCCCGGGTGAGCGCGAGGGTGTCGGCTCCGGGGCACGGGAGGAGGGGCTCTGTCGTCCGTGCATTGTCGGTTGCCGGCATCACGATCGCATGGTCGGGGTTCTGATTCGAGTGCGTGTCCAGCCCCGTCGCTTCGCCTCGGTGTGGCGAGACACCGCACTCCATGGCCGACGTTGACAGACGACGAGCCTCGTGTCGCCTCCGTTCACCTGGCAGCTGTGTGACGGCGACCGACCGCCCATCGACATCGGGCGACGAGCGTGTTAGAAGGAACAGTGGTGGGCAGCGGGATGGCGGTCCCCGGTCATGAAGATGGCCCTCGCCCTGGTGCTTGTGGCGTTGAGCATCGGCGGCACCGTCGTTGCCCTGCAGGGCACTTCGAGCGCGGCGACCTACCCCCCGGTCGACCACCAACTCTGCTACACCGGGAAGGCGACCGGATTCAAGCTGCCCCCTCCGGGAAGTGTCCGCCTCGTTGATCAATTCGCTCCGAACGGAATCGTTCCGAGGATCGGACCGCTGGCACTCAATTGCAATCCGGTGCAGAAGACGGTCGTCCTGTCTACCGGTCTCGTCCGCACCTACGGCATCACCAACCCCAACGCGCATCTGGCGTGTTTCTCGATCACTGCGGCTACCCAGACCGCCAGGGTCGTGATGGTGACCAACCAGTTCGGCACCGGGACACTCAATGTGCTCCAGCCCAAGTTCCTGTGCCTGCCGACCTGGAAGAACCTGACCGCGCCGCCCAAGGAGCCGACCAATCAACCCCCGGGGCTCAACCACTTCACCTGCTACCAGGTGACCTACGTGCCGGGCACCGCCCCGTACAAGGTTCCCGGGGCCGTGTCCTTGAAGGACGAATTCGCGACGAAGCCGGTTCCGGTGACGGTAGGGGCGCCGCAGCTCCTCTGTCTTCCCACTGAGAAGGTCATCACCACGACGACCGGCTCGAAGACCTACCCGTACGTCAACCCGGTCAAGCACCTTCTCTGCTTCGCGGTGAGCAAGACGCCGATCCGGACACCGGTCTTCGACCTCAACCAGTTCGGCAACGGCACGGTGACCATCAGTGCGTCGAAGTACCTCTGCCTGCCGTCGACCAAGAAGGTCCTGAAGTAGACGCCGGCTGGCCGTGACGCGAACCGAGCGGGCAGGATCACCTGCCCGCTCGGTTCCCCGCTGTGCGGGGCGTCAGCGGACCTTGTCGACAGCCGTGGTCAGGTACTTCGGAAGGAGCGCGTCGATCTTGCTCGCCTCGGTCTGGGTGAGCCGGTGCTTGGTCACCGCCTTGTCGATCTTGGCGGTGGCCGCACGGTCCAGCGCGTTGACGACGGTCTGAGCGGTCACGTTGTGCTCACCCGCGACCTGGGCGACCGACTTCCCGGTCTTCAGCTCTGTGACCAGCGCCTTGGGCGTCACGCCGATGGTCTTCGCACTGATGGCGACACCTTCGCGGCGGAGCTTCACCCGGTGGTCACGGAGCCAGCTCTGCAGTGTGTGCTTGCCGGAGTGGGCGGTGGCGGCAGCCGGCGTCGACGGGGGAGCGGCGGCGTAGGCGGAAGCGCCGCCCACGACCCCTCCGAGGAGTGCGCCGGTGATCACGACCGGGGCGACGAGCTTCTTCAGCATGACTGGCTCCTTCTGAGCGGTGGGTTCCGATGTTCTCTACCACTCCGGATTCTGGAGGCCGGTCGTGAAGGATCGATAGGCGAACTGTGAGAATTCGGTGAGGGTCGGGAGTGTCCGGGTGGGGGAGGCGCCGCGGTCCCGGCCGGCCTGCAGCTCGGGTCAGCCTGCGTCGAGCGCGGCCGCGATGTTCTCGTAGGTCACCTGCACGACGGCGTTCCGAGCGGTCCTGCTCGTCGGCCGTGGCGAGAAGATGACGGCTCCCCGGCCCCCGCAAGGGGTTGTCAGCGAGGTCGGTATCGGCTGGGTCCCGTAGGAGGTGAAGGTGATCGGCGGGTTGGTCGCCGGTCCGGGCCCGGTGGCCACCGGGTTCGCGAAGGTGACGACGATCGACCTGCCCAGAGACCCGGTGAATCCGGTTCCGGTCGTGCTCGCCGCGGCGGGGCGCACGCCCACGGTTTGGCCTCCCACCGGGTGGCCCGTCTGACCCACCCGGATCGGCCCCGGGCAGAACACCGTGATGGTCGAGGTCGGATGCTTGCCGTTGACCAGCCCGGTGAAGACCTGCCGGGGTCCGATCGGGACGGCCGACTGCGCGCTGACCGACGGAGCCACCGCCACGGCCCCGATGAGCGCCGCCAGGCCGATACCACCCGTCATCAGGGAAAGAGCCGTTCTGCGTTGCATCAGACCACCTCCGCAGGAGTACTTGCGTTCGTTCCCTTACAAACGAATCCGGAGCCGAGCCGTTACGGAGGCGGCCGACGACGACCTTGCACCATCCGGATCCCGGGGGATACCCCTTGCCCTAACCGTCCAGCGGGAGCCGTCCCGGGTCCTCGACCGGCCGTACCACGTCGATCAACTCCGGCCCGTCGTTGTCGACGCTGCCGACGGCGCGGCTGACCGGATAGTGGACGAGGGTCCCCTCCACCGAGGGAACCAGGAGCGGCTCCAGCTCTTCACGGTCGGTCACCTCGGGGTCGAGCCAATGGTCCCAGGCGTCCTGTTCCAGCACCACCGGCTGCCGGTCGTGGATGGGCATGTCAGGCCCTGCCCTGGTGGTGATGATGGTGGCGCTCCGGAGCTCGGCCCCGTCCGCTCCCTTCCACCACGCGCGCAGGCCGGCGAACACGAGCGGGTCCCCGTCGGCCCGCTTGAAGGCATAGGGCTGCTTGAGCTTGGGCGCGACCGCCTCCCACTCGTAGAAGAGGTCCACCGGTACGAGGATCCGCCACCGTCGGAACGCTGCTTCGAAGGCCGGCTTGCTGGCGATGGACTCCGCTCGGGCGTTGAAGGTCGATTTGACCGCCGCCGGATCCTTCGCCCAGCTCGGGATCAGACCCCACCGATAGGCCCCGAGGATCCGCGTGCCGTGCCGCTGGGCCACACCGAGGATGTCGGAGGTCGGCCCGAGGTTCCAATGCGGCTGCCAGCGGACCAGCAGGTCAGGATCGACCCCCGCATCGAGGAGCCGTGCCAATCGGTCCGGCTCCTCGTAGAGGGCGATCCGTCCACACATGGACCGAGCTTACGCACCGAGGGTGATCACACAGCCGAACCGGCCGGGGTGTCCAACGTCACTCGGCCGGCTGCTGGGCGATGAAGTCCGGCTGGCGGCCGGCGAACAGCCAGCCGCACGCAGCTCCCGCCAAGGGCATGCAGATGAGCAGGACCAGCAGATTGACCAGAGGGATGTTGCGCAGCTCTCCGACGCCGTCACCGTTGGGGGCCCCGGAGAAGAAGGCCAGGCAGGCCACATAGGCGCCCACCGTTCCCATCACCGCTCCGGCGAATGCGAGTGCTCCGGTCGTGGCGGCGGTCAGCGTGCGCCTGGTGGTGCTGCTCGCACCGGTGGCGGTCAGGATGCGCAGGTCGCCGGCCGCCTCGTTGCGGATGAGTCCGACCGTCATCGCCAGGATCGCCAGTGCGAGGAGGATGCCCGCCACGGTGGCCCAGTCGATGACCTGCCTCGACGAGGGCGCGTCGGACTTGCTCTCCACCGACATGCCCACCGTCGCCGCGGTGAGCCGGGCGTTGTCGATCTCGGTCACGGTGAGCGGGTGATCCGCGAGGATCATCCACCCGGCCAGGCTCGCGCCGAGTCCGTATTTGTGCATCGCGTGTTCGGTCACGACCGTGTTCGGTGCGGACGTCCCGGGGGGGAGCGCGGGAACGGTCTGGATGAGGGGTTTGACCACGCACTGGTCGGCCGGGCACGGAGTTGCGTTGCCCCCTCCCGGGCCCCCGGGAGGGTTCCCACCGGGCCCGCCCTTGCCGCCCGCGCCGTAGGACATGTCGAGGTTCGAGACGGTGGACAGGCCGGCGCGCATGGTCAGGATGTCGGCGTTGGGGTCGATCGCCGACGCCGGGATGCCGAAGGCCCTGAGCAACTGCGGGGTGGCCACGTAGAGCTGTCCGTTGAATTGACGCCCGGCGCCGTGGTGGTCGAGATTCGCGTCGGGCATCTCGAGCCCGACGACATCCTGCGAGCCGAGTGCAGAGGCGATGGCATCGGTCTTGGCGGACAGGACGGATGCGCTCGGTTGCACGGGTGCGGGTGCGGGTGCGACCCCGCCCGGCCCGCCGCCGGGGCCCGAAGGCGTGTACACGATCAACTGGTTGTTGGCCAGATTGGCCCCCGCATAGTCGAGCACGTTCCCGTAGCGGGCCGCCCCGGCCACACAGATGGTGGCGGCGATGAGCACGGCAAGGCCGATGGCGCCGAGCGCGGATCCCGATCGGGCCCGGTAGCGGTCGAGGTCTCGCAGCGCGAGGCGCAGGGCGAGCGGGGCCCGCCCGGCGAGCGCGGCGATGCTGGTGATCGCGAGCGGCGCCATGAGGATGATCCCGACGGTCAGCGCGATGAAGCCGAAGACGAGCGCCAACGCCCCGCCACCGTTCCCCCTGCTCTGGCCGGCGTAGAGCAGGAGGAGGTAGGCGAGTCCGGTGAAGGCGATGCCCGGGATCGCCGAGCGGTGCAGCCGGCGGGGCGGTGCGGGCCGTCCGGAGAGCGCGGTGACGATGGGGACCCGGGTGACCTGCTTCGCTGGCCGCGAGGCCGCGAGCCAGGTGGTGACCACGGCGAGGACCATCGCAGGCAGGATCACCACCCAGGGCAGGTGGAACAGGCCGATCAGGTGGTGGGAGGCCTGCTCCACGTGCGGCCGGTAGGCGATCCAGGCCACCAGGCCGAGCGCTCCGCCGAGCAGCGCGCCGACCAGCCCGACCGCCAAGCCGTTCGCCCTCACCACCCGCCGGATGTTGCGGTCGGTCGCGCCGACCGCGGCGAGCATGCCGATGGACCGCATCCGTCGGTGGGCGAGCACGGTGAAGCCCCCGACGGCGACCAACCCGATCAGGAGCATGCCGACGGTGGCGATGAGGATCACGAAGATCTCGGGGTTGAAGCCGCCGTTGAGCGTGTTGGGCGGGACCTGCACGCCCGGGATCGCACCGGCCTGGGCCGGCGTGGCGTCGAACAGCAGGGTGGTCTGGCCGTGAGCGCCCATCTGCCCCGGTGGGACGAGCGCGAACTCGTCCAGGAGGTCCTGGGGGTCCTGGACGATGCCCACCACGTTCCGGGTCACCCCGGCGTCATGCCAGACGCTTCCCACGTGCAGACCGAACGCGGAGGCCACGCCGCCCGTGACGGCCACCTCGTCGGCTGCGTGCGGGTAGCGCCCGCTGGCCAGGTCCAGCATCGCTCCGCTGTAGGTGCCCGTCGGATTCTGGGCCCGCAGGTCGTAGGAGGCGATCGATCCCGGGATGGTGAGCATCTGGTTGTCGACCACGTCGACCGTGCCGACCCGGTTCCTGATGGTTGCGATGGTCGACGCGAGCTTCGGGTCTGACCCCGGAAGTTGGATCCTTGCGTCAGCGGTCCCGAACCCGGCCTGCGCGGGCGACGGGGTGTTCACCGCCACCCCGGCTCCCACCACGGTGATCGCCACCGCGACGGTCACCAGCGAAAGCACCAGCAGCTGCTGGCGCCACTCCCGGAAGAACAGCCGTCGGCCCCAGCGAACAACAGCCCGGCGTGCGGGCAGGCCACCGTCGCCCGAGCCGAGGTCGACGGCCGGGCGTTCGAGGGTGAGCGTCATTTTCCGGGGACGCGTTCCAGCAGCGCTTCGGGACCGCTCTGCGGTGCGGTCTGGTCGACCAGGACGCCGTCGCGGATGAACACCACGCGGTCCGCCCAAGAGGCGAGTTGGGCGTCGTGGGTCACCACCACCGCGGCCAGTCCGCGCCGGCAGGCGGCCAGGACGAGGCGCATGACGGCCTCGCCGTTTGTCGAGTCGAGCGCGCCCGAGGGTTCGTCGGCGAGGAGCAGCCGCCGGTCACCGACCACGGCGCGCGCGATGGCAACCCGCTGGCGTTCGCCGCCGGACAACTCGTCGGGGAAGTGCTCGGCACGGTCGGCCAGGCCCAGCTCCTCGAGCACCCCGAGGCCCGCCGCACGGGCCTTTCGGGCAGACGTGCCGTCCAGCTCCAGCGGGAGGGAGACGTTCTCCGTCGCGGTGAGGCCCGGAAGCAGGTTGAAGTCCTGGAACACGAAGCCGATCGAGCGGCGGCGGAGCCGGGCCTTGTCGTTGGTCGACATCTCGGCGAGCGAGTGGCCGCCGACCAGGACCTCGCCCTCCGTCGGGTCCTCCAGGCTGCCGGCGATGGTGAGCAAGGTGCTCTTGCCCGATCCGCTCGGGCCCATGACCGCCACCAGCGCACCAGCGTCGACGGTGAAGTCGATGTCGCGCAGCGCGTGCACCTCGGTGGCGCCCTGCCCGTAGACCTTGGAGACGTGGTGCAACTCGAGGATGCTCATGTCCGCATCCCCACCCGTCGGCGGAGCCGCGGCATGGGCGCGGGCGCGGGTTCCGTCGACGTGACCGATGCCCGCTTCAGGCGTCCGTCGGCCGTGTCGAGCCAGCGGACCACGGCGTCGAGCCGGTAGAGCTCTGCGTCGACGACCAGCGCGAAATTGAGGTCGAAGCCAGCCTCGTCCTCCTTGAGGCGGGTCCACTGCTGCATGACCTCGACCACGTAGCGCCGGTGCACCTGGATGATCTCGTGCACGTCGACGCCGGGCACCTGCAGGGCGACCAGGACCTTGATCACCAGCTCGTCGCGTGGCGGCATGCTCAGATCGGGCGGGGTGTGCAGCCACGCCGAGAGCTCGTCGTTGCCGTCGGACGTGATGTGGAACGACTTCTGAGGCCCGACGTCCTGGTCGTCGGGTTCGTCCGACTCGACGAGTCCGTCCCGTTCGAGGCGTTGCAGGGTCGTGTAGACCTGACCGACGTTGAGCGGCCAGACCTCACCCGTCCGGGCCTCGAATTCCTGGCGCAGCTGGAGTCCGTACTTCGGCCCGTCGCTGAGCAGGGCCAGAATGGCGTGTCGGACGCTCACGAGAGGTTCTCTTGGGGTAGCATACTTAGTATGTTACTCACCACGAGGCTCTGCGGTCAAGGGTGTCGGGTGCGGATTCCGCCGGGCTCATGCGGTTCCGCCTGCCCGCCGCGTTGTGGCTCGCGGTGCAGAGCCCTGGCGAAAGGGTCAGGCCCGGAGCGGGGTGGCGGAACCCTGCTCGACGGGACCTGACCGGGTGACCCTACGCAGAGCAACCCGTGTTGCCGCAAGTAGCTGGCTCGAGCTGACTGGTTCCGGGGCGTCGGTACGGACGCCGCTCGGTGCTCCAGGAGGTCGGGCGCACCGTCGGGGAAAATTCCCCGGAGAACCCGAACGAGCCGACGCTCGGAGCAACCGGAAAAGGAGAACCAGAAAAGGAGAGGCTCCGCCGGGCCTCTCCTTCTCTGGTAGCTGTTTGTGCTGGTTTCCGCTCAGAAACACCCTGTGCAGGTGCTCCGCCGGCCCCTCTGGCCCGGGTCGATCTCGGAAGACCTACCTGGCGCACCGCTGAACGATCGCCGCCTCCTCGTTGGTGTACTCGATGTTGATGGTGGTGGGGGCCTGGGTGACCATCTCGGTACCTCCTGGTGGGTGGCTGGCTACCTCTCCATCCTGCGCCCGACGACGGGATCCGTCTGTCGGGAGGCCGACACAGGCACCGTCACGATCGTGACACCGGGCGCGACCGACTCAGGTCACCCACGCACCGGAGGGTCCGGACGTCAGCCCCTATCGCAGGCGCCTGAGGGGAACAGGCTGCCGCTGGCCGTCATCCGTCCAGTCTCCGCCGCAGGACCGGCACGACCAGGTGGCTGCCGAGTCGGGCTCGAGCTTCGGGTACAGGATCAGCATCGGCTCCTGGTCCCGCGAGCCGCAGTGCGGGCACGTCCCCAACGTCTCAGGTTCGATCATGCAATCGACCTCCGACTCGTCTCCCCTGCGTCCTCTATCGGAATCCGCCGCCGGGACCTTGAACGACGGTCGGGAGCCACGATCACGCCGGGTCGCTGGCGGCGGTGCACCGCTCGAGCGTGGACCGGCCCACCGCTTCGTACCTGGGACGCCCCTCGAGGCCGATGCTCAGGAACATCAGGGAGAAGAGCAGGGCCCACCCGCCGCGCCCGCTGCGCGAGGGCCTCGTCGACCCCGCCGTAGGCGTCCTGGAAGGTGGTCATGGTCTCCGAGGGGAGGAGCATCCATCCCCCGGCCAGGTCACCGGCCGGATCACCGGCGCACAGGTCGCCGAAGTCGATCACCGCCGCGATGGTGCCCCGTTCGATCAGGATGTTGGCCGGGTGCAGGTCACCGTGAAGCCAGAGCGGCGGCCCGCCCCACCGGTCGGTCCCGACGGCCCGATCCCAGGTGCGGCGGACGACTGCGACATCGATCACCCCGCGCAGTGACGTGACCCGCTCCTCGAAGGTGTCCGTCCGTGATTCGAGCGGCCCACCTCTCCACGGGTTCGCCGGCGCACCGGGGGGTGCGGGCAGGTGCAATTCGCGCAGGAACCGCCCGAGGCGGCGTCCGGTCTCGTCGGGATGCAGCAGCGGCGCCCGGTCGCCGGGGATGCCGGACAGCCAGGGGACGATCGACCAGCACCACGGATAGGCGCCGCTCGGCCGACCTGTTCGCACCGGGGCCGGAACCGGGAGGGAGAGCCGCGGCGCGAGCAGCGGGAGCCAGCGCTGCTCGTGGATGAGGATCGGGGCGGCGATCTCCCGCCGTGGCAGTCGCACCAGCAGCTCCTCGCCGAGTCGCCAGAGCGCGTTGTCGAACCCATGCTCGACGGGTGCGAGTTCCAGCATCGCGAGGTCAGGGTGCTGATCGTCGAGGAGCGAGCGGACCAGCGGCTCGTCGATCTCGACTTCGGCGGCCGGCCACTCCACGCCCGACAGCATGCCAGTCGGCCGGCGGGCCGGACCGGGGGAGGGCACCCATTGCTGCCGACCGGCCATCTGCTAGAACCGCGGCGTGACCGAGCTCGCTGCCAGGTGGTTGAAGGGCACCGACCAGACCGCCCAGGCCGCCGGGGTCACCGCCCGGGCGCTGCGGGACAGCCCGACGTCCCTGGCGATCTCGGACGATCCGCTGGTCCGTCTGGACATGTTCCGCAGCACGTTCCTCGGGATGCTCGGCGGGGCGCGGGTCGCCGGCGTCCGGCACGGTGGGTGTGTCCTCGGAGTGGCCGCAGCCGAGCACCCGGGCAACTGCGTGGGATCGCTGCTTCCTCCCGAGGTCAGGGTCCTCGATCCACCGGCTCCGGGCGCCACTGACACGGATCGCTTCCTCCACATGGGTTCGATCATGGCGGCGCACGACCTCCCCGAACCCCACTGGCACGTGGGCCCGGTCGGCGTCGAGCCGGGGTTCCAGGGGAGGGGGATCGGGCGAGCCGCGATGCGGCTTCTCTGCGAGGAGTTCGACCGGCGCGGACGTCTTGCCTGGCTCGAGACGGACAAGCCGGAGAACGTGCGCTTCTACATCGGGCTCGGGTTCGAGGTTGCCGAGGAGGCGACCATTCTCTCTGCGCGGAACTGGTTCATGCGGCACGACCCGCGTTGAACCGAGGCTGTCTCGCGGCTGTCCGACTGACGAGTGGATCCGTTCCCGAGACCGGACCGACCCCGGGCTGGACACCCGGGGCCGGTCACGATGCAGGGCGGTCGGGACACCGGGCCCGACGCGCTTGGGATCGGTCCGGGTCAGCAGACCCCGTCGCTGGCGATCGGTGCGACGTTGGAAACGACCGAGTAGTCGGGGATGTTCAGCGATGGCACTCCGTTCCCGAACTGGAGCATGCCGACGTTGAGGCCGAACTTCGCCTCGACATTGGCGAGCAGACTGTCATCACTCGGCGTCGTTCCCTCGTCGGGCAGTGTGGCCTTGGCGTTGATCCATCCCCGGCCCGGCACCAGTGCACCGGCAGCGGGCATACCCTGGGTGACCAGGATGAGCTTGCCGGAGAAGATGGGACCCGTTGACGCCGGACCAATTCCCACGGTGGCGGTCAGCACGCCACGCAGGGTCTTCAAATTGACCGTCCAGACGATCCCGGACAGGGTCAGCGGGCTGTTCGCCGGAACCGGATAGTCGGTGGGGTCGGGGAGTATCTGGTTCACCCCCCCGGTGAAGGGTCCACCCGTGTAGGTGATGTACCCCATCGCGTCCTCACCGGTACAACGCGCACCGGTGAGGGTGGGACCCTGCAGGTTGATCACCTTGACATTGGCCCGATCGATCTCCGGAACCCCGGGCGTGGACCCGGCGTGAGCGACCAACCCACCGGTGACCACCCCCAGGGATGAGCACACCACCGCGAGAGCCACAACGAATCGTTTCTTCATGGACGTTCCTCCGCTTCTTAGAGCGGCCCGCCGACGGTGGAGGGCCGCGGAACCATGCATGCGCATGCCGCGCCGTGACAACACCCCTCGCCACCCACTGTGCATCTTCCTGCCGACCCTATGGGAAGTCAAGGAAACAAATCGTCACGTGCGCACGACCACCTCGCTGAACTGCGACGGCGTCGTTCGGTTTGCACAGAGTTCACCCGTGACGGGGACCATGGTGCGGCGTGGACGGTCTGCGATCGCCCCGCACTCCGCCATGCCGCGGCGGTCAGATGCAGAGTGGCTGGACCGTCTTGAGGCTCCCCTTGTCCGAGTACCACCCGTTGACGCCCAGGCTCGGCGTCTGCCGGTAGAACCAGGAGAAGAAGGCGAGCTCCTGGGGGTGATAGGTGAACCCGCCTGAGACCACGGGGATGGCGGTGCCGGACAGCGGGTCCCCCACCTCCAGGTTGGTCTGGCAGCCGGCCTGCTGGCCGATGTGCCCCCACGCCGGGGTCGGATTCGTCCCGAGCGGGTCGTTCGCCCACTCGCCGATCTCGTGGGCGAGATCCTGGACATCATGGGTGCTGGTGAAGGCACCGGAGTTGTCGTAGTCGGCGAACGCGTAGGTCTCGGTCCCCGACCCCGTGGACAGCGCGTCGTGGTAGCCGAGCACGCAACAGTCGTTGGGATTGTTCTTCTGGTAGGCGGCCACGTTGTGGACCAGGAAGACCGGCAGGGTCGAGGGGCCGACCCCGGCCGACGCGAGGGACGGCATGAGCGTCGATCTGATGTACGAGTACAACCAGTTGAAGTTGACGTCGGCGAGATCGCCGTTTCCGCAGGAATACCCCGGGTAGTAGTACGCGTCGGCCGGCGGCACGGTCACGGAGACCGGGGCGAGGGTCTTGAGCGAGAGCTGCAGCTGGTAGCCGGGATTGGTCCCGGTCGGTTTGGTGAAGTGCCAGAACTCGGCCCGTTCGAACGCGTCGAGGTACTGGCCGGTTCCGACCGGGGTCCCTCCGAAGGTCCAGGCGCGGGCGACGAACAGCGGCGACTTCTGGGTGCGGGCAAGTGACGTGGCTCCGGGGTCACAGGAGTCGACGGCGGCCGGGTTCCAGGTGAGGCCGCTCCCGAACTTGACGATGATCGGGACCAGCAGTGCGGTCACGGTCGAGGAGTTCCCGAGGGCGGAGTGCACCTCCGGGTTGGTGCCCACCATCTTGTAGGCGTAGGTCTTTCCGAGCCCGTTGACCGTGGAGGTGTAGGTCTTCAGTTGCGTGCCGGCCGCGGCCGTCTGCGGCGCGACCGCCGGGCGCAACTCGGGATCGGGAAGGACCTGCAGGTGGGTCGCCCGCAGGGCGTGGGACGGGCCCGGCGCGCCTTCGGCGATCGTCGGCGTGGCCAGCACCCCTGCCACCAGCATCGCTCCGACCAGTGCGCCGGCACGCCGACGCGTCACGTCGAATGCGTTCTGCCAGCGATCGGCCATCGGGTCCCCCTCTCTGCCTCGAGCGGGGATCCCGTTCGATGGCCGGCACCGTACTACAGGCCCGTCGTCCCCCGGACGTCCGGACGACCCCCCCGGGCTGCCGGACGCTGCTACGCCGCAGGACCCGGGTGGGAGGGGGTTCCCCCGAACCTGGCCGCGTCCTCAGAGCCACCCGTGGTGTCACCGGCCGTGTACGAATGTGCGCCGGTGCCGGCGAGCCGGCCGCCGTCCACGATCAGGTACTCCTCGCGGATCGGCCGCCCCTCGAAGTGGCACTCGAGGATCTCCCTGGTCCCCGCCGCGTAGCGAGCCTGTGCCGAGAGGGAGGTTCCCGAGATGTGCGGGGTCATCCCGTGGTGCGGCATCGCCCGCCACGGGTGGTCACCCGGCGGTGGCTGGGGGAACCAGACGTCCCCGGCGTACCCCGCCAGCCGGCCGCTCTCGAGCGCCCGCACGATGGCGTCGCGGTCACAGATCTTTCCGCGGGCGGTGTTGACGATGTAGGCCCCCCGCCGCATGGTGGCGAGCAGGGAGTCGTCGAAGAGTCCTTCGGTCTCGGGGGTGAGCGGCGCATTGATGGTGACCACGTCGCAGTGGGGCACCATCTCGGCCGCGCTGGCGTGGTAGGTGAGGCCGAGCTCGTCCTCCACCGCCGCGGGCAGCCGGTGCCGGTCCGTGTAGTGCAACCGCACGTCGAAGGGCTTGAGTCGGCGCAGGACGGCGGTGCCGATCCGGCCCGCGGCGACAGTGCCGACATCCATCCCCTCGAGGTCGTAGGAGCGTTCGACGCAGTCGGCGATGTTCCACCCTCCCCGCAGCACCCATCCGTAGGAGGGGATGTAGTTGCGGACCAGGGCGAGGATCATCATCACCACGTGCTCGGAGACGCTGATCGAGTTCGAGTAGGTGACCTCGGCGACGGTGACCCCGCGACGGATCGCCGCTGCGAGGTCGACGTGGTCGGAGCCGATGCCGGCGGTGACGGCGAGCTTCAGCCGCGCCGCCAGCTCGATGCGATCCGACGTGAGGTACGCCGGCCAGAACGGTTGGGAGATCACCACGTCGGCGTCTGGAAGCTCACGCTCGAAGACCGACCCGGGGCCGTCCTTGTCGGAGGTGACCACCAGCGTGTGCCCCGCCGCCTCGAGGAACGGCCGCAGGCCGAGCTCGCCCGACACGCTCCCGAGGAGGTCGCCCGGGGTGAAGTCGACCGCCGCCGGAGTGGGAGCCGATTGACCGCCGGGATAGGCGGCGATCTCCGGGATGGCGTCGCGGGGGTAGGAGATCGGGAACCCGTCGACCGGATCGTCGTAGAGGACACAGAGCACCTTTGCCATGGCCAGCACTCCTCGCTCGGCGCGGGACGGTCGATCCACGGTATCCCACCCCGGTCGGCCGATCCCGAGGCCGAAGACCTCGCCCACCAGACCGGGAGCCGGGGTCTCAGACCGCCGGAGCCCAGATCGCGGTCCGGCGGATGATGTCCAGTGCCCAGTCGAGCACGGCCGCGGACGCCCCGCAGACGAACTCCTGCCCCTGGCCCCTCCTCGCGACCGACACGAAGCCGTCGCCGTCCGGATCCGACCAGTGCTCGGGACCGGTGTGGTAGCTGAGCGACGTTCCCCCCGACGGGTGGAAGCACGCGGGGAGCCGCCATCTGGTGAGGGTCGCCGATCCGGGGTCGGAGAGGATCAGCCAGGGTGCCCACCGGAAGACCCCCCAGCCCGGCCGACGCCGGTCGTGGCTCAGCCGGCTGGTCGCGACGTAGACGAGGTTCCGGCGGTTTGCATAGGAACCGCCCAGATGTGGGTGGTACGGGGCCTCGGGGAGGGGCTCCCCGGCGCCGACGTCGACGACCCGGTCCACCTCCAGATAGCCGAAGAGGGCGTGGCACCGCCGCTGGCCGGCGAGGCGCATCCCGGGTCCGACCGTCGCGTAGAGCCCCCAGAACAGGAAGAGGTCGCCGGCGCCGACACCCTGGTTCGACAGGTGCGAGGCCGCCGCGCCCGCCTGGCCGAGCATCCCCCGCCATCCCTGCGACCGTGGGCGGACCGTCGGGACCAGGTCGGGATCGAGATGGCACGTCGACCGCCCGGTGTAGTCCGCGTAGCCGAGGTCGTGCAGGATCCGGAGGTAGTCGGTACCGTCGAGGTCGACGACGTCCGCGTACCGGGGCGCCGCGCCGCCTGGCGGCTCCGGGATCGGCAGCGGCAGCATCCGTCCGTCGCGCAGGACCGGACTCGGACCCCTTCCTGCCGTGCTGTCGAACCCCTTGCGGCTGAGGACGAGCTTCACCTCGACCGGCGCCCCGGACCTCAGTATCCCGTTTGTCCGTCGATCGCCTCGCGCATGAGGTCGAGGTGCCCCGCGTGGCGCGCGGTCTCCTCGATCATGTGGACGAGGATCCACCGGAGGCTGACGTGGCCCCAGACGTCGTGGGACCGCTTGCTCAGTGCATCCAGCGACGAGGCGGCCGCGGCCACGGCGCGGCTCCGGTCGACCTCGGTGCGGTAGAAGCTCGTCGCCGACGCCACCGAGTCGGTCGGTTCGACCCGGAATTGGTGGTGCAGATCGCTGCCGTCGCCGGCACGACGGCTGTCGACGTCCTCACCGGCGAAGCGGTCCTGGAACCACCAGCGCTCGACCCATCCCAGGTGCTTGACCACACCGAGGGGGGACAGGCCGGTGGCCGTCTGCTCCCGGGCCGCATCCGCGAGCTCGAGCCCGTCCGTCTTGCGCTCGACCACCAGCCGGTTCCAGTCGAGGAACCCGGTGAGCAACTCCCGCTCGCCGAACTGACCGCCGAAGTCGGTGCCGGTCACCTGGTCAGCATAGGCGGGCGTCAGTCGGCCGGCGGAGGGTGGGCGACCGGGCCGACGTTCCCGCGGGTGTCCAGGCCGCGTGACGACGGGTGCCGCGACCGGGCCCGCTGCAGGAGCTCGTCGGTGATCCGTTCGATCTCCTGCTCGATGCTCACCAGGAGCTGTGCGACCCCTGGTGTCTGTCCGGGGTGGGCGGTGAGTTCGTCCAGCTGGTCGCGTAAGCGGCCGCGGTCGGCCAGCAACTGCTCGTCGGAGTAGAGCGCGTAGGTGGGGACCCCCTCGATGGAGGCCAGGCGGGGTGTCCCGACCCGGGTCGGGCGCGACTCACCGTTTGGCAGATCCATGGTCACTCTCATCGTCTCTCGCCCACCGGACCTTGAGCCTGACCGGGCCTACGATCGGGCGATGGTCGTCCGCGGGATCGAGGAGCAGGTGCGGGGTATCTGTCTGGCCCTTCCCGGGACGACCGAGAAGCTCAGCCACGGCGCTCCTGCGTTCTTCGCCGGGAGGCAGTTCGTGATGCTGTGGCCGAGTGGCCATCACGATCACCGGTTCCCGCACCTCTGGTGCGCGGCACCTGCTGGCGCGCAGGAGGCGTTGGTCGCGGACGGTCCCGGACGCTTCTTCCGTCCGCCCTATGTGGGCGCCCGCGGTTGGCTGGGGGTGCATCTGGACGGCAGGGTGGGCTGGGCCGAGGTGGGCGCGCTGTGCGAGGAGGCCTACCGGATGGTCGCATCGAAGCGGTTGCTCGCGCTCCTCGACGACCGGCCTCGACGGTCAGGGTGACTCGTCCCCGGTCCCGGCGATCGGTCTGCCCAGGTTCCGCACGCCGAGCCGGATTCGGGAGGTGATGGCCCTGATGAGGTGCGAGAGACCACCGGTCAACCAGGCGAGCCACACCATGACGAGCAGCAGCGCGATCGCCCCGATGGTGCCGACGAGAAACCACCCCATCACCGGGCCGAGGCTAGATCGGTGGCGGCGGCTGAGCGAACGCGTCGGGACGATCCGGTCGAATCGACCGGTGACCACCGCAAACGCCCGGTGACAGTTGCGCGACACCCGGTCGGCGGTCGCGATCGGGCAGCTGGCCGGTCATCCGTGGATCGACGGCCGGGAGACGGCGAACATCGCAAGGCAACCCAGCACGGTGACCAGCGTCCACGACCAGGCCGTCCGCGGCGTGGATCGCAGCGTGCTCACCGCGACCATCAGGGCGGCGGTCAGCGAGATCGCGAGCAGCACGGACCGCGCGATGCGGTCGCTGCCCCCGAGCGCCCAGATGGTCACCGCGCACGCGGTCAGCAGGACCACGCCGGTCCGGAGCGCTCCGCCGGCGCTCATCCGCTGCGGCAGCCCGGCGACGCCGGTGCACGCGTCGCCGTCCCGGTCGGGCAGTGTGTTGATGAAGTGGGCGCCGATCCCGAGGAGCGCGGTCGCCACCATGATCACCGGTCGCGGCCAGGGGTGTCCGGGGAGCCCGAGGGTGACGAATGCGGGGAGGAGGCCGAACGACACGGCGTAGGGGAGGGGACTGACCACGGTCGCCTTGAGGCTCCCGTTGTACGCCCACGCGGAGCCGATCGCGACGAGGTGGACGATGGCGGCCCGCCATCCGGAGAGCAGGGACAAGGGCACCGAGAGGACGAGGGCGGTGAGTGCGGCCGCCCGCACCGTCGTCGTGGCGACCAGACCGGCGACGATCGGCTTGTCGGTCCGTCCGACCTCGCGGTCGCGCCCGGCATCGAACCAGTCGTTGCTCCAGCCGGTCGAGAGCTGCCCGGCCAGGACGGCGAGTGCGACCGCGACACAGCCGGCCGCGTCGCGCCCCGACAGGACCGCCAGACCGGTGGTCACCGCGGTCACCGCCAGGGTCGGCTGCAGGTGGCAGGCCCGGACCAGACCGAGGACCGGCCGACCGGAGCCCACAGCGGGCGGCCGACGATCGAGAGCCACGGGCCACTCTACGTCCGGTCGCCCGGCCACCCACTCGCCGGTCCCGTCCGGAGGAGCGCGCCTGTGTCGGAAGGCCGGGTTGTCGCACCGTCCTGCGATCATCCGGCGATGGGCCATCCGCACACCAACGGTCCGGCCAAGAGGAGGGCGGTGTGCCCGACGCTCGCGTCACTGGTGGTGGGCCTGTCCGCCTGTGCCCTCCCCGCCCACGCGCCCGACGCGATCGAGGCACCAGCTCCGGCGATGACGGTCGACGGATCTCCGGGTGGGGCGCGCGCCATCGAGGTCGGTCCGGGCCCGACGGCCGTGTACCGGGTCGAGCCCCAACCGGCGCCGGGATCCTGTCACTACACGTACGTCGGTGCGGACGCCCTTCCCGACTCGAGGTGCACCCCGGGAGCGGTCAGCCCGCAGGTGACCGAGGCCACCATCGGAAGGACCATCTGCCGGTCCGGGTACGCCTCGTCGGTCCGGCCACCCGAGCGCGTGACCGACGCCGAGAAGGCTGCGTCGGCCGTCGCCTACGGGTACACGGGGTCGTTCCGCACCGCCGAGTACGACCACCTGATCCCCCTCGAGCTCGGCGGCGATCCCGACGATCCGGCCGATCTGTGGGTCGAGCCGAACGACCTCCCGCGTCCGACCTCGACCGCCAACGGCAAGGACCTCCTCGAGGACCGGCTCAACCATCTGGTCTGCTCGGGCCGGCTCGGCGTGGTGACTGCCCAGCGGGCCATCGCGACGGACTGGGTGGCCGCGGCCCGGAAATACCTGCGCTCGTGATCGGGTGCAACCGGCGGACGATCTCCGAGGCAGACGGTCCGGCCGGGTACTGTCGGCCCGGTCGTCGTCGCCGAGAGGAGCGGACCGGTGGATCTGTGGGAGCTGAGCGCCCGCGAGAGCATCCGCGATCTCGTGGCACGGCACAACGCGAACGGCGACTCGGGCCGCTTCGAGCAGATGCTCGCCGTGTTCGCCGCGGATGCCGTCCTCGAGCTCGTCTCGATGGACGGGGAGGTCCAGCGGTTCGACGGCGTCGGGCAGATGGCCGAGCTGTTCGCCGGCACCAGCTCCCGGTGGAGCAGCGCCGCGGCCGGGGCCCCGCATCACGTCCGGCACCTGGTTGCCACCCACCAGATCGACCTCGAGGATCGCGAGCACGGCACGGGCCGGAGCTACTTCGTGGTGCTGACGCCCCACGGCATCGACCACTGGGGCCGGTACCTGGACGAGTACGGGGTGCGTGACGGGCGGTGGCTCATCACCCGACGCAAAGCGCTCACCGACGGCACGATCGAAGGCGGGCTCGCCGACGGCGGTCGGGTGGGTCGACAGCGGTAGCTCAGGTGGGCGCGGCCCCGGCCCTGTCCAGGAGCGCATAGGAAAGGGTGGCCGAGGCCACCAGGGTGCGGTCGTTCCCGACGTCGATGACGTCGGACCGGACGACCACCGCGCGCCGCCCACGACGCAGGACGGTGGACACCACCCGCGCCGGTCCGACCGTGACCGCCGTGAGGAAGCGGACGTGCATGTCCGAGGCGACGATGTTGGCCGATCCGACCGCCTGTACCGCGCACCCCGCCGCCCCGCACTCGATGAGGACCCCCATCAACCCACCGTGCAGGCTGCCGTGGGGATTGACCACGTCGTCGCGCAGGTCCATCTCCAGCGAGGGCCCCGCCTCGGGATCGGCCACCCGGCGCATGCGCAGGCCGGTGAGGAGGTGGCGCGGTCCGACGTCCACGTAGTCCCCATCGGCTCCGACATCCTCGGCCATCTGCCGGATCCCCATCACGCGCGGTGCACGCGGCCCGGTCGGGCCGCCCGGCGATCGTATCCGCCATCGGCGTCCCCTGTCCCGCTGTGTCGGTGGTCGCGCGCCCGCCCTGCCATCGGTCCGAATCGGGTCCCCGATAGGATCGGAGGGTGCCGTTGGCCCCGGACGGCCGCGGGCGTCACGAGGGGAACCGATGAAGCACCTTCGATTCATGGCGATTGCCGCCGCAGGGGTGAGCCTGGTCGGCTGCTCGTCGACGAGCCCGGTGGCCTCCCACGGCTCCAGGTCGACCGCCGGGTCGAGCGCGCCGTCGACCACCGCATCGACCGCGCCGCCGACCACCGGAGCGCACCCGGGCACCACCGGACCGGTGGGCACCGAGCCGCCCTCGAGAACGCCCAGGACGGTGACCACTGCGCCGAGTGTGCGGCCGCTGCTGCTGGACAGATCCGATCTCCCGAAGGGTTGGAGGGTCAACCGGACCCGCTCCGCCTTCCCGGTGAGCGCCTTCCCCGATCCGTCGGGCGACTCTCTGGTCGCGCTCTCCTACGCGCACATCGCGTTCAGCATGAGCGGCGGCCTGCCCGGGTTGTCGGAGGACCTCGCCTCTGCCTACTCGGCATCAGCGGGATTCGCGGTGACCCAGATCATCTACAACAACACGTCGACGTTCTCGACGACGATCGACGGACACCCGGCCTCCGGGACCATGCACCCGGTGCCCGCTCCCACCGAGGGTGCACAGAGCGCGGCGTATGCGGCGACGATCACCTCCGGCGCGCAGACCGTCCACCAGGGGATCGTGCTCGCCCAGAAGGGCAGCTACGTCGTGGGCGTCGCCCTCACCGGTTCGGGCAACGTGGACATGGGTGAACTGCAGTCCTTCGTGGCCGATGCACTCGCCAAGCTGCCGACGGCACCGATCAATGCCACGCCGCCGACGGTGCCCGACTCCGGCGGGTGAACCGTCAACCTCCGGGGGTCGAGGCCGGACCCGGGGCAGGATTGACCGGCAGGATCAACGGAGCGCGGGGCGTCTGGGTGAAGTCGAAATCGTTCACGATGTTGCCGAGCGCCGACGAGTTCTCGCGGACGGTGGGACGCGGATCCGGCCGCCCGTCGGTCGCTGGATCGAGGCGGGCCCCGTTCAAGAAGTCGTCCTCGATGAACTGCAGGTAGGCGTCGCCGCTCAGCTGCTGGTGATCGATGTACCCCTTCTTGGCGTAGGGGCTGATGACGAGGCTCGGGACACGGATTCCATAGCCGTTCTTGTCGACCGTGGGAGGCAGCACGTGGTCGTAGAAACCGCCCCACTCGTCCCAGGTGAGGAAGATCGCCGTCGAGTTCCATTCGGGCCCCCTCATGGCCGCGTTGATCACGTTGGTCACGAAGGCCTGGCCCTCGTGGATCCCGCCGATCTGGGGGTGCTCGGAGTTGGGCCCACCGGCCTCGACCCAGGTGACGGTCGGCAGGGTTCCCGCACTGGCCGCGCTGAAGTACGAATCGATGGGTTGGACGTTCGAGATCTGGTTGTTCTGCTGGACGTCCGAGAAGATCGGGAGCGGGTCCCAGATGCCGGGCGTCTTGTAGCTCGCAGCGGTGGGGGGGCACTTGGCCACGTTCCCGTCGACGCAGTCGACCTGGCTGCCGGTCTCGATGTAGTACCGCCAGCTCACGCCGTACTTGTGGAGGAGATAGGTGATGTCCGTCCATGAGGAGTGGATGTTGGACTTGCCGGTCGAGAGTGCCTGGGAGACCGCGGACTGTTGTTGGGCCGGCGTCTGGGGCCCGAGGATGTCGTTGGTGCAGCTCGAGGCCGCGGTCGTCGAGCAGAGGGCCGACCAGCCCGAGACCAGGTAGAGGTGCTGGGGCAGGCTCCATCCCAGCGATGCCGTGAAGAAATGGTCGTCGAGCGCGAAGTTCTGGGCGTACTTCCAGTAGTTGGGGATCTGTCTCGCGTCCTCATAGCCCATGACGTCGGTCGGGTACGAGAACTGCTCCGCAGAGGCGACGAACCCGTCCATCTTGCCTCCGTCCTCGACGGTGGGGATGCAGGAATCGCCGTGGCAACCGCCGAGGTTGCTGTCGGAGGTGTTGTTGTAGGGCTTGTCGCACCCCTTGGTCACCGGGTCGGGAACGCAGACCGTGAACTGCCCGTTGGCCGCGGGGATGCCGTCGGCTCCGGGGTAGGTGCCGAAGTAGCTGTCGAACGAGCGGTTCTCCTGCATGAGCACGATCACGTGCTTGATCTTGTGGATCCCCGCCGGCGCGACGAACGCGCCTGCGGACGTCGCGCCGGTGACGACCGCGGTGCGCGACGGTGTGGCCACCGAGCGTGTGCGGGAAGCCGTTCCAGTGGCGGACGCGCTGCCCGCGGTGGTGAGTGCGGCGATGCCGGATGCCAGAACGACCGCTGACGCCGCAGCAGCCACCGCACGCACGGATGCGGAATTCCTCAATGGCCTCATGACAGATCGCCCCCCTGGGGTCCGAACCTAGCCTGTCCGGCAGCAATTCCGCCAGATCCCGGGCAAGGGTAGCAAGTCGTCCGGCCGCCCGGGGTCGCGCCGCGGCGCAGGGGTGACAACCGCACCTCTGATGTGGGAAGGTTGGCGCTCGAATCCTGATCCGCCGTTCGGTTCTCGGTGAGGGGGTACGGAGGGGTGCAACGCAATCGGATCAGGGGAGGATCGCCCTCGAACGGGCGCACGCGTCCCGTTGTCGCCGTACTGACCGCAGTGGTCGCGCTCGTCGCGGGAGGGGTGCTCACCGGCTCCCCGTCCGAACCGGCCGGTGCGGCGTCGCCGTCCCCGTGGACGATCGTCCCCACGCCCATCCCGAGTGCCATCGAGTACGTCCTCTACGGGGTCTCGTGCACCAGCTGGACGCTCTGCATCGCGGTCGGAGCGTCGGAGAACGCGTCCCACGTGTACGGGACGCTCGCCGAGGAGTGGAACGGGGCCAAGTGGTCGCTCATGACCATTCCCGACCAGGGCAGCGGTGACAACCGTCTCACCGGGGTCAGCTGTTCGAGCCCCACCTCCTGCGTGGCGGTCGGGTACGAGTACACCACCTCTTCGCTTCCCCAGACCCTGATCGAGTCCTGGGACGGGACCAGCTGGACCATCGCCACCAGCCCCGACCGGGGCAGCGCGGACAACCTGCTCTCCGGTGTCTCCTGTAGCGACCCGACCGACTGCGTCGCGGTGGGCTCCTCCTACAGCTCGACCGGGGTCTGGCAGAGCCTCGTCGAGTCCTGGGACGGGACCAGCTGGACCATCGCCACCAGCCCCGACCAGGGCAGCGGGGACAACCTGCTCTTCGGCGTGTCGTGCTCCAGCCCGACCGGCTGTGTCGCGGTGGGCTCCTCCTACAGCTCGACCGCGGTGTGGCAGACCCTGATCGAGTCCTGGGACGGCACCAGCTGGACCATCGCCGCCAGCCCCGACCCGGGCAGCGGGGACAACTCCCTCAATGCCGTGTCCTGCGCGACCTCGACGAACTGCCTCGCGGTGGGCGCGGAGAGCAACACCGCCGGCACGCAGGCAGACCGGGAGACCCTCGCCGAGTCCTGGAACGGCACCAGCTGGACGGCCCTCACCAGCCCCGACCCGGGTGGCACGAAGAATTTCCTGACCGGGGTCTCCTGCACCGGCGTCGACCAGTGCCAGGCCGTGGGTGCCTTCGCCAACAAGGACAACACCGACCAGACCCTGGTGATGGCCTGGGGGGGGACCAATCTGAACGTCGTCTCGAGCCCCAACGCAGGAACGGCCAAGGGAACCGCGTCGAACTTCCCCGAGGGAGTGTCCTGCATCGACACGAGCAGTTGTGTGATGGCCGGCTGGAATTACCTGCCGAGCTCGTCCCCCGGCAACCAGTCGCAGGTGGCGCTGGTCGGGATGGCGGGCGGTGGCACGACCGCCGACACCACCCAGCCTGCCGTGACCCCGTCCCAAGCCGTCGCCGGACACGCCACCACCTACCAGGTCTCGGTCACGTCCGGGTCGGGCACCCCGACCGGCGGGGTCAACTTCACCATCGGGTCGACCAACCTCTGCTCGACCACCTTGGTGAACGGCACGGGATCCTGTACCTCCGCCCAGGCGCCGCTGGGCGCGGACACCGTCGCCGCGACCTACATCGGTGACCCCACCTACGCGTCGTCATCGGGAACCACCCGCCTCTTCGTCGTGCGTTCGGCGCCGAGCGTGACCTGCGCCAAGGTCGGAGGCAACGCCTCGACGACCTTCACCCTCACCACCTGCAGCCCGACCTCGACCACCAACAAGTCCGCCAGCGGCCCCGGGTCCGTGCTGACGTCGGGCGGGACCCTCAAGTGGACCACGAGCGGCGGGACCACGGTCGCGTCGTGGAGCTCGTCCTCGCCCGGCAGGGGGGCCTGTCCCGTCGCCAGCACCGAGCACGAGCTCTCGGGGGTGGTCACCGGCGGGACCTCGACCGCCACCAAGAGCGGCGACCCGATCACGATCGATCTCTGCGAGGGGCTGCAGGGAGGGCTCACACTCGCACCGTCCACGATCGCCGAGCTCTGAGGAACCTGATGCGGAAGATTCCCTTCGTTGTCGCCGTACTGACCGCAGTGGTCGCGCTCGTCGCGGGAGGGGTGCTCACCGGCTCCCCGTCCGAACCGGCCGGTGCGGCGTCGCCGTCCCCGTGGACGATCGTCCCCACGCCCATCCCGAGTGCCATCGAGTACGTCCTCTACGGGGTCTCGTGCACCAGCTGGACGCTCTGCATCGCGGTCGGAGCGTCGGAGAACGCGTCCCACGTGTACGGGACGCTCGCCGAGGAGTGGAACGGGGCCAAGTGGTCGCTCATGACCATTCCCGACCAGGGCAGCGGTGACAACCGTCTCACCGGGGTCAGCTGTTCGAGCCCCACCTCCTGCGTGGCGGTCGGGTACGAGTACACCACCTCTTCGCTTCCCCAGACCCTGATCGAGTCCTGGGACGGGACCAGCTGGACCATCGCCACCAGCCCCGACCGGGGCAGCGCGGACAACCTGCTCTCCGGTGTCTCCTGTAGCGACCCGACCGACTGCGTCGCGGTGGGCTCCTCCTACAGCTCGACCGGGGTCTGGCAGAGCCTCGTCGAGTCCTGGGACGGGACCAGCTGGACCATCGCCACCAGCCCCGACCAGGGCAGCGGGGACAACCTGCTCTTCGGCGTGTCGTGCTCCAGCCCGACCGGCTGTGTCGCGGTGGGCTCCTCCTACAGCTCGACCGCGGTGTGGCAGACCCTGATCGAGTCCTGGGACGGCACCAGCTGGACCATCGCCGCCAGCCCCGACCCGGGCAGCGGGGACAACTCCCTCAATGCCGTGTCCTGCGCGACCTCGACGAACTGCCTCGCCGTGGGTGGGCAGAGCAACAACAGCGGAACGCAAGCGCAACAGGACACCCTGGTCGAGTCCTGGGACGGGACCAGCTGGACGGGTGCCACCAGCCCCGACCCGGGTGGCGAGAAGAATTTCCTGACCGGGGTCTCCTGCACCGGCGTCGACCAGTGCCAGGCCGTGGGTGCCTTCGCCAACAAGGGCAGCGTCGACTACAAGAGCAACACTGCGGTGACCATGGTGGTGACCTGGGACGGGACGAACGTGACGCTCGTCCCGAGCCCCCAGAAGGGAACCGCGTCGAACTTCCTCGAGAGTGTGTCCTGCATCGATGCGAGCAGTTGTGCCAGCGCCGGCTGGAATTACGTGCCGGGGGCCCCGGGCGACGAGAAGGAGGTTGCGCTGGTCGAGATGGCCGGCGGCGCGACCGCCGACTCCACCCAGCCTTCGGTGAGTCCGTCCCAAGCCGTCGTCGGACACGTCACCACCTACCATGCCTCGGTCACCCCCTCGTCCGGATCGGGCACCCCGACCGGTGGGGTCGACTTCGCCATCGGAGCCCTCAACCTCTGCACCGCCACGCTGTCGAACGGCACGGGATCCTGCACCTCGACGCAGGCACCGCTGGGCGCCGACACCGTCGCCGCGACCTACTTCGGCGACCCCACCTACGCGTGGTCGTCGGCCACAACGCGTCTCTTCGTCGCTCGTGGGCTGCCGAGCGCAACCTGCACCAAGGTCGGGGGGAACGCCTCGACGACCTTCACCCTCAACACGTGCAGCCCGACGTCGACCGTCAACAAGTCCGCCAGCGGCCCCGGCTCGGTGCTGACCTCGGGTGGAACCCTCACCTGGACGACGAGCGGCGGGACCACCACCGCGTCATGGAGCACCGCCTCGCCCGGCCGTGGGGCCTGTCCCGTCGCCAACACCGAGCTCGAGCTCTCGGGGGTGGTCACCGGTGGGACCTCGACCTACACCAAGAGCGGCGACCCCATCTCGATCGACGTCTGCAGGGGGCTGCAGGGAGGCCTCACCCTCGCACCGTCGACGATCGCCAAGCTCTGAGGACCGGAACGCCGGTCAGCCGGGTGCGCCGAGGGCGGTCAGTCGCTCGGGCACGTGCAGCCATAGGGTGGCCCCGCCCGACCGGGTGGGTGGGCCGACGGCGGCGGTCACCGCGGCCACGACCCGCTCCGGGTGGCGGCCCACCGGCAGGACGATCACCTCGTCGACGTGCTGGTCGTCCAGGAAGGTCCGGAGATCCGCGGTGAGGGAGCCCGTCGCGAGGGCGCGTGCCTGCGCGGGGGTCGGGTACCCGTAGAAGGAGACGTCGAAGAGCGCTTGTACCGAGCTCGGGGTCAGCGGGGTCGGGTCCGGGACGCCGCCGGTGCGCTTCGGCGGCATCCAGCCGTACCCGCCGATGAGCCGGAAGCGCATGCCGGACACCGCCTGGTCGAGGAGGGAGTCATCGACCGCTTCGACGAAGGGATAATCGCTGGCCGGCCTGCCGTGGATGACCTTCGGCACGCCACCGGGGTACGGGTAGAAGAGCGCCACGCTCCCGTCCGGGAGGGATCGCAGCCCCGCAGAGGTGAACAGGGGGGCTACCGGCGCGGCCGCGGAGGGGCGGACACTGCCCGGCACCATCGGGAGGGCCACCACGACGAGCACCGCGGCGAGCGCGCCGACCACACCGACCGTCCGCCATCGGGAGACTGCGGGCGAGCGCTGGTGCAAACGCCGGAAGGCCTCGTCGAGGCCCATCGCCAGCACGCCGGCGCCGAACAGCGCGGTGAACAGGGTGAACCGGGCGGCCACCATCCCGTTGGCGAGCGGGAGGTGGGCGACCACCGCGAAGGGGAGGGGGATGCCGGTGTCGGTGCCGTGCACCCGGAGCGGGCTGCCGAGGGAGAGGACGAAGGCGCACGCGGTCATCAGCGTGGCGAAGCGGACCATCGGGCGGTGCCAGAGCCAGATCGCCGTCGCGGTCACCGCGAGGAAGAACGGGATGCCGAGGTACATCGGGGCGGCCGCGAAGTACTGGTCGAACTGGGTCCAGGCCGAGTTCACCGGCGCCACCCACTGCTCGGGGCCCGGCACGAAGGGTCCCAGGAGATCCCCCTGCCCCCCGGGTTGCTTGGCGATCCCTCGGATTCCCGCGGTGCCGAAGAACCCGAAGAGCACCGGGTAGGCCACCAGCACACCGGTGACCACGAGCCCCCAGACGGCGGCCGGCCGCACGTACGACCAGCGAACCGGCGCATGGGCGCGACAGGTGAGCGCGAAGACGGCGCAGGCGAGGACGACCATCACCATCGTGCTGGCGGCGATCTCCGAGGAGATGAGGTACTGGACCGCGACGACCGCCCCGAGCAGGGCGCCGGTCCACGCCGGCCGCCACCGCTGCCGGACCAGGATCTCGAAGAGGAGGAGGAAGACCACCGGGGGGAGCGGGACCATGATCAGGAACAGGTAGCCGATGGCGTTGAAGGTGGCGAAGGTCGAGAACCCGTAGAGGAGGCCCCCGGCGAATGCCGCCGGCCACCAGCGGACCCACCGTCGGAGGACGAGGCACATCGAGGTGGCCGACACGAAGAGTGCCAGGCGCAGTAGGAGGTTCCACGTCTCGACCGCGCCGAGGAGAGCGGTGAGCGGTGAGACGAGGACGCCGAGCGCGAGCATCGAGGTGTTGACGCCGAGGTTGATCCCGACCGGGTAGTTCATCCACGCGCTGTAGAACGGGTTGTGGCCGTGGGCGATCGCGAAGCGGGCCCACTCGAGGAACCAGATCTGCTGCATCTGATCTGGGGTGTGCACGCCGGCCATCTGCCCGGATCCGAGCGGGGCGGTCAGCCCGAACACGGCGAAGGCGAGCAGCAGGTAGGCGGCACCGCAGACCACGCCCGGCCACCACCGTCGTCCGCCCGGGTGATCGACGGCGCGGTCGGGGACGGGGTCCTGGCCGGCGACCACATGCTCCTCGTCCGGCGCGGGCGCGCCCTGTGGCAGGTCGCCCGTCGCGGTGGTCATCGCGCACACCTCCCCTCTCCGGGGCGGCGATCGGTCGCCCCCCGCACCGTCGAACTGCCGTTCGACGGCAACCGGGACGATACCGAACCGGTGGGTCCCGACGGCGCCGCGAACCGATCCGGGGTCTCCAGCGTCAATATCGGTGTGGGCACGAGATGGCCGAGGCTGGGGGGGAGGGACGGCACGGATGAGCGGGCGTGAGGACACCGTCGGACTCGAGCGGTGGCTCGAGGAGGGATATGCCACCTCCTTCCGCACGGCGTGCCTCATCCTGGGCAACCGGTACGACGCCGAGGAGGCCGTCCAGGAGGCCTACCTCCGGGCGTGGCGCTTCCGCGCCTCCCTGGCCACCGGCGCCGACGCCCGGCCCTGGCTCTACCGGGTGGTGGTGAACACCTGCAATTCGAAGCTGCGCGAGGAGATCCCCCACCGCGACCGGCGCAGGGGAGAGGGCGCGCTCGACGACCTCCCGTCCGGCGGCGACCTGCCCGACGAGGCCGCGGTCTCCCGGGACATCACCGAGGCGCTCCACGACCTCCCGGTGCATCTCCGGGTGGTCGTCGTGCTGCGCTACTTCGCCGACCTGAGCGAGCGTGAGATCGCCACGGCGATCGGCCGGCGACCCGGAACGGTCAAGTCCCGGTTGCACGAGGCCAGGCGGCTCCTGGCCGACCATCCCGCGCTCCGTGCCGATCCGGCCCCGGAAGCGGCGACCATCTCGGAGGTCCCCTCATGACCATGCTCGACGACGACCGGCTGCGCGACCTGCTCCAGGAGGCCGCGCTCCGTTCCGACCTCCCTCCTGACGGTCCGCGGCGGATCCTCGACGAGGCCCGGGCGGCGACCGCGGCGCGCGACCGGTCGGCCCGGCCCGGCTCGCTCCCCAGGCCCTCGCTCCCGCGTGGCATCCGCGGCCGGGCCGCGCTGGTCGCGGCGGCGGTGCTCGCGGTGGTCGGCGGGGTCGCCCTGCTCGAGTCGCCCGGCGGGTCCCCGCACCTCCAGTCGGCGACCGGGCCGTCGACCCCCCTGCCCCACGCTCGCGGCGGCGTCACCGCCGGGCCGGTATCGGGCTCGCGGTTCGGCGTCGCCCAGGGTTCGGCGTCCGGTGGGGGATCGACCGGCGCCGCACCGGGCACCTCGCCGGGCCCCCTCCCGACCGGGGTGGTCGGGCAGCCGACCAAGATCGAGACGACCGGGTCGGTGGCCCTGGCCATCGGATCCGGATCGCTCGGTGCGGTCGTGACCCATCTCACCGACCTGACCACCGGGGCCGGGGGATTCGTCGCCCGCTCCCAGCTGCAGGTGGGCCCGCCGAGCGCGGGCACCTCGTACGGGCAGCTGGTCCTCCAGGTCCCCCAGGCCCAGTTCGCCGGGCTCCTCGCCCAGGTGCAGAAGGTGGCCAAGGCGACCTCGGTCTCCTCGACCTCGACGGACGTGACCGGGCAGTACGTCGACCTGCAGGCCAGGATCACCGCGCTCGAGGCGAGCCGACAGCAGTACCTGACCATCCTCTCCAAGGCCACCTCGATCGGCGACATCCTCTCCGTGCAGAGCCAGCTGGACACCATCCAGAGTCAGATCGAACAGCTGCAGGGGCAGCTGAACCTTCTCGACAGCCAGACCACCTTTGCGACGCTCACCGTCTCGCTCTCCGCTGCCGGGAAACCCGCGCCCCGACCCCCCGGACCGCGCTCGGGACTGAGCACGGCATGGAGCGATGCGGTCGGTGGCTTCGTGGCCGGCGTCGAGTGGCTGGTCCGTATCGCCGGGAAGACCCTGTTCGTGCTCCTGCTCCTGGCGGCGCTCCTCCTGCTCGGTCGGCTTGCCTGGCGCGAGTACCGGCGGCGCACGCTGTAGGGGTTCGTGTAGGGGTTGACCAGGGAGCTTGTGCTCGTCGTCAATTCCTCGCAATATTATAGGGAATGGGCGTGAACCCCTACATCGTCCTCGGCAGCGCAGTGGTCGGGTTCCTGGTCGGGCTCACCGGCGCGGGCGGTGGCGCCCTGATGACCCCGATGCTGATCCTGCTGTTCGGGATCAAGCCGTCGGCGGCCATCTCGAGCGACCTGGTGGCAGCCGTCCTGATGCGTCCGGTCGGTGCGGCGGTGCACCTGACCAAGAGGACCGTCAACCTGCACCTGGTGGGATGGATGGTCCTCGGCTCGGTGCCCATGGCCTTCCTCGGCGCCTACGTCCTGCACCTCATGGGCAATTCGAAGGGGGCGGAGTCCAACATCCAGAAGGCGCTGGGGGCGGCCCTGCTGGTCGGGGCCGCTGCGATGGTGCTCCGGTACCTGCTCGACCGGCGGTCCGGCCAGCGGCGCGCGGCGGTCGTGCACGACCTGGTCGTCCGTCCCGTCCCGACGGTGGCGATCGGGATGATCGGGGGACTCATCGTGGGGATGACCTCGGTGGGCTCCGGCTCGTTGATGATCGTCCTGTTGCTCTTCCTGTACCCGATGCTCGGGGCGAACCAGCTGGTCGGCACCGACCTGACCCAGGCGGTTCCGCTCACCCTGGCCGCTGCGCTCGGTGCCCTCGCCTTCGGGCACGTCGACTTCGCGGTCACCACCTCGATCGTCATCGGAAGCGTGCCGGCCGTCCTGGTCGGTGCGTTCTTCTCCTCACGTGCGCCGGACCGCTACATCCGTCCCGCCATCACCTTCGTGATCTTCGCGTCCGGGCTCAAGTACGTGGGGGTCGGTACCACCGCCCTGGGGTGGATCCTCTGCGCACTGCTCTTCGGGGCTGCGGCGGTCTGGCTGGCCTATCTCCGCCCGTGGCAGAAGGACGTGCTGCCGGCCGACGCACTCCTCGGCGGCCACCAGGACGACCGGGTCGCCCAGCTGGAATGAGACGGCGGGTGCCAGCACCGACAGGACGCTGCATCGGTCAGAGGCAGGCGTAGAGGGCGTCGACGAGCGAGCGGTTGCGGCTGCTCTGCCATCTCGGGATCACGTGGTTCATCGCGTAGCCGAAGGCGACCCCGGCAACCGGATCGGCGTACCCGACCGCGCCGCCGGTGCCGAAGTGCCCGAAGCTCCCCGCATTGGGCCCGAACGGCCGGCGGGGCACGGTGGGCTTGAAGCCGAGTCCGAAGGTCACCTCCTCGCCGAGCACCGGGCAGAACCCCACCGACTGGGGCCGGACCGCCTCGGCGAGCAGATCCGGCGAGAGGAGCCGGCCCGGTTCGAGCAGGGCCGCGTAGACGCGGGCGATGCCGGTCGCCGTGGCGTGGCCGTTGGTCGAGGGGACCTGCGCCCCGCGCCAGGCCGCGGTGTTGACCACGCCCAACGAGGAGTAGCCGGGCGGGTTCACATAGCCCAGGTTGACCATCCGCTCCTCGTCGGTGAGGTCACCCGAGAGGAGGTCCGGCGAGCGGCCGCCGGACGCCCAGCACACCTCTGCGCACCGCGACTGCTGGTCGGCGGGCACCCCGAAGTAGACCTCTGCCCCGAGCGGTCCGGCCACCTCCCGCAGGACGGCCCCGGGCAGCTCCCCGGTCGTCCGGTGCACGAGCTCGCCGATCAGGTGGCCATAGGTGTTGGTGTGGTAGGCGTGCCTGGTGCCCGGCTCCCACCACGCGTCGGTCGAGGCGAGCGCCGAGGTCATCCGCTCCCACCGCCACAGGTCGTCGTTGGTCAGCGGCTCGCGGATTGCGGGGACCCCCGCCCGGTGGCAGAGGGCATGGCGCACGGTGGCTGACGCCTTCCCGCCCGCGGCGAACTCGGGCCAGACCGAGGCCACCGGCTCGTCGAGTCCGAGGAGGCCACGATCGACGGACCGGAGTGCCAGGAGGGCGACCAGCGCCTTGCCCACCGAGTAGACGTCGACCAGCGTGTCCTGCTGCCAGGGCCGGGTCCGGGCCTGATCGGCCCAGCCCCCGACCAACTCGATCACCGGGGTCCCGGCCACCAGGACGGTGACCGCAGCCCCGACCTCCCCGCGCTCGGCGAAGTTCGCACGGAACGCCTCGCGTACCGCGGCGAACCGCCGGTCGCAGGTCCCCGAGATCGGCACGTCCATCGCCCGAGTCTCGCGCCGGCGGCGGAGAGGACCCGGTCCACACGGTCGGTGCCGACCGGTCAGCCGGGGGCGCCCGGACCAGCGGCGCCCTACAGTGCGGCATGACCATCGACCGGTTCACGGGACGGAAGGCGCTGGTGACGGGCGGTGCGTCGGGCATCGGGCGGGCGACCGCCCTCCGGCTGGCCTCGGAGGGGGCCGACGTGGTGGCGGTGGACGTGAACGGTGGGCCGTTGGCCGCGGTGGCAGCCGAGTCGGAGGGACTCGGGGGATCGGTGACCGCGCTGGTCGGCGACGTGTCGACCGAAGCGGGGGTGCGGTCGCTGGTCGGATCGTCGTTGGCGACCCTCGGCTCGCTCGACGTGGTGGCCAACGTGGCGGGCATCCTGTCCTTCGGCCACTCGCACGACCTCGCCCTGGAGGAGTGGAACCGGATCCTGGCGGTGAACCTCACCGGCACCTTCCTGGTCTGCCGCGAGACGCTGCCCCACCTGCTCGAGTCGAAGGGGTGCATCGTGAACCTGGCGTCGACCGCCGCGCACGCCGGACAGCCCTGGGCGCTCGCCTACTCGGCGTCAAAAGGGGGGATCCTCGCCCTCACCCGGGAGCTCGCGGTCGAGTACGCGGCCGCCGGGGTCCGTGCCAACTCGATCAGCCCCGGTGCCATCGACACCCCGATCACCGGGGCGTTCGAGCTCCCCGAGGGCGCCGACATCAAGCTCATCCGGCGGGTGACCCCGCTCGGCCCCTTCGGCACTCCGGAGGGCATCGCCGCGGCGATCGCCTATGTCGCATCCGACGAGGCCTCCCACATGAACGGAGCCGACATCCGTATCGACGGGGCCACCCTGTCCTGAGCGTCGTGTACCCGTCGGGCCCCGCTCAGCCGAGGGTCGAGCGGCCGCCCGTGGCCCACCAGTCGGCGGTGAGCCGGAGCCCGGCGACCGAGCCACG
The DNA here is from genome assembly GCA_963776225.1 of uncultured Acidimicrobiaceae bacterium. Lineage (GTDB taxonomy): Bacteria > Actinomycetota > Acidimicrobiia > Acidimicrobiales > RAAP-2 > Bog-756. The sequence goes on along the minus strand of CAVZLL010000004.1, from coordinate 1,094,429 downwards.
CGGCACCAGCTCCTCGTAGGTGCGCTTGTAGCCGGTCTGGGCGATGAGCCACGCACCGTCGCGCTTCACGTAGTGGTCGGTGTAGAACGCCGCCCCCTGCACCGCGACCTCGAGGTCGGTGAGGATCACCACGTCCTCGAGTGCCCACACCCCGGTGGCCGTGTCGGGACCGGTCAGGTCGATCTCGGGATGGTGACAGCGGTGGCTGCTGAGCATGGTGGTCGCGCCCATCGACGTGCGCAGGAATTCCATGACGGCATCCCGGCCGTCGAGCTCGTAGAGCCCGCCGCCGTACCGGGCGGCGACCTCGGGGACGAAGCAGCCCTCGATCTCGTCCCAGAGCTTCTGGTCGAGGCACCGGAGGTACCGGTACTTGAGTCGTTTGATCTGTTCGATCTCGACGAGGTCCTCGGGGGTCATGGGTGCTCCTCGGGGGTCATGGGTGCTCCTGGTGGGTCGAGCTGCGTGGTGGGTCGAGCTGCGTGGTGGGTCGAGCTGCGTGATCGTCGGTCGGGCAGGCGGCCGGCCGGAGGTCCGGCCCCGGTCAGCGGATCGTACCGATCCCCGGGACGAGCGGCAGATCGAGCGCGGTGACCCAGCCCGGGGGGCGTGCGTTGAGGTAGGGGACCGCGTTGAGGGCCCGGAGCCCGGTCGCCAGGCAGCCGGCCGCCGCCGCGTCGCGACCGGAGCCGTCGGTGAACCGGAACGCGGTCTCCTGGGTGATCGAGGGGGTGCCGTCGATCACCACCCGGTAGACGTCCTGCTGGTGTCCGCGGGGCCAGTCGGGGGCGGCGTCCTCGCCGACCCGGTTGACGTGCTCGAGGCAGATCCGCGCCTCGCCACCCACCAGACCGTTGATGGTGAAGCGGATCGCCGCCACCTGGCCGGGCTGGATGGTCCCCTTGGCCGAGGTGATCGGGACGTCGGTGACCCACTTCTCCCAGGTGCTGGTGATCTCGTCGAGCTCGACACCCACCGCGTGGGCCATCATCGGGATGGTCCCTCCCCAGGACATGGCCAGGATGTCGGTGTGCTCGAGGAGCGGGACGTACTCCGGCGTGCGCCCGATGCCCATCTCGTCCTCGTAGTCGCCCTCGTAGTTGCGGTAGTCGAGGATCTCGAGGGCACGGACCTGGCGGACCTCGCTGCAGAGCCCCATGAGGGTCATCGGGAAGAGGTCGTTGGCGAAACCGGGGTCGATCCCGGTGGTGAAGCAGGACGCGCCGCCGGACCGGCAGGCCTCGGTGATCGGCTCGATCCAGCTCGGGGGGTTGAGCGACATGGCGGGCCACACCCACGGGGTCATCGCCGTCGAGGACACGTCGATGCCTGCTCGGAGGAACGCGCCGATGTCGCGGATGTTGTCGGCGGCCTTTGCCGCGGTGGGCCCGTAGTGCACGAGCGCATCGGGTTCGAGGGCGATCAGCGCCTCGAGGTCGTCGGTGGCGGCGATCCCGATCGGGTCGGTGCCGCACAGCTCACCGGCGTCCCGGCCGACCTTCTCCGGGTGGGAGACCCCGACGCCGACCAGCTCGAAGGCGGGATGGCGCACCACCTCGGGGATGACCATCCGGCCGACGAACCCGGTCCCCCAGACCACCACCCGGCTGGGGCGGCTCACCGGAGCATCTCGCCGGAGTTCACCAGCAGGTACTGGCCGGTCACCGCCTTGGCACGATCGGAGGCGAAGAAGGCCACGACGTCCGCCACCTCGCCGTCCTCGGTCATCCTCCGCAGCGGGAACTTCCCCACGACGTCGTCCAGCGCCTCTTCGACGGACTTGTCCTCGTTCTTGGCCCGCCAGTTCATCAGCATCTCGACGGGGGGGCCCCACATCCACGACGGGATCACCATGTTGCAGCGGATGTTGTGCGGCCCGAGCTCGTCGCAGAGGTAGTACATGGCGGTGAGCAGGGCGCCCTTCGAAGCGGCATACCCCGCCTGGGGCAGCTGGGGCTGGAACATCGACTGCGACCCGATGAGCACGACGGATCCGCCGCCGCCGCCCTTCATCGCCTCGACCACCGGGCGGATCACCGTGAGGGCGCCGATCACATTGGTCTCGAACGCCGAGCGCCAGTCCTCGAACTTGAGGTCGAAGAGCCCGCCCCAGGCGTTGTCGAAGGCGGCAACCTGGACCAGCGCATCGACCGAGCCGAAGCGGTCCCGGGCCAGGTCGACGAGGGCTGCGCACGAATCGGCGTCGGTGATGTCGGTCACCTGGGAGGCCACCCGCTCGCCGGTGGGGTCGAGCTCCTGCGCGATGGCGCCGAGGGTCTCTGCGGTGCGGGCGGCCACCACGACGTTGGCCCCGTCACGCAGGGCGGCGGCGGCACACTCGCGCCCCAGCCCTGCGCCGACGCCGGTCACCAGCACGGTCTTCTCCTCGAGGATCATTCCCCTCTTCTAGCGGGTACGGCCTGTGCCGTGCATTTCGAGGCCGTTGGTAGGGTGACCCCATGGCCCCCGCACCGCCGACGGGCGCACGGTGCGGCTGGGCGGAGGGCTCGGCGGAGATGCGTCGGTACCACGACGACGAATGGGGGGTGCCCTCGCGGAACGACCGCTACCTCTTCGAGATGCTCCTGCTGGAGGGCGCCCAGGCCGGCCTCTCCTGGTCGACCGTGCTGGCCAGGCGAGAGGGGTACCGCAGGGCCTTCGAGGGATTCGATCCCCCCCGGGTGGCCCAATTCGACGCGGACCGCCTCGCCGAGCTCCTCACGGACCCGGGGATCGTGCGCAACCGATTGAAGGTGGCGGGCGCGGTGGCCAACGCCCGGGCCTTTCTCGCCGTCACCGAGGAGCACGGCACCTTCGCCGACTACCTCTGGGGCTGGGTCGGCGGTGAACCGGTGGTCAACCACCCGCGTACCACCGCTGACCTGCCTGCCAACTCCGAGCTCTCGGACCGCCTGTCCGGCGACCTCAAACGGCGCGGGTTCACCTTCGTCGGCTCGACCATCGTCTACGCGTACCTCCAGTCGGTCGGGGTGGTCGACGACCACGTGGAGGGGTGCCCGGCCAAGGGGGCGTTCAGGGCCGGATGAGCCCGGCCAGCACGTCGAGCAGGCGGCCGAGCTCGTCCCCGGTGTTGTAGTAGTGCGGCGAGGCACGCACCACCGCGGTCGGTCCGGGTGCGGTGAGGTCGAGCCGGGCCGCCGCCACATCGGTGAACGACAGGTTGACGCCGGCCGAGGCGGCGGCCTCCTTGATCTCGGGGGGACCGTACCCTTCGACGGTGAAGGTGACGATGCCGCAGCGCTGTCTGCCACCGTCGTGCACGGTGACCCCGGCGAGGCCCGACAGCCGGGTCCGCAGCTCCTCGCCGAGCGCCGCGACCCGGGCCGAGATTCGCCCGATGCCGAGCTCGAGGGCGTGGTCGATGGCCGTGCCCAGCCCGAGGTGCATCGCCACCGGGACCTCGAACTCGGAGAACCGCAGGTCGCCGGCGCGGAGCCGGTAGTCGGCAGGGCCGTCCCAGAGGGCCGAGACGCCGTCGATGCCCGGCGGCCGCAGCTGCTCGGCGAAGGTGGACCGGACGTAGAGCAGGCCGGTGCCCCGCGGCCCGCGCAGCCACTTGCGGCCGGTCCCGGTCAGCACGTCGCAGCCGATCCGCTCCACGTCGACCGGGAGCTGGCCGACGCTCTGACAGGCGTCCACGTAGTAGGGAACGCCGGACTCCCGGCAGAGGAGGCCGGCCTCCGCCACCGGATTGACCAGCCCGCGGTGGGTCCCGACATGGGTCACCGAGACCAGCGCGGCCCGGCCACGCCCGAGGGCGGTGGACAGGGCGTCGAGGTCGAGGGTCCCGTCGGGCACGCTCGGGACGACCTCGACGGCGACGCCGGTGAGCTCGCGGACCTGGAGGAGGCCGAGGTAGTGGCTGTCGTAGGCCATCCGGTCGACCAGGATCCGCCGGTCGGGTCCGAGCCCTCCCGCGAGGGCGTAGCCCCAGAGCGCCTTGACCCACCCCTGGGTGTCCGATCCGGTGATGGTCACCTCGTCCCGTGCGGCACCGAGCAGGGTCGCCGCCGAGACCTGGACGCCGGCACGCGCGTCGGCTGCCTCCGCCGCGGCCTCGTAGCCGCCGACGTCGGCCTCGCGGCGGAGGTGGGCGACCACCGTCTCCAGGGTGGCGCTCGTGGGCAGCGCTGCGCCGGCATTGTTGAGGTGGACGACGTGTGCGCACCCTGGGGTCGCCGCGCGCTCGGCCCCGACGTCGATGGCGGCGCTCACCCGGTGAAGGCTACCGTCGCCGGTCTCCGACCGGCGGTGGCCCGCCGGACCGATGGCCCTCACTAGGGTCGGGTGGGTGGACGCCCCGGACGCCGTTGACCCGTCGGGCGCCGGGACCCCGGTGGAGCGACGCGACCCGCTCGACGAGCGCACGGTCGACCCCGACCCACTCGTCCAGTTCGACCGGTGGTACCGCCAGGCCGCGACCGTGGTGGCCGACCCCGAGACGATGGCCCTCGCCTCGGCCACCCCGGGCGGGCGACCGTCGGTACGGATGGTGCTGCTCAAGTCCTTCGGTGCGGGCGGCTTCGTCTTCTACACCAACTACGAGAGCCGCAAGAGCCGCGAGCTCGAGGCCAACCCCGAGGCCGCCCTCCTCTTCTATTGGGGGTCGCTCGGCCGCCAGGTGCGCATCGAGGGCGGGGCGGCCCGGACCGCCCCCGCCGAGTCGGATGCCTACTTCGCGACCCGCGGGACGGGGAGCCGGATCAGCGCCCACGCCTCCCACCAGAGCAGGCCCGTCGCGGACCGCGCGGCTCTCGACGCCGAGGCGTGTGCCCGGGCGGCCGAGTTCGCCGGCCGGGAGGTGCCCCGTCCCGAGTGGTGGGGTGGGTGGCGGGTCTGGCCGCGGACCTACGAGTTCTGGCAGCAGGGGGAGGACCGGCTGCACGACCGGGTGCACTACGAGCGCGCCGGCGACGGCTGGACGATCCGGCGGCTCCAGCCCTGACCGGACGCTCCGTGCGGGCCCGCCGCCGGGAGGCGCCGACCGGCTGATCCCCCGTAAGGTTCTGGCGATGGAGGACGACGTCTCACTGGTCGAGGAACGCACGACCGCCCTGCTCGACGAGCTCGACCCGCGGACCACGCCCACCGAGGAGTTCCGCAGCCGCCAGTTCGACCTCGGTCTGGCATGGATCTCCTTCCCGGAGGGTTCCGGTGGGCTCGGCGTCCGGCCGGACCTGCAGCGCACCGTCGACCAGCGGCTGTCCGAGGCCGGGGCCAAGCCGGTCGGCGCCCGCGAGTTCTTCGGGCGCACCATGGCCGGCCCGACCATCGTCAGCCACGGCTCGGACGAGCTGCGGGCGCGTCTGCTCCGGCCCACCTTCACCGGCGAGGAGGTCTGGTGCCAGCTGTTCAGTGAGCCGGGTGCCGGCTCCGACCTCGCAGGCCTCGCCACCTCGGCCGTACGGGACGGCGACGAGTGGGTGGTCGGGGGGCAGAAGGTCTGGAACACACTCGCCCATATCGCCGACCGGGGGATGCTGGTGGCACGCACCGACCCGATGGCCCCCAAGCACCGCGGCCTGACCTACTTCGCCCTCGACATGCACGCACCGGGGGTCGAGGTCCGCCCCCTCCGCCAGATGACCGGGGTGGCCGAGTTCAACGAGGTCTACCTCAGCGACGTGCGCGTGCCGGACGCCGACCGGGTCGGCGCGGTGGGCGAGGGCTGGCGGGTGGCGATGACCACCCTCTCCAACGAGCGCACCACCATCGGGGGAGGGGGCGGTGCCCCGCCGCGTGGCTCGGGATCGATCGCAGAGGCGGTGCGGCTCTTCCGCGACGGGGGTCACCGGCGGACCGCGCTCGAGCAGGACCGCCTGATGCGCCTCTGGATCGAATCGGAAGTCCTCCGCCTGACCAACCTACGTGCTTCCCAGAACCGCAGGGCCGGCAACCCCGGGCCCGAGGGTTCGATCGCCAAGCTCATGTTCGCCGAGGTCAACCAGCGCATCTTCGAGCTCTGCACCGATCTGCTCGGTGCCGACGCGCTCATCGGCTACGACTACACCATGCGGCGCTCGGACGGCCTCGGTCTGGTGGGGACACCGGGGTCGTCCCGTGCGTTCTTCCTGCGGTCACGGGCCAACTCGATCGAGGGCGGCACCTCGGAGATCCAGCGCAACATCCTCGGTGAGCGACTGCTCGGCCTGCCCGGCGACGTCCGGGTGGACAAGGAGTTGCCTTGGGCCGAGGTGCCGCGCAGTTGAGTCACCGTCCCGGTGGGCGGCCGTCGTCCCGGCGGCACCGCCCCGACGCCGTTCGCCGGTGACCGACGCCCGCCACTTCCTCGGCATGGAGCAGCTCGGGGACCCCCTCCACTGGCGGCTCGAGGTCGTACCCGAGCTGACCACACCCGGGAACTTCCTGTTCGGCGGGTGCGGCCTCGGCGCCGCCCTGGTCGCCCTCGAGTCCGCCGCCCAGCGGCCGACCGTCTGGGCGACCGCGCAGTATCTCTCGTACGCCCCGACCGATTCGGTGCTCGACCTGGTGGTGACCCTTGCCGCCGAGGGGTCGCGGGTCACCCAGGCGCGGGCGGTCGGCCGGGTCGGCGACACCGAGATCCTGACCGTGAACGCCGCACTCGGGGCTGCGGACAGCCAAGGGGCGGAGGGGGTGTGGGAGCACCCGCCGGACGTGCCGCCCCCCGACGAGTGCCCGCCCCGGCTGCTGCCCGACTTCTTCCGCACCTCGATCTTCGACCAGATCGAGGTGCGGCTCGCCAGGGGGCGTACCCTCGAGGACCTGGTCTCCGGGACGTCGACCCCGGGCGAGCCGACCAGCGCGCTCTGGGCCCGGGTCCCCGGCCACCTCGAACCCTCGGCGGCCACCCTCGCCATCTTCGGGGACTACGTCTCGGGCGGGGTCTCCCAGCCGCTCGGGCGGCGCACCATGGCCCGGAGCCTCGACAACACCCTGCGGGTCGTCGCGCATCGTCCCGAGCGAGTGGGTCCTCTGCGACATCCGCATCCAGGCCGCCTCGGCCGGGTACGCCCAGGGCACCGCGTTCCTCTGGTCACGCGACGGCGTGCTGCTCGCCACGGCGAGCCAGTCGATGAGCCTCCGGTTCTGGTCCGACGAACGGACGGGCGGATCGCTGCGGTCGGCCGTCCCGGCGATCCGGACCGGCGGAACCGCGAGGAAGGGATCGGGAGGACGATGAAGATCAGCACACTGCTCAGCTACAGCGGGGGCTTCCGTGCGGCGGCGGACCAGGTCGCCGAGTGGGAGAAGGCCGGCCTCGACCTGGTGTGGGTGGCCGAGGCCTACGGTCTCGACGGGCCGAGCCTCATGGGGTACCTCGCCGCGCTGACCGAGCGGGTGGAGATCGGCTCGGCGATCCTTCCCATCTACACACGCACCCCGGCCCTCATCGCCATGACCGCCGCCGGCATCGACACCCTCTCCGGGGGCCGCTTCCATCTCGGGCTCGGGTCGTCCGGCCCGCAGGTCGTCGAGGGCTGGCACGGCGTGCCCTATGACGCCCCGCTCGGCCGCACACGCGAGATCGTCGAGATCTGTCGAGAGGTGTGGGCCCGCGAGGCACCCCTCGAGCACCACGGGACCTTCTACGACATCCCGCTCCCACCCGGTCGGGGAACCGGTCTCGGAAAGGCCCTCAAGATCATCGCCCACCCGGTCCGGCCGCGGATCCCGATCTGGATCGCCTCGCTCGGCGAGCGCAACGTCGCCCTGACCGCGGAGGTCGCCGACGGGTGGATCCCGATGCTCTTCGTGCCCGAGAAGGCCCGGGACGTCTGGGGAGCGTCCCTCGATGCGGGCGGGTCGCGGCGCGAGCCCTCGCTCGGCCCGCTGCAGATCTCAACCGGCGGGATCGTGGCGATCGGTGAGGGTGGCGAGGTGCGGGCACTCCGGGACCTGGCCCGGCCGATGGTCGCCCTCTACGCCGGGGGGATGGGGGCCAAAGGGAGGAACTTCTACAACGACGTGGTCCGGCGGTACGGGTACGAGCGGGAGGCCGAACAGATCCAGGAGCGCTACCTGAGCGGCGCCAAGCGCGAGGCCGAGGCCCTGGTGCCGGACGAGCTGCTCGAGTCGATGGCCATCTGCGGCCCGAAGGGCTATGTCGCCGAACGGATCGCCGCGTTCGCCGAGGCCGGGGTGACCCACCTGCAGGTCACGCCCATCCCGACGGGCGACCAGCGACCGGTCGACGTGATCGCTCTGGTCAAGGAGATCGCCGGGTGACCGGTACTTCCCGAAGCGCCTAATCCTCCGAGCCGAGGTCCTCCGAGACGAGGTCCTCGGAGAGGAGGTCCTCGCTGACCAGGTCGAGCGTCTCGAGGGCGAGCAGGGAGTCCAGCTGGCGTGCCATCTGCTCGATCTCGTCGGCGTCGTAGTAGCTCCGGCCGAGGGTCAAGGTGAGCTGGCTCTGGACGAGGGACAGCGCGCCCTCGGCTGCGGCCGCCGCGTCGTAGACCGAGAAGAGGCGGGCCTGCATGGCCTGGGCCGACACGAACCGTGTCCCCCGGCGTTCCGCCTCGATGGGGAGGGCCCGCAACGCGTCCCCCGGGCTCACGGCTCGCTCCTCGAGCACTGCCCCATCCGCCACGACCCCATCCGCCACTTCCGCACCGTCCCCGGCCACCTCGCCCCCGGTTCGCGCCGCGACGTCGGCTTCGACTTCCTGCTCCTGGTCCATCGTGCCCTGTCCTTTCCTCCCCCGTCCGCCCCTCCGTTGCGTACCTCCATTGAACACCCGAGCGGTGTCCATTCGTCCGCGTTCAGCGACAGAGTCACGGACAGTGGTGTCATTGATCCGGAGCGTCACCGTCCTCGGTCCGCTCGGGAAGGAGGAGGACCGCACCCGCCAGGAAGCACAGGGCGCCGACCAGGGTCCCCAGGTTGGAGAGCCGGGCATTGCGCAGGTCGCCGGTGGCCGGGACGATTGCGGCGGCGACGGCGGAGACCCCGAAGGCCACCGACCCGACGAGGTTGAGCAGGGTGATCCACCAGGCCAACCGGCGCGGTGCCCAGGCCACCCACCCGTGGCAGACCTCCCACCAGGCGAGCCCGCTCGCCACGAGGAAGCAGACCGACCCGATCGCGTCCGGACGCCAGACGTGCTGCTGGGCCTGTTCGACCGTGAGGTCGGTCCGGACCGCGTTGGCTGTGCTGACGTTGAAGTAGACCGTCCCGGCCAGCTGGACGGCGGACGCCAGCCAGTCGATCTGGCGGGGCCGGAACACGAAGAACCGCCGCCGGTCCCCGCCTGTGGATCCGGCGTCGACCGACTCCCGGTACTGGAGGAACCCGGCCGCGGTGAAGAAGAGGGAGCCGGTGAAGAAGGTGACGGCATCGGCTCGTGTCCCGACCGCCTCGGCGAACGGGGGGAGCGCGCCGAGGGCGAACAGCGCCGAGCCCACCGCGAACAGGATGGCGATCCACCATCCGCGGGCGCGAGGTGCCCACCAGGTCCCGGAGGTCGCCTCCCAGCCGTTCCAGTGCTTGCGCCGGCGTCTCGAGTCCCACCGGGCCACCAGTCCATCCGGCCGGATCATCTTCCCAGTATCGCCGCCGGACCCCCCGTCCCGGTTGGACGCCGAGGGACCGGCGCGTGCCGGGCCCGTGCGCACCTCTGCGAAGATGGCCGGCCAGGCGTGCCCCGATCCGAGGCGCCCAGACAGGGAAGGACGTACGTCGAAACACGCCATGGACGCCACGATCAGCGACGCAGCCCGCGAGGCGATGCTCCGGGCCACCCTTTCCCGGGTCGGACGGGAGGAGCTCAAGGCAGCGCTCGCCCGGAGCGCCGACCCGCGCCTTTCGGCCCCCACTGCGGTCGCCAACGCGGTCAATGCGCTCCGGAGGAACCCCGATCCGGTCGCCGCACTCGGGAAGGCCCAGTACCGGGCGGTGCTGCCGTACGCGGCAGCCGTCTTCTCCGACGACTGCCTCGCCGCCACCATCGAGGCGCTCGGGGAGCACGCCGACGACCCGACACGCGACCAGTTGCTCGAGGCCCTCGACGCAGTGCGGGACGATCACGATGACCCGACCGTCGCCGTCATGCTGGCCTCGGTGGCCAACGGGGACATGCCTGCCTCCGACCTGTGCTTCGAGGTCCTGGTGACCGATCCGCGGTTCGGGGTGACCTCCTGGACCGAGCCGGAGGTGCCCGCCACGCCGACCGCCGCCGTCGAGGACGCCTCCTCGGTGTCGGCGACGACCCCGGAGCAGCGCGAGGAGCGGCGACGCAGGAAACGGCGTGACGCCGAGCAACGGCGCCGATCAGCGGAGCTGGCCCGGCAGGCCGAGGAGCAGCGCCGCAGGGCTCGACGCAAGGCACGGGTCGCCGCCGGCACTGCCGGAGGGGCGCCGGCCGGGGAGCAGCCGCGGTCCCGGGTGGTCGAGACCCATGTCCGGCGGGCGACCCTGACCCCGGCCCAGGAGGAGGAGTTCGACCGGGACGACCCGTGGGTGTCCGGCATCGTCTACGTGTGGGTGCCGTTCGACGCCGTCGATCCCGAACACCCCGAGCTCGACGGCAAGTCACGACCGTGCGTGGTCGTGGCCGGTTCCGCGACCCACCTGCTGGTCCGTCCCGGGTACTCCGATCACGGCGTGAAGAGCCGCGACTGGAAGTCGGTCCCGGTCAGTCACTGGCGCCGGGCGGGCTTCGCGCAGCCGACCTGGATCGACGTCGAGATGCTGCGGGTCGAACGCCCCGCGGAAGCGCCGCTCGGCTGGCTCGAAACCGAGGATTGGAACGCGCTCTGGTAGGTGCCGGTCACTCTCGGTGACGCGAGGCGTGACATCGAGGTGAACTCCGACCGCTTCGCCAAACGTGCGGCAAAAGGGTCGGCACGGCGGGACGGAGTGCGTTACATTTGAACCCGCAGGGGGCCTTGGGCCTTTTGGAGCATCCCGGTGGGCAGGCGGAACGGCTCTGTGCGTGATTCGAAGTCGGCGGCGCGGGGCGTTGCCGGAGAAAGGCGATGCCATGTTCCGCAAACTCTTGCTCGGGGTGGGAGCGGTCGCTCTGGCTGCCGGCCTCTGCGTCGGGGTCGGTGCGTCTGCCGCGTCGGCCACCAACCCGCCGGTGCAGATGTCCGGCCGGATCGTCTGCACGGTCCACGGGAACTTCATCTTCAGCACCGCGTTGAAAGACGGCGGGAGCGCCCAGACCAACGCAACGGTGTTCGCCTCGCTGAGCAACTGCAAGGGGAAAGGTGCGGTCAAGGGGTCTGTCGTGGTCACCGGAGGAACGATGACGGCCACCACGACGGCGACGTTCGCCAACAACTGCGGGGCGGTGACCGCCGGGGTGGGGATGCCCAAGATGACCGGCGACATCCTCTGGAAGACCAAGAGCGGCAGCGGGACCGCGGTCGGGACCGACATCACGATCTCGTCCCCGTGGACCTACTACAACTACGACACCAACCTGCTCGTGCTCGGCTTCCCGACCGCGATCACCTTCGGGTCGTACTTCGGTGAGACGCCGAGGTTCAGCACGCTGTACTCGAACGCCTCGGGCGGGTTCTACACCGGGCAGTGCGGGAGCGGTCAGACCGGGCTCAAGACCATCTTCTTCGGGCAGCCGGTCGGCGGCGCCATGGGCAGTGTGACGATCCAGGCGGGAGTGTGACCATGAAGAACGGAACCATCAACACCCACACCATCGGCACGGCCCGGCGCGGAGTCGCCCGGCTGTGCTTCGCAGTCGCCGCGACGACGCTCGTCCTGAGTGGCGTCCTCACCACCGTGCTCGCCTCGCCGGCGGGAGCGGCCGGTATCTACGCCACGCAGACCGCGATCGCCACCTCACCGGCGGCGCCGCAGACCGGCCAGACCGTCACCTACACGGTGACCGTCACCTCCCCGACCGCACCGCCGTCCGCGGTCAAGCCGCGTGGAACGGTGCTCTTCACTGTCACCGGCAGCGACTCGTCGACGGTCAACTGCAGCGGCGGCAACTCGGTCACCTTCTTGAGCGGTCAGACGGCGACCTGCCAGGTCACCCTGCTGGCCGCGGCCAGTCAATACACGGTCCAGGCCCAGTACACGCCCCCCGCGCTGTCGAAGTACATCGCGAGCCAGAACTCCGTCATGACGACGGTGACACCGGGCTCGACCATGACCATGCTGACCTCGTCGGTCAACCCCGCGGTCAGCGGGCAGCCCCTGACGTTCACCGCCACGGTGACGGCCGTCGCGCCGAGCGTCGGGCCACCCACCGGGACGGTCAAGTTCTCCGGCATGGGCAAGTGCTACACCGGGGTGCCGGTGGTCAACGGTGTCGCCAAGTGCTTCATCCCTGGCGGGCTCGCCCATACCGGCTCGCCCTACCACGTGACGGCGACGTACCAGGCGAACGGCAACTTCTCGTCCAGCTCCGCGATGCTCACCCAGACCGTGAACATCGCGCACGCGACCATCTCGCTCGCCGTGTCACCCGACACCTGCAACGGCGGGGTCTCCTGCCAGGAGGTGCCGGGATCGCCCCTGACCCTGACCGCGACCACGGCTGCAGTCGCGCCGACCGTCGGGTACCCGGCAGGACCGGTCGTCTTCTCGATCCTCCCGGCCGGGATGGCCACCTCGCTCACCTGCCAGGGGGGCAACTCGATCACCCCGTCCGCGGGGGTGGCGACCTGCCAGCTGCCCGCGGGCGTGCCGGCCGCCGTCTACTACACGGTCACCGCCACCCTCCAAGACCCCAACTTCGCCCGGGTCTCGTCGACGATCTACCTCAGCGCCACACTCATCTCGTCGACCACCACATTGGCCGTGCCGTCAAACGCGACCGCTGGTGAGACGTTCTTCGTGACCGCGCACGTGTCCGAGGTGGGCAACTCGAGCCCGACCCCGCCGAGCGGTCAGGTCTCGATCAGCGTCTGTATGGCCGGTGTGGTCCGGTCGTGCAAGGGAACCGACGTCACGATCAACTCGAACGGCCTCGCCATCCTGGCCGTCCATGGAGGCGAGTTCCCCGGTCAGTACGAGGCATACGCCCGGTATCTGGGTGACCAGAACTACTGGGGCAGCACCGCACCGAACATCCCGGCAGACATCTTCAACGTGACCCAGACCCCGACCTCGCTGGCGATCTCGTCGGACAACAACGCGTCGTACCCCTACCAACCGGTCAATCTCACCACGACGCTCACTGCGGCCAACAACGCAGCGTCGTCGACGTTGGTCGGCCCACCGACCGGCACCATCACCTTCACCATCACCGATCCGAACAACGTGAACTACTACTGCGTGGGCGGCAACTCGTTCACGATCCGGACCGGGCACGTGCAGGGTGCCTACACCTGCTTCATCCCACCGGGGGTCCTCACCTACCAGAACGACCCGCCCGGCACGCCCTACACGGTCACCGTGACCTACTCGGGCGACAGCAACTACCTGCCGAGCTCCCAGACCTACACCCAGGTCGTCGTCCCACCCCTCGCCTGAGCTGCAACGACCCCGGGTCACCCGACCCGGGGTCGTTGGCCGGCTCGGCATCCGATCCCGCCGGGGTCCCTCCCGTCTGCGGACGAGGAGGGACCGTGGTGGTCGAGCGGTGCCTGGCGGCTTCTAGATGGGGCTGGGTGAGCGGACCGGGCGGGCGCCGCGGATCACCTCGAGGATCTCCGCGCCGATGAGCTCGTTGCGCTCGAGCAATGCGTCCCGCAGGACCTCGACCACCGGGCGGTGGTCGTCGAGCATCTGGGTCACCGATGCCTTGGCATCGGCCAGGAGATCCTCGACCTCGGCCCGGCCGGCGTCACTCGAGAGCAACTTGGAGACCATGCCGCCTGCGGGGTACTCGATGGCCAAGGACGAGATGAGCGAGCTGCCCATGCCGAGCAGCCCGATCATCTGGCAGGCGGTCAGGGTGGCCGCCTGGAGGTCGCCGGCGACCCCGCTCGAGGACTCGCCGAAGAACAGCTCCTCGGCCACCATGCCCCCGAAGGCGATGTCGATGAGCGCCGCGCATCTCCGACTTGGTCTTGGTGAAGCGTTCCTCGGTCTCGGAGTGGCTCAGCAGTCCGAGCGCGTCCTTGCGCTTGACGATGGAGAGCACCTCGAGCGTGCGCCCCTTTCCGACCAACCAGGCCACCGTGGCGTGCCCGGCCTCGTGGGTGGCGATGGTCCGGCGTTCGGCCTCGGTGTACTCGACCGGTTGTGCGAGGCCGATCTCCTCGGTCATCTTGGCGCGCTGGAGGTCGTCCCAGGAGAGGCGGGTGGCGCCGCGCCGCAGGGCCCAGACCAGGGACTCGTCGAGCAGGTGCTCGATCATCACCGGCGAGTACCCGGCGGAGAGGGCGGCCAGGGTCTCCCGCCGCTCCGGGTCGTCGAGCTCTGGCTCGTGCGCCTTGCGGTCGAGGTAGTAGTCGATGATGTCCCGCCGTCCGGCCCGCCCCGGCAGGCCGAAGTAGATGTTGCGGTCGAAACGTCCGGGTCGCACCAGTGCGGGGTCGAGGTCCGACGCCCGGTTGGTCGCCCCGATGACCAGGATGTTGGCCGGGGTATGGGCCGGTGCAGGGATCCTCCGGCCGGCCGGGAGCCACGCGTTGACCGCGTCGATCAGCTTCCCTTTCGCACGAAGGGACAACGGGGTCTGTTCGAAGGACTGCAGCTGGATGAGCAGTTCGTTGACCACACCGGGCACCCCTTCGCCCTGGAGAGCCGGTTCCCCGTCTCGCCCCGATGGCGTCGAGCTCCTCGATGAAGCCGATCGCCCCGCCCTCGCGCCGGGCGTGGCTCCGCAGCTGCTTGAAGTAGGCCCGGATCTTGCGGTTGGTCTGTCCGTAGAACATCGACTGGAAGGCGGACGACGAGACGAACAGGAAGGGAACGCCGGCCTCGGACGCCATGGCCTTGGCCATGTAGGTCTTGCCGGTGCCCGGCGGCCCCTCGAAGAGGATCGCCTTGCGCGGTGACCCCCCCATCTGCTCGGCGAAGGTGCGGTGGGCGAGGAACAGGTTGAGGGTCTTCTGCACCTCCTCGACCAATCCGGCCGAACCCCGGACGTCGTCGAAGGTCATGGTGAGCTCGTCTGGCCGGAAGAGGATGTGGGGCGAGCGGCCGGCGGCGAGCATCGGGACCACCATCACCGAGACCAGCACGAGGATGAGGACCATCGGCACGAGGTAGGGGGTGAGGGAGGACGGCAGCGACGGCGCGGGCAGGGCCAGTCCCGGGGCGAGCACGTCCCGGAGAACCAGCAGGAGGGCGATCGGGGCGAGGAGCAGGGCCACCCGACGGAGGCGGGTGGCGCGGGTCCGGTCGCGATGGGCGCCCACGTCGGTGGTGGAGAGGGCAGCGATGCCGCTGCGACCGAGTGCTCCGAGGCCGATTGCTTCGAGGTCGTCGGCGTCGCCGACGTTGACCCCGAGATCGGGGTCGACATGCTGATCCTGGTCCACGGCCTGCCCTCCCGAGGTGTCCCTGCTGCTGAACCTACGGGTGAGGTGTGGCCACGTCAATCAATTCCACGGTGGGTGCTCGCGTCCCGCCGAGGAGTGAGAATCCGAATCGCACCGTGCCCCGCTACGGCCGACTCGCTATCTCCCTTGTGCCACGGGCACCGGGAATTCACGCACGTCGAAGTCGGAGAGGATGGTCGGGCAGAGCGACGCGTCCGCCATCGCGCACGACTCGACGGCGGCCGGAAGACTGGTCCCGTCGGAGACCGCAGGCTGCACCTGCGGGAAGATGACCGACCCGGTCACCGCGAACTGACCACCGGACCCGGCCAAGCTCCCGACCACTCCCGCCGGATCGGTGACGTCGGCGATGTCCGGGGTCGGCGTCGAGCTCTGCTCGCCGGCCGGTTTGGTCGCCGGGCACTGGGCGGAGCGGGCCTGCCACGCCGGGATCGTGAAGAGGTTGCAGACCAGTGTCACCCCGGACGTCCGCCCGGTCGTCCCGAACGTGGCGAAGACTCCCTCCGTGCCGGGCGACGGGGGCCCGACGATCGGCGGGTCCGGATCGTCCGACGGGTAGACCGCCAGCCCGGTGGTCCCCGGCTCGGGCGCGACGGTCGAACAGGTCCACCCGGCGGGGCCCAGCACGGTGTGCACGCCATCGGAGAAGAAGGTGACCTTGCCCACCAGGGCGGTGGGGATCGGAGCCAGGAGGACGCTCGGTCGCCATCCGGTGGCCGCGGTCGTGGGGGTGGAGCCACCCGGTGCGCCCGAGCACGCCACCACCGGGAACGCGACCGCCACCTCGCCGATGCGGCGCGGCAGCCGTGGTGGTCGGGGACGGGACTGCCGTGACCGAGACCGCGGTCGGCGTGGTCGAGCCCACCAGGGCCGAACTCGCACCCGCCGAGGAGCAGCGCCGCGAGCATTGCCGCAACCAGTGTGCCCGGGCGCAGGGCCGAGGCCCCGTTCCCCGGTGGGTTCGCCGTCGGGGTGGATCTGCGCATTGCTGTCCACGACGTTAAGTCAACCCGGACCGCAAGGCGCGGTCCTCCTTGTGCTTGACGTAAACGTTAAGGTAGATTTACGTTATTGAGGTTGGGTGAGCCGGGGATCGGTCCGGATGGAACCTGAGATCCATCGGGGATCAGCTCCGGCGGCACTGGAGGACGTGGAGGTCTTGTGGCAGCGCTCGACCAGGTGACGAGCCGCGTGGACGGACACCGTGGGCGGGCGTCGGCCACGCTCGCAGACCTGCCCTCCAACTACAAGTGGGTCGCCCTCTTCATCTCGACCCTCGGCATGCTGATGGCCACCATCGACGGATCCATCGTGCTGATCTCCCTTCCCGACATCTTCCGGGGGATCGGGATCGACCCGCTCGAGCCGGGGAACACCTTCTACCTGCTCTGGATGATCCTCGGGTTCCTCGTCGTGACCAGTGTGCTCGTCGTCAGCCTCGGACGCATGGGGGACATCTACGGCAGGGTCCGGACCTACAACCTCGGGTTCGCGGTGTTCACGTTCTTCTCGCTCATGCTGAGCATCACCTGGATGACCGGTCACGCCGCCGGGATCTGGCTCATCACCATGCGGATCTTCCAGGGGGTCGGCGCGGCCATGCTCATGGCCAACTCGTCGGCCATCCTGACCGACGTCTTCCCGGACGACCAACGTGGGATGGCCCTCGGCGTCAACCAGGCCGCCGCCTTCAGCGGGACCTTCATCGGTCTCGTCCTCGGGGGCCTGCTGGCCCCGGTCAACTGGCGGCTCATCTTCCTGGTGTCGGTCCCGATCGGGCTCTTCGCCACGGTCTTCGGCTACCTGCGGCTGCGCGAGACCAGCCCGCGCCGGCCGGCCCGCATCGACTGGCCGGGCAACCTGACCTTCGCCCTCGGGCTGGTGCTGGTGATGGTGGGGATCACCTACGGCATCGAGCCCTACGGAGACCACGTGATGGGGTGGACCAACCCCCTGGTGCTCGGTTCGCTCGCCCTCGGCGTGGCCCTGCTGATCGTGTTCTGCGTGATCGAGACCAAGGTTCCCCAGCCGATGTTCCGGCTCCAGCTGTTCAAGATCCGGGCGTTCACCAGCGGCGTGCTGGCCAGCTTCCTCGCCGCGCTCAGCCGGGGCGGCCTGATGTTCATGATGATCATCTGGCTGCAGGGGATCTGGTTGCCGCTGCACGGGTACGCGTTCAGCGTCACGCCGCTCTGGGCGGGGATCGCCATGCTGCCGCTCACCCTCGGGTTCCTGATCGCTGGGCCCATCTCGGGCATCCTCTCGGATCGCTATGGGGCCCGGCCCTTCGCGACCGGCGGCATGCTCGGCTCGGCGCTCGGGCTCTTCCTGCTCGAGCTCCTCCCGGTCGACTTCCCCTACTGGCTCTTCGCGGTGCTGCTGCTCTTCACCGGTCTGACCATGGCGGCGTTCGGCTCGCCCAACCGGGCGGGGGTCATGAACAGCCTGCCCGCACAGCACCGCGGCGCGGGATCGGGGATGAACACCACGTTCCAGAACTCGGCCCAGGTGCTGTCCATCGGCATCTTCTTCACCCTCATGATCGTGGGGCTGATGGCGTCGCTCCCGGCCAACCTCCTCCACGGATTGGAGGCCCATGGTGTCCCGAGCGATGTGGCCGAGCGGGTCGCGCACCTCTCGCCGGTGTCGACGCTGTTCGCGGCATTCCTCGGCTACGACCCGGTGCAGCATCTGGTCGGCGCACACGTGCTGAGTCAGCTCACCGCGACCCAGCAGGCCACGCTCACCGGACGGCGATTCTTCCCGGAACTGATCGGTTCGTCGTTCCGGACCGGCCTGCACGCCGCCTTCGACTTCGCCATCGTGGTGAGCCTGTTCGCCGCCTGGGCGTCCTGGCTCCGCGGGGGACGCTACGTCTACAGCGAGCCGGTGCCGGTCGGGGACGGAGGCGCCGGGACGGACGGGGACCCGGGCACGGCCGGCGCCCGACCGGTCGGCCCGTCGCCGGTGGGGGCACGGTGACCACGCGGAGTGCGGCCCGCGCCGCGCCGCTGGTGCTCCGGATCGGTGAACTGGCGAAGCTGACCGGGGTCACCACCCGCACCCTGCGTTACTGGGAGGAGCTCGGGCTCATCCTGCCGAGCGACCACCGCGGGAGGGGCGAGCGTCTGTACTCCCAGACCGACATGGCCCGGGTCACCCGGATCCGCGACCTGCAGGAGCTCCTCGGCTTCTCGCTGGCCGAGGTTCGCGTGGTGCTCGAGACCGAGGACATCGACGCCCTCGACAGGATCCGGTCCGAGTTCCGGTGGGGCGACGCGTCGGCAGAACGACGCAGCCAGCTGGTCGACGAAGCCATCGTGGCCAACCAGCGGCTCCTCGAGCGCCTGGACGACACCCTGGCCCGGATCGGCGCGTTCCGCGACGAACGGGCTGCCAAGGCGGCCCGCCTGGCCGAGATGCGCCTCGCGCTCGACGCCGGGACCGAGCCGGGAGGCCCTGCATGACGACCGGTCTCGTCGAGAGCGCCGCCTCCTGAGCGGCCCGGCGCGCCGGTTGCGCACCAGGCGGAGACCACCGGTTCAGGACGGTTGCTCGGGGGGCATCGGTCCGGGGGGCCCGGGAGGCGGCGGAGCCGCCGGCGGTGGAGGCATCCGACCGGGGGGAGGCGGAGGGAGCGCTGATCCCTGCCCGGGGGTCGCGGGCGGGTAGGAGGGTGGTGCCGGTGGGTACCCACCGGAGGCCGGATACCCACTCTGGGCCGGGTACTGGCCGTAGCCGCCGCTGCCGAAGGTGGCACCCGCCGGGCCGGCAGGGCCCCGGTAGCTGCTCGGTCCCAACCAGAGGATGTACCAGAAGATGGGTGCGAGCAGCACGAGCCCGACGGTGAACCCCGCTCCGTGGCCGAAGCTCTTCGAGACATCGTTGAGCACGATGATCGATACCACCAGGAGGGCCAGGCCGCCGACGAAGGGGATGATCGCCAGGAGCAGGAACCAGGCCCAGGTCACCGGACGCCCGGCGACCTTCAAAAGGACGATGAAGTTGTAGATGGGGATGAAGGCGGCCCAGGCGGGGTCTCCCTGGGGCGATGCCTTCTTGTAGGCGCCCCATACCCCGAGGGAGATCACGAGGTACAGCACGATGTAGACGAACAGCAGCCCAGCGCTGGGTCCGGAACTCGTTGCGGCTACCAGGTGTTCCATCTCTCCCCCTCGGGGTCGTCGCTCCCCCGTCGGGACCGATGGGACCATGTTCGCACCCGGTTGCGTCGAGCGGGCAGATGGGGATGCGGGAGTGGGGATCCGCGGCACCTCCGGACTGGGGGACCACGGGAGACCGGCGCCGATCCGCCGGAAACTCCCAGGTCGGCGAGCTCTCAGGCCGTCATGGTGTCGTCGATCCACGCCCGCTGCCGACGAGATTCCGCACCTCGTTCATCGTCGCGTCGAGGCTGGGAAGGTCGGCCTCGACCGCCCCGACGGGCGTGAGGAAGACGAACGTCACCCGGGAGACCGGCTCGTCGGTTGCGGCTTCGACGCTGATCGCGTACGAGGCCCCCTGGATCCGATACCCCTCGACCCGCCGCTCGAGCTCTTCGGGATCGGCCGTGTTGGATGTCTTGTAGTCGATGACGACCAGGCCGTCCGGAGCGCGGTACAGCAGATCGATGTAGCCCTCGAGGAGCCGCCCGTGAACCGGGACGCAGGCATAGACCTCGCGCCAGTGCTCGCTCGTGGCGGCCGCACGCACCGAGGGTGACCCGAGGGCTCGGGTGGTCAGCTCACGCACGACGGCGGCCTGGTCGGGGATCGCCTCGGCCTCGCACTGGGCGGCCACCGCGGCGTCGAGTCCGGCACCGGTGGCGAGGTCGATCGTCTGCAGGACACCGTGCACGGCCCGGCCGACCGCGGTGCCGTACCGTCCCTTGAGCCACGGCGGGAGGTCCAGGTCCCGCGGTCGCTTCTGCAGCCCCGGGTCGGGCTCGCCCTCGACGTCCGGCGCTCCGTCCTCGGTCAGCGCGGTGGCGGCGACGGTGGTCGGGCGCCCCGCCTGCTCCAATGCGGCGCTGCGTTCACTGGACCACACCTCGAACGGAGGTGGTGGTGCCGGAGCCACGACCGCCACCGAGATGCCGTCGGCCGGCTCGACGGCATCGGGAACCTCGTCCACCAACCGTCCCATCCCGTCGAGCAGAAGCTCGGCGTTGGTGCGCTTGGACGGGTCCGGGGAGTTGGCCCGTTCCCTCCGGTACAGGGAGACCACGAGGTGGTCGCGGGCCCGGGTGCAGGCCACGTAGAGCAGGCGGATCCGTTCGTGCAGTCCCATCTGCTCGTCGATGGGTGCCCAGGCGTCGTACTCGCTCGTCGTCAGACCGGGGCCCACCTTGTAGCCCACTGCCCCGGTGGGTGGGAACACCACCTCGGGCTCGCCACGTGGTCTGGCCGGAAGGGTCGACATCCCCGAGACGATGGTGACCGGGAACTCGAGACCCTTGGCACCGTGGATCGTCATGATCCGAACGGCGTCGTCGTCGGTCTCGGGCAGGATGGACTCGGCCACCCGTGCACCCTCGGCAGTCTGCTGACCCACCCAGGCGAGGTACTGGCGCAGGTTGCCGCCGGTTGCATCGGCCCAGGCCCGCGCCTGGTCGATCACGAAGCGGAGACGCCGCCACACGTCCCTTGGCCGGCCCTCGGCGAAGCCCAACTCCATGGCCCGCCGCTCCCGGGCGATGCGGTCCAGGAGCTCAGAGGGTGCCAGCCAGTTGCGCTCGTCGTAGAGCGAGCGCAGGTAGAGCAGCCCCCGACGGACCGGATCGCCGTCCGGAACGGTCTCCGGCTGATCTGCGAGGTAGCTCCACCGGCCGTTGCGTTCGCACTTGAACCGGAACAGGTCGTCGTCGCCGCAGGCCAGGAGGGGGGTGCGCAACGCGGAGACGATATGGAGATGGTTGGTGGGGTCGTCGACCGCCCGGAGCACCATGAGGACGTCCCGGACGGCTCGGCTCACGTAGACGAGCGAGCTGGTCTCGGCCCGGTAGGCGATACCGGCCGCATCGAGGGCATCCTCGAGGTAGGGCAACGACGTGCGCGCCGGCAGGAGGATCGCGACGTCCGCCAGCCTGGCCGGCCGCCAGCCGTCGTTTCGGTCGGCCACCGCCCACTGCTCACAGATCGCCCGGACCACAGTGGCAGCCACGTCAGCGGCTTCGGCCCTGCGGAGATCGCTGGCCGAGAGACTCCGTGCCCGATCGGTCCGTCCGAGGACCGACACCGCGGGTCCTGATGCGGGGGAGGGGCGTATGGGATCGAGGGGGATGTAGCGGGGCTGGGACGGGACCGGCACGTCGAGGTGATCGGTCTCCCCCATCAGCGCCCCGAAGGTGTGGTTGATCCAGTCGACGACCGGGGCGACAGTGCGGAAGTTGGCCGTGAGCTCGACCTGGCCCGAGCTCTCCCGGCCGAATCGGTCCGCAGCTCTCAGAAAGGTCGAGATGTCCGCGCGCCGGAAGCGGTAGATGGACTGTTTGGGGTCGCCGACCAGGAACAGATGGCCCGGGGCCACGGGCACCTCTTCCCAACCCGCGCGCCCGGCCGCTTCAGCGGCCGGGTCGGCGGCGGCGATCCGCACGGCCAACTCGATCTGGATCGGGTCGGTGTCCTGGAATTCGTCGAGAAGCAGACGCTGATAGCGGCTGTGGAGCCGGGCCCTCACCCGTGCGCCGTTCTCGGGGTGCCTGAGCAGTGCGCGCGCCATGACCAGGAGGTCGTGGAACTCGAGCTGGCCGGCCTGTCGCCGTCCTTCGGCCGACTCGATCGTGAATCGACGGATGGCCACGGCCAGTCGCTCGACGCAGGCGTTCACCACCGCGGTGCGGACACCGTCGACCAGCTCGCCGGCGACACGCACGCTCTCCCTGAGGGCCTTGACGTCGACGTCGAAGTTGGCGCTCCTGCCCAGATTGCCGGCCCTGAAGCTCGGCCTGGACTTCTCCCCCAACGCGTCGAGCAATGCCAGCTCGTCGTCGACGAGCCGCACTCCCGACACCCAGGCGGCGATCTCGTCGAGACGGACCCGCAGCGCGTCCTCGGGGTCGCTGCAGCGCTCCTTGCAGACAGAGTCGACCGCGTCCAGGACCGGACCTGCAAGCTGATGGACCGTCGGTGGCCCCGGGGCGTCGGCGCGGACCCGTTCCTCGACCAGGTCCCAGTTGTCGTTGAAGGTGACGGCCAGGGAGTGCACGGCGCGCATCTTCACCCCTGTCTCGACGAGCAGCAGGATCGATCGCTCGAATTCCGGATCGGCCAGCAACTCGTCACGAAAGATCCGCCAGCGCCGCTCGAAGGCGACGGTCGAGCTGACCTCGTCGAGGACCTCGACCCGAGGGGGGAGCCCGGCCTCGACCGGGTGCTCGGTGAGAAGTCGCTGAGCGAACGAGTGCAGGGTGCCGATCGCCGCCGAATCGAGCTGATCGAGCGCCACTCGGCAGCGAGCTGCTGTCTCCTCGTCCACGATCGCGATGGCTCGCTCTTCGAGCTGCCGTCTGATCCGGGCGCGCAGCTCGGCGGCCGCCTTGTCGGTGAAGGTGATCGCGCCGATCGCCTCGAGCTCCGCCCGCCCCTGGGTCACCAGGCCGAGGACACGGTCGACAAGGGCGGTCGTCTTGCCCGTTCCCGCCCCGGCCTCGACGAAGAGGGTGGTGTCGAGGTCACCGGAGATGCGGTCCCGGGCCTGCTGGTCCGGGGGAGTGGCGAGGTCAGGCACGAGGGCCGTCCTCGTGGTCATCCCCTGGCTCGGCTAGACCGACGAATCCGGCCAGCTGTGGATCGCTTCGCTTCCGCTCCCATGCGCGGCGCAGGTCGACCACGCCCAGGGCGTCCGGATCGCAGTACGGACACTCGACGAAGGGCGAGCCGGTGGTGTCGCTCGGGAAGCTCGGGAAGACCCCGGCCTCGATGCCGTCGACCACGGTCTGCAGGGTCTTGCCGACATGGTCGAGCACCGTTGGGGTGACGGCGTAGCCGATCCTCTTGTAGTCGCCCCGGTCGGAGACGAACCAGTACTCGGCTCGAACCGGGGCATCTCGGTTCCCGACGAACAGCCGTGCGGCCTGCCCGTAGACCGGGAGCTGCAGCCGGCGGCCCCGGAGGTCGGGGTCGTCCTCGCTGAGGCCCTTGTACCGGTCGGCCTTCCCGGTCTTGTAGTCGATGACGTGCACGGTGCCGTCCTCGGCCAGATCCACCCGGTCGGCCTTGCCCCGAAACTCGACCCTGCGCCCGTCGGGGAGCTCGAGGACCGCGGTCGGCAGCCGTGCCCCTGGCATGCCGAAGCCGAGCTCGGCTGCCACCGGGTGTGTCCGCGTGCCCGCGCGGTGGAGGCTGTCGAGCTCCAAGCCGCGCAGGAGCTCGGCCGCGATGCGATGCCGGTCGCGTCGCCAGAACACCGGTCGCCCGGTGAGACCATGCGCCTCGTACCGGTCACAGACCTGGTCGAAGATCTCCAGCAACCGGGCTCTGTCGGCCTCGGACCACGGCTCCCACCGGACCTGCGGCGGGTCGGTCCCCGCGTCGATCGACTCGCCGATGAACCGCTCGAGGACGTCATGGACGAGCGAGCCGCGATCGCGCGGCGTGATCATGAGCTCGTCCTCCGGGTTCTCCACCTCGTCGACGCCCAGGATGTTGCGGAGGAGATGGCCGAACGGGCAACCCGCCCACCCCTCGAGCCGGGTGGCCGAGGTGACCCGTTCGGTGGGGGACGGAACGGCCAGCCCGGCCAGATTTCCGTCGAAGCGGGTGAAGCGGTCACCACGCCGTGCCACCACGACCTCGGCGCCAGCGTCGACGATCCGGTCTCCCAGCACGGCGAGCGCAGCGGTGGTCGGTCCCGAGCCGGAGCGGGACAGGAGCATGCGCAGCCGGTACTCCTGTTCGGCCGCCGGGAACGCCACCCGGCGCAGACCGGCGTCGAAGGAGGCGACGTGGATCAGCCAGTCGCGTTCGGCCTCCAGGAGCTGTTCGGACCACCACCGTTCGCCGGCCAGGGACGTGGCGATCTCGAGGACCCAGCGCGACGGGATCCGACCCTGGCTGCGGCGGAGATCCCCGCGGGGCACGCACAACAGCTGGCGAGAGGCACCGGCCAGTGCGGCCAGGAGCTCGCGGTGCTGGCGCTCCACCCGCGCCGCCCGGAGCGGGAGCTCGTCGCCGGTCACCGAGCGTTCGTGGTCCGGCAGCAGCGAGTCCTCCCGGGCAGGGGCCGGGAAGGTGCCCTCGGCGAGACCGAGGATCACCACCAGGTCGAGGTCGAGGCCCACCCCCATGCTCACGGGAGCGACCAGCACCCCGTCACCCATGCGTCCGACCCGGCCGAGATCGGCTTCGAGCTCGACCTCGAGGGTCCGTGTGAACACCTCGAGATCCACCGGACCTTCGATCGCGTCCAGGCACCCGAGGCGATCGAGGGCTCGATCGACCCGCTCTGCGGCCCGCTGCTCGGGGAGAGGCCAACTCTGGCGGTTGCCGGCCGTGTCGAGGAGCCGATGCAGCTGCGTGCGTGCCCAGTCGGCCCGGGCGCTCCAGGGACGGGGCCGGGCGGAGGCCGAGGCCAGGCCGTCGATGAGGCCGAGGACGAACGAACGCAACGCTCGGGCCCGTCCGGCCTCGCTTCGATCCCGTTCGGCCCGCCAGTCGGGAGCATCGGGATCCGCATCGTCCGTCTCCGCGCTGGCCTCGCGATCATCGGCAAACCGTGTGAGCAGCCGGTCCCACTGGCTTCGCCCGGCGACCACCCCCACCTCGCGCGAGATCCGTTCCCAGGAGGTCACGGGGACCGGTCGGCCGTCGTGCCGCAATCGGGCTCCGGCCAACCAGGCGAACACCTCGTCGCGTCGGAAGTCTGCTCGAGGCAGCGCGAGGAGCCCCAGCAGGGTGCGGCCGGCGACCCGGGCGGTGAGTGGCATCACCGACGGGCCGTTCATGGCCACCCCGGCGGCGGAGAGCTGCTCGTAGGCCAGGCGCGCGTAGGGCTCGGGGCTGGCGTGCAGGAGGGCGATGCGATCGAGGGGGGTCCCGGCCCGGACCGCGTCGATGACGGCGCGCACCGCCTCCCGGACCTCCTCGTCGGCGTCGGAGACGGTCACGATCCGGGTGCGGTCGGCGCTGACCACCCCCATGGGGTCGAGGGCGGGGATGTCGGTGTCGGTCGCCGCGGGGCCGCCGAGCTGCTCGACGGACCTCGACCACCTCGGCGTCGGCTCGCTCGTTCCCGGTGGTGGCGGCCAGCACGGTCAGCCCGCGACCGCCGGCCACGGTTCGGAGCAGGTGCGCCGCGTGGCGGGAGAGCCGGTCCGGGAGGTAGACGATGATCATCCCGAGGTCGTCGGCACGTCCTCCGTCGCTGCGGAGGACGTCGACGGCGGCGTCCATCAGGTCCTCTTCGTCGTACCAGGAAGGCTCGAGACGGTCACGGGCGGCACGCTGCAGGCGGACGACGTCCCCAGCCCGTGCACTGCGCCCGGCGAGCGTGTCCGCAGCGGCGTCCGAGACGTCTCGCAGCTCGCGGTACGCGGCGACCAGGGCCGTCTCGGTGGCCGGGTGCGAGGCGACGGGCGCGAAGATCCCCGGTCGCTCGTCGAGCTCGGCCCGAAGCGCGGAGGCGATCACCGGAGTGGACACCGGGCGCCGGTCGGCACCTGCCAAGCGAGAGGCTCCCAACAGTTCGGCCAGCCGGTAGACGGTGAGGAAGGTCACCGCGGCGACCCCGGTGCCGCGTCCACAGACCGGGCCCAACCTCCCCGACGCCAGCAGGCGGCGGGTGCCGACACCGACGTGGTTGGACGGGACGACCACGGTGACCGGGGACAGCGGGTCGTCACCCTTCTCCGCCCGGATCGCCCGCCGGAGGGAATCGGCTGCTTCCGGGCCGTACCCCACCCATTGGACGTCGACGCTCACGCCGGCGATGGTAGGCGGGTGGCGTGACAGGTTCGTGGCTCGAGTGCCGATGTGGCCCGGCAGCCCTGCGCCGGAACCACGCGCCTGGGATAGCGCCTGGTCATCTCGTCCGAACGGGAGAACGACGGTTTAGTGTCGGCTCATGGCTGACCCATTGGAGTACATCCGTGGCAACGCGGCGGCCTGGAATGCTCGACGCGACGATCAGCTCGTCCTCGCCCGCAGGAGTTGGACCACCTCGGAGCCGACCTGGGGCATCTACCGTATCCCCGAGCATGAGATCCATCTTCTCCCGCGGGCCCTCGAGGGTGCGAGAGCCGTCGAGCTCGGGTGCGGGACAGCCTATGTGTCAGCATGGCTGGCCCGTCGTGGAGCCAGGCCCATCGGCGTTGACCCAGCAGCCGGGCAGCTGGCCATTGCGACGGAGTTCCAAGAGGAGTTCGGGCTCAGGTTCCCCCTGGTGCGCGCGGCCGGTGAGCAGGTTCCCCTGGCAACCTCCTCCTTCGACATCGTGATCAGTGAGTACGGCGCTGCGATCTGGGCGGACCCGTTCCGTTGGATACCCGAGGCGGCGCGCCTGCTCCGTCCGGGGGGAGAACTGGTGTTCCTCGGCACCAGCACCCTCCTGATGCTGTGCGTCCCCGACGAGGATGGGCCACCCGCAACCAACCAGCTCCGTCGTCCTCAGTTCGGTATGCACCGTTTTGACTGGCCGGACGACCCGACGGTCGAGTTCCACCTCGGTCACGGGGATTGGGTTCGGCTGCTCCGGGACAACGGATTCGACGTCCTCGACCTCATCGAGCTTCGCCCGGCCGAGGGAGCGGAGTCCCACTACCCGCATGTCGACACCCCCTGGGCACGACAGTGGCCTTGCGAGGAGGTCTGGCGCGCAAGGCGCCGTTAGCGCAGAAGGGGCTGGCGATGGGGCAGTGGTAGCTTCGAACGCGCTGTCATGCCAGGACAGGTGGGACGATCGAGTTGGGAGTCATCGAGATGATCTTTGGCCGACATCCCAACAGGACACGCGTGGAGAATCCGAGCGCAGAAATCGAGGTGCATCTCGGGTGGGACATCGATGCGGTTCAGCAGGCTGTCGCCACGTTCCTCCAGAACCCCAGCGAAGGTGGCCGGAACTGCTTGCTGACCGAGCTCGAACGACTCGACGACCAGATCGACCTCGGTCATGCCTATGCTGCGAGCGTCGTCGGCTCTCCCCTGTTTGGAGCCGCGTCCAAGGGAGCAGTACTTGGCGAAACGAGCAGCCATTCGATGGCGGAGGAAATCCCTGTCACCTTGCTCGGCATCTGACGCGACCCCTTGGGCCTTGCCGTCTCGCCAGGTGGTGCCGACCGGGCTTCGGAGCACTCACGGAAGGCGAGTTCGGAGTGCAGAAGACTAAGATCCTCGGCTAGCTCTCAGCCTCGCGATCGAGAGCTTGTAAAGGAACGAACCAATGGCCTTCCTCTTTGGCGCCATCTACATCGTGCTGCTGGTCACGCTCGGGATCATGTCCATCCGGAGGGGCCATTGGGTGATGTTCATCATCGGACTCTTCATCCCACTTTTCTGGCTCATCGGGGCGTTGATGCCCCGACGAGTGGATTGAACTTCTGCTGAACGCAGTTCGGGTGCAAGCAGCGATCACAGGATGGGTCGTTGCAGCTGTGTCGACCCCGACCTCCTTTGGCCAGAACTGGTGGGAATACGTCTTGCTGTTCTTGGCGGTTGTCGCTTCATGGGCCGGAGTCCCCGTCATCGGGAGCGCTGCTGTCGCAGCCGCGGCCGTCGGCGCTAGTCAAGACAATCTGAGTCTCTATTTGGTGGTCGCCGTCTCGGTGGTGGGTGGTGAACTCGGTGGTCTGCTCGGCTACTCCATCGGTCATCATTGGGGTGATCGACTACTGACCCGCCCAGGCAAACGTCAAGCTGGTCGACAAGAGTTACTGGTCAGGGGGGAGAAGGCGTACGCCAAGTGGGGTCGGCTGGCTGTCTTCGTCACCCCGGCGATCATCTCGGGAACAGCCCGCATGAAGTTGAGCCAGTTCGCCGTCTGGAACCTGATTGCGTCGATTGGCTTCACCCTGTCTGTTGCCGCCACCGCCTATGGAGTCGGCCGGGTCACGACGGGCCATCGTTCGACGAGAGACGTTCTGATCTTGGTATTCGGACTGGGGATGAGTGGCCTTCTCACGGTTGTGCTCGTTAGACGACACCGACAACACAAGGCTGAACTCGGAAATGCACCCCTGGCCGGTTGAGAATGCCGCCAAACGCTCGGACCTGGCGGTGTATCCGCCGGGTCTGCAGCGGGCCGGGGATTCGGTGATCGAATCAATCGGAGCCGGCGGATCCAACTAGCTTTCGCAAGGTGGTAACGCTCGGGACCGTGACAGCCGTCGCCGGTATCGTCTTCGTCGCCGCTGCGCTGCAGCGGGCCGTCGGGTTTGGATTTGCCCTGCTCGCCGTTCCGCTCTTGGCCTTTGTGGTGCCGACGAAGAGCGCGGTGATCATCATCTTCCTCAACGGAACGGTGACCTGCGCCTGGCTGGCGTTCCGTTTTCGTCAACACATCGAATGGGACGTTGCGCGCCCATTGGGAACGGCAGCGATCGTGGGCGCACCGGTCGGCGTGGTCATCCTCGACGCGATCTCGGCCGGCACGCTTCGCCTGCTCCTGGGAATCACGACCTGTGTGGCGGCCGGCTGGGTGATCGTGAGCTCCCGGTTGTCACGATCCGAACCGGTCGTGCCTCATCGCTCGACAACCGTTGCACTGGGCTTCGCAAGCGGGGTCATCAACACGTCACTTGCGACCAACGGGCCGCCACTCGTCTACGCACTTCGTCGGAGGGGACTTCATGGGGACAGGTTCCGGGCCACCCTCTCCTCAGTGTTCTTGCTGTCGAACCTCATCGGCCTCCCGTTGCTGGCGCTGGCGGGGCTGATAACCACCTTCGACGTCGCACTCGCCGCCACCTCCGTCCTGCCCTGCGTCGCAGGCATCATCGCCGGGTCATCGGTGGGAGTCCGAATGGGGCCAACTCAGTTCGCGTGGGCCGTCGACCTTCTCCTCTTGACGACCGGTGTGCTGACCATTTCAAAAGCCCTCTCGTGAGGCGTGGACCCACCCGCAGGGTGCGACCGACCCGGCGCACGGCAGAGGCGTTCCTGCAGACTCAGGAGTGGGCGACAGCGAGAATCGCTGCGACAGACCGATCGACGTCCGCCTCAGTCGTACGCCAGCTCGACACCGAGATCCGCATGTAGCGACGTCCATGCCACGTCGTCGACCCCATCCAGCACTCACCCGAGCGCTGCACACCGGCAACGACGTGGTCCGTCACCGCGTCGTCGTCGCCGAAGCGAACGAGCGAAGTGCTGTCGTCCCGTCACCTCGGTCATTAGTATCTTCATCGGCGGACTCGAGAAGGTCGACATCGTCATCGTCGACTACGACCCGGAATGGCCGATCCGGTTCGAGCAAGAGCGGAGAACGATCGTCGGCGCTCTCGCAGATCGCGCCATTGTCGTTGACCACATCGGATCGACGTCCGTCCCCGGGTTGGCTTCGAAGCCGATCATCGACATCTGCCTGACCGTCGCCGATTCCGCTGATGAGGGGGCCTACCTCGAGGACCTGGTCGAGGCGGGATACCAACTGCGGGTGCGTGAGCCAGCGTTCCACGAACATCGAATGGTGCGAAGCCAGGCGCATGACGTGCACATTCACGTGTTCACTCTTGGATCTTCGGAGATCGATCGGTACCTCCTCTTTCGAGACTGGCTACGCGGGCACCCAGATGACCGAGCGTTGTATGCCCGGACCAAGCGGGATCTCTCAGCGCAGGACTGGCCCAGCATGCAGGCCTATGCCGACGCGAAGACCGGAGTCGTCGAGGCAATCATCCAACGAGCTCGGGGCGGGGTGCCTCCAACCCGGTAGGAAGCAGTCACGCGTGGAGAAGGGTGCCCTCGGCCTCTGGAGCCGGAATGAGGTTGCTCGTGTACCAGCTGTTCGGAGGCGGGTCTTGGGACTCGACCCCGTTGTCGAGGACGAGTGCTGTCGGGCTCCCATCGGAGAACCATCTGGCGCTGTGTTGGTGAAACGGATCGCTGTACCAGCCCTGGGCTTTGCGAGACGTGCCTGTCATGGGGCTCGGTTTACCATACGTTCATCTAAATGTCACGCTACGTTCACTTTCAAGTGATCTCTGGCCAGGTCCGGCAACCATGCACCTGGGCCAGATCGCCAGGTCAGCGGGCCTCAGGAATCCACCGGGCCATCGAGGTCCACCAGGTGGTGAATGGACGTCACTCCGGGGCCGCGCCGTGCCTGACCGGCGTATTGAAGAAGTCGGCCATGTGGAACAGCGCGGCACGCGAGGTGATCGGCACGGCGTCGAGCACGCCGTTGTCGGGTGAGCGACCGGCCAGCGCGTCCGCGACCCGGGCTGCGGGCGGCCCGGCGCTGGGCACTCGGGTGACCGTGAGCGTGACGCCGCCACTGCTGGTGAGGTCGAAGACGCCACCACCATCGTCACCCAGCGCCAGCGTCTGCTCGACCGGATCGCCGAACATCGACGCGACCGCGGCGGCGATGAACACACCGTACGAGGTGGCGTACAGGGTCACGTCGTCGTCAGTCGGGTGTTCATCTCCTCTCGCCAGCAGCACGTCGCGCTCGTGGATCCACGAATCCCAGAACGCATGGAGCAAGACCACCGACCAGTCCATCTGCGTGTACGGCAGGTGTATGTCGAACCTGCGGCCCTCGGTGAACAGATCTCGAGCCTGTGCAAGAAGGCTGTCGGTCGTGGCCACGAAGCGTTCGAGCGTGGCATCGGATGACTCGCCGGCCGACGCCCTCAACCAGTCACGAGGCGTGACTCTCGGGTCGAATCCGGCGGCGACGTCGAGGCTGCCGTCGCCCGCGCCCGTGGTGGCGGCGAGCGCGTTGGCGTCACACAGGTGGCGAACGACGTCATGGGCGGACCAGGCGGCGCACCTGGTCGGCGCAACCCAGTCCTCCGGACCGAACCCGTTGAGGATTGTCACGAAACGTCGCCGCTGTTCCCCGAACACGTCGAGCAGGTGCTCGACGTCGATCATGCAATCGCCCTCGGTCTGAAGCAGCAGCGTTGCAGGCCGCACCCGCGTGACTCTACCGGCATCTCCGACCCGGGGCACGGGGGCAACCGTCGGGTCGGCGGCTCGCTGGCAGCAGTGGCGGTCTCAGGCGGGGGATCCATCATGGACCCCGCTTCCTGAGCGCGTAGTAGGCCTTGACCGAGGTATCGGAGGCTGGCGCTCCGTCGTCGTCGACCTCTTCGAGCAGTTCGAAGCGACCGCTGACCAGCTCGCGTACCCGGGCGAGCGGCAGGGCCAGCTCCCCGATCCACTCCCGGTGCAGCCGGTACCGGTTGCCGACGATCCGCTCGAAGATCCGGATGTCCCAGTCGCTGGACCCGGAACCGTCGTCGTCCTCGCCGAAGGCCACGTCGATGATCGCGGTCCCGCCGTCGAACTCGTAGACCCACGGTGGCTCATCCCCGAGCCGCCGGAGCTCGCCGACCGTGTTGACGTCGAAGACGAAGAGGCCGCCGTCGGCCAGGTGGTCGTGCACGCACCCGAGGAGCGACCGCCACTCGTCGATGGTCAGCAGATGGTTGATCGAGTCGAAGATGCACAGCACCGCGTCGAACCGCCGTCCGAGCGAGAAGGAGGCCATGTCGGCCTCGACGAGGCTCGCGCCCGGCACCTTGCGGGCGGCGATGGCCAGCATCTCGGGGGATCGGTCGAGGCCGGTCAGCGCAGCCGTCGTGGTCAGCCGGGCCAGGATGGAACCGGTCCCGCAGCCGACCTCGAGCACCGCACCTGCGTCGGGTCGGTACTGCTCGATCCAGGCGTTGACCCGCGCTGCCCGGGGACCCGGGTCGTCCATGACCGAGTCGTAGAAGGGGGCGAACTGTTCGTACGCGACCATCGATCCACACCGTGCCACATGCGGCGGACCACCGTCCGCTCGACGCTCAGTTTCCGATCAGCCGGATCGGCAGCCCCCGTGCCGCCGCGGCGCCGAGCAGGGTCGGGTTCTCGTCCTGCGTTGCCAGACAGAGCTCGGCCCCGAGCTGCTCCGCGGCCGCGAGCGCTTCGAGCGACAGCAGGTTGAGCCGCACTCGCTCCGAGACCAGACGCGCCATCGGCCAGGCGAGATCGCGGAAGGAGAGCAACCCGATGGTCTCCGGCAGGTCGGTGACTGCTCGGAGCGCGGTGGCTCCGAGCGTCGGATCTGCCGCACCGAGTCGGCGGGACAACGGTCCGGTCACGGCCGTACCGGCGAGCGCCCGGCAGAGCCGGTGGTACCAGAGGCCGGTGGTGAACACGGCTCCGACCGCTCGGCGGAGACCGGTGGGCTCGTCGTCGAGGAGGATCCGCAGCAGCAGGTGATCATCGATCACCACGTCCTGCCGACGGTTCAAGCGAGGTCCGGCTCGGTGGCGGCGATGGCGGCGGCAAGCGCCGGGTAGCCGCCCGCCTCTTCGACGGAGGCACCGACGAGGGCCCGGAGTCCGCCCTGCCCGGCGGGGACGAGGAGCAGTGCGTCGCCCAGGTCGGCGATCTCCACGGCACCTCCCCCGGACAGGTTCCAGCGTCGCCGGACCCCGGCGGGCAGCGCCATCTGCCCCCGATCCGAAACGCGGAATTCGGTCACGCTCACGGAGTCAGTCTACACAGCGACAAGGTGAGATGACAAGGACGCCTTGTAGCCGCGTATCCGCCTCTCAGCCGATCGCGCCCGCCTGGGACGCCGTGGGCTCCGTCTGGGTGACCCAGGTGGCGTACATCTCGGCGTAACGGCCGCCCCTGGCCAGCAGTTCGGCGTGCGATCCGACCTCGGTGATCCGGCCCCCGTCGACCACCGCGATCCGGTCCGCCCGCATGGCGGTCGAGAGGCGGTGCGCGATGAGGATGGCGGTCCGGTTCTCGAGGAGGACGTCGAGTGCGGCCTCGATCTTGGTCTCCGACTGGAGGTCGAGATTGGAGGTGGCCTCGTCCAGCACGAGCACCCGGGGGTGGGCGAGGAAGGCGCGTGCGAGGGCGATCAACTGCCGTTCCCCCGACGAGAGGGTCTGTCCCCGCTCGTGGACCACGGTGTCGAGCCCCGCCGGCGTCCGGTCGACCATCTCGGCGAGGCCGACCCGTTCGACCGCCTCGCGGATCTCCTGCTCGGAGGCGTCCGGACGGGCGAACGCGACGTTCGCCGCTATGGTCCCGGCGAAGAGGAACGGCTCCTGGGGGACGACCCCGAGCTGGCGGCGCAGCGAGCGCATCGTGACCTCTTTGAGGTCGTGACCGTCGATGGTCACCCGGCCCTCGGTGGGGTCGTAGAAGCGGGTCACCAGCTTGGCCAGCGTCGACTTTCCCGCGCCGGTCGGTCCGACGAATGCGACGGTCTCGCCCGGTGCGATCACCAGGTCGACGTCCTCGAGCACCGGGCGGCCGGCCAGGTAGGCGAAGGTGACCCCCTCGAATGCGATCGCCCCCTCGATCGGGGGGAGCTCGATGGCGTCGGGCGCCTCCCGCACCTCGGGCTCGGTGTCGACCAGGGCCCGCAGCTTGATCACCGACGCCTGACCCTGCTGGTAGGTGTTGTACTGCTGGACGAGCAGTTGGATGGGCTGGAAGAAGCGGTTGAGGTAGAGGAAGAAGGCGACCAGGGCACCGAGGGAGAGGGTGTGGTGGATGACCATCTCCCCGCCGACCGCCAGCAGCACCGCCTGACCGATGACCCCGAGGAGCTGGGTGCCCGGCCCGTAGACGGCGTTCACCTGTGCGGTGTAGTTGTTGGCGTCCCGGTAGTCCCCGACCACGTTGCGGTGGTGGACGACGTTGTGGCGCTGCCGGTTGTGGGCGGTCACGATGCGCACCCCGTGCAGGCTCTCGGAGAGGTCGGCCAGCACGTTGGCGATGCCGTCGCGGACCTTCCCGTAGCCGCGTTCGGAGGCCCGGGTGAACCAGATGGAGGCGGCCAGCAGCGCGGGGATGATCAGGAGCACGGTGATGGCGGCCAGCCGGACGTCGGTGGTGAAGAGGATCGCGGTGATCACCACCATGGTCAACGCCTGGATGGCCAGCTGGGAGAGGCCGTCCTGGAGGAGTTGCTGCAGGTTCTCGATGTCGCTGGTCATCCGGCTCATGACCACGCCGGCCTTCTCCTCGGTGAAGAAGCAGAGCGAGAGGCGTTGGAGATGGGCGAAGACCTTGATCCGGAGGTCGTTCATGACCCAGGCGGCGAGGCGCCCGCTCACCTGGACCTGGAAGCGCTGGGCGAGGGCGGTGGCCACCACGAAGAGCAGGTAGACGCCGGCGAGGATCGCCACCACCGCGAAGTTCTTGTGGCCGGGGACCATGCCGTTGTTGATGGCGATCTCGGTGAGTTTCGGCCCGGCCTGGGCGGCGATCGAGATGAACACCACCAGCACGCCCGCCAGCGCCAGCATCCCGGGGTATTTGGTGAGCAGGCGGCGCAGGGTGAGCCGTTTGAGGTCCGCCTCCGAGCCGTTCTGCTCGAAGACGACGTCCGGCGGGGCGTGCTCGGGCTCGGAGGCCAGCAGGCGGTCGACCCCGGACTGGAGCTCGGAGGGGATGCCGGCGAAGGGGAGCCCGGGCGCGGCCGGGCGACCCATCCCCCCGGGCGCCCCGCCGAACCCGATGCCCCCGCCGCCCCAGCTCATCGGAGTCCGCCCGTCTCGGCCGGCTCCGCCACCCGCTCCTCCGCGGCCCGCTCCTCCGCCGCCTCGTACTCGGCGGCCTGGGCGAGCACCTCGGCGTAGAGCGGAGTCGACTCGAGCAGTTCGGCGTGGGTGCCGTCGGCCACCACCTTGTGCTGGTCGAGGAGGACCACCCGGTCGGCCAGGGAGATGGTCGAGAGCCGGTGGGCGATGATCAGGGTGGTCCGACCCTCCATCTGGACCCGGAGGCCGGCGTGGATGGTCTGCTCGACCTGGACGTCGATCGCACTGGTGGCGTCGTCGAGGATCATCACCGGCGGGTTGACCAGGAGGGTCCGGGCGATGGCGATCCGCTGCCGCTGGCCCCCCGAGAGGGTGTAGCCGCGCTCGCCGACCACGGTGTCGTAGCCGTGGGGGAGCTCGCAGATGAACTCGTGCGAGCCCGCCGCCCTCGCCGCGGCCTCGATCTCCGCCAGGTCGGCCGACGGCCGCCCGTAGGCGATGTTGTCCCGGATGGAGACCGAGAAGAGGAACGGCTCGTCGAGCACGACGCCGACGTTCGCCCGGAGGCTGGCGAGGGTCAGGTCGCGCACGTCGTGGCCGTCGATCTCGACCGATCCGTGCCGCACGTCGTAGAAGCGGGCGAGGAGGCGGGCCACCGTCGACTTGCCCGAGCCGGTCCGGCCGACGATGGCGACGGTGCTGCCGGGCGGGACGTGGAGGTCGAAGTCGGCGAGCACCAGGTGCTCTGCGTCGTCGGTGTAGGCGAAGTCGACGTGGCGGAACCGGACGTCGCCCTCGCAGTCGACCAGGTCGACCGCGTCGGGGCTGTCGGTCAGGCTCGGCTGCTCGTCGAGGATCTCGTAGATCCGGTCCGCCGACGCCGCCGCCCGCTGGCCCATCATGATCAGCATGCCGAGCATCATGAACGGCGCCTGCAGCATGAGCAGGTAGGCGTTGAAGGCCAGGATCGCCCCGATGCCGAGCGTCCCGTGGATGACCATGTAGCCGCCGAACAGCAGGACCAGGGCGAGGCCGACCTGGGGCAGGTTCTGGACCAGGGGGGTGAAGCGGGCACGCAGGTCGGCGTCTTTGATGTAGGCCCACTGGAGGCGGTCGGCGGCGCCCGACAGGGCCCGCAGCTGCTGCTCCTCCGCGGCGAAGGACTTGACCACCCGCACGCCGTTGACGTTCTCGTCGACGATGGTGGCCACGTCGGCGAGTCGGGACTGGATGATCCACGACACCGGGAACATCGACTTGCGCATGCGCACGCCCGACCAGTACACGAACGGCATGGTGGCCATCGCCACGAAGGCGAGCGGCACGTTGATGGTCAGCATGAACACGAATGCGACCACCGCGATCGAGCACTGGACCATGATGAGCGGCGCGAAGGTCATGTACATCTGGACCGACCGGATGTCCGAGTTGGCCCGCGAGATGAGCTGCCCCGACTGGACCCGGTCGTAGAAGGCGAAGGACATCTTGGTCAGGTGCTCGTAGATGATGTTGCGCAGGTCGTACTCGATCGCGTAGGCGGTCTCGAAGAGGGTGAGCCGGGCGATGTACCCGGTCACCCCACCCACCACCCCCAGCGCGACGACCCACCAGACGTAGTGGCTGAGCGGGACGGTGTGCAGCTCGAGCGAATTGGTGATGGCGTGGTTCAACAGGTTGGGGATCTGCACCTGGAGGACCAGGCCGACGAACGAGAGGATCAGCGCGGTCAGGAAGGTGCGCTGGTGGGCGCGCATGATGGGCAGGGCCCTCCGCCACCAGGAGAGACTGCGGTCGGGGTCGATGCCTGCGTGGGGCGCCGCGTTGCGGGCCGTCTCGGCGACGGGGACGAACGCGGTGCCCTGCTCGGGAGCCTCGACGGTCCGGGTCGGGCGGACGGGCATCCTCATCGTCCCCACCGCGCCTTCCGGTAGGCCACCAGTGCATCGTGCCAGGCGGCGAGCCCATCGAAGGCGCGCCGTGTCCCGGCGGCATCGCCGGTCGAGCAGGCGATCTCGTGGAGGCGCTCGTGGACGGCCCGGTCGGCGGCGTCGAGCACCCGGTGGCCCTCGGCGGTCAGGACGTGGTCGACCCGTCGGCGGTCGCCCTCCACCGTCCGGCGCGCGACGAGGCCCCGGGACACCAGCCCGTCGACCACGGCGGTGACGGTGGGCGGTCGCACGGCCAGACGCTGGGCCAGGTCCGAGGAGACGGCCGAACTCTCGTCGAGCATCCCGAGGATCCGGTACTGGGGGAGGGAGAGGTCGACCGACCCGACCCCGATCTCGACCTGCTTGGCGAGCCAGGCGGCGGTGCGGCCCAGCGTGCGGGGGTCGTGGGGCATGGCTCCGCCCGGCCGGTGTTCTTTGAGGGTCACATAGTTAGAGTATCGAAGGATCAGCCTCCGCCGTGCAGCCCGGGGCGGGCGGCAGCCGGTCGTCCACGGTCACCGTCGTGCGCTCTTCGGCCGACCGGCGGATGGCGTCCAGCACGGCCATGTCCCGGACCCCGTCGACGAAGGTGGCCGCCTCGGGCCCGGCCGGCGGGGAACGCCCATCGATGCCGCTCAGCAGGACCTCCGCGAGACGGGTGTAGGGGCCGAAGTCCATCCCGTGGGAGATCATGCGCTCGTAGGCGGTGGTCACCAGCCCGTCGGGCAGGGGAGGGGCGGTCCCGGTCGGGAGATCCGCGGCGACCGGCAGGGTGCGGGTGCCCGTGGCGTCGGCCACCCGCACGGTCGAGCCCACGCCCTCGATCCATGCGGTCCCTGCCGACCCGACGACGCGGGTGATCACGATGGGCGGGCCCCAGTCCCCCGAGGTGCTCTGCAGGACCCCGACCGCGCCGGACCGCATCCGGAAGTGCACGACGAAGGCGTCCTCGGCGGCCATGTCCCGGTCGGCCACGTGGGGGAGGGAGGCGCTCACCGACTCGAACTCGCCGAGGGTGACCCGGACCTGATCGATGATCTGGGAGCCGTGCGCACCGGTCCACCCGCCGCCCTGGTCCGGGTCGGCCCACCAGTCGGGGACCTCGGCGGAGTCCGCCGCCAGCAGTGGCACGTTGAGCATGACCGTGGCCATCCTCGGTTCCCCGATCTCGCCCGCTGCGACCGCCCGGGCGAGCGTGGCCTGACCGGGATCCCAGCGGAACTCACACCCGAGCAGGTGCACGATCCCGGCCGCCTGAGCCGCGGCCAGGACGACCCGTCCCTCGTCGGCATCCCTCGCGAAGGGCTTCTCGCAGATCACGTGCTTCCCCGCCTCGATCGCCGCAAGGGCGATCGGGGCATGGGTGTGCGGTGGGGTGGCGATGGTCACCGCGGCCACCGTGTCGAGCCGGAGGGCATCGTCGACCGAGGTGAGGGCGAGCGGGACGCCGACCAGACGCGCGCGGGCGGCGGTCTTGGCCGGATCGCGGCCCACCAGTGCGAGCACCTCGAAGCCGGCCGCACGCAGCGCGCGCACGTGGGTGACGCACCCGAAGCCGGACCCGACGACGACGACGCCGGTCACCCGGGTTCCCCGAGGACCGCCCTCGTGGCCCGGGCGGCGAGCAGCGCCGCCTCGGCGGCCGGGTGGTCGTGGAGCGCGTCGCTGAACACCTCGACGCCGGTCGGGGCCGCGGTCCCGGTCGCCCGGAGGGCGTCGAGGATGCCGCCGAGATCGAATTCGCCCTCGCCGGGCAGCGCCCGCTGGTGGAGGGTGGCCGTGACCAGGTCCCCTTCGGCGGCCGCCGGACCGTCGTCGAGTTGCACGCCGAGGACGAGCTGGCCGGGGACCGCCGCCAGGTCGGCGAGCGGGGTCGCCGAGCGCACCAGGTGCCAGGCGTCGACGTTGATCCCCCCGTTGGGCGCGTCGGCCCGGCGGACGATGTCGAGCGCGGTCGCCAGGTCGGGGATCCGGGACCAGGGGAGCCACTCGAGGTGCACCAGGAGGTCGTGCTCGGCAGCCCTCCCGCAGAGGCCGGCGAACGCCTCGGCGGCGCCGTCGACGTCCCAGGTCCCGCCGAACACGTCGACCGCGTTGAGCGAGCGCGCGCCGACCGCGTCGGCGACCGAGAACAGGTCGGCTTCGCCGAACCGGAAGACATCCTCGGCGTCGTGGGCCGGATCGATGCGGACGTCGGCGGCACCGGGCAGCCACCACCAGGCCGGGTCGAGCTCGGCGACCACAAGGCCGTGGTCGGCGAGCAGGGCGCCCAGATCGGCGTCGCTGTGGCCCTCCGCCCGGGCGGCCGCGTAGTCCCGTCCCCAGAGAGAGATCGCGGCGAACCCGGCGCCGGACGCCGCGGCGAGTCGTTCGGTGAAGGGCACGCCCCGGGGGAGGGTGCCCGAGCAGAGCACCAGGTCGTCGGGGCCCATCAGCTCAGTACCCTGCCGTTCCCCGGCTCATCGGGCGAGGGTGTCCTTGAGGATCCCCGGCGTATGGACGGCGGCGAGGTGGTCCTCCAGGTAGCCGGGGCCCTCCTCGGTCTCGACGAACCAGCCGGTGGGGCACATGGTGAGGATCTCGACGAACGAGAAGCCCTCGCCCCGCACCTGCGCCTCGAGGGCGCGCAGCACCATCTTCTTGGTGCGGGCCACGTTGCCGGCGCTGTTGACCGCCCCGCGGGCGACGAACGCGGTCCCGTCGAGCTGGGCCAGGAGCGAGCTGAGCTGGATCGGACGACCGTGACGCTCCGGGTCCCGTCCCTCGAGGCTGGTCTTGGTCCGCTGCCCGAGCACGGTCGCGGCCGACATGTGGCCCCCGGTCTCCCCGAAGACCCCGTTGTTGAGCATGATGCAGGTGACCCGCTCGCCCCGTGCGGCGGTGTGGAGCACCTCCTGGAGGCCTTCGCTCACCATGTCGCCGTCGCCCTGCACGGTGAGGACGATCGTTTCGGGCCGGGCCCGCTTGACCCCGGTGGCGACGGACGGCGCGCGTCCGTGCAGGGCCTGGAGCACCTCCACGTCGAGGTTGTTGGAGAACGCCGTGTAGCAGCCGATGCCGAACACGGCGATGGTCCGCTGCGCGAGCCCGAGCTCGGCGACCGACTCGAGGACGCAGCGCATCGCGACCGGCTCACCGCACCCCGGGCAGAGCTGGTGGGCCCCCACGTCGATGAGCTCGGGCAGGAAGTCGCCGACCAGGCGGGCAGGCTCCTCCGGTGCCCGGTCGGTCGGGACGAACCCGGTCATGCGGGCAGCACCTGCTCGATCCGCTGCCGGATCACCCCGACGTCGAGGTCGGGGGCGATCCCGAAGCCCGAGTGGTCGAGGCTGAGGCCCCCGATGAAGTGGACCGGCGCGCTCCCGAGCACCGCGAGCCGCACGTCGTCGACCATCTGTCCCTGGTTGTTCTCGTAGACCGCCACCGCCCGTGCGCCGTCCGCTGCCGCAGCGACCGCCTCGCTCGGGAACGGGAACAGGGTGATCGGGCGGACGTACCCCACCCGCGCACCGTCGGCCCGCAGCGAGCGCACCGCGGCCTGGACGTAGCGGCCGGGGGTACCGAACGCCACCACCACCACGTCGGCATCCTCGGTGAGGCCTGTTTCGGCGAGCGGCTCGACGCCGCGGGTCATCTCGAGGGTGTGGGCGGCGCACGCGGCGTAGTGGACCGAGAGGTCGTACCCGACGTCGTCGCGCTGCTTGTGGCTCCCGAGGAACGAGAGCAGCTTGGCCTGGCCGGTCCCCCCCGTCGAGCCGTCGAGCGCCCACTCCGGGGTGGCCGTGTCGACCGGCGCCGGGACGATCACCGACCGCGCGGTGTGGGCGAGGTAGTAGTCACCCATGACCAGGACCGGATTGCGCCACCGCTCGGCGAGGGCGAAGGCGAGGAGGATCAGCTCGACCGCCTCGGCCGAGTCGGCCGGGGCGAGCACGATGTGCCGGTAGTCGCCGTGGCCGCCCCCGCGGGTGGCCTGGAAGTAGTCCCCCTGCGCCCTGGCCATGTCGAGGACGACCAGGGGAAGCCGGGCGAGGGTGATCTCGGCGAGCGACTCCTGCATGAGGGAGAGGCCCTGGCCGGTCGATCCGGTCGCCGAGCGGACGCCGGTGGCCGCCGCCCCCCAGGCCATGCCGACGGCTTCGAGCTCGCTCTCCGCGTTCATGCACACCCCGCCGACCTCGGGAAGCTTGGCGGCCATCTGCTCGAGCACCTCGGTGAACGGGGTCATCGGGTACCCGGCGAAGAAGCGGCATCCGGCGGCGATCATCGCCTCGGCGATGGCCTCGCTCCCCTGGAGCAGCCGGCGCTCGGGCGCGGCGGTCGCGGTCATGCCGTGTCCCCGGCGGTCTCGACGGGCGTCGTGTACTTGTAGACCTGGAAGACGAAGTCCGGGCAGATCTGCGAGCAGGCCAGGCATCCGGTGCAGCCGGGCCGGAGCAGTGGATAGCGGTAGCCGCGGGCGTTGGTCTCGTGATCGGTCATGACCAGCACTCCCGGGGGGCAGCTGTCGACGCACAGACGGCAGCCCTTGCACGCGTCGACATCGATGACCAGGGTCCCGCGGGTGACGGTGCCGTCCGGTGACATCAGGCGACCAGCCGACCGGGCCACGCCGGGACCGTCGCCGGCGGCACCGAGTCGAACCCGGCCTGCAGTGCCGCCCGGTTGCGCTCGGCGTGGTGCGCCCGGTACGGCGGCAGCGAGGTCTCCACCACGGCCGACAGGGACTCGGCGCCGACCATGCCGGTGGCCGCCGCATAGGCCCCGAGCAGGACCATCGATGCGAGCATCTCGCCACCGACCGGCCCGGCGATCTCCCCGGCGGGCACCTCGACGACGGCGAAGGCCCCCTCCACCGTCCCGGGGCGGACCACGCTCGAGTTCACCAGGACGACGCCGTCGGGGCGGAGCCTGGCGAGGACCGGGCCGGCGTGCTCGTGGTGCATGAGCAGCGCCGACCAGGTCGAGCCGGCGGTCGGGGGCGCCGCGATCGGGTCGTCCCCGACGACCAGGGTCGACTCGGTGGGACCGCCCCGCATCATCCCGCCGTAGCTGCCGAAGACCTGGACCTCGCGACCCTCCAGGACGGCGGCCCGTGCCAGCACCGCGGCGGCCAGCTGGATCCCCTGGCCCCCGATGCCGGTCA
This sequence comes from uncultured Acidimicrobiaceae bacterium, assembly GCA_963776225.1. GTDB lineage: Bacteria > Actinomycetota > Acidimicrobiia > Acidimicrobiales > RAAP-2 > Bog-756. Next base: position 1,052,270 of record CAVZLL010000004.1, on the reverse strand, counting down.
TGATCAGCTCGCGTTCCACAGAGCAGCGATCTTATCCAGCCAAAACAGTGTTCTGCAACTCATCCGGATCCGGCGTCGAGTCGTTCGGCGAGCAGGCGCCGTTGGACCTGGCCGGTCGAGTCGGTGCGGGGAAGGGCGTCGACCTGGCGCAGCAGTCGCGGGTGCTTGAACGGGGCCAGGCGGCCGTCGCACCACGCCCGCAGCCCGTCGAGGGTGGGCGGGGGCTGCCCGGGTGCAGCGACCACCACCGCACAGATCACCTCGCCCCACCGCGGGTCCGGCAGCCCGACCACCGCGACCTCGCCGATCGAGGGGTGACCGGAGAGCACCGCCTCGACCTCGGCGGGGACGACGGTCTCGCCGCCGGTGCGGAGCAGGTCCCCGAGCCGGCCCACGATCCGGACGAAGCCGTCGTCGTCCACCTCGGCCACATCCCCGGTCCGGAACCACCCCTCGACCATGCAGGCCTCGGTCGCGGCCGGGTCGTCCAGGTAACCGTCGAACAGCACCGGGCTGGCGACCTGCAGCTCACCCTGCGGGTCGGTGCGCACCCGCACCCCGGGAGCCGGCGGCCCGCAGCTTCCGGGCTTCCGGGCGATGTCCGCGTGGTCGAGACAGGTCACGCTGCCCGCCTCGGTCGATCCGTAGAACACCCGGAGGTGCGCATCGGGGAGCAGGGACTCGATGGCGGCGAGCAGGTCGGGCGGGGTCGCCGAGGTCCCGGTGTCGGCGAACCGGAGCGTCGAGAGGGCCCGGGCACCCGACGGGCCGACCAGGTCGATGACCCGCTGCCAGAGTGCGGGGATGCAGTTGAGCCGGGTGGCGCGATGGCGCTCGACCGCCTCGCAGATCTCCTCCGCTCCGGAACCGTCGAGGAGGACGACCGTGTCGCGCCCCTGCCATTGCTGCAGCGCGATGGTCCACGCGCCCATGTGGAAGAGGGGATAGGGGCACACCATCGCCCCGCGCGGCTCGGGCAGCGCGCCGGGGTGGGTCCGGAGGTAGCTGCAGGCGTGTGAGAGCACCGCCCCCTTGGGACGTCCGGTGCTCCCGCTGGTATAGAACGCAACATGGGGGTCGCGCCCGGAGACCCGGTCGTCGCGGAAGGGGCCCGCGTCGAAGGCGGCGGCGCGTTCGGACAGCTCGTCGAGGGTCATGGTCGGTGCGGCCGAAGCCGCGACCGGGCGGACCGTGTCGGTCACCACCAGGTCGGGCCGGCACGCGGCCGTGATCCCGGCCGCTTCGTCGGCCCCGAGACGGCCGTTGATCGGCAGCAGGATCGCCCCGACCTTGGCCAGGGCGGCGAAGAGGGGCACCGCGCCGAGATCGGTCAGGCTCCAGAGCAGCACCCGGGTGCCGGGCCGCACGCCGAGCGACCCGAGCAGGCGTGCCATCCGGTTGGCCGTCGACTCGAGGGTGCCGAAGGTGAGCGACCGTGCTCCGAGGGCGGCGGCGGTCCGATCGGGCACGGCGAGCGCCGCGTTGGTGAACACGTCCCCGATCAGCAGGCGGTCGGTCCCCATCGGCATCCCTACTCCAGTGTTCTTGCCCTGCGAGAACAGTGATCTTAGAGTGGGGTATGGACGGTGTGCGGCGAGGAGCCCGATGGCGCGGCTGACCGACGCCCTTGCGCGACGGGCGGTCGAACGCTCGGTCGCGGACCGCCAGGCCGAGTACTCCGAGGAGATGCAGCGGATCGTCGAGGCCACCTACGAGCTCGTCGAACGCACCGGATCCCTCGAACCGTCGCTCCGCGACATCCTGGCTCACACCGGCCTCTCGACCCAGGCCTTCTACCGCCTGTTCCGCTCGAAGGACGAGCTCCTGCTGGCGCTGCTCGATGACGGACGGCGACGTCTGGTCGCCTCGCTCGAGCACCGCATGGCAGCTGCCTCCACGCCGACCGACCGGGTCCGGGCCTGGATCGAGGGGGTGCTCGCGCAGGCGTCGACTCCCCGGGCGGCGGCGCGCACCCGGCCCTTCCTGGCCAACGAGGACCGGCTCTCCGAGCGGTTCCCCGAGGAACAGCGCGAGTCGGTCGATCTGCTGGTGGCCCTGCTGGCGGACGCGCTCGGGGACCTCGCGCCCGCAGGCACCCCGGTGGGCAGGACCCGCCGGGACGCCGAGGCCGTCTACCGGCTGGTCTTCGGCATCCTGCACTCCCACCTCATCGCGGGGACCCGGCCGTCCCCGACGACGATCGCCCACACCGTGTCCTTCTGCCTCGGCGGGGTGGGCGTTCCCGGCCCGGTCGGTGTCGCCGGGAGCAGGCGATGACCCCGCCCCCGGAGCTCGGGGACGTCGGGACCAGGCTGCTCCTCGAGAACGACCGGGTGCGGGTCTGGGAGGTTCGCCTGGCCCCGGGCGAGACGGGTGCCGTCCACCACCACACGCTCGACCACCTCCTCGTGCAGGTGGCCGGTGACCGGATCGCGGTGGTGCCCGAGCCGAACTCGGAGGGCCCCTTCCGAGCCTACCTGGAGGCCGATGTCGTCCCGGGAGCGGTGGTGTCGGTCGTCCGCGGCGGCCTGGAGGCGGCACGCAACGTCGGGTCCGAGGCCTACCTCGAGGTGATCGTCGAGCTCAAGGACTGATCGCGGACCGACGGCGTGGGCTCAGGCGTGGACCGGCTCGGTCGTCGGCGCCGGTGGTTGGCTGTCGGGCGGTCCCTGGTCGGCGGGCAGGTCGGGGTCGACCGAGACGCGGGGCATGAGCCGGTCGAGCCATCTCGGGAACCACCAGTTCGCCTTCCCGAAGAGGAACATGAGCGCTGGGACGATCGCCATCCGGATGAACACCGCATCGATCAGGATGCCCGCCGAGAGGCCCAGCCCGAACTCCTTGATCACCCGGATGCCACCCAGGATGAACGACCCGAAGACCAGGATCATGATGAGGGCGGCGGCGGTGATGGTCTTGCCGGTCGCGGCCAGGCCGTTGCGCACCGCACGGCCGTTGTCCCCGGACTTGAGCCACTCCTCACGGATGCGCGAGATGAGGAAGACCTCGTAGTCCATCGAGAGCCCGAACAGGATGGCGAAGAGCATCACCGGGAGGAAGGCCTCGATCGGGCCGGGACGGTTGACCTGGAAGACCGGGCCGAGCCAGCCCCACTGGAAGACGGCGACCAGCACGCCGAACGCTGCGCCGATGGAGAGGAGGTTCATGGCTGCCGCGGTGAGCGGGATCACCACGCTGCGGAAGACCAGCGAGAGGAGGAGGAAGGAGAGGACGACCACCAAGCCGATGAAGAGGGGCAGCCGGCTCGAGAGCACGTTGGCGAAGTCGGCGAAGATCGCGGTGTTGCCACCGACGAACACGCTCGTCCCGGTTCCGTCGACCACCGCGGGGATCGTCTCCGTGCGCAGGTGATCGATGAGCGCGGTGGTGGCTGCCGCCTGGGGTGACGAGGACGGGTACACCGTGAGCAGCGAGACCTGTGTGCCGTCCTTGGCCGGCAGCACGAGAGGCGGGACGACTCGGGCGACGCCGGGTTGCCGGGCCACCGCCTGCTCGAGGCGGTCCAGGGTCTGGGCATCGGCCTGACCCTCGTGCGTGGTCACCAGCAGCAGCGGCCCGTTGAAGCCGGGACCGAAGCCTTCCGCCAGCAGGTCGTAGGCCTGCCGGGTCGTGGTCGAGGTCGGGTCGTTGCCCTGGTCGGAGATGCCGAGGCGCATCGAGAAGAAGGGGAGGGCCACCAGGACCACCACGGCGAATGCCGCGACCGCGGGGAGGATCGGCCGGGCGCGGACCGTGTCGGCCCACCTCGGCCAGAACCCCTTGGTGCCGGCGCCGACGATCCGCGGTCCGTTGGCCTCGAGCTCCCGGCGCTGTCTCCGGCTCATCACCCGCGGCCCGATGAACGAGAGCAGGGCCGGCAGCAGCGTGAGCGCGGCGATCATGGTGAACAGCACCCCGATGGACGCGGCGATGGCCAGGCCGTAGAGGAAGGTCACCCCGAGCGCGAACATGCCGAGCAGGGCGATGCACACGATGATCCCGGCGAACAGCACGGCCCGGCCCGAGGTGTCGATCGCCGTGGCGACCGAGGACTCGACGTCACCTCCGGCGATGAGGGCCTGCCGGTGCCGGGTCACGATGAAGAGCGCGTAGTCGACCCCCACCCCGAGCCCGATCAGGAGGACCAGTTCGGTGGAGAACATCGGCATCTTGAGCACGTGGCTCAACAACCCGATCACCCCGATGGCGGTACCGAGCGACGCCAGGGCCGACAGCAGTGGAAGCGCCATGGCGAACACCGAGCCGAAGACGAGGAGGAGGACGACCCCGGCCAGCAGCACGCCGAGACCGGTGCCGCCGAAGGGGACCCGGTTGGCCTCCTCGGCCACCTGTCCGGCGACGGCCACCTGGAGCGTCGGGCCGGCCGCCGACTGGGCCGCCGTGACGAACTGCTTGGCCAGAGGAATCGAGATGTTGGCCCCGAGCCTGTCGAAGGTCACCGTGGCGAACGCGGTCCGGCCGTCGGGGCTGATCTGCTGGGCACCCAGGGGTCCGTACGGGCTGGCGATCTCCGTGACGTGGTCCACCTTGGCCACCTTGGCGAGCATGGTGGTGACCGCGTCCATGACCGCGGGGTCGGTGACCCTGGTTCCGGTGGCCGTGTGGACGACGATCTGCTCCTGGTCGCCGGCCCGCTTGGGTGCGGCGGACTGCAGCAGGTCGAGTGCCTGGGTCGACTCGGTGTTGGGCAGCGAGAAGCTGTTCGAGTACGCGGTGCCGATCGACTGCGACGCGAGGGTCATCGCGATGAGCGCGGTCAGCCAGAGCAGCAGCACGGCGATTCGGTGGCGGACGCACCAGATGGCGAGGGCCTTCATTGACGGTGACTCCTGATCGACGGGGGGTGGAAGGCGGCCATGCGGGGACTAACCGGGATGCCGCCACGCGGGGGACGGCGACCATTCTCGCCGATCGGCACGACCGACCCGTGACGCCCCGGCTCCCTGCCTGCCGTGGTCCGATCCATGCCGCCGGACGGCTCGGCCATGATGCCGCCGGACCGCTCGGCCATGATGCCGCCGGACGGCTCGGCCATGATGCCGCCGGACGGCTCGGCCATGATGCCGCCGGACGGCTCGGCCATGATGCCGCCGGACGGCTCGGCCATGATTGGGTCATGGACACTGCCCGCCTGATCCCGCTCGAAGGGGCTCACAACTTCCGCGACCTGGGAGGATACGCAGGCCGGGACGGACGGGCCATCCGGTGGGGCCGGCTCTTCCGGAGCGACACCCTGCACGAGCTGACCTCCGCCGACATCGCGCACCTCCGGGCGATCGGGCTCCGGACCGTGCTCGACCTGCGCACCGAGCGAGAGCTGGCCCTGACCGGACGGGGCCTCCTCGAGCCCGAGGACGTGACCTTCCGGCACCTGGCGGTGGTCCGTGACGGAGTGGTCCGTGACGCAGCGGTCCGTGACGGAGCCGACCGCACGACCGAGGATCCGGCCGTCGGTGAGGTGGTGGGGGAGGCGGTGGCCGCACCGGCGCCGGCCGGCGACGATCTGAGCGAGCGCTATCTCTGGTACCTCGAGGTCGGCCGTGGCGCCCTGGTCGAGGCCCTCACCCTTCTCGGCGACGGCACGCGGTATCCGCTCGTCTTCCACTGTGCGGCGGGCAAGGACCGCACCGGGGTCCTTGCCGCGCTGGTGCTCGAGATCCTCGGGGTGGACCGGGAGGTGATCGTCGCCGACTACGTCATCACCGCCGACCGGATGGAGCTCATCCTGGACCGCTACCGCGCCGATCCCGCCTTCGCCGAACGCATCGCCAAGGTGCCGGCCTCCCGCATGGGCGTCGAGGCCGCGAGCATGGAGGGGTTCCTCGACCGGCTCACCGACCGGTTCGGGGCGCGCGGTCCTGGGCGCTGCACGCCGGCGTCGAGGAGGGAGCGCTCGAAGGGATGACCCGAGCGCTCCTCGCAGAGGCGGGGTGACCGTTCGCCGGCCGGTTCAGGCGGCGGCTCCGCCCGGCACGGGCGCCGTAGACTGGGCAGGTGATCCTCTCGATCTGGGAGCCGCTGCTGGTGGGCCTCTTGGTCTGGACGGCCTGCATGGCAGTGGGCGCTCTGACCGGCGGGGTCCTCCTCTGGCGGTACCTCCGTCGGCGGTGGCGCGGGATCCGCTCCCACGGGGCGGTGGTCGGGGCGGTTGCCCTCTGGGAGGCCACCGGGTCGGTGCGTCACCGACGGAACGGAACGGTGACCGCCGCCGACCTCGAGCGCTGGCCGGCCCGGGCGGTGCGGAGGGAGCTCTGGCGGTCGGTGGACCGGGAAGCCGCGGCGGTGCGGGTCGCCGGCGAGGCGGGCGGGCCGACGGCCGAGCTACCGGCGCTGTCCCGGCGGATCCGTGCGGCGGCGGTCGATCTCGACCGGCTGTTGCGGGTCGACCCCTCGGCCCGGGTACCGGCGGTGGTCGGGGAGCAGGTACTCGAGCTCGTCCACGCCGCCGACGACATCCGGGATGCCGCGATGGCCTCGGCAGGTGAGGCGAGCGCACGGCGGGTGGGGGAGCTCACCCGGGACGCCGGACAGGAGCTCGAGATCCTCGACGCCGGGCTCGCCTCGGCGCGGGCTGTCCTGCCGCCGACCTGAGGAGCGCAGACCCGAGGCCGACAGGTCGGGGTCGACCGTCCGTGGTCGGACGGGGGCCGGCTGAGGCGCTGGGATAGTGTGCCCGACCGTGGTGGAGGCCGTTGACCAGCGACGGCCTCTCCGCCTCGACCGGGTCTCCGAGCGGCTGCGCGGCTGGGGGAGGCCGCTCCTCGTGGCGTGCGTCGCGGTGCTGCTGCTCCGCTCGGTGGTCACCTGCATCGCGCTGGTGACGGTCTACGGGGTCTCGTTCCCGCACGTCGTGGCCCGCCACCCCGACGCGCTGGTGACCGTCTTCAACCGGTGGGACGCCGGGTACTACTCGTCCATCGCCGCCCACGGTTACCCCGCGGCGCAGCGCTCGGGACTGCCACCGGCCATCGCGTTCGGTCCGCTCTACCCGGCGGTGATCCGGGCGGTGCACGCGGTGACCGGGATCGGGACCCTGCTCACCGGACAGCTGGTGAGCATGCTCGCCTTCGTCGCAGGGCTCGCCGGGATGATCCACGTCGCAGAGCTCGACGGGGACCGGGTCCGCTCGGGCACCGGGGTGACCCTCCTCGTCGCGTTCCCGACCGCCTTCTTCCTCGTGATCGACTACGCCGATGCCCTCGCGCTGGCCCTGGTGGTCTGGGCCTTCGTGGCGGTGCGTCACCGGCGCTGGACACTCGCCGGCCTGTTCGCCGCCGGGGCGTTCCTGACCAAGTACTACCTGGCGATCGTGGCGGTCGGACTCCTGGTCGAGGTGTGGGAGACCCGGCCGGGGCGGGACACCGACGCCGATCGCCGCTACCGCCGGGCGGTGGCCTCGGTGGTCGTCCCGACCCTCGCCGCGCTCGGCGCACTGATGGCGTACTGCTCGGTCCGATATTCGGACGCGCTTGCCTTCGTGCACGTGCAGTCACACTGGAACCGCCACGCGGCATTCCCCTGGACCCTGGTCTGGACCACCGGCGGGGATCTCGTCCACCTGCGGTTCCTCGACACGGGCACGGCCAGCGTGATGGAGCTGTTCGACTCGGTGACCGTCGTCCTCCTGGCGGTCGTGGCGGTCTACTCCTATCTCCGGGTCCGGCGCTCCTACGGGATCCTGCTCGGTGTCGCCCTGTGCATCTTCACCTTCCAGAACATCCTCTACAGCGAGACACGCGAGGTGCTGGCGCTCTTCCCCTTCTTCCTCGGCGGCGCCGGGCTGGTGGCGGGACATCCGTGGAGGGAGCGGGTCGTCCTCGCCCTCTTCCTCCCGAGCGTGTACTTCCTCTGCTCGCGCTTCGTCTCCGGGAGCTTCGCCGGATAGACGCGACCTGTCAGTGGTCACCCGTCGGTGACCACTGGTCAGTGCCCGAAGTCCCAGGTCTGCCCGGTCTCGTAGTGGTGGATGACGTTCTTCGCCATCAGGATCTTGTGCACCTCGTCGGGTCCGTCGGCCAGGCGGAGGACCCGGGCGGTGAGGTACATCTGGGCGAGTGGGAGGTCGTTGGTGACCCCGGCACCGCCCCACACCTGGATCGCGCGGTCGACCACCCGGTGGTAGGCGGCGGGCACGAACACCTTGATGGCGGAGATCGCGGTCCGGACCTGGGGATCACCGTTGGCGACCTTCTGTGCGGCGTCGATGGTCATCAGCCGGGCCGACTGCACGTCCATGTAGCTCTCGGCGATGAAGCCCTGGATGAACTGCTTGTCCTTGAGGAGGCCGCCGTGGACCTGGCGGGTGAGGGTCCGCTCGACCATCAGGTCGAACGCCCGCCACATCTGACCGACCGAGTTCATGCAGTGGTACACCCGGCCGGCCCCGAGCCGGTCCTGTGCCGCCTGGTGCCCCTGGCCGACCAGGCCGAGGGTGTTCTCGACCGGCACCCGCACGTCCTCATAGCGGATCTCGCAGTGGTCGGAGGTCGAGTGCCCGAAGATCCCGATCCCGCGGACGATGTGGACGCCCTTCGTGTCGGCCGGCACGATGACCTGGGTCATCCGACCGGGGCTGCCCAGCTCGCCGGTCGGGTCGGTGGCACGGCACATCACGATGAAGAAGTCGGCGTCTGTGCCGTTCGAGGTGAACCACTTGTGGCCGTTGATGACCCACTCGTCGCCGTCCCGGACCGCTTCCGTCTCGATCGAGCGGGGATCGGAGCCGGCATGCTCGGCCTCGGTCATCGAGAACCCGGACTGCATCTCACCCCCGATGAGCGGGAGCAGCCACTTGCGCTTCTGCTCCTCGGTCCCGTACTTGACCAGCACGCTGGCGTTGCCCGAGTTGGGTGCCGCGATGCCGAACAGCGACGAGGCGCCGATCGCGTAGGCGAGGATCTCGTACATGTAGGCGAGCTCGAGGAAGTCGAGACCCATCCCTCCGTACTCCTTCGGCAGGTGGGGCGCCCACAGGCCCGCCTCGTTGACCCTGGCCTTGATCTCCTCGCGCAGCACGATGCTCTGGCGGCGGCTGTGCTCGCGGTCCTCCTCGGTGAGCTCCGATGCGCGCCGGGTCCGCCACAGCACCTCCTCGTTGGGCAGGATCTCGGCGTTGATGAAGTCGGCCGTCCGGCGGCGAATGTCGTTCACCGCGGGGTCGAGTCCGGGAATCGGCGTCACGTTGATCGCCACAGGGGTCTCCTCGGTCGTGGGTGGGCTCTCGCCCCATCATGGCCCTCCCCACCGGCTGGCGCGTCCCCGGCCCGGCAGCCGCGCATCTGCGACGAGGGGCGCCCGCCGGAGCCACCGGCCACGGATGAGCGGGTACTCTGCGCGCCATGTTGCGGCCCGAGATCACGCACGCCCGATTGACCCTCGACCGCCGAACCCTCGACGAGGCGGCTGTCCTCGGTGCACGCAGCTTCTTCGACGATCCCTTCTTCGTGCACCTGTCCGGCGAACCGAGACTGCGGGTCCGCGGACTCACCCTCTACATCCGGAGCCACCTGGCGGTCCTGCGCGACGCCGCCGTTTCCACGGGCGCCCGCGACACGGCGGGCACACTGGTCGGGATCTGCGTCTGGCAGCGGCCGGGCACCTACCCGCTGTCGGGGGGTAGGCAGGCCCGTGAGATGGCCGGCGCGCTGCGGGCGCTCATCCCGCGGCCGCCGTCCCTGCTCACCGGGATCCGGTACGTCCGGGCGATGGAGCGGGCCCACCCCCGCCACGAGCACTGGTACCTGGCATTGCTCGCGGTCGACCCGATGGTCTGGCGGCGCGGGATCGGCACGTCGCTGCTCGAGCCGTCGCTCACCTGGATCGACCAGGAAGGCCTGCCCTGCTACCTGGAGACCCAGAAGGAGGCCAACCTGGCCTACTACCGGCGCTTCGGCTTCGACGAGACCGAGCGGCTGACCCCGAGCGTCGGCGGGCCGCCACTGTTCACCATGACCCGCCCTCCCCGCTGATCACTTCGCGGTGAGGTCGTAGAGGGTGGTCCCGTCCACGGTCCGGCCGGTGAAGTGGGAGGTCACCCACGTCGAGATCTGTGACGCGTTCGAAGAGCCGTTCCTGCCCCGGGACCCGCCCAGGAAGCCGCCTCCCCCGATGTAGTAGTGGATCCTCCCCTCGGCCACGTACCGCTCGAACTCGGTCAGCGTCGGGGCGGGGTCGGTCCCGTTGAACCCACCGATGGCCATGACCGGATGGCCCGACGCCAGCTGGTATCCGGCGGCCGAGTTGGCGCCGGTCGTCGCGGCCACCCACCCGAACGTGGATGCGCCCGCGTCGAGGAGTGCGGTGACCTGCGGTCCCGGGGTCGAACCGTTGAGCAGTCCGCCGGCACCGCCGGCCCCGCCGCCACGTCCGAAGGGTCGGCCCTGGGCGGCACCGAACCCGGGGCCACCAGCGGCACCGGGTGCGCCGGGGAAGCCTCCCGCACCGGGGAACCCTCCGCCGGCGAACCCGCGGCCGCCACCCCGGAAGACCGAGCGCGGGATGGTGAACGAGCGGGGCAGCCGGATGCCGTTGGGGAGCGTGAAGCCCTTGGGGATGGTGAAGCCCCTGCCGCCGGCTCCCCCGAAGCCGCCGCCCGGGCCGAAGCCGCCGCCCTGGACCGCCGGCCCGGCCGAGGGGATGGCCCCCGATGCAGGAGTGGTGGCGGTCTCGAGCGAGTACGCGGCCGGCCCGGCGAGGATGGCGGCGAGGGCGAGTCCGCCCAAGCCGGTGGCGACCCAGCGTCGTGCTCCGGGCAGGAGCACGACCGCCAGGGCGGCGACCACCCCCATGCAGAGGATGGTCCAGCGAAGCGCCGGGTACCAGTGCGGGCTCCAGCCGAGGAGCACGAAGGCCCAGGCGATGCTCATCAGCACGGCAACGGCGAGGGCCAGCCGTGGGAAGAGCTCGGCCCGTCGCCGCCACAGGACGGAGGCACCCATCCCGACCAGTGCGCCGACAGCCGGGGCCAGGGCGACCGTGTAGTACGGGTGGATGATCCCCTGGGCGAAGCTGAACACCGCCCCGGTGAGGAGGAGCCAGCCACCGAAGAGGAGAAAGGCGGCCCGGACCCGGTCGCAGCGGGGTGCCCTGCGGGTCAGCCACAGGACGGCGACCAACCCGACGAGCGCGCCGGGGATGAGCCACGAGATCTGGCCACCCATCGACCTGAGGAAGAGCCGATCCCACCCGGTGGGCCCCCACATCGAGCCGGGGGTGAGCCCGCCGCCGATGCTGCCCTGCTCGTTCCCGCTGAGTCGACCGATGCCGTTGTACCCGAAGACGAGCTCGAAGAGGTTGTTGTCGGTGGACCCGCCGATGTAGGGGCGGTCGGACGCCGGGGTCAGCTCGACGACGGCCACCCACCATCCGGCCGACACGATCAGGGCGACCCCGGTGTAGACGAGCTGGACGATGCGGCGCCCGAGCCTGGGCGGGCCGGCGAGCAGGTAGACGAGGACCAGCACCGGCAGGAGGATCAACGCCTGCAGCATCTTGGTGATGAAGCCGAAGCCGATCAACGTCCCGGCGAGCACCAGCCAGCGGGTCCTCCCCGCCTCGAGGGCCCGGATGGTGGCGTAGGCCGCGCCGGTCAGGAGCAAGGTCAGGAGCGCGTCGGGGTTGTTGAAGCGGAACATGAGCGTGGCGACCGGAGTGAGGGCCATGACCGCGCCGGCGAGCAGCGCCGCCCCGGGGGGGAACCACCGCCGAACGCAGGCATAGAGCAGAGCGACCGCGGCGACCCCCTCGAGGGCCTGGGGGACCAGGATGCTCCAGGAGTTCACCCCGAACAGGCGTGCCGAGAGATCCATGACCCAGAGCGCGGCCGGCGGTTTGTCCACCGTGATGAAGTTCGAGGCGTCGAACGAGCCGAAGAAGAATGCCTTCCAGCTCTTCGTCCCGGCCTGGACGGCCGCCGAGTAGAAGCTGTTGCCCCAGCCGGACCGGTCGAGACCCCACAGATAGAGGATCCCCGTGGCGACGAGGAGGGCGGCCAGCGACGGGCGGACCCAGGCCGGATCCTCCGGGCGGCCGCGGAGCAGGCGGCGGGCGCGGCCGGCGGGCGGGGTGGGCGCGGGCGGAGCGGCCGGGCCGGTCCAGAGCGCGTCCTGCTCCGGCACCACCGCAACCGGCGCGCCGGCGGGAGGCTCCGGGTCGAGGACGAGACCGGTCACCCGACACCCCCGCTGATCGGCGCGCCGTGGCCGGCGGGAGCGATCTCGGCATCCACCGCGCGCGCGGTGAGGGTCACCGTCGCATGACGGGGGCCGAATCGCGGCCGGAACACCAGGGTGCGCAGGATGGCGAACCGGAAGGCGGCGGCGACCAGGTTGGCCAGGGTGACCGCGATCAGCTCGGGAAGGAGCCCGGTGAGCCCGACGGCCCGGGTGACGGCGAGTGCGCCGGTGGTGGCGGCGAGGCTCACCCCGAAGAGCACGGCGGCGGTCACGACGCGCCCGGCGCGCCGGAGCCCGTGGCGGCCGGCACCGGACATCCCGCGGTGGGCGGCCGTGTTGCCGAGGCTGCAGAGGGCGATCGAAATGAGATTGGCCGCGTAGCTTCCGAGCGAGGGCTCGAGGGCGGCGAACATGCCGACGTAGGCCACGGTGCTGACTGCGCCGACACCGGCGAAACGGAGCAGGTCGTCGGCGAACACCGCATCGTCCTGGCCACCCGGCGCCGGGGATGGTGGGATCGGGGAGTCGAGCCCGTCGGCGTCGGGCGTGAAGGCCGGCTGCGACTGGACCCTGGTCGTGGCCACCTTCCGCCGGGAGGCACGACCCATCATCCGCCACACGCCACAGAGGTCCAGCCACGCGGTGCGGACCACCCGCACCCGCGAATCGAGGTCGTCCACCCAGTCGACGGGCACCTCGTGGATGCGGAGGCCCAGACGGTCCGCAGTGACCAGGAGCTCGGTGTCGAAGAACCAGGACTGGTCCTCGACCAGGGGGAGCAGGCGGGTCGCCGCCTCACGACGCATCGCCTTGAATCCGCACTGGGCGTCGGCGCACGGGCTGCGGAGGGCCGCGCGCAACAGCAGGTTGTACCCCCGCGAGATCAGCTCTCGCCGCACCCCGCGGACGACCTGGGCGCCGGGGGCGAGCCGCGAGCCGATCGCCACGTCGCTGTGGCCGGAGAGCAGCGGTGCGACCAGGGGCAGGAGGGCGTCGAGCCCGGTCGACAGGTCGACGTCCATGTAGGCGACCACCCGGGCGGAGCTGGCCGTCCAGGCCGTCCGGAGCGCCCGGCCCCGACCCCGCTGCTCGAGGCGGAGCGCACGCACCCCCGGGAGGCTGGCGGCCAGGCCGGCGGCGATCGACCAGGTGTCGTCGGTGCTCGCGTTGTCGACCACGGTGACCATGGTCACGAAGGGGAACGAGCGGTCCAGGTAGCTCCGCAGCGCCGTGATGCTGGCTGCCAGCTGGCGTGCCTCGTTGTGGACGGGGACGACGATCTCGACCTCGGGGGCGGTGTCGGACCCGTCAGCCCCCCCGGGGGTTCGGACGACGCTCATCGGGCCACCATGACCGGGCGGGATCGGGAGGCGATGGGAGCCAGCTGTGCGGGACCTGGGAGCGGTGCGGACGACGCGCCGCGGCGGGTGATCACGACCCGGTCGATCCGGTCGATCCGGTCGACCCTGGCGATCCGGCCGAGGCGGTCGAGTGGTCGGTCCCCGGCGCCGGACCGCCGGGGGTCTCCACGTTCCACCCGTCGGATTCCCGGGCGGGTGGCACAGCGGGCAGGTGGACGGTGAAGGTCGTGCCCTGACCCACGGCGCTCCGGGCGGAGACCGTCCCACCGTGCGCGGTGACGATGGCGTCGACGATGGAGAGCCCGAGCCCGGCGCCGCCGTGGAGCCGCGACCGGCTCGGGTCGGAGCGGTAGAAGCGCTCGAAGATGTGCTCGGCCTCCTCGGGATCCATGCCCTGCCCGGTGTCGGCGACCGAGATCACCGCCCCGTCGCCGGCGGGTTCGACCGAGACCCGGGCGGTGGTGCCCTCCGGGGTGTGCGCCCGGACGTTCCCGAGCAGGTTGTCGATGACCTGCCGGAGCCCTCTCGCGTCACCCACCACCTCGACCGGCCGGGAGGCCTCGAAGGCCACCGGCCAGGACGGACCCACGGTCATCGCGGTCTGCACGGCCTCGGCGGCCAGCGGGACCAGGTCCACCGAATGGAGCTCCATCGGCCGTCCCTCGTCGAGGCGGGCGAGCAGGAGCAGGTCGGCGACCAGGTGCTCCATCCGTCCGGTCTCGCTGCGGATGCCGCCCATCAGCCGTTCGAGGTCCTCCTTCTGCTCGGAGGCCCCGCGCCCGAAGAGCTCCGCGTAGGCGGAGACCGCCGCGATCGGCGTCCGCAGCTCGTGTGACGCATCGGCGACGAAGCGCCGCAGGCGTGCCTCGGAGTCGCGGAGGCGCTGCTCCGAGGCGACCCGGGCCCGGAAGGCGGCCTCGATGCGGCTCAACATCACGTTGAGGGTCCGAGCCAGCCGCCCCACTTCGGTCGAGTCGTTCTCGCCGGGGACTCGTTCGGTGAGGTTGCCGGCGGCGATCGACTCGGCGGTGGTCTCCATGACCCGGAGGGGCTTGAGGCCGATCCTGACCAGCCACCACCCGCCGAGCAGGGCTGCCAGGACGGCCGCGCCGGTCACGATGAGCTCGATCGCGAGCAGGTGCTGCAGCGTGCTCACCGTGTCCCCGAGCGGCTGGGCCACGATCAGATAGTTCCCGTCGTCGAGCACCGAGGCACGGACCCGGAAGGCCGGCCCACCGGATTGGATCGACGACGCGGTGAAGTGGGCGACCTGGGTGTTGCCCTCGGGCGAGAATCCGCTGATCGTCGACGGGATCTGGGGCGCGTAGGCGTGCCCGTTGACGTAGGCAGGGCAGCTCTGGCCGGCGACGACCGCCCCGGCGGCGGTCCGGACCTGGACGGCCGAGATCTGGATGGCGTTCGACGTCGAGCCCGGACCCCCGGGGCCCAACGAGGGCGCCCCGCCTCCCCCTTGTCGGAAGGGTCCGGGTCCGGCACAGGTGAATTCGGTCTCCGCTGTTGAGGGCGCGCTCGAACAATCCATGGGTGCCGTCGAGCTGCTGGTCGACGCGCTGGTAGAGGAAGGACTGCAGCGCCGAGTAGGTCACCACGTCGGCGATGGCCAGCGCGGCGAGCGCGATGACCCCGATGGCCACGAGGAGGCGGGTGCGGAGGGACATCGGCTAGTCGGTCGCAGGCTCGCGCAGCGCGTAGCCGACCAGGCGCACGGTGTGGATGACCGGCGGCCCGGCCATCTCGAGCTTCTTGCGGAGGTAGCTCACGTAGGTCTCGACGACGTTGGCGTCGCCGCCGAAGTCGTAATGCCAGACGTGGTCGAGGATCTGGGTCTTGGACAGGACGTGCCGCGGATTGAGCAGGAAGAATCGGAGCAGGTTGAACTCGGTCGCGGTCAGGGGGATGACCTGTCCGTCCCGGATGACCTCGTGCGCGTTCTCGTCCATCTCGATGTCGGCGAACCGGAGGATGCCGTGGTCCTCGGGCTCGCTCCCGATGCGGCGGAGGATGGCGTGGACCCGCGCCACGATCTCGGCGAGCGCGAACGGCTTGGTGACGTAGTCGTCGCCGCCGACGGTGAGCCCGGCGACCTTGTCCTCGACCGCGTCGCGGGCGGTGAGGAAGAGGATGGGGACCCGGATCCCGTCGGCCCGCAGGCGCCGGGTCACCTCGAACCCGTCGAGGTCGGGGAGCATGACGTCGAGGACGATGAGGTCCGGCGCCCGCTCCTGGGCGGCGGCCAGGGCGACCCGGCCGTTGGCCGCCTCGTCCACCTCGAAGCCCTCGTAGCGCAGGGAGGTCGAGACGGCGTCGACGATCGACGGCTCGTCGTCGACGACCAGGATGCGTTGGCTGCGGTTGGGTTCCACGCTCTCTCCTCCGATGGGGCCCCATGGCCGGTCTGCCCGACCCGACCAGCATCGCGCCGGCCCTTGGAGATCGGATGTGCTCCACCTGTGGGCCCGCTGTGACGCTCCAGGGTGCGGCCGGTGAGCGGTTCGAGAGTTCACAGCCACCTCCCAGGCGGGATGGAGGTTGCTCTGTGGCCGGTGTTGTGCACTGTCCCCAGAGACGCACCCGACCCCCCGATCCCCCCGACCGAGAGGACACGAAGATGGACGAGCGCTCGAGTCGGCGGCGCCCCCGGGCCGAATCACCGAGGGACGCAGCACCGAGGGACCCAGCACCACGACGAGACCCGGTGCGAGCGAGGGACGCGGCCGTCGCCCGGGTCCGTCGGGCCACGGTCGTCGTCGGCGCGGCGGCGGCCGCCGGCGCGGTCGGACTGGGACTGAGCGTGGCCTCCACACACTCGTCGGCCGCTCCCGCCCGGACCACGACGAAGGTGACCACCACGGCGCCCTCGTCGAGCGGCAGCACGAGCGGGTCCTCCGCGACGTCGGGCGGGTCTGCGTCGGCGTCCGGCTCCGGCTCCGCCTCCGGTTCCACCGCGACGACCCCGAGCACCACCACGACCACGGTGCCCACGACGGTCTCGGGGCAGTCATGAGCACGTTGGTCGCCGGGTGCGACCCCGACACCGATCGGTCCGCGTGGTCCGACGACGCTGCGACCGCCGCTCGGGCGTCCCGTTCGTTTCCGGCGATCGGTACGACCGCCACCGTGGTCGTGACCGCTCTGGCGCGGGCGGACCGGGCCGCCGAGCTGCTCGCCGCAGAGCTGGCGGCTCTCGACGCCACCTGCAGCCGGTTCCGGGACGACTCGGAGCTCCGACGCGTCGAACGGCTGGCCGCCGGCCGCCCCACGCCGGTCAGCCGGCTCCTCTTCGACGCCCTCGAGACCGCGGTCGCGACCGCGGTCCGCACGGCCGGGACCGTGGACCCGACCATCGGGTCCGCGCTGGCTGACCTCGGATACGACCGGGACTTCGCCGGGATCGTCCCCGACCCGGAGGCGGCGGGTCCGCCGGCTCCCGCCCCGGGCTGGTGGCGCATCCAGCTCGACCCGACCCTCTGCACGGTGACCATCCCCGAGGGTGTCCACGTGGACCTCGGGTCCTCCGCGAAGGCGTTCGCCGCGGACCGCGCGGCCGCCCGCATCTCCCGGGAGCTCGACTGCGGTGTCCTGGTCAATCTCGGCGGCGATGTCGCTGTGGCCGGCGAGCCGCCGGACGGGGGCTGGGGGGTCGGCATCGCCCCGGTCTGCACCGCGCCACCGACCGCGATCGACGAGGTGGTCGCCCTCCGCTCCGGCGGCCTGGCCACTTCCGGGACCACCTCCCGGACCTGGGAGCGCGGCGGCCGCACGGTCCATCACATCCTCGATCCCACGACCGGCGGACCCGCGCCGTCCGACCTGGGCGCTGGTGTCGGCCGTCGCGCCGAGCTGCGTCGAGGCCAACGCGTGGACGACTGCCGCCGTCGTCTGGGCGGACGACGCCCCGGGCAACCTCGCCGACCTCGGAGCCGCAGCCCGCCTGGTTGCAGCCGACGGCACGGTGGTCAGGGTCGGGGGATGGCCGGGGTCACCCGCGGTCGCTCCCGACCGGGACCCGACGGAGCCGGACCGATGATCGCCGTCACCTCCACCGCCTGGACGACCGACGTCTGGTACACGATGCGGGCCACCGGTGCGGTCGCCCTGGTCCTGCTCTCCCTCACCGTCGTGCTCGGGATCCTCACCGCCGGCCGGGTCCGCACCCGCTCGTGGCCGGCCTTCGCCCAGGCGGAGCTGCACAAGCGGATCTCGCTCCTGGCGATGGTCTTCCTCGTCCTCCACGTCCTGACCGCCGTGCTCGACTCGTACGTCGACGTGGGCTGGGCCGCGGCGCTGGTGCCCTTCGCCTCCCCCTACCGACCACTCTGGACCGGCCTCGGCACCGTTGCGGTCGACCTGCTGGTCGCGGTGGCCGTCTCCAGTGCGCTCCGTCAACGGATCAGCCCGCGCACCTGGCGCGGCATCCACTGGCTCGCCTACGGCAGTTGGCCGGTCGCGATGGCCCACTCCCTCGGGATGGGGACGGATGCCTCGCAGCTCTGGATGGACGCGTCGGCGGGTCTCTGCTCGGCAGGCGTCCTGGTGGCCCTGGGCTGGCGCCTGGGCGACCGGCGGGCGGCACGGCTCGAGGCGGAGCGGGTGGGCGCGGTCACCCGGGCGGTCCCCCTCCGTCACCGCGGCCGGTCCCCGGACACCGCGCTCCCGACCGGCGGGTCCGAGCCCACCGGGGCACCCGACCGGACCGCCACCCGACTCCTGGAGAGGACCTCCCGATGACCACCGCGACTCTCGCGCCCACCGGACGGCTGCTGTCCGGAGGGCCCGCCGGTCCCGACCGTTCCGGCCTGGCCGGCCACCTCGAGCGGCACGGTCCACTGGACGTGCCCGACCACGACGAGTCCCGGTGGCGCGCCGCCCTCCGTTCGGAGTTGGCCGCGTCCGGTCTGCTCGGACGCGGAGGTGCCGGCTTCCCGGCTGCGACCAAATGGGAGGCGGTGGCCCGCAACGGCCGCCGACCCCTGGTGGTGGTCAATGCGATGGAGGGGGAGCCGGCCAGCGCCAAGGACGAGGTGCTCCTCACCTGCTCGCCCCACCTCGTGCTCGACGGCGCCGAGGTTGCCGCCGCCGCAGTCGGCGCCCGCCAGATCGTGGTCTGCGTGGCGGACGACCGCGACCTGCCCGCCCGGGTGGTGGCCGACGCGATCGCCGAGCGCGGACGATCCGGTCGCGGCGCCAGGGCGATGACCGTCGTACGGCCGCCGGGTCGGTACGTCACCGGCGAGGAGTCGGCACTCGCCGCCTGGCTCGACGGCCGACCGGCGCGCCCGGTCCTTCGGGTCGACAAGTCGGTGCCCCTCACCGTGCGGCGCCGCCCGCTGCTCGTCCACAACGCCGAGACCCTCGCCCAGGTGGCGCTCGTCGCGCGGCACGGGGCGGCGTGGTTCCGCGAGCTCGGCACCCGCGACGCACCCGGGTCGACCCTGGTGACCGTCTCCGGCGCGGTGCGCAACCCCGGCGTCTTCGAGGTCGAGCTCGGCACCCCGGTCGGCGAGGTCGTCCGGCAGGCGGAGGCATCCGAGCGGCTGGCGGGTCTGCTGGTCGGGGGGTACGGCGGCGCCTGGCTCGGCCCTGGCGGCCTGTCCACCCCCTACGCCCCGCGACCGCTCGCCGCGGCGGGCGCGACCCCCGGGGTCGGGATCGTCGCGGTGCTCCCCACCACGTCCTGCGGGATCGCCGAGACCGCCCGGATCGCCCGGTACATGGCCGGGCAGAGCGCGGGCCAGTGCGGGCCCTGCGTGTTCGGTCTTCCCGCCATCGCAGCGGACCTCGAGCGGCTGTGGGCGGGGGTGGCCGACCCCGGGGCGCTCGAACGCATCGAGCGCCGGGCAGCCACCGTCGACGGGCGCGGCGCCTGCCGCCACCCGGACGGCGCGGTCCGACTGGTGCGGAGCGCGCTCGCGGTGTTCGCCGACGACGCGCGTGCCCACGCCGCCGGATGCCCCTGCGCCCACCACCTTGCACCCACGGTACTCCCCTTCCCGGCCGGACACCGGTTCGTGGAGCCATCGTGACCGCCCGCCGGCGAACCGACATCCGGCTCCGGGTGGACCCGGTCGCCTGCGACGCCTACGGGTACTGCGCCGAGCTCCTTCCCGAGCGGGTGAGCCTCGACGAATGGGGGTACCCGATCGTCGACGGCACCCCTGTCGAAGCCGGGTTGGTCGAGCAGGCCACCAGGGCTGCCGCCGAGTGTCCGCGCCGGGCCGTCCGGCTCGAACGGATCGCCGAGGGGATCGCCAAGGAGCCGGGACCCCGGGAATGATTGCCTGTGCAACCAGGTTGACCGAGTTGTGCGAGTGCTGGTTCGCCCGACGGGGGTGCCGGGTCTGGTGCGTGCGGGGGAGCAGGCCCGATCCGCGCGGATCCCCGTGGCCAGGGTGGCGGCCGTCTCCGGCGTGCTCGCGTACAACTGGTGGGTGGTGGTCCCCTTCGTCCCCGGGCTCATGCCCTCGGTCAACGGGTTCTTCTCCGACCTGGAGGCGGACGGGCGCCCTCACGCGGCGGTCATGGCTCATGCCGACCTCCTCGCCGGGATCCTTCTGCTGGTCGCCCTGTTCCTGCGCGGCCCGCACGCCGAAGGGTCGGTCCGACGAGAGTGGAAATGGTTGCTGGCGTTCGCGGCGGCAGGCGCACTGGGCGGCCGGTTCACCTATTCCTGTGCGGAAGGGCTCAGCGCAGCCTGCCGCAGCATGGAGTGGCACCTCCGGCTCCCGGCCCACCACTACGTGCACGTGGTCTCCGGGATCGCGGAGTTCGCCGCCCTGAGCGTGGCCGCACTGCTGGCGGCCCGTCGCACCCACGGCCAGGCGACCACTCCGGCACGGCTCTATTCGGGTATCCGGACGGCCCTGCTGGTCGGCTACCCCTTCCTCGGGATCGCCTACCTGGGAGACCGGCTCGGCGCACTGGTCGAGCCCTATTTCTTCATCGTCTTCACGCTGATGGTGCTGACCGAGGTGTTCGAGCCGATCGACGCCCCGGCGCCCACCCTCCCCTGGGTCCAGCGGGTCCTCGCCCGCTCCCACGGTCCGATGGGGGACCGCCCGAGCGGGGTCGCCGCCGCCTCCGGGCTCGACTGACCGCGGTCACCGGGTGGCCGGCCGTGGACCGGTTGGCGGGTGCTCGGGACGCCGGGTCAGCGCAGGGTCCGGGTACCGCCTAGGGTGGTGAGTACACCGGCCCGATCACGCCGGCCGGTGCAGGTAGGGCTTCGATGTGGATCCCCGCGTGTTCGAGCGTGAATTTTAAGGAGACTCAGTTATGGGTGTGGGTGCAGTCAAGTGGTTCAACGCCGAGAAGGGCTTCGGTTTCATCACGCCTGACGGCGGCGGGGATGATCTCTTCGTTCACCAGTCGGAGATCCAGATGGAGGGCTACCGCAATCTGGAGGAAGGCCAGCGCGTCGAGTTCGAGACCAAGCAGGGCCAGAAGGGCCTGCAGGCGAGCCAGGTCCGCAAGATCTGATTCGCTGAATTCGATCGGAGTTCTGCGCACCGGGGGCCGAGAGGCCCCCGGTGCTGCAATTCCGGGATGACGCGGTCCGCGTGCCGGCGCGCGGCGCGGCGTCGTGTTCCGCCCGGTCAGGGGTGGGCGTGCCCCGCCTGGTGGAGCTCGAGCGTGTTCCCCGCCGGATCCGACAGGAAGGCCTGGCGCCCCGCGCCGGCCGGGCCGGGGTCGGTGACCGCCACCCCGAGCGCACGCAGCTCCGTCACCACGTCGTCGAGGTCGGCGACCCGGATCGCGAAGTGCTGCCCGAGCGCCGGAGGAGCCGGCGCTTCGACCAGATGGACCTGCTGGCCACCGAGATCGATCCATGCGCCTCCGATCCCGAAGTCGGGTCGGTCGTCGCGCAGCGAACCACCGAGGACGTCGGTGTAGAAGGCCACACCGGCGGGGACGTCGGTGACGTTGATCGACACATGGTGGATGGCGAGCGGCTCCACGAGACGAGTCTTGCCGGACGGTCGGGCTGAGGCAATTGCCTGGATTGTGGTGAACCGGTGACTCTGCGTGGTGAACACCCTGTTTCGGCTTGACATCCGATCCGCCTGCCCGCATGATCCCGGGAGCAGGCGCCTACGGTCGCCCGACCGGTTGGGGCGAAAGAAAGAGGGCGAGAGGGCCCGGAGGGGGATGCAGATGCTTGGTACCAAAATTGCGCGTGTTGCTGTCGGTTTGACGATCGGATTGGGGGCCTTCGGTGTTGTCGCTGCGATCGGCGATCTGCCGGCGGTGGCCGCGGGCAACCCGGCGTTCACCTCGGTCAGCCATGCCACCTTCACCGAAGGGACGGCGATCGGCAACCGGTTCGTCGTCACGGCCACCGGGACCCCGGCCCCGCTGCTCTCGCTCGCCAATGACGTGAGTGACACGGGACTGCCGTCGACCCTCCACTTCTACCCCTCGAGCGGGGTGATCTCGGGGACGCCGCTCGTCACAGGGACGTACACCATCGACATCAACGCGAACAACGGCGTCGGTTCGGTGACCCAGGAGTTCACCTTGACGGTGGCCCCCGCGGCGCCACGCTTCACCTCGCCCAACAACGCCACCTTCACGGTCGGTGTGATAGGCAGCTTCACAGTCACCGCCACCGGTTACCCGCATCCGAAGTTCACCTCCAGCGCGCTGCCGAGCGGGCTCACCCTGGTGAGTCACAGCAACAACACGGCGACGCTGTCGGGTAACCCGGCGCTCGGAACCGGTGCGCTCCATGTGATCGTGCTGACCGCCAAGAGCACGTCGGGCACCGCGAGGCAGTCGTTCAACCTGTTCGTGGACCAGGCACCGAAGTTCATCAGCGGCGCCACGATCTCGGGCCCGGTGGGGACCGTGTTCAGCTTCACCGTCAAGACGACGGGGTATCCGCCGCCCACGATCACGTCCACACCGCTCCCCGCCGGGGTGACGCTGACCCAGCACACCAACGGGACGGCGACCCTCGACGGCACCTACCTCGCCGCCACGCAGACCATCACGTTCACCGCTGCGAACGGCACTGCACCGAACGCCACCCAGGTGTTCCACATGCACGGCACCTGAGCCGACGCGGAGGCGTCAACCGCTGACATCGACTCCAGCCCCGGGCGTCTGCCGGGGCTCGAGTCGCGTCCGCGCTCACGACCCGATCTTCGGCACCGGTCCGGAGAGGTCCAGGGAGCGCACGAACAGCTCTCTGCTGTGCGGGTAGCCCACCGCAGCGGGAATCCAGGCGTGGAACCCCATCCACAGGTGGCCCCTCGGGTCGGTGAAGACGGCCTCCCCACCCGGGCCGCTGAAGGACGGTCCGGATGAGAGCAAGGGGGCCGTCGACTGGTCGGTGCACGGCCCGAGCGGCCCGGCACAGCGTGCGTACCCGATGCCGTAGGCGGCGGTCGTCCAGTCGTTCCCCGAGTAGAAGAGGATGTACTGCCCGTTGCTGAGCACCATGCTGGGCCCCTCCACCGTGCCGTGCTGCCAGCCTTCGTCGGGCTCAAGCAGCGCGGTCGGCGCGCCGGGCGCGAGTCCGGTGCCGCTCTGGGACAGCTGCTGCGACCAGAGGGTGGCCATCTGTCCACGTCCGCCCTGGGACTTCCACACCAGGTGGGGGATGCCGTTCTGGTCGAGCACCGGGCTCGGGTCGAGCGATCCGCCGAGGGAGAGCTGGCATTCGAGCGGTGTGCTCGACGTGTCGATGTAGGGCCCCTGCGGACGGGAGGCGACCGCGGCGGAGATGCACTGCTCACCGGTGGTGCCCACGTCCGCCGAGTAGTACATGACGTAGCTCCTGCCGACGGGAAGCACGGACGGTGCCCAGGTCGCACCCGGAGCCGCCCAGGCGGCCAGGTGGGGGAGGGCGTCGCCGACCGTGGCCCAGCGCTGGTGGTCGGTGGACTCGATGATCTGGATGTTGCCCGCAGCCGAGTTGGTGGCGAACGCGTAGTAGGTGTGGCCCACGGTGAGGACGAACGGATCGGGGAAGTCGAACGGGTACGACGCGCCGGAGCTCCCCCCGGCGAGCAGCTCGCACGACGGCGCGGCGAGGTTGATCGCGTGGACGGCCCCGGCCAGGTCCCTGTTCCGGATCGCGGTGGTCGCGGTGGACACGCCCCCGAGGCAGGCGTCCAGGGCGGCGATGTCCAGGGTCTGGAGCCCGCCGGTCTGCGACGCCGCGGTCAGCCGCTGGTTCGCACTCGCGATGGCGGCCGCGGTGCGGTCGATCGCCTTGACCCGGTCTGTCTGCACCGCGGACTCGGCGTCCACCGCCCGCAGGGCGCTCGAGAGCGCGGCGTCCGCGCGCTGCCAGCTGCTGGTCGCGGACGAGAGGGCCAGGCGGGTCTGGCCGAGGTCGTGCTCGAGCAGCAGGTCGGTGGCGACCGCGGCCACGAGCAGGGCGAGCACGACGAGGATCGCGCGCCGGTGGGTGGGGTGCCTGTCGGGCGCCTCGACCGGCACGGGCCCCGCGGGCTCGCGCGGCGAGGCGTCCCCGCGGCCGGCTGCTCCCTCGAGGGAGGAGGTCGCGGTCATGTCGACGGCTCGGCGCCGGAGCAGACCGGACCGACCCGGGCCAGCGTCCCGCCGGCGCCCGCCTGGTCGCCGAGGGAGATCTGGTTGAGCGCCTGCTCGACGCCGGAGAGGCAGGCGTCGAGGTCAGAGATCCGCACGCCCTGGGTCACGACGTGGGCCTCGGACAGACCCAGCTGTGCGTCCAGACCGGAGAGCTGGAGGGTGTCGGTCCCGAGGGTGGCCGCCTCGGCGGTCGCCGCGTCGGACAGGGCCTGGAAGCGGAGGGTCGCGGCCTTCCGGGTGTCCCGGCTCTGTGCGAGCCCCGCTCGGGCCGTCCCCAGCTTGCCGTTCGCGCCGTCGAGGGAGGCATGGGTGACCAGGCCCACGACGAGCGCCACCGCCAGCCCGGCCAGCAACACCGACAGGGCCACCGGGCGAAGCAACCGGGCCGCAGGAGATCGCCGGCCGGCCGGCGCACTCACCGGCTCCGGCCGGGGTGGTGCGGTTTCGGTGTCCATGGTCCCTGCCCTGTCCGCCCGGGGTGGGTCGACCGCACCGCACCGCCCGGCAGCCGTCTCGCTGTCGGCACCCAGTCTCACATCATTCGGCGGCCCGTTGCGCGCGTCGGTTCGGTCCGAGGACGAGGGCCGGCAGGAGCGGCCCGACCGAGCCCGATCGCAGACAGCCGAGCCAGACCCCCGCGCCGTAGGCGGCATCGTCTGCGAGCGAGGCGACCACCCAGCGCGGGAGATCGAGGTCGGGTCTCCTGCGTAGCCAGTCGACGATCGCCGGGGCGACGGCGAGCACCACCGCCGGCCGCACGCCACCGCGCCGGCGCACGGCCAGTGCGACCAGTGCCGGGGCGCCGAGCACGGTCGAGGCGCGCCCGATGCCGACCAGCGTCCAGCCCGCGCCCTCCGCGCTCCACCGGAGCGAACGGCGTGCCGGGATCCCGAGGGGACGGACCACGCGGGCCAGGGACAGGGCGGCCCATCCGACGGACAGCGCGGCGAGCCGGGGTCGCCCGGCGAGGAGGGCAACCGCGGCAGCCGTCGGCCAGGGGCGGAGCTCGACCGGTGCCAACCGGCCGGGATGCCGTTTCGCGAGCGGCGCGGCCGAGGTGCCGTAGCGCAGGCGTCTTGCGAGCAGGCCGGTCCAGGTGGCCGGCTCGCGGTGGGTGACCGTGACCGAGGGCTCGTACCGGACGTGCCAGCCGGCGTCGAGCAGACGCCAAACGAGGTCGACGTCCTCGCCGACCCGGAGACCCTCGTCGAACCCACCGATCGCCGCGCAGGTGAGCGTCGAGCGCCGGACGACCAGCACCGCGGACGGCACGTAGCGGACCGCACGATGCGGCCCCACCTCGCCCTCGGCGGCCCCGAGGTCGAGGGCCGAACGCCGGTCCGAGAACCGGGTGAGGACGCTGGGCCGTCCGGGTGTCCCCTCCGGTTCGGGCCGGACCCGGGGGGCGACGGCGGCGACGACCGGGTCGGCGAACTGCCAGACCAGTGCGTCCAACCACCCCGGCCCCACCGTGCAGTCGCTGTCGACGAAGGCGACCAGGTCGCTGTCGATCCTCCCGACCGCGTCGTTGCGGGCCGTAGCCGGACCCCCGTTCACGTCGCGCCGCACCAGCCGCGCCCCGCGTTCCCGGCAGACCATCGCCACCCGGTCCGGCCGCTGCGAGGCGTCGTCGACGACCAGCACCGGGCGATCGGTCCCGAGGGAGGCCAGGCACCGGTCGAGGAGGTCGGGGCGGTCGCGTGCCGGGACCACCACCGTGACCGAGAGGCACTCCGCGGCCGGGAGGGGACGGCCGGGTCTCGGGTGGGCCATGCCGGCGTCGACCAGCCGGCGTCCGAGACGGCGGGCCTCTTCCCGTACGGGCACCGAGGCGGCCGTCGGCGCACCCACCCCTGCTCCGTCCCCGCCCCACTCCTCCAGCAGCAGACCGTCGAGCGCCCGCCGGCCCTCTGCCGAGAGGATGATGACCCGGCCGGGGACACCGCCGACCAGCACGGTGCGGTCCCGCGACGGCTGGTCGAACCTGCGTACCGACGGATCGAGCGCGAGCCCGAACCCGTCCGGCAGGGGTGTCACAGGGTGAGGCCGCCGTCCACCGGGATCACCGCTCCGGTCATCGCGTCGCTGCCGGTGCCGGCCAGCCAGACCAGCGCAGCGGCCACCTCCCTCGGGGCGAGCAGTCTGCCGATCGTCTGCTGCTCGGCGAACGGGCCGGTGTCGGCCAGCCCGTAGAGGCGAGCGCTCTCCTCGAGCATCGCCGTCGCCGTCGATCCGGGGCTGACCGCGTTGGCCGTGACCCCGGTCCCGGCCAGCTCCGCCGCCAGTCCGCGCACCAGTCCCGCCACCCCGGCCTTTGCCGCCCCGTAGGCGCTCAGCCGGGGGAGACCGCGGGTGGCGGCAGCCGAGGCGACGGCCAGGAACCGCCCCTGGCGCGGGGCCGGCCGCCGGAGCAGCGCGGGGATCCCGACGCGTGCCGCGGTGATCGGGCCGCCGAGGTCCACCCCGAGCACCGCGCCGAGCTGGTCGGCCGGCATCTCCCAGAGCGGCATCCCTCCGGCGATGACCCCGGCCACCGCGATCATCGCGTCGAGCCCTCCGTAGCGGTCCTCGGCCAGCGCGACCGCCGCGGCCATGCCCTCGGCGTCGGTGGTGTCGGCGATGTGACCGACCACGCCGGTTCCCGGCTCGCCCGCCGGTCGCATGGCCAGCGAGCTCGTGACGACGTCGTCGAGCTCGCTCGCGCTGCCCATCGCGTAGGGCAGCCGGGCGTCGTCGGTCGCACGGTCCACGGCCACCACCGACCATCCGGACCGGGCCAGTTCGTACACGGTTGCGGCGCCGATGCCTCGGGCGGCTCCGGTGACGACGGCGACACGGGTCATGGGTGATCCCCTCCTCCGGTTCGGACGGTCCTGGTGGTTCGGCCGGCGCGCTCGGCGACCCCGGGGATCTCCGGCCCCGCGGACAGCCCGGCGGCGAACGCGACCAGCTCGTCGGCGGCCGCGTCGAGCAGCCGCCTCCCCTCGGCCGGGCCGGCCGCCCTCGGGTCGCCGAGCACCCCGTTGGCGCTGACCGGCCGGACGCCACGCGACCGCAGCAGCGGCAGCAGCTCGCCGGCGGCCCGTGCCGGTCCGGGCTCCCACGGTGCGGGTCGGACCCTGTCCGGGGCGATGGCCAGCATCAGCGAGGTCTCGGTGTGCCCGGCATGGAGGTCGCCGCTCCAGCGCGGGGACCAGCCGGCCACCGGATGGCCCTCGGCGGCGAGCTGCGCGAGGGCGCGGCCGAGCGGCCCCGCATTGCCCCCGTGGGTGCAGGCGAGGACCGTCTGGGTGAAGGACCGTGCCGCCGATCGCCCGAGCTCGACCAGGAGCGCCTCGGTCGCCTCCTGCCCGATGGACAGGGTGCCGCGGAAGCCCTCGTGCTCGCCGCTCGACCCGTAGGCCACGGCGGGGGCGACCACCAGCCGGGGATCGCGCCGGGCCGCCTCCTCGGCCACCGCGACCGCGATCTCGGTGTCGGTGGTCAGGGGGAGGTGGGGGCCGTGCTGCTCGGTCGCGCCCACCGGCACGACGAGGATCCTGCCCCCCGGGGCGGGCGGGTCCACCTCCTGCCAGGTGGTGTCAGAGAGACGGCTCACCGCCGGCCTTCCGACGGGTGCCCGACCGGTGCGGGCAGGTACCCGTGGCGGGCGAGGTAGGCGAGGAGGACGTCGGCCGCCTCCTGCGCGTCCGCCGGCTCCACCACGATGGGAGGGTCGTGGGCCACCAGGGCACCGGTCAGCGCGAGCATGCGGACCCGCGGGTCGTCCCCGTCCGGCGGCGGGACGACCCGGGTGCGCGGGCGGAACGGGACGGTCGACCCCGCGTGCACGCGACCGGCGGCCGGCACAGACCTGTCCTGGCCGCTGTCCGCGGACAGCGGGTCTGCGTCGTCGGCGAGCAGCGGCACCCCGCCGGCCGAGAGCATCCCGCCGAGGGTGGCCCGCCGGAGCCGGATCCCGGCGCCCTCGACTGAGCAGACCGCGGGCAGCGGCACCCGGAGCCGTTCCCGCCACCCTGCGTCGAGGCGACGCTCGGCCACGAGGAACCGTCCCTCGGCGCCGCTCCGGGGGTCGAGGACGACCAGGCCGAGCGCCTGGGCCGCACCAAGCTCGTGGGCCAGGTAGGCGGGGAGGGCGCCGGTGCCCCGGTCGACCGAGCGGTCCCCGCACAGCACGAGGTCGACGGGTCCGTGGGGTTCCATCGCGGCCGCCAGGGCACGCGCGAGCCGGCGCTCGTCGTCGGCCAGCTCCTGGTTGTAGCGGGGCCGGTCGGCCTCGCCGGCGAGGGGTATGCGGACCACCTCGACCCCGAGCGCGAGCACCTCGTGCAGCACCGGGTCGATCGACGGCGGCCCCGCGGAGAGGGCGAGGACGCGTCCGGACCAGGCCTCGGCGACCCGCAGCGCGTGCTCGAGTGCCGACGCGTCGGCCGCGGTCAGTCCGACCCCGAGCGGGTCGCGGGTCACCGCGCCGGTGAGCGGGCCGATCTCGGGACGGAGGTCGCCGATCCGGAGGCAGACGACCACCAGGGGGCCCGTGGCGGCGCTCATCCGTGGTGGAAGACGACGCCGTGCCCGCCGTCCGGGTAGGTCCAGGTGATCGCACCCTCGCGGTTGCAGACCATGTAGCAGGTCCCGCACTCGAAGCACTCCTCGTAATTGAAGAGGATGCCGCCGTCCGCGGTCGGGGCGAAGAGGTCTGCCGGGCAGGCGGTCACACATTCCCGCGTCGTACACGACCGGCACACGTCGGACTCGACGGTGATGTGGGCGCGCTCCCCGACCCGGAAGTCCACCGTGGCCATGCGCTCCTCGAAGGAGATCCCGCGCCACCGTGCAGGACCGCTCACCCGAAGATCCTGAGTCCGCGGAGGGTGTCGACCGCCAGCTGGCGCAGGGTGACCCCGTGTCGCGCCGCCGCGTCCCGGGTGACCCGGAGGCCGCCGGGCTTGGGGGCCGGGTTGGTCACGGTGAACATCCCCTCGGCGAGGTCGCAGAGGAGTCCCGGGTAGCGCCGCTGCACCCGGTCGGAGAGCACGAGGGCCGGAGCCCTGCGCAGCCGTTTGTGGTCGGCCAGGACGAACTGGCCTTCGAGGTCGGCGCGGTACGACGCCAGCCCCCGTGTCGAGCAGTCGCCGGCGGTGAGGGCCCGGTCCGCCGCGCGCCCCGCGGCGTAGCCCGAGCCGATGGCGAAGTTGACCCCCTCCAGCCAGATCCCGGTGGCGAGGGTCATCGCCGCGGCGTCCCCGGCCACCAGGAGACCGTCACCGACCAGCTCGGGCATCGTGTCGTACCCGCCCTCGGGGATGAGGTGGGCCGAGTACTCGCGGAGGGAGGAGCCCCGCAGCAGCGGGGCGATGGCCGGATGTGCCTTGAGGTCGGCCACGAGCTCCTCGGGCCGCACGGCGGCCTCGGCAAGCCCGGTGAGGGAGAGCACGACGCCGACGCTCACCGTCTGCTCGTTGGTGTAGAGGAAGCCCCCACCCGGGACCGGCCCGGTGCACCCGAGCATCTCGATGTCGACCCCCTCGCGGCTCGCGACACCGAACCGCTCGTTGATGGCGCCCGGAGGGAGGTCGAGGACCTCCTTGACCCCGAGGGTGTGGTGGGACGCGTCGACCCGTGGGTGCAGCCCGGCCTCCTTGGCCAGGAAGGAGTTGACCCCGTCGCAGGCGATCACCACCGGCGCCCGCAGCTCGCCGCCGTCGCGATCGGTCCGCACCCCGATCACCCGTCCCGACGGGTCTCGCAGGAGGGCCGTCGCGACGGTGGAGGTCACCAACCGGGCTCCGGCCCCGGTCGCCTTGCCGGCCAGCCAGCCGTCGAAGTGGCTGCGCAGGGTGGTGAAGCCGTTGTACGGGGCGGCGCCCCAGTCGTGCGAGCGGTAGTCGACCGAGAGCGACTGGGTCGGGGTCATGATCATCGTCGAGCGGCGTACCACCCAGCGTTCGACCGGCACCTCGTCCCACCACCCGGGCAGGATCTCGTCGAGCACCCGGCCGTACACCACCCCGCCGTAGACGTTCTTGGACCCGGGGAAGGGCCCGCGCTCGAGCAGGACCACCGAGCGGCCGGCCCTGGCAAGGGCCAGCGCCGCCGAGGCGCCGGCCGGCCCCGCCCCGACCACCACGGCGTCCAGGTCCGGGTCAGCCACCGGACCCACCGGACCCACCGGACCCTCCGTTCCCGCTCGACAGGGTCTCTGGCAGGGGGACCGCCAGCCGACGGGCGAGCTCGAGCAGCAGTCCCTGGGCGTCGGTGACCAGCCCGAGGTCGGCCATCGCCGTCATCGGCGAGGAGGCGTCGGTGTTGACGCTGACCACGTGGCGGGGGGCACCGAGGCCGCCGACGTGCTGGGCTGCGCCCGACACCCCGAACGCGACGTAGAGGTCGGGGTCGACGGCCACCCCGGTGGTGCCGATCTGGCGCTCGTAGCCGGTCCACCCCGCGTCGGTGACCACCCGGGTCGCGCCGGCCGAGCCGCCGAGGGCGGCGGCGACGTCGCCGAGCAGGTCGAAGACGGCGGTGGCCCGTCGGTCGTCGTCACCCGGGACCAGGCCGGCCCCGCCGGCCAGCACCCGGGTCGCGTCTGCCAGGTCCATCGTGTGGAGGTCGGGCTCGAGCAGCTCCTCGAGCACGACCTCGCCGCCCGGTCCCTCCGGAGGGCTGTCGCCGGCTGCCAGGGTGACCGGGCCCAGATCGGTCGGCCCTCCCGCACCGGGTGGTCGCTGTGACGCCTGGTGCGCCGCGCGTCCGCCGCCGACCAGGGTGACCACGGCCGGTCCGTGGACCTCGACGGGCACCAGCACGCGGTCGTCGAGCCGAGCCACACAGGCCCGGACCCACGTTCCTCCCCGGTCCGTCTCGCCGGTCACGCACGTCGCGCGCAGCGCGCGGGCCAGGAGCGGCCGATCGAGCGCTGCCGCGAGACGGGGCGCGAGGTCCCTGCCGTCCGGTGAGGCGGGGAGGAGGACCAGCGGGACGGCCGCGACCGCCGGAGCGAGCGCCCGGGCCAGTTCGCCGGGCCGGAAGTCGGGCCCCGTCTCGCACCACCGTGCCGTCGTGGCGCCGGTCAGCGAAGCGGCCGCCTCCTCTGCGTCCGAGCCGACCACGAGCGCGTTCCCGCCCGCCTCCGAGACCGTTTCCCCGGCCCCGCCCGGGAGACGTCCCCCCCGGGCCACGAGCACCGCCACCGCGCTCCCGCTCCCGCCAGCCACACCGTGAGGGGTCACAGCGCGACCGCCACCCGGTGGCCCTCCACGACCGCGGCGTGGGCCCTGCGCGGGGCCAGGCAGTCGCCGATCCGGTGGACCTCGAAGGGGGCGCCCGCCAGCTCGTGGAACAGCTCGTCCTCGGGTTGCTGGTGGACGGCACAGACCACCCAGTCGCAGTGGCGGACCTGCTCGGTCCCGGTCGGGTGGTGCTGCAGGGTGAGCACGACCGGCCCGAGCCCCGAGTCGGGGGTCCCTTCGCCGACCCTGGCCACCCCCATCGGCACCAGGTCGACGCTCTGGCCGATGCCCTTGGCGTGGGCCTTCACGTTCCACGTCTCGAGGTCGAGGGTGATGCCGAGATCCTGGCCCACGACCATCGCGTTGGTCACGATCTCGACCACGCAGCCCCGGTCCGCCATGAGCTCGGCCGTGGACGTCGCCTGGTGGAACCCGAGCTCGTCCACCAGGACCACCCGGCCCTCCGGACGGACCCGGTCCTCCAGGACGTCGCGCACGTCGACCACCCGGGGCTCGTCGCCGGCCCACCACGGGCGCAGCGGACGGGCACCGGTGGCCAGGACCACCACGTCGGGGGCCTCGGCGCGCACCGCGGCCGCGGTCGCCTCGACCCCGGTCCGGAGCTCGACGCCCTCGCGCCGGGCGGCCACGATCAGGTTGCGGGCGATGTCGAAGAACTCGGCGCGACTCGGGACGGTCGCGGCCACCCGGGCCTGTCCCCCGAGCCGGTGGCTGCGCTCGAAGAGGACCACGCGGTGGCCGCGCTCGGCTCCGGTGACCGCCGCCTGCAGCCCACCCGGCCCCCCACCGACCACCACGATCGAGCGCCGGCGCCGGACCAGGGGGACGATGGCCGCCTCCCGTCCGCAGACCGGGTTCTCGATGCAACCGAGCCATCGGTTGAGGCCCATCCTGCCCACGCACTCCTGGTTGCAGGAGAGGCAGGTGCGGATGTCGGTGGCATGTCCCGACCGGGCCTTGGCGGCGAAGTCCGGGTCGGCGATCTGCCCGCGGACCACGCCGACCAGGTCGCAGACCCCCTCGGCGAGGGCCCGCTCCGCCTGCAGCGGGTCCTTGAACCGGCCGACCCCGACCACCGGGAGTCCCACCGCGTCCCGGAGGGCGCTCGGGACGAACAGCGCGTAGCCGGGCGGGACCTGCATGCTCGCCTCGATCATGTAGAGGGTGGCCGTGGCCACGCCGATCGAGGTGTTGATGTAGTCGACCCGGCCGGTCGCCTCGACCATGCGGGCGATCGCCACCGCGTCCGCGATGTCGGTGCCCCCCTCGATGAGCTCGTCCCCGCAGAGGCGGACGCCGAGCGCCTGGCCGGGGCCGATGGTCGACCGGACCGCGTCGACGATCTCGAGCAGGAGCCTCGCCCGGTCGGCGAGGGATCCCCCGTACTCGTCCGCCCGTGTGTTGGTGGCCGGCGAGAGGAACCCGCGCACGATCGACGAGTGCGAGCACTGGAGCTCGACCCCGTCGAAGCCTCCCGCGGCGCAGTGGGCGGCGACCAGTGCGTAACCCTCGACGATCTCGTGGATCTCGTGATGTTCGACGGCCTTTGGCACTTCGCGGAACAGCGGGTCGGGGATCGGGCTCGGCGCCCACACCGGGAGGCGGGTGTACATGCTCGAGGCCTGGCCGCCGTTGTGGTTGATCTGGGCGAAGATCGGGACGTCGTGGGCGTGGACCGCATCGGTGATCCGCCGGTAGCCGTCGACCACCTCGGGCCGGAACCCGTGGATGAGCTTCTCGTAGGGCCAGTCGGTCGGGTGGGTGGAGTGCTCCTCGGTCACGATGAGCCCGGTCCCGCCCGCCGCCCGGGCCGCGTAGTAGGCGACGTGCTGCTCGGTGGGCAGCCCCTCGGTCGCGTAGTTGGTCAGGTGGGCCGAGAAGACGATCCGGTTGGGCACGGTCACCGGCCCGAGCCGCAGGGGGGAGAAGAGGTGGCGGTACCGGCCGGACGAGCTCATGTCGTCCCTCAGCGCGCCGACGCGCCCGCGTCGACGGTCATGGTGTGCCCGGTCACGTACCGCGACTCGTCGGAGGCGAGGTAGAGCACCGCGTTGGTGACGTCGGAGGCCTGGACCAGTCGGACGGGCAGCGAATTGAGGTACAGGGGGCCCACGTCGGGGCTGGCCTCGATGCGCTCGGTGAGGCCATGCATGGCCGCCAGCATCGGGGTGTCGACCCCGGTCGGGTGGACGGTGTTGACCCGGACCCCCTGCGAGGCCAGCTCGTTCGAGAGGCACCGCATGACCCCGACCAGCCCGTGCTTGGAGGCCACGTAGGGGGCGAAGAACGGCTGGCCCTTGAGTCCGGCGACCGAGCTGATCAGGATGATCGACCCGCCGCCGGCGGCGAGCAGGTGGGGGAGCGCGGCGACACAGGTGTTCCAGGCGCCGGTCAGGTTGACCCCGAGGACCGTGTCCCAGAGCTCGGGCGTGACCTCGTCCCACCGTTGGACCGAGCACACCCCGGCGTTGGCCACGACGATGTCGAGCCGGCCGATGCGCTCGACTCCGGCGGACACCGCGCCGGCCAGCGCATCGCCGTCGCGGACGTCGACCGCGGCGCTCACCACCCGGCCGCCGATACCCTCGACCTGGCGTGCCGTCTCGGCGAGATCGGCCTCGGTCGCCGTCGGGTAGCCGAGCCCGGCGATGGGGGCGCACACGTCGAGCGCGATGACCGCGGCACCCTCCTCGGCGAGGCGGACCGCATGGTTGCGCCCCTGCCCGCGGGCCGCTCCGGTGACCAGTGCGACCTTGCCGGCCACCCGCCCGGCCACCCGGCCCACCCCGTTCGCGTTGCTCGCCACGTCCTCGGTCACGAGATCACCCCGCCGGAGACGGGGTGGCGGACCGCCTCGAGCACCCCGCAGGCCTCGAGCGCGCGCCGGCGTCCCTCGAGCACCGCCTCGAGCACCCCGCGGGGGGCGACGCAGTCGCCGGCGCGGGGCGTTCCGGGTCGCTCCGCGTAGAGCGACTCCTCGGGCAGTCGGTGCCCGCAGTCGATCACCACCGCGCAGCGCACGGACCGCTCCTCGCCGGTCCAGACGTCCTCGAGCTGCACCGCACCGTCGCGGACCGCCCGCAGCCGGGTCCGCAGTTCTCGGCGGACACCGGCGCGCTGGAGCCGGGTGTTTGCGTCGGCGAGGTCGCCGGTCATCGAGAGCAGGGTCCCGGCGACCGGGTCGGGCGTCACCAGGGAGACGGCGCGCCCTCCCTCGGCCAGCCACTCGGCGATGCCGACCCCGACCGGCCCGCCCACCGGGTCGTGGACCACCGCCGGACCGTCGGGAAGATTCCCCCGGTCGCCGGCCAGCGCACTCGCCGCGTCGATCACCGGGCGGGACCCGTCGGTCGCGAACCCGGGCGGTGCCGGACGGCCCCCGGTGGCCAGGATCACCGCGGTGCCGCGGTCCCTGGCTTCGTCGAGATCGAGGGAGCTGGCGTCCCGTCCGGTCTCGACGGTCACGCCCTGACGTTCGCACTCGGTCTGCAGCCACCCGGCGAGGGCGGCCATCCGTCCGCGCCCCGGGCCCACCGCGGCCCGCCGCAGGGCCCCGCCGGCCCCCCCGCTCCGCTCGAGCACCCGCACCCGCCAGCCGCGACCCGAGAGCACCCGCGCGCACTCGAGCCCGGCCGGGCCGGCCCCGACCACCCAGGCCTCGCCGGTCCCCCCCGGTGGCACCGATCCCGGCCCGACCACGCCCGCCGACAGGGGCGCCGACAGCGGGTCGGGGTCGACCGTCTCGTGTCCGCTCCGGGGCTCTCCCACACAGCTCACCAGTGGGTTGCGGTTGTCGCGCACCCGGCAGGCCTGGTTGCAGAGGATGCACGGCCGGACCCGCTCGGGCACCCCCGACCGGACCAGGTGGACCAGGCGGGGTTCGGCGATCTGCGCCCGGGTCATCTCGACCAGGTCGGCGACGTGCGAGGCGATCGCCTCCTCGGCCACCTCCGGGTCGATCACGCTCCCCTGGAGGACCACCGGCACCCGTCCGGACGCCGCCTCCCGCATGGACCGGCAGAGGTCGAGGTTGGTCGCCGCCGGGGTGTGGGCGTCGGGCCGGTAGGCGGACGTCGAATAGGGACCGCCGCGCACGACGACCAGCAGGTCGACCCGGTCGGCGAGCACGTCGACCTGGGCGGCCGCGAGCTCCGGGGTGACCCCGGCCCACGGGGCCAGCTCGTCGCAGGAGAGGCGCAGGCCGAGCAGGCGTCCCGGCCCGATGGCGGCCCGCACCGCGTCGAGCACCTCGAGGGTCAGACGCAGCCGGTCCTCCCCGTAGCCGTCCGCGCGCAGATTGGTCAGACCGGAGTGGAACTGGCGCAGCAGCGAGAACGGCCCGGCATCCACCTCCACCCCGTGGAGGCCCGAGGCCACCGCCAGTCGCGCCGAGGAGGCGAACCCGTCCACCAGTGCGGCGATCTCGGCGGATCCCATCTCCATGGGCATCTCGCGGCTGACCACGTCGGCGACCCGGGAGGGAGCCCACAGCACGGACTGCGAGTAGGCGCTCGACCCCTGCGCGCCGCTGTGGCCGAGGCCGGCGAGCACGACCGTCCCGTGCGGCCGGAGGGCGTCGGCGATCGCCCGCCAGCCGGGTCCGCTCGCCGATGCGAGCGGGGCCCGCTCGTAGGGCCAGTCGGAGGGGTGGACCGAGGCGGTCTCGGTGACCACCACCCCCGCGCCGCCCTCGGCCCGAACCGCGTAGTAGCCGACGTGGCGGTCCCCGATCGAGCGGCCGGTGGCGAGGTTGGTCTCGTGCGGGCCGAAGACCACCCGCGACGGAGCGGGGACGCCGGCCACCACGACGGGGTCGGTGAGCGCTCCCACGGTCAGGGGCTGGAGGGTCCCGGCACGCAGCCGGCCAGGGGACTCGTGTCACAGGCGCGGTCCGGGGGTCTCCCGGCCGCCGTTCCCCGGACGTCCCCGGCCCGGGTCAGTGCGACGGCCACCCGGCGCGGGCGCAGGGAGTGGTCCGGCGAGGGCCGCGGCGCCTCGGTGTCGCCGCGCTCGGCGAGGGCACGTTCGCCGTGACCGAGCACGCACTCGGGGTCGGGACCGTCGAGCGGCAGGCCGGTGAAGAACTTGGCGGCCATGCACCCGCCCCGACAGGCGTCGAAGTGGCCGCAGGAGGTGCACGCCCCCGAGCTCTGCGGACCGCGCAGCCCGGTGAGGAGCTCCGACTCCCGCCAGACCGCCGCGAACCCTCCCGGCGCGCGGACGGTTCCGGCGAGGAACTCCTCGTGGATGGCGAAGGGACAGGCGTAGACGTCGCCCACCGGATCGATCAGGCAGACCACCCGCCCTGCGCCGCAGAGGTTGAGCCCCGGCAGGGACCCTCCGTAGCCGGCCAGATGGAAGAAGGAGTCGCCGGTCAGCACCTCCTCGCCGTGGTCGAGCAACCAGTCGTAGAGGGTGCGCTGTTGCTCGGGGGTCGGGTGCAGCTGGTCCCAGACGTCGGCGCCCCGGCCGGACGGCCGCAGGCGGGTGAGACGGAGCTGCGCCCCGTGGCCTGCGGCGAGGGCCTGGAAGTCGTCCAGCTGGGGCACGTTGTGGCGGGTCACCACGACCGAGAGCTTGAAGCCGGAGAACCCCGCGGCCGCCAGGCGCTCCATCGCGGTGCGCGCGGTGGCGTAGGAGCCCTCCCCCCGGACCGCGTCGTTGACCTCGGCGGTGGCCCCGTCGAGCGAGATCTGCACGTCCACGTAGTCACTCGTCGCGAGCCACGCCGCGACGTCGCCGGTGATGCGGGATCCGTTGGTCGAGAACTTGACCCCGACGTGGTGCCCGGTCGCGTACTCGACGAGGTCCCAGAAGTCGACCCGGACGGTGGGCTCGCCGCCGCCGACGTTGACGTAGAAGATCTGCATGCGCTCGAACTCGTCGATGAGCGCGCGGCACTCCGCGGTGGTCAGCTCCCGCGGGTCCCGCCGGCCCGAGCTCGACAGGCAGTGCAGGCAGGCGAGATTGCAGGCGTAGGTGAGCTCCCAGGTCAGGCAGATCGGCGCGTCGAGACCGCGCTCGAGGTGGTCGACCAGCCGGGTGCCGCCGGCGGGTGGAGCCGCCCCGTCGGTCGGGACCACGGCGGGCATCACCCGGCCTCCCGCTCGCAGATCATCCCGGTGTCGGCGAGCGAGGAGAGCGCCTGCTCGTAGGCGCCGAGCTGTGCGGGTTCGACGCCGGCCGCCCGGCAGGCCTCGCGGCCGGACGGCTCGCGGGCCAGGGACTCGACCACGGCGACCAGGGTCCTGCTCTTGAGGAGCGAGAGCCGTCGCGTGCCGTAGTGGTAGGCGAGCGCACCGAACGACTCGGGGCGCAACGCCACCTGGGGGTGGAGTGTCCACGCCTTCGACGCGTCGAACGGCGCGGCGCCGGGCGCTGGCGGTGTGGGGGGCACGGTCGGTGGGGTGGGATCCCGGGGTGGGTCGGCCGGGCCCTAGTAGACCCCGCACATCCCGTCGATCGAGACGTCCTCGACCAACAGGTCACCCTCGACCAGCGCGTCGCCGCCGGCAGCGTCGCCCCCGGCGGAGCCAGCCCCTGGAGGCAGTTGGCCGGTGGCCGGTCCGGGTGCCCGGGCGTCGTCCGCGTGGTCCTGGATCTGATCGTCGCTCGTGGTCATCGGTCCTCCGCTGCTCGGCCGGCCGGGGCCGGGCGCTCGATGGGTGCAATTTAGTGCACTCGATGCCAAAATGAAAGCCTGATGACCGGAGCTCCGGACGAGCGGCGGGAGGGGACACCGGGGGTGGCCCGGGGCCGCAGGCCCAGTACCTCGCGGGAGGAGGTGGCCCGGGTGGCGCTCGAGCTCTTCGAGCGGCAGGGGTTCGACGAGACGACGATCGACGAGATCGCCGCAGCGGTCAAGATCAGCCGCCGCACCTTCTTCCGCTACTACCGGTCGAAGCGCGACGTGGTCTGGGGGGAGTTCGACGCGGAGCTGGTGCGCCTGGCGGACCGGCTCGCCGAAGCCCCCGACGAGCAGCCGCTGATGGACGTGCTCCGGCTGGCGGTGATGGCGACCAACCGGTTCGGGGCCGGCGAGCTCGGCCAGCTCCGGATCCGGATGGCGCTCATCGGCAGCGTCCCGACCCTGGTCGCCCACTCGGCCGTCCGCTACGAGGCGTGGTGCGGGGTGGTGGCCGCCTTCGCCGCCGCGCGACTGGGTGGTGAGCCGGGCGACCTCGGTCCGCAGACCGTCGCCGCGGGCCGCGCTCGGCGCGGCCATGGCCGCGTTCGACGGCTGGGCGCGCCGCGAGACCGACGACCTCGAGGGCGAGGTCGACCGCGCCTTCCGCCTCCTGGCCACCGGCTTCGACGAGACGCGTCTGCGGGGCTGAGCGGCACGCGCCGCGGATCGCCGATTGCCTATGGTGGGACGATGCGGGTGATCATCGGTTCGGACCACGCCGGGGTGCGGTTGAAGGAGGCCCTCGGGGAGCATCTCCGTTCGGCCGGTCACCGGGTGGAGGATCTCGGAACCTTCACCGACGCCCCGGTCGACTACCCCCCGATCTGTGCGGCGGTCGCCCGCGGCGTGGTTCGCGGCCGCGCGGACGTCGGGATCGTGATCGGCGGGAGCGGCCAGGGCGAGGCCATCTCCGCCAACAAGGTCCGCGGGGTCCGCGCGGCGCTCTGCCACGACGAGTACACGGCCCGTCTGGCCCGGCAGCACAACGACGCCAACGTGCTCTCGCTCGGCGCACGCGTGCTCGCCACCGAGCTCGCCCTCGACATCCTCGACATCTTCCTGACCACCCCGTTCGAGGGGGGCCGGCACGTCCCCAGGATCGAGGAGATCGCCGCCATCGAGGACGAGGAGTGCGAGCATCCCGAGGTGGCTCCGGTGCTCGACGGGACGTGACGCGCGCCGACGGGGGCACGGCTCTCGGCGCGATCCGCTACCTGGCCGACGCGGTCGTGCCCTGTGACGGAACGGGCGCCGTCCACCGTCCCGGCATGGTGGAGGTCACCGGGGACGTCGTGACCCGGGTCGGACCGGCCGCCGATGCAACCGGGGAGCCGGAGGCCCCGGCGGGCGGACCCGGGGTGCGCGAGATCCGGGTGGACGGGGTGCTCCTCCCCGGGTTGGTCAACGCGCACTGCCACTCGCCGATGACCCTGTTCCGCGGCACCGGCGAGAACCTCCCCCTCCTCCGGTGGCTCGAGGAGGTGCTCTGGCCGCGGGAGGCCCACCTGACCCCGGAGGACGTCTACTGGGGGATGACCCTGGCCGCGGCCGAGCTGCTCCGCTTCGGGGTGACCACGACCTGCGAGGCGTACTTCATGGAGGACGCGCTGACCGACGCCGTG
This sequence comes from uncultured Acidimicrobiaceae bacterium, assembly GCA_963776225.1. GTDB lineage: Bacteria > Actinomycetota > Acidimicrobiia > Acidimicrobiales > RAAP-2 > Bog-756. Next base: position 1,012,571 of record CAVZLL010000004.1, on the reverse strand, counting down.
CTCTCGGCGGGTTCGCGTGCGCTGGTCACGCCCGGCGTCCTCCGGCTCCCCGGTCAGGAGAGCGACCGCTGGTGGGAGCGGCGCATCGCCGAGATCGCCGACTTCCACCGCCGCCGCACGGGCGAGGACGGGCGGATCGAGGTGGGGTTCGCCCCGCACGCGGCCTACACGGTGCCCCTCCCGGCGCTGGTCGAGATCGCCGCGGTCGCCGCGGAGCGCGACGCCCTCGTCCACATCCACCTCGCCGAGACCGAGCAGGAAGGGGCGGCGTTCGAGGCGGAGCACGGGGGGTCGGTTCCGGAGGTCCTGGCCGGGGCCGGCGTGCTCGAGGGACGGGTCCTCGCGGCCCACAGCATCTGGCTGTCCGAGCGCGACCTCGCCCTCTACGGAACCCACGACGTCGCGGTCGCCCACTGCCCGCAGAGCAATGCCAAGCTCGCCTCGGGGGTCGCGCCGCTGGTCGAGTTCCTCGCACGGGGGATCCGGGTGGGTCTGGGCACCGACGGGCCGGCCTCCAACAACGATCTCGACCTCTGGGAGGAGATGCGCTTCGCCGCCATGCTGGCCCGGGTGCGTGGGGGTGACCCCGCAGCCCTGCCCGCCTCGTCCGCCCTCGACCTGGTCACCCGCGGCGCCGGGCTCGCGCTCGGGCGCCCCGATCTCGGGGTGCTCGCACCCGGGGCGAAGGCCGACATGATCGCGGTGTCCCTCGACGATCCCGCGTTCGTGCCGCTCCTCGACGACGCGATGCTCGTCGAGCACCTGGTCTGGTCGGCGTCGAGTCGGCTGGTCACCGACGTCTGGGTGGCCGGTCGACCGGTGGTCACCGGCGGTGAGTGCCGCACGGTCGACGTCGCGGAGGCCAGGGCCGAGGTGGAGCGGCGGGCGCGACGGCTGGCCCGGGTCGGCGGTTGAGCCGTCCGGTTCTCAGCGCTGCCCGTGCCGGGCATCCGCGAAGCGGGCCACCCCGGTCGCGAACTTCTGCATCGTCCGCGAGAGCATGGCGGCGACCGGAGCGGCTGTCCCCGGCCACTTCTCGTCGTAGGTCCCCACCCAGTCGATGCGGGTGCCGCTCCCGTCCGGCTCGAGCGTGATGTCGGCCCGGTAGTTGCGCACCGGGAACCCGCTCAGCACGGTGTACGCGAGGTGGTGGGGCGGATCCCACGCCAGGACCTCCTCGCGCGAGCCGATGCCCATCCGGGAGAACCGGCGCACCGCCCCCACACCGTCGGGGTCGGGTGCCCCCTCGCGCTCGAGATCGCTCCGGGTGAGGAAGGACCACTCCTTCCAGCGCCGCGCCTCGGCGAGCAACGGCCAGACCTCCTCGACCGGAGCGGTCGTCCGGGCTTCGACCCGGTAGGACCGACGTCCCGCGGCGCCGGTGCCCACGGACTCCTCCGCGGTCATCCCTCGACGTGCACCTTGAGTGCGTCGAGGGACTGCTGGTAGACGCCGCCCATCAGGTCGGCCATCTCGTCGGGGATGGCCTCGACCACCCAGGTGACGTGGCACTCGTCGTCGTCGGGGTGGACGGTGACGACGGCCTCGTGCTTCTCCACCGGCACCCCGTCGACGATGGAGTAGGTGAAGGTCCGGGCGGCGTCGTCCCTCGAGACCAGCGTCTCGGTGATGGTCATGCCCATCGTCTCGATGATCCGGTTCTCCCCCTCGACGCGGCAGGACTCCATGCCCGGCATCCAGCCGGCGATGCCCCCGAAGTCGCCGACCACCGCCCAGACCTCGTCCGCCGGACGCTTGATGTCGACCGCTGCCTTGTGCTGTCCCATGGTGTTCCTCCTGGTGTCTCGTCCGTGGACCCCCACGGGGAGCGGCCCCGATGGTAGGCGCGCCCGGCTGCAACCTCCACCGGTATCGTGACCGCCATGCCGGTCGAGGGGACGGACAGGGAGGACACCCCGAGTGTCGCCGACCTCCTCCTCGCCCGCAGCGCCGACGACCGTCCCGGGCTGGTCGCGGGCGATCGGAGCTGGTCCTGGCGTGAGGTGGTCGCCGCTGGAGCGGAACGTGCCGCTCTGCTCGGGTCACTCGGCGCGCTCGATCCTCCCCACGTGGGCGTGCTCCTCGGCAACGAGCCCGAGTACGTCTTCTGGTTGTCGGCCGCCGCCCTGTCCGGCGCGGTCGTCGTCGGGATCAACCCCACCCGGCGGGGCGAGGCGCTCGCCGGCGACATCCGACGGACCGACTGCCGGGTGTTGGTGACCGACGCCGAGGGCGCCGCGCTCCTCGACGGTCTGGACACCGGGGTTCCCCCGGACCGGGTCCTCCGGGTGGACGCGCCGGGATACGGCGCGGTGGTCGCCGCCCACCGGGGGATCACCGCCGGCGCGGTGGCCGCCGCCGCGGGACCCGGCGTGGACGACCTGTTCCTCCTGCTGTTCACCTCGGGAACCACCGGCACGCCCAAGGCGGTGCGGTGCACCCAGGGCCGGCTGGCCTCCATCGCCGTGCGGTCCGGCCAGTTCTACGGCTACGAGCGGTCGGACGTGGCCTACTGCGCCATGCCGCTCTTCCACGGCAACGCGTTGATGGTGCTGTGGGGCCCGAGCCTGGCGGTCGGGGCGACCGTGGCGCTGGCCCGCCGTTTCAGTGCCTCGGGGTTCCTCCCCGACGTGCGTCGCTACGGGGTGACCACGTTCACCTACGTGGGCAAGGCGCTCGCCTACGTGCTGGCCACCCCGCCGTCGGAGGACGACGCCGACACCACCCTCCGCCGGGGGTTCGGCACCGAGGCGTCGATCGCCGACCTGGCCGCCTTCGAACGCCGCTTCGGGTGCGTGCTCACCGAGGGGTACGGATCGAGCGAGGGGGGTGTCGCCATCAACCGCAGGCCGGAGAGTCCGCCGGGCTCCCTCGGGGTCCCCGACGCGGACACCGCGGTCGTCGATCCGGAGACCCTCGCCGAGTGCCCGCCGGCCAGGTTCGACCCGTCCGGTGTCCTCCTCAACGGTTCCGAGGCGATCGGCGAGATCGTCAACCGGGCCGGGGCCGGCCGGTTCGAGGGCTACTACTCCGATCCTGTCTCGACCGCCGAGCGGGTGCGCAACGGCTGGTACTGGACGGGGGACCTCGCCTACCGCGACGCACAGGGCAACCTGTTCTTCGCCGGGCGCCGTGGCGACTGGATGCGGGTCGATTCGGAGAACATCACCGCAGGGCCGATCGAGCGGGTGCTGGTCCGGTTCGCCGATGCCGCCGCCGCCGCCGTCTACGCGGTGCCCGACCCGCGTTCGGGGGACCAGGTGATGGCCGCCCTCGAGCTGCTGCCCGGGCACACGTTCGAGCCCGAGTCCTTCGCCGCGTTCCTGGCCGCCCAGGAGGATCTCGGCACCAAGTGGGCACCGTCGTATCTGCGGGTCACGACCGCGCTCCCGCAGACGGCGAGCGGCAAGGTCACCAAGGCACCCCTCCGCGCCGAGGGCTGGTGGCGGGGTGGGGACCCTCTGTTCTGCCGGGTCGGTCCACCCCTGGCCTACGTCCCGCTGAGCGCCGACCGCCGGTCGGGCCTGCTCGAGGAGCTCCGGCGCCACGGGCGTTCGACGCTGATCGGCGCGACGGGTTGACCGGGTGTGACGCCGCTCAGTCCGTGGCGACCGCGGGTGCAGGTTGCGTCTCCACCGTCTCCACCGTCTCCACCGCCATGGCCGGTCCCGTCTCCGGCGACGGAGCCGGCGGGATGAGCAACGCGAACAGCCCACCCGCCAGCACCGCGATCGAGGCGATGAGGAAGGCCCGCGAGTAGCCGGCGGTCATCGCCACCTTCTGCGCGACGGGGGGCGCGTGGTGCAGCAGCGAAGTGATCCGGGAGGCTGCGATGGTCGAGAGGGCCGCCAGGCCGACCGAGGCGCCGATCTGCCTGCTGCAGTTGACCAGCCCCGAAGCCAGACCGGCCTCGTCGCGCCGGACCCCGCCGGTGGCGAGCAGCGCGATCGGGGTGAAGGCCAGGCCCATCCCGAAGGTGGCCAGGATGCCGCCGCCGCAGGCCCCGGTCCAGTAGGTGTCGGTCGCCCGGATGAACGAGAGCCAGTAGAGGCCGCCGGCGGCGAGCACTGCGCCCACGATCAGCACGTTGCGTGGACCGAACCGCGGCGAGAGCCGGCCGCTGAGGGTCGCGCCGACCGCGATGGCCGCGGTCTGCGGGAGGAAGGTGAGCCCGGTGGTCAACGGGTCGTAGCCGAGCACCTGCTGGAGGAAGAGCGAGAGGAAGAACCACATGGCGAACATCCCGACCCCGAAGCAGAACATGGCCAGGTTGGCTCCGGTGACCGACCGGGACCGGAAGATCCGCAGCGGGACGAGCGGGTCCCTCGCCACCTTGGCCTCGATGAAGACGAAGGAGCCGAGCAACACCGCGGCGACCAGCAGCGCGACCAGGGTCGAGGGTGCGGTCCAGGCCACCTGGTCGGTGTGGACGATGGCGTAGACCAGGCTGAGCAGGCCGCCGGTGACCGCGATGGACCCGGCGACGTCCAGCCTCCGGCGGTCGCCCTCGGCCCGGGACTCGACCAGGACGATCCTGGCGAAGACGAAGAGGATGACGCCGATGGGGACGTTCACGAACAGGATCCACCGCCACGAGAGGAACTGGGTGAGGATCCCGCCGAGGAGGGCACCGGCGGCACCACCCCCTGCTGCGACCGCCGCCCACGCCCCGAACGCCTTGGCCCGTGCCCGCTGGTCGGTGAAGGTGACGGTCAGGATGGTCAGGGTGGCCGGCGAGAGGACGGCCGCACCGACCCCCTGCAACGACCGAGCCGCGATGAGGGTGGCCTGGTTGCCGGCGAATCCTCCGAGGAGGCTGGACGCGGTGAAGAGCGCGAGTCCGATGAGGAAGATCCGGCGGCGTCCGAAGATGTCGGCGAGGCGGCCCCCGAGGAGCAGCAGGCCACCGAAGGTGAGCGCGTACGACGTGACCACCCACTGCAGGCTCGCCGCGCCGAATCCGAGGTCCTTCTGGATCGAGGGGAGCGCCACGTTCACGATGGAGATGTCCAGGACCACCATGAACTGGGCCAGGCAGACGATGATCAGGATGAAGGTCTCGGCCCTGCCCAGCCCCGCGGACGGAGCGCCGTCCCCGGGACCGGACGATCGGGTGGCCACCCCGGGCGCGCCGTCGGGCGCAGGCGGGCTCATGGGAGGCAATCGTAGGGGGTGGTGCGGCCCGACCGATCGGTGGTCCTCGGACCCGGTTCCGCCGGGGCCGGCTCAGTGCGGATCAGTGGGGGTCAGTGGGGGATCAGTGGGGGTCAGTGGGGCAGCCAGGCGTCGGGATCCGCGGTGAGCTTGGTGACCGACCGGGGCAGGTTGCCGGACACGATGCCGGCGATGGTGACCTGCTCGAGGACGGCGCGCAGGCTGGCCCGCACCGCGACCCAGACCGCCTGCAGGTGCTCGGCGGCGCCCTCGTAGCTGGTGGCCTCGGGGCGGAGGCCACGGACCTCGGCGAGCGGGCCGTCGAGCGGCCGGATGACGTCGGCCACCGAGATCTCCGATGCCGGACGGGCCAGGCGGTAGCCGCCCTCGGCTCCGCGCTGGCTGGTCAGGATGCCGGCCCGACGCATGTCGTTGAGGATGCTCTCGAGGAACTTGGACGGCAGGCCCTGCGAGGTCGACAACGCTTCGGAGGTCACCGCCCCCTCGGCCTCGGCCAGCGAGCACAGTGCCCGCACCGCGTAGTCGACCTTGGCGGAGATGTACACGCCGGAGAGTCTGCCAGAGCGGCTGCCACCAGGCGGTGCGCGCGCTGCGCCCGAGGCTGGCTGCAGTCAGGTGCCGAGGCGCTCCACCAGCCGCCGGCGCGCCGCCGGCCATTCCTCCGCCAGCATCGAGAACACCGCGGAGTCGCGAACGGAACCGTCGGTGGCCGGGCGGTCGGCCCGCAGGACACCGTCGAGCGAGCAGCCGAGGCGGGCGATTGCGCCGCGCGAGCGGGCGTTGCGTGCGTCGGTCCACAGGCGGACCACCCGCACCCCCCAGGTGTCGAAGGCGTGGTCCATCATGAGCAACTTGGTCTCGGTGTTGACCGGGGTCCGCTGCGCCGCGGGCTCGATCCAGGTGTGGCCGATGCAGGCCGAGTCGACCGGCCGCCCGGCGGCAGCAACCGGCTCGGAGAGGACCGGGGCCCAGTCCCATTGCGCGAGGTCGTAGAAGCGGGTGCTCCCCACCACCCGGCCGAGGGCCACCGACCAGGTGGCGAAGGGCACCTGCTCGCCGGCGGCCCGGCGCGCGACGGCCCGCTCGACGTACTCGGTCATGGTGGCCCGGTCCGCCGGCACCAGCGTGTACCCGAAGGAGGACCGGTCGGCGGTCGCCGCCTCGAGGAGACCCTCCACGTGGTCGGGGGAGAGCGGGAGCAGGCGGACCCACCGTCCTTCGAGGACGAAGAGCTCGGGCATGACGCCAGTCTCCCCGATCGGTCCGACCGGCCGGTCGATCGGAGCGTCCCGCCCGCCCGGGCGGGCGTGCGCGGTCCTACTTGAGCAGCCGGGACAGGCGGCGGTCGGCGAGGGGCTTCCCGCCGGTCTGGCAGGTCGGGCAGTACTCGAGCGACTTGCTGGAGAAGGAGACCTGCCGGACCGTGTCGCCGCAGACCGGGCAGGTCTCGCCGGCACGACCGTGCACCTGCATGGCCCGGCGCTTGTCCCCCTTGAGCTCGGCGGGGTCGTGCCCCTCGAGACGTTCCACCGCCTCGGCCAGCACCCCGACCAGTGCATCGTGGAGTCGGGTGCGCTCGTCCTCGTCGAGCGAGTCGGCGCGCTTGTAGGGCGAGAGCCGGGCCCGGTGCAGCGCTTCGTCCGAATAGGCGTTGCCCACACCGGCGATGACCGACTGGGTGGTCAGGACCGTCTTGAGGATCGAGCGGTTCCCGGACAGGATCCCGTCCAGGACGTCCCGGGTGAACCCCGGGTCCAGTGGGTCCACGCCCAGTCCGGCGATCGCGGGCACGTCCGTCGGGGTGGCGACCACCCAGAGGGCGAGCCGCTTCTCGGTGCCCATCTCGGTCACCTCCCAGCCCGAGCCGTCGTCCAGCCGCAGTCGGAGCGCGAGCGGGCTCTTCGTGGGCTTGACCCGTCCCGCGGGGAGGGCGTCGGACCATCGGATCCACCCGCCACGGGCCAGGTGGACCACCAGCCAACGCTCCGCGTCCCGGTCCACGGCACCGGCCGCCGCAGCAGCCGTGGTGGAGGTGCAGACGAACTTCCCCCGTCGCTCGACCCCGGCGACCGTCCGTCCCTCGAGCACCTCGAGGGGCGGGTCGACCGTCTTCAGCGCGGCGAAGGAGGCCAGCTCGCAGCGCTCGATCCGATGACCGACCGAACGGGCGCTGAGAGCACGGGTGAGGGCCTGGACCTCGGGGAGCTCGGGCACGGGTCAATTGTGCACCCTCGGGCGCCCGTAGTATCTGCTCCGCATCCGGTGCGGGTCGAGGCGCTCGAGCTGCGACCCCCAGCCGATCTCCCGAGAGGACGTATCCGTTGTTCCGCCCGGTCCCCGCCGCCGCCGACTTCACCGCCCTCGAGGCAGAGGAGCTCGCCCGCTGGTCCGCGCACCGGGTCTTCGAGCGTTCGGTCGAGCTGCGCGAGGGCGCCGAGCCCTGGGTCTTCTACGAGGGTCCTCCCACCGCCAACGGCCGGCCGGGTCTGCACCACGTCTGGGCCCGGGTCTTCAAGGACCTCTTCTGCCGGTACCGGACCATGCGCGGCTACGCCGTGCCGAGGAAGGCCGGGTGGGACACCCACGGGCTCCCCGTCGAGGTCGAGGTCGAGAAGCAGCTCGGGCTCACCGCCAAGCGGCAGATCGAGGAGCAGGTCGGGATCGCCGAATTCACCCGGCTCTGCCGCGAGTCGGTCCGCAACTACGTGGACGACTGGCAGTCCCTCACCGAGCGGATCGGCTACTGGATCAGCCTCGACGACGCCTACTGGACCTTCTCGCCGGAGTACGTCCAGTCGGTCTGGAGCAACTTGAAGAGCCTCTTCGACCAGGGCCTCCTCTACGAGGACATCAAGGTGGTCCCGTACTGCCCGCGCTGTGGCACCGCGCTGAGCAGCCACGAGCTCGGACAGCCCGACGTCTACCGGGAGGTCGAGGACGAGTCGGCCTACGTGCGGTTCCCGCTGCGCGACGAGGGGGATGCGGCTGCGTCCCTCCGCCGCACCCTCGGCCGGGACTCGCTCGCCGGCCTCGCGCTCGTCGCTTGGACCACCACCCCGTGGACGCTGCTGTCCAACACCGGGGCGGCGGTCGGCCCGGACCTCTCCTATGCGTTGGTCGGGGAGTGCTTCGTGGCCGAGGACCTGGTCGGGGCCGTCTTCGGGGACGGCGCCCGCATCGACGCGGTCGTCCCGGGATCGGCGCTGGTCGGGCTCACCTACGACCGCCCCTTCACCGATCTCGAACCCGGGCCGGCCGACGCAGGGCGCCACGGCTGGCGGGTGCTGGCGGGCGACTTCGTGGCCGCCGACGAGGGGACCGGCATCGTCCACCTGGCGCCGGCCTTCGGGGAGATCGACCGGGAGGTCGGCCGTGCAGGCGGCCTCCCCACCCTCAACCCGGTCGGGCCCGACGGCCGCTTCACCGACGCGGTGCCCTGGCTCGAGGGCCGGACGGTCCGCGACACCAACGGCGCGGTCAACGACCGGCTGGAGGCCGCCGGCCTGCTCCTGCGGCGCGAGCCGTACGTCCATCCCTACCCGCACTGCTGGCGGTGCGACACCGCCCTCGTCTACTGGGGGAAGCCGAGCTGGTACGTCCGCACCTCGGAGCGCAAGGCGGACCTGATCGCCCAGAACCGCACCATCGGGTGGCACCCCGAGTACATCCGTGACGGACGCATGGGCGAGTGGCTCGCCAACAACGTCGACTGGGCGCTCTCCCGGGACCGCTACTGGGGCACGCCGCTCCCGGTCTGGCGGTGCGGGGAGGGGCACCTGCGGTGCGTGGGCTCGCTCTCCGAGCTCTCCCGGCTGGCGGGCACCGACCTCTCGGGGGTCGACCCGCACCGTCCCGAGATCGACGAGGTCGTCTTCCCCTGTCCCGATTGCCCGTCTCCCGGCGACGGCGAGGACGTCACCGACGGGCCCGTGCTCATGCGCCGTGTGGAGCCGGTGATCGACGCGTGGTTCGACTCGGGCTCGATGCCGACGGCCCAGTGGGGCTACCCGGTCGTCGACGGCTCGGTCGACCGGTTGGTCTACCCGGCGGACTTCATCTGTGAGGCCATCGACCAGACCCGTGGCTGGTTCTACTCCCTGCTCGCCGTCAACACGCTGGTGCGCGGCTCGACCGCGTACCGCAACGTCCTCTGCCTCGGCCACATCGTCGATGCGGACGGGCGCAAGATGTCCAAGAGCGTCGGCAACGTGATCGACCCCTGGGAGATCCTCTCGACCCGCGGGGCCGACCCGCTCCGGTGGTGGATGTTCTCGCAGGGCTCGCCGTGGACTCCCACCCGGGTGAGCTTCGAGGTCATCGACGCCTCGATGCGGGACACCCTGCTCACCCTCTGGAACACCTGGTCCTTCTTCACCACCTACGCGTCGCTCAACGGCTTCGTCCCCGACGACCCCGCCGTCCCCGAGCCGGCCCGCCGGCCGCTCCTCGACCGGTGGATGCGCTCACGGCTGCACGCGACCGTCGCCCGGGTCACCGAGTCGCTCGACGGGTACGAGCCGTTCCCCGCGGCCACCGCCGTCGCCGAGCTGGTCGACGACGCCTCGAACTGGTTCGTGCGGCGCAGCCGGCGCCGGTTCTGGCGGACGGATCCGGGCGCCGACCCGGCGGACTCGCTCAGCGCGCAGGCCACGCTCCACGAGGTGCTGGTCACCGTGGCGCGCCTCCTGGCGCCGTTCTGTCCCTTCCTCGCCGACCGCGTCTGGCGCGACCTGACCGGCGCGGACGAGGAGGACTCGGTGCATCTCGCCGACTGGCCGGAGGTCGACCGTTCCGCCCTCGACCCGGCCCTCGAGGAGGGTATGGCCCTCGCGCGGCGGCTCTCCTCGCTCGGTCGTTCCGCCCGGTCCGAGGCGGGGATCAAGGTCCGTCAGCCCCTCTCCCGCGCCCTGGTCTACCTGCCGCCGGGCAGTCCCACGCCCCCGCCCGGCGTGGTGGAGGACGAGCTCAACGTCGACCTGGTGGAGGTCACCGACGAGCTCGGCGACGTCCTCGCCTACGAGCTGCTCCCCAACTTCAAGCTGCTCGGCCCGCGGATCGGCAGGCGGGTCCAGGCACTCCGGGCGGCGATGGCCACCGTCGACGGTGCCGACGCCGCTGCAGATCTGGCAGCGGGGCGCCCCGTCGTCGTCGTGTTGGAGGACGGCCCGGTCGAGCTCGGCGCCGAGGAGGTCGAGCTGCGGGTCCGCGCCCAGCCGGGGTTCGCCGTCTCGCGGGACGGCGCCGAGGTGGTCGCCCTCGACCTCGCCCTCGACGAGGGGCTGCGCCGCCGCGGCCTGGCCCGTGAGGTCATCCGCCACATCCAGGACCTGCGGAAGGCGACCGGCCTCGAGGTCTCCGACTGGATCGTCCTCCACCTGGTCGGGCTCGACGATCTGGCCCCGCAGTTCGACGCCATCGCCCGCGAGGTGCTGGCGCGGTCGGTCTCGATCGACCCACCCGGCGGAGGAGGGCCCGGCACCGCCATCGAGCTCGACGAGGGTGAGACGACCCGCCGGGTCACGGTGTGGCTGCACAAGGCGTGACCGCCCGGCCCGGCGCCGGCGGCGAGCCGTGCGTGCTCGCAGTCGATCTCGGGACCGGCGGACCGAAGGTCGCCGTGGTCACCGTCTCGGGACGGATCGTCGCCCACGCCGCCGAGCCGGTCGCCCTCCACCTGTTGGAGGGGGGAGGTGCCGAGCAGGACCCGACCGAATGGTGGACGTCGGTCTGCAGTGCCGCCCGCACGGTGATGGCGGCACCCGGCATCGACCCGGCCGCCCTGATCGGCATCGGCTGCACAGCCCAGTGGTCGGGCACCGTGGCGGTGGGGGAGGACGACGCCGCGCTGGCGCGGGCGTTGATCTGGATGGACTCGCGGGGGAACGCAGCGATCCGCCGCGCGGCCGGCGGGACGGTCAACGTCCTCGGCTACGACCCGCGCAAGCTGCTGCGGTGGGTCCAGGTGACCGGCGGGGCACCGGGCCTGTCGGGCAAGGACCCTGTCTCCCACATCCTGTTCCTTCGGGACGCCTTCCCCGACGTCTACCGGCGCACCGCCACCTTCCTCGAGCCGGTCGACTACCTCACCCTGCGGCTGACCGGCCGGACGTGCGCCTCCTTCGATTCGATCGCCGCCCACTGGGTCACCGACAACCGGGCGATCGACCGGGTCGTCTACGACGACAAGCTGCTCGAGTGGAGCGGGCTCGACCGGTCCAAGCTCCCCGAGCTGGTGCCGCCGAACACCATCGTGGGGGCGGTGACCGACGCGGCGGCCGCCGACCTCGGCATCCCGGCCGGGCTGCCGGTGGCGTCCGGTTCGGGGGACGTGCACTCGGCGGTGTTCGGGTCCGGGGCGGTGGCCGACTTCGGCGCGCACCTCTACATCGGGACGTCGTCCTGGATCTCGGCACACGTCCCGTTCAAGAAGACCGCGCCCACGAGCAACGTCGCCTCCATCCCGGCCGCGCTCGCCGGCCGGTACCTCATCGCCGACGAGCACGAGACGGCCGGTGCCTGCCTCACCTTCCTCCGGGACAACCTCGGCCTCGCCGGGGACTTCGAGGAGATGAACGCGCTGGTCGACGGGGTGGCCCCCGGGAGCGGCCGGGTCCTCTTCACGCCCTGGCTCAACGGTGAGCGCTCTCCGGTCGACGACCACACGGTCCGTGGTGGGTTCCACAACCTCTCGCTGTCCACCACCCGGGCCCAGATGGTGCGTGCCGTCTTCGAGGGCGTCGCGTACAACTCGCGGTGGCTGCTCGACGCGGTGGAGAAGTTCGCCGGCCGGCGGCTCGACCCGCTGGCCTTCATCGGGGGAGGGGCCAACTCCGACCAGTGGGCACAGATCCACGCGGACGTGCTCGATCGGGAGATCCGCCAGGTAGCCGATCCGGTGCTCGCAAACGTCCGTGGGGCGGGCCTGCTCACCCTGCTCGCGCTCGGCCGGATCACCGCCGACCAGATCCCCTCGATGGTCGAGGTGCGGCGCGTCTACCGCCCCGACCCGGCCAACGCCCCCGAGTACGACCTGCTCTTCGAGCAGTTCGTGGCGACCTACAAACAGACCAAGGGCATCTTCAAGCGTCTCAACCGCTTCTGAGATCCGGTCCCGGCGGTCCTCCCTGTCGGCTGCTGACCAGTTCCACGTAATGCTCGATCATCCTCAACGCCGCGGCGAAGTCCCCGTCGACCTCGCGCCGGGGCCTGTTCCGGAACCGGCCCCCAGCGTCGCTTGCGCAGAAGCCCACGAGCACCGTGTTGACCACCTTTTCGGTGCGGACCAGCTCGTCCTCCGGTACCCCGGCTTCGCGCAGCGCACCGGCCACCGCCGAGCGCACGTGCGCTCCCTCCTGGGGCTCACGGTATCGAGGAAGAAGGGCGAAGACAGCCCGATGCTCGAGGGCGCTCGCCCGGATGACCTCGGCGAGCCACCGCAGTCGCTCACGCCAGGGCATCGACTCGGGAGGTTCCGGGATGTCGTGCATCAGGCGGCGGACCAGGGCGTCGAGCAGGTCCTGCTTGTTCTTCACGTGGCGGGAGAGGGCCATCGGGGTCACTCCCAGGTCCTGGGCCACCCGCTGCATCGTGAGAGCGGCCAGGCCCTCGTGGTCGGCGATCCACATCGCCGAGTTGATGACCGACTCGCGGTCGATCAGCAGTTGTCGAGCCATGCAACCGCTCCGTCAGCCCCTCGTGTCCGTACGGTCTTCTGGGGAGCTTCTTCTCGTCCGTCCGGGTGCCCCGGAGGCCGCACTTGTCCCGACGTCTCTTGTCCCGATGTCGTTTCCGAAAATCGGTATATGCCGTAGGCATACGACCATCAAACTGTACGGCATAGACGAAATTCGGAAAACGCATACCCCGGGGCTTGCTTGCTCCCGATGACCCCCGGACTGGGTCTCCCGGCCACCCATAGGCGCTCAGGAGTCAGTGCTGCGCCGTCGCTCCAGGGCACGGTTGGCTGCGCTGACCACGGCGGCCAGCGAGGCGTCGAGGATGCTCGAGTCCATGCCGACCCCCCACCAGGTGGAACCGTCGGCCGCCTCGGCCTCGACGTAGGCGACGGCGGACGCTCCGCTTCCCGAGGTCAGGGCGTGCTCGCTGTAGTCCTTGACCTCGAACTCGACCCCGAGATGGGTCCGGAGCGCACCGACCAGCGCGTCGATCGGCCCGTTTCCCTCACCCATGACGGTCTGGGGCTTCCCGTCGACCAGCAGCTGGGCGGTCACCGTGGTGCGCCTGCCCCCGGTGGTCACCTCGGTGCCGAGAAGGCGTACCCCGGCCTCCTCGGACAGGTAGGTGCGCGAGAACACGTCCCACATCTCCCCGGGACGGATCACCGTCCCGGTGTCCTCGGTGACCGACTGGACCTGCTTGGAGAACTCGATCTGCAGCCGGCGGGGCAGGTCGAGGCCGTGCTCGGTGTCCATCACGTAGGCCACGCCGCCCTTGCCCGACTGGCTGTTGACCTGGATGATCGCCTCGTAGGTGCGTCCGGTGTGACTCGGGTCGATCGGCAGGTACGGCACCTCCCACCGGTCGTAGTCGTCACCCAGCGCTTCGAACCCCTTCTTTATGGCGTCCTGGTGCGACCCGGAGAAGGCCGTGTAGACCAGGTCACCGGCGTAGGGGTGGCGTGGGTGGACCGGCATCCGGGTCGCGAACTCCGCCACCCGGCGGATCCGGTCGATGTCGCTGAAGTCGAGCGCGGGGTCGACCCCCTGGGAGAAGAGGTTCATGGCCAACGTGACCACGTCGACGTTGCCGGTCCGCTCGCCGTTGCCGAAGAGGGTCCCTTCGACCCGGTCCGCACCGGCCAGGACCCCGAGCTCGGCCGCGGCCACCGCGGTGCCCCGGTCGTTGTGCGGGTGGAGGCTGAGGATGATCGAGTCGCGGTTGGCGATGTTCCGGCCGAACCACTCGATGACGTCGGCGTAGACGTGCGGCCCGTACATCTCGACGGTGTTGGGGAGGTTGATGATGATCGGCTGGTCGGGGGTCGGCTCGATGGCCGCCATGACCGCTTCGCAGATCTCGACCGCGAATTTCGGCTCCGTGCCGGTGAAGCTCTCCGGTGAGTACTCGTAGCGGATGGCCGTTCCGGGGAGATCGGCCTCGAACTTCTTGCACAGCCGCGCCGCGTTGACCGCGATGTCGATGATGCCCTGCCGGTCGAGCCCGAACACCACGCGGCGCTGGAGGGTCGACGTCGAGTTGTAGAAGTGCACGATGGCCCGCGGCGCGCCGCGCAGCGACTCGAAGGTGCGTTCGATGAGCTCCTCGCGGCACTGGACGAGCACCTGGATGGTCACGTCGTCGGGGATGAGCTCGGCGTCGACGATCTCCCGCTGGAAGTCGTAGTCGGTCTGGGAGGCGGACGGGAACCCGACCTCGATCTCCTTGAAGCCGATGTCGACCAGAGTCCGGAAGAGGCGCAGCTTGCGCTCCGAGTCCATCGGGTCGACCAGGGCCTGGTTCCCGTCTCGCAGGTCCACGCTCGCCCAGCGCGGCGCGACCTCGCACTGTCGGTTGGGCCAGGTCCGATCGGACAGCACCAGCGGGACATGGGGCCGGTAGAGGTGGAAGGGCATCGGCGAGACGTCACAGGGCATGGCGAGGCGCGGCCGCTCGCCGGTACCGCCCGCCGCCGGGTGCTCGTGGTCGCTCACTGGATACTCCTTCGTCTCGGTCCTACTGGTGCTCTGGTCCTACTGGTGCTCTGGCCCTACTGGTGCTCTGGCCCTGACCACATCCGCCACCCGGCGTTTGCCCAACAAAAAACCCCCTGGCCCGAAGGCGCAGGAGGTTGCGGGCGAACGCGGTGTGGCGTTCGCCGTCAGGTAAGGAGCAGGTCCGAGGTCGTCACCGCGTACATCACCGTTCCATGGTGCCAGGGGTGCCCCGGCCCGTCAAGGACGCTGCCGTGTCCGATCACGATCGACCGCCGGCTCAGATCCGCTCGAAGTTGCGGGCGAGCTCCCAGTCGGTCACCACCGTGTTCGCGGTGGCCCACTCCTGGCGGGCGGTGTTGACCAGGTGCTGGTGGACCTCGGGGCCGAATGCCTTTGCAGCGACCTCGCTCGCCTCCAGGGCGGAGATCGCATCGGGAAGGGTGGTCGGGATCCGGGGCACGCCCTCCCCCCGGTAGGCGTCACCGGTGAAGGCGGGTTCGAGCTCGAGGGCGTGGTCGACGCCCCAGAGGCCGCCGGCGATGGCCGCGGCCAGGACGATGTAGGGGTTCACGTCCGCGCCGGGGATCCGGTTCTCGAGCCGCCGGCCCTCGCCGCTGCCGACGGCCCGGAACCCGCAGGTCCGGTTGTCCTCGCCCCACACGGCGGCGGTCGGCGCCCACGACCCCGGTACGAAACGCCGGTAGGAGTTGACGTAGGGGGCGAAGCACCACGCCAGTTCTTCGGCGGTACGGAGCTGGCCGGCGGCCCAGTGGGCACCGAGCTCGGAGAACCCGGAGGGGGCGTCCTCCCCGGCAGCCGGTGCCATGAGCGGGGAGCCACTCGTCGCGTCCCACAGGCTGGTGTGCAGGTGGCAGGACGAGCCCGCCGCATCCATCGACCACTTGGCCATGAACGTGGCCGCACGCCCGTACCCCGAGGCGATCTCCTTCACGCCGCTCTTGAAGACCAGGTGCCGGTCGGCCACCTCGAGGGCGCCGCTGAACGAGATGTTGACCTCGTGCTGACCGGGCCCGGCCTCGCCCTTCGAGTACTCGACCGGGATGCCCGCCTCGATCATCTCGTTGCGGATCCGGCTGATGACGTACTCCTCACGGGAGGTCTGCTGCAGCTGGTAGTCCTCGATGGTGGCGGTGTGCGGCGAGAGCCCGTGCCACCGCTTCTCGGCAGCCTGGGTGAACGAGTCGAGGAACAGGTAGAACTCGAGCTCGGTCGCGCACTTGACCTCGTACCCGCGCTCGGTGGCCCGTTCGATCTGCCGGCGGAGGATCTGGCGCGGCGAGACCTCGACCGGCTCGCCGGAGCGGGTGAGCAGGTCGCAGATGACCAGCACGCTGCCCGGCAGCCAGGGGAGCGGCCGGACGGTGTGGGGATCGACGACCGCATGGAGGTCGCCGTACCCGGTATCCCAGCTCGCGAACTCGTAACCGGGCTGCGGGGTCATGTCGACGTCGCAGGCCAGCAGGTAGTCACAGAACTCGATGCCCTCGTGGAGCACCTGGTCGAGGAAGAAGGTTCCCGTGACCCGCTTGCCCACCGGCCGACCCTGGAGGTCGGGGAACGCCACCACCACCGTGTGCACGTCCCCCGACTGGATCTGCCGGGGGAGCGTTTCGATGGTCAGCATGCCAAGCACTCTGCTCCAAGTCGTCCCGGCCGTCCACTGCCACCCCGGGCAGTGTGGCTCACTCGGGCGTCACGTATGCCGCGGTGATCCCGCCGTCGACCACCAGCGCCGAGCCGGTCACGAACGACGCGTCGTCCGAGGCCAGGAACAGGGCCGCCCTGGCGATCTCCTCGGGCCGTCCGAACCGGCCGATCGGGATGTGGACCAGGCGGCGCTGGCGCCGCTCGGGATCGGCCAGCAGCTCGGCGAGCAGCGGCGTCTCGATCGGTCCTGGACAGATCGAGTTGGCCCGGATCCCCTTGCGCGCGTATTCGACGGCGAGCTCGCGGGTCATGGCCAGGACCCCGCCCTTGGACGCCGTATAGGCGATCTGCGCGGTCGCCGCACCGACCAGCGCGACGAACGAGGCGACGTTCACGATGGACCCGCCACCGGAGGCGAGCATTGCCGGCACCTCGGCGCGACAGCCCAACCAGACGCCTTTGAGGTTGACCTCCATCACCCTGGCCCAGGTCTCCGGCGGGGTGTCGAGGACGCCCCCGTCGTCTTCGGGGAAGATTCCGGCGTTGTTGAACGCCACGTGCAGGCCGCCGAAGGTGTCGACGGCAGCGGCCACCATGGCGGCTACCTGGTCCTGGTCGGACACGTCGACGGTCACCGCGATCGCCGTCCCGCCCGCCGACTCGATTGCGGCGACCGCTGCGGCGGCCCGGTCGCCGGCGACGTCGGCGACCACCACACGCGCCCCTTCCGCTGCGAACAGGGTGGCCGCCTCCCGGCCGATGCCACTCCCGGCCCCGGTCACGACTGCCACCTTGCCGTCGAGCCGTGCCATGTGCGCCTCCGTTCGCGGTGCGGTCCGCCGTGCAGTCCGCCGTGCAGTCAAGCAGTCTCCGGGGGGATGCCGTGCGGTCCGGGGTGGGATGGTGGGGATGCCGATGGGATACTGCCACGGTGACCGGCGCCGGCCCCCCTCCGCTCATCGGGCTGTCCACCTACCGGCAGCGCACGAGCTGGTGGTCGTGGGATCGGGACGCGGCGCTGGTGCCGGGCCCGTACCTCGAGATGGTGGTCGATGCGGGTGGCTGGCCGGTGCTCCTGCCGCCGCTCCGTGCCGTCGACGAGCGGGCCGACCCCACGGACGGGGCCGGACGAGAGGCGAGTGCCGCGCTGGTGGGTGCCGGGGTCGGAACGGTGCTCGATCTGCTGGACGGGCTGGTCGTCATCGGCGGCGGTGACCTGGCGGCCTGGCGGTACGGTCAGGATCCCGATCCCCGCAACAGCGGCGCAAACGACCAACGCGACGAGCTCGAGCTCCAGCTCCTCGCCGGTGCGATCGAGCAGGACCTCCCCCTGCTCGCCGTCTGCCGCGGCCTGCAGGCTCTCAACGTCGCCTGCGGGGGCGACCTCGTCCAGCACCTGCCCGACCAGCTCGGCTCGACCGCCCACCAGCCCGCCGCCGGCGCCTTCGGCCCGATCGCCGTCGTCACCGAGGACGGCAGCACCGTCCGGCAGCTGCTCGGAGCACGGACCGAGGTGCGCTGCAGCCATCACCAGGCGGTCGGTCGGGTCGGCGACGGCCTGGTGGTGACCGCCCGGAGCGATGACGGGGTCATCGAAGCGCTCGAGATGCACGATCGCCGGTTCGCGGTCGCCGTGCAGTGGCATCCCGAAGAATCCGGCGACCTCCGGCTCTTCGCCGGACTGGTCGCCGCGGCGGGTGCCCGGCGGAGCGGGCGCAGTGTCATGGAGGATCACGAGGAGCCGGCGATCCCGGGTGGGTGACCTCATCGCCGTGGTGAACCCGGCCACCGAGGAGGTCATCGCCGAGGTGCCGATGCTCGGGACCGGTGACGTCGACGCGGCGGTCGACCGCGCCAAGACGGCAGGGCCGGCATGGCGCGCCCTCGCCCCCGCCGACCGGGCGCGCCTGATGCGCCGGTTCGCCGCTCAGGTGGAGGACCACGCCGAGGAGCTGGCCCGGCTCGAGACCGCCAACGTGGGAAAGCCCATCGCTGACAGCCGCGACGAGGTCGCGATGGTGGCCGAGGTGTTCCATTTCTACGCGGGCGCGGTGGACAAGCACCGCGGGGCCACCGTCCCGGTCGCCGGTGGGGTGGACATGACCTTCCCCGAGCCGCTCGGTGTGGTCGCCGCCATCGCCCCCTGGAACTTCCCGATCGCCATCGCGTCGTGGAAGGTGGGTCCGGCCCTCGCCACCGGCAACACCATCGTGGTCAAGCCTGCCGAGACCACCCCCCTGTCCACGCTCCGTCTGGCCGAGCTCGCTCTCGACGCCGGGCTGCCGGAGGGGGTGCTCCAGGTCGTGCCGGGCGAGGGCCCGGTGGTCGGTGCCCGCCTCGTCGAGCATCCCGGCGTCGACAAGGTCACCTTCACCGGTTCCACCGACGTCGGTCGGGAGGTGATGGCCCGGGCCTCGCGCACCGTCAAGCGGGTGACCCTCGAGCTCGGGGGGAAGTCGGCGTCGGTGGTGTTCGCCGACGCCGACCTCGGGCTGGCTGCGGCCGCGACACCGGGCGGGGTCTTCGCCAACGCGGGCCAGGACTGCTGCGCGCGCAGCCGCCTCCTCGTCCAGCGGACGGTGCTCGACGAGTTCCTCGACCTCCTCGCCGAGGCGGTGGCCGCGTGGCGGGTCGGCGATCCGACCGACCCGGCGGTCAGGATGGGTCCGCTGATCACCGCCGCCCACCTGCGCACCGTCGCGAGCTTCCTCGCCGACGGGATGGGAGAACCGGGCGGTGGCCCGGTGCCCCAGCACACGGTCGGCGCGGTCCCCGAGGGTCCCGGCTTCTGGTTCCCGCCGACGGTGGTGGCACCCGCGGACCCGGAGTGGCGAATGGCCCGGGAGGAGATCTTCGGGCCGATCGTGGCGGTCATCCCCTTCGACGACGAGGCGGAGGCGGTGCGCCTGGCCAACGACACCCCGTACGGACTGTCCGGCTCGATCTGGACCCGGGACGGCGCGAGGTCGTTACGGATGGCCCGGGCGGTCCGGGCCGGCAATCTCTCGGTCAACTCCAACAGCTCGGTGCGGGTGCAGACGGCCTTCGGAGGGATGAAGCAGTCGGGGTTCGGCCGCGAGCTCGGCCTGGAGGCGCTGTCCTCCTATACCGAGGTCAAGAACGTCTTCGTCTCGACCGACGGGTGAGCGGATCGCCGGACCGCCTGCGGGCGGCGCGGCGTCAGGAGCTCACGCGGGAGGCGTCTGCGGAGAGCGGGCCCGAGTCGGAGTGCGCTGAGCCCTTGGTGGATGGAAGCCGTTGCCCCTGGACCGGTGTCCGGGGATCAACCACTCCAACTCGGATCTGGAGCCGAAGGGGACGCGCGGGCGTCGTGGCCATCGGCTGGGGCGGCGCCGGCGGAACAATCCCGGGGGGCCGCACTGTGCGAGAGGGTGCGAGGTCGGTCGGATGCTCACCCCTCCAGTGTGCGGGGGCTCCGTAAGGAGGGCCTATGGAGAAGGTAGGAGTTGCAGAAGAAACGGCCACCTCCGGGTAACGTCACGACCATGTCCGATCGCTCACGCAAGATCGCCAAGCCGGCGGCCGCCCTCGGCGTCCTCGCCACCATGGTCAGCATCTGGTGGTTCGCCCTGCGACCGCGCCGCAAGATAAAGCCCGACCAATAGGAGGGCCGTGGCCCTCACCTCCCTGCGCCCGCTGCGGTCCCGCAACTTCGCGCTCATCTGGTCGGCGGCCCTCGTCTCCAACGTCGGCTCGTGGATGCAGACGGTCGCCCTCGGCGTGCTCGTCTTCTCCCGCACCGGTCAGCCCGGCTGGACCGGGCTGGTGGCCGCAGCAGGTTTCGTGCCGATCGGGCTGCTGGCACCGGTGGGCGGCGCGCTGGCCGACCGGCTCGACCGGCGCCGCTGGCTCATCGCGACCACCCTGGCCGAGACCGCGTTCGCGACGATCCTGGCCGTCCTGGCCGCGACCCACCACGATCCGCCGGGCGTGCTGGTCGCCCTCTCCTTCCTCGGCGGGGCCGCCGGAGCGATCGGGTTCCCCGCCTACCAGGCGATGGTCCCCGACCTGGTACCCCGCAGAGACCTGCTCGGCGCGGTCTCGCTCTCGTCCGCCCAGTTCAACCTCGGGCGGGTGATCGGTCCCGCACTCGCCGGTCTCGCGCTCCTCACCCAGAACTACGGCCTCGTCTTCGGCATCAACGCCGCGTCCTTCGGTGCCGTCGTGATCGCACTGCTCCTGGTCAACCTCCCCCCACCGGTCGCGCAAGGCGGGAGGATCGCCATGGTGCGGCGGATCGTCGACGGTGCGCGGGCCGCCCGGGCGGAGCCGGGGTGCCGGTCCGCCATCGGGTTGATCGCCCTGGTGGCATTGTTCGCATCACCCTTCATCGCGCTGGTCCCCGCCATGTCCCATGTCCTGCGGCCGCCCACCTGGAGCCTCGGACTGGTGACCGCATTCCTGGTGACCGCACAGGGGGTCGGGGCGGTGGCGGGGGCGCTCGTGCTGCCGTCGCTGGCCGAGCGGTTCGGGCGGTTGCCGATGCTGCGTACCGCGCTGCTCGTGCTGCCGGTCCTGCTCGTCGCCTACGGGCTCGCGCCGTCGCTGGCCACCGCCGTCCCTGCCTTCGTGGCAGTGGGCGCCGGGTACATCTTCGTGCTCTCCGGGCTCAACACCGTGGTGCAGCTCCGTGCGCCGGCTGCCGCGCGGGGCCGGATCCTGAGCATCTACATGATGGCGCTCGGTCTCGTCTATCCCCTCGGCGCGGTCGTCCAGGGGTCGATCGCCGACACCCGGGGTGTCCGGGCGGTCACCGTCGCCGGGGCGGTCGTGCTCTTCGTCGCGCTGGTGGTCCTCATGCTGGTCCGTCCCTCGCTCTTCGCCGCCCTGGGTGATCCCGATCCCGAGAGCTCGCCCGGACCGGTCCCGGTGGAGGCGGCCGAGGTCCTGCCGGCGCACGGGTCGGGATGACCGACCCGTGCGGGGTCGAGGTCCTGACCGCGGCGGACGCCGAGGAGGCCCAGCGCCGGACGGCGGGGACCCTGCTGGCCGCTGGGCTCGGCCGAGGGGACCGGGTGGTGTTCTGCCTGCCGTCGTCCGCCGGTCTGCTCTGCGCGGTGCTCGGGGCCCTCCGAGTGGGGATCGTGCCGGTGCTGCTCAACGCCACCCTCCTCGAGGCGGAGCGGGACGTCCTCGTCGAGGACGCGGCGCCGTCCCTCACCGTGCTCGACCGCGACGGGCTCGATCGGCTCGGCTCGGGTGCGCCGGCCACGCTCGCCCCGCGACCGCTGGCCCGGCCCATGCACTACACCTCGGGCACCACCGGGCGGGCCAAGGGGGTGTGGTCCGGTCTCTGGGACGCACCGACCGCGGCGGCGGTCTTCGACGACGAGGCGGACCTCTGGTCCTTCGGCCCGGCCGACGTGCACCTGGTCTGCTCGCCGATGTACCACTCGGTGTCGGTCCGCTTCGCCGGCGGCACCCTGCTGCGCGGTGGGACCTGCGTGATCCTCCCGGCCTTCGACGCCGGGGCCGCCGGTGACGCCCTCGAAGGCGGGGCCGGACCGGTCCCGACCACCACCTTCCTCGCCCCGTCCGCCCTCTCCCGCCTGCTCGCCGAACAGGGCAGCGGGCCGTCGCGGTTCGCCTCGCTGCGTCTCCTGGTCCACGCAGGGTCGCCGTGCCCCCCGTCCCTCAAACGGGCCGCGCTCGACCTCGTCCCACCCGGCGTCCTCTGGGAGTTCTACGGGGCGACCGAGGGGCAGTTCACCGTGTGCTCGCCGGACGAGTGGCTCGAGCGCCCGGGCACGGTCGGGCACGCCCGGCCCGGACGCACCCTCGAGGTGGACGACGACGGGACGGTCTGGTGCCGGCCCCCCGCGTTCGCCCGCTTCTCCTACTGGCGGGACGAAGCGGCGACATCGGCCACCTGGCGCGACGGCGCCTTCACGGTCGGCGACCTCGGACGGCTCGACCCCGACGGCTACCTCACCCTCGACGGCCGGCGCGACGACCTGGTGATCACCGGCGGGGTCAACGTCTACCCGGCGGAGGTGGAGGCGGTCCTCGCCGAGGTCTCCGGCGTCGCCGAGGTGGCCGTCTTCGGGATCTGCGACGAGCACTGGGGGCAGCGGGTCTGTGCCGCCGTGGTGCCCGCTCCCGGTGCGGACGGCCCGGCGGTGATCGCTGCCGCCCGGGCTCACGCGGCCGAGCGGCTGGCCGGGTACAAGCGGCCCAAGCAGTACGCGACGGCGGGAGCCCTCCCCCGCACCGCCACCGGCAAGGTCCGTCGGCTCGACCTTCCCGAGGCGCTCGGGCTCGGCTGATCCTGGGCGATACTTGCTCCATGTCGCCCGCCGACTCCGGCCCTCCGATCGCCAGCGTCAATCCGGCCACCGGGGAGCTGCTCGAGTCGTTCGAGCCCTACGACGCGGTCACCGTGGAGGACCGCGTGGCGACCGCATCGGCCTGCGCCCGGGAGTGGGGGCGCAGCAGCTTCACGGAACGGTCGCGCCTCCTGGTCACGGTCGCCGAGCTGCTCGAGGCAGAGCTGCCCGACATCGCCCGGCTGGTGACCACCGAGATGGGCAAGCCCTTCGCCCAGGCCAAGGGTGAGGTGGCCAAGTGCGCCGTCGGGTTCCGGTGGTTCGCCGAGCACGCCGAGGCGTTCCTCACCGACCGCGAGGTCCCGGTCGACGCCTCCCTCGGACTGGTCACCTACCAGCCGCTCGGCGTCATCCTCGCGATCATGCCGTGGAACTTCCCGCTCTGGCAGGTGGTCCGCTTCATCGCGCCCGCGGTCATGGTCGGCAACGTCGGCCTGCTCAAGCACGCACCGAGCGTGCCGAGGACGGCGCTCGTCCTCGAGGACCTCTTCCGACGGGCGGGGGCACCCGACGGCGTGCTGGCGGCCCTGCTGATCGGCACCGATCAGGTGCCGGCGATCATCGCCGACCCGCGCGTGGCGGCGGTGACCCTGACCGGCAGTGTGGGCGCCGGGCGGGCGGTCGCCGCACAGGCGGGTGCGGCCGGGAAGAAGGTGGTCCTCGAGCTCGGGGGCAGCGACCCGTTCGTGGTGCTCCCCTCGGCCGACCTCGACCGGGCGGTCGAGGTCGGCGTCCAGGCCCGGGTGCAGAACGGCGGGCAGTCCTGCATCGCGGCCAAGCGCTTCATCGTCCATCGCGACATTGCGGCCACCTTCACCGAGCGCTTCGTCGCTGCGATGTCCCGCCTCTCGGTGGGGGACCCGTTCGATCCGGCCACCGAGGTCGGCCCGCTGGTCAGCCCGACCGCGGTCGACACCATCGAGGCCCAGGTGGAGGACGCCCGGGCGAAGGGGGCGACCATCCTCTGCGGCGGCGAGCGGGTGGTCGGTCCCGGGGGCCCCGCCCGCCCCGGCGCCTTCTACCGGCCGACCGTCGTCACCCGGATCACCCCGCCGATGCGGGTGGCCACCGAGGAGGTCTTCGGCCCGGTGGCCCTGCTCTACACCGCGGACGACGCCGACGACGCCCTGGCACTGGCCAACGGCACCGACTTCGGGCTCGGCGCAAGCGTCTGGACGACCGATCCCGACGAGCAGCAGCGCTTCGTCGCCGACCTCCAGGCCGGGCAGGTCTTCGTCAACGGCATGGTCACGTCCATGCCCCAGCTCCCCTTCGGCGGCATCAAGAGCTCGGGTGTCGGTCGTGAGCTCTCCTTCCCCGGGCTCCACGAGTTCTGCAACGTGAAGTCGGTCTGGATCGCCTGATGCGGGACGGTCGCGTCTACCTCGACCATGCGGCCACCTCCCCGCTGCGGCCCGAGGCGCTCGCCGCGGTCCTCGAGCACCTCTCCGGCCAGGACGGGAACCCCTCCGGCGGTCACACCGAGGCGCGCCTCGCCCGGAGGGCGCTCGACGACGCGCGCGACCGTGTCGCCGCGCTGCTCGGAGCCGAACCGGGGGAGGTGATCTTCACCTCCGGGGGGACCGAGGCCGACAACCTGGCCGTCTTCGGGGCATGGGAGGGGCTCGGCGACCGTGGACGCCCGCCGCCCGCCGCCGTGGTCTGCACGGCCATCGAGCACCATGCGGTGCTGCACGCCTGCCGGGCGCTGGCCCGCCGCACGCGGACCGAGCTGCGAGAGGTGCGTCCCGGCAAGGACGGCGTGGTCGATCCCGACCGGCTCGCCGAGGCCTGCACGCCGGAGGTCGGCCTGGTGTCGGTGATGACCGTCAACAACGAGATCGGCACCGTCCAGCCGATCGCGCAGCTCTCCCAGGTGGTCCGCAGTCGGTCGCCGCACGCGGTCCTCCACACCGACGCGGTCCAGGCCGTGCCCTGGTTGGACGTGGCGGAGGTGACCGCGCCCGTTGACCTGGTGGCGGTCAGCGCGCACAAGTTCGGGGGACCGAAGGGGACCGGCGCGTTGCTCGCGCGCAACGGCATCGGGCTGCGCGCCCAGGTGCACGGCGGGGGACAGGAGCGCGAGCGGCGGAGCGGGACCCAGGACGTCGCCGGTGCGGTGGGGATGGCCGCCGCGCTGGCAGCCACCCATGTGGGGCGTCCGGCCGACTCGGCCAGGATCACCGCGCTGCGCAACCGGTTGGCCGACGGCCTCACCACGACCGTTCCCGGCGCGACCGAGACCGGCGCCCGGGCTGACCGCGTCGCGGGGATCCTCCACCTCCGGATCGACCGGATCGAAGGTGAGGCACTGGTCGTCCTGCTCGACGAGGCCGGGGTCGCCGCGTCGGCCGGGGCGGCCTGCTCGAGCGGGGCGGTCGAGCCCAGCCACGTGCTCGAGGCGCTCGGGTGCACCCCCGAGGAGGCCCGCTCGGGCATCCGGTTCTCCCTCGGTCGGACCACGACCGATGACGACGTCGACCGTGCCCTCGAGGTCGTGCCGGACGCGGTCGCCCGCCTGCGAGACTGAACCGGTGCGCGTGCTGGTGGCGATGTCGGGCGGGGTCGACTCCTCGGTGGCCGCCGCGCTCGCCGCCGAGTGGTACGGCCGCGACCAGGTGGTGGGTGCCACCCTCAAGCTCTGGGGCGGCTCCTCGGACTCGGGGTGCTGTTCGGTGGCCGACGTCGAGGACGCCCGCCGGGTGGCCGACCAGCTCGGACTGGTCCACCACGTCTTCAACTTCACGGCCGACTTCGACGAGCATGTGGTCGGCCCGTACCTGCGGGGTCATCTCGAGGGCAGGACGCCCAACCCCTGCATCGAGTGCAACCGCCACCTCAAGTTCGACCGGCTGCTCGCCCGAGCCGCCGCGCTCGGGTTCGACGCGGTGGCCACCGGTCACCACGCCCGCCGGACGACGGGGACCGACGGGCGCCACCGGCTGCGCCGCGGCGCAGACCCGGCAAAGGACCAGTCCTACGTCCTGGCCATGCTCGGTCAGGATCAGCTGGCCCGCTGCCTGTTCCCGGTCGGGCACCTGACCAAGGCCGAGGTCCGCACCGAGGCGGCACGGCTCGGCCTGCGCACCGCGGCGAAGCCCGACAGCCAGGACGTCTGCTTCATCCGGAGCGACCAGGGCCGGTCGGGCTTCCTCGGCGACCGGGCCGACCTCCACCCGGGGCGGCTCGTCGACCACGAGACCGGCGAGGACCTCGGAGCGGTCGAGGCGGTCGAGCTGGTCACGGTCGGCCAGCGCCGCGGGATGGGTCACGGTCGGGACGGCCGCAGACGGTTCGTGACCGCGGTCGACGTCCCCGCCCGCCGGGTCACCGTCGGTCCCGCGGAGGCCGCCCATGCCGGCGGGGTGGACCTGCACACCGTCGCCTGGGTCGACCGACCGCGCCGGCGGGGTCGGGCGCTCGCCCAGTGCAGCGCGCACGGCGTGCCGGTCGACTGCTCGATCGCACCGTCCGACCGCTCGGGTCTCTCGATTCACTTCGACCGTCCGCAGCGACGGGTCGCGCCCGGTCAGACGGTCGCCCTCTACGATCCGGCCGAGCCGTCTGCGGTGCTCGGCTCGGGGATCGCCAGGTGAGCCCGGAGGACCGGGCGGAGGGTTCGGCCGGTACCGATCCGGTTGCCCGTGCCGAAGAGCTGCGACGGCTGATCGAGCATCACAACGAGCGCTACCACGTGCTCGACGACCCCGAGATCACCGACGCCGAGTACGACGCCCTGGTCCGCGAGCTGCGCGCCATCGAGTCCGATCATCCCGATCTGGCGGTTCCGGGTTCGCCGACCGGCGCGGTGGGTGCTGCGCCCTCGACCCTCTTCGCCCCGGTGGTCCACCAGGTGCCCATGATGAGCCTCGACAACGCCTTCAGCCCCGAGGAGCTCGAGGCCTGGGCGGTCCGCCTGGCCAAGCAGGTCCCGGCCGACACCCGCTTCGTCTGCGAGCTCAAGATCGACGGGCTGGCCATCTCCCTCCTCTACCGGGGGGGCAACTTCGTCCAGGCCGCGACCCGGGGCGACGGGCGCACCGGCGAGGACGTGACCCCCAACGTCGCCACGATCGCCGCGATCCCGCATCGTCTCGACCCGGGGGCGGGTCGGCCGCCCGAGGTGCTGGAGGTGCGCGGCGAGGTGTACATGCCCGTCTCGGCCTTCGCCGACCTCAACCGGCGGCAGGCCGAGGCGGGCGAGCGCCTGTTCGTCAACCCGCGCAACTCGGCCGCCGGCTCGTTGCGACAGAAGGATGCCTCGATCACTGCGAGCCGTGCGCTCTCGTTCTGGGCATACCAGGTCGGCGAGATCGTGTCGCCGCCCGGGCCGGACGGAACAGGCGCCCCCGCCGAGCTCGGCACCAGCCAGTCGGCCACGCTCGGCTGGCTCGGGCGCGCCGGGTTCCCGGTCAATCCCGAGCTGCGTGCGGTCGAAGGGCTCGCAGATGCGCTCACGTTCTGCCGGCAGTGGGAGGCGGATCGTCACCGGCTCGACTACGAGATCGACGGTGTGGTGATCAAGGTCGACGACCTCGCCCTCCAGCGGTCGCTCGGCTCGACCGCGCGGGCGCCGCGCTGGGCCATCGCCTACAAGTTCCCTCCCGAGGAGCGCTCGACCACGCTGCTCTCGATCAGGGTCTCGATCGGGCGCACCGGGAAGGCGACCCCCTTCGCGGTGCTCGACCCGGTGTTCGTCGGCGGGTCGACGGTGAGCCTCGCCACCCTCCACAACGAGGATCAGGTCCGGGCGAAGGACGTGCGGCCCGGCGACACGGTCGTGGTCCGGAAGGCCGGCGACGTGATCCCCGAGGTGGTCGGTCACCTCCCGACACCGGGCCGGAGGAGGAAGCCGAAATGGCGCTTCCCGACCACCTGCCCGGTCTGCGGGAGTCCGCTGGTCCGATTGCCCGACGAGAGCGACACCTTCTGCACCAACCTCGACTGTCCCGGCCAGCGGGTCCAGCGCATCGCCCACTTCGCCTCGCGTTCGGCGATGGACATCGAGGGGCTCGGCGAGCAGCGGGTCCAGCTGCTCGCCGACCACGGCCTGCTGGTCGATGTGGCCGATCTCTACGGGTTCACCACCGAGACCTTCGCCGGCCTCGAGGGGTTCGCCGCCCTCTCGACCGCCAACCTGCTCACCGCCATCGACGTCTCGAAGAACCGTCCGCTCAGCAGAGTGCTCATCGGACTGGGCATCCGTCACCTCGGCCAGGTCGGCTCGCTCGCCCTCGCCCGCGACCGTGGCGACCTGGAGGCCGTCATGGGCGCGGACGAGTCGGTGCTCGCCGCCATCGACGGCGTCGGTCCGGTCATCGCCGCGAGCGTCGTCGCCTGGTTCGCCTCGCCGGTCAACCGCGCGGTGGTCGAGCGGCTGCGGGCGGCCGGGCTGACCATGGTCGAGCCCGGAGGTCGGCAGGGAGACCGCGCCGCCGCGCTGCCTCAGACGCTCGCCGGCAAGTCGGTCGTGGTGACCGGGACGCTCGAGGGTCTGACCCGGGAAGAGGCAGAGGAAGCGGTGATCGCCCGGGGCGGTAAGTCTCCCGGCAGCGTGTCCAAGAAGACGTTCGCGGTGGTGGTGGGTGATGCACCCGGGGCGTCGAAGTTGACCAAGGCCGAGCAGCTCGGCGTGCCGATCGTCGATGGTGCAGGATTTGAGGCTCTGCTCGAAAGTGGTCAGCTGCCCACGTAGTGCGCTTGTTGCCACTCCCCGAGGCAACGCTGCAACTCCCGATTGCCCTGCAGGGCTCGTCAATTGTGAGGAATTGGCTGTCATCCCGGCCGATCCGGCTCGGTGGCTCCTTGTAATCGGGGTCGCCTCCAGTTACTCTGCACCTACTGAATGGGGCGTCCGGGGGGATCTGAGTTTCTCGGTTCTGCATGACCGCGGGGCAAACCGTTCGGTTCAGCTTGTTGGGGGGCATCGGCCACCTGACTCAAGAGCCCGTGGAAGCGCGGGGGAACGAAGGAGCACAACTCGATGATCCGTAAACTGCTACTGGTCGCTGCGGCGATCGCGATGCCTGTGAGTGCGGGGGCCGTGGCCCTGGTCGGCACGGCGTCCCCTGCCGGGGCGGTGACCCCGATCACCTGTGCGTTGACGTCAAAGGTCACGTTCGCTGCGCCGGGGCTGACGTACAAGGGCTCGGTCACGACTGCCACGACTGAGACGACCATGTCGACCCTCGGCACGCTGAGCGGGAGCGCCTGCGGCTCCACCCACGCCGGCACGTTGGCCAACCTGAGCATCAAGACCGCGACCGTCGTGTGCACCGGGGCGGGCCTGCCTGCGTCGAACCCGGGGTGCGTTTCCGGCAAGCGCGGGTATGACTCCTGGAAGAACTACGCGTCGAGCGGGACCTCGAGCATCTTGTCGTCGGTTCCGAACGTCTCGTTCCATGTGGGAGCCACCGCCTACACCATGCACGCGACGGCGGCCGCAGCCCTGCTGCCCAACGCGGCCGGGTGCGGCACCGGGGCCACCGGTCTCGGTAAGGAGGTCGGATTCAAGATCACCGGGACGATCACCGTCCCAGCGACGGGTCCGTACCACAACGCGGCGGCGACCTTCAAGGCTTGCCTTGGCAAGGTCACCGGGCTGCACCTGGTTGCGCCACACCTCCCGGCCACCGTTTCGACCTTCTTCTACCAGATCAACGGTGCGACCAACCTGGGCAATACGACTCAGACCGCGACCGTCGACCCGGCCACCAGCAGCGTGACCTTCTGACCGGTGTCGCCGCCTGAGGGCGGACACCGGCAGTACAGCCGTACCGACGAGGACGGGGCTCCGGCCCCGTCCTCGTCGTGTTGGCTGGCCGTTATGACGCCGAGCGCCCTGTGAATACACGATCCCACCACCAAGAGCGAGTTTCGCCGATGAATCCAGATTCTCATGTGAA
Source organism: uncultured Acidimicrobiaceae bacterium (assembly GCA_963776225.1). Lineage (GTDB taxonomy): Bacteria > Actinomycetota > Acidimicrobiia > Acidimicrobiales > RAAP-2 > Bog-756. The sequence continues at coordinate 982,802 of CAVZLL010000004.1, read as the reverse complement.
GGATCTGGATTCTCAGGCAATAAATCTGGATTCTCCTGTAACGGATCTCGGTTCTCGCTCGTTGAATCTTCTAGTGGGTGGTGAAGGGCGATGCGCGTTCGTCGCTGTCACGCCTCCTGAATGAGGGGTGGGAAACGTCAGGTGGTTAGCTGCCTGACCTTGAATCCCGTGGAAGCGCGGGGGAACGAAGGAGCACAACTCGATGATCCGTAAACTGCTACTGGTCGCTGCGGCGATCGCGATGCCTGCGAGTGCGGGGGCCGTGGCCCTGGTGGGCACGGCGTCCCCTGCCGGGGCGGTGACCCCGATCACCTGTGCGTTGACGTCAAAGGTCACGTTCGCTGCGCCGGGGCTGACCTACAAGGGCTCGGTCACGACTGCCACGACTGAGACGACCCTGTCGACCCTCGGCACGCTGAGCGGGAGCGCCTGCGGCTCCACCCACGCCGGCACGTTGGCCAACCTGAGCATCAAGACCGCGACCGTCGTGTGCACCGGGGCGGGCCTGCCTGCGTCGAACCCGGGGTGCGTTTCCGGCAAGCGCGGGTATGACTCCTGGAAGAACTACGCGTCGAGCGGGACCTCGAGCATCTTGTCGTCGGTTCCGAACGTCTCGTTCCATGTGGGAGCCACCGCCTACACCATGCACGCGACGGCGGCCGCAGCCCTGCTGCCCAACGCGGCCGGGTGCGGCACCGGGGCCACCGGTCTCGGTAAGGAGGTCGGATTCAAGATCACCGGGACGATCACCGTCCCAGCGACGGGTCCGTACCACAACGCGGCGGCGACCTTCAAGGCTTGCCTTGGCAAGGTCACCGGGCTGCACCTGGTTGCGCCACACCTCCCGGCCACCGTTTCGACCTTCTTCTACCAGATCAACGGTGCGACCAACCTGGGCAATACGACTCAGACCGCGACCGTCGACCCGGCGCACAGCAGCGTGACCTTCTGACCGTTGTCGCCGCCTGAGGGCGGACACCGGCAGTACAGCCGTACCGACGAGGACGGGGCTCCGGCCCCGTCCTCGTCGCGTTGGCTGACCAGGGAATTTGGTCGCCCGCAATACCGGGCGTAACGGATCGGGAGCCCGGATCGTTGGACATATCAGCAGGAGGCTAGGGGGATCGGTGTTTGGTACCGTGATGCCTCTTGCGTGGGGGCAGGGAATCGTCGGGGGCACCGGGTCGCCGACTTTGAGTCCCGTGGAAGCGCGGGGGGAACGAAGGAGCAAACTCAATGATCCGTAAATTGCTACTGGTAGCCGCGGCGATCGCGATGCCCGCCGGCACCGGCGCCGTGGCCTTGGTCGGCACGGCGTCTCCTGCTGGGGCCGTGACCCCGATCACCTGCACGGTGAACGCAGTCGTCCACTTCGCAACTCCAGGGCTGACCTTCAAGGGCTCGACCACCACAGCCACGACTTCCAACACGACGACCACCGGAGGCGTGCTGAGCGGCAGTAGCTGCGGTAGCACGCACGCGGGCACTCTGCCGAATGAAACCATCAAGTCCACGACCACCAAGTGCACAGGCGCCGGCTTGCCCAGCACGAATCTGGCGTGCACGGCACCACCCCCGCAGAAGTACGGGTACGACTCCTGGAAGAACTACACGTCCGGTGGCACGTCCAGCGTGCTGTCGTCGCTTCCCAATGTGAGCTTCAAGGTCGGGTCGACTACCTACACAGCGCACAACACCGCCTCAGCCTCGCTCCTGCCCAATGCGGCCGGCTGCGGCACCGGGACCACCGGTCTTGGCAAGGAGGTCGGCTTCAAGATCACCGGGACGATCACCACCTTGGGTCCGTACCACAACGCGGTGTCGACCCTCAAAGTCTGCCTTGGCAAGGTCACCGGGCTGCACCTGGTTGCGCCACACGCCCCGGCCACCGTTTCGACCTTCTTCTACCAGATCAACGGTGCGACCAACCTGGGCAATACGACTCAGACCGCGACCCTCGACCCGCTTCACAGCACCCTTAGCTTCTGAGACCACCGGATTCCGCCTGACGGCGGACCCAAGGTCGAAGAGGTGATTGGCCGCACCGACGAGGACGGGGCTTCGGCCCCGTCCTCGTCGCGTCCGCGGGTCTGCTGCCGGGATCATTAACCTCGATCATTCGTCCCGCCCCTGATCGGACCACGTACGCGTCCGCGTAAAAGCCCTCCTTACCTGGAAGAATTGCTGTTGCTAAGGCAGTAATCCAAACCAGGAGGAGGGCTCCTGAAGGTGCACGATAGTCGCGCCACCCAGTCGATGAGGGTGACCACTGACGGGAAGCGTTTGGTGTCCCACGCCGGCACCGCGTTGTTGTCCGAACTGGCGGATCGAAGCGGCCTGACCGAAGCGATGTCTGTGGCCATGGCGGGCTGTGGGATCAACTGGCACACCCACGATCCGGGCGTTGTCCTCACCCACCTCGCCGTGGCCATCGCCGACGGTGCGGACTGTTTGGCTGACCTGGCAGCCCTGCGTGAACAGGCCGAGCTGTTCGGACCGGTGGCGTCTGTCGCCACCGCCTGGCGTGCCGTGGAGGCAACGACGGCCTTCGAGCTCCGGACCATCCCTGAAGCGATCGCCGCCGCCCGGGCCAAGGTGTGGGCCGCCGCTCCTCCGGGGGACTCGCTGGTGCTGGACTTCGACGCCACCCTGGTCAACGCCTACTCGGAGAAGCAGGACGCCACCCCCACCTACAAGTTGGGCTTCGGGTTCTTCCCCCTCGGGGTGTGGTGCGACACGACCAACGAACCACTGGCCGCCATGCTCCGTCCGGGGAGAGCCGGTGCCAACGACGCAGACGACCACATCGAACTCCTCGACCGGGCGCTGTCGGGACTGCCCGAGGAGTACCAGACCGGCCACTTCTGTGACGACGACCCTGCCCTCGTCACCCACCCGATCCTGGTGCGGGCCGACTCGGCCGGAGCCACCCACGGGTTCGTGAACGCCATCAGGGCTGCCAACTGTGACTTCTCCATCGGATTCCCCATCGACCAGGGAGTACGTGACGCCCTGGTCCTCGTCCAGGAGGAGGACTGGATCCCGGCCCGAGCGACCGACGGCTCGGTCCGCGACGGTGCCTGGGTGTCCGAGCTCACCGACCTCATCCCGCTTTCCGCCTGGCCGGAGGACACCCGACTGCTCGTGCGACGGGAACGTCCCCACCCCGGGGCCCAGCTGACCCTCTTCGACACGGCAGAGGGCTTCCGTCACACCTGCTTCATCACCAACACCGAAGGCATAGACATCTGTGCACTGGCCAAGGCCGAGCCGAAGACCATGCGCTACCGGGTGCTCCACGTGGCCGCCCTCCTCGTGCACAAGGCCAAGGGGCTCATCCTCCGCCTGGACGAGACCTGGCCGTCGACGATCTCTCCAACGCTTTCGTCAGACTACGGGCGGCAATCCCCTGACGATCCGGGTCCCGACGTCCGACCCGAAAGCAGACCTGCAGGGCGTGACATCCGAAACCGAATGACAACACCGGAGTGCTTCACGCCCGTGATCGAGTCCGATTGTTCCTGCTGCCCGACTCCCGACTTCCGCCGACGTTCATGCTGTCAACCTGGGGCCGCACGAATGATCGAGGTTAGCGGCGCGACCGATGGAGACTTGACTTCGACGGATGTGACAGCTGTCGGCGATGACGTGGCGCCAGTTTGGTATGTGTAGATGTCACCTCAGGTGGGTATGTAGCAAAGGAGCCCGGCTCGTTGAACCGGGTAGCAAGAGGTGAAGGGGGATTGGCGTCTGATGCCGTGACACCTCTTGCACGAGGGCAGCAACCGTCGGGGGCACCAGCCACCTGACTCAGAGCCCGTGGAAGCGCGGGGGAACGAAGGAGCACAACTGAATGATCCGTAAACTGCTATTGGTTGCTGCGGCGATCGCGATGCCGGCAAGCGCCGGGACCGTGGCGCTGGTCGGCACAGCTGAGCCTGCCGGGGCCGTGACGACGATCACCTGCACGGTGACCGCGGTCGTCAAGTTCGCACCCCCAGGGCTGTCCAAGGCCGGCTCGACGACGACGGCCACTACGTCCAGCACGACGACCAGCGGAGGAAAACTGGCCGGCACCTCCTGCGGCAGCACCCACTCGGGTACCTTGCCGAATGAGACGATCAAGACCAAGACCGTCAAGTGCACAGGCACCGGCACGCCTAGCTCGAACCCGGCGTGTGTGTCGGGCAAGTACGGCTACGACTCGTGGAACGACTACGCGACGAGCGGCACGTCCAGCGTGCTCGCGTCGCTTCCCAACGTGAGATTCACGGTCGGGACGACCACCTACACCGCGCACAACACATCCGCCGCAGCGTTGTTGCCGACTGCCTCGGGCTGTGGCACCGGGACGACCGGTCTCGGCAAGGAGGTCGGCTTCCAGATCAAGGGGACGATCACCGCTCCGACCACGTCGCCGTATCATGGCGCGGCCACGACCCTCAAGGTCTGCCTGGGCAAGGTCACTGGGACCCATCTGGTTCCGGCACATGCCCCTGCCACGGTTCCGACCTTCTTCTACCAGATCAACAATGCGTCGAACCTGGTCACGACCTCGACCATTGACCCTGCGCACAGCAGCCTGACCTTCTGAGACCGCCGGTGTCCACCTGACGGTGGACCTTCAGATAGGGCCGTACCGATGAGGACGGGGCTCCGGCCCCGTCCTCGTCGCGTCCACGCCAGAACTGAGTGATCTTGCGGGCGCTTACCCGGGCGGGCTCGTACCCACCGGTCGGGGGTGTAACGAGCCCGGCCGCTCGATCGTTGTTTTAAGCGCTGGGAGACCGTTGGCGGTCGGAGCTCATTCGCGATGCTGCCCCTCCGCGGAGGGCAGCAAGCGTCGGGGTCAGCCATCTGACTTCGATTCCCGCAAATGGTGTGAGGGAACGAAGGGGAGACGTAATGATCCGCAAACTGCTTCTGGTCGCTGCAGCAGTCGCGATGCCCGTCGGTGCCGCCACCGCCACCTTGGCCGGTACGTCCCGTGTCGCTGGGGCGACGCCGCCGATCATCAACTGCCATGTCGGCGGCACCGTCATGTTCGCCAACGAGGCCACCGGTGCGGGTCTGTCGAAAGTCGGTTCGACGACCACCGCCACCACCGTGACCACCAGCATCGGTACAGTGATCTTCACCAAAGGCACGACCGTCTGCACCGGATCGTCATTTCCACAGCACATCAAGACCGCAACGGTCAGGTGCACCGGAGCCGGCATGCCCACTTCGAACCCGGCGTGCAAGGCCCCACCGCCGCAGCTGTACGGCTACGACTCGTGGAAGAACTACACCTCGACTGCCACCTCGAGCATCCTGAAGTCCATCCCGAACATCACCTTCACGGTGAACGGCACCACCTACACCACCCATACGCTGTCGGTCGCCACCCTGTTTCCGACCTCGGCGGGTTGCGGGACCGGCACGACGGGGCTGGGCAAGGAGGCCGGGTTCCAGGTCAACGGCAAGGTCACCACGCTTGGGACCTATGACAACCAGGCCACGACCCTCAAGGTCTGCCTGGGCAGGGTCACCGGGGCCAACCTGGTTCCGGCAGCCCCGCCGGCCACGGTTCCGACGTTCTACTACCAGATCAACAATGCCTCGAACCTGGTGAAGACCTCGACGCTGGATCCGCTTCACAGCAGCTTCAACATCACCTGACCGGTGATGTCGGCGCCTGGGCCTTTCTGCAGCGCACGGCCCTCCACCGCTCTCGCTGGGCCTCCCGCTAACCTCGCGCAAGGATCATGCCGAGCCTCACCGACTCCATCGGACGTGTCCTCGGCGACCGTTACCGACTCGTAACCGCTCTCGGGACCGGTGCGTCCGCGCATGTCTACCTCGCGGACGACGTCTCCCTCCACCGCCAGGTGGCCATCAAGGTCCTCCACCCCGCTCTGGCCGGCGACAGCGCCTTCCTCAAGCGCTTCCGGGCCGAGGCCCGGGCGGTGGCCGCGCTCAACCACCCCAACATCCTGCGCGTGTACGACTGGGGCGAAGAGGACGGCGAGCCCTACCTGGTGCTCGAGTACCTGGCCGGGGGCTCGCTCCGCGAGGTCTACGACACCGGCGCGCTGCTCACCCCCGAACAGGCGGCCCAGATCGGGATCGAGGCGGCCGCCGGCCTCGACTACGCCCACCGACGCGGGTTGGTCCACCGTGACATCAAGCCGGCAAACCTGCTCTTCGACGCCGACCGTCGGCTGCGGATCGCCGACTTCGGCCTTGCACGCGCCCTGGCCGAAGCAGCCTGGACCGAGCCGGACGGTGCCATCCTCGGGACCGCCCGCTACGCCGCACCCGAGGCGGTCGAGGGCTGGGTCCTCGACGGCAAGGCGGACGTCTACGCCCTCGCCCTCGTGCTCTACGAGGGGGTGACCGGCGAAGCCCCTTTCATCGGCGACACGACCGTGGCCACCCTGATGGCCCGGGTCGGAGCCCTGCTGCCCGAGCACGAGGCGCTGGGTCCGCTGGCCGACGTGCTGGCCTGGGCGGCGGCCCCCGATCCCGCAGAGCGCTGGGGCGCGGCCCGGTTCGGTCACGAGCTCGGCGACATCTCGGCCACCCTCCCGCCGCCGGCCCCCCTGCCCCTGGTGGCAGCGGTCCCCTCCGTCCGGGCGGAGAAGGGATCGGAGGCCCGGCGCCCTGCCGTCGACCGAACCGAGCGGGACATGACCGAGCTCGGGACCCCCAGCCGGGCCGTCCCGGCGGTGATTGCCGACCCGTCGAGGCGCAGGCGCCGTTGGCTGCTCGCGATCGCCGTCCTGGTGCCGCTGCTCATGGCCGGTGGTGTCGCCTGGGGCGTGAAGGCCGGGTTCTTCACCCCGAGCCACACGGTGCCGGCGCTGGTCGGCAAGACCGTCCCGTCCGCCTCGGCTGCGGCCGCACCCGACCATTTCAGCGTGCGGGCGGTCGGGCATCTGCCCTCGGTCACCGCGCCCGCGGGGATCATCCTGAGCCAGCAACCCCCGGCGAGCCGGGGCGGCAAGGCCGTCACCGCCAAACAGGGCTCGGTGATCACCGTGGTCGTCTCGACCGGCCCGCCCCCGGTGGCCGTCCCGAACCTGACCTCGTTCACCGGCTGCAACGACGCCATCCAGGCGCTCCGGGTGGTCCACCTGGTCGGCGTCTGCCCGGCGTCAGCGGCGCAGTACAGCTCGACGGTGCACGCAGGGGGCATCCTTGCGACCGTGCCCACCGGCATCGCCCCCTACGGCTCGACGATCACCATCGTGACCTCGAAGGGACACGCCCCGGTGTCGATCCCACCGGCCGCGGCCTCCGCCTCGTCCTACGCCGATGCGGCGGCGGCGCTCACCGCAGCCGGCTTCACGCCCGTGCAGGGTCAGGCCTACTCGCCGACGGTCCCCAGCGGGCAGGTCATCGGGACGACACCGCCGCCGTCCGCCGGCCCGCTGCCCTACGGCTCCCAGGTCACCGTCGTGGTCTCGCTCGGGCCCAAGCCGGTGACCCTGCCCGACCTGCGCGGCGACTCGGTGGGCCAGGCGGAGAGCGCGCTCGGTGCCCTCGGGCTCAAGTACGGCGGCCCCTACGGCCCGGCGGGGTCGATCAAGGTGCTCTCGACCGACCCGGCCGCGGGAACCTCGGTGCTCCCCGGCACGACCGTCAACCTCTACACCCTGTGAGCGGGACGGGCAGGGCATGTGAGCTCTGTGAGGCGGCCAGGATCACCGACTGGCACCACGAGGACGAGACCTGCTGGGTTGCCGACTGCGAGGTCTGCGGCGTGCCCATGGTGGTCTGGAAGAGCCACGGCGACCAGCCGCCCGACGCCGACGTCGACCACATGCTCGCCGAGCTGGCGGTCGTCGCCGACCGGGTCCTCGGCGAGGGGACCTGGTCCTACGACCGCGTGATGCGCCAGATCCCCGACCATTTCCACGCCCACGCCCGCGACCCGCAATGGTGGGCCCGGCGCTTCGGACGTCGCTAGCAACCGGTGATCAAGTACCTGGGGTCCAAGCGCCGGCTCATCGCACCGCTGACCGTCCTCGCAGAGTCGGCCTCCGCCCGCACCGGGCTCGATCTCTTCACCGGGACCACTCGGGTCGCCCAGGCGTGGAAGCGCGCCGGCATCGTGATGACCGCGGTGGACAGCGCCCGCTGCGCCCACCTGCTCGCCCGCTGCTACGTGGCCGCCGACCCCGCGGCGGACCCCACACTCGTCCCGGAGCTCACCGACGCGGTCCGGCGGCTCAACGCCCTGCCCGGCCGGCCCGGGTACGTGACCGCGACGTTCTGCGAGGCCGCCCGCTACTTCCGCCCGGAGAACGGTGCCCGCATCGACGCGGTGCGCGAGGCGATCGAAGCCGACTACGCGGGCACCCCGCTCTGGCCGGTGCTCATGACCAGCCTGCTGGAGGCGGCCGACCGGGTCGACTCGACCACCGGGCTCCAGATGGCCTACCTGAAGGAGTGGGCGCCCCGTGCCAGCCGCCCCCTGGTGTTGGAGGTACCCGCGCTGGTTCCCGGCCCCGGACGGGCGGTGCGCGGCGACGCCTGCGAGCTGGCCGGCTCGGCGGCACTCGAAGAGGTCGATCTCGCCTACCTCGACCCCCCCTACAACCAGCACCGCTACGACGCCAACTACCACGTCTGGGAGACCATCGTGGCCTGGGACGCGCCGGACCACTACGGGGTGGCCTGCAAGCGTTCCGATCTCCGCGACCCGGCGACCCGCAGCGTGTTCAACGGGCGCCGCACCATGGCGTCCGCGCTGGCGGGGGTGGTCTCGGTGCTCCGTGCCGAGGTGGTGGTGCTCTCCTACAACAACGAGGCCTGGCTCACCTACGAGGAGCTCCACGACGTCTGCGCGGCGCGCGGACACGTGGCGGTGCTCGCGTTCGACTCGGCCCGCTACGTGGGGGCGCGCATCGGGATCCACGATCCCTCGGGGCGCAAGGTGGGCCGCGTCTCCCACCTCCGCAACACCGAGTACCTGGTGGTCGCCGGCGACCGGTCCCGCGTGCGGGCCATGGTCGCCGCGGTCGAGGAGGCCGGGCTGGGCGGCCGGGTGGACCGGCCGGTACCGGTCGCTGCTCCCTGACCGGACCGGCCCGGGTTTGACCGCGGGGGCCCGCCCTGCCAACGTTGAGGGGCGCCGTCGCTCCCGCCGCTGGCGGGATACCCGCGCCGCCGGCACCGCAGTACCGATCCGGTCGCGCGGGCCCGCCACGTAGCCGCGCAGCCGCGCAACCGATCTGGGGAGACCGAGGACATGGGAGCACTGGACGGACGGGTCGCCGTCATCACCGGGGCGGGACGGGGCATCGGGCGCGAGCACGCCCTGCTCTTCGCCTCCGAGGGTGCCAAGGTGGTCGTCAACGACCTCGGCGGCGCAGTCGACGGTTCTGGTGACGACCGGACCGCGGCCGAACAGGTCGTCGACGAGATCCGGTCGGCCGGGGGAGAAGCGGTGGCCAACGCGGACGACGTCTGCGACTGGGACGGTGGCAAGCGCCTCGTCGACACGGCGGTCGACGCCTTCGGCGACCTCCACGTGCTGGTCAACAACGCGGGCATCCTGCGGGACCGGGTGCTGGTCAACATGTCGGAGGAGGAGTGGGACTCGGTCATCCACGTCCACCTCAAGGGTCACTTCGTCCCCACCCGGCACGCGGCGGCTCACTGGCGCGAAAAGACCAAGGCGGGCGAAGAGGTCCGAGCGTCGGTGATCAACACCTCCTCCACCTCGGGTCTCCTCGGCAACCCGGGGCAGACCAACTACGGCGCGGCCAAGGCGGGCATCGCCGCATTCACCACGATTGCCGCGACGGAGCTGTCCCGGTACGGCGTGCGGGTCAACGCGATCGCCCCGGCCGCCCGGACCCGGATGACCGAGCAGACACCCGGGCTGTCCGAGATCGTGCAGGCCCCCGTCGACGCAGCCGTCTTCGACCGCTGGGACCCGGCCAACATCTCCCCGCTGGTGGCCTACCTGGCGACCGAGGGCTGCCCGGCGACCGGCAAGGTCTACTTCGTGCAGGGCGGGGAGATCCGCCTGTTCAAGCCGTGGACCATGACCGACACCCTGGACAAGGGGGACCGGTGGACCGTGGCCGAGCTGCAGGCGGAGATGCACCGGCTCGGGGGCTGAGCAGTGTCCCGGGCCGCGGGGCCCGGTAGCCCGACCGGCGACCGGGGATTCGACCCGGACGAGGTGCGCGAGGCCGAGGCCCTCCTCAGCGGGACCGGTTCGGGTGCGGACGGGGGGATCGCGGTCCCCTGGCCGGTCCTCTTCCGCCACCGGATGCACCGGCGGGTGGCCGCCTCGGACCGCTACCAGTGGTGGGTGCTCTGGACCGTGCTGGCCGGGCTCCTCTCGGTCAACATCACCTTCACCGTCTTCGTCGTGGCCCTGCCCCAGGTGGCCCGAGAGCTCCACACGAGCGTCTCGACGCTGACCTGGACGTCCACCGGGCCGCTCCTCGCGTTCGGGGTGGCCGCGCCCATCCTCGGAAAGCTCGGCGACCTCCGCGGCTACCGGCGGCTCTATCTGTGGGGCCTCTCGGGTGCCGCGGTGAGCGTGGTGCTCACCGCCACGGCCCCGACCGCCGGGGTCCTCATCGCGGCCCGCTTCTTCGACGGCATCCAGGGCGCGGCGACCGGTGCGGCCTCGATGGCCCTCGTCCTCCAGGCCTTCTCCCACGAGGACCGGGTCAAGGCGCTCGGCTGGTGGGCACTGGTCGGAGCCGGCGGCCCCGTCCTCGGGGTGACCATCGGCGCCCCGATCATCCAGTTCTACGGATGGCGGGCCCTGTTCTGGGGGGAGCTGCCCCTCATGGCTGCCGCCGCGGTGCTCGCGGTCATCGTGCTGCCCGCCCGCGACCGTCCGGCAGGGGAGCCCGATGCGGCCGCGGCAGACGTCGAGGGGGCCGGCGCCGGGGAGCACCCCTGGCGGGACCTCGACTGGCTCGGGTCGGCCACCCTCTCCGGCTCGGTCGCCGTCGGCCTGCTCGCGCTCAACCTCGCCCCCTCCTGGGGCTTCACCTCGCCGGCCATCCTCTCCCTCGCCGTCCTCTGCGTCGTGTTCCTGGTCGCGTTCGTCCTGCACGAGCAGCGGGCGGAGCGGCCGCTCATCCCGCTCCACTACTTCCGGCGGAGGAACTTCGTCTTCCCGCTCGGGGCCCGCGCACTGGTCAACTTCGCCTACATGGGGGGCTTCTTCCTCTTCCCGATCCTCATGGAGCGGGTCTACGGCTACGGGGAGACCGGCGCGGGGCTGCTCTCGACCGCACGCCCGCTGGTCTTCTCGCTCTCGTCCCCGATCGCCGGCTACGCTGCGGTCAAGGTCGGGGAGCGGTGGTCGGTCGTGGCGGGCGCCCTCGTCCTGACCGTGTCGATGGTGGTCTTCACCCAGCTCGGAGCCGACCCCTCGGTCGCGGTCATCATCCTCGCCCTCGCCCTCTCCGGTCTCGGGATCGGCGTCGCCACACCCTCGACGGCGTCGTCTGCGTCCAACGAGGTCGCCGCGGACGAGCTCGGGGTCATGAGCGCGGCCCAGCTGCTCATCACCCAGATCGGTGTGGTGGCCGGCATCCAGGTGATGGTCACCGTCCAGGCCTCGGCGCACGGCGGGGCCGGCTCGCTCTCCTCGTTCCACCGGGCCTACGCGGTGGGTGCGGTGGCCGCACTCGCTGCGGTGGTCTGCGGCTTCTTCGTGATCGACACCCCCCGACCGGGGCGCAACGCCCCGGTCGGGGAGCGCGTCGGCTGACCCCGGCCCTCTGCCGATTGGTCAGGTCGTCGACGCCGCTCCCTCGCCGACCGGGGGATCGGTGGTCCAGGGGACCAGATCGCTGCCGACGCCCTGCTCGAGGACGCGCAGTCCGTGGGAGATCGTCGCCGCCAGGTCCCCGCCCTCGAAGTACCACCGGGTCTGGGTCGCCTGGATCACCCCTCCCACCGCCGCCGCGAGGATGGTCGGGACGAGCTCGTCAGTGCCCACACCCAGCCGATCGCCGACGAACGCCGCGACGACCCGATGGGACTTCAACTGGATGGCACCGATAACCACCCGCAGGACGCTCGGCGTGCCCACGATCACGTCGATCCAGAGCCGGGCGAGGGCCTCGTCCTCGGCGGCGATCACCGCTTCGAACGCGTGCCGGATGGAGGACAACGGCGGTTCCGCGGCGGGCCGGGCGGCGAGCGCGGCGGCGAGCGCCGCGCTCCGCCGTTCGATCCGGAGGAGGAGCAGGTCTTCCTTGGTCGGGCAGTAGCGATAAAAGGTCCGCGGCGAGATCTGCGCCGTCGCCGCGATCTCGTCGACGGTCACGTTGTTGAAGCCCCGCTCGTGGAACAGCTGCAACGCGACCGCCTCGAGGTCGGCCGTGAGCAGCGCCGAGCGCGTGGCCCGTCGTCGTGAGACGAGTGATCGTCCCTCCACTGGGTCGGCGTCCTCCCGTTGCTCCGTTCCGGTCCACCCGACGGTACCGCCTTCGTTGACAGAGTACGCCATAGTTGGCAGACTCTGCCAACTCGCGGGTCGACGGCAAGCATCGGGGGTGCACGATGATCGAGGTGCTGGGCGCATGGCGAGGACCGGGACGCTCGCGAACGGCGCACCGCGCCCGTCCCGCCTCCCCGTTGGGAGCGGTTCTGATCTGCCTGCCGCTCGTCCTCCTCGGCATCTCGCTCGCTGCCTGTGGGTCGAGCTCCCCGGCGGCGACCTCGACGGGCCCGACGGTGCCGACCCCGACCGTCGAGGGCCCGATCCTCCCGGCGAGCGGGATCTCCTACCTCGGTTCCACCTTGTTCCACCCGTCCGAGGTGGGGTACCAGCAATCGGAGTTCTTCGTCTCCGGCACGGCGTCCGCCTACACGAGCGCCGCCCCGTTGACTCAGAACGGGCAGTGGCACGTGACGCCGGAGGCCAGCGCGCCCTACCGGACCCGGATGGTCGTCTACCGGCCGATCGACCCGAAGCGGTTCGACGGGACCGTCGTGGTCGAGTGGCTCAACGTCACCGGCGGGATCGACGCCCCCGCCGTGTGGCTCAACGCCCATGTCGAGATGATCCGTGCCGGGATGGCGTTCATCGGGGTCGACGCGCAAGCCGCCGGGATCTACGGACAACCCGGCTCGATCGCGGCAGCCGACGGCGCCGGGGGCATCAAGCAGACCGACCCCGCCCGGTACGGATCGCTCGAACACCCCGGCGACAGCTTCTCGTACAGCATCTACGAGCAGGCGGGCAAGGCCATCCGGGCCGACGGCACCCGCATCCTCGCCGGACTCCGACCGACCCACGTGATCGCACTCGGCGAGTCCCAGTCCGCCATCCGGCTGACCACCTACATCGACGCCGTCCAACCCCTCTCGCCGGGGGTCTACGACGCCTACTTCGTCTACAGCCGGGCCGGGAACGGGGCGAACCTCTCGGAGTCGCCGCAGAAGACCGTCGCCACACCGGACCCGACCTTCATCCGCACCGACCTCCACGTCCCGGTCTTCCTCTTCGAGACCGAATCCGACCTCCTCGGTCTCGGCTACCTGGTGGCGCGCCAGTCGCCGACCCCTTACATCCGTGAGTGGGAGACCGCCGGCACCGCCCACGACGACACCTACGGCCTGCTCTACGCGCGCACCGACAGCGGCAACGGGGTCGCCGACGCCGACGCCTTCAATTCCATGCTGGCTCCCCCGAAGGACCCCATCCCGGGGATCGTCGACTGCGCGGCGCCGATCAACGCCGGCTCCCATACCTACGAGCTGCGGGCAGCGGTCGCCGCGGTCAACCGGTGGGTCGACACCGGCCAGGCTCCGCCACAGTCACCGCGACTCCGGGTCGACCCGTCCGACCCCCAGGCGTTCGTGATGGACGCCAACGGGAACGCGCTCGGCGGCATCCGATCCCCCCAGGTGGCGGCCCCGGTCGCCAAGCTCTCGGGCATCGGCCAGCCCGGCGCGGCCCCGGTCCCGAGTCATCCCGGGGGCACCTCGACCGCCGTCTCCGGCGGGGCCCTGTGCGGGATCTTCGGCACGACCGTCCCGTTCAGCCCGGAGAAGCTGGCGTCGCTGTATCCCACCCACACCGCCTTCGTCGCCAAGTGGGACGCTGCCACCGGAGCCGAGGTGACGCTGGGGTACCTGCTCGCTGCCGATGCCCGGACCCTCGACCGGGTGGCGGCGCAGTCGACCGTGGGCGGCTGAGGCGTCGGCTGACCTCGTGACTAGTGGGTCATCGCCTGGATGCGCGAGGCGATCTCGGCGGCGGTCGGGTCCGGCGACACCGACTGGAGGGCCATCAACTTGGCGATGTCCCCCTCCACCTTGATCTTGCCCTGCATGAACGCCTGGAGGCCGGCCTGCGGATTGCCCTCGACCAGGATCGCCCGCGCGATCTCGTACTCCACGGTGACCGTGAGGTCGGCAGGGTCGATGTGGCCGACGTCCAGGACGAGCTCGCCCTCGCTCGTATCGGCGTGGGCGTCGAGCGAACCCTCCCCGAAGGGGACCTCGGTGACCACCAGGTTCATCCGTATCGACTGGTCGATCGAACCGCCCTTGCCCGCGTACTCGTCCCGGATCGACCGGGCCTCGGCCAGCCATCCGTCACTCAGGAACTCATAAGTGGGCATTGGTGTGTGCGCTCCTTGCAGGGTCGATCGTCAGGCGCACTCTACCCGGCGGCCCCGGAAGGACCGATAGCATCCCGGGGCGTGACCGCTCCGATCATCCCTGGTGCAGAGCCGTGGTCGGCGGCGGGCGACGCCCGCGGGGTGCTCGTCCTCCACGGCTTCACCGGCAACCCGCAGTCGATGCGTCCCCTCGCCGAGGCGCTCGCCGCGGCCGGTCTCACCGTGGAGCTCCCGCTCCTGCCCGGGCACGGCACCGCGATCGAGGACATGCTCCCGACCCGGTGGGAGGACTGGTCCGGTGCCGCAGAGGCCCAGTTCCAGTCCCTCGCCGCCCGCTGCGACCGGGTGGCGCTGGCCGGCCTCTCGATGGGCGGCACCCTGGCCTGCTGGCTGGCCGAGCGCCACCCCCGCCTGGCGGGCCTCGCCGTGGTCAACCCGTTGGTCGAGCCCCCGGTCGAAGAGGCCCGCGAGTTCGTCCAGGCGATGGTCGACGCCGGTACCACCGTGACCGAGGGGCTCGGGTCGGACATCAAGAAGGAGGGGAGCGCCGAGGCGGCCTATCCCGGCACGCCGTTCGTCCCGCTGCTCTCGCTCTTCGAGGGTGTCGACGAGGTCCGTTCCGGCCTCGGACGCATCCGCTGCCCGGTGCTCCTCTGCTCGAGCCGGGAGGACCACGTGGTCGACCCGGTCTCGGGCGACGTCCTGGCGGCCGAGGTCGCCGGCCCGCTCGAGCGGGTGTACCTGGAGGACAGCTACCACGTCGCCACCCTCGACAACGACGCCCCCCTCGTCGAGCGGCGGGTGGTCGAGTTCGCGTGCCGCGTGCTCGACGACACCGGCCACCCCTCCCGGTGACTGCCGGGCCCGGCCGCCTGACCCGTGCCGAGGTGGCCCACGTGGCCGCCCTCGCCCGCCTGCACCTGACCGAGGAGGAGCTCGACCGGTTCACGGGCCAGCTCGCCGAGGTGCTCGACCATGCGGCCGACGTGGCCTCGCTCGACCTCGGCGGGGTCGCACCGACCGCCCACGCGATGGCCCTGACCAACGTGCTCCGCCCCGACGAGCCGCGCCCCTGCCTCGACCGCGCCGAGGTGCTCGACCAGGCGCCCGCGGTCGAGGACCACCGGTTCCGGGTCCCCCGGATCCTCGGCGAGGCGCCGTGATCCCCCTCGGGGTGGCCGCCGAGCAGGCGGCGATGGTGGCATCCGGCGAGTGGTCGGCACTCGACGTGCTCGAGCAGCACCTGGCCGCCATCGAAGCCGCAGAGGAGGACGTGCACGCCTTCACCCTGGTGACCGCCGACCTGGCCCGCGGCCAGGCAGCAGCGGTCGACGCCCGGGTGGCGGCCGGCGAGGACCCCGGGCCCCTGGCCGGGGTGCCGGTCGCGCTCAAGGACAACCTCTGCACCCGGGGGGTGCCCACGACCTGCTCGTCGCGCATCCTGGCGGGCTGGCTGCCGCCCTACGACGCCACGGTGGTCACCCGGCTCGCCACGGCCGGGGCGGTCATGGTCGGCAAGACCAACATGGACGAGTTCGCGATGGGCTCGTCGACCGAGAACTCGGCCTTCGGGCCGACCCGGAACCCCCGCGACACCACCAGGGTTCCCGGCGGCTCGTCCGGTGGGTCGGCCGCCGCGGTGGCCGCCGGCTTCGCCCCGCTGGCACTCGGTTCCGACACCGGTGGGTCGATCCGCCAGCCGGCCGCCCTCTGCGGCGTGGTGGGGATGAAGCCGACCTACGGCACCGTCTCCCGCTACGGACTGGTCGCCTTCGCAAGCTCGCTCGACCAGATCGGCCCCCTGGCCACCTCGGTCGCCGACGCCGCCCTCCTCTTCGACGTCATCGGCGGCCACGATCCGCTCGACTCGACCTCCCTGCACCGCCCGACCCCGCGGGTGCGCTCGGTCCTCGAGGAGGGCGTGGACGGGCTGCGCGTCGGGGTCCTGACCGAACTGCTCGACGGCGTGGCGCCCGACGTGGTGGCCCGGGTGCGCGAGGCGGCCGAGGCCCTCGCCGCCGCCGGCGCCCTCGTCGAGGAGGTCTCGGTCCCCGAGGTCACCCTCGGCCTGTCCGCCTACTACCTCATCGCCCCGGGGGAGGCCTCCTCGAACCTGGCCCGCTACGACGGCGTGCGCTACGGGCTTCGGGTCGACGGCGAGGACACCGTGGCCATGAACACCGCCACCCGTACCCTGGGGTTCGGCGACGAGGTCAAGCGACGGATCATGCTGGGCACCTACGTGCTCTCGGCGGGCTACATGGACGCCTACTACAACCAGGCCCTCCGGGTCCGCACCCGGATCATCGAGGGGTTCGCCGGCGCCTACGAGCGCTGCGACGTCCTGCTCGGCCCGACCACCCCGACCACCGCCTTCGCACTCGGTGCCAAGATGGACGACCCGCTCACCATGTACCTCTCCGACGTGTGCACGATCCCCTCCAACCTGACCGGCGACCCGGCGGTGAGCGTCCCCTTCGGGGAGGGGGACGACGGCCTCCCGGTCGGGGTCCAGCTCCTCGGGCCCGCCCTCGCCGAGGGCACCCTGCTGCGGGCGGCCACCGCGGTCGAGGCGGCCGCCCCCGCACCGGACGCCGGGGTCGCGTCATGAGGGACGGGTGGGAGCTGGTGGTGGGGCTCGAGGTGCACTGCGAGCTCAAGACGGCCACCAAGCTCTTCTGCGGCTGCCCCAACGCGTTCGGGGACGAGCCCAACACCAACGTCTGCCCGGTCTGCCTCGGGCTACCCGGCTCGTTACCGGTCCTCAACCAGCGGGCCGTCGAGCTGGCCATGGCCATCGGCACCGCGCTCCACTGCGAGATCCGGCCCTCGACCTTCCACCGCAAGAACTACTTCTACCCGGACCAGGCGAAGGACTATCAGATCAGCCAGTACGACGAGCCGCTCAACGCGGACGGCCACCTCGACCTCCCCGCCGGAATCCGGGTCGGCATCGAACGCGCCCACATGGAGGAGGACACCGGGAAGACGACCCACGCGGGTGCTTCGGGCCGGATCCACGGCTCCGAGTACTCGCTGGTCGACTACAACCGCTCGGGGGTCCCCCTCGTCGAGATCGTGAGCGCACCGGACATGCGCACGGCCGACCAGGCGCGGGCATACGTCACCGAGCTGCGGGGGGTGCTGGTGGCATCGGGCGCCTCCGACGGGAAGATGGAGGAGGGGTCGATGCGGGTCGACGCCAACATCTCGGTGCGCCGCTCGGCCGCCGAGCCGCTCGGGACCCGCTGCGAGATCAAGAACCTCAACTCGGTGCGCTCGCTCGGCCGGGCCATCGAGTACGAGGCCGAGCGGCAGATCGCACTCCTCGAGGCCGGGGAGCCGGTCGTCCAGCAGACCCGGCACTGGGACGAGGAGGCCGGCCGCACCCAGGCCCTCCGCTCGAAGGAGGAGGCCTACGACTACCGGTACTTCCTCGAGCCCGACCTGGTCCCGCTGGTTCCCGACGCCGAGTGGGTGCGAGCGGTGGCCGACACCCTCGGGCTCCTGCCGGCCGCCCGTCGGGCGCGGATCTGCGACCTGCTCGCCGAGGGCGGGGGAGCGTCCGACGCGCAGCTCGACCAGGTGGCCACGGTGGTCGATCTCGGTCTCGACGACCTGGTGGTGGCTGCCGTCTCGGGTGGGGTCGGCTCCGCCCTGGCCCTCGCCCGCACCGCCAACGAGGCCGCCACCGACCCCGAGGGAGCCCGGCGGCTCGACCCGCGGTCGTTCGTCGAGCTGCTGACGCTCGAGGCCCAGGGGTTGCTCTCGGCGACCCAGGCCAAGGCGGTGCTCGCCGACCTGCTCGCCGCCGGGGGAGGGGACCCGGCTGCGATCGCCCTGGCGAAGGGGTTCGAGGCGATGTCCGAGGACTCCCTGGCGGAAACGGTGGCCGAGGCGGTCGGGACCCATCCGGACGAATGGTCGCGGTACTGCGAGGGGGAGGACCGGCTGGCCGGGTTCTTCACCGGCCTGGTCATGAAGGCCACCAGCGGGCAGGCCAACGGCAAGGCGGTCGCCGCCGAGCTCCGCCGGCTCCGCGACGGACCGGTCACCTCCTGACGGTCGGCGCCGCCGCAGAGGTGGGAAGCGGTGCCCAGAGGGGCACCGCGAGCAGGTCGGCCGCGGACGGCGGCCCCCCGGCGGCCAGGTAGGGGCCGGAGGCGAGGACCCCGATCCGGGTGACGTAGACCGGGCGCAGCCAGTCCGGGTCGGGGGCGAGCGAGCGCGACGCGCTGTAGAGCAGCCAGATCCCCGACCCGTCGCGGAAGAGCGACGGCTCACCCGGTCCCTGCCCCTGGGCATTGCTCGCCAGCAGGGGCCCCGGTGCGGTGTCCGCGCACGGTCCGGCCGGCCCGGCGCACCGTGCGGCACCGATGGCGTAGGCGGGCTGGTTGTACCAGTTGGCCGCGTAGACGACCCAGTAGGAGCCGTCGACCTCGAGCATGTCGGGGGCCTCGACGATGGTCCCCTGCCAGCCACGGTCCGGTCCCATCAGGATCGACGGGCTCCCGGTGAGCCGGGTCCCGCCGGCGGCGAGCGGCTCGGACCAGAGCTGGGTCGGGGCGGCCGCACCACCGATGTTCTGATCGGACTTCCAGAGCATCCAGGACCGCCCGTGCCGGTCCGTGAAGACCCGCGGGTCGATCGATCCTCCGAGGTCGAGCTGGCAGATCAGTGGGGTGGCCCGGGGGACGAACGGGCCGAGGGGAGAGGAGGAGAAGGAGCTCCCGATGCACTCGGTCGGGGTGGACGCGCCCCGCACCAGGGCGGTGAAGTAGAGGGCGTAGCGGTCGCCGAAGCGGTGCAGGTCGGGGGCCCAGGTGAACCCCGGGACGGCCCAGCCGGGCAGCACCGGCAGGGCGTCGGCCGTCGCCGACCAGCTGCTGAAGTCGGCGCTGGTGACGACCGGCACGTTGACCGGCTGGGGGCCGGGGATGCCGCTCGTGTAGAGCAGGTAGCGGCCGCCCGCCGCGGTCAGGAAGGGGTCCGACTCCTCCCCCGCGGGCACCGCGGTGCCGGGTGCTCCGGGATCCGGGGTGGGCGGCGGCGCGGTGACCGGCACGACCGGGCCCCCGGGTGCTCGGAGCGGGTGAGCGGCCGCCGACGCCCGACCGCCGGTGGCACCCGGCCAGGTGGCGGCGAGCGCGACCAGGGCAGCCACCACCCCGGCCAGTGCCACCGATCCGGCGGCCAGCATGGGTCGTCTCTGCTGCATCGCACTCCGTGCGCGTGTCTCCCCCGAGGACCCGTTGCCCTCCCCCGCGCTGCAGCGATCAGGGTATCCGCGTCCCGGGGCTGGGGATGACCCGTGGACATCTCGCTCCAGCCTGGGGACGGTGCATGAAATGTGGCGGAAAAGCTCGGGATTTCATCGCGTGCTCTTGACCCCCCGGAGCTGCGGGTTCAGAGTGTGAGGAGTTCGGGAAGCCGAAGCAGTCGGAGGTTCCGGAACGGTCATGAGGGTCGAGTCGCCAGGCTCGTTCCGGAGGCCGCTCCCGGTTCCGACGGAGGCAGTAGGTGACCGACATGGTGGTCCGGGGAACGGGTTGTGCGCCCTCTGGGACGCAACGGCCCGGTGCCCACTGCAGGGTCGTCCGACACGGCCGGGCATGGGCGGAGCCGGTCTCACCGAGCACGTGGCCCCGAGGAGCACGGTCGGCTTGACCGCCCGGTTACTCGGGGCCGCGGCGCGTACGGGGTCGACCCGGGGTCCCGCCCGCCCCGGTCGCCCCGGTCGTTTCGACCCGGTGCGCGGCGCCGCGCGGACCCTCGACGTGCCGGCAGCGCTCGAGCGCGGTCAGACCGCGTCGCCGACCGCGACGTGCGCGAGGTCGCGGCCGTTGGCGATCGCCACGGCGGCGAGCTGCGATCGGACCCCGAGCTTCCGCAGGACGGAGCGGATGTGGGAACGCACGGTGGTGAGCGAGACCACCAGCTCGGTGGCGATGTCCTGGGCGGCCCAACCCTCGGTCAGGTGGAAGAGCACCCGGCGTTCGCTCGCGGTGAGCCCGACCAGTGCCGGGAATCCCGGGGGCACGGCGCCCTCGCCCGGACCCGACACGCAGAGTGCGCCCGACCGGAGCTCATCGAGCACGCCGGGCAGCTGGTCGATCCCGAACACCGGGTGGGCACCCTTGGCCACACAGCAGGCCACCGCCCCCGCCCCCGCCCCCGCGCCGAGCGCCACCACCGGCAGCCCGGCGGCACGGTAGGACGCGGTGACGGTGGCCGGTGCGCCCCACCCGCTCTCGGCCCATCTGGAGATCCTTCCGCACCGGGCGCCGTCGAG
The DNA here is from genome assembly GCA_963776225.1 of uncultured Acidimicrobiaceae bacterium. Taxonomy (GTDB): domain Bacteria; phylum Actinomycetota; class Acidimicrobiia; order Acidimicrobiales; family RAAP-2; genus Bog-756. The sequence continues at coordinate 961,907 of CAVZLL010000004.1, read as the reverse complement.
CACGAGCACCACCAGGTCGACGGGGGAGCCGTCGACTCCCTGCAGCGGCGCCTCCCCGGCCGATGCGGTCATCAGCGCGGTCCGACAGCCCGCACCCTCGGTCAGCGAGGCGACGGTCGACGCAGCCAGCCCCGCCAGCCCGAACTGGACGGGAAGGGGATCCACCACCAGCACCGCCGGGCGATCCTTCCTGCCGCCGCGTGGCCGGGCCTTCCGCCCGGGCAGCGGGGGGAGGGCGACGATCTGGAAGGTCGGGGCGCTGTGGCGGCCGATCGACCCGTCCCGGTAGACGCTCCGGCGGTGGATGCTCGGGAGCGGCGACGGAGACACCGGGGGCCGGTCGACGGTGACCACGCTGGTCGCGCCCCCGGGCCCGCGTCCTGCACCGCCGGAGAGCCCCGCACGTCCGGTGCGGGCCGCCGAGAGCGCCCGCCGCACGAGCGCGGTGGCGTCGGGCTCATGGGCCGCTGCGGCCATGCCGACCGACACGGCCAGGCGCGGTCCGGCTCCGTCGATCGGGAGCTCCCTGCCCACTGCGCGGGCGAGGCGGGTGCCCAGCGTCTGGGGCGGGACCCTGCTGGCCACCGGTCCGAACTCGATGGCCACCCTCGACCTGGCGATCGGGCAGATGCGGTCGTCCTCCCGAACCGCCCCCTGGAGCAGTGCGAGCGAGCGGGTGAGCACCGTCTGGTGGAGCAGGTCGCTGCTGTCCTGGCGACCGTCACCGGCGATCCGCACGTCGATGCAGGCGACCGTGCCCGTGGCACGGTCGCTCCCCTCCGCCGACCCCTCTCCGACATGGCTTCCCATTGTGCCCCCGGCTATCTGCGCTGGTCCCAGCGCTGAACGGCCTCCCCACAAGGTCGATGCTGCCCCCCCACCATGGTACCTGCCATCCTCGCACCGCACCAGTGGGCATCGTCAGTGTTGAGGAGGGTCCCGAACGACCGTCGGCCTCAGCGGCGGGGGGTGGACGGGCCCCCGACCCGCAGGTGGTCGTCGGCGGTGGCGTCGGGCCCGCCCCCGCTCGTGGCCAGCTCCTGGCCTCCGCCGAGGTGCAGGAGGCCGTCGACGAGGAGGACGACGCCGGCCCCGAACGCGACCCCGGCGAGCGCATCGCTCGGGTAGTGCCAGCGGACGGCCACCACCGCGACCCCGACCAGCGCGACCACCACGGCGCCTGCGGCGGCGACGACCCAGCGCGCCGGCGCCGGGACGGCGAGCGTCCAGGCGGTCGCCAGCGCGGCGACCACGGTCATGCTGCCCGACGGGAAGCTGAGCTCGCCGAGGAAGTAGCGACCCACCTCCGGCTTGAGCACCCAGTCGACCGCGACCGCGGCGAGACCCGGGGCGCAGAGGCAGGCGATGGCTCGTCGACGGTCACGGCCGACCACGACGAGGGCGGCGAGCACAGAACCGCCGGCGAGGACCGGAACGCCGCCGAGATCGGTGAGCCGCAGCCAGAAGGTGGCGTGGGGAGCGTGCGGGAGGTGGGCGAAGGCGACCCGGTCGAGGAGGTTGGGCGCCCGGTCGGCCCGGATCGCGAGCGACGCGATCAGCGTCCAGCCGGTCAGCAGCGCACCGGCGATCAGCTCGATGCGCAGGCTGCGGTGAACCGGCGGCCCGGGCGCGGCGGACGTCCCGATCGTCACCCGCGTGCCTCGAACCAGTCGAGGGTGGCCTGCACCCCCTCCTCGAGCGGCACCGGCTCCACGTCGGGGAAGAGCCGCCGCAGGGCGGTGCTGTCGGCCTGCGAATCGCGCACGTCGCCGGCGCGCGGGGCGCGTGGTCCCGGTCCAGCTGGGTGCCGAGCAGTCGTTCGATGAGCGCGATGAGGTCGAGCAGGGTCACCCGGGTGCCGAAGGCCAGGTTGACCGGGCGTGGTGCGGTGACCGTCCGCCGTACGGCCTCGGAGAGGACCTGGACCACGCTCCCGACGTAGGTGAAGTCCCTGGTCTGGAGGCCGTCGCCGTGGACCGGTAGCGGCTTGCCCCGGATCGCCGCGTCGAGGAAGGCCGGCACCACGGCCGCATAGGCGTGGTCGGCGGCCTGGAGGGGCCCGAAGACGTTGAAGAACCGGAAGGCCAGCACCGGCAGGCCGAAGGAGGCCCCGTAGGCCAGCGCGTAGGACTCGGCGGCGAGCTTGCTCGCCGCGTAGGGGCTCACCGGCATCGGCACCATCTCCTCGCGCTTGGGCAGGACCGGGTTGGATCCGTAGACCGACGAGGAGGAGGCCACCACCACGTGGATCCCCCCATGGCGACGGGCGGCCTCCAGCACCTGGACCGTCCCAGTCGCGTTGGCCTCGTGGCTGGCCACCGGATCGAGCAGCGACCGCGGGACCGAGGGGCGCGCGGCGAGGTGCACCACCGCCTGCGCACCGCGGACCGCCCGGTCCACGCACGCCGGGTCGAGGATCGATCCCTCCAGCAGCTCGACCCCCGCCGCGCCCTCGAGGTTGTCCCGGCTCCCCGTCGAGAGGTCGTCGAGGGCGACCACCTCCTCGACACCGCCACCGAGGGCCAGCGACCGGCAGAGGTTGGCCCCGATGAACCCGGCGCCGCCGGTCACGACCACGCGCACGGTCGGGCTAGAGCCGTTCGACGGTGGGGCCGTCCAGGCGGTTCCTGGTGTCGAGCACGTACCCCGCGTGCGCCCGGACCAGCTCGTAGTCGAAGGCGTCGTGGTCGGTGACGATGACCACTGCGTCAGCGGCCTCCAGCTCGGCGGCCGACAGGTCGACGAGCGGGTAGGCGAGGGTGCCCCCGCTCAGGTGGGGGTCGGCCACCCGGACCTCGGCACCGAGGGCGGCGAGCGAGCGGGCGATGACCGTTCCGGGGGCCTCGCGGGCGTCGCCGGTGTTGCGCTTGTAGGACAGACCGAGGAGCAGCACCCGGGTGCCCTTGAGGGCGCGGCCCATGCGGTTGAAGGCCAGGAGCAACCGGCGCACGACGTAGTCGGGCATGTGCTCGTTGACGTCGTTGGCGAGCTCGACGAAGCGGAAGGGGCGGCCCAGGCTGCGGCGGACCTTCCACGAGAGATAGCTCGGATCGATCGGCAGGCAGTGACCGCCGACACCGGGTCCGGGGGTGAACCGGAGGTAGCCGAACGGCTTGGAGGAGGCCGCGTCGATCGCCTCCCAGACATCGATGTCCAGGTCGGAGGCGAACATGGCCAGCTCGTTGACCAGGGCGATGTTGACGTGCCGGAAGGTGTTCTCGAGCAGCTTGGTCAGCTCGGCCTCCCGGGTGCCCGAGACCGGCACGGTCCGCTCGACCAGGCGGCCGTAGAAGGCGTCGACCGCGGCCAGCGAGCCGGCGTCGATGCCCGAGACCACCTTGGGGGTGTTCTCGAGGTGCCAGGTCGGGTTGCCCGGATCGATCCGCTCGGGGCTGTACCCGACCTGGAAGTCACGTCCGGCCACCAGTCCCGACCCGTCCTGCAGGATGGGGACCATGAGCTCCTCGGTCGTCCCCGGATAGCTGGTCGACTCCAGGATCACCAGGGCGCCCGGCTGCAGGTGACGGGCGAGGGTGGCCGCGGCCGCCTCCACGTGGGTGAGGTTCGGGTTGCCCTCCTCCAGCGGGGTGGGCACGTCGACGACCGCCACGTCGAAGCCGGCCATCTCGGTGTCGTCGTCGGTCGGGAGGTAGCGGCCGGTGGCGAGCGCCGCGCGGAGGCGGGCGTCGGTGACGTCCTCCACATAGGAGTGGCCGTCGGCGAGGCGCTTGACCCGGTCGACGTCGAGGTCGAAGCCCACCACCCGGTAGCCGACCTCGACCGCCCGCAGGGCCAGCGGCAGGCCGACGTAGCCCTGGCCGACGACCACCAGGGTCCCGAGCGACCCCCCGGTGCTCACGGGGCGGGAGGCGGGCAGCGCGTCACGCCGAGACCTGGTCCGCGTCGGAGTCGGGCGGCCCGAAGTGCGAGGCGAGCGCGTCCTGTAGCTCGAGGTCGGCCTCCGCATCGGCGAGCTCCGGCCAGTCGAAGGTCACCTCGGTGGGGACACCCGCCGCAGGCTCGACCCTCGGGTCGCTCCCGACGCTCGCGCCCGGGGCGGTGCCCGCACGGAACAGCAGTGCCCGCACGGCCTCCCGGTCCCGGCGGACGACCGCCTCGTCGAGCATCTCGAGCTCGGAGGCGAAGACATCGGGCGGCGCCTGGAGCGGCACCAGCCGGTTGATATAGGGGTGGTTGGTGGCGAGGACCTGCTCATCCGGGGTGCTCAGCACCTCGGCGAGCTTCTCTCCCGGGCGGATCCCGGTGATCTCGATGGGGATGTCGATGCCCACCTGGCAGCCCGAGAGGCGGATCATCCGCTCGGCGAGGTCGATGATCCTCACCGGGACGCCCATCTCGAGCATGAAGATCTCCCCTCCCCGGGACAGCTCGGCGGCCTGCAGGACGAGCTGGACCGCCTCCTCCACGCTCATGAAGAAGCGGGTCATCCGGGGGTCGGTCACCGTGACCGGGCCGCCCTGGGCGATCTGGCGGGCGAAGGTCGGGATGACGCTGCCCCGGCTGCCGAGGACGTTGCCGAACCGCACCGTGCAGTAGGCGGCACCCCGCGGAGCGTGGGCGAGCACCGCCTGCTCGGCCACCCGCTTCGACGCCCCCATCACGCTGGCGGGACGGACGGCCTTGTCGGTCGAGATCTGCACGAACCGCGACGTGCCCATGACCGCGGCGGCGTCGACCACGTTGAGCGTGCCGAGCACGTTGGTGCGGGCGGCCTCGACCGGGTGCTGCTCGAGAACGGGGACGTGCTTGTGGGCGGCGGCGTGGAACACCACCTCGGGTCGGATGCGGTCGAAGACCTCGAGGACGGCCGCCCGGTCGGCGATGTCGACCAGGACCTGCTCGTGGGATCCGGTGATGGTCGCGGCCGTGTCGTGGAGATGGGTCTCGTCGTGGTCGAGCAGGACCAGGTGGGCCGGGTGCAGCCCGGCGACCTGTCGGCAGATCTCCGACCCGATCGACCCTCCGGCACCGGTGACCAGGACCCGGCGGCCCTCGAGCGAGCGACGTACCGACTCGAGGTCGGTCGGGACCGGCGTCCGGCCGAGCAGGTCCTCGATGCGTGGCTCGCGCGCCTGGCGAAGTGCGGCCACATGGGCCGGCTCGTTGATCATCTCCTGAACGCCGGGGAGGATCTTCATCGAGACGCCGGCCTCTTCGGAGGCCCGGAGTGCCCGTTCGACGAGCTCAGGGGGCGGCGAGGGGATGGCCAGCAGGACCTGTTGGACCGTGTAGCGGGTCGACGACTGCGGGATGTCGGCGATCGAGCCGACCACCGGGACGCCGAGGAGCGAGAGACCGTGGGTCCGCTCGTCGTCGTCGAAGACCGCGACCGGGACCAGGCCGGCCCCGGGGCTCCGCAACATCTCGCGGATGGCCGCAGCCCCCGTGTCGCGGCTGCCGATGACCGCGACGCGCAGGCCGACCCGTTTGGATCCTCGTTGCCAGGCGAACAGGCGGGAGTGGAACCGGAGCACGCCCATCCCGGCGGTCGCGAACATGCACCCGACCGCCACGACGGTGGGCGGGACCAGGAGGATCCGCAGCGAGCGCCCGAGCGGCCAGAACGCGATCAGCACGCAGAGGGTGACCGCCGCCGACAGGAGCAACTGGCGGGCCTCGTCGGCGCCGGCGTGCCGCCACATCCGGCCGTAGAGGCCGAAGAGCCGGTTCGAGGTGAGGGTCACCACGATGGCCACCAGGAGGAACTCGGAGAAGTGCTGCCAGTAGTGGGCGGGGGCCTTGTCGCGGAAGTAGGCCACCTCGGCGAGGCCGTAGCCGGCCACGACGCAGATCGCGTCGAGGACGACGAAGACGATGCTGGCCCGCACCCTGCTCGCGAACATCGCGACCTGGCGCATGTCGGCGCCCGCCGACAGGCCCGGTGCGTGGTCTATCGGCTCCGACACGGGTACTCCCTCTGGTGTGGATGCATCCACTGTGCCCCCTACCTCGACGCCCTTGCCTCATCGCCCCGTGCACGGCCGAGGCATCGGCGTGCGGAGCCATGCAAGCTCCTGTCAGTTCCACGTCACCGGGAGAGGCGCCCCCGCGCCGACCCGGCCAAATCCCTGCTCGCGGTTGAGATCGCTGCCCTTGGCCTGACTATCGAAGACACTATCCTCTCTGCCGCGATCCGGCATCCCCAATTGTGGGGATTGCCCGCCCGGTCGGTGATGACATGGAACGCATCGAGCGGCCACCTGTGCCCCTGCGGTCCGCCACCGGGGCACACGGGCGGTGAATTCTTGGTCATGCAGGTTAATTGGGCAATTCCGTCGGGTACAATCGTGGCTTCGCGGTAGGAACGGGAACCGGGGCATGCTCGACGCAAAACAGGTGTTCAAGGCGTTGCGCCGGAGTTGGCGCCTCATGCTGGCCCTGGCCGTCATCGGTGGCCTGGTCGCCCTCCTGCTCCCGGTCACCCCCCCCAAGGTCAAGGTCCGGCCATACCCGTGGCTGGCCACCTCCGTTGCGGGCGCCCAGTCGACCACCGGCTTCGGGAAGGCGGGGGTCACCTCGACCAACATCCAGTTCTGGGCCAGCAAGCTCGACGTCAAGGCCTCGGCGATCAAGGCGGCCGGCCTCAACAAGAGCGGAGTGGGACTCCAGCAGCGGATGAAGGCGTTCCCGACGACCCTCGGCCAGGCGAACTCGCTCAGGCCCAGGGCATCGAAAGCGAAGGACGCCAAGACTGGCGGCGTCGTGCTCTTCGAGGCGGCGGGAACCACGCAGGCCAAGGCGGTCACTCTGGTCAACGACTATGTGGCGGCTGTCGGCAAGGCGGTCAGTGCCGCCTTCGCGCTGAGCCAGAGACAGCAGGCGAGGCTCGGAAAGACGGTGCTGCCCGGCGCAAAGAGCGGGTTCACCGTGCTCCGACCCGCCGGCAAGCACTCCGCCCGCAAGCTCGCGACCATCCACAAAGCCTCGAAGTTCAGCAGCAAGAAGGTGCGTGGCCTGGTAGGCGTGCTCGGCGGGGTGGTCCTCGCGGTGCTGATCGTCGTGCTGCGCGAGTTGTTCGACCGCACGATGCGGTCGCCGGCGGCAGCCGAGTCGGCGTTCCGATTCCCGGTCGTGGCCGAGATCCCCGTGCCGCCGCGCACCGGCACGGTGAGCGGGCCAGTGCTGCAAGTGGCGGAGAGCCCGGCGTCGTCGTCGGCGGAAGCCTTCCGCATGTTGCGCATGTCCATCCTCTTCGAGGCACTGGCGGACGTCGCACCGAGCGGGGATGCGTTCGCGGACCTCGGACCGTGGGCCGCGCCGGTGAAGGAGCCCTACCGTGTCCCCGACCCCGGCTCCCGCAAGGTCGTGCTCGTGGTCTCCCCGGGCACCGAGGACACCCGGGCCGTCGTGGCCGCGAACCTGGGTGCGGCCTACGGTGAGGCGGGCCAGCGGGTCATCGTCATCAGCACCGCAGACATCGACTCGGGTCACCGCGGGGCGCGAGCGCTCGGCCCCCCGCCCCACGTCGACGCGGCCGACCTCCAGGCGGAGCTGCAGCCGTCCCGGGTGGCCAATGTCGCACGGCTCTCGTTACGGCCCTTCGTGGGCAACAGCGGGCAGCTGGTCACGGCCGGGCCGGTCATCATGCAGGCCGCCCGCGAGCTCGCCGACGCAGTGATCATCGAGGTGCCGCCGCTTCTCGCCGTCCATCACGGCGAGGCGCTCATGCACGCGGTCGATGTGGTGGTGGTGGTCGGCGAGTGCGGGACGACCACGATCTCGCACGCGCGCCGGTCCGGGGAACTGCTCCGCCGGATGGGCGCGCCCGTGCTCGGGGTGGTCCTCACCCAGGTGCGCCTCGACAAGAAGGACCTCCGTCAGACCGTCGCGCTCCCAGGGGCGGTGCCTGGGCCGACCCTCGCCGCGGGGCCCGAGGTCGACGCCATCCCAGAGGCGACTCGGGCCTAGAGCCCGGCGCGCCGGTCCCCATGGTCCAGATCGGCGCGATCCTCTACTCGAACCCGTTCGCGGCGCTCGTCGTGGGAGCGCTCCTGTTTGCCGCCGGCCGCCCGATCATCGTCAAGGTCGCCGCCCTCGAAGGCAAGCCCTGGCTGGTGCGGATCCTGACCATCAGCCTCGCATTGCACCTGCTGGCCGGCCCGGGCCAGATCTGGGTGATCGACCACTTCTACCACGGGGTCGCCGACTGGAACCGCTACGTCAGTCGCGGCGCGGTGCTCGCTCCGAATTTCCGCCACTTCGACTTCCACATCGTGCCGGGAAGCATCGGCGGGATCGTAAACAACGGCTCGGTCTCCATCGCCGCGGGGATCGTCTTCGCGATCTTCGGGATCAATCAGATCGCCGCGTTCTTCGTCTTTGGCTGGCTGTCCTGGCTCGGTACCATCCTGTTCTTCCGTGCGTTCAGTCTGACCTTCGGCGGGGTGGGGTCCCGCCGCTACGCCTATCTCATCTTCTTCCTGCCCTCGATCATCTTCTGGACGGCCGACACCAGCAAAGAGGCGATCATGCTGATCTCCCTCGGGGTGGCCTCCTACGGAGCGGCCAGGGTGCTCGCCCACCGGAGGGGCGGGATCTCCCTGGTGATCGTCGGCTGCGCGATCGGCATCCTCGTCCGGCCCAACGAGCTGCTCGTGGCGATGGCCGGGTTCACGGTGGCGATGATGGTGTCGCCGACGACCGGACGTCAGAAACGTGCGGGAACCCGGCGGGTGGCGCGCACCCTGTTCTTCGGAGTGATCCTCGCCCTCTCGGTCTACCTCACGTTCCACTACCTCCACTCGGCGAACAGCTCCCTCTCGCTGAACAAGATCTCCGCAAACAACAGCAGCGGGTCGGGCGCGGGCTTCGGCAGCAGTGGCGTCCCCTACTCGACGAGTCCGGCTACGTATCCGCGTGACCTCTACGAGGTCCTCTTCAACCCGCTGCCCGTCAATTTCCACGGCAAGGGCGAGCTCCTCGCCGCCGCAGAGAACTCGTTCATCGTGGCACTCATCCTGCTCAGCCTCCGCCAGTTGCGCATGGTCCCGCGTGCCGCACTCGCCCGGGGATACGTGATGATGTGCGTGGTGTTCTCGTTGTTCTTCGTCTACGCGTTCGCCGCCCTCGGCAACCTCGGGTTGATCCAACGCGAACGCACACTCATGTTTCCCTTCCTCCTGGTCCTGCTGTGCATCCCTCGTACCGCCAAGGGACGACGACCCCGCTACGAGTGGGAGTACCGGCGCCGCGACCGGCGCCGCCTCCGTGCCGCCGGCTTCTTCCGGCCGAGGCCCGTCGGCCCACCGCCGTCCGTCGGCCCACCGCCGTCCGTCGGCCCCCCGCCGTCTCCGGTCCCCTCCGGTACCTGACCCACCGGGGAGGACCGGCATCCCCGGGCGTTCCCGCGGTCAGCAGCGCGGCGCGGTCCCTCCGGGCAGCAGCGGGACGAGCAGCTCGAGCCAGACGCGGGCCACCGCCTCCAGGCTGAACCGCGTCACGCACCGGATGCGGGCTGCCCGCCCCATCGTGTCGCGCAGGGGCGCGTCGTCGAGCAGGCGCCCGGTGGCCGACACCATGCCGGCAAGATCGTCCAGGGTCACGACCAGCCCGGTCGTGCCGTCCTCCACGATCGTGCGCACCCCGGGGACGTCGGTGGCGACGACCGGGACCCCGCAGAGCCCGGCCTCGATCAGCACCCCGGGCATGCCCTCCCCGGCCGGGCGGCTCGGGAAGACGAGGAGGTCGCTCCCTCGTAGCAGGTCGGCGACGTCCGATCGTGAACCGAGGAGCTCGACCCCGGCTGCAGCAGCCGCCCCGGCGAGCCCGGAGCGCATCGGCCCGTCCCCGACCATGCGTGCGTCGAGCTCCCGGCCGGCTGCACGGAGGGCGGCGATCAGCTCGACGAAGCGATCGGGGCGCTTCCCCGCGGTCAGGGCTCCGACGAAGGTGATCGTTGGTCGTGCACCTGGTGCACGCTCCGGGCCCGGCGCGAAGACGGCGGGGTCCCGGCCGTTGGCGACGGTGGTGACCCGCTCCGGGGGCACACCGAGCAGCTCGGTGCATTCGAGCGCGGTCTCCCGCCCGCAGGCGGCGACCGCATCGACTCGGGCGGTGAGCGTCCGCCAGAGGCGCACCTGGAACCCCCGGTCGCGACCCCCCGAGTAGGTCCCGATCGCGTAGTAGACCAGGGGTCGCCGCCGGCCGAGCATGGCCGGGACCAGGTACTTGAGCGGGTCGCTCCCGTGGGCGACCACCACCTCGGGGCCGATTCGGTCGAGGGCGGCACGGAGCTTGGTGACGACCAGCGGGTGGTACCCACCGGCCGCGGGATCCGCAACGCACCCGAGCGAGCAATCGGCACGCACTTGAGGTGGTCCGTCGAACAGGCTGAGCACACGGTGGGCGCGGACGCCAGGATCGTCGAGCTCATCGGCGATGGCACGGGCCTCCCGTTGGGCGCCGCGTGCCACCGGGTTCGGGATCGTGTGCAGGACCAGTGGCTCACCCGCTGCCTGCCACTGTTGCGTCATTCCCGTGACTCCCTGGCCGCGCCGCCGGCCGCGGCGGGACGAGCGTAGCAGCGGCGTTCGCGGACTCGGTCCCGGCGTCGCCACCGCTACCATCTGGACGCGCGTCCCCACCGGGGACCGGCGGCGAACGGCCGTCCGCACCGGTCCGGGCAGGTGTCTCGACGGAGGGGACGTGGATGAGGAGCTTGGTGATCGCCGGCGAGTACCCGTGGCCGGTCAACAGCGGGTCGCGGATCCGGCTGGAGACGATCCTCCGCGGGCTCGCCCGGTGTGGGACGACCGACCTCTTCTCGGTCGTCCCACGGACCCGCGAGGACATCGCTCCGCCCGGCGAGGTGCCCGGCCTCGACCGGGTGGCCGTGGTCCCCTACGACGCCCGTCCGGCGAGCGGTCCCCGGTTGGTCGCTGCGCTCGCCCGGAGGTCCACTCCGATCGATCTCTCGACTCGCGACCGCCCGACGGTCACCCGGCCGGTCACCCGGGCGCTCGCCCGGTTCACCTCGGGCACCTACGACCTGCTCTGGTACTTCGGGATCGCACCCTGGGCGCTGGTCGGCGACTCGGAGTCGGTCCCCGCTCTGCCGGCGGTGCTCGACCTGTTCGATCTCGAGGATCGCAAGATCCAGGCCCGGCTGGACATCCCGCGTGCGCCGGCACACGGGACCATCGGGCACCTGCGACGGCAGGCGGCACGCGCCGTCTCGCGGGAAGAGGTCCGGCGGTGGGCACGGCTGCAAGCCCACGCCTCCTCACGGTCCGCTGCCACCGTCGTGTGCAGCGCGCTCGACGCCGAGCGGGCGATGGCCGCCGGCATGGTCCGGGTCGAGGTGGTGCCCAACGCCTTCCATCGGGAGGGTCCGCCGCTCGGAGCGGTCGAGGTCGCCGCACCGCCGACCCTGCTCTTCCAGGGCACGCTCCGGTACCCGCCCAACGCGGAGGCCGCCGAGTTCCTCGTCGAAGAGGTCGCTCCAGAGCTCCGGCGCCGGGTCCCCGACGCGCGGATCCGGCTGGTCGGTACGAGCACGCCGGCCCTCACCCGGCTCGACGATCCTCCTCGGGTGTCGATCGTCGGGCGGGTCGAAGACATGGGCACCGAGCTCGCCCTGGCCGATCTCGTGCTGGTGCCGGTTCGATTCGGCAGCGGCACCCGCCTCAAGATCCTCGAGGCCTTCGCCCACCGGATCCCGGTGGTCTCGACGACCCTCGGGGCCGAGGGGCTCGGGGTCGAGGACGGTGTGCACCTCCTCCTCGGCGACACGGCCGGCGAGCTGGCCGCGGCGTGCGAGCGGCTGCTCACCGACCGCTCGCTGCGCCGGCGGGTGGTTGCGTCCGCCGAGTCCCTCTACGCCGAGCACTTCACCGAGGAGCTTGTCGAGACCCGGGTGGCCGAGGTGGCACGCCGGGTGCTGGCGGAGGTGGGTACCGACGGTGCACCGTCCCTGCGGGGGCAGGAGCGGGAACATGCGCCTCCCCGTCCTCCTGGACGCCGCCCACCCGGGTAGTCGCGCGTTGGCGCAGGTCACCATAGGCTGCGATCCCCTTTTAGGCCCCCGAGACCCTGGGCTACGATGGCTCACTGGGACGTGCAGCGACTGGTCGGCGCCGCCGGCCAGAGAGGGGATTCACCAGTGACGGCTGAGCCTGCACCGGACGACGCGGACGCGCCTGCTCCGAACGACGCGGCCGAGCCGATGGTCGAGCACGCCCGGGCGATGCGGGCGTCCGATCCGGACACCCTGTACGTCCCCGACCTCACCGCGCTTCCGGACGAGCCGCCGAAGGAGATCCTCTACCACCACAAGACCACCCTCAAAGAGGGGGCTCGGGCCGTGTGGGCGCACCGGGAGATCGTCCTCACCCTGACCGAGCGCGACTTCCGCGTCCAGTACAAGCAGGCGACCCTCGGGGTCCTCTGGGCGGTCCTGAACCCGGTCGCCACGCTGATCGTGCTCATCATCGTCTTCTCGCGGGTGAAGGGCTACAACCCTCCAAACGAGCCGTTCCCCCTCTACCTCTTCGTCGGCATCCTGTGCTGGAGCTTCTTCGCGACCTCCCTCGGCCAGGGGGGAAACTCGCTCCTCAGCAACAAGGCGTTGCTCTCAAAGACCCAATTCCCCCGGGAGTGCTTCCCCATCGAGACCATGATGGTCAACGGCCTCAACATCGTGCTCTCGTGGATCCCGCTGGCCTTGTTGTTCCTCTGGTACCAACAGCTGCCGAAAGCGACGACGGTGTGGGTGCCGCTGTGCATCGTCATCGAGATCCTCTTCACCGCCGGGGTGACCCTCGCCACCGCCAGTCTGATCGTCCAATTCCGCGATCTGAGCCAGATCGTCCCGCTCGTCCTCTCGCTCGGGATCTTCCTGACACCGGTGATCTGGCCGATGAGCAAGATCCCCAGCCAGTACCACGTGACCCAGGCCCACCTGGTCAACGGGCACGCGGTCGGCGGCCTGACGATCAACCTGCAGGTCGTCTACGGCTTCTTCAACCCGCTGGGCCCGATCATCGACACGATCCGCCAGACCATGCTGCTCGGGGGGAACCCCAACTTCGCCCCGCTCGTCGCCGCGGCCGTGGGGTCGGTCTTCTACTTCGTGTTCGGCTACATGATCTTCAAGAAGTTCGAGGTGAGCTTTGCCGACATTGCCTGACGGCTCCGTCCGCGTCGAGCAGGTCTGGAAGAAATTCCTTGCCGACCCCGTGCAGCCCCAGTTCACCGAGCACCTGGTCAAGCTGCGGCGCCGCTTCAGGGAAGGCCGTCAGGAGAAGCAATGGCGCTGGGTGCTGAAGGACATCAACTTCGTGGTCGAGCCCGGCGGGAGCATGGCCCTCATCGGGATCAACGGCTCGGGCAAGACGACCATGCTCAAGATCCTGAGCCAGGTGACCTACCAGACCGCCGGGATCTGCGACGTGCAGGGGCGCATCGGCGCACTCCTCAGCGTGACCAGTGGGCTTCATCCCGAGCTGAGCGGACGCGAGAACGTCTTCCTCTACGGGACCGTCCTCGGGATGGGCAGGGAGAAGATCCGGAACGAGTTCGACGACATCGTCGAGTTCGCCGGGGTCGGTGACGCCATCGACCGTGCGGTCAAGTTCTACTCGTCGGGGATGCAGGTGCGCCTCGGCTTCGCCATCGCCGCCTTCCTCGAGCCGGACATCCTTCTGGTCGACGAGGTCCTGTCGGTCGGGGATGCCAACTTCCAGCAGAAGTGCCTCAACCGGATCGGTGAGATCGTGCAGCGCGGCACCACCCTGCTCTACGTCTCCCACGACCTCGCCTCGGTCGAGGCGTCGTGCGATCGGGCCGTCTGGTTGGCCAACGCCGAGGTCCGGGCCGCCGGGCCGACCAAGGAGGTCCTGGCCCTCTACCGGGCGTCGCTCAAGGAGAACGCGGCCTCGATCACGACCAACCAGGGGGCGGTGGACGTGCTGAAGGTGGAAGTCGAGGCGGCCGACGGGGGAGCCCTGCGATCGGGGGAACCGGTCGACCTCTGCCTCACCCTGCGCTCTCCCGAGGCGGCGCAAGCCGACTTCTACGTCGGCATCTCGCAGGGGACCGCGTTCCCGATGTTCCTCGTCGAGTACCAGGGCTTCATGCCCCAAGGGGACTTCGAGGTGCGCTGCCGCCTGCAGCACCTCCCCCTGCCCAGGGGGCAGTACTCGGTGTGGGCTGCGATCACCGGCTATCCGAGGGGCCAACGGGACCCGTTCCTGCCCTGGCAACCGGTGGTGACCTTCGACGCCTTCGGTCCGGACCGGGTCAAGACCCCCCAGGGGGTGATGGGACTCTCACCGATCTACGTGGGGGCCAGCTGGTCGATCGAGTGATCGGCTCACCCCACGGGGTGATCAGGGGAAGAAGACCCCCTCGGCGAGCGAGCCCTCGAGCCGCCCGAACCTGACCGCCGCGGTCCGAGCCCAGGACGCCCGCCGCGCCGGCCGTAGAAGCGTCGGGAGGGCCACGACCAGCCACCCCCAGGACCGGAGTGCACCGACCAGGTCGCGCCGGGCGCCCCGGGACCGGTATCGGCGGAAGAGCATCGGCCCGCACCGACCGTAGATGCGTGCCTGGCGGAAGACTTCGTCGGGATGCGATCGTTCCCGCTTGGCCACCACCGCCGCCGGGGCCTGGGCGAACCGGTACCCGGCCAGCTGGAGTCTCCACGACAGGTCGATGTCCTCACCGGTGGTGAGCTCCTCGTCGAAGCCTCCGATCGCCTCGAATGCGCTGCGCCGAACAGCGAGATTGGCCCCGAGTGCGAACGGGAGGAAACCGAGCTGGCGGGTCGCGACGGCCTGGTCGGGCGCCGGCGGGCGGCCGTTGAGTGACCAGAGGTCGAGGTGTCCGGCGACGACGTCGGCACCGGCGAGCGCTGCCACGCACGCCGAGATCCAGCCCGGCTTCACGACGTCGTCGGCGTCGCAGAAGGCCAGCAGCTCCCCCGAGGCGGCCTTCACCCCGGCGTTGCGCGCGGCGGACGGTCCGCCGCGGGACGAGGCGTCGACGACATGGAACCCGGGATGCCCCTCGGCCCACTGCCGGACGAGCTCGGCGCTGCCGTCGCTCGACCCATTGTCTGCGACGACCACCTCCCAGGGCTCGGCACACTGTTGGGACGCAATGGCGGCGAGCTGCTCCGTGAGCCAGGGACCGCCGTCGCGGACCGGGACGATGACGCTGATCATCGCTGCGTCGGGCTACTGCCGGCGTTCGGCACCTCGCCGACGCCGAGTGTGTCGATCCAGGGCCGCTCCGGCACCGTGCACTCCCCACTTGGTCCGGTCCATGTTGTCCGTTCTCCCACCGACACGCGCCGGGCGCGCCCACGAGCCGCGTACACCGATACGACACGTCCCGAGAAAGGACCTCGCGCGGTGTTGTGTAGCCTACTTCGGTGTGAGCAGAGCATGACCAGTGTCCCGGGCGGGCCGCCGGAGCCGCCCGAAGGGCTGGTGGCGGTGGTCCTCACCCACATGCGGCCCCGGCTGGCCGGCGACGTCGTCCGCTCGCTCCTCGAGGTCGAGCGGCTCCCCCCGGACCGGGTGGTGGTCGTGGTCAACGGCGACGGCGGCCTCGACGACCCCGGGCTCGAGGCGCGGGTGCGCGCGGTACGCCTCCCGCGGAACGTCGGCCCCGCGGGCGGGTTCCGCGCCGGGATGGAGCAGGCGTTCGCCGATCCGGCGACCGAGTGGGCCTACCTCTGCGAGGACGACGTCGGGCTCTTCACCCTTCCCTCCCCGCGGATCGCCGACCTGGTCGATCGGGTCGAACGGACCGCGCCCACCCGATCCACCGGTCGGCGCGGTGGTGGCCTATGGCCGGCGGTTCGTTGGGCGCGGCGCCCACACCGAGAACGTCGCGCCGGGCGCCGGGACCACCGACGGGTTCACCCCGGTGGACGTCGCGAGCTGGGGGGCGACCCTGGTGGCCCGCCGGGTGGTCGACGCCGGGGTGCTGCCGGACGAGGAGTGGTTCTTCGGCCTCGAGGACTTCGACTTCTTCTGCCGGGTGCGGGAGGCCGGGCTCGCCGTCCTGATGGACGACCGTGCCGCCCGGGCGGTCGCCGGTCAGCAGACGCTTGCCGGCCGCGACGCGGCCTTCGCCTCGGCCCGCCCGAACGACGCCGACGAGGCCTGGCGCGCCTACTACCACGCCCGCAATTCCGTGGCGCTGGCCCGCCGGCACGGCCGGCCCTCGTGGTACGCCTGGCACCTCGCCTACACCGCCCGCCACCTGCAAAAGGCACGCAGCCGGGACGAACGGTCGGCGATCGTGCACGGTCTCTGGGACGGGGTGCGGGGACGGCTCGGGCAGCACCCCACCTACCTGCGCCGAGTGGGGGAGTACGAACCGTCAGGGGACCGATGAGCGCCCGGCCAGGTGGGCGAAGTGTGGCCACAGGGTGAGGTCGATGCCGGGCTCCGCCGCGACGAGCCGCAGCACGTCCTCCTCGTAGATGGCGACCAGACGGCGAGCGACCTCGTCGTCGACCGTGCTCCCCTCGAGGGGGGCGGTGCGCTGCAGCGCTTCGGGCGGGGGGGCATTCTCGGGCAGTCCGAGGAAGGAGAAGGTCTCGCGCAACTGGTCCGCCGGGTCCGCCGCGCATCGCTCGTACTGGAGGACGAGGAGTCGGTCACGCTCGAAGTGGCGGAGCCAGGTGTCGAGGGCCCGCATGTAGAAGCCGCGCTGCATCGCATCTTCGACCCGGGGGTGTCGATGCGCTCGCCGTTGCGCTCGGCGTGGGCCAACCCGGAGCGGAACCGGGTCACCGGATCTCGGAGGAGGACCAGGAGGCGTGTGTCGGGTGCGGCACGCCTGAGCAGCTCGGGGACCCACGGGAGGGAGAGATAGTCGGGCGTCCACTCGCCGCAGTGCATCGCGCTCGGGCGTGGGAACCAGCCGTGGTACCGGCCGATCTCTGCCTCGTCGAACGGCTGGGAGCCGAACCGGTCGAAGAAGTGGCGCTCCTTGTGGATGCCCGGACGGGTCGCGACCTCCGGATGGGTCGCGACGAGGTCGTACCACCAGGTCGTCCCGCATTTCTGGGCCCCGATCCCGACGAAGTCGGGTGGTCCGGCACGCTCGCCGGGCAGGAGCGGCGGAGGGGTGAAGTCGAACTCGGGCTCCCACGGCGCATAGCGGCCCAGTCCGTGAAGGACATGGCGGCGGATCCCGGGCGGGAGGTGGAGGAACGCTTCCCTCCCCCTGGACGCCACGGTCACCCTCTGCCCTCGGCCATCACCGCCGCAGGATGCCACAGGCGCCACCCCCTCACAAGCTCCGGCCCCTGCCATCGCCCGCATCGGAACCATCGCTTGACGTTGCCGGGCCCGGCGCCGATGATCTGCGGATGATCGGGTCCGGGGGGCGATGAGCGCGCCCGCGCTCCCGACGGGGGCGACCAGGGGCCGGTCCGTCCCCGACGCTCCGGCGGTGACGGTCTGCGTGCTGGTGCTCGCCGATGTCGGTCGCATCGGCGCCTGTCTCGACTCGGTCCGGGCGGCGACGGTGCTCCCGGTGGAGACGGTGGTGGTCGCCAACGGTACGCCGCCGAGCGTGCTGGCGGGCCTTGCAGCACGCGACGACATCGTGCTGATCCCGAGCCCGGCCAATCTCGGCTTCGCCGGCGGGAACGACCTGGCTGCACGATGCTCGCAGGGAGCGCACCTGGTCTTCGTCAACGACGACAGCGTCCTGGCACCGGAGGCGATCGACCATCTCGTCGCGCGGGCGGAGTCCGACCCCGCGATCGGAGCGGTGGGATGCAGGGTCCTCTCGACGGACGGATCCCTCCAGGAGGCGGGATCGGTGCTCTGGAAGGATGGCACGGCCGCTCTGGTCGGGCGTGGGGAACCGGGCGCCGCCGGGCGGTATACCGAACCGCGGGACGTCGACTTCTGCTCGGCCAACGGGTTCCTCGTGGTGAGGGCGGCCTGGGACGCGGTCGGTGGGTTCGACCCGTGCTTCAACCCCGCGTACTACGAGGACGTCGATCTCTGTCTCGCCCTCCGGGAGCGCGGCTACCGCGTCGTCTACGAGCCGGCCGCTCGGATCACCCACGCCGAGAGCACCAGCACGACCGCCCCCTACAAGACGTTCCTCATCGAGCGCCATCGGCGACAGCTCGTCGACCGCTGGTCGACGGTGCTCGCCACGCTCGAGCCGCCGCCGCTGGCCGAGCGGGCGGCCGCCATCGCCCGCGCGGTGGCCCGTCCCCCGGCGGGCACCCGGGCGGTCCCTCCCGACGTTCCGACCCACCGCAGGCCAGGAACCCGAAGCCGGAGCCGCGCCGTGCCCGACGGTCCCGACAACCGGGACGACCTCACGGCGCTCGCGCTCGACTGCGCCCGCGCCGAGCTCGAGGTGCGCGCCGCGTACGCCGCAGAGCTGGAGTCCGAGGTCGCCCACCTGCGGGCGGACCTCGACCGCCACACGAAAGTGCGGCGTGCCCTCCGGAGCGCTGAGACCACCCTGGCCAACCTGCTGCCGGTCAGGGTGAAGGAGGGGTTGCGGGTGAGGCTCGAGCGTTATCGGGACGGTCACCGCCCGCCGGCGTGACGATTCCTGATCGTGGTCACGATGCGCTACGGGCGACCGGCGAGGCGTTCGGTGTGCTCGTGGTGGTAGCCGTGGCTGAACGCGTGGCTCACCACCTCGTCGGCGAGCACTCTGGCGTGCCAGGCACGCGCCAGCTTCAAGATCCCCTCGTCACCTCCCGCGGCCTCGTAGACGGATTGCATCAGTCAGCGGGTATGTCCCGGCAGGCCAACCCGCTCAGTTCGGCGTGCCGCCGACCTGACCGAGACTCAGGTGAAGTCCGAGCCACCGTCCACGTTGATGTTCGCGCCGGTCATGTAGGTGTTGCGTGCGGAGGCTGCGAAGGCGATGACCGGACCGATCTCCGAGGGATCTGCAGCCCGGTCCAGGAAGACGGAGTGACCGAATCCCTGCTTGATGAATCGCATGATGTCCTTCAGGTCGGTCTCGTCGACCTCGGGCACCCGCGAGAGCCCACCTCTGAGGGACTCGGAGGCGAAGGTGCCGGGGCTGACCGTGTTCACCAGGATTCCCTCGGGTGCCAGTGATTGGGACAGGTTCTTGGTGATGCTGGTCAAGGCCGACTTGGCCGCGGTGTACGCGACGAGCGGTGGCGACTGGCGCTTCGTCGACATCGCCGAGACGTTCACGATGCGGGCCCACTCAGCGGCGCGGAGCAACGGCAGTGCGGCACGAATGGTCCGGACCGCCGCAAGGGTCAGTCCGTCGATGACGTCGTGCCAGTCCTCATCGGTATAGGTCTCGAACGTCTTCAGACCTTCTCGCATCGGCCCTGCGGCATTGACCAGCGCGTTGAGATGTCCCCAGCGATCACCGATCTGTCCGATGGCGGCATTCACCGAGCCGGTGTCGAACAGGTCCGTGACGATGCCGATTGCGTCGGGCGAGCCCAGCTCGGTCAGCGCGGCTGCGGTCGTCTGGAGGTCACGTTCCGACCGCGCCAGGACGGCAACCCGGGCACCGTCCTCGGCGAAACAGCGGGCGGCCGCGTGTCCCATCCCTGACGTGCCCCCGGCGACAACCACCGCTGCGCCCCTGAGTCCGAGATCCATCGTTGGTGTGCTCCTGTTCAGCAGGGCTCGTGGGTCGACGAGCCTATTGGTCTCGGCTCAGGTCAGCGAGTCGAGCGTGACGACCCGGGTCGCAGGGAGGACGTCGACGACGTCGGGTCCGACCCAGCGAACGCCGACGGTGCCCCGCTGGTGCCCGGCGGTGTCCAGCCAGTTGCGCACTCCGGGATCGCGGTGGGAGACGACGAACCGCACGCTGCCGTCGGGCTCCAGCGCTGCCGAATGACAGTTGAGCGTCGACTGGTGGTGGACGTAGTCGAGGGTCTCCATCCAATGGTTGTGCAGGGCGATCATCCAGTAGTCGCACTCGGGCGGTGTGACCTCGACGACCAGTGCTTCGTCCTCCGCCAGGTCGAAGTACGCCTGGTGCCACTTGATCTGGGGGTCCTTGAACTTGTCCGTCTCCGGCAGCTCGGCCTCGTCGGTGAACACGTTGGGCCACTGCGCCTGACGGGTCGCCCACTGGGCACCGATCTGGGCAACCCCCTTGATGTAGAACCCGGCGTAGATCAACGAGCGGTACAGGTCCGCCGGCTGGAGCGGCTCGGCCGGGGTGCCGTCGTCGTCGATCCGCTCGATGTGCAGCTCGGCGTGGGTTTGGTGGCGCTTGTCCAGAAACGTCTGACGGATCACCAGGCTCCGGGTGTCGGCCTCCGAGCGCAGCCAGTTCCCCGGGTGCTCCCGCTGGGAGACGATCACCTCGAAGGTTCCGTCGGGCTCGAGATGCATCTGCTCCTCGTGCAAGGTGGCACCGGTGCCGGGGCCCCCTCCACCGAACCCGGCGCCGGAGAAGAGGTTGAAGCTGATCCACTTCGCCTCGCCCCGGGTGCCCCAGACCCGGTAGTCGTACGTCCCGTCGAGCGAGGAGCCGAGGTAGTGATTGTCGGGGTTCTCCCCGACGATCTTGATCGTCTCGTGACAGGTGCAGATCAGCTCGGGTTGGGTGGCCCGCCCGTACTCGAGGTTGCTCTCCAATGCGCCCCGCAACAACCTGGTGAGCATGCGGAACCCCTCTGCCCTGGTGAGCGGGTCGGAAGGATTGCCCTCGGCGAGAATGGCATCGCCCGCATCGGCGAGCAGGTCGCAGAACTCCCGCCATGCGGTGCCGTCGACGACCTTCTGGGTGATCTCATCCATCTGTCTGTCCTCTGTCTGCACGCTGGGCGGTCGGGTTCATCTCACGCCGTCGCCTCGTGGGTCGAGCCCACACCGAAACGATCGGAGTAGAAGGCGAACTGCTCGGCGATCACCGCCGGGTCGAGGCCGAAGGCCTCGGGTGCATAGCTCCCCGGTCCCGAACGCTCGCTCGAGCTGATGGCCCACCAGTCCTGCATGCGGTGGCGGGCCTGGTCGCTGAGGTCGTCTCCCAGCTCGGCGTAGAGTCGTGCCACCTGGCCGATCGGATCACGCTGGACCGCCTCGAAGGAGAGATCGTGGAAGCGGTGCTCGTTCCCGCGATCGCGGAAGTCGATCAGTCGCTCGAGCGCCGTTCGCCACACCTCGCAATTGTGGGCGCCGATGGCGAGCGGGTCGGGGTGTTCGGTGAGGGTGGTGATCAGGGTGCTGTACAACGCACAGACCGACGGCAGCACCTTGGCCACGTCACGGTGGGTCATGACGAACCGGGCGTCGGGATACACCTCGTTCAGCGCGCCGATCGAGAGCATGTGGGCCGGCGTCTTGAGCCACCAGCGGTCGGGCGGGCAGCGCCACTGCAACAGCTTGAGTACCCGCCGGTGGTAGCGGTAGGCGGGCTCCATGTCGCATGAGAGGAGCCACGCGCCATACCCCGGCACGGCCGCCATGCCCTCGAAGATGAGCGAGCGGAACTCGAATGCCATGGGTACCAGGCACTCCTGAGGGCCGTCCGCCGCGGTCGGCAACATTCCTGCGAACCCGGTGAACAATTGGTTGGTGAAGTCGATGCCGGCCTGGGCCACCGCGATCCGCGGGTCGCTGTGCTCGGTCGCGGTCTCCGGCGGCGGGCACGGTTGGGACGCTTCCCAGACCCGCAGGGACCGCCGGGCCGGGTCCTGGGCCAGCAGGAAGCTCAGGGCGGTCGATCCCGTGCGGGGAAGGCCGAGCCCGAACAGCGGGGCCACGATCTCCTGATCCTCGATCTCGGGGTGCTCGGCGTACCAGCGCTCGACCTGGAGGCGGTTGACCAGGTAGCCGACGATCTGGTCGGTCATCGCCCCCACACCCATCTCGTTGAGCGCCGCCTCGGTGTTCAACGAGTGGACCAGCACCTCGAGTCCCTCGCGCCATGTGCCCTCGCCGAAATCCTCCGACCCGGCGCGCTCGCCGGCGATGTCGATCAGCTGGTCGACCTTCATGTCCTCCTGCGATCCCGTGGGTGCCACGAACCTCATCCGGTGCGTGAACAGGAACGTATCAGAGCGTTTCGGGGAAGGACCACCGGAGGGGATCCGGACCGCAGGTGTCCGTCACCGAACGGTGGCGGTGACGGATAGTGTGCGTCGCGACGACCAACCGTGGAGGGGGTGAAGGTGGGGGAGATCGAGGGGAACCGGACGCCGTCCCCGATCGTCGAGCGGTTGCGATGCCCCCGGTGTGGGGATCGGATGGACGAGGACGGTGACGGGGTCCGGTGCGTCAACGACCACCGCTATGCACGTCGTGGCGGGGTACTGGATTTCTCGGGGTCGGCCGAAGGTGGGTCGACCGAACGCACCTTTGCCAGCTTCGGGTACGAGTGGAATGCCTTCGACGGAATCCGCGAGGAGGACGAAGGCTTCGCCGAGATCTATTTCCGGGACCTCGATCTTCCGGGTCTGAAGGGAAAGGTCGGGCTGGACGCCGGATGCGGCAAGGGCCGGTACACCCGGGTCCTCGCGCGCTACCTCGAGGCCGAGGTGGCCCTGGACGGATCGTCCGCGGTCGACGCCGCAGCCCGCACGCTTGCGGATCTGGACAACGTCTCGGTGGTGCAGTCGGACCTCCGGCACGCACCGTTCGCCCCTGCCAGCTTCGATTTCATCTCGAGCCTGGGTGTGCTCCATCACCTCGACGACCCGTTCGCCGGGTTCACCAGCCTGCTCACCTATCTGGCCCCCAACGGCCAGATCCTCCTCTACCTCTACAGCCGGCCCGAGCGGCCCGGCATACGCGCCGCCGCCCTGGCCGCGGCCAAGTGGATTCGTACGGTGACCGTCCGGATCCCCCATCGGGTCCTCAAGCCCATCGCCACCCCGGTGGCCGGGTTGCTCTACGCAGGTGTGGTCCGTCCTGGGCAGTGGGGGGAGGACCACGGCGTCGCGCCCCTCGCCGCACTGCCGATGAGCACCTACCGGGGCAAGCCCTTCCGGAGCCTGGTGCTGGACACCTTCGACAGGCTCAGCGCTCCGGTCGAGCACCGCTACGTCTGGAGCGAGCTGCAACACTGGTTCGACGACACCGGACTGGTCGTGGACGCCGCCCGGGAGGAGACCGGCTGGTTCATCGTCGCCCACAGACCCTGACGGCTCGATCGACGGTCGAGGCCTACCGCGGTGGTCGGGCGAAGTGGACGACGAACCCGGCCTTGCCCAGCGGCACCTTGTCGACCACCGTGAGCCCCGCCTGTCCGGCCAGCCGTTCGTATCCGTCGACCGGATAGCCGTGCACCCCCACCCCGCGGACGCCGTAGCGCAGCTTGCGAAGATCGGTCCTCATCCCCGGCGACGGAAACGAGGCGACCACGTGGCCGGCGGCCCGTCCCATCCGGCCGAGGAGGTCGACCGGATCGCTCACGTAGTCGAAGACACCGAGCGCGATCGCCACGTCGTAGGCGTCGACCTCGTCCAGTTGCTCCCATCCCCGTCGTTGCACTTCGATCCGTCCCGGGAACTTCGCAGCTTCGGCAGAGGCCAGGGCCACCATGTTGTCGGCAGGATCGATGCCGGTGACCCGGATGCCCTTCTCGGCCAGCGGGGCAAAGAGGGGACCGCTCCCGCACCCGACGTCGATCGCCCGTTCGGCCGACAGGGCGTCGGCCATCTCGACGGCCAGTCGCAACCGGTCGAAGAGCGGTCCGCGTCCCAACGCACGAGCCACCGGTTCACTCGAATAGAAGGCGGAGAAGCGCGACGCGCGTCGGTGAAAATAGGTCTGGAACTCACCGCTCGACATCTGCACACACCTTGCTTCCGTATCGGGCGAGGATCGACGAGAACACCCTTGCCACCCTTCCCCGACCCACCAGCTGCTTGGCCGCGGCCACCGAGCGGATGGATCCGAGACCGGGCAGCGTGGCCCCGAAATCGTACGAATGGTAATACAGCACCGCGGTCCCACCGCCCCTGCCCACCGC
The DNA here is from genome assembly GCA_963776225.1 of uncultured Acidimicrobiaceae bacterium. Taxonomy (GTDB): domain Bacteria; phylum Actinomycetota; class Acidimicrobiia; order Acidimicrobiales; family RAAP-2; genus Bog-756. The sequence continues at coordinate 937,967 of CAVZLL010000004.1, read as the reverse complement.
ACGGGACACCACCGGGGCAGGGAGGAGCCGCTGGTAGCTCCCGCCGCCCAGGGGGAGCCCGCGCACCGACAGCACGGGGAGCTCGCGGATGGGGGATCGGTCACCCAGGAACGAGGTGTCCGTCACGTACGCGAATCCGGCCTCGGCCACCAGCTCCCGGTAGCGCTCCAGGCCGAGCGAGCCCGGCACGTCGAACCGCGGCGAACGGAAGCCGCGCACCGGTACCTGCAGCAGGTCCTCGAGCACCGCCCGACCGGTGCGCAGCCATTCGGTCAATCTGGTCGGATCCTCGGGCAGGCGGCCGTGGTCGGGTCCGTGGCTTGCGATCTCGTGTCCCGCCGCAACCAGGTCGTTGAGCTCGCCGGCCACCGTCGCCGCGTAATTCCCCACCACGAAGAGGGTCACCCGGGCCGACCCCTTGGATCCCCGGAGCAGGTCGATGAGGCCGGACAGCCCGCTGACGGCCCCCTCCGGCTTCGGGAACCGCTCCCCGAGCACCCCCATCCCGTCGTACCAGTCCTCCACGTCGACGGTCAGCCGGACGTCGGTGGTCATCGGGCCGTCTCCGCCGGTCGTCCGCCGGTCGGGGCGAGCTCGGCATAGAGGGTGCGCAACCGATCGATCACCCCGGACTCGGAGAACCGCTCGGTGACCCGATCCCGACATCGCCCTCCGAGCTCGGCGCAGTGATCCGGATCATCGAGCAGAACGGCGAGGATGTCGGCGAGAGCGGCCACGTCCCCGCGGGGCGCGAGGAGCCCGAGCGCAGGATCGATGACTTCCCGAACGCCGCGGATGTCGTAGGCGGCGACCGGTCGGCCGGTCGCCGCGGCCTCCATCGCCACCCGGGGGATACCCTCGCGGTAGGACGGGAGGACCACCACCGTCGCCGAGACCAGGTACGGCCGCACGTCATCGACCCCGCCGACGAAACGGACGGTCCCGTCCGCCACGGCGGCGGCCACCTCCTCTTCGGAGAGCGCGTCGCTCTGGTCGTGCTCGAAGGGACCGACGTGCACGAACTCGGCCCGATCGCCCAGCTTGGTCGCGAGCTCGATGAAGTCCGTGCAGCCCTTCTCACGGACCAGGCGGCTGACCATCAGGACGATCGGCCGTGGACCGTGCAGTGCGGGCTCGATGGGCCCGAGGAACCGCTCGAGCATGATGCCGTTGCCCACGTAGCGGATCTTGCCGGCCCGGCAGATCCTCGCCCCCGGGAGCACGGTCTCGTCCTCTCGGCTCTGGACGAGGACCTCGGTTGCCCACAGGCAGCACCATTTTTCGAAGCACCAGCCCAGCACGTTGGCCAGACGGGTGTTGTCGGAGAAGTAGAGCGCCCCGTGGATGGTGTACACGGCGGGACTTCCGGCCAGCCTGGCGGCCGGGAGCCCGAGGAGCGAGGCCTTGGGGGTGTGGGTCTGCACGAAGTCGAACCGCTCACGACGGAGGTATCGCCAGAGGCGGCCGAACGACCGGAGGTCGGAGAAAGCGAACTCGCGGCGGATGGGAACGACCTCGACGGCCACGCCGTCGGGCGGGTCGTCGTACCGGTCTCCGGACACCACCGTCCAGTCGACATCGGTGATGGAGCGCAGCTGGTTGGCGAGGAGGACACGGGCGGTCAGGGAGGTGGTGACCACCCGGCATCCGCGCCGCGGACGGGACCCGCGCCCGCCATCCTGCCCATCGACGCTCGGAGCCATCGCTGCCACTCCCCCCTCCACCAGCGCTTCCGGGCCAACTCCGTCGACGCGGTGGCGGCAACCGACGTGACAGCGTACACAGCCGGGGTCGTGTCACCTCCCCCGTCCGTCATCCACCCAGCGCGGGCATCCATCGCTCGAGCCACGCCTGGAGGGCAAGGACGGCCCACAATTGGTAGGACAGGTCGCGCCGGCCGTGGAGATGCTGGTCCCACGCTCGGCGGATCGGTGCGGGGTCGAGCACTCCCTGGCGACGGAGCCGTCCCTCGTCGAGCAGGTCTTCCGCCCACGGGCGCAGCAGGGGTCCTCGCAGCATGGGACCGATGGGGAACCCGAAGCCCATCTTCGGCCGCTCGACCATCTCGGCCGGCACGTGCCGGAACAGGACCTGGCGGAGCAGCCACTTGGTCGTCCCCTCGTGCAACTTGACCGAGAGGGGCAGGCGCCAGGCCAGATCGAACACGGCCCGGTCGAGGAACGGGACCCTGGTCTCGAGTGAGGTGGCCATGGCGGCACGGTCCACCTTGGTGAGGATGTCGTCGGGGAGGTACCCGACCAGGTCCAGCCAGAGCATCTGCTCGGTGATCCCGTCGAGCGCCGGCCACTCCGACGGCCGGGAGGCGAGCGAACCGTTCGGCCCCGCACCGACCACCATCGACTCGGCGTCGTCCCAGTACGACACCAGGGCGAGGTAGGCGTCCTCCGGACCCGATGCAGCAAGGACCCTGCCCACCTTGTCCACCTTGGAGGCGGGGTTCCTGATCGTGGTCCTCGGCGGGACGTGCTCGAGGAGTCGAGCCGCTCCCTCGACCAGCCCGGGGGGGACAGCCGACAGCGCCGACCCGGCCATCCTGCGGACAGGATCCGGCAGGGGAGCGGCCCGGCGCCAGAGCCGCTCCAGCCACACATGGCGGTTGTAGCCGGCGAACAGCTCGTCGCCGCCGTCTCCCGAGAGGGCGACGGTCACCTCACCGCGGGCCAGCTTGCTCACCAGGTGCATCGGGACCTCGGAGACGTCACCGAACGGCTCGTCCCATATGTCGGGAAGGCTCGGGAAGATCTCCACCGCGTCGGCGTCGCTGACCTCCAACCGGGTGTGGTCGGTCCCGAGGTGGGTGGCCACCGCCGCCGCGTCTGCCGACTCGTCGAAGGAACGGTCGGCGAAGCCGACGGTGAAGGTGCGGACCTTCCGGCCGCTGTGTCGCTGCATCAGCGCCACCACCGTGCTGGAGTCGATCCCACCGGACAGGAAGGCACCGACCGGGACGTCGGCCACCATCCGGGCGGCCACCGAGTCGGAGAGTACGGACTCCAGGCGGTCGGCGAGGTCCTCCGCCGTGCCGTCCAGTGGCTGACGGCGGGCCGCATCGATGGCCTCACTGGCCGACCAGTAGGCGTGCGACGCGGGCGGCTCGCCGGGCCGACCCTCCATCCCCAGAGAGATGCGCTCCCCGGGGAGGAGCTTGGACACCCCCCGGTAGATGGTGCGGGGGGCCGGCACGCAGTTGTGGCGGAGGTACAAGGCGACCGCGTCCCGGTCGATGTCCGGAGTGAATCCCGCGACACGGCAGAGGGCCTTCAACTCGGAACCGAAGGCGAACCCCCGGCCGATCCACCCGTAGTAGAGCGGCTTCTCGCCGAACCGGTCACGAACCAGGTGGAGCTGGTGCAGCTGACGGTCCCAGAGGGCGAAGGCGAACATCCCCTCGGCTGCATCCAGCGCGTTGTCGAGGCCCCAGCGATCGATCGCCTCGACCAGCACCTCGGTGTCCGATCCGCCGCGGAACCGCTCCCCGTGGGCGGTCAGGTGGCGGCGGAGGTCCCGGTAGTTGTAGAGCTCACCGTTGTACGTGACCACCCACCGGCCGCTCCGGGAGATCATCGGCTGGGCGCCCTCCGGGCCGAGCTCGACCACCGCCAGGCGACGGTGTCCGAAGGCGATCCCGAACTCGGGGGCGGACCAGTACCCCTCCGCATCGGGGCCTCGGTGGACCAGGGTCGCGGTCATCTGCTCCACCTGCCGGGTGAGGTCCGCGGCAGGAAGGGTCAGGCCAGGATCGAAGAGACCCGCGATGCCGCACACCGGGTCAGGTCCCCGAGCGGATCGACGTGCGGCACGGCGGGACGGCGCGCCCGGGCACCGGCGTGGCGGTCTCGACCATCGCGAGATCTTCAGTCGTGGCCGCGGGGGTGTCAAGAAGGGCCTGCGGACCGTCCGTCACGGACTCGACGACCGGCCCGACCGTCGAGAGGCCGATGGTACGGTCAACCCATGGACCCGCGGGGGCGAGGCGAGGTCGGTGCCCCGCCGCCCCGGCTGCGCGTGCTGCTGGTCATCAAGAGCCTGGGCCGCGGGGGTGCCGAGCGGCTCCTGGTCGACACCGTGGCCAGCGGCGACAAGACCGCGTTCGACTACGAGGTGGCCTACGTCCTGGCCAAGGAGGACGGGCTGGCGTCCACCATCCGGGAGGGCGGCACCACCGTGCACGCGCTGGGCGCCACCGGCAACGGGGATCTCCGGTGGACCGCCCGCCTTCGCGCGCTGCTCGACCGCCGGCCCTTCGACGTCGTCCATTTCCACCTGCCCTACACCGCTGCCGTCGGGCGCGTGGTGGTGGCCACCCTGCCCCGCGCACGGCGACCGGCTGTCGTCTACACCGAGCACAGCCTCTGGAACAAGGCGGCCGTGGCCGTCCGGGTGCTCAACCGGGCCGGCATCGCCCGGGACAGCGCGTTGATCGTGGTGTCAGAGGCGGCGCACGACGCACTGCCCGCCCCACTGCGCGGCCGGGCCCGGGTCATCGTCCACGGGGTGGACACCCGGAGGGCCGATGCCCTCCTGCCACGACGCGAGTCGATGCGGGTCGAGGTGCGCGCCGAGCTCGGCGTGCCCGATGACCGGGTCCTCGTGCTGACCGTGGCCAATCTCCGCCCGGAGAAGGGCTACGACGTCCTGTTGGATGCGGTCCGCCTGCTCGCCGACCGCGGGGTTCCGGTGCACGTGGCGGCCGTCGGGTGGGGGCAGCTCGAGGACGAATTGCGGCATCGGCGCGACGCCCTCGGGATCGCCGAGCGACTGCAGTTCCTGGGACAGCGGGACGACGTCCTCCGGCTGCTGGCCGGCTCGGATGCCTTCGTGCTCGCCTCCCGCCAGGAGGGTCTGCCGGTCTCCCTCATGGAGGCGACCAGCATGGGTCTGCCCATCGTCGGCACCGCCGTGGGCGGTGTGCCCCAGGTGATCGCCGACGGTGTCGACGGGCTGATCGTGCCCCCGGGGAACCCCGAACGGCTGGCCGATGCCCTCCAGCGCATCGTCTCCGATCCCGACCTGAGACAGCGACTGGGCCGGGCGGCGAAGGAGAAGAGCACCATGTTCGACGTGCGCGGGGCCAGCCGGGTCATCGAAGGGATCTACCTCGAGGTGGCCGCCGACGGTCGGGCTGGTCGCTGACCGGCCGGGTCAGCCGGGCCCGGCGCCGGGGAGGAGGTCCTCCTCGGGCTCGGGGAGCCCGCGGTACTTGCGTATCCGGTAGGAGACGAACCCGATCACGTCGCGGAGCGGCGCCGTCGCCCGCCACGAGGTGGATCCGAAGAACCGCTCGAGCGCCTTCTGGAACCGCTCGACCTCCCTGGTGCGGCTGGCCCGGCGGGCGTCGAGGAGCGCGGTTGTCCATCCGGCCTCCTCCATGAGGGTGGTCGGGCCGAGCGGGCGGTGCCCGCCTTCGAGGCCGCCGAGCCGCTCGATGAGCTCGTGGTGCTCGGGGAACAGGAGCTCCTTGCCCTTCTCGTCGGCGGGTCGGGTCGGCGCCGAGATGGTCTCGACCGCCTTCTCGACCCGCTCTGCGTAGAACTGACCGGCGAACTGGGGGAGGGTGTCGAGCCAGGTGGCGATGGCGCCGAGCGCCGTCGGCGGGTCGGCCAGCACCGACTCGTAGCTGCAGACGTAGGTGTCGACGCCGACCAGGTCCTCGAGCGCGACGCGGTTGTAGCGCTCCCAGAGCGCGATCCCGTCGGCCAGGTGCATGTTGTCGCGGCGGACCAACGATCGGGCGACCGGCAGCGGGTCGCGCCACACCAGGAGCGCGGCGACCGGCTTCGGAAGGACGCGCAGCCAGTAGGGGAGGAGCAGGCAGACCCGCGGGTCCTTCCACACGATGGGACCGTGGTCGGGGTAGGCGGCGGCGGCAACCGAGACCGCGGGCGGGTCGGGACGCTCGATGATCTCGGGATAGATCTCCCAGCCGGGCTCGCGCACCGGAGGCGCCTCCCAGCTACCGCCCATCCTCCGGAGCAGCTGGTCATCGACCCGCACCATCGACCTCGATTCCCAGTGCTCGGGGTTGCTCTCCTGCCAGACAGCGAGGTCGCCGGCGTGGGGGACCTGGAACCCGAGCGCGGCCATCGCGCCGGTGACCGCCGAGGTGCCGCTGCGGTGCATCCCGACGACGACCAGCCACGGCCCGTCGGGAACGGTGGGGGGAGGGCCGGCGTTGGCCGGGTCGTCGATCGGTGTCGGTCGGAACATGGTCGTCCTCTGTGTCGATGGTCCGGTTGGCAGGCGCTGCCGAGTCTCGGGCTCAGCCCATGACGGCGCGCGCCGTCATGGGAGAAGAGGATACGCCAGCTAGCTGGATGCGTCCCGGAAGGCTCCCGCCGGGGACACGTCACCGAAGTCGTCGCGGCGATATCCGCGGCGGGCCGCTTCCCCCGCGGTGCCGGGAATCCCTCGTCGTTTGCGCACCCGGTAGGAGACGAACCCGATCACGTCGCGGAGCGGCGCCGTCGCCCGCCACGAGGTGGATCCGAAGAACCGCTCGAGCGCCTTCTGGAACCGCTCGACCTCCCTGGTGCGGCTGGCCCGGCGGGCGTCGAGGAGCGCGGTGGTCCATCCGGCCTCCTCCATGAGGGTGGTCGGGCCGAGCGGGCGGTGCCCGCCTGCGAGGCCGCCGAGCCGCTCGATGAGCTCGTGGTGCTCGGGGAACAGGAGCTCCTTGCCCTTCTCGTCGGCGGGTCGGGTCGGCGCCGAGATGGTCTCGACCGCCTTCTCGACCCGCTCTGCGTAGAACTGACCGGCGAACTGGGGGAGGGTGTCGAGCCAGGTGGCGATGGCGCCGAGCGCCGTCGGCGGGTCGGCCAGCACCGACTCGTAGCTGCAGACGTAGGTGTCGACGCCGACCAGGTCCTCGAGCGCGACGCGGTTGTAGCGCTCCCAGAGCGCGATCCCGTCGGCCAGGTGCATGTTGTCGCGGCGGACCAACGATCGGGCGACCGGCAGCGGGTCGCGCCACACCAGGAGCGCGGCGACCGGCTTCGGAAGGACGCGCAGCCAGTAGGGGAGGAGCAGGCAGACCCGCGGGTCCTTCCACACGATGGGACCGTGGTCGGGGTAGGCGGCGGCGGCAACCGAGACCGCGGGCGGGCGCGGCGCACCGGTCACCGTCGGAAGGATCTCCCAACCGGGCTCGCGCGCCGGAGGCGCCTCCCAGCTACCGCCCATGCTGCCGAGCAGCTGGTCGTCGGCCCGGGCCATGGTCCTCGATTCCCAGTGCTCGGGGTTGCTTTCGTGCCAGTCCATCAGGTCGCCGGCGTGGGGGACCTGGAACCCGAGCGCGGCCATCGCGCCGGTGACCGCCGAGGTGCCGCTGCGGTGCATCCCGACGACGATCAGCCACGGTCCGTCGGGGACGGTGGCCGGTCCGGTCTCGACCGGACCGGATGATCGGGGCATCGGTTCAGCCGAGCCGTCGACGCGCCGCGCTGTATGCAGAGGCGAGGCGCGGCGAGGAGCTCAAGGCTTTGCTGGCCGCCCGTCGCCAAGCGGGTCGTGGCGTCACCCTCACCTCGGCCCGGCGCCTGACCTCGCTGGACAGGATGCCCATCGACTCGAGGTAGCGCCGCACGGCGACGACCGCCTCGCCGGTGGTGTCGGCCCTCGTCTCGCCGGGCGCGGGGGAGATGGCGTCGCCGAAGGACTTGGGCGGCTGCTCGACGCGGAACGGGGTGAGGGCCCAGATGAACTGTTCGACCGCCCAGCTCGGATTGGTGTGCTGCGAGAGGATCCGCAGTGCGCCGATCATCTCCTCGGGAAGGCGGTCGACGAGGTCGGAGTGGTAGTCGTCGGACGCCACGATCTGGAAGTCGTGCCGCTCGGCGACGGCCCATCCGCAGCTCGCAAGGAGGCGCTCGAGGGTCTGCTCGGTGAAGTACCGCAGGTGGGTGGCGTCGAGGAGCCCCGACTTGGCCGGACCCCACCGACCGCAGAGGAGGCCCAGCCCGAGGTCGAAGTGGGCGACGTTGGGGACCGAGACCACCAGGTAGGGCTCGTCGTGGGCGAGCGCCCAGGTGGACAGTGCGGACAGGGCGCGCTCGGGCTCGGCCAGGTCCTCGAGGACGTCGAGCGCGAGCAGCGCACCGGCACCCGCGCAGCCCTCGAGCACCCGGTCGGCCGAGGCCGGGTCGGTGATCCGGCCGAGCGCGGTCCGCTTGCCGCCCACCGTCCGGTAGTCGATGCCGTAGTGGAGCAATCCGTTCCGCAGTGTCTCGCCGGTGTCGCCGAGATCGACCACCCCGCGCCCGCTGTCGATGCCCAGCTCCTGCACGAGTGCGGCGGCGTTGGCCACCGGGGTGTCGAAGTCGATCGCGGTCGGGTCGAGGGTCGGGGTCGACTCGTCCTCCTCCTCGACCAGCGGGCTGTCGCTGTGATCGATCATCGGCTCGCTGACCCGGAAGGGCTCGGTCCTGCGGCTCTGCACCGAGGGGAGCAGCACGGCCCGGGTCGCTTCGAGGAAGGCCCGGCCGTAGCGCTGGTCGGGCTCGAGGTGGTTTCCCTCCGCCCACTCGTTCCAGGCCAGGATGAGCAGGTAGTTCTCCTCCTCACGCACCCCGATGTGCTTGTCGAAGGTCAGCTGCAGCCAGCGCTGGTACTCGGCCGGGGTGACCCCGTCGTAGATGGTCGCCTTGCGCGGCCGGCGCGGGGTGTTGTCCCAGCCGACCATCACCGACGGGAACCGCTTCCAGGGGAAGGTCGGCCCGTCGAGCACCGCCTCGTAGGTCGCCCGGTAGTCGATGACCTTGTGGGTCCGTACGCCCTCCACCGGGTAGTGGTGCCCGCCGACCGCCCGCGGCATGAAGGCCACGCTCGCGTCGAACCCGTGGGCCTCGGGGCCGCCCGGCGGGCGCCCCCAGCCCTCGACCCAGACGAGGTAGAGGTCGGGAAAGCCGGCCTTGACCGCCTCCTGGCGCCAGATGTCGGTGGTGCGCTTCACGTCCGGGAAGTTGAGGGGCCGGTAGATGAGCATGAGCGGCCGGTCGTCGATCTTGATGTACCGGTCGTCGGCGAAGGCGTCGAGCAGCCAGCGAACGTGGGCGAGGTCGTCCTCGTCGCTGTACCGCTGCGGCTGGAGCAGGGTGCCCTCGCCGTTCCAGTTGGCCGTCCACTCGCCGTTGGCCCAGCAGAGCGCGAACGGGAAGTCGGGGCGGCCCGACGCGAGGACCTCGTTGAAGGGCCGCTCGAGGAGTCGCTTCCCGTGGAACCAGTAGTGGTAGTAGATGAACCCGAAGATGCCGTGCTCGCGCGCGAGCTCGGCCTGGGCCTCTCGGACCTCGGGCACCCGGAGGTCGTAGAAGCCGAGCTCGCCGGGTACATGGGGCTGGTAGTGCCCGGGGAACTGCGGACGGGCCTTGGTGACGTTGGCCCACTCGGTGAACCCCTTGCCCCACCAGACGTCGTTCTCCGGGATCGGGTGGAACTGCGGGAGATAGATGGCGAGCGCCCTCGGCAGTGAGGACCCGGCTCCGGACTGCCCCTCCGTCGTGGTCATGGGGGAAAAGGATACGCCAGAAACCCCACCACGACGAGTGCCGGATCGGCGCTCGGGCCCCACCGGCGCACCGCTCAACGGTGCAGGTCGCGCACGATGCCGACGATCCGCCCGAGCTCGGCGTCGCTGAGTGCGGACCCGGTCGGGAGGCAGAGACCCCGATCGAAGATGCCTGCCGAGACCGTCCCGCCCACCACCGGCGCGGCGGAGAAGACCGGTTGGAGGTGGAGCGGCTTCCAGGTCGGCCGCGACTCGATGTCGTCCGCCTCGAGGGCGAGCCGGACGGCCTCCCGGTCGGCGCCGAACACCGCTGCGTCCACCTGGATGCAGGTCAGCCAGTAGTTGGGCTCGCCGTAGTCGGCGACCGGCATGAAGGTGACCCCGGGGAGGTCGGCGAGCCCGGCTCGGTAGGCGGCGTGGATCCGCCGGCGCCGGTCGATCCGGCTCTCGAGCCCGCGCAGCTGGGCCCGGCCGAGGGCGGCGAGCAGGTTGCTGAGCCGGTAGTTGAAGCCGATCGTGGAGTGCTCGTAGTGGGGGGCGGGATCGCGCGCCTGGGTGGCCAGGTGGCGCGCCCGGGCCGCCAGGTCGGCCGAGTCGGTCACCAGCATCCCGCCGCCGCTGGTGGTGATGATCTTGTTGCCGTTGAACGAGAAGACGGCCGCGTCGCCGAAGGTCCCGGTCGCCCGGCCCCGGTAGGTCGCACCGATGGCCTCGGCCGCGTCCTCGACCATCGGGATCGAGTAGCGCTCGCAGGCGGCCACCAGCGGGTCGTAGTCGGCCGACTGCCCGTAGAGATCGACGGTCACCAGTGCCCGCGGGAGTCGGCCCTGACCGGCGCGGCTCGCCAGCTCGTCGGCGACCAGGTCGGGGTCGATGTTCCAGGTGCCCGGCGAGCAGTCGACGAAGACCGGTCGCGCCCCGAGCTGACAGACCGGGGCCGCCGTCGCGACGAAGGTGAACGAGGGCAGGAGCACCTCGTCCCCCGGACCGACCCCGAGGAGCAGCAGGGCCAGGTGGAGCGCGGCCGTCCCGCTGGAGAGCGCGACCGCCTCGGCGACGCCGGTCCGCTCGGCCACCTCGCGCTCGAAGGCGTCGACGTGTGGTCCGAGGGGCGCGATCCAGTTGGAGTCGAAGGCGTCGAGGAGCATGGTCCGCTCGTCGTCCCCGACCTCGGGCGGCGAGAGGTAGATGCGGCTCACGGCTGTGCCTCCCGGTCGGGGGCGAGGGCGCCGGTGGCGTTGGCCAGCGCGACCAGCAGCGCGGCGCCGCAGACGTCGACCGCGAGGGCGGCGCCGACCAGGGAACGCCTGCCCACCACGACCGCGGCCACGGTGAGCGCCCCCTGGACGCCGATGTAGGCGAGGCTGGCCGAGGGGCTGGTCCAGCCGCGCTGCACGAGCCGGTCGTAGGGATGACCCCGGTCCCCGGCCAACAGGGACTGGCGTCCTCTTGCCCGCCGCACCACGGCGAAGACCACCTCCGCAGCCGGGATGGCCACCAGCGCAACCGCGGACAGGCCGACCGCGCCGGGCACGTGCGGGGCCCACGCCGCGGCCACGAGCAGGGCGAGGGCGGTGCCCAGCAGGTAGGACCCCCCGTCGCCCAGGTAGATGCGGGCGGGGGGCCGGTTGTAGGCGAGGAACCCGAGCAGGGCGCCGGCCAGGGACAGCGCGAGCAGCCGGCTCTCGCCGTGGAGCAGGACCGCGAAGCCGACGGCCGCCACCGCGGTCACCCCGGCCGCCAGCAGGTCGAGCCCGTCGAGCAGGTTGACCCCGTTGACCAGGAGCACCGTGGCCGCGACCAGCACGACGGCGAGTAGGCCCGGGAGGTGGCGCCCCGCGGTGAGGAGGACGGCCACCCCGATGCAGACCTCACCGGCCAGGCGGAAGAGCGGGGGGAGGTCGAAGCGGTCGTCCCAGACGCCGAGGACCAGGGCCCCGGCGAGGGGCACCAGGACCGCCGGGTGCCCGGCGAGGGCACCGACCGCGGTCCCGGCGAAGACCCCGACCCCGCCGAGGTAGGGCACCGGGGCGGTCTGGGACTTGAGGGCACCGGGCCGGTCCACCGTGCCGGTGCGGCGGGCGACCACCATGGCCAACGGGGTCACCACCAGGGCCGCCACCAGCGAGAGCACGGACACGACGACAGCGGTCATGCCGGGTCTCCGCTCCCCGGGTCGGGGTCGTCCCACTGCAGCAGCAGCGAGGTGGTGCCGGCGTGGAGCTCGAAGTCGCCGACGTCGGTGAAGCCCGCCCTCCGGTAGAGGCCGATCGCCCGCGTGTTGGCCGCGGCCACCACCACGTAGGCGGCCCGACCACCCTCCGCGCGCACCCGGTCCAGGAACGCCTCGACCAGACGGGCCCCGAGACCGCGCCCCTGCCACTGCGGGTCGACCGCCACCGCCAGCAGCTCCGTCCCCCGGCCGGTGCCGGCGGCCCCGCCGACGCCGTGGCGGAGTGTCTCGAGCGCCCTCCGCCAGCCGACCAGCAGGCGGCGGGCCGCGCCGAGTGCTGCACCGGGAGCGTCGTGGAGGAGGAACCCGGCATAGAGGGCGCGCAGGTCGGCGGAGCCGGCGATGAACCCCGCCACCCGGCCCCCGGCGTCGGCCACCAGCAGGAACGATTCCGGGCTGCGGTCGATCCGGCGGTAGAGGCGGGCGAGGAAGTCCGGCCCGAGCAGCGCGAGGAACCCTTCGGGGATCTGCTCGGCGTGCAGGGCGCCGACCACCTGGTCGTCGCCGTCGCTGGCGGCACGGAGGACGGGGACGGCGTCCCCGGCGCCGGGTGTGACCACCCCGTCGTCATGGGCCTCCATCGATGTCTCCTCCGGCCCGGTCGGACGGCGCAGGATCCCCCCTCGGCCGCGTCGGCGCCACCGAACATGCAGTCTACGGCCTATTTCGGCACGCAGGACCGATCGGCTAGGTTGAAGGGTCGTGGAACAGGGGCGTCTGGTGGGCACGACGGGGCAATATCAGCTCTCGCACCTGCGCGCGATCGAGGCACAATCGATCCACATCATCCGCGAGGTCGCGGCCGAATTCGAGCGGCCGGTGCTCCTGTTCTCGGGCGGCAAGGACTCGGTGGTCATGCTGCACCTGGCCCAGAAGGCCTTCTGGCCGGGACGGATCCCCTTCCCGATCATGCACATCGACACCGGGCACAATTTCCCCGAGGTCCTCGAATTCCGGGACCGGATCGTGGCGGAGCTCGAGGCCTCCCTGCTGGTGGCCTCGGTGCAGGCGTCGATCGACGCCGGCCGGGTCTCCGAGGAGCCGGGAACCGACCCCTCGCGCAACCGCCTGCAGACCCGCACGCTGCTCGACGCCATCGCCGAGTTCCGGTTCGATGCGGTGTTCGGGGGCGCCCGGCGCGACGAGGAGAAGGCGCGGGCGAAGGAGCGGGTCTACTCGTTCCGCGACGAGTTCGGGCAGTGGGACCCGAAGAACCAGCGGCCCGAGCTCTGGTCCCTCTACAACGGCAGGCACCGCAACGGCGAGCACATCCGGGTCTTCCCGATCTCGGACTGGACCGAGCTCGACGTGTGGCAGTACATCGGCGACGAGGACCTCGACCTGCCCTCGATCTACTTCGCCCACCGGCGGCAGGTCTTCCGGCGGGACGGGATGCTCCTCTCGAGCGGGCAGTTCATCAACCAGCGGGCCGAGGAGGAGCTCTTCGAGACGACGGTCCGCTACCGGACGGTGGGGGACATGACCTGCACCGGCGCAGTCGAGTCCAACGCGGCGACCGTCGACGACATCGTCCTCGAGGTCGCGGCATCCCGGCTCACCGAGCGGGGCGCCACCCGCGCCGACGACCGGGTGAGCGAGGCCGCCATGGAGGACCGCAAGCGCGAAGGGTACTTCTGATGGAGCTCCTCCGGTTCGCCACCGCCGGGTCGGTCGACGACGGGAAGAGCACGCTCATCGGGCGCCTGCTCTACGACTCCAAGGCCATCTTCGAGGACCAGCTCGAGGCCGTCGAGCGGGTGAGCAGCCAGCGCGGCGACGAGTACACCGATCTCGCCCTGCTCACCGACGGGCTGCGCGCCGAGCGCGAGCAGGGCATCACCATCGACGTGGCCTACCGCTACTTCGCGACGCCCGCCCGCAAGTTCATCATCGCCGACACCCCCGGCCACATCCAGTACACCCGGAACATGGTGACCGGGAACTCGACCGCCGACCTGACCATGGTGCTGGTCGACGCGCGCAAGGGCATCGTGGAGCAGACCCGCCGCCACGCCTTCCTCGCATCGCTGCTGCGCGTGCCCCACCTGCTGGTCTGCGTCAACAAGATGGACCTGGTCGACTACGACCAGGCGGTGTTCGACGCCATCCGCGAGGAGTTCACCGCCTTCGCCAGCCGCCTCGAGGTGGCCGACATGACCTTCATCCCGATCTCGGCGCTGCAGGGTGACAACGTCGTGCAGCGATCGGCCAACATGGCGTGGTACGAGGGTGCATCGCTCCTGCACCACCTCGAGACGGTCTACATCGCGTCGGACCGCAACCTGATCGACCCCCGGCTGCCGGTGCAGTGGGTGGTCCGGCCGCAGGCCACCGAGTGGCACGACTACCGCGGCTACAGCGGCCGGATCGAGGGCGGGGTCTTCCGGCCGGGCGACGAGGTGCTGGTGCTCCCGTCCGGGTTGACCACCACCGTGGCCGCCATCGACACCTACGACGGTCCCGTCGACGAGGCGTTCTCCCCGATGTCGGTCACCATGCGGCTCGCCGACGACATCGACGTGTCGCGGGGCGACATGATCTGCCGTCCCCACAACCGGCCGGCCGTCGGCCAGGACCTCGATGCGATGGTCTGCTGGATGACCGACCGGCCGCTCCAGGAGGGCGACTTCCTCGCGCTCAAGCACACCACCCGCTGGGTGCGGGCGGTGGTGCGGGAGGTCCACTACCGGCTCGACGTGAACTCCCTCCACCGGGACGAGTCGGCCGACGCCCTCCACCTCAACGACGTGGGACGGATCAGCCTCCGGGTGACCCAGCCGCTCTTCTACGACGGCTACCGGCGGAACCGGCACACCGGTTCGTTCATCCTGGCCACCGAGGACACCAACATCACCGCCGGCTCCGGCATGCTGCACGGACCCGATTGACGCGGCGGTCATGACGTCCTCCAACGTCACCTGGCACACCGGGGAGGTCAGCCGGTCCGAGCGCGCCGAGCTCATCGGCGGCAGGGGAGCGACCCTCTGGCTGACCGGGCTCTCCGGCTCCGGGAAGTCGACCCTCGCGGTGGCCGTGGAGCAGCTGCTGGTCCGGTCCGGGCGCGCCGCCTACCGGCTGGACGGCGACAACCTGCGGACCGGGCTCAACGGGGACCTCGGGTTCAGCCGCGACGCCCGCGAGGAGAACTGCCGGCGGGTGGCGGAGGTCGCCCGGCTGTTCGCCGACGCCGGGCTGGTCGCGGTGGTCGCGGTGATCAGCCCGTATGCCTCGTCCCGCATCCAGGCCCGAGCCATCCACGAGGAGGTCGGGCTCCCCTTCGTCGAGGTCTACCTCGCCGCCTCGGCGGCCCACTGTGCGAGGCGCGACCCGAAGGGCCTCTATGCGGATGCGACGGCCGGGCGTATCGAGGGGTTCACCGGCATCGACGATCCTTATGAGATCCCCGACTCGCCCGACCTGACCATCGGGGCCGACCTCTCGGTGGAGGCGGCTGCCCGCCAGGTCATCGCCACCCTCGGGTCCGTCCAGTCGGTCCGCCGCTAGCGCGACGGGCCGGTCAGCTGCTCGGCCGGTCAGCTGCGCGACCGGTCAGCTGCGCGGTGCGTTGCCCTCGTCAGCGGCCGGACCCGACAGCAGGTCGTCGACCGAGCTGGGGGTGGTGGAACCGACCGGCGCCGTCGGTGCCGGGGCGGAGGTCTCCGACTCCGGCCGTGTGAAGCGCACCGCGAACACGAGGGCTGCTCCGAGCGCCACGATGGCCACCACCGCGGCGATGGCACCGCGCTTGTGGTAGTGCCCGTTCGCGTTCTTGTGCCCGGGCATGAAGCTGGGAAGCGAGTGGATCGGGACGACCAGGTACTCGATCGCGACGAATGCGGCGATGATCCCGATGACGACGAGGACGGCGACACCTATCCATTTCATGGTCGGGACTGTAGCGAACCCGTCGTTGACGTGCTGGGTCGCGCCTGGTCCGAGGCCGGCCCCGCCCGGATCGCCGCCGGAGCGCGCTGCTAGGCTCTCGGGCCGTCCGGCACGACGTGCCGTCCAGCGAGCAGGAGAGTGCGCGATGGGGCAGGATTCGACCTCGGACGAGGTACGCGAGTTCTTCGACCGCCAGCAGCTCGACAACCAGTACGAGTCGCTGAAGGCGATGACCCAGGAGCTCGATGTCGAGGCCGCCAACCTCCTCAACTCGGGGGTGCGGGGCGACGCGCTCAGCGTGGGCGGCATCTGGGACTTCTTCGCGTGGGGCGACCAGCTGACCAGCCTCACCGTGATGGACCTCTCGTCCGAGATGCTGAAGGAGTACTGCCCCGACCGGGCCACCGGGGTGGTCGGCGACTTCTACGACTACGACTTCCCGCCCGCCTCATTCGACACGGTGATCTTCCCGCTCATGCTGCACCACACCCCGCAGGGGAACTGGCGCTCCTCGGAGGCGAGGGTGGAGGAGGCCGTCGACCGCGCCAAGCGGCTCCTGCGGGAGGGCGGCCGGCTGTTCATCCTCGAATACTGTCCGCAGCGGGCCTGGTACCCGGTGCAGCGGATCATGCTCCCGGTGACCCGATGGTTCCTGACCACCTTCAAGCAGCCGATGGTGGTCATGTACTCGAGACCCTTCTACGAGCGGGTGCTGGGTGAACGGTTCGGGTCCTGCTCGACGACACCGGTCGACCCCGAGGGGTTCGACTACTCGAAGTGGTATCCGGTGTTCATGTCCATCCGCTGGCTCCGGGTGCCGATGGCCATCTACCCGAAGCTGCACGTGTTCAGCGCGCCGGCAGGCTGATCCGGTGCGGGGTCCGGCGGGTGCCGGGGCTTGCCGCCGGAGGCAGGGCGATGCTACCGTTCGCGGGTCGGTGTGGGAGCGTGGGAGGCAGGGGGTGAGGCGATGAGGGGCTCGAAAAGCGCACGTCAGGGCCAATTGTACCCGGAGCGCATCGGCATCGTCGTGGTCGCCTACAACGCTGCGTCGACCCTCGCGGCCGTCCTCGACCGGCTCCCCGCCGGGTTCCGCTCCCGTGTCGCCGAGGTGGTGGTCTGCGACGACGCGAGCAGCGACTGCACGTACACGGTGGGCAAGGAGTACCAGGCCGAGACCGACCTGCCGCTGACCGTCATCCGCCGTCCCCAGAACCTCGGGTACGGGGGGAACCAGAAAGCCGCCTACCGCTGGGCGATCGACCACGGGCTGGACATCGTGGTGCTCCTGCACGGGGACGGGCAGTACGCGCCGGAGGTCATCGAGGACCTGATCACCCCCTTCGAGAACACCGACTGCGACGCCGTCTTCGGATCCCGTCTGCTCGACCCGGGGTCGGCCCGGATCGGCGGGATGCCGCTCTACAAGTACGTCGGCAACCGCATCCTGAGCAAGTTCTCCAACGCGGCGACCGGGCTCAACCTCTCCGAGTGGCACAGCGGGTACCGCGCCTACCGGACGTCCGCCCTCAACGACATCCCCTTCGAGTCCAACACCAACGGGTTCGACTTCGACACCGAGATCATCCTGCAGCTGCTCGAGGCGAAGAAGGTGATCGTCGAGGTCCCCATCCCGACCTTCTACGGCAACGAGATCTGCCACGTCAACGGCATGGGCTATGCGAAGGACGTGGTGACCGACGTCGTCCGCTACCGGGTGCACAAGATGGGCTTCGGCACCGGGGACATGGCGTTCGCCACCGACGACTTCGACCTGCCCCGCACGACGGCGGCGCACCGGGAGATCCTCACCTGGCTGAGCGAGGGATCACCCCGGCGCATCCTGGACCTGGGATGCGGCAACGGGCGGCTCGGTGAGCTGCTCCGCCTCGAGGGGCACACGGTGATCGGGGTCGACTCCCAGAAGCTGGACGGGGTCGGCGACCGGCTGGACGGTTTCGTCGAGGCCGACCTCGCCGACGGACTGCCGGCCGAGGTCGGGACCGACTTCGACGTGGTGGTGGCCGCCGGAGTGTTCGAACGGCTGGTCGACCCGGAGGCCTTGCTCGGCGAGCTCGGCAAGGTGCTCTCCCCCCGCGGCGTGGTGATGGTCAGCGTTCCCAACGTGGCCCACTGGTACCCGCGGCTGCGGGTGGCGACCGGTCACTTCGAGTACGAGCGTCGCGGGATCTTCGACGCGGCCCACCTCCGGTTCTTCACCCAACGCGGCTTCGAGCGGATGGCCGACCGTGCCGGGCTGCGGGTGCGGCGGCGCTCCTCCGCCGGTCTGCCGGTCGAGGTCGCCGGGCGGGGCGGACCGTCGCCCTCGCGGGTGATGCGGGCGGTGTCGGCGGTGGACAAGGTCGGGTTGGCCCTGTCCCCGAAGCTGTTCTCCTACCAGTACGTCTTCGAGCTGGAGCCCGCCTGACCGGGTGACCACCGGGCCCCCCGGACGCCGGCCCGATCGAACTACGGCGTGCCGTTGTCCGGGTCAGCCCGGTCGCCCGTCCGGCGCAGCGATTCCGAGGTCGATCGACATGAACACAGAAGCGCAAGAGGCCGAGAAGTTCGAGATCCTGGATCTCGCCAAGTGGGAGGGCGAGATCGGGGAGCTCGCGCCCCGGTACCGGACCGCCTCCCCCTTCCCGCACATCGTGCTCGACGAGTTCCTCGACCGCCGGGCGGTCAGCGGGGCCATCGCCGAATTCCCCGGCCTCGAGGGAGGGGAGTGGATCTCCTACCTCCACGTCAACGAGCGCAAGTTCGGGCAGACCGACCCGTCGACCTGGGGACCGACCCTGCAGTCGATCCTCGAGGAGCTCAACTCCCCGCGCTTCGTCCGGTTCCTCGGGGAGCTCACCGGGATCGAGGGACTGTTCCCCGACCCGAGCCTCGAAGGCGGCGGCCTGCACCAGTCGACCACCGGTGGCTACCTCAACATGCACGCCGACTTCACCGTGCACCCCCAGCACCGGGACTGGCGGCGACGGGTCAACCTCCTGCTCTATCTCAACGAGGACTGGAAGCCCGAGTACGGCGGGGACCTCGAGCTGTGGGACACCCAGATGACCCACTGTGAAGTCTCGGTCGCTCCTCTGGCCAACCGGGTCGTGGTGTTCACCACCAACGCCGACTCCTTCCACGGCCATCCCGAGCCGATGCGGTGCCCGCCCGGCACCTCCCGCCGGTCGCTCGCCCTCTACTACTTCAGTCACGACGACGACCCGATGGTCCGCTCCACCGAGTACCGTGCACGTCCCGGCGACGGTCCGCGGTCGCTGCTCATCTATGCCGACAAGCAGGTGCTGCGGCTCTACGACCGGGTCAAGCGGCGGCTGGGCA
Organism: uncultured Acidimicrobiaceae bacterium; assembly: GCA_963776225.1. Lineage (GTDB taxonomy): Bacteria > Actinomycetota > Acidimicrobiia > Acidimicrobiales > RAAP-2 > Bog-756. The sequence goes on along the minus strand of CAVZLL010000004.1, from coordinate 918,984 downwards.
TCTCGGACAGGGCGGCGAGCAACCTGCTGGCCCGCCTCGAGCGGCTCCGTGGCAAGAAGCCCCGGTCCTAGCCCGCAGACCGCGGCGAGCACCCCCACTCCCGGCGGCGAACCGGAGCTCCGGCGAGTTGCGGCCGAGGGGGGTGCGGTGATGCCCGACCTCGCACCGTCGCGGGCGACGGCCCGGTGGAGGACCATCGGGGACGGGTTCTCCGGCCGTCACAACAGCCTCAATTTCATCCGGCTGGTCCTCGCCCTGGCGGTGGTCTACGACCACTCGATCGGTCTCGGGGGGTTCGGCTTCGTCTGGACCCTCAACGACAACAGCATCGGGACCCTCGCGGTCTACGCCTTCTTCGGGATCAGCGGGTTCCTCATCGCGGGCAGCGCCGCGAGGAACGGATCGTGGCGCTACCTCTGGCAGCGGTTCCTGCGCATCTTCCCGGGGTTCTGGGTCTGCCTCATCCTCACCGCCCTGGTCTTCGGTGTCCTCAACGTGCTGAGCGACCCGCTGCCCCACTGCGGGCTCTCCTGCTACTTCAACGGGTCGAACGGCCCGTTCTCCTACCTCTACCGCAACTGGCTGCTCCCGAGCACGGCCCTCCACCAGAACAAGATCACCGGCACCCCCTACCACGTGCCGTTCCCGCTGGCCTGGAACGGATCGATCTGGACGCTCTTCTACGAGTTCCTCTGCTACCTGCTCCTGGCCGGGCTCGCGGTCGCCGGCTTCCTCCGTCGCCGTGCGGTCACCCTGGTCGCGGCCGGCTCGATGGTGGCCCTCACCTTCGTGATCACCCTGACCCCGACCCTCGACCACCCGTTCAACGGCTTCCACCACCAGCTGCTCCTCAACACCATCCGCTTCACCGCCATCTTCCTGGTCGGTTCGGTCCTCTACCTCTACCGGGACTGGGTGCCGGATTCGGGCTGGCTCGCGCTGGCCGCCTCCGCGCTGTTCGTCGCGGGGATGCTCCTGCCCAACGGCGGGCTCCACGGCACCAGGAACCCGATGTACGCCTTCACCGAGTCGAGCCTGTTCGCGCCGGTCATCGCCTACCCGATGCTCTGGTTGGGCATCCACCTCCCGTTCCAGCGGGTGGGTGCACGGAACGACTACTCCTACGGGATCTACATCTACGGGTACCCGGTGTCCCAGTTGCTCGCGCTCTGGGGTGCACAACGCTTCGGGTATCCCTTCTACCTGACCAGCGTGGTGGCGGTCACCGGGTTGCTCGCCGTCGGCAGCTGGTGGCTGATCGAGAAGCGCGCCCTGAGCCTCAAGCGGGTCGATCCGGCCGGCCTGGGCGAGGCGTTGCGCCACCCGTTGCGCGCCCGGCGGCCGGCGGCGACCGGGGACCCCCCGGCCGAGGTGCTCGTCCCCGCCGATGGGTTGGTGCCCCCCGAGCTCGGGGAGTGGGGCAGCCGCCCGGTGGTCATCCCGGCGGTCGAGGGGGACTGATCCGGCCGGGTGCTCCGGCCCGGCCGTCGGTCAGCTCGACCGGACGAGGCTGTGGCAGAGGGAGAGGTCGGGCACCGGGGTCGGCGCCTCGGTCACCGACGCCGGCGCGGCGGAGCCCGAGTCCGCTGGCGGGATCACCGGAGCGGCGCCCGGGTAGTCGAGGACCCCTTTGAGCAGCGATTTGCCGTCGGGCAGGGTCATCTGGAGGAGGTGCTGGTAGGGGTCGGTGACCACCGTGAGGACCTGGGACTGCGCAGTGCTGACCGCCGTGGGCTGCCCGACGGCCACGAACCGCGGGTCGTCGAGGACGTACCGGACCTGGTTCCCCCCGACCGGCTCGACCTGGATCCGGTCCCGGCCGACCGTGAACAGGGTGGTCCCCGCGCCCAACCCGCTCAGTGGCGCGTGGTAGTCCACGTCGATCACGTGGACCTCACCCGGCCCGCGCTCGACCGGGAGCCAGGTGGTGCGCTCGGCCTGGGAGGTGGGGACCGTGGCGTAGTCGAGGCCGGTGGAGAGATAGAGACCGGCGCAGTTCCCGACCACGAACACCTGGTTCTGCGGTGCCCAGTCGGGCAGGGTCGCTCCGCGGAGGACCAGACCGCTGGCGTTGCCGGCCGACTGGATCATGCGCAGGTAGTTGGCGGCCTGGGTTGTCGACCACTCGGCCACCGGGGAGGACGCGATCCCGGCATTGACCAGGAAGCTGAACGCGGCGAGCACCGCGACCCCGGCGACCGTCGCGTACCGGACCACGGTCTTCCGGTGCTCCATGTGACGCCAGAGCTCGATCATCCCGACCGCGGACCCGAGGATGAGGAACGGCATGAAGTCGGCCAGGTAGCGGGGAGCGATGTACCCGAGCAGGAAGTCGACCAGGGTGGCCCCGATGGCCACCAGCAGGGGGATGCGCAGGAGCGCCGCACCGGGGGCCGGCTTCCCACGGACCGCGACGACCAGTCCCCACACGGCCAGCAGGAACAGCAGGGGCATGGTGGCGGGCACGCTGCCGGTCGGGTAGAGGATGTCGACCGTGTACCCGCCGAAGACGTGGGGCGGTTGGATGGGAAGGGTCAGCCAGGGAAAGGTCGGTTCCGCCCGCAGTCCGAGCGGCTGCAGGTAGGCCGAGATGGTCGTCGGCAGGAAGTGGAAGCTGTAGCCCTTGCCCCCGGTGGCGGCGAGGAACGCCCGCCGGTGGGCGTTCTCGGAGGTCCAGACCTGCTGGGCGAGGGGGAGCCCGTTGATGAGGGTGCCGAATTTGAGGTAGTTGAGCGTCACGGAGACCACCTCGGGGACCACCGCGACCAGCGCCATCGGCACGGCCCACCGCCGCCGTTCGGGACCGGCCCGCCCGAGCCCGAACCAGGCGGCGATGAGCAGGGCGCCCACCACGCAGGCCAGCGCCGGCGAGGGGCGGCCGAGGACCCCGAAGAGGATCAGCGCACCGGCGGCCAGCACCCGCCAGACCGACGGCCGGTCGAGGATGCCGATGAAGACGAACAGGGTCGCGGTCGTGACCGGGATCGCCCACGCCAGGTCCTCGTTGTAGACCCACGGCGCGGCCCCGAGCAGCAGGAAGACCGATGCGCCCTGGACGGCGGCCACCAGGAGCCCGAGTGAGGTGAGCTCGGCCCGGCCCAGCGCGATCGATCCGCGGAGCAGCACCCGGACCCGCCAGATGAGCAGGGAGGTCGTGAGCGCGGTGAGCGTCCACGCTGCCATCATCGACGGCACGGTGAGCCGCCCCTTGAGCCCGGCGTCGGCCGCCAGGAAGGGCATCCGGAGGATCGAGAGCAGCAGCCCGAAGTAGGTGTAGGTGTGCCCGTTGTGCAGGAATCCCTCGATTCCGAGGGTGCCGGTGGGGACCCAGAGGCGGCCGTGCATCATGGCCTGGGCCTGCAGGTCGTAGAAGTCCGAGAAGAACTGGATGCCTCGCAGCGGCTGGAACTGGCCGGTCCAGTCGCTGGTGAGGAACCACACGTAGGGGATGGCGCTCAGGATCGAGGCCAACAGCGCGACCACGACGAACCGCCGGCGGTCCCGTCGGGGACCGGGGGTCTCCGGCCGGTCGGTGTCGGCGCCCTCCCGGTCGAGCGGATCGGGGCGCACCCCCGCCTCGGGGTCGACGCCCGGCGCGCGCTCCTCGGTCACCCCCTGCGACACAGCCCCTCCTGTGGCATCCCCGGGAGCCTAGTGGGTCCCCCCCGCCGGTTCCCCCCGCCAGGTCGCCCTCCGGCGGAACCGTTGGGCCGGGTGACCGACGGTGGCCGCGGGCCCCGGGTTCAGGCCTCGATCCCGAGCTCGACGTCGGCGATCTCGCGGAAGAGCCGGTTGAGGAAGAGGTACTTGGCGAGCCAGACCAGGGCGAATGCCCCGATGTTGGCGCCGACCACCAGTACGGTCCGGGTCAGGTGGTGGAGGTCGTGGTTCTGCGCGTAGTCGCGGGCGAGGGACGCGGTCACGATGGCGAACAGGATGCCGAGGATCGAGACCGCGAAGAAGGGGACCACCTCCCGCCAGAAGTGCGAGCGCCCCGACTTGCCCCACACCCACTGCCGGTTGAGGAAGTAGGAGGGGATGCCGGCGAGGATGTCGGCGACCAGCACGCTCGGGACCTCGGTCCAGAGGCGGAGGACGCCGTAGATCAGGCTCAGGAGCACCACCGAGGTCATCGCCGAGATGGCCGAGACCATCGAGTACTTGAAGAGCCTCACGCCCTCCGGCGAGCGTGCGACCTCCCAGAGCTTGGCCACCGGCCCCTGCATCCCACCCACCGTACTGCCTTCCCCCCGCAGCGAGCCCGACCGGATCGCCGGTTCAGCCACCCCACAGGGTCGCCGGGCGGATCCCCCAGGCGACCTGCCGGGAGAGCTCGGCGCTGACCACCGGGAGGTCCGCCGCGTGGGTCACGCCGATGAGCGTTGCGTCGGTGGCCCGCACCCGGACGGGCGCCCCACGACCCGCCGCGACCATCGCGGACACCACCTCGGGGAGGAGCACCTCCCGCGGGGGTGGCTCGGTGGGCGATCCGACGTTGTCGTCGGCGACGCCGGACTGGTCCATCGCCGCATGCAGGACACCCCAGATGGACGGCTGGAACCCCCAGAGGTTGACCGAGGTCGGCACGTCGCCCGAGAGCTCCTTCGGTTCGAGACCGTCCTCGGCGACGAACGCGGTCCCGTCCCCGATCCGGGCGACCTGCCGTCGTTCCACGAGGGATCGCAGGAGGCCGTCGGGCCCGACCGTGCAGATCCCCCGGGTCACCGGGTCACCGGTCGCCACCGTCGCCCGCAACCGGTAGCCGACGAGGGCGTGCTCGGCCGCGCCGGACCCGAGCTGCTCCGACAGGATCCCCATCGCCACCTCGCCGTAGACGTCGTCTGCGTTGCAGACGCCGAAGGTCCGGTCGTGCTCGAGCACTGGCTCCGCAGCCAGCACGGCGTGCACCGTCCCGAGCGGGAGGCGTTGCTCGGCGTATGCGACCGGCACCGTGGAGGGCCAGCACCGCTCGATGTGGTAGCGGACGGCCGGACCGGTCTCGGGGTGCAGGACCAACACGATCCTCCCGAATCCGCTGGCGAGCGCGTCGCTCACCAGGAGGTCGAGGACCGCCTCGCCGCGGGGCCCGATCGGCGCCAGCGGCTTGCACCCGCCGTAGCGGCGGGCCAGACCTGCCGCGAGGACGACCAGCGATGTGGCGCCGTCAGGCGCCGAACCCGGGCTCACCCACCCCAACGCAACACGGCGCTCGCCCAGGTCATGCCTCCCCCGAACCCGGTCAGCAGGACGTGGTGCCCCTCCCGCAGCCGGCCGGTGTCGAGTGCCTCTGCGAGCGCGAGGGGGATGGAGGCCGAGGAGGTGTTGCCGTACCGGTCGATGATCACGACCGTCCGCTCCTCGGGGATGCCGAGCCGTTGGCTCGCCGCCGAGATGATCCGGAGGTTGGCCTGGTGGGGCACCACCAGGTCGATGTCGTCGGAGGTGAGACCGGCTTCGGCGATTGCCCGCTCGGACGACTCCACCACCGCCCGTACCGCCTTGCGGAAGATCTCCTTGCCGTCCATGTAGAGGTAGCCGCCGTGGTCGCACTTGAGCAGGTGGCGCAGCGAACCGTCGGACCCGAGGTTCCAGGAGAGCAGCTGGCCGGGCCCGTCGACCGCCTCGAGCACGACCGCGCCGGCACCGTCGCCGACCAGCACCGCAACCGAACGGTCGTCCCAGTCGGTGATCCGGCTGAGGGTCTCCGATCCGATGACCAGCAGGCGCTCGGCGCCGATGGCCAGCAGGCCGTGGGCGACGGTGAGGGCGTAGACGAAGCCGGAGCAGGCGGCGTTGACGTCGAAGGCCCCCCCGGGCACCCCGATGCCGTCCTGCACGGTGGCCGAGGTCCCCGGCACGATCTGGTCGGGGGTGGTGGTGGCCAGGACCACCGCGTCGATCTCGTCGGGGCGCCGGTGCGCCCGCTCCAGCGCGGCGAGTCCCGCCTCGATGGCCAGCTGGGACGTGGTGCCGCCGATCCGGCGCTCCCGGATGCCGGTGCGCTCCCGGATCCACGCGTCGCTGGTGTCCAGGGTCACCGAGAGGTCGTCGTTGGTGACGATCTTGTCGGGCACCGCGACGCCGTACCCGCTGATCACCCCACCGCGTCCGGTGATCACGCCTCAGTCCGCCTCGAGGACGTGGATGCCGATGAAGGCTGCGTCGGTGGTTCCTGCATGGGAACCGATCATGCCACCTGTGTTGGCGGCCACCGCCAATCGGGCCCCCGGCACCTGGCGGGCGCCCGCCCGGTCGCGCAGCTGGGCGGTGAGCTCGACCACCTGGGCGATCCCGGTCGCGCCGAGGGGGTGACCCCGGCTGACCAGGCCGCCGCTGGTGTTGACGGTCACCCCGGAGCCGCCGAGCGCGGTCTCGCCCGCTTCGGTCGCCGGGCCCGCCTCGCCCGGTTTGTAGAGCCCGAGCGCCTCGAGCGCGCAGAGCTCCTCGGCGCTCGTCGCGTCGTGCAGCTCGACGACGTCCACCTCGGAGGGGTCGACGCCGGCCGCGTGCCAGGCGGCGGTCGCCGTCTCGGCCAGACGGTCGTGGTAGTCGAGGTCACCGTTGCCGGAGCGCACCGTGCTCGACCGGATCCGCGGGGCCCCCGGGCGCGCCTCGGCGGTGAGCACCACCGCGGCGGCGCCGTCGGTGAACGACGAGCACATGAGCCGGGTGAGCGGGGGCACGATGGTCGGCGATTCGAGGACCTCCTCGACGGTCACCTCGCCCTGGAACTGGGCGTGCGGGTTGAGCGACCCGTGGCGGCGCGCCTTGACCGCCGCCGCCGCGACCTGCTCGCGGGTGGACCCCCACGCCTCCATGTGCTCGCAGGCCCACCGCGCGTTGAGGGCCATCAGCACCGAGCCGGAGGGGTTCTCCCAGCGCTCGTGCATGTAGGTGCGGTCGGCGGCGGGGACCCCGTCCTCGATCCCGGCCAGGGTCGCACCGCGGTCGCCGGTCCACATCTTCTCGACCCCCACCGCGAGCACGCTCCGCGTCCCTCCGAGCGCGGCCATCGTCGCGAGATGGAGCGCGGAGGCACCGCCGGCGCACGAGTTGTCGACGTTGACGATCCCCGCGTTGCGCAGCCCGGCGTCGAGCAGGAGCGTCTGGCCACGGATGCAGGACTGGTCGAGGAGCCGTCCCGCGGTGGCGTTCCCGAAGACGACCAGCTCGATCTCGTCGGCCGTGGTGCCCGCGTCGGCGAGCGCGTCGGCCACGACGGTGTGGGCCATCTCGGCCGCGCTCGAGGTCGCGGCGCTGCATCGGGGTGGTGGCGGATCCGACGATGCGTGCGACGCGGTCCACCGGGCCCAAACTACCGCCGAGTCGCCGGCCCGGCGCCCGGGAGGGCGGCCAGCAGGCGCTCGAACTGCTCGAGGGGTTGGTCGGCGGTCACGTACACCGCCACGTGCTCTGCGCCCGCCCGCCGGTAGTCGGCCACCGTCCGGGCCACCTCCGCCGGGGTGCCGGCGACCAGATGCCGCTCGAACGCCTTCGGCGGGATGCCGTAGAGCGAGGACATCCACCGTGCGCCGCGGCGGAGGCCGAGCGTCGGGTCGTCGTCCACCGAGACGAAGAGCACCATCGCCGGGGTCACCGACTCCGGCACCCGCCCCGCCCGGTCGACCTCTTTGGCCAGTCGCTCGACCGCGTCGCCGTACTCGGACGCGGTGAGGAACAGGGGCATCCAACCGTCCGCGAGGGTGGCCGCCCTCCGCAGCGCGGCCTCGGACGAGCCGCCCACCCACACCGGCACCTTCGGTGGGACCGGCAGCTGGCGGTAACGGGACGCCCCGGCGGACCCGGTGTCGCTCCCGACGGAGGCTTCTCCGCTCCGCCACGAGCGGCGGAGCTCGGCGAGCGCTGCGTCGAGCTGTCGGCCGCGGGCGTGGTAGTCGGCACCGACCTGTTCGTACTCGCCGGGATGGCTGCCGACGCCGACGCCGAGGACGAACCGGCCCCCGCAGAGGGTCTGGAGGGTCGCGGTCTGCTTGGCCACCTCGGTCGCTCCGCGCAGCGGAAGCTGGAGCACGCAGGTCCCGAGGGCGATTCGGGTGGTGGCCGTGGCGGCAACCGTGAGCGCGACCGTGCACTCGAGGCAGGGTCCGTGCCAGAACAGGTGGTCGCATGCCCACAGCGCTGCCGCCCCCGCCGCCTCGGCCGACGCGCAGAGCCGCGCCAGGTCGTCGAGCGGACGGCGCCCAGGATGGTCCCCGTCGTCGGCCTGCCCGCCCGGTGTGTCCCAGGCCGGGAGGATGTCCTGAGGGAATGTCGGCAGGATCAGTCCCACGGCCCCGAGGGGCCCGGCTGGCAGCACTGCGGGCACAACGCGCATGGTACCCGCCGGTCCCCCCGGGAGGTGGCCATCTTGCGGCCGGCCCGGACCTCCCCTGCGCACGGTGTTCGGCCCGGGCCCGTCACGCGGCAGAATGGAGGGGTGCACCGGGCCGTCCGGCCGGGTGCCGCCGGCCATGGGGCCCGTGGAGAGGACGACCAGTGGAGGAACCGACGGAGGACCGGGCAGGCGACGCGGTCGTCGACCCGCCGCTCACCGACGAGGGCCGCGGGAAGCGACTGGCCGACCTCACCGCGCTCATCGATCTCATGCGGCCGGCCGTCCAGGCCGACGGCGGGGACCTGGTGCTCGTCGCAGCCGATGTGGAGACCGGCGTGGTCGAAGTGCAGCTACAGGGCGCCTGCAGCTCGTGTGCGGTGAGCTCCTCGACGCTCCAGGGTGGGGTCGAACGGATCCTGACCGACCGGCTCGACTGGGTCACCGAGGTTCGGGGCGGGGTCGACGAATCCATCGACCCGCTCCTCAGCGGATCGATGGGCCGCGGAGGGTACATCCCGAGCTTCTGATCGGGCAGCCGCGGTGCGCGTGCACGCCGGTTCCGGTCGGTGCCGTACGATCGGCCGATCGTGGGTCCGACTCCCCAGCGTGTGACGACGACCGTGGACCCGGTCGCCGCCGGCCCCCGACCAAGCGTGGCCGGCGTCCCGCAGTCGGGGGACGGACACGGCGCACGTCCGGTCCGGACCCCGCGGTGGCCGACCGTGCTGGCCTTCGGGGTGGTGGCCGTTCCCTTCGCCCTCGCCGTCGTCCGGCTTGCGGTGTCGCCGTCGGCCCATCTCACCCTGCCGGACGACCTCGCCCTCATCGACCTGCACACCCGGCGCGCGCTCGCCTGGAAGCAGCAGCTCGGCGTGTTCGACCACAACGGATGGAACCACCCGGGTCCGGTCTACTTCTACCTGCTGTCGGTCGTCACCCGCGTGCTCGGATCGGGCGCGCGTTCGCTGTTCGTCGGCGCGACCCTGCTCAATGCCGGCGCCGCGCTCTGCTGCGTCGCCGTGGTCCGCCGCAGGACCACCCCACTGCGCGCACTGTGGGCAGCGCTGTGGGTCTGCCTCCTCGCCTCGGTGCTGGCCGCGAGCGGGCCGGCGGCCACGACCTATTCGGAGAGCGTGCTCGGCGCCCTGGTCAGCCCCTGGAACCCGGTCGTGGTCGTGTTTCCGCTCCTCCTCCTCGTCCTCTGCTGCGCCGGCGCGGTGGACCGGTCGGCACCCTCGCTGGTGGCGGCCCTGCTGGTTGGCTCCTTCGTGGTCCAGACCGACATCTCGACCCTCCCGGTCGTCGCGGTGCTGGTGGTGGTGGCCGGTGCGATCTGGGTGGTGACCGCAGTACGCGACGTCCGGCGGGGACCCCCCGCTGACGGAGTGCCGAATGCGGTCGGTGCGCAGGGAACGGCCGGCGGGCGTCCCGGCCGGGGCGGGCCGCTGCTGGTGGCGAGCGGGCTGGTCCTCCTCGCCCTCATCTGGCTGCCCCCGGTGCTCCAGGAGGTGGGCGGCCACCCGGGGAACCTGTCCCTGCTCTACGACTTCTTCACCACCCCGCACCCCGGACAGCCGGTGAGCGCCGGACTCTGGTCGTTCGCCGCGGCGTGCGCGATCCTCCCGGTGGGTCCGGCCGAGCTGATGGGTTCGGTCCTCGGGGGGACCCCGCTCCACGCGGGGGTCGCCGTCGCCGCCGCGGTGGTGGCGGTGCTGGTCGCTGTCGCCGTCCTGGCGGTCGGGCTGCGCGAGCGGCTGCGGTTCGCGGCCGGGCTCGGCCTCCTCGGCCTGGCCGGGTACGCCGCGCTGGTCATCGGGGTCACCCGGGTGGTCGGATTCGTCTTCGGGTACCTGGTGGTCTGGGCCGTCGCACTCCCTGTGGCCGCGTGCATCGGGGTCGGGATGTTGCGCGTCCCGTCGGCCCGGGCCCACCGTAGGCGCCCCCCGCTGACCTCGACGCCGGGGTTCCGGGTGGGCCTGGCCGTCGTCGCGGTGGGGGCCGGTGTGGTGCTCTGCGTCCGGGTGCTCGCGCTCCCACCGCTCGACCGTGCGTCGGACCCGAACGTCGGGCGGTTGGCCGCACTGGTCACCCCTCATCTCGACCGACACGGCCGGGTGGCGGTGGGGGACGCCGGCGCCGGCACCACCGGCACCGGCGGCACCCAGCTGCTCGACACCGAAGAGTTCATCGGCCTGGTCAACCTGCTCGACGTGACCGGCTACCACCCGACCGTCAACCACTTCTGGCGGTCGCAGTTCGGTCCCGGCTATCTGCAGGACGGGACCGAGGACCGCCGGGTGACGCTCACCACCTGGACACCGGCCTCGGCCGTCGCTGCCCGGGTACCTGGGCCGGGTCGGGGACATGGCGGTCACCGTCACCGGCAGGGGCGTACGGCCGACGACGGCCGTCGGCGCGGCCTGATCGGCCCAGCCGTCGGCGCGCCCTGATCGGCCCAGCCGTCGGCGCGACCTAGCCGGCCCCGCCGGGAGCGGCCGCGACGGCTCCGCCCGCCCGGGCGCGCGTCTGGTTGCCGAGGGTGTCCGCCGTGGACAGCAGCCACGGGGCGATCAGGTTGGCGCCGGCCTGCGAGACGTGGATCCCGTCGGCGAAGCGGACGTCGATCCCGTCGACGGTCTGGTCGTAGTGGCCACCGGGATCGAGCCGGACGTTGAGGTCGGCCACCACCGCGCTGCCCCCGAACGCGCGGCGACCTCGGAGAGCAGGCTGTTGTACCGGTTCACCCTGGCCGGGTCGTCCTCCGGCCAGGGTGAACCGTCGGGCTGCTCGACGAGCTGCTGATAGTAGGGCGCGGTCAGCAGGACCACCGTCGCACCGGACGAGTGGAGGATGTCGACCGCCCGGGTGAGGGCGGTGCGCTCGGTCGCGTCGAACGCCGGTGTCCCGATGTGGACCCAGGACCGGCCGACCCGCTGGTCGCGCACCTCGTACTCACCCTCTGCGAGGAGGACCACGTCGGGGTGGAAGGTGTCGACGTCCGCCCGCCACCGGATGAGCTGGGTCACACACGCCACGGGGACCTTCCCGCCCCGCTCCCCCTGGGTGCCGGAGACCAACGTCCCGTGGAAGTGGGTCTCGTCGGTGGTCAGGCCGCACCCGAAGACCCCGTCACCGGCGTAGTCGGCGCGGTAGGCGCCTGCCGCCGGGCCGAGGCCGAACCCGAGGAAGCTGGCCTCCGAGTCGCCGACCAGCAGGACCCGTATCGGACCGCCGGTCCCTGCCGCGACCGCCGGCACGTCCGGCCCGGTGCCCGGGTCCGCCCGGCCGGTGGCCGTCAACGAGGTGCCGCTCGTCGCAACGACCGGGACGGCGGCGACCGACGGGGTCGCACCGGCGGTCGCCGCCACCAGGATCGCCCCGGTGGCCCCGACCGCCACCGGGGTCGCCGCCCATCCGCGCCAACCGCGCAGGACGCCCCGCCGGATCGGCATCTCGAGGAAGTGGAAGGAGGCCACGGCGATCGCCACCGAGGTCGCGACCCGGGCCAGGAAGAGCGGCCATCCGAGCAGGCCGGTCCGCGCGTGGTCGAGGACCACGAAGACCGGCCAGTGCCAGAGGTACAGCCCGTAGGAGATGGCCCCGAGGTAGCGGACCGGTCGCAGTGAGAGGCCCCGGGCCAACGGGCTTCCCGTCACCAGCGACACGCTGGCGATGACCGCGGCGGTGGCGAGGGCGAGGGCGGCGAATCCGCCGTGGTAGATCCAGGTGGTCGCGCTGGTGGTGACAGCGGACAGCCAGAGCACGACGCCGAGACCGATCGCGCCGAGCACGATCACCGCGGCGCGGGTGGCCGTCGAGAGGGCGAACGACCGGACCAGTGACGTCGTGGGCAGCGCGCCGGTGGTGCGCCGGCGGGGGAGGGGATGGGCGAGGAGGATCGCCAGAGCCGCACCGACGAGCAGGGCCTGGGCCCTCGTGTCGGTCCCGAAGTAGGCGCGGCCTTCGCCCGCTCCGCCGGCGAAGAGCACGGACATCGCGACCGCGCTGGCCACCGCACCGGACACGGTGACCGCGAGCAACACCCGCAACGAGCGGGTCCAGTGCAGGAGGCCGAGCACGACCAGGGGCCACACCAGGTAGAACTGCTCTTCGATCGAGAGCGACCAGGTGTGGAGGAGCGGGCGTGGCGTGGTGAGCGCCGCGAAGTAGCCCTGGGCGCCCGAGACCTGGTGCCAGTTGTTGCCGTAGAGCAGTGTGGCGATGGCATCGCTGCGAAGCTGGCCGAGGGTGTCCGGCGGGGCGAAGAAGATCCCGTAGACGGCCACACCCACCAGCAGCGCGAGCAGCGCGGGCACCAGCCGCCGTACCCGATGGCCCCAGAATCGCAGCAGCCCGATCCCCGAGTTCTGCCGGAACTCCGAGACCAGGAGCCCGGTGATGAGGAACCCGGAGAGCACGAAGAAGACATCGACCCCGAAGAACCCCCCGCCGGCCCACGAGATGCCGCCGTGGAAGAGGAGGACCAACGCGATCCCGAGGGCGCGGACGCCGTCGAGCGCGGGGATGCGGCCGAGCGCCGGCTCGGGGGCCTCGTCGTGTGCTCCGGCCCGACCGGCCTCCCCGGCTGTGGCGTCGTGCTCCACAGCGGTTCCCACCGGCAGATCGTAGCGCCGCCGGTGTGCCGTCCAGCGCCCTCGGGGACGGCCGCAGGCCCGCTCAGCGGGCGGCCGAGCGTTGCCTCCAGCGCATCAGCGGACGCTCGATCGCGAACCAGCTGGCGACGGCGATCGCGAAGACCACGGCAAGCCGGACCAGCTCGGTGGGCCAGAACCCCCACCCGGTGGCGGAGGGCTGGAGGGCCAGGTACACCGGGAAGTGGACCAGGTAGACGGTGTAGGAGATGTCGCCGATGAAGACGAGCAGACCGATCCCGACCAGGCGCGAGCCGATCCCTCGCGGGCAGACGACGAAGTAGGTCACGAGCACCGCCGAGGCGATCGCGGTCGCGGGAAGCCACCAGACCACCAGGGTCTCGGTGAGCAGCGTGGAGTAGAGGAGGATCCACGCGAGGAACGCCGCCGCGGCCGCCGCTGCCACGGTGAGCACGCCGCGCGCCCACCGCGGCCACCCGTCGAGGAGGCCGTCGGCCGCGACGAGCCCCAGCAGGCAGCCGAGGAAGAGCGCATCGGCCCGGGTGTCGAAGGCGTAGTAGACGCGGTCGAAGGCCGGGTGGGAATGCGTGGTCGTGAGCTGGGGCAGGTGGAACCACCACCAGAGGCGGTCCGCCACGCTCAGGGCGAGCCCCCCGGCAGCGAACACGTAGGCGAGGCGCAGCCGGTGGGCGGCGACGGCCGCCACGATCAACAGCGACCAGAGGATGTAGTACTGCTCCTCGACCGAGAGCGACCAGGTCTGGGCGAGGTAGCCGAAGAAGGGGGCGTGGCCGAAGGCCTGCCGGTAGTCGGCGTAGTAGAACATCGCGGCCAGGCTGTCCCCCCAGAGCCGCTGCGAGGCGTCGGCGACGTTGACGAAGGCGGCGTAGAGGGCGAGGAGCCCGATGGTCAGCAGCAGCGGGGGGACGAGGCGCACGCCGCGGCGGGCGTAGAAGCCCGACATGCTGATCCGTCCGTTGCGCCGGCCCTCCGACGCCAGCATCGCCGTGATGAGGAAGCCGCTGAGCACGAAGAAGACCTGGAGGGCCGCCCACGCTCCGGGCAGCGACGCGAAGTTGGCGTGGTAGACGAGCACGGCGATCACCGCCAGGGCCCGCAGACCGGTCAGCGGCGGGCGGTTGCCCAGCCGGAACCGGACCGGCTCGGCCGCAGCGGCCGCGGGAGTGAGCAGAGGGGTGGTGGTCGCGGCGGGACGGTCGGCGATCTCGGTGCCCAGCGCCGCGCCCTCTGCAGCCTCGATTGCCGCGCCGTCCGGCGCCTGGTCGAAGGGAGGCCGACCAGGAGCGCCCATCCCGGCGATGGTACCCCACCCCCTCGGCGCACCCCCGGCCCCCAGCGCCTCGTCGGACCCCCGGGGACCCCGACCGACGGGGGCGCTCCACTACCATCACGGCCATCGCGCGCATGGGGGACACCATGGCTCCGGCCGGCCACCACCCGGATGCCTCCGAGGGGAGACCCCAGGTGGCGCATGAGGGTCGGCGGGTGGGCCGCCTGCCCCGGTGGTGGCCGGTGCTGGTGCCGGTGGTCGTCGTCGTGGTCGGCGCCTGGCTGTACCGCTGGGTCGACGAGGACGCCTTCATCGACTTCCGGATCGTCCACAACCTGCTGGCCGGCCACGGCCCGGTCTTCAACCTGGGCGAGCGGGTCGAGGCGGACTCCGACCCCCTCTGGCTGTTCACCCTGGCCGCGCTGCACGCGGTGCTCCCGTTCGCCTCGCTCGAGTGGACGTCGGTGGTGCTGGGTCTGGTCTGCACCGGCGCCGGCTTCCTCGCCGGCGGCCTCGCCGTGCAGCGCCTCGGGTGGTCCCGCGGTGAGGGGACGGTGCTCCCGCTCGGCCTGCTCGCGGCGTCGTCGGTCGCGGGACTCTGGGAGTTCGCCACCTCCGGCCTCGAGATGTCGATGGTGTTCCTCTGGCTCGGGGCCTCGTACCTGCTGCTGGTCCGGGTCGAGGGCGCACGCACCCGGGCGGCGCCGGCGGCGGTGGTGCTCGGCCTCGGGGGGCTCATCCGCCCCGAGCTGGTCATCGGGTCGGCCGTCCTGGTGGTCGCCCTGCTCCTGGTGGACGTGCCGGCCGCGGGTGGGCGCCTCGAGGTGAGGCGCTGCGCGTTCCTGGTGGTCGCCGCGTTCGCCCTGCCGGTGTGCTTCGAGCTCTTCCGGATGGCCTACTTCGCCCTGGCCGTCCCGACCACCGGCCTGGCCAAGGCGGCGGGAGCGTCCTGGTGGTCACAGGGCGCCACCTACCTCTGGAACCTGCTCGCGCCCTATGCTCTCTGGCTGCCGCTCCTCCTCGCGGCCCCCGTCGTTGCCCTCCGGGTCGCCGCGTGGTGGCGGGCCGGTGACCGCAGGGGGGTGCTGCTGGTGGTCACCCCGCTGGTGGTGGGTGCGACCGACGCGCTCTACGTGGTCCACCTGGGCGGGGACTACATGCACGCCCGCCTCCTGCTGCCCGCGCTCTTCGCCCTCCTGCTCCCGGTCTGGGCGGACGGACGCCGGCTGCGCGGGGCGCTCGTCGTGCCGGTGCTCGGCATCGCGGTGTGGTCGGTGGTCTCTGCCGGGTGGCTCCGCTTCGTGCCCCCCCGGATCGCGCACCTCACGCCGAGCACGGTGTTCATCTCCAACGAGCGCAACAGCTGGATCGCGGCCACCGGTGAGGCCCACCCGGTCACCGCCGCCGACTACCGCCGTGCCCTCTCCGGTCCTGCCGGTGCGACCCTTGCCCGGCTCTCGCGGGCGCAGCCCGCCGGTCGCAAGACGCTGGTGGTGGTGACCGACCCCTTCCTCCCGATCGGCGCGGCCGCGACCCGACCGGCGCGGTCGCCGCTCCCGTTCACCGTCGCGGTCGACCTCCCGGCCGTCGGCGTGATCGGTTACCTCGCCGGTCCCGGGGTCTACGTCTTCGACGAGTACTCCTTGGCCAACCCCGTCGGCAGCCACATCACCGTCGTGCACCACGCGCGGCCGGGCCACGAGAAGTTCATCGGTCCGGTCTGGATGGTGGCCCGCTTCGGTGTCCGCACCGCCGCCCCGGTCGTCGGCGGGCCGTCGCCGACCGATGTCGCCGCGGCCCGCACCGCGCTCGGGTGCGATCCCCTGGCCGCCTACCTGCATGCGATCACCGCCCCCTGGACCCTCTCCCAGGCCGTGTCGAACGCGGCCCACGCGTTCGGGTTCACCACCTTCTCGTTCAGCGCCGACCCGCCGACGGCTGCAGCCGAGCTCTGCGGGCGGCCGGTGGTGCGGTCCGCCGCGGGGTCGCGGTGAGCCGCGGGGTCGCGGTGATCGGCGCGCCGGCGGTCGCCCGCCGGAACCCCATCCCCTGGGACGACGCCCGCCCGCGGATCGGGGTCGGGACCACCGTGGTCGCCGGGCTGCTCTTCCTGCTCCTCGCGATCGGGCTCTGGTGGGGGGTCTGGAGCACCCATCCCTCGTCGACCACCACCTGCGGGTGCGGGGACGCCGCCCGCTTCCTCTGGTTCTTCTCCTGGCCCGCCTTTGCGATGGGCCACGGCCACAGCGTGCTCTGGTCGCCGTGGCTCTTCCACCCGACCGGGATCAACCTGCTCGACGACACGAGCGTCCTCGCCCTCGGGATCCTGTTGAGCCCGCTCACCCTCGCCGCCGGTCCGGTGGTGTCGATGAACGTGGCCCTCACCCTGGCGCCGGCGCTCTCGGCGCTCGCGATGTTCGTGCTCCTGCGCCGCTGGGTCGCCTGGCCGCCGGCCGCCTTCCTGGCGGGGGCGGTCTTCGGGTTCTCGCCCTTCATGATCTCCGAGCTCGCCCTCAACCAGCTCAACATCGCCTTCCTGGCGGTGCCCCCGCTGGTGGTGCTCGCCCTCGACGAGCTGCTGGTCCGGCAGCGGCGCTCCCCCTACCCGGTCGGGGCCGCCCTCGCCGGACTGGTGGTGCTCCAGTTCTTCGTGAGCACCGAGGTGCTGCTCATCACGGCCATCGCGGTCCTGGTCGGTGCGGCACTGCTCCTCGGCTGGGCCGCATGGCGCGACCCCGGAGCGATCGCGGCGAGGAGCGGGCACGCCCTGCGGGGTCTGGCGGTCGCCGGCGGGCTGGCCGGTGTGCTGCTCGCCTACCCGGTGTGGTTCGTCGCGCGCGGGCCCGCCCACCTCGGCGGACCGGTCTGGTCCAACGGCGCGGTCGGCCGCTTCGGGACGACGCCCGCCTCGTTCGTCTCCACCGCCGGGCTCGCCGATCTGCGCCCCGGCATGCTCCGGTTCGGCGGGTACCAGGGTCCGGTGCTGGTCGGCCTCGGCTACCTCGGCCTCGGGGTGCTGGTGGTCTCGGTGGTCGGGACGCTGGTCTGGCGCAGTGATCGCCGGCTGCTCTTCTTCGGATCGGTCGGGCTGGTGGCGGCGGTGCTCTCGCTCGGTCCGGGGCACGGCGCCTGGGTTCCCTGGCAGGTCGTCGATCGGCTCCCCTGGGTCGGGGACATCGTGGAGGCGCGGTTCACCCTGGTGGTCGCCCTCTGCGTGGCCGTGATGGCCGGAGTGGTGGCGGACCGGGT
This sequence comes from uncultured Acidimicrobiaceae bacterium, assembly GCA_963776225.1. GTDB lineage: Bacteria > Actinomycetota > Acidimicrobiia > Acidimicrobiales > RAAP-2 > Bog-756. Next base: position 901,496 of record CAVZLL010000004.1, on the reverse strand, counting down.
CCGACGCGAGCGGGGCCCGGCCGCCGGGTGGGCGGTGGTCGCGGTCGCGGTGGTCCCGACGGTCGCCGCCCTCTGGCCGAACCTGCCGCTGACCACCAGGCCGGTCGTGCTGCCACCGTGGTTCGCCACGGTCGGCCGGACCCTGCCGCCCGGGCGGGTGGTGCTGACCTATCCGGCACCCTTCTCGGGACTCCAGTCCTCCCAGGCATGGCAGGCGGTCGACGCGATGCGCTGGGCCCAGGCAGGGGGTGGCGGGCCGGAAGGTCAGCCCCGGCACGCCGGCGCCGCCCGGGCCGGCTTCGAGGTCCTCTTCGGCGCGTCGCTGGCCCTCGCCCCGCTGCCTGCGCCGACCGCGGCCAACCTGGCCGCGGTGCGCACGGCGCTCGCGGTCTGGGGGGTCACCACGGTGGTCGTCCCGGACCAGGCCGCACTTCCCGTGTACGAGCGCGGGCGGAGCGCCGCCTACGCGGTCGCGCTCATGACGGCCTCGATCGGCGTCCGGCCGGCATTCGAGCACTCGGCCTGGGTCTGGTCCTCGGTTTCGCCGACCCCTGCGCCCGTCGCGGTGTCCGCCGCCGCTTTCCGTGCGTGCACGATTGGTGCGGTGGCTGCCGACCCCCGCCCCGAGGCGGTGCCCGACTGCGTCCTCGGGTCGGCCCGGTGAGCCGGGTTCTCGGGCGGACCGAGCGGGCGGTGGCGGACGGGACCGCGGCGCCGGACGCCCCGGTGGCGCGGGACACGCCCGCCCGGGGGCCGCACCGCCACGGCCGGCAGTCCCGCGGCGACCTCCTGGTCGCGGCCGGCGGCTATCTGCTGGTCTCGGTCCTGCTCTGGTGGAACATCTGGTCCGCCCACCCGACCTCGACCACCACCTGCGGCTGCGGGGACAGCTCGCTCTTCCTCTGGTTCCTCGCCTGGCCGGCCCACGCCATCGCCCACGGGCTCGACCCCTTCTTCTCGACGGCCATGTCGTACCCGGGGGGAGTGAACCTGCTCGCCAACACCAGCGTCCTGGCCGTCGGCGTGCTGCTCGCGCCGGTCACCTGGCTCTTCGGCCCGGTGGCGACGCTCGACGTGGCGGTGACCGCGGCGCCGGCGCTCTCGGCGCTCGCCGCGTTCGTGCTGCTGCGGCGCCGGGTGGCCTGGTCGCCGGCGGCCTTCGCCGGCGGCCTCGTCTACGGCTTCTCCCCGCTGATCGTGGTGAGCCTGACCGACGCCCACCTGATGGTGGGGATGGCCCCGGTGCCCCCGCTGGTCGCGCTCTGCCTCGACGAGCTCTGGTTCCGCCAGCGGCGCCGCCCGGTCGCGGTGGGGGTCGGGCTCGGGCTCCTGCTGGTGCTCCAGTTCTTCCTCGGGACCGAGGTGCTGGTCATCATCGTGATGGCCGCGACCATCGCCGGCCTCATGGTGCTCGGATGGGGGATCGCCCACCCCGACGAGCTGCGGGCGCGGTGGCGTCACGCCCTGGTCGGGTCTGCCGCCGCGTTCGGGACCGCGGCGGCGATCCTCGCATGGCCGGCCTGGTACGCCCTCGCCGGTCCGGCCCACACCTCGGGTCCGGTCTGGCCCTCGCTCTACCTCGGCTACGAGGGCACCTCCCTACGCGACTATGTGCTGCCCGCGCCCGCATCGCTGAGCTTCGAGGCCTTCACCCATCGGGTGGGCGGCTTCCAGGGCGAGACGCTCTCGGTCCAGTACGTCGGGATCGGCATGCTGGCCGTGCTCCTCGTCGGGCTGCTGGTCTGGCGGCGCGACCGGCGGCTCTGGCTGTGGGCCGGTGTCGGGGTGGTCACCTGGGTGCTGGCTCTCGGCGCCCGCGTCCACCTGTGGCTGCCCTGGCAGCTCTTCGCCGGCCTCCCGCTCTTCCAGAACATCATCCCGAGCCGGTTCCTGCTCGTGACCACCCTCGCGGCGGGAGCCCTCCTCGCCTTCGTCGTGGACGACACCCGGGTCGCGGTGGACCGCCGCGTCACCGCGCGCGCAGACCCGGGTGACCACCGCACCGCGCGGCGGTGGCCCGGGGTGGTGGCCGGGTGTGCGGTGGCGGCGGTGGCCATCGTCCCGGTCGCCGCCTACCTCGCGCCCACCCTGCCGCTCGCCACCCAGCCGGTGGTGCTGCCGACCTGGTTCCGCACCGTCGCCCCCCACCTCGTCGGTCACCAGGTGCTGCTGGTGTTCCCGGTGCCGAACCAGGTCATCGAGAGCGCGATGACCTGGCAGGCCGTCGACGGGATGTCCTACACCATGGCGCTCGGAGGTGGCCCCGGCGGGATCCACGAGCGGGCCGGCCGCGAGCGGCCGGGAGACACGGTCATCGGGGACGCGTCGTTCTCGTTCACCCGCCAGGTCCTCCACCCCGGGGACATCGCCGCGGCGCGGTCCGCACTCGACGGGTGGGGGGTGACCATGGTGGTGCTCCCCGATCAGCCCGGGCTCGCCCCCTACGACCGGGTCGGCTGGGTGCCCTTCGCGGTCGGGCTGGTGACCGCGGCGACCGGGCGCGCACCGGTGCGTCAGGCGGGGGCGTGGGTCTGGACCGGGGTCGGGGGTGCGGGACCACCGGCCGAGGTCACCCCGGCCCGGTTCGACCGCTGCACAGAGCTCGGCGCGCGGCGCACCCCGGCCGCCATCGCCGCGGTGGCCGCCTGCGTGACCGCGGGTGCCTCGCGGACGGGCCCCGGGTGACCGACGGCGGCGTGCGGTCCGGGCACCGGTGGGGCACCGGATCACGGGTTGACGACTGGTAGCGTCGGCGGTTGTGCGTGGCACCGTCTCACCAGGTCGGATGAGCGGTCGCGGTCTCCGCGCCGGCGCAGCGGTCGCGGTGGCCGCGGTCGTGCTCGTCCTCACCCTGGCGGCCCTCACCGTCCAGGCGGTCCGGGGCAACCGCACGGTCGGGGCCCAGCGGTCGGCCGAGACGGTGCGCGACGCCGCGCTGGACGACGCCTTCTACGCCTGCCTCGCCGTGCAGGCCCACAGTCTCGTGTCGCCCGGGCAGACGGTCGCCCTCGCCGACACCGACCTCGGTGACGTGGTCACCCTGCTGAAGGGCGTCGGAGGCTGGATCACCGTCGCGGACCCGCCCTCGACCGCCCAGGTCACCCTCTCGTTGCGCAACGACGTGCGGGGCCGGGGCGCCTGCCTCGGAACGGTCGTGGTCGCCCGCTACGCGCATCCCGTGCACGGCGCCGTCGTGCGGGTGGGGAGCGGCTCGAGCGTGCCCGGGACCGGGCCGCCGCCGGCTCCGCCCCTGTGAGCGGAATGGGGCCGCGGTGACCACCCTGCCGGCGACCCTCGCCGCGCTCTCGGTCCTCGCGGTGGCCGGGCTCGCGCCGGTCGTCGCCCTGGTCGGCCTGCGCTGGGTCACCGTCCCGTTGGTGCCGCTCGGCGGTGCAGTCGTCGCGGGGATGTCCGCGACCTGCTTCCTCGCCGCCGGTGGCTCGTTCATGGGATGGTTCGTCGGCCTCGCCGCGCTGTGCGCGGTCGCGGCGGGTGTCCTCCGCTGGCGCCGCCCGGTCCGGCAGGAGGGATGGTCGGGCCCCGGCGGCGGGTCCGGGACGTGGCACCGTCCGGTGGGTGCGCTCGCCGCGGTCTCCCTGCTCGCCGCCTGCGCCTGGAGCCTGCGCGCGCTGGCGACCCCGACGGTGGGGTTCGACGCGCGCGCGCTCTGGCTCATGCGCTCGGGGTGGTTCCTCCAGTCCCATCACCAGTTGCTCGTCGACATGCGGGCACCGGGCCTCGTCCTCGGCCAGAGCGCGTACCCGCCCCTGGTGAGCGCCGCCGCCGCGGTGTCGGCGAGCGTGACCGGGAACCCGTCGCCGCGCCTCGGCGTGGTGGTGGTCGCACTCCTCGACACCTGTGCGCTCCTGGCCGCCGCCTTCGCGGTGGTCGACCTCGGTCGGCGGGCCGCGGCGCGGCCGTCCGGCTCCGCGAGGCGGCCCTCGGTCGTGCCGATGGTGGTCGGGCTGGTGTCGGCGGTGCTGCTGGTGCCCGTCGCCTTCGGGATCACCGAGCCGTTCATCACCAACGGCTATGCCGATCCGATCTGGTCACTCGCCGCGGTCGGTGCGCTGGCCTTCGGCCTCCAGCTCCAGGGGACCCGATCGGACCAGGGGGTCGCGGTGGTCCTCGTGCTCGTGGCGGGTCTCTCCAAGGACGAGGGCGCGGTGACCGCGGTCGGGATCATCCTGCTGTTGACCGCGCGCGCCGTGGCCGCCCCTCCGGCGGGGGAGCGCCGGCGCGGCTGGCGTGGACCGGTGGCGAGGGGGATCGTGCTGCTCGCCCTGGTGGGCTCCTGGCCAGCGGTGGTGCGGGCCGTCCACGCGCGGGGGTTGACCTCGATGTTCTCGCCTGCCGGGACCTGGCCCGGGCGGGCGCATGCGACCGCAGCCGGAATGGCCCCGTACCTGCACGTCCTGGTCCTCGCCGCCGCTCTGGCGATCGTCGGCGGTCTGGTCCTCTCCCCGGTCCGTCGGCGGATCGGTGCGGCCAACGACGGGTGGGCCTGGGGCGGGCTGGCCTGGGGCCTGATCGCGGTGGCCGGTGCGCTGGTGACCGGCACCGGCGCCATCGAGCCGTGGATCCGCTCGACCGTGCACCGGGTCACCGAGTTCGCCGCGCTCGGGGGATGGTGGATCGTGGCGGTCTGGGCGGTGGTGAGCGCCGCCGCGCTGACCGCCGGTGACCACGAGTCGCCTCCGGTGGCGCCCGGCGCTGCGCGGACCGGGGACCACAGGGACCTGTCGGACGCCGATTCGGTGCTGTCCGGTGCGGACGACCCGGTCGGGATCGGGACACCCGCCCGATGACCACCGTCGAGGAACGCCCGGAGGGCGCACCACCCGTCGGTCTCGGCACGCTCGGTCAGCCGGATCCCGAGGGGTCGCCGGGTGCGGACACCGCACCCGGGCGGCGCCACGGCGCGAGGGCCCCGCTCCTGGCGGGCGCCGCGTACCTGGCTCTCGCCGTGCTCGTCTGGTGGAACGTCTGGTCGAGCCATCCGGCCGGCACCACGACCTGCGGGTGCGGCGACACCTCGCTCATGACCTGGTTCCTCGCCTGGCCGGCGCACGCGATCCTCCACGGTCTCTCGCCCCTCTACTCGACCGACCTGTTCCACCCGGGGGGGGTCAACCTGCTGGCCAACACCGCCGAGGTGGGCCTCGGGGTGGTCCTCGCCCCGATCACCTGGCTGTCCGGACCGATCGCCTCCCTCAACGTGGCGCTCACCCTGAGCCCCGCCCTCTCGGCCCTGGCCATGTTCGTGCTCCTCCGTCGGTGGGTGTCGTGGTGGCCGGCGGCCTTCGTCGGCGGCCTGCTCTACGGGTTCTCGCCCTTCGTCCTCACCGCCTTGACCGACGGTCACCTGATGCTCGGGTTCGCGGCCGTGCCCCCGCTCGTCGTCGCCTGCCTCGACGAGCTCCTGATCGTCCAGCGGCGACGCCCGGTGCCGACCGGGATCGCGCTGGGGGTCCTCCTGACGGTGCAGTTCTTCGTGGGGACCGAGATGCTCGCCATCGTGGCGGTGACCGGCTGTGTGGCCGCGGTCTTCCTCGCCGTCGGGCTCGCGGCCGGCGCCTTCCGGCATCCCGACCGGCTCCGGGCGCGGGTCCGGTACGGCGGCATCGGGCTCGGGGCCGCGGCGGGCAGCACCGCGCTCCTGCTCGCCTACCCGGTCTGGTTCGCGCTCGCCGGTCCGGCCCACCTGTCCGGCGGGATCTGGGGCCCGGACTCGCAGATCAGCCAGTTCGGCACGACGCTGCGGCAGCTGGCCTGGCCGTCCCCGCCCCCGGCCCAGCTCCTCGCGCTCGCCCATCGTTTCGGCGGCTACCAGGCCCCGACCCGGTCGGCGGTCTACCTCGGGATCGGCCTCCTCGCAGTGCTGGCGGTGGGCACGCTCGTGTGGCACCGCGACCGCCGTCTCTGGTTCTGGGGCGCGATCGAGGTCTTCTCGGCCTGGCTCGCGCTCGGGGTGCAGGACGGCCACTGGACCCCGTGGCGGCTCTTCGCCGGCCTGCCCCAGCTGGACAACGTGATCCCGAGCCGGTTCGTCCTGGTGACCTACTTCGCCGCCGCGGTCATGCTCGGGATCGTCGTCGACCACACCCACTGGGCGGTCGAGCGCAGGGTTGCGGACCGCCACCACACCGACCACCAGAGTGACCGCGGACGAGCCTGGGCAGGAGGGGTGGCGGCCCTGGTGGTCGCGGCGATCGCCGTCGTGCCCATCGGCGCCTACTCCGGCCGGGGACTGCCGTTCACCGCCGAGCCGGTGGTGGTGCCGGCGTGGTTCCGCACGGTCGCCCCGGACCTCGCGCCCGGACAGGTCGCGCTGGTCTTCCCGGTGCCGTTCGCCTACTACCAGAGCGCGATGACCTGGCAGGCCACCAGCGGGATGAGCTTCGCCATGGTCGGGGGCGGCGGACCGGGGTCGCTCCCGTCGAGAGCCGGCGCCGAGCGGACCGGTCAGATCGCGATCGGCGACCTCTCGGTCTCCGAGGCGCCACAGACGGTGGCTGCTGCGCAGATCACCGCGACCCGGGACGCCCTGGTCGGGTGGGGGGTGACCCTGGTGGTCCTTCCGGATCCGGGACCGCTTCCCGCCTACGAGCGTGTGCACCAGGTCCGCGACATCGTGGTGCTGATGACCGCCGCCACCGGTCGCGCGCCCATCCGGAGAGCCGGCGCCTGGGTGTGGTCGGGCGCGGGGCGAACCCACCGTGCGGCGATCCCGTCGGCGGCCGCTCTGGCCGGGTGCTCCGCCGGTCCGGCAGCGGGGAGCGTGCCCTCGATCGCCGCCGCGGCCGCCTGCGTGCTGGCCGCCCGGCCCGCGCCGGACGGGAGCGCCTGATGGAGCCGCTCGCAGAGCCGGTGACCGCGTCGACGGCCCGCCCCTCGGCCACCGGCCGGGAGCGGGTGGTGGCGCTCGACGGTCTGCGCGGGGTCGCCCTGCTGATCATCATGGGGTTCCACTTCGGCGTGGGATGGCTGAAGGGTGGCTTCTTCAGCCTGGACATCTTCTACGTGCTCTCCGGCTACCTGATCACCGGGCTGCTCCTGGGCGAGTTCCGCAAACGCGGCCGGATCGTCCTGTCGGCCTTCTGGCTGCGCCGCGCCCGCAGGTTGCTCCCCGCCCTGCTCATCGTGCTGGTGGCGGTCACCCTGCTGGTCCGCTTCGTGGCCGCGCCGGGGACCTACCCGACCTATCGGATGAGCGCGCTCTCCGCGCTCTTCTATTTCTCCAACTGGTGGCAGATCGCGGCGAGTGGCAATTACTTCAACGCGACCGGAGCGGTCTCACCGCTCAGCCATACCTGGTCGCTCGCGGTCGAGGAGCAGTTCTATCTGGTCTGGCCCCTGGTGGTCCTCGCGGTGATGCACCTCCGTGCGACCTTCCGTCGCGGGGTGGGGATCCTCCTGGCTCTCTCGGCGGCGGGCGCGGTGGCGTCGGCGGTCGAGATGGCCGTGCTCTACCGCCCGGACACCGACCCGACCCGGCTCTACTTCGGTACCGACACCCACGCCCAGTCGATCCTGATCGGAGCCTGCGTCGCCTGTGTGCTGACCCTGGTCCAGCTCCGGCGCGGCGCGGACGGGATGGCACCGGAGGCCGCCTCGCCCGGGGCGCGGACGGCCCTGGTGACCGCCGGCCTGCTCGGGTGCGCCGGCACGCTGGTCATCTCGACCCGCCTGACCGGCACCGCCGGGTTCGACTACCACGGCGGCTTCGCCCTCTCGGCCCTGTCCGCGGCCGCGATCATCGTGGCCGCGGTGTGCGTGCCGAGGGGGCCGATCGCCCGGGTCATGGCCACCCGCCCGCTGGTCTGGCTCGGGACCATCTCGTACGGGGCCTACCTCTGGCACTTCCCGGTGTACGTGTTCGTCGACCACGCCCGCACCCACACCTCGGGCCTGGTCCTGCTCGCGATCCGGTTCGCCACGACGGTGGTCCTCGCCGCGGCGAGCTACCGCCTGGTGGAGCGGCCGGTCATGTACGGCACCTTCTGGCGCTCGGTGCGGTCGATCACCCCGGCCCTGGCCCTGATGGGGGCGACGGTCGCGGTGGTCGTCGCAGGTACGGTCGTGCCGGCCACCGCCGCACCGCGCGTCCCGGTGGTGATCCCCGCCTCCGAGCGCGCAGCACTCCAGCACGCGGGAGCCTTCACCTCCCACCCGATCCGGTTCTACATGGTCGGTGACTCCATGGCGGTGACCCTCGGCATCGGTCTCGAAGTGGACAGCGTGCACCGCTACGGGGTGCAGCTCATCGACAAGGCGGTCCTCGGGTGCGACCTCGACGACCTGCCGACCATCTCGACCACCAACGGGCAGGTCGACGATCCGGAGTCGGTGTGCCGCATGTGGCCCGCGCTGTGGGCCCACCAGATGGCCGTGTACCACCCCGAGGTCACCGGGCTCCTCATGGGGCGGTGGGACATCCTCGACCACCTCTACCAGGGTCACATCGTCAACATCACCCAACCGGCCTGGTACAAACACAACGAGGACGAGATCGAGCATGCGGTCGGCGTCCTCTCTGCGGGCGGTGCACCGGTGCTGCTGTTCACCATGCCCTACATCGACCCGATCAACGAGTCGATCGACGGCACCCTGTCTCCGGAGGACAGCTCGGTACGGGTCCAGGACTTCAACCGGATCCTCGCCGAGGTCGCGGCGCGTCACCCGGGGGTGGTCACGGTCGTCGACCTCAACCGGATCCTCGACCCCCACGGCGTCTTCCAGACGTCGGTCGACGGGATCACCGTGCGGTGGGCGGACGGCATCCACATCTCCAAGGCCGGCGGCGAATGGTTGCAGCCGACCGTCCTCCCGCCGGTCGCCGCGGAGGGACTCACCGTCCGGGCGGCCCGGTCCCGGCGCTGAGCCGCGCCCCCCGGCGCCGTGCCGGCCACCGTGCCCAGCCGGCCCGGACCACCGCGACGACAACGACCGTCGCCAGGACCAGCGGGACGCTTCCGAGCTCGAAACGGAACCGCTCGTTCTCGCCGAGCTCGACGAGCGAGCTCGCCGCGAAGGCGTAGGCCGTCGTCCACCAGAGGACGGTCAGCGTCCCGGCAGTGGCCGGGACGCGCCGCCGTCGCCAGATGAGCACCGGGATCCCGAGGAGGGAGAGCGAGTAGACGGCGACCGCCTGGAGCGAGAGCCAGGAGAGGGGGCTCGGCCGGTGGTCGAAGACGACTTCGGCGGCCGCCGGGTCGGTCACCGGCTGCCACTCGACCACCCGGTCGTAGACGGCCGCGTACCCGCGCACTGCCGGCCAGTCCTGGGAGTTGGTGAAGTTCTGGTCGCTCGGGACCAGCCAGACCTGGATGGCGGCGCCGATGTCGCCGAGGTAGTCGCCGGGGCGGGCGGTGATGTACGCGAGGTCGTCGTGGAGGTAGCGCGACGACACGGTGATGTAGATCGGATTGTTGAAGTTGGTTGCCCCGTCGGCCTTGAACAGCGCGCCGAGCGCCTGGTCGGACTGGCGGGTCGGGTGCACGAACCTCGGGATGTAGGCGCTCGGCGGCCCGAACGCCGGCACCGAGGCGAGCGGGGTGAGCGTACCCTGGCGCTCGAGGCGGGCCACGCTGTCCGGCGGCGCCTCGAACAGCACCGAGCGGGCCACGTTCATCCCGAGCCAGCTGCTGGTGGTGCTGGTGCCGAAGAGCACGGCGTCCTTCACGTACCAGGTGCCCACCAGGAGCAGGGGCACCGCGGCGGTGGCCAGGACCTGTCTCCACCGGTGTCGCAGGACCACCAGGACCACCACGACTCCGACCAGCAGCCACTCGATCTGGTAGGTGCTGTCGAGCAGCACGATGGCGGCGTAGCCGCCGAAGAACCCCATGCCGAACCGCGCACGCCCGGTGCGCAGATAGCGGACCAGGCACCAGGCAGCGAAGGTCCCGAGCGCGGCCGTCGGTTCCGCGTAGTCGAGCCAGTTCTCGAACAACAGGTAGGCCGGCGAGGCAACCACCCCGACCAGGGTCACCGAGAGGGCGACACCCCACGGGACCGCGAGCTCGAGGAGCAGGCGGTAGGTGCAGAGCACGATGACCAGTCCGAGCACCAGCCCGCAGCTGGCCTCGGCGGGTCGTTGCCAACCCCCGGGCAGCGCGAGGACCAGCCCGCTGTAGAGGTTGTAGAGCGGGGGCTGGCTGTCGAGGTGCCAGACGCTGCCGAGGAGGTCGGTCCGGAGCAGGTGGACGTCGAGCAGCTGCCACTTGTCGGTGAGCCTGGTTCCCCGCAGCACACCGTCGTCGAAGCGCACCCCGGCGGCGGCGCCGATGATCCGGGAGACGGCGAAGGCGCCGACCAGCACGGCGGTCGGCCAGACCTCCCGACGCGTTCGCCCCTCCCCGGCGGGCACGACGGTGTCGGCGGTGCCGGCGGTGACGGTGCCTGCGTCGGCCTCGGCACCGGTCGCAGCATCGGGCCCGGGGACGGCCGCCGCCTCGGCCGCGGAGATGGTGCCACGAGCCACGCTCCGCACTGTAGTGACGGACCCCGACCCGACCGGGGAGCCGGGCGGCGCGGTGCACTACCGTGAGGGCGAGCGGGGGAGGACGGGGAGGTCGGGGGAGTGGAGCAGGGGGTGAGGGCCGACGCGGGGCCAAGTGCGGCCCGCCCGTCCGCGACCGGGCGCGAGCGGGCCGTGGGTCTCGACGGTCTGCGGGCCGTGGCGGTCCTCCTGGTCCTGGCCTTCCACTTCGGCGTTGGCGGGCTCGGGGGCGGCTTCTTCGGCGTCGACGTCTTCTACGTCCTCTCCGGCTTCCTCATCACCGGGCTCCTGGTCGGCGAGTTCCGCCGGCGGGGAGGGATCGGGTTGGCCGGCTTCTGGCTCCGCCGGGCACGGCGGCTGCTGCCTGCGCTGGTCGTCGTCCTGGTCGCGGTGACCCTGGTGGTCCGGTTCGCCGCGCCCGCCGGCCAGTACCCGGCCTTCCGGATGAGCGCGCTCTCCTCGTTGGGCTACTTCTCGAATTGGTGGCAGATCGCCACCAGCGGCAACTACTTCGTGAACACCTCGAACCCCTCGCCCCTCACCCACCTCTGGTCGCTCGCCGTCGAGGAGCAGTTCTACCTGGTGTGGCCGTTGGTGGTGGTCGCGGTGATGGGGCTGAGCCGCAGCCTGACACGCGGCCTCCGGACCCTGCTGGTCGTCTCGGTGGCGGGGGCGCTCGCCTCGGCGCTCGAGATGGCCCTCCTCTTCCACCCGGACGCGAACACCACGCGCCTCTACTTCGGGACCGACACCCACGCCCAGTGCATCCTCACCGGGGCGGCACTGGCCTGTGTGCTGAGCATGGTCCAGCTGCGGCGCGGCGAGGAGGGAATGGACCCGGCGGTCCGCTCCGTCGCCGCCCGGCGCGTCGTCGCCCTTGCCGGGCTTGCGGGTCTCGCGGTGCTCCTCGTCCTCTCCTGCACGCTGACCGGCACCTCGGCCGGCGCCTACCGGGGCGGGTTCGCCCTGGCCGCCCTCGCCACCACCGCGGTGGTGACCGCGGTGGTGACCCTCCCGCGGAGCGGGGTGGCCCGGGTCCTCGCTGTGTCCCCGCTGGTCTGGTTGGGCACGATCTCCTACGGCGTCTACCTCTGGCACTTCCCGGTGGCCGTGTTCGTCGACGCCGCACGGACCGGGCTGGACGGGGTCCGACTCCTCGCCCTGCGTGTCGGGTGCACCCTCGCCATCGCCGCGGTGAGCTACGTGCTGCTCGAGCGCCCGATCATGCTGGGGACGTTCTGGCGGTCGGCCCGGGCCCTGGCGCCGGCCGCGGTCGCGGTGGCCGCCACGGTGGCGACGGCGGTGACCCTGGCGCCGGCCGCGTCGGCCGCATCGGCCGCATCGTTCGACCCCACCGGGGCCGGCGCGGTGCGCGCCGAATGGCAGGCGGTCCAGATCGCCTCGTTCGCCGGCGCCGGCGACCGGGTGCGCGTCCTGTTGGTCGGGGACTCGCTGTCGCTGACCGTCGGGGTCGGGCTGGCCCCCTATGCCAAGCGCTACGGGGTCGACATCGGCGGGCGGTCCCACACCGGCTGCGGGATCGCTCTCGCCCTCCCGCTCGAGGACCGGGGGGTGGTCGGGGACCCGTTCCCCAACTGCCCGCTCTGGCCGACCTGGTGGACCGACGACATACACCAGCTCCACCCCCAGGTGGTCGGCCTCGTCATCGGCTGGTGGGAGGTGGCCGATCGGATCTACCGGGGCCGGTGGCAGCATCTCGGTGATCCGGGATTCGACGCCTACGAGACGGCCCAGCTGGAGCACGCGGTGGCAATCCTCGGGTCGGGAGGGGCGAGGGTGGCCCTGTTCACCGCGCCCTACTTCGACAACGGTGAGCAGCCAGACGGTGCGCCGTGGCCGGCGGACGACCCGGCTCGTGTGGACCGGCTCAACCGGATCATCGGGGCGGTCGCCCGGCGCCACCCCGGCCAGGTCGCGGTGGTGCCGCTCCACCGGTACCTCGACCCCCACGGCCGGTTCACCTGGACCATCGGCGGGAAGGTGGTCCGCCAGCCGGACGGGATCCACACCACACTGGCCGGCGGGGCCTACCTGGCCCCGAAGATCCTTCCCCAGCTCGCCGCGCTCGTTCGGACCGGTTGAGCCGTCGCCTGGCGGAGTCCGGGCCGGGCCGGGCCGTGGCGCGGCCGTGGCGGGGTTGGGTCGCGGGAGCCGGCCGGCATGGGAATCGCGAAATCGGTATACGACGTACGCATGCGTACGTCGTATGTGTACGGCATAGACCGATTTCGAAATCGACACCCCGGGCACCCGTAGCGGAGCGTTAGTTAGCAGAACTAACTATACTGGAGCTCGTGGCAGCGCCCTCCAGAACCGATCGGTCGACCCCCCGGCCGGAGCCGTCGCCGGCGGCGCTGGCCGGGGGGCCGGGCGCCGAGGCCGCGGTCCCGCCCGACGAGGCGGAGCTCGCCTCGCGCCTCCGGCTGGCCGTGACCCGGCTGCACCGGCGGCTCCGCCAGGAGACGACCGGGACCTTGACCCCCTCGCAGTCCTCGGCCTTGTCCAGCGTGGACCGGTTGGGCTCGCCGACCCTCGGGGAACTGGCCCTCCGCGAGTCGGTCCAGCCGCCGTCGATGACCCGCATCGTGGCCGCCCTCGAAAGCTTCGGCTACGTGTCTCGGCTCCCCGATCCGGGCGACCGCAGGGTGGTCCGGGTACACCTGACCGAGTCCGGTCGTGCGGTCCTGCGCCGGGGCCGCTCCCGGAAGGACGCGTTCCTGGCCGGCCAGCTCCACCGGCTGGACCCGTCCGAGCGGGAGGCCCTGGCCGGCCTGACCGCCTTGCTCGAGCAGCTGGTCGAGCGGGTCGAACGATGACCGCGGTGGGAGGCGCGTTCACCCGGACGTTCCGGTCGTTGCGTGTCCGCAACTTCCGGATCTACTTCATCGCTCAGCTCGTCTCGGTCTCGGGAACCTGGATGCAGTCGGTGGCCCAGGCCTGGCTGGTGCTCCGCCTCACCGGCAGCGGCGTCGCGCTCGGGATCGTGGTGGGCCTCCAGTTCCTGCCCATGCTGCTGCTCGGTCCGGTCGGCGGTCTCGTCGCCGACCGGGTCGACAAGCGACGGCTCCTGTTCGTGACCCAGTCGGCCGGCGCGGTGCTGGCGCTCGCGTTGGGCTCCCTGGTCGTCTCCGACGCGGTCGAGCTCTGGCAGGTCTATCTGCTCGCCACGCTGCTCGGGGTGGTCAACCTGTTCGACAACCCGGCCCGTCAGACCTTCATGATCGAGATGGTCGGCCGTGAGGACCTTCCCAACGCGGTGAGCCTCAACACGGTCATCATGAACGCCTCACGCGTGGTGGGCCCGGCGATCGGCGGCGTGATCATCACCCTCTTCGGTCTGGGCGTCTGCTTCTTCGTCAACGCCGCCTCCTACGGGGCGGTGCTGATCGGTCTCGCGATGATGCGAGTACGCGAGCTGCAGCCGACCGAACCGGTGGTCCGGGCTCGGGGCCAGATCCGGGAGGGCTTCCACTACGTCTGGGGCACGCCGCTCCTCCGCGACACGCTGCTGGCGATCGCGCTCGTCGGGATCTTCGCCTACAACTTCACCGTGACGCTGGCGCTCCTGGCCAAGGGGACGTTCCACGGCGGCGCCGGCAGCTTCTCGCTGTTGACCTCGTGCATGGGCGCGGGCGCCGTGCTCGGTGGCCTGCTGATCGCCCACCGCTCACGGCCGACCCCGCGGCTGCTGCAGGGTCTGGCGCTGGGGTTCGGGGCCCTGCTCGGCGGGGTGGCCCTCGCCCCGACCCTGACGGTCGCGGCGGTCCTCATCGTGGCCATGGGCGCGGCCTCGGTGGGGTTCATCGCGACGGCCAACGCGACCCTGCAGCTGAGCTCGGAGCCCGCGATGCGCGGCCGGGTGATGGCCCTCTACGCCATGGCGTTCCTCGGCACCACGCCGATCGGGGCACCGCTGGTCGGGTTCATCGCGCAGCGGACCGATCCGCGCGGCGCCCTCCTGGCGGGATCGGCAGCCACCCTGGTCGCGGCCGCCCTGCTGCGGTGGCGCCACCAGGTCCGGTTGCGGTCGACGGACGAGGCCCCCGGCGATCAGGCCGCGGAGCTGGCGGCGGTGGCGGCGGGGGAGATCGAGTCGAGCGCGGCCTGAGGTCGCGGTGACCGGCACCGGTGCCGAAGGGGCACCGGTGACGTGACGCGAGGGATCAGGCGGGAGCCGCCGGCTTGGGCTCCTTGGGCAGGCCGAGCACCCGTTCGCCCACGATGTTGCGCTGGATCTCGGCGGTCCCGCCCCAGATCGTCTCGGATCGGGAGAAGAAGTAGGACGCCTGCAGGGGGCTGACCGGGTAGTCGGTGCGGCCGCGGCGCATCCAGCTCCCCGGCTCCGGGTCTGCGTCCCCGGGGATGCCGGTCAGGATCTGGGCGTCCATGCCGAGGATGTCCATGGCCAGCTCCATGGTCTGCTGGTGGAACTCGGACCAGTACATCTTGTTCGCCGCGCCGAGGGCGGCCATGTGGTGGGTCCCGTTGAGCGCATCGGTGAGCGAGCGGTAGCCGTTGATCTCCATGATCTTGACCTTGGACCAGGCGGTCGCCAGCCGCTGGCGGACGAGGGGGTCGGCGCTCGCCCCGTTCTTCTTGGCTTCCGCGATGATCTGGTCGAGCTCGCGCTGGAACCGGCGGTGGCCGGTCGTGGCCGAGGAGCCGCGCTCGAACCCGAGGGTGGTCATCGCCACCTTCCAGCCGTTGTCGACCCCGCCGACCACGTTGTCCTTCGGGCATCTGGCGTCGGCGAAGAACACCTCGTTGAAGTCGGCGCTCCCGTCGATCTGCGCGATCGGCCGCACCTCGATGCCCGGCTGCTTCATCGGCACCAGCAGGTAGGAGATGCCGGCGTGCTTGGGAGCATCCGGATTGGTCCGCGCCAGCAGGAAGATGTAGTCGGCGAACTGGGCCTGGGTTGTCCAGACCTTCTGCCCGTTGATCACCCACTCGTCACCGTCGAGGGTGGCCCGGGTGGAGAGCGATGCGAGGTCGCTGCCCGCCCCCGGCTCGGAGAAGCCCTGGCACCAGGCGATGGTGCCCTTGAGGATCCGGGGGAGGAACTCCTTCTTCTGGCGCTCGTCGCCCCACTGGAGGATGGTGGGACCGACCAGGGTGTCCCCGAAGAAGTCGGCCCGGAGCGGCGCCTCGGCCCTTGCGAATTCCTCGTTGAGGACCACCTGCTCCATGAGGCTGAGACCCTTGCCGCCGTACTCGGCCGGCCACGAGGCGCAGATCCAGCCGCCGTCGAACAGCTTGGCGGTCCACTGCGTGAGAAATGCCTTGCGCTCCTCCCTGGTCATGGAGAACCCGGGAGTTCCCCAGCCGTCGGGCAGGTTGTCGATCAGCCACTGGCGGATCTCGGCCCGGAACGGCTCGGTATCCGCCGGATAGGTGAGGTCCATGGGCCGAAGACTATCCCCGGGCCGGCCCGGTGCCGGCCGCCGGTCGCCGAAATGGTCGGCGTCTACGCTGGACCGGCGATGACCCTGCAAGAGCCCGCGACGAAGGCCGAACCCGAGGTCCTCCATCTCTCGAAGGTGGTGAGGCGCCCGCTGGTGGACGCGTCCGGCGACCGCCTCGGACGGGTGCAGGACCTCATCGTGCGGCTGGGGGATGCCCCCCACCCGCCGGTCGTGGGGCTGGTGGTCACCATCGGCGGGCGCGACCTGTTCGTTCCCATCCGGAAGGTGGCCGCCTTCGAACCCGGCCGGGTGCTCTTCGACGGCCGTCGGGTCGACCTGCGCCGGTTCGAGCGGAGGGAGGGGGAGGTCCTGCTCGCCCGGGACCTGCTCGCCCGCCATGCCATCAACTTCGTCAGGGGCCGGATCATCCGGGCCAATGAGATCGAGCTGGCCAAGGTCAACGGGAACTGGGAGGTCGTTGCGGTGGACTCCTCCACCCGGCCGCTCCTCAGGCGGCTGCTGCCGGGTCGACTCGGGCAGCGCAGCCGTCCGGGGAGGATCGTGGACTGGGCGAGCATCGAGCCGTTCGTCGCCCACGTTCCGACGTCGAAGCTGCGGATCCCCTATCGCAAGCTGGCCAAGCTCCACCCCGCCCAGATCGCCGACCTGGTCGAGGCGGCGTCCCACGACGAAGGTGAGGAGATCATCGAGGCCGTCGGCGAGGACCTCGAGCTCGAGGCCGACGTGTTCGAGGAGCTCGACAGCGAGCACCAGGTGGAGTTCGTCCGGAGCCGCTCGGACGCCGACGCAGCCCGGCTGCTCTCGTCGATGGCGCCGGACGACGTGGCCGACGTGATCGCCGAGGTCGACCAGGAACGGCGGCTGCCCATCCTCACCTTGTTGCCGGAGCCCCAGCAGCGCAAGGTCCGCTCACTCCTCAGCTACCACCCCGAGACCGCCGGCGGCCTGATGAGCCCCGACTTCCTCTGCCTTCCGGCGGACACCCCGGTGTCAGCCGTGCTCGAGGGCGTGCGCACCAGCAGCGCACCTCCGGAGGCGCTCAACGTCGTGTTCGCCGTCGACCCCGACGGGCAGCTGGTCGGATCGGCGTCGGTGGTGCGCCTGGTCCAGGCCGACCCGGTGGCCCCGTTCGCCTCGGTGTGCGAGGACGAGCCCCTCCACATCCACCCGGACTGGGACCTCGGCGAGATCGTCCGCAAGATGTCCGACTTCAATCTCATCGTGGTCCCCGTCCTCGACGCCGAGCACCACACCATCCTCGGGGTGGTGACCGTCGACGACGTGTTGGCGCTCCTTCTCCCGACCGGGTTCCGCAGGGACTTCGGCCGCACGGCGGCGGAGGACTGAGCCCGATGGTGCGACGGGAGCGAAAACCCCGCCCGTGGGGTGCCGCTGCTCGTCGGCCCCGAGACCCGTCCTAGGGTAGGCGGCGGCCGCGCCCCGGCCGACCTGTTCCGATCCCGGACGCCTCCGACCGGCGCCGGCACCACGACAGGACCGCGGGTCGTGCCCGGCGGCTTCCGGGGACCAGGAAGCCCGCGGTCGCCACCACGCGACCGCACGTCGCGATCATCGAAGGCGCCCCGGCGCCGAGGTACGTCATGGCCGAAGACGAGAGGTACGTCATGGCCGAAGAGCAGCCAGAGATGGCCGAAGAACACTACGAGGTGTCCGAGGCGCGGCTGGAGGAGCGCGGGTCGTCGGCGGTGCTCGACTCGGCCCATGTGGGTGACATCCAGGGAGCGCTCGGCACGATCCGCGAGCACGACCTCGGTGTCCGTCGCTCGTGGACGGCCCGGCTGCTCACGTTGCTCGCGATCATGGGCCCCGGGCTCATCGTCATGGTCGGGGACAACGACGCCGGCGGGGTCTCCACCTACAGCCAGGCCGGACAGAACTTCGGGCTCTCGCTGCTGTGGACCCTGCCACTGCTGGTCCCGGTCCTCGTGGTCAACCAGGAGATGGTGGTGCGGCTGGGGGCGGTGACCGGCGTCGGGCACGCCCGCCTGATCAACGAGCGGTTCGGCAAGTTCTGGGGCGCCTTCTCGGTCGGGGACCTGTTCATCCTCAACTTCCTGACCATCGCCACCGAGTTCATCGGGGTGAGCCTGGCGCTCGACTACTTCGGGGTGAGCGAGTACGTCTCGGTGCCGGTGGCCGCGCTGACCCTCGTCGCCATGACCGCCACCGGCAGCTTCCGCCGGTGGGAGCGGTTCATGTTCGTGTTCATCGCGGTCAATTTCCTGGTCGTCCCGCTCGCCTTCCTCAGCCATCCGAGCTCGGCGGCGTTCGCCCACGGGCTGACCACCATCGGCGTCCAGGGCGGGTTCACCTCGACCTCGATCCTCCTGATCATCGCCATCGTTGGCACCACCGTCGCCCCCTGGCAGCTGTTCTTCCAGCAGTCGAACATCGTGGACAAGCGGATCACGCCCCGGTGGATCAACTACGAGCGGGCCGACACCGTCGTCGGGTCGCTGATCACGGTCTTCGCCGCGGCGCTGGTGATGGCGGTGGTGGCTTCGGCCTTCGCCGGCACCCCGCTGGCCGGGCACTTCACCGATGCCGGCGGCGTCGCCCGGGGCCTCCAGCACGAGATCGGGCGGTCAGCAGGGGCGATCTACGCCATCATCCTGCTCAACGCATCGATCATCGGCGCCGCCTCGGTCACGCTGTCGACGAGCTACGCGTTCGGGGACGTCTTCGGTGCCCGCCATTCGCTGCACCGGAGCTGGCGAGAGGCGAAGTTCTTCTACGGGGCCTTCACCGCGATGGTGGTCGTGGCCGCGGCCATCGTGATCCTCCCGGGCGCACCGCTCGGGCTCATCACCGTCGGCGTCCAGGCGCTCGCGGGCGTCCTGTTGCCGAGCGCGACCGTGTTCCTCCTGCTGCTCTGCAACGACCGTGAGGTGCTCGGGCCGTGGGTCAACCGGCCCTGGCTCAACCTCGTGGCCAGCTTCATCGTCGCCGTGCTGTTGATCCTGTCCCTCGTGCTGATGCTGACCACCCTGTTCTCCCACATCGATGTCACGCTGCTGGTCGAGGTGCTCGGCGGGCTGCTGCTCCTCGCCTACCTCGGCGCCGGGGCGGTGTTCCTGGTCAACCGCGGCCGTCGACCCCCGACACCGCCGGTGCCCGTGGAGCGGCGGGCGACCTGGCGGATGCCCGCGCTCAACCTGCTCGAGCGGCCCACCTGGTCCCGCGGCCGGCTCATCGGGATGTACCTGTTGCGGATCTATCTGGTGGTGGCCGTCCTGATGCTCGCGGTCAAGGCGATCGAGCTCGGTCTCGGTCACCACTGACTCGCCACCGGGGCGAACCGGCTCCGCCGTGGACCGGGCCCCCTCGCCCCGGCCGACGTCCGACGGGCCGTTGCTGGGCTCGTTTGCGCCGAAGGACCAGCTTGCGGGAGTATCTGCCTTCTATGTGCCTGCCCTCCCCGGATCTCCGTGCCTAGATTCGGGCTCCGAGGGCACAAGGTTCGAGGCCCCTCCTCGCCACCGCCGGTTCCCGAGCGGATCCCGCCCCGGCCATCCGAACCGGGCGGTCTTCGGGTCGCCTTCCTCGTCTACCGGGGCAATCCACGCTGTGGCGGTCAGGGGGTCTACAGCCGTCACCTGACCCGCGAGCTGGTCGCCCTCGGTCACTCGGTCGAGGTGTTCGCCGGCCAGCCCTGGCCCGAGGTCGACCCGGGGGTCGGGTTCACCCCGGTCCCGAGCCTCGACCTCTACCGCGAGCCGGATCCCTTCCGGATCCCCTGGCCCCGCGAGTTCACCGGCAGCTACCCGAGGGACGTGGCCGCGCTCGAGTTCGCGGTCATGTGCACCGCCGGCTTCCCCGAACCGTGGACGTTCAGCCTGCGGGCGCGCCGGATGCTGGCTTCCCGCCGCCACGAATTCGATCTCGTGCACGACAACCAGTGCCTCGGTCACGGTATCCAGGGGATGCTCGACGACGGCTGGCCGGTGCTCGAGACGCTGCACCACCCGATCACCGTCGACCGGCAGCTCGCCCTCAGCCACGCGACCAATCCCTGGCAACAGGTGACCGAGCGCCGCTGGTTCGGCTTCCTCCGCATGCAGGTCAAGGTGGCCCGGTCCCTGCAGCGGATCGTGACGGTGTCCGAGTCCTCGAAGACCGACATCGCCGCGCAGATGGGGGTCGACGCGGACCGGATGACCGTCGTCCCGGTCGGGGTGGACCACACCGTGTTCCGGCCCCGGGACGACGTCGAACAGGTCCCCGGACGGATCATGGTCACCTCCTCCTCGGACGTCCCGATGAAGGGTCTGGTCCCGTTGCTCGAGGCGGTGGCCAAGCTCCGGACCGAACGGGAGGTCGAGCTGGTGGTCATCGGCAGCCCCCGCGCCGACGGGCGGGTGGCCAAGGCCATCGAGCGACTCGACCTCGGACCGGTGGTCCGCTGCGTGACGGGGATCTCCGACGACGAGCTCGCCCGCAACTACGGCATGGCCCAGGTCGCCGTGGTGCCCTCGCTCTACGAAGGGTTCTCGCTGCCCGCCATCGAGGCGATGGCCTGCGGCGTCGCCCTGGTCGCCACGACCGGCGGTGCCCTGCCCGAGGTGGTCGGCGTCGACGGGGTGACCGGACTGCTGGTCCCCCCCGACGACCCGGGCGCGCTGGCCGTGGCGGTGGGACGGCTGCTCGACGACGACGCGCTGCGGGCACGCCTCGGCGCGGCCGGCCGCGAACGGGTGCTCGGGCGCTTCACCTGGCAGGTCACCGCAGCGGGGACCGCCGAGCAGTACCGCGCCCTGATGGCCGACGTCGAAGCCGTCCGTTGCTGACCGTCGACTATCGGCGGCTGGGGGTGCAGGCGGACGACCGCCTGCTCGACATCGGCTGCGGCTTCGGGCGGCACGCCTACCAGGCGGCCCGGCTCGGGGCCCGGGTGGTCGCGTTCGACTTCGGTGCCGACGAGGTCCGAGCGGTGCAGGGCACCTTCGGGGCGATGGTCGTCGCCGGTGAGCTCGACCCGGTCCGGCCCGGGGTCGGTTCGGTGCGGGGCGACGCGCTCGCCCTGCCCTTCGGGGACGACTTCTTCGACCGGGTCATCGCCTCGGAGGTCCTCGAGCACATCCCCGAGGACCGGGCGGCGATGGCCGAGCTGGCGCGGGTGCTCCGACCCGGCGGGACGATGGCGGTCACCGTGCCGAGGGCCGGACCCGAATTCGTGAACTGGGCGCTCTCCGACGAGTACCACAACGTGCCGGGCGGGCACGTCCGCATCTACCGGCAGGGCGAGCTGGTCCGGCGCCTCGAGGGCACCGGGCTGCGGGCGCTCGGGCACCACCACGCCCACGGCCTGCACGCCCCCTACTGGTGGCTCAAGTGCCTGGTGGGGACCACCAACGACACCCACCCCGCGGTCTCCGCGTACCACCGCCTGCTGGTCTGGGACATCGAGAAGGCACCCAGGGTCACCCGCTACACCGAGCGGGTGCTCAACCCGCTCATGGGCAAGAGCCTCGTCGTCTACCTGGTCAAGCCCCCGACCAGCACGGTGGCGGCCAGCGACGGCCACCGTGGGTCGGATCCCGCGCTCGGACGCCGGCAGGCCTTCGCATGAGGACCCTCCCCGAGGTCGCGGGCGTCATGACGGCCGCCGAGGTGCTCGCCACCGCCCAGTCGATCGCGGGGGTCCAGCGTCCCGACGGGATGATCCCCTGGTTCCCCGGGGGGCACTGCGATCCCTGGAACCACGTCGAAGCGGCCATGGCCCTCACCACGGTCGGGATGGACGACGAGGCCGACCGGGCGTACCAGTGGCTGGTCGACACCCAACTGCCCGACGGGAGCTGGTTCAACTACTACCTGACCACCGGCATCGAGGATGCGCGGCTCGACACCAACGTGTGCGCCTACCTGGCCACCGGGGCATGGCACCGGTACACCTCCACCGGTGACCTCGGTGGGCTCGAGCACCTCTGGCCCACCCTCGAGGCCGGGGTCGACTTCGTGCTCCGTTGGCAGCGGGTCGACGGCTCGATCCGCTGGTCGCTCGACCCCTCGGGGGTGCTCGAGGAGTACGCGCTGCTGACCGGTTCGTCCTCGATGTACCACAGCCTGCGCTGCGCGATCGCCTGCGCCGAGCGCCTCGGGCACGAGCGTCCCGACTGGGAGCTGGCCGCCGGCCGCCTGGCCCACGCCGTGGCCCACGAGCCCTGCGCGTTCGCCCCGAAGGTCGAGTTCGCCATGGACTGGTACTACCCGATCCTCTCCGGCGCGCTGAGCGGCCGCGCCGCCGGCGAGCGGATCGACCGCTCGTGGGAGAGCTTCGTCCTGGAGGGCCGCGGGGTGCGCTGCGTGTCGACCGGGGACTGGGTCACCGCGGCCGAGACGGCAGAGTGCGTGCTCACCCTCGACGCCATGGGCCGTGACGACGACGCGCTCCTGCTGTTCACCTGGGCACAGTCGCTTCGCAACGCGGACGGCTCCTACTGGACGGGGATGGTCTATCCCGAGGAGGCCACCTACCCGCCCCTCGAGCGCTCGACCTACACGGCCGGCGCGATCGTGCTCGCCGCAGACGCGCTGAGCCGGACCACCCCGGCCTCCGGTCTCTTCCGGGGCGAGGGGCTGCCCAGCCATCTCGACCTCACCGAGCCGGCCCCCGAGGCCCCGGTCGAGCCGGCCCTCGGGTCCCCCGGCACTCCCGGCCCGGCCTGATCCCCGACGGGTCCCGTCACACCCGGCCGCGGTCGCCCGCCGTGCGGGGCGGTCCCCCGCGACGACGGCGCAGGACCCGGAGGGAGCCGCACTCACCGTCCTCGACGAACTCGCCGGAGTCGAGGGCGGCCCGCCAGATGTCGTGCGGCGGGCGACCGCCGTCGGCCGGATCGGGGAAGACGTCGTGGATGGCCAGCCAGCCACCGTCGAGCACGTGGGGGGTCCACCCCCGGTAGTCCGCCCACGCCGGCTCCTCACCGTGGCCGCCGTCGATGAAGCAGAAGTCCAGCGGGATGGTCCAGCGCGAGCTCACCGTCGGCGAGTCGCCGACCAGCCCGACGACCGAGGACTCGAGGCCGGCGGCGACCATCGACCGGCGCCAGTGGGGGAGGGTGTCGATCCGAGCGGTCCCGGGATCGACCAGGGAGGGGTCGTGGTGCTCCCATCCGGGCTGGTTCTCCTCGGAGCCGTGGTGGTGGTCGAGGCTGAACAGCACCGCGGCCGTCTCCTCCGCCGCCGCGCCGAGGTAGGTGGTCGACTTGCCACACCACGCCCCGATCTCGACGAAGGTCGCTCGGGGGGCGGCGGCCCCCGCCCGCCGGGCCGCGAGGAAGAGGGCCTCCCCCTCGTCGTCGGGCATGAACCCGGTCGCGGCGCGGGCCAGTGCGAAGAGCTCCGCCCGCCGCAGCTCGATGTCGGGAGGCGGCGCCCCGCTGGTGCGTCGCAGTGGTCGGCGCATCGGTGTCCGCGCGCCCGCTCAGTCCGGGACCAGTCCGTAGACCAGCTCGCCGTCGGGCGCGACGTCGTAGATCTCGACCCCGTCCTCGACGTGCGGGTCGTCCGCGCCGAGGGCGACCGCGACCTTGTTGAGCGCGTTCCGGGTGACGTCGAGGACCAGCTCGACCTGCTGGCGGGGCTCGGTGAGGGACCGCAGCTCGTCGAGCACCCGCCGGTCGAGGTGTCCAGGGGTCCAGAGCATCCCGTCGGTGAAGGCGAGGGCGGCCTGCTGCAAGGGCGTGAGCACGCTCCCGCGATAGTCGTCGACCGCGCCGAACAGCGTCTCGTCGGCCCCGGCCCGCAGGGAGGGCCGGCTGCGGAGTGACCGGCAGAGACGGCAGTTGTGCTGCCGTGCCCCGCGGAGACGCACCAGTTCGGAGGTGATCGGGTCGAGGGCGTCCAGCTGCGGCACGGCCCGGACCAGGCCGTCGAGCGCATTCCACACGTCGGGGCCGGCGCGGCGTGGGTCGACCTCCGGCCAGGGCCCCGGCGAGAAGAGCGCGTCGAGTGCCGTGCGGGTCCGCGGGAGGAAGTCCACCACCCAGAGCCCGGCGGCGAGGATCCCCGCCGCACCACCGGTGGCCGCGAGGAACGCCGACCGGTCCTCTGGCGTGACGGCCGAGACGTCGAGGCTGCACTGCTCGGCGAAGGAGAGGATGCGCCGCTCGTTGGCGGTCAGCCCCCCGAGCTGCCGCCAGTCGCCGTCGGTCGGTTCGCCCGGCTGCGTCGGCCGACCGCCTGCAGGTGGCGTCAGGGGCGTCATCCCGTGGACCGACCCGCAGGTCCGTGCGCTGAGCAGCAGCAGGTCGCCGAACCCGAGCGCGGCGACGTCGGCCCATGCGGCTCCCTCGACCGAGGCGAGCGCCGCGGCGACAAGGGGTGCGTGCTCGGAGAGGCTCGTGTGACCGGAGAGGCTTGTGTGACCGGAGGGCATCGGGGGTGAGGCTAGTGCCGGCCGATCGCAGCGGCGCCCTATCCCCGGATCAGGGTCACCAGCGTGTAGACGGCAAACCCGCCGAGCAGGACGCCGCCCGCCCTGCGGATGACCGCGAGCGGGAGGATGCGGAGGAGCGCCCGGCCGCCGAGCGCGGCCATCGCAGAGACCGTGGCCAGTGCGGCGAAGGCGCCCACGAACACCGAGAGGGGCTCGTGGTACTTGGCCGCCAGGTTGGCCGTCAGGAGCTGGGTGAGGTCCCCGAACTCCCCGACGAAGATCACCACGAACCCGGTGGCCACCGGTCGGAGCCCACCGGGGGCGTTGGCGGCCTCCTGCACCCCTTCCTGTTCTTCCGTCTTCTCGTCGACCAGCAACAGGTAGGCGGCACCGGCGGCGAAGAGGACGGCGGTGACCGCCTCGGTCCACCGGTGGGGAAGGAGGTGGAGCAGCTGGCCGGCGGCGACCGCGAGGCAGGCGTGCACGCCGAAGGCCAGGGTCGCCCCGAGCCAGATGAGCAGTGGCCGGTACCGGCTCCCGAGGATGAGCGTGGCGATCATCGTCTTGTCGGGAAGCTCCGCGACGGCGATCAGCCCGAACGTGACGAGGACGATGCCGGGCTGCACCGGCCCCAGGTTAGGGACGGGGCGACCGCGGGTCGGACCACCGGTCCGGCGGGCCAGGCCCGCACCCCACGGCGGCTCAGGTGGTCGGCAGCTGCAGGACCTCGGTCAGCACCGCGGCCAGCCCGGCGCCCTCGCGTGTCCCGAAGGCAACGCTGACCGCGAGGCGCTCGAGGATCTGGTCCACCATGCGGCCGCTCCCGGCCACCGGGTGGGCCTCGACGAACCGGGTCACCTCGGCGGCCAGCTCGGGTGGGGCGCAGAGGGTGCGCACCCCTTCGAGCATGCGGGGGAAGATGTTGGACGGGTACCGGTCGACCAGGGCGTCCCACGAGGCGACGACCCGCCGCCACGTCGACGGCCCGGTCACCCTGTTGACCAGGAGCGCCTGGACCAGGAAGGGAGCGTTCTGGGTGCGCACCTCGGTGAGCGCGAGGTCGAAGGCCCGGGTCGCCAGCGCCTCGTCGTCGAAGGAGGCGAGGGCGTAGAGGTAGCGGTTTTCCTCCTGGGGGGTGGCGGGGGACCGGAACCGCTCGAGAAAGGCCTCGAACTCTGCGGCGCCGCCCTGGAGGGCCACGATGTCGAGCACCGCCCCCTCGGTGTCGGCCTGGAGCGGGACCGTCTCGGCGGCCGCGAAGCGGCGGACCGCCTCGGCCCGGATGAGCGGGTCCTCGCCGATGGTGCCGAGCGTCCGCAGGACCGAGCCGCGGAGCAGGGGTGTCCGCTCGGTGTCGTCGGCGCGCGGGTCCCAGCCGAGATCGTCGGCCAGCGGGCCGAGCAGGGCGCGCACGGCGAGGGCGAGGGTCGGGCGTCCCGGTTCGGGCACCACCCGGTCGAAGAGCCCGAGCGCGCCGATCACCACCGACCAGACGCTCGGGTCGCGTTCGCCCGAGTCGGCGAGGGCGCGGGCCAGGCGGACCAGGTCGGCGAGCGGGGTGCGTCCGGCAAGGGTCGCCGCCCAGGAGTCCGACACCAGGTTGTAGCGCTCGAGGGGGGCGAGGTCGGCGAGACGGGCGGCCAGGCGCTCGATCTGCGGGGTCGGGTAGGAGACCCGGTAGAAGCCGGAGCCACCGGCGTTGACCAGGACGCCCGGTTCCAGCTCGGACCCGGTCCCCCCGGTCCCGTCGAGGAGCAGCGTGTCCGGTTCGTCGTCGGGGGCGTCGAGCGTCCGGAGCAGCACCGGGACCTGCCAGTGGGTGCCGATGGCCCCGCCGGGCCGCCCCGAGTAGGAGAAGGGCTGCTGGCTGAGGCGGCCGTCGTCACCGACGGTGATCAGCGGGTAGCCGCCCTGGTCGATCCAGGTGTCCATGAGGGCGCCCACCTGTCGGCCGCTCGACCGGTCGAGGGCGGCCCAGAGCCCGGCGGTGTCGCTGTTGCCGTAGGCGTGGGTGGTCAGGTAGTCGTTGATCCCCTCGCGGAAGACGTCCGGTCCGAGGAACTGCTCGAGCATGCGCAGGACGCTGCCGCCCTTCTGATAGGTCAGGACGTCGAACATGCCCTGGGCCTCCTCGGGCCGCCCCACCGGGAACTCGACCGAGCGGGTCGTGTGCAGACCGTCCACCGCCATCGCCGATTCGCGCTCGACGCCGAAGCTGACCCAGCGTTGCCACTCGGGCCGGTAGGCGTCGACGGCCAGGACCTCCATGAAGGTGGCGAACGCCTCGTTGAGCCAGATCCCGTTCCACCACCTCATGGTGACCAGGTCGCCGAACCACATGTGGGCGACCTCGTGGCAGATCACGTCGGCCACCCGTTCGAGCTCGACCCGCGCCGCCTGGGCCGGGTCGACCAGCAGCACCGACTCGCGGAAGGTCACGCATCCGAGGTTCTCCATGGCCCCGAACGCGAAGTCCGGGATGGCCACCAGGTCGAGCTTGCCGCCCGGGTAGGGGATCCCGAAGTACTCGGTGAAGAAGCGGAGCGCGTGGGCCCCGACGTCGAGTGCGAACTCGGTGAGGTGTCCCTTGCCCGGCGGATGGACCACGCGCAGCGGGACCCCGTCCACGTCGGCCGGCGGGGTCGCCTCGAGCGGTCCGACCACCAACGCGACCAGGTAGGTGGACATGACCATGGTCGGGGCGAAGCGCACCCGGCGCTTGCCGCCCGGCTCGCGGGTCTCCTCGGCGACCGCGCCGTTCGAATAGGCCGCGAGATCCTCGTCGACCACCAGGGTGATCTCGAAGGTGGCCTTGAGCGCGGGCTCGTCGAAGCAGGGGAAGGCGCGTCGGGCGTCGGTCGACTCCATCTGGGAGGTGGCGATGACCCGCTCGGTGCCGGACTCGTCCACGAAGGTGGAGCGGTAGAAGCCGCGAAGCTTGTCGTTGAGGATGCCGGTGAAGGAGAGGTGCAGGGTGGCGGGGCCGGAGGCCAGCGGCGCTGCGAAGGTGAGGGTGGCCCGTTCCTCCTCCTCGTCGAGCGCGATCTCGGACGGGGTGAGTGCGTACCCGTGGTCGGGGTCCCCGTCGTTGAGCTCGGCGAAGGTGATCTCGAGCTCGGCCGCGTTGAGGACGATCGAGGTGACCGGCTCCTCGATGGTGAGGTCGATCTCGACATCGCCGCTGAAGGTGGCGGCTGCGAGGTCCGGGACGAGCACCAGCCGGTAGGCGTGAGGCCGGACCCCCGCCGGGAGGCGGTAGGCGGCGTCGTCCGTCGGGCGCTGGGCGTCGGTTGTCGAGGTGCGCATGGGGGGCAGGCTACCGTCGGGCGGTGGCCACCGACTCCCCGAGCGACACGACCGGTTCCGACGACGGCGACAGCGGGCGTGGCGGATCACGACTCGACGTGGTCGCGGTGGGCAATGCCCTGGTCGACGTTCTTGCACCGGCCCGGGACGACGTCCTGGCCGAGCTCGATCTGGTCAAGGGGACCATGGTCCTGGTCGACCAGGCGCGCTCGGCCGCCATCTACGAGCGGATGGGACCGACGACGGAGGCCTCGGGCGGGTCGGCCGCCAACACCGCTGCCGGGATCGCCTCCCTCGGGGGGCGCGCCGCCTTCCTCGGCCGCGTCGCCGACGACGATCTGGGCAGGGCCTTCACCCACGACATCCGCTCGGTCGGCGTGGCCTTCGATCCGACCCCGACCCCGGCGGTCGCGGGCGAGACGGTCACCGGGCACTGCCTGATCCTGGTCACCGCTGACGCCGAGCGGACCATGGCCACCCACCTCGGGGTGGCCTCCGACTTCGGCGCGGTCGACCTGCACGACGGCCACCTCGGCTCGACCCAGGTGGTCTACCTGGAGGGCTATCTGTGGGAGCAACCGACGGCCAAGGCGGCCATGCGGGAGGCGATCGGGCTCGCCCACGCGAGCGATGCGGCGGTGGCCCTCTCGGTGTCGGACCCCTTCTGCGTCCAGCACAACCGCGCCGAGTTCCTCGACCTGCTCACCGGTGACCTCGAACTGCTCTTCGCCAACGAGGAGGAGGTCATGATGCTGTTCGGCGCGTCGACCTTCGAGGGGGCCGTCTCCGCGGTGTCCGAGACCGGCGTCCTCGGCGTGCTCACCCGCGGGGCACGCGGTTCGGTGGTGGTCACCCCGACCGGTCCGGTCGAGGTCCGCGCAGCCCCGGTCGACCGGGTGGTCGACACCACCGGTGCCGGCGATCTGTTCGCGGCCGGCTTCCTCTACGGCATCACCCACGGGCTCTCGCCCACCGGGTCGGCCGATCTCGGCGGGCTCTGCGCCGCCGAGATCGTCTCGCACGTCGGGGCCCGGCCGCTGGCCGACCTCCGCGCGCTCGGGGTGGCGGCCGGCCTGGTCGGCTGAGCACCCCGGCGCCCTGGTCGGATCGGCTCAACCGGTAGGGGCAGGGGGGAGGTAGCTGAAGGGGAGGTCGCCGATCCGCACGAGCAGCGAGGCGACCGTCCGCCCGAACGGGGCGAGCAGGTCGTCGAGGGTGGTCGGGTCCTCCAGGACCGCCTCGTCGAGCGGGCAGGAGCCCTCGTAGGAGACCTCGATCGCGCACTCGGGAAGGTCGTGGCCCTGGCCCGCATCGGGGAGGACCTGCTCGATGGTGGCCGTGCCCCTCACCAGCGGCTCGCCGCCGAGCACCTCGAGGGTGCCGGGGAGGATCTCGAGCAGCGGTCCGGCGCCCGGGACCCCGTCGAGGCCCTGCACCCGGAAGGCGATCTCCACGAGCACCTCGGGGAGCTCCTCGGGCTCCTCGCCGATCGCCCAGCTGCGGTAGGCGGTCTGGCTCCAGGTCGGCCAGTCCAGGCTCACGTCGACCCGGATGCGGGCCGGACGCTCCTCGCCGGGGAGGCTGTAGGACGTCTCGAAGCTCACGTCGCCCAGGAACACGTCGACCTGGAACCGCTCCTCGACGGCCTGGCGTTGCAGCAGCGCGGTCTCGAACGCGTGCCGGTGCGAGGCGACGAGCTGGGTGAAGACGTGGTCGAGCATGGCGGGGCAGAGGCTACCGTTCTTCTGTGTCCACCTCTTCCGGGTCCACGGCGTCACGGCCGGCCGCCGCACCCTGGGTGCAGCGCCGGGTCATCGCCTACGCGCACCAGGGCGGCGCCTGGGAGGGACCGTCGTCGACGCTCTACGCGATCCGCGCCGCGCTCGACGCCGGCGCGACCGGTATCGAGCTCGACGTGCACGCGACCGCAGACCACCGGTTGGTGGTCTGCCACGACCCGACCGTCGATCGCACGACCGACGCGGACGGCACCATCGCCGCGCGCACCTGGGCGGAGCTCGCCGGCTTGGACAACGCCTACTGGTGGGCGCCCGGGGCGGACGTCTCCCCGGGGCTCGAACCGGAGGCCTACCCCTTCCGGGGGCGCGCTCCCGCCGACCACCGTTTCGGGATCGCACTGCTGGAGGAGGTGCTCGAGGAGTTCCCCGACACCGTGCTCAACCTCGACATCAAGCAGACCGCACCGGCGGTCCCGCCCTACGAGGAGGCACTGGCCACCCTGCTCCGCAGGTTCGGGTGCGCGGACCGGATCATCGTGGCGTCGTTCCTCGACGACGCCACCGACGCCTTCTCGGCCGTCGCCCCCGAATTCCCGACGTCAGCGGGCACCCTGGCGGTCGCCGCCTTCTACCAGGCGGTCCAGGCGGGCGAGCCGCCGCCGCCGACCCCCCACGTGGCGCTCCAGGTTCCCGTCTCCGTCGGGGAGCTCACCCTGGTGGACGAGCGGTTCGTGGAGGTGGCCCATGCGGCCGGCCTCGCCGTCCACGTGTGGACCGTCGAGGAGGAGGCCGAGATGGAGCGCCTCGTCGGGTTGGGAGTCGACGGGATCATCACCGACCGGCCCACTGCCCTCGCTGGCGTGCTCGACCGCCTCGGTCGCGGGTGGGATCCGTCGGCATGAGCGGCGGCGGAGCTGCCACCGGGGGGTGCGGTGGCCCGGGGTCGCCACGGCCGGGGCCCCGACCTGGCCGGTCAGCCGCGCCCGCAGTTCGGCTTCTTGCCGTGGTTGGCCTTCTTCTTGGTGCGCAGCTTGCGCTTGTTGGTTCGCTTCGACACAGCGTCGGGATGTTACTCGCACCGGGGCGGGGGGGGCCAACGGGTGGCTCGTCTTGCCCGGTCCGGGGCGACCGGACGTGAGCTGGCTGCTCCGGGACGGGGACGTGCTGGCGTCGGTCGAGATCGCCGACGGGCTCAGGGAACGGACCCGTGGCCTGCTCGGGCGCAACGGGTTCGAGGGGGCCCTGGTCCTGCCCCGCACCCGCGCGGTGCACACCCTCGGCATGCGCTTCCCCATCGACGCCGCCTTCTGCGACCGCGACCTGGTGGCCCTCGGGGTGGTCCGCATGCCTCCCTGGCGGGTGTCGATGCCGCGGCGGGGGTGCCGCTTCGTGATCGAGGCCGAGGCCGGGGCCTTCGCGCGGTGGGACCTGCGCGCCGGCGACCGGCTCGAGCTCCGCGAGTGATCCCGGCAGGAGAGGCGGGCGCCGCCGGCAGCACCGGGTCCCTGGTCGTGGTGGGCACCCCGATCGGCAATCTGGGTGACCTGAGCCCCCGCGCGGTGTCCGCCCTCGGCTCGGCCGACGTCGTCTACTGCGAGGACACCCGCCGCTCGCGGGCGCTGCTCACCCATGCCGGCATCGGCGGCCGCCCGCTGCGCTCGCTGCACGGGCACAACGAGGACGACCGGGTCGACGAGGTGGTCCGGGCGGTCGCCGAGGGGCGCACGGTCGCGCTGGTCAGCGACGCCGGCATGCCGGCCGTCTCCGACCCCGGGGCCCGCGCGGTTGCCGCGGTGGCCTCGGCCGGTCTCACCGTCACCGTCGTCCCCGGCCCGTCGGCGGTGCTCACCGCGCTGGTGGCGAGCGGGCTCCCCACGGACCGGTTCTGCTTCGAGGGGTTCCTGCCGCGTTCGGGAAAGGAGCGTGCCGCCCGGCTCGCCGCACTGGCCCTCGAACCGCGCACCTCGGTGCTCTTCGAGGCGCCCGGCAGGGTGGCCGCGACCCTGTCCGACCTGTCCGAGGTCTGCGGTCCCGACCGACCGGTGGCGGTGGCCCGCGAGCTCACCAAGCTGCACGAGGAGCTCTGGCGGGGGAGGGTCGAAGACGCGGCCCTCTGGGCCGGGCGGGGCGACATCCGGGGCGAGGTGGTCCTGGTCCTCGGCGGCGCCGCCGACAGCGGGCGCGGACCGGTCGCCGACGCGGTGCTGGAGGCAGCCCTCGCAGAGCGCCTGGTCGAGGGCGCCCGCACCAGGGGGGTCGTCGACGAGGTGGCCGCTCTGTTCGGGGTGGCCCGGCGCCGGGTCTACGAGCTGGCCATCGGCCTCCGGGGCGCGGATGGCGCGGCCGGGGGTGCATCCGACCAGGAATGACGTGACGGGTCGGCGTGCCCGCCGCAGTGTGCGCGACGATCCGAGGGGGGCCGACGGCCGACGACACCGAGCCGACGACACTGATGAGCCACGACGGAAGGTGAGCAGCCATGTTCGGACGCGGTGCGCGACGACGCGACCCAGGCCCCGGGCATCGCCCCCGACGACGTGCCCGAGGGGCTCGACCGGGCGGCCTTCGCCGCCGGATGCTTCTGGGGGGTGGAGGAGTTCTTCCGGGCGGTGCCCGGGGTGGTCGACGCGATCTCCGGCTACGAGGGCGGTTTCGTGGCGCACCCCACCTACGAGCAGGTCTGCTCGGGAACGACCGGCCATGCCGAGGCGGTGCTGGTGACATTCGACCCGGCCCGGGTCTCCTTCGAGACCCTTCTCGACGAATTCTGGCGGCACCACGACCCGACCACCCTCGACCGGCAGGGTCCCGACCGCGGCACCCAGTACCGGTCGGCCGTGTTCACCCGCGACGCAATACAGGAGGCGGCGGCCCGGAAATCGATCGAGGAGCACCAGGACCGCTTCAAGCGCCCCATCGTCACCGAGGTGACCTCGGCGACGACCTTCTGGCCGGCCGAGGCCTACCACCAGCGCTACACCGAGCGCACCGGCCGGGGTGGCTGTCACGTGGCCAACTGGTAGCGAAGGCGTCCCGGCCCCGACCGCCGCAGCGTCCGGTCGCGGGGACCCGCGGCGGGATCGGTACGCTGGCGGGACCGTGGCCCGCTACTACATCACCACCCCCATCTACTACGTGAAGGACGCGCCCCACGTGGGGCACGCCTACACCACGGTCAACGCCGACGCGCTGGCCCGCTGGCACCGGCTGGTCGGTGACGAGGTCTTCTTCCTCACCGGCACCGACGAGCACGGCCAGAAGGTGGCCCGGGCGGCCGAGGCCCAGGGGGTCGTGCCGCTCGAGTGGACCGACCAGCTCGCGCCCCGGTTCGCCGCCGCGTGGGCCGATCTCGACATCGCAAACGACGACTTCATCCGCACCACCGAGCCCCGCCACCACCAGGCGGTGCAGCACTTCCTCGGCCGCATCTACGACAACGGGTTCATCTACCGGGACACCTACCGCGGCCTCTACTGCGTCGCCTGCGAGCAGTACTACGCCGCGGACGAGCTGGTCGACGGCGGGCTCTGCCCGATCCACCGGACCCCGGTCGAGCACCTGGAGGAGGAGAACTACTTCTTCCGGCTGAGCGCCTTCGAGCAGCCGCTGGTCGAGTGGTACGACGCCCACCCCGACCTGGTGGTGCCCGAGTCGAGGCGCAACGAGGCGCTCACCTTCATCAAGGGCGGGCTCCGGGACATCTCGATCACCCGGACCTCGATCGACTGGGGGGTCCGGGTCCCCTGGGACGAGCGCCATGTCTTCTACGTCTGGTACGACGCGCTGGTCAACTACATCACCGCGATCGGCTACGGCTCCGACCAGCATCGATTCGAGACCTGGTGGCCGGCGGTCCACCACCTCATCGGCAAGGAGATCGTCCGCTTCCACTGCGTCTGGTGGCCGGCGATGTGCATGGCCGCCGGGATCGACCCTCCCGCCCACGTGCAGGTGCACGGGTGGCTGCTGCTCGGCGGCGAGAAGATGTCCAACTCGAGCGTGAACCAGATCCTGCCGGGCGACCTGACCGCCGAGTACGGGGTCGACCCGGTCCGCTACCACCTGCTCCGAGACATCCCGCTCGGCAGCGACGGCGAGTTCTCGGCGGAGGGGATCTCGGCGCGCTACAACGCGGACCTGGCCAACAACCTCGGCAACCTGCTCTCGCGGGTCGCCACCGTGGTCGGGTCCAAGTGCGGGGGTACCGGGCCCGCCCCGGACCCCACCAGCCGGCTGGCCGGGGTGGCGGCAGGGGTGCTCAGCGACGCCGCCGACGGGTGGGAGGCCGGCCAGCCCCACCTCGCGCTCGAGGCCACCTGGCGCCTGATCAGGGAGACCAATGCCGAGCTCGAGACGGCCGAGCCGTGGAAGGCCGAGCCCGGGCCGGCGGTCGACGCGGTGCTCGGCAGCGCGCTCGAGGTCCTGCGGATCGTCTCCCTGCTCATCGTCCCGGCGATGCCCTCGTCGGCTCGTGAGATCTGGCGGCGCATCGGACTGCCCGGTGAGCCGGCCGACCAGCGGCTGCCGGCCGCAGGCACATGGGGCGGGTACCCGGGCGGCCTCCCGGTCGAGAAGGGCACGCCGCTCTTCCCCCGGCGCACCGATTGAGACGTTCGATGTCCGACGCGGTCGTCGAGTGGTTCGACTCCCACTGCCACCTGCACGACGAATTCGCCGACACGGGGGAGATCGGCGTCGTCGGCCCGCATGCCGACCGGCTGACCGGCGTCATCGCCCGGGCGGCCGAGGCAGGGGTCACCCGGCTGGTCTGCGTGGGCACCGGGGCCGCGTCGTCGGCCGAGGCGGTCACGCTCGCCCGCTCCTTCCGCCGGCCCGGCGGGGTGGCCGCCGCCGAGGGGGTCGAGCTCTGGGCGACCATCGGACTCCATCCCCACGATGCGGTCGACGGGGTCGACTCGCTCGACGCCCTGCTGGCCGTCGAGCTCGGCCCGGGCGCCGCTCCCCTCGACGGGGTGGTGGTGGGCATCGGGGAGTGCGGCCTCGACTACCACTACGACCACTCGCCCCGTCCCGCACAGCGCGAGGCCTTCGCCCAGCAGGTCGACCTCGCCAGTCGCCACGGCCTGGCCCTGGTCGTGCACACCCGCGAGGCCTGGGACGACACGGTGGACATCCTGGCCGCGACCGGGGTGCCCGAGCGGACCATCGTCCACTGCTTCACCGGGGGCCCGGAGGAGGCCCGGCGGTGCCTGGACCTCGGGGCGTCGCTCTCCTTCAGCGGCGTGGTCACCTTCAAGAACGCCGAGCCGGTGCGCGAAGCGGCCGCCCTCTGCCCGATGGACCGGCTGCTCGTGGAGACCGACGCCCCCTTCCTGGCCCCGGTCCCGCACCGCGGAACCCTCAACGAGCCCTCGAGGGTTCCGCTGGTCGGCGCCACGGTCGCCCAGGTCAAAGGTCTGGCCACCCCGGAGCTGGCGGCGGTCACCACCGCGAACGCCCGGGCCGCCTTCGCCCGATGACCGGTCCGGAGCCGGCCGCCGCCCGCCGGTCGAGTTGATCCCGGGTCGACCCACCGCCTAGCGTCTGCTCCGCGGCCGCTCGATGAGCGGTCGTTGTCGTACCGGCCGCTCGATGGGCGGTTGTTGTCTTGCCGGCGCAGCAGCTCGGGCGCCGCGCCTTCGGGACGGCTTGGAGGAGCCGTCCCCTCCCGCCCCGCGGGGTCCGTGCCGTCTCGGCACCGGCGCTCGTGCGGGGACCGCCGGGCGAGGGACGGAATGCCGTCCCGGGAGGCAGTCCCATAAGGAGAGTGGAGTCCTGAGGACCGACGTCCATCGGGGTGGCCGGCCGGGTGCCGCGCTGCTCCTCAGCGGAGCCGTGCTCGTCGTGCCGCTCCTCCTGATCCATAACGGTCCGGCCGGAGCGTCCGCCCGGGCCACGCGCCCGGGCCCCCATCCGGCGGGTCACGTCGGCCCACGCGCTGCGGCGCCGAACCCGGCCGTTCACCACCCCGTCGCCGTGGCCCAGGTCGAGACGAGGCTGCCCGCCACCTCGGTCCGCGCGGTGGTCTCGACCACCCCCGCGACCTCCCCTGCCGGGGCATCCACCACGACGACCACTGCCCCGCCGGCCCCGGCCGTCGTGCCCGGCCCGCCGGCCACCGAGCGGCTGGCCGTCACCGGCTCGATCCACACGGAAGGCCAGGTCACCTACTACGAGCACCCTGCCGGCACCTGTGCCAGCCCCTGGCTGCCCTTCGGCACGGTGGTCCGGGTGACCAACCCGGCCAACGGGGCGTCGGTCACCTGCGTGGTCGACGACCGGGAGGCGGACACCGCCCGGTCCATCGACCTCGCCACCGACAGCTTCGCCGAGATCGCGCCGCTCTCCCAGGGGGTCGTCGACGCCGAGTTGAGCTGGTAGCTCCCGGGCGCACGTGGCCCCCGGGCCTCCGTTCGGGAATGAGTGGAGCCGCGCCCTCGGGATGGCACACTGGCCAAGTGACCCACGGGCGAGCGGAGATCCACCAGCTGCTCCTGACCAACGACCTGCGACCCAGCAAGGCGCTCGGGCAGAACTTCGTCGCCGACGGCAACACGGTGCGCCGGATCGTGCGCCTCTCCGGCGTCGGACCCGGCAGCCGGGTGGTCGAGATCGGAGCGGGTCTCGGATCGCTCACCCTCGCCCTGGCGGAGGTCGGTGCGTCGGTGACCGCGCTGGAGATCGACCCCCAGGTCCTCCCGGTGCTGCGGACCCAGGTCGAGCCGTTCGGGGTCCGGGTGGTCGCAGCCGACGCGCGGACGGTCGACTTCAGCGGGTTGCTCGGGGACGAGCCCGGGTGGTCCCTCGTGGCCAACCTCCCCTACAAGGTCGCGGTCCCGCTGGTCGTCCGGGTACTCGAGGAGGCACCCCAGATCGCCTCGCTCCTGGTGATGGTCCAGCGCGAGGTCGGCGAGCGCCTGGCTGCGACCGCTCGCGAGGAGGCCTTCGGCGCGGTCTCGGTCAAGGTGGCCTACTGGGCCACCGCGTCGGTGATCGGGCGCGTGTCGGCCAGCGTGTTCATCCCGCGCCCGAGGGTCGAGTCGGTGCTGGTCCGTCTCGACCGGCACCCGGCCGGGGGTGACGGGGCACCCGGGACCCCGCCCGGACCCGGCTCGGAGGCCTACGACCGGCTCTTCGCGGTGGTGCGGGGCGGGTTCGCCCACCGGCGCAAGATGGTCCGCCGTTCGCTCGAGCACCTGGTCGACCCGCGCGCCTTCGCCGCAGCGGACATCGATCCGACCGCCCGCGCAGAGGAGCTCTCCCTCGAGGCATGGAAGCGGCTCGCCTGGTGGCAGCCGGGTACGGCCGCGGAGCTGACGCCCACCGGCACCGAGCGGTGACCGGGGGTTCGGCCACCCTGGTCGCCGCGGCCAAGCTGACCCTCTCCCTCTCGGTGACCGGTACCCGCCCGGACGGCTACCACCTGCTGGACGCCGAGATGGTCACCCTCGATCTCTGCGACACGCTCGAGGTCCGGGACGGCGACGGACTCACCGTCGAGACCGACTGGCCCGGTCCGGTCGCCGGGTGGCGCGACCCGGAGGTCTCGGCGCACACCGGGAACCTGGTGCTCAGGGCGCTCGAACGGGTCGGGCGCCGCGCCGCGGTGCGCCTGGTCAAGCGCATCCCTCCCGGTGCCGGTCTCGGCGGCGGGTCGGCCGACGCGGCGGCGATCCTGCGGTGGGCCGGGTGCCGGGACCCGGAAGAGGCGGTCCGGATCGGGGCCGACGTTCCCTTCTGTGTGGCCGGGGGAAGGGCCCGGGTCACCGGCATCGGCGACGTGCTCGAACCCCTGCGGTTCGAGCCCCGCTCCTTCGTGCTCCTGCTGCCACCCTTCGGCGTCGACACCGCTGCCGTCTACCGGGCGTGGGACGACCTGCGTGCCGGCGGCCGGCTGCCGGCGAGCGGCTCGGTCACCAACGGCCTCGAACCCGCCGCCCTCCTGGTCGAGCCGCGGCTCGAGGGATGGCGCGGTGCGCTCGAGGAGACGACCGGGAGGACCGCCCGCCTCGCCGGCAGCGGGTCGACCTGGTTCGTCGAGGGGACCCCGGACGAGCTGGGCACGGCCGGGTGCCACCATCTCGAGCGGGGGGGACAGCGGTCCCTGCTGGTTGCGGCGAGGACGGCCCGTCCGGTCGGATGACCCGGTCTCCGTGGCCGTGCGGCCACGGATCGACCGCCCGGGCTACGTGCCTGCCGCCCGCCTCTGCCAGTGGGCGGCATTGAGCATCTTCTTGTGCTTCTTCTTGTTCTGCGCATCCGCTTCCTGCGCTTCTTGATCTCCACAGAGATCTACTGCAGTAACTGCACGTTCGGAATGAATGGCACACATCGGTATGGCCTCCAAGGGAATGAAATGACCTGGACGAAGCAGCGCTTCGGCCACCGAGTGGCCGAAGGCAGGGGGATCCAGGTTCAGTCAAGGGCGGACCGCAGGGGAGTTTCAATCCCGGAGCGGAGCGGAGGGTCCCTTGACGGGTTCTGGACCTCCTGCTCCTGACTTGCGCCGAGGGCACGAGTCGAAATGGAGTTGATCGTGGACGCCGGAGCCGGGAGGTCTTAATGGTGCAGCGCGGAACCGGTGATCTGAGGCAGGTTTCTCAGCCCACACTGATTAGTCAGGATCGCGGTTTGACGATCACTCCTAGTTTGTCGTGCATGATGACGGGCTCTATGCCTCTTTTCTTTGTGAATTCCATAAGAGCCTGGTAGGAACCCTCCCAGAGGCCGCTCGGGACACAGTCATCGACGACGATGACTCCGCCCGGAGACACGTGCTTGTAAACGGCATTGAGGGTCGACAGTACAGGCCGGTACAAGTCAACGTCGATCAGTACCATGCGATAACGGCGGGAGAGCTTGGCGTAGTCAAACGTGCTGGCGTCTGCTTGAAAGGAGGTAATTCGTGTGATGCGATTTCGTCGCATGGTTCGGTCGAACCTGGATTTGCTGTTTCCTCGGAACACCGGGGCGTACCAATAGTCGCGACCGAGTGCATGTTCGCTGTCGAGATCGTCCTTCGTAAAGCCACTGAAGGTGTCAATTGCGTAGTAGTTGACAGACAAACCAAGGGTTCCGATGTGTCGATTAAGAAAGACGGTTGTCCTTCCTGTTGCACAGCCTACTTCTAGGATCGGACCGGGTATGTCTGCGACGTTCGTGATCTGTTCACAGAGAAATGCGAGCTGGGCAGGTGAGAACATATACTCATACCGATAGTCGAATAGGTCGCCAACGAATGGAATCTGAAATACGATCTGTTTTAAGCCAAAGTAGAGGTCCCTGATGATTGGAGTTCGGTATATCAGCCATTTCGTCCGCTGGCGTAGTGCTGACAAAATGTGCCGGGCTTCTTCCTGAATCTGTGCCATACATTCAACCTACTGGCCTCTCGACGTGCTGCGCTGAGCGTCTACCTGCCAGTTGTCCACGAAGTGCCCTGTGGAAGCACTGTCCAACTGTCGTGAGCGCCGAGGCAGAACCATCGCGCCAGGTTGTCGTGCGGATTCCTGGTTGGGCGGCTGCCGGAGGCGTGGTCGCCTGTCGTTCGGAGGCAACGTAGAGGGAGCGCCGGACGGAGCCAGGTCGCCTGGACGCCTCCCTCTGGTCGCCTGCGCACTGAGGCGGGGTGTCTCCAGTGCCCCCGGAATTGACCCGGTGATCCTCGGTGGCGATCAGTCAGCGGGCTCGAGCTCGCTGACTGTCGCGTCGTCATTATCGCGTTCGGCATAGAGCGTTGCCATAGAGCCTTCGGAGAAGTAGCGACGCTCGGCAGAAACCCACTCATCGTGGATGTCGATGAGCACGGCACCACCCAGATGGATGACGGCAGCCTCATTGGGGAAGCGTCCCTCGAAGGTGGAGGCGACGTGATCCCACTGAAGGAGATCTCTTCCTTGGTGGCGTGGGCGAAGACGGTCCGGAAGGCGGCGACCACCATCTCGTGTTGGCCCTTGGGGACGGTCGCCAGCAGGTTGCGGGGGAAGCGCACCCGGCATCGCTGGTGTGCGGCCCCCTGGAAGCAGCGTCCGATGGCGCCGACCAGTCCACAAGCGAATGACACTGCTCGATGCGGTCCGGCGACGCGCTAAGGGTCGGCCTCGAAGCGAGCGTCCAAGCGGCGC
Source organism: uncultured Acidimicrobiaceae bacterium (assembly GCA_963776225.1). GTDB lineage: Bacteria > Actinomycetota > Acidimicrobiia > Acidimicrobiales > RAAP-2 > Bog-756. Next base: position 861,975 of record CAVZLL010000004.1, on the reverse strand, counting down.
CGGCCGCGGCAAGGGCTGACGGTAGGCGGGATGTCACTGGAGGACTATGGGCGGCTGCTGGCGAGGTCGCAGAAGGCGGCGGCGCGGAAGCGGGGAGCGGTGGAGATACACGCGGAGGCGGTCTGGTCGAGCCGGGCCTGTGGGGCAGACGGAAGCAGCCAGAAGACGGTAGGAAGGTCCGGGAGTGCCAAGGTCCGCAATTCACAGGTTTTCGGCGATCAGGCTCGTGGTGGGTTGGAAGATGGAGTGAGCAGCAAGTAGTGTCTCCCTTTCGTGGGTTCCCTCATAAAGAAGCGTCGCAAGCGCATGCGCAAGAAGAAGCACAAGAAGATGCTCAAGGCGACCCGCTGGCAACGTCGGGCGGCGGGTAAGTAGCCCTACCCAAACAGGCGGGCGGCTCGCTCCTTATTCCCATTGCCGAGGGTCCGGTGTAGCAGTCCATTGTTACTTTCGGATTGCTGTGGTCGAGCACGTCGGCGATGTCGAGGAGGTCGCACAGGGGGCCTCCATCCGCACCACGGGCCCCGTGCATCATTCGGGCGGCCGTGCGTTTCAGGTCGTGGGGGGACATGTAGCCGACCCCCGCGGCTCGGGCTCGGCGCTGAAGGAGGAAGCGGAGGCCTGCGGTGGTGGTAATCGGGTCGCCCCATCGGATCACGTCGGCGTGCTTGGCATGGAGTGACTTGCAGAAAATCGGGTCACTGTCCCGTGGTGGGCGGTCCAGGCCGTTTGCACAGGCGTTGAGGTAGCGACGGATGAGGTCGGTCAAATCGGGTCCCATTAGGGTGACGCGCTTTGCCGGTCCAGGTGAGTGAGGGTGCTCGGCGGAGCGCGGCGACCTCAAGATGCAGAAGTTCGGCCACGCGCATCCCCCCGGAGACGCCAAGACGCACCAGTAGTTCATCTCGGAGACCCGCCTCGCTACCATCGGTGCAGGCTGCAACCAGTGCCTGGTACTGCGTCATGTTCAGTCGGACGGCTGGCCTCTTCGCCTGGACCTTGCCGTAGGCGGGCGGGTATGACTTCAGGAGGCGAGTGAAGGGCCGGTCCCGGTAGCTGGGGAGGCGCCCAGTCTCGTTGCACCAGCGCAGAAAGCCTCGCACCGCGGTGACGTGGCCCCGGATCGTGTTGTTGGCGCCTTCGTAGCCGAGCGCCCACTGAGCGACTGCGGAGGGGCTGAGATCGCTTGGAGCGCTCGCACCGACGCTCCTGGCGATGGCTAGGACCGAGGTCCCGTAGCGCTCCTGGGTGCGGGCGTTCGTGTACTCGCTGAGCCATTCGCTGACCAGGGGCGGAAGCTCTGATGGCCGGAGCGGACGACCGGACTGATGGGTTCGCTGATTTCTTGATGAGGGATCCCCTGTCGCCGGGGACCCGAGCCGAGCAGGACCTTCGGCGCCATGCGCCCTGACGGCGGGGTACGGCCGCATCACGCGGGCGCCGGCCGGTGTCGGTCCGGGTGGGTCAGTCCGCGCCGACGGCCGGTGTGCCCGGCGCAGGGGGAGGGACCGGGCGGAGCGCGAACCGGAAGATCGCACCTCCACCGGGTGCCTGGTGGACGTCGACCTGGCCGCCTTCTTCGCGGGCCACCTGGGCGACGATGGCCAGCCCGAGGCCCGACCCGGGGCGCCCCCGCGCCCCGGGAGCCCGGTAGAACCGGTCGAAGATGTGGGCGATGTCGCTCTCGTCGACACCCGGCCCGTGGTCGCGGACCAGGAGCACCCCGCCCGCGCAGCTGACCTCGACCACCCCGCCGTCGGGGCTCCATTTGAGCGCGTTGTCGAGAAGGTTGTCCACCGCACGTTCGATGCGCGACGACGACCCCGACACCCAGTTCTCGGTCACGGTCGCGTCGAAGGTCACGTTGCGGCTCCGCCCATGGGTCGTGGCCACCTCGACCGCCGACTGCACCAGCAGGTCGAAGCGGACGTGCCCCGACCGCAACGCGGGCTGCTCGCCCCTGGCCAGCTCGGCGAGATCGGCGACCAGGGAGGTCAGCTCGTCCAGCTGGGTGAGGACGTCCCCGATGAGGACCTCCCGCTCCTCGGGCGCGAGCTCCTCCAACCGGCGAGCCACCTCCATGTTGGTGCGCAGGCTGGTCAGCGGTGTTCGCAGCTCGTGGGATGCGTCCAGGACCAGCTGACGCTGGCTCTCCCGTGAGGAGTCGAGTGCCGCCAGCAGGCGGTTGAACGCCCGGCGCAGCCTGCCGAGCTCGTCCGGTCCGCCCGGATCGAGCCGTCTGGAGACGTCCGTGGTCTGGGCGAGCTCCTCGACGGTGCCGGTGAGGCTGTCGAGGGGACGGAGCACGGTCCGGCCGACGGCCAGCCCGAGGAGGACGGCGAGGGCGACCCCGACCAGGACGATGAGCCAGAGGGCCACGGCGAGCTTGCGCAACTCCTGGTTCACGCCGGTGAGCGGGGCGGTGATCTGGAGGGCGCCCCCTCTCGTCAGCTGCTGGGGCCCGGTATTGCCTCGGTAGATGTAGCCGGGAGGTAGGGCGACCACCAGCTCGCGGACAGCGATCCCGAGGTTGGAGACGGTCGACAGGTACGTGTCCGGCGCCGTTCCCTTGCTGGCGGCGGACGTACTGGCCGCGCCGATGACCGGGAGGACCGTCGGTTCGAGCGTGGTGCCCCCCGGGTAGACGACCTGGGAGCAGGAGCCGGGTGACTGGCACACGTTCGGGATGGCCGCCACCGACGCGTTGGCGTTGGCGATCGCGTCGATGGCCGGTTGCGCCTCGGTCCGCAGGGTCACGTCGATGGACCCGACCAGCGAGTTGTAGGCCACCAGATAGGTGGCCAGCGAGCCGAGGAGCACCACGACGAGGACGGCTGCGGTCGCGGCGAGCACCAGGCGGACCCGGAAGGTCATGGCCGCCCCCCTCGGCACATCGTCACGGGTCAGGGCTCACGGAGGACGTAGCCGACACCCCGCGCGGTGTGGATGAGGCGCGGCTCGTTGTCGAGTTCGGTCTTGCGTCGGAGGTAGCCGACGTAGACGGCGAGGGAGTTGGTGCCCGAGTCGAAGGTGTACCCCCAGACCCGGTCGAGGATCAGCTCGCGGGTGAGCACCTGGCGCGGGTGGCGCAGCAGGAGCTCGAGGAGGTCGTACTCGATCCGGGTGAGGGAGAAGGCGCGCCCCCCGCGGTGGGCCTCGCGGGTGACCGGGTCGAGGGTGAGGTCGGCGAAGCGGAGCACCTCGCCCGCGTCCTCGGGCCTCCGCCGGAGCAAGGCCCGGAGCCGGGCCAGCAGCTCGGCGAGCGCGAACGGCTTGACCAGGTAGTCATCGGCCCCGGCGTCGAGGCCCTGGACACGGTCGTTGATGGCGTCCCGTGCGGTGAGCATGAGCACGGGGGTGTCGTCCCCGGCCGCTCGCAGCCGCCGGCACACGTCGAGCCCGTCGATGGTCGGCAACCCGAGGTCGAGGACCACGGCGTCGGGCTGCCGGATGGCGATCTCCTCCAGCGCCTTCGGTCCGTCGTCCGCAAGCGAGACTTCGTAGCCCTCGAGCCGGAGCGCCCGCTGGAGCGCTCCGCTGACCGCCGGATCGTCATCGACGATGAGAACCCTCATCGGGCCGGGAGCCTATCGGGGCGCTGCCGGACAGCCGTGGCAGGTTACCCTTTCGAGGGTGCCGGCCGATTGCCGGCGACCCGTTCCGAGGTAGTTCAATTGGCAGAACGCTGGCCTTTGGAGCCAGATGTTGGAGGTTCGAGCCCTCCCCTCGGAGCCCTCGGCACGGAGCGATGTGCACGCGTGACACGTCCGGATCCGAACCGGCGTATCGGCTGTGGCGATCTGGCAGGTTCTCCTGTTCGACTCCGTGCTCTCCTGGTCATGACCCGCTGGTCGTTCTGGCCGCCGCGATCGATCTCGCGGAACCCCTGACGGCGGTAGAAGTGGACGTTCCGCTGGTCACAGTGGAGGACGACGGTGGCACCGCACCGGTCCGCCTTGACGAGGAACTGGTCGAGCAGCCGGCCTCCATGTCCGTGCCGGGCCGGTACGGCCGCGAGGTAGTCGAGCCGCCAGGTGAGCGCGGAGGGATTCGACGCACTGATCATGAGTGCATGCTCGTTCTGGTAGGTCCGGAAGGCATGCCAGCAGGTGATGAGCAGCGTGCTCCGACGATCGAGAACGCTGCAGCCACGATGACCTCGTCGTCGGCCCCGACCGCCCGCAGGATGAGGTCGAGGGGGACCAGGAGGATCGCGCTGCTCAGGCACAGCAGGACGACGCCCACAGCCGTCGCAGCCACCGCGCCGAGGAGCTCGGACCCCAGGCGACGTCGACCATCGGGGGCGGTGCTCGCCGACCAGAGGAGGACGGCCCGATCTCCGGGTTCGGCCATGACCTGGCCGGTCGCCCACCGGTAGGCGAGTTGGATCGAGAGCCCACGGAACAGCGCGACGGCGCCGATCAGTGGCCGCTCTTCGAACTGTGCAAATGCGATCACCAGGACGCCCAGCAGCCTGGGCAGGCGAGTCGCGGAGATCTGCATGCTGCTCCATCGGCATACCCGAGGGCTTGCATGAGTGGGTTGCGACCGTGGGTTTGACCTGGAGACGAACCGCCCACGAGGAACATCGGCCCTCACCGGATGAGCCTCGCCACGCCCGGGTGAATTCGCAGCGGGACCATGCACGTGCCCCGACCGCTCGTCGGTAACCTGCCGCCATGGATGCGTGTTCAGAGTGCGGATTCGTCTACGACGACGTCCCGGTGGACGGGATCCCCGACCGTCTCGCGTCCTTCGGGCCGCGCTACCGGGACCGGTTGGTGACCCCGGGGGAGCCACCGGAACTGCGAGCGGGGCTGCGCAACCGGCCCGACCTCGACGTCTGGACGCCGCTCGAGTACGCCTGCCATGTACTGGACCTGCTGGAGGTCCAGCACGGCCGACTCCTCGTGGCGCTGAACGAGGACTGCCCGACCTTCACCCCGATGGGCCGGGAGGAGCGGGTGATCACCGGACGCTACGACCAGCAGGATCCGGTGGGCGTGGCCGATCGGCTCCACCGGCGGGCCGACGAGCTCGCCGGCGCGTTCGCCGACCTCACCCCGGCACAATGGGAACGCACCGGGATCTACGACTGGCCCGCCCCCGCCGAGCGCACCATGGCCTGGCTCGGCCGGCACACCGTCCACGAGGGGGAGCACCACCTCGTGGACATCGACCGACTGCTCGGCCGCACCGGGGACTGACCTGTGCGGACCGCACGGTCCGCCGATCTGCCGCTAGACGCCCGCTTTGCGCGACCTGCTGCGGAGCCGCCCGCGGACCGTCTGGTCGAGGACCACCTTGCGGAGCCGTACCGTCTCGGGGGTCACTTCGACGCACTCGTCGTCGGTGATGAACTCGAGGGCCTGCTCGAGGGAGAGCAGCAGCGGAGGGGTGAGCCGGATGGCCTCGTCTGCGGCGGCCGAGCGGATGTTGGTCTGCTTCTTCTCCTTGGTGGGGTTGACGTCCATCTCGTCGTCGCGGGCGTTCTCGCCCACGATCATCCCCTCGTAGACCTCGGTCCCGGGTCCGACCAGCAGCATCCCCCGCTCCTGGAGGCTCATCAGCGTGTAACCGGTGGTGAACCCGCGCCGGTCGGCCACCATCGAGCCGTTCCGCTTGGTCTTGAGCTCGCCGTGCCACGGCTCCCATCCGTCGAAGACGTGGTGGAGCATCCCGGTGCCGCGGGTCTCGGTCATGAACTCGGTCCGGAAGCCCACCAGGCCGCGGGCGGGCACCCGGAAGTCCATCCGCACCCACCCGGTCCCGTGGTTGACCATCTCGACGAGGGCGCCCTTGCGCAGGGCCATGAGCTGGGTGACCACCCCCAGATAGTCGTCCGGCACGTCGATGGCCACCCGCTCCATCGGCTCGTGGAGTTTGCCGTCGATCTCGCGGGTGACCACCTGGGGCTTGCCGACGGTCATCTCGAACCCTTCGCGGCGCATGGTCTCGACCAGCACCGCCAGCTGGAGCTCTCCACGCCCCTGGACCTCCCAGGTGTCGGGGCGTTCGGTGGGGTTGACCCGCAGGGAAACGTTGCCGACCAGTTCGGCCTCGAGCCGACCGAGGATCTGGCGGGCGGTGAGCTTCGAGCCGCCGGCTCCGGCCAGGGGTGAGGTGTTGATGCCGATGGTCATGGCGAGGCTCGGCTCGTCGACGGTGATCGCCGGCAGGGGTCGCGGATCGTCGGGGTCAGCCAGGGTCTCCCCGATGGTGATCCGGTCCATCCCGGCGACCGCGGCGATCTCTCCGGGTCCCGCTTCGGTGGTCTCGACCCGGTCGAGGGCATCGGTGACGTAGAGCTCGGTGATCCTGGCGCGCTCGACGGTCCCGTCCAGCTTGCACCAGGCCACCAGGGACCCCTTCTCGAGGGTGCCGTTGTGGATGCGGCAGATGGCGAGGCGCCCGAGATAGGGCGAGGCGTCGAGGTTGGACACGATGGCCTGGAGGGGGGCGTCCGGGTCGAAGCGGGGCGCGGGGATGCGCCCGAGGATGGCCTGGAAGAGGGGCTCGAGATCGGTGCCCTCGACGTGCGGTTCGGTCGCCGCCCAGCCGGCGCGGGCGTTCGAGTAGAGGATCGGGAAGTCGATCTGGTGCTCGTCGGCGCCGAGGTCGAGGAAGAGCTCCTCGACCTCGTGGACCACCTCCTCGATCCTGGCGTCGGGTCGGTCCACCTTGTTGACCACCAGGACCACCGGGAGCCGGGCCTCGAGGGTCTTGCGCAGCACGAACCGGGTCTGGGGGAGCGGGCCCTCCGAGGCGTCGACCAGGAGCAATACCCCGTCGACCATGGTCAGGCCCCGCTCGACCTCGCCGCCGAAGTCGGCGTGGCCGGGGGTGTCGACGATGTTGATCTTGACCCCACCGTGCCGGACGGCGGTGTTCTTGGCCAGGATGGTGATGCCCTTTTCGCGCTCGAGATCACCCGAGTCCATCACCCGTTCGTTGACCGCCTGGTTGGCCCGGAAGGCGCCGGACTGCCAGAGCATGGCGTCGACCAGGGTGGTCTTGCCGTGGTCGACGTGGGCGACGATGGCTACGTTGCGGATGTCGTCGCGGGTCGAGAGGGGCATGAAGGGAGAAGGCTACCGGTCGCGGCCGCACGGTCGGACCCGGCCTTGCTCGCGAAGTGCGAGGCGTCTCACCCCCGTGCCACCTCGAACCCTACGATGCCGCGGTGCAGATCCCCGAGCCAACCGCGATCGAACCGCTGATCGGCCAGCTGAGCGCCGACGTCGACGGGAAGGGTTGGGCCGGGGGACAGGAGGGTTCGGTGCCGGTGTAGCTCTCGGCCGACGAGTCGAGGTTCCACGACGGTGTCCCCGGGGTGAGGTAGTAGGGCGGCGAATAGAACGCGAGCCGTGGGTCGTAGTTGTAGTCCTTGCCGTACCCGGTGGCGATCGCGCCGCCGCTGAAGGTGCCCACCGCTCCTCGGGAATTCTGCTGGATCGAGCCGTAGATCGTCAGTGACCCGTCGATGCCAGATGCGTCGTGGTTGTTGACGGCGAACGACTGCTGGAGGGCGAGGATGGAGGCGTCGACGGTGAGCCCGGGGCCCGGCCCCCCCTTGGGGCTGCCGGTCGAGGTGGCCGGGTCGCAGAGCGGTGCGGTGGCCGCGGTCAGGGGGTCAAGGAGCACCGGGGTCGCGTTGTTGCAGCTGGCCAGCACGTTGCCGTTCGAGTTGACCGGGCGCGAGATCTCCACGTAGTTGTAGGCGATGAGCCCGAGCACGTCGTTGGGGGTGGCGCCGGTGGCGCTGTTGTAATTGCACAGGCTCTCGTGAGCCGTACCTACCCAAGTGGCGCAGTCGGCGTATTTGATCGGGCCGTCGACGACGACGTCGTTGTTGGCGCTGATGGTGAGGTGCCCGGAGAGGCTGCCCTGCACGAAGACGTCACCCTCGGTGTCCGGGGAGGAGGTCTGACCCTCGTAGCAGCCGGGGCAGGTGGCCTGGGTCTGGGTGTCGTACGTGCAGATGCCGTGGCCGCCCCCACAGGTCGCCTGGTAGCCGTCGAAGGGGTTCACCCCGGCGATGGTGGGGTTCGAGGCGGGGTTCTGGTCCACGTAGATGACCCCGTTGGCCGGCAGGGGGGCGCTGGTGGTGCCGTCGGTCGGGCAGGTGCTGGTGTCGGTCGAGAGGTCGAGGTTGGCGGCGGTGGCCGACTCGGGGCTCAGCACCTTCATGGTCGAGCCGGTGAGGGTGATGGTGGTGGGCCCGACGTAGTAGCAGCCGCCGGCCTGCGCATAGCTGCCCAGCTTGAGGTTGTCGGTCGGGATGGTCTCGAGGTTCTTGCCGCTGTGGCTGCTCAGGGACGAGTTGTAGTTTCCCATGTCAGCGGTGGCGGCGTTCGAACAGCCGGGCGGCCCCCCGTGGCTGCCGTCCAGCGGGTCGACGAACAGGCAACTCGGATCGGCGGTGGTGGCGCTCCAGTAGGGAGCGGTGGTCCCGAAGTTCGGCTTCCCGTCCACGAAGATCGAGTCGTTGGAGAAGACCGGGCCGTTGAGGGTGTCGGCCGAGATGAAGTAGACCGGCGCGGAGCTTCCGCTGTTCGAATATCCGGTCGCCCACCAGTAGCTGCAGCTCGATGGCACCCCGGCGGACTCGAAGTTCGTCCACCACACGTTGTCGAGGAAGCCGTTCGCCGGCACGAACTTGGCGATGGTCGAGTAGTAGACGTCCTTGCCGCTGAACCCCGCCGCTCCGACGATCTGGACCTGGAGGCTGGTCAGGATATGGCTGGTGGGATCGGTCACCGCCTGAGGATTGTCGAACTTGTAGTACTCGGGGATGATCCCGTTCCCGAGATCGGTGTCGGGCACCTGGCTCCAGGTGCCGTAGTTCAGTCCTGCGCACTGGGCGGTCCCGTTGGCGGAGGTGTTGCAGGCCGCCAGATAGGGGTTGGCGTTGATGGCGTTCTGGTACGCGCTCAGTCCCGAGGCCAGCGCACGGTAGGCGTACCGCTGGATGTTGGCCTGGGTCACCAGCGGATCGTTGTTGGCGATGTCGCTCACCATCACACCCCCCACCGTCGTGAGCAGCACGGTGATCGCGATGACCAGCACGAGCGCGGCTTGACCCGCGTCCATCGCCGCCCGGCGGCACAGCCATCGCGAACTCAGCTGGCGGACGACGGGCAGCAGTCCGGTGGCCCGGTGCCGTGAGCGGGGGGGCGTGGCGTTGCGGATCATGGACATGGTGACCTACCCCACGAGTGGGCTGTAGAGGTACGAGGACGAGGAGAGGCGGTAGACGGAGAACGAGTTCTCCTGCATGTTGGCTCCCTGCACCTGGACCTGGATGTCGACCTGCACGCTCTGGATGTTGTCCGCGGGGCAGTTCGAGCTGGTGGGAACGCCGTTCGCATTGGTGGTCGGGGCGCTGCAGGTGGCGAACCCGGGCAGGATGCCGCTCGGGCTTCCGGCCGGCGTGGCCGAGGGCGTCCCGCCGCGTTGGGCACGTAGGTCGCCGAGTACGGATCAAGGGTGTTGTAGGTGAAGATGGGCGTGGCGGCGAGGACGGTCGTGCCGGCAGAGTTGAGGGTGAGGCCGTTCACGACGTTGTTGACGGTGACCAGTCGGGTTCCCGAGGCCGACCAGGTGCAGACCGTGGTGGCGGTGACCGAATAGGGACAAGTATTAGGCGGGCTCATCACATTGGCCGGGTACTCGGTGACCGTGAACTGTGCGGTGGGGAACTTGCATCCCGAGCATTTGGTGGGGGTGGAGAGGGCCATGACGATCTTGGCGGGCCCGACGAGCCCCACGTTGGCGTAGAAGGTGGTCGAATAGGAGCCGATCGTGGCCGGCGGGAACGCCGGACAGGGGACGTTGGCTGCAGCACAGGCCCCTGCCACCGTCGTGGCCAGGGTGGGGGCGGGCTCGACCTGGCTGCGGAGGAGCCGCTGGATGATGATCGAGCTGGGCAGCAACTGGTCGGTCGCGGCGTAGGTCGAGGTCACCGTCGTGCCGACGTTGAGGTAGGTCGTGAGCACGGTTCCCATGATCCCGAACAACACCAGGAGTGCGGTGAAGGCGACCATGAGCTCGACCAGCGTGAGTCCTTCGTCACCGCGGTCCGGTCGCGCCCGGTCAGGGTCGACGGCGTGGTGCCAGGGCCGCCCGCGCACCGCGTTTCGCAGATCGGCCGTCATGCCGTCACCAACACCGGGTTGGGGAGCGCGTAGGTGCCGTTCCAGGCGGTTGCGCCGCTCAGGACCTCGGTGTTGCCCTTGACCACCAGGGTGCCGTAGCTGGTCCCGTTGACCGAGAGGGTGTACGTGCCGTAGGGGACAGCGGTGCGGCTGAGCCCGTCGACCCCGGTGCTCGGCAGGGTGTAGGTGTCGGTCCCGCAACCGGCTGCCGCAGTGGTCACCAGCTTGACCGAGACGCCGGCGTGGGCCAGGCCGGTGGTGGGCGAGAACACCTGGAGCGACGCCAGGCCCAGCGGGACGGTCGTGGTCGGCATCCCCGTCGTGACGCCCGACGTGCCCCCGGGGACGGTGGACACCTGGTCGACGTTGTAGGCGTTGGACTCGCTCGGGCAGTCGCCGGCGAACAGGTTGTATCCGCCGGAGAAGGGGAAGACCAGCGGGAGGGAGGTCACGTTCGCACCGGCGCCGGCGGTCACCGCGTTCACGTAGGTCTGGTTCGCGGTGACACCCGAGTTGAGACCCGAGTTGTTGATCTCGATCGGCACACCCGCCGCAGCATTCCCGGAAAGACCGACCGGTGACACGTCGGCCCAGCTGCCGGTCGGTCCGGTGCTCGAGGTGAGGACGACCGCGCCCGCCGCGGTGGCGCCCACGGCGGCGCACGTCCCGGTGGCACCGCCGGTACAGGCGGCTCCCACGAAGTAGAGCATGGCGTCGGACGAGGGCAGTCCGGAGCCGGACGAGGCGGCCGCCCAGGTGGTCGTCGTGCCGCCCAGGTTGGAGGTCGAGATGAGGAATCCCGCGGGCGACCCGCCGACCGTGCCGGTGGCCGTGATGAGACACGAGGTGGCGGTGGGGCAGGTGGCCTGGCCGAGCGATGTCACCGTGCCCGCACCGTTGGGCACCGTGTCCGAATTCCACGTGTCGGAGGAGCTCGCGCTGACGGTGAAGGTGAAGATGATCGGGGTGCCGGTGCTGTTCCCGATGCCTGCGCAGGTCGTGGCCGACGGGCAGACCAGCTGCGTCAGGGCAGAGACGGTGCTGCCGGCGTTGAGCGGGAACTCAGCGGTCAGCGGTCCGGCCGTGCCGCCCCAGAGGAGCAGCGCACCCGAGGTCGCGCCCGAGGTCCCCGTTCCGACCACCAGGCACTTGGTCGTCGACGGGCAGGTGATCGACGAGAGTGACGAGACGGTGGCTCCGCTGATCGTGTCAGCCGTCCAGGTCACCGCGGACCCGAGGCCGGAGGCGGCGACACCGGACAGGGTGATCGGCGCCGGAGCGGCGATGCCGATCTTGCCGGTGCCGATCGCCAGGCAGGTCGAGCTCGTCGGGCAGACCACCTGGGTGAGGGCGGAGACCGTGAACCCGCTGGCAGTCCCGGTGACCCAGGCTCCGGCGGCCGCCGGTCCGGACACGATGATCGGCGAGGTCGACGTGGTGCCGAGGGCCAGGCAGCCGTTGGCCGATGGCGGGCACTGGAGCCCGTAGAGCGAGGTGGTGGCCGGCACGGTGTCCGACACCCAGGTGTCACTGCTGGCACCGATCGTGCCGGTGAGGACGACGCCGACTCCGGCGCTGGTCGTCCCGATGGCCACGCACTGGGAGGCGGTGGGACACGCCACCTGGGTGAGGAGCGCGCCGGCGGTGCTCATCCCGAGTCCGGTGAGCGAATCCGCCGTGAACGAGGGTGGGGAACCGGTCGACGCGCGGAGGATGACCGCACCGCCCGAGCCGTAGCCCACGCCGATGCAGGCGGTTGTGGCGGCGCAGGCCGACGAGGTGATCCGGGTGACCGTCCCGGCTCCCGGAACGACCGGGGTCGACCAGGTGGTGCCGTTCGACCAGGAGACCTGGGCCGTGCCGTTGGCGTTCTCACCGGTCGCGACGCAGGTGATGGTCCCCGCCGCTGGGCAGACCACCCCGTCTTCGACCGAGGTCGTCGAGGGGTAGGTGAAGTTGACCGTGCTCGCCTGGTCGTACGAGGGGAAGTTGGCGGGGGCGACCGCCTGGATCCGGGTGACCGCGCCCACCGTGACGGTGATGGTCGGGACGGTCCCCTGGGGGAGGCTGGTGGGTGGGCTCCAGACGTGGTTCGTGTAGCTGCCGGCAGGAGCCGAGGCGCCACCGGACGCGTCGGCCACGAACACCGGGCTCCCGTAGGTGGAGCCGGGTGGGGTGCCGGACACCGGCTGGGCAACCGAGACGGTGTAGGTGCCGGGCTTGACCTGGGCGAACACGCAACCGTAGGCGTCCGGGTAGAGGTTGAGGACCTGGGGGCCGGTGAAGGTGACCGGAATGGCGGTCACCCGCTCGCTCCACGGGTTCCCCTGGTTGTCCGAGGCCGTGGAATCGCCGGTGAACTGGAGCGCCAGGAAGCCCAGTGTCTGCACACCGAACGGTGGATAGTTCATCATCACGCTGTCCTGGACGTTGTTGACGTCGGCGTTCGGACCCCAGGAGACGGTCACGGTGAGCTTGAGCAGTTGGGGCGTGCCGGAGGTACACAGGTTGGGCTTCGGGTTCTGCTTCACCGTGGCGCCCACCGCGACCGTCCCGGTCCCGCCGGTGACCCCGGTCAGGGCAGCCGGAGAGGACTGGATCCCTGTGTAGTAGACGGTCTGGACTCCGCTCGACGAGACCACCTTTGCCGTCTGCGGACTTGCGACGGATGCGGGGATGAAGTTGGCCACACTCGCCACCAGGATGGTCGCGGACGGCAGGGTGAGACTCGAGCCCCCGTTGTAGGTGGTCGAGACCACCCCCGAGTTCTGGACGGTCTCCCACTCGTACTTGGACGAGAGGGCGTAGACCGTGCCGCCGCGGGTCTCGGTCGGGGTGGCGATCTCGGTCTGGGTCACCGTGCCCGACATGGTCCCCGTCGAGCTGCTGCACGGGTTCGAGGCGCAGGTCAACACGTTGCCGGCGGTCGAGGTGTAGGAGACCGGGACGATCACCGCCGAGGCACCGGTTCCCGTGGTGACATCGGCGACCTGCGGCGCGCTCACCGTCGCAGCCGCGAAGCTCGCCGTCGAGGTGACGCTGATGCTCGAGACCGTGTTGAGGGCGTGTCCGTTGGACGTCCCGGTCACCGAGGTGGTGAAGGTGGGGGCCGGGCCCGACGGTGGCTCCGCGGTGTCGACGATGACCGCGCCCGAGTTCGGGTTGACCGGTGGCGACGTGTTGGTGAGTGTCTCGGCCCACCGCTCGGCGATGGACAGCGCCGTCTGCTGGTTGTTCGCCTGTCCCGCCTGGACGACAGAGGTGGTGAAGAGGTACGAGAGCGGGATGAGGGCGACCATGAGCACGACGAAGGCGACGAGTACCTCGATGAGGGTCACCCCGTCGTCGGACGTCGTTCCCGCGGCTCGTCCCTCGGTGCGCCTGCGCACCGAGAAGATGGCGTTGCCCCGGGTTCGGGTGCGGGAATGGGTTTCGGGTGTGTACATATCGCCGAATTCAACGGTAGGAGCAAGGAACGGACGTTCCTAGGCGTGATTCCACCTACACGGCGATAACGACCTGTTCGTGGGGGAACTTGAGCGCACGGCCCCCCTGCGCCCGGTCGGACCGGGGGGTCGAACCCGGAGTGGACCGCGACGTAGCGCTCAGTACGACTTGGGCAGACCCAACGAGTGCTGGGCGACGAAGTTGAGGATCATCTCGCGGCTGACCGGGGCGATCCGGAGCAGGCGGGTCATGCCCCACATGTCGGCGAGACCGAACTCGGAGGACATGCCGTTGCCGCCGTGGGTCTGGATGGCCTGGTCCAGCGCGGCGAGGGCTGCTTCGGCCGCCGAGTACTTGGCCATGTTGGCCGCCTCGCCGGCCTCGGGGGTGTCCCCGGCGAAGTCGCACAGCCAGGCCGCCTTCTCGGTCATCAGCCGGGCCAGCTCGACCTCGATCTTGGCCTTGGCCAGCGGATGGGAGATCCCCTGGTGCCGCCCGATCGGGGTGCCCCACACCTCGCGGCCCTTCGCGTACGCGGCCGCCTTGTCCAGGGCGTAGCGCCCGATGCCGTTGGCGGTGGCCGCCGAGAGGATGCGCTCGGGGTTGAGCCCGAAGAACACCTGGCGCAGCCCCTCGCCCTCGGCGCCGATCAGCCGGTCGGCCTCGACCTCGGCGTTGTCGAAGAACAGGGTGTACTGCTTCTCCGGTGCCACGATCTCGACGGGGAGCACCTGCTTGTCGAGCCCGGGGGTGTCGGTGTCGACCACGAACAGCGAGAGCCGGCCCCTGCCCGTGTCCGGATCGACGCCGGTCCGGGTCACCACGAGGATGGCCTGGCACTCGTCGACCCCGGAGATGTAGTACTTCGAGCCGTTGAGCCGGTAGAGGTCGCCGTCCTTGGTGGCGGTCAGCGAGAGGTTGTGCGAGTTCGAGCCGGCGTCGGGCTCGGTGATCGCAAAGGCCATCTTGAGCTCGCCGCTGGCGAACCCGGGGAGCCACCGCTGCTTCTGGGCCTCGGTGCCGAACTTGGCGATGATGGTGGCGCAGATGGCCGGTGAGACCACGATGACCAGCAGCGGACAGCCGGCGGCGGCCAGCTCCTCCTGCACGGCGGCGAGCTCGGTGATCCCGCCGCCGCCCCCGCCGTACTCCTCGGGCACGTTGACCCCGAGGAACCCGGCCTCGGCCACCGCCTTCCACAGCTCGTCGGTTCGCTCGTCGGCGTGGGCCTTCGTGACGTAGTACTCGTGGCCGAACTTGGAGGCGATCGACGCCACCGCCTCCCGAAGCATCTGCAGCTCGTCGGATTCGATGAAGTCCATGGTCACTCCTCCGGAGCCCGTGAACGGCCGGGCACGAGGCCGATCGGGATGTCGACGGTCCGGCTCCGAAGGTACTCGCCCAGTCCCTTCGCCTGCGGATCGGGCCTGGTGGAGCTGGCCACTCCCTCGCCGAGCAGCCCCACCACCACGAAGTTGAGGGCCCGCAGCTTGGGGAAGGCGTGTCGCTGGACGGCCAGGTCGTCGGCTTCGGGCAGCAGGGTCCGGAACCGCTCGAGGGTGAGCTCGCGGTCGAGCCAGCCCCAGGCCTCGTCGCTGCGCGCCCACAGCCCGACGTTGGCGTTGCCGCCCTTGTCGCCCGACCGCGCCCCGACGAGCGTCCCGAGCGGGAGCCTCACCGTCGGTCCCACTGGGGCCGCTGCTGCGCGCACAGTGGGCGTCGCCACGGCGTCGGTCGCCTGGGCAACCCCGGGCGAGAGCGAGGCGTCCTCGCCGGAGTCGACCACCTCGGCGGCGCGTGCTGCGAGGTAGGCGGTGTGGGGTACCTCGCGGCGGGTCCCGTCGGCGTGGACCACCGTCGGGACCACCAGCCCGGCCGGGACCAGGGCGGGCCAGAAGACGCCGTAGGCCGTGCCGTCCGTCGGCGGCGCGGTGAGGTGCAGCCCGGGATACCCGGCGAGCGCCAGCTCGGTCGCCGCGTTGGAGAACCGCCGTCCGACCCGCTCGGGGTCGGTGTCCTTGACCGTGATCCGGAGCTGGGCGGTCGCTTCGGCATTGGTCGGCGCGTCCTGCTTGTCGGTGCGGATGAGCCGGACGTCGAACGCTTCGAACTGTTTGGCACCGCCGAGGGCGTCGCGCAGCGAGCGAGCGGTGAGCTCGGCCTTTGCCTCGATGTCGAGCCCGGTGAGGACGAAGGTCATCGAGTTGCGCCATCCGCCGAGCAGGTTGATGCAGACCTTGAGGTCGGGCGGAGCGGGAAGTCCCCGGGTCCCCGACAGCCGGACCCGGTCCGGGCCCTCCTCGGTCACCTCGACCGTCTCGAAGCGGGCGACGACATCGGTGTTCGGATAGCGGTGGCCGCCGATCTCGTAGAGCAGCTGGGCGGTGACCGTCCCGAGCGACACCTCGCCACCGGTCGCGGGGTGCTTGGTGATCACCGACGAGCCGTCCTCGGCGACCTCGGCCAGGGGGAAGCCCGGGTGCTCCATGCCCGGGACCTCGGTGAAGAAGCTGTAGTTGCCCCCGGTGGCCTGCGGCCCGCACTCGATGACGTGGCCGGCCACCACCGCACCGGCCAGGCGGTCCCAGTCGGTCGGGGACCATCGGTGGTGCCAGGCGGCCGGCCCGACCACCAGCGAGGCGTCGGTGATCCGCGGACAGATCACCACGTCGGCGCCGCCGGAGAGGGCCTCGGCGATCGGCCACCCGCCGAGGTAGGCGTTGGCCGAGACCACCGTTCCCGCGGCGGTCTCCAACGGCTCGCCGGTGTCCATGTGGGCGAGCAGGTGACCGTCGGCCTGCAGCTCGCCGAGGCGCGGCAGCAGGTCGTCCCCCTCGACGTGGGCGACGGACACCCGGAGCCCGAGCCGGTCGGCGAGCGCCCGCACCTGATCGGCGAGCCCTGCGGGGTTGAGGCCGCCCGCGTTGGTGACCACCTTGATGCCCCGGTCGATGCAGGTGCCGAGCGTCTCTTCCATCTGGGTGAGAAAGGTGTGTGCCCACCCCCGGCTGCGGTCGCGCTGGTATCCCTTCCAGAGGATGAGCATGGTCAGCTCGGCCAGCCAGTCGCCGGTGAGCACGTCGATCGGTCCACCGTCGACCATCTCGCGTGCGGCAGAGAGGCGGTCCCCGTAGAAGCCCGAGCAGTTGGCGATGCGGATCGGCTCGGTCACGGCTGCACCGGCTCCCCTCCGCCAGGCCCGCTGCCGTCGCGCCGCGTGCTCGACGGTGACCAGGATCCTCCCGGTCTCGACCTGGTCCCCCACGGCGACCCCGACCTCGCTGACCGTGCCGGCCAGGCCGGCATGCACGCTGTGCTCCATCTTCATCGCCTCGAGCACCACCAGCACCTGGCCGGCATCGACCGAGTCCCCGGGTGCGACGGCCACCCGCACCACGGTGCCGGGCATCGGGGACCGTGCGGAGCCCTCGTCGACCTGGTCGGCAGCGACCGGGAGACGCTCCTGTTCGACGAGCCGCGAGCTGCCGTCCGACCCGTCGACGTACGAGGTCGTGCCCACCTGATGCACCGCGTACCGGCGGGCGACGCCGGCGTCCTCGATGACCACTGCGGTCGGCGACGCTGCGGCGACCGAGAGCGCAGATGCGGTGCCGTCGACGGTCACCTCGTCCACGCCCTGCCCGTGCCGCGCCATGCGGTACCCGACATCGACCGTGCCGTGGCCGGTGTCCGCGGACGTCTCGAAGGAGACCTTCTGGAGGTCCCACCGGTTGTTACGCCAACCGGAGGGGACGTCGGGTTGCACGGCGGCCCGGGCGCGTCTGGCCGCCTGGCCTGCCAGGGCGGCGGCCACCGCGTGACGGACGGCCGCCTCGGGCCCGGCGAGCGCTGTGCCAAGAGCGGCCGCACCGTGCCGGTCGAGGAACCCGGTGTCGGCGTTGCCGGCGAGGAACTCCGGGTGGCGCAGGACCCGGACCAGCAGGTCGCGGTTGGTGGTCACCCCGTGCACCCGTGCCTCGGCCAGAGCCGCGGACAGGATGGCGGCGGCCTCGTCCCGGGTCGGCGCGTGCGCGATGACCTTGGCCAGCAGCGGGTCGTAGTGCGGACCGATCTCGTCCCCGGTCTCGACCCCGGTGTCCACCCGCACCCCGGGCCGACCGTTGTCCACGGCGAACAGATGGAGCCGTCCGGTCGACGGGCGCCACCCGGCCGTCGGGTCCTCGGCGTAGAGGCGGGCCTCGATGGCATGCCCCACCGGTCCGCGGGCGACTGCGGCGTGGACGGCGTCGGGCAGCGCGGCACCGCAGGCGATGAGCAGCTGCAGCCACACGAGGTCCAGGCCGGTGACCCCCTCGGTCACCGTGTGCTCGACCTGGAGCCGGGTGTTCATCTCGAGGAAGTAGGGCTCCCCGTCCGACCCCTGTGCGCCATCGCCCGACGCCTCGAGGACGAATTCGACCGTGCCGGCGTTCACGTACCCGACTGCCCGGGCCGCCGCCACCGCGGCGGCCGAGAGCCGGGCCCGCAGCTCGGGACCGACCGCCGCGGAGGGTGCCTCCTCGATGATCTTCTGGTGCCGGCGTTGGATGCTGCACTCGCGCTCGAACAGGGCGACCGTGTCGCCCGACGAATCGGCGAGCACCTGGACCTCGATGTGGCGCGACGAGCGCACGTAGCGCTCGAGGAACACCGTCCCGTCACCGAAGGCCGATGCGGCTTCGCGCGCGGAGCCGTCCAGGGCCTCGTCGAGGTCCTCGCGCCGCTCGACGACCCGCATGCCACGGCCACCACCGCCCGCCGAGGCCTTGACCAGGAGCGGCCAGCCGAGCGCGTCGAGCGCGGCCTGCTCCGGCGGGGTGGCGCCGCTGACGGTGACCGAGGGGAGGGTCGGGACGCCCGCCTGGCGCATCAGCTCCTTGGCCCTGGTCTTCGACCCCATGGCCTCGATGGCCGCCGGGGGCGGGCCCACCCAGCGGAGGCCGGCGTCGAGGACCGCCCGGGCCAGCACCGCCGATTCGGAGAGGAACCCGTATCCCGGGTGGACGGTGTCGGCGCCGGTGGACCGAGCCGCCTCGAGGAGCAGGTCGACGCGGAGGTAGGTGTCGGCCGGCGCCGACCCGGGCAACCGCACCGCGAGGTCGGCCTCTGCGACGTGAGGGCTCGCCGCGTCGGCGTCGGAATGGACCGCCACCGTCGTCACCCCCATCGACCGGGCGGTGCGCATGATCCGGCGGGCGATCTCGCCGCGGTTGGCCACGAGGAGGGTGCGAAGAGGAGGGCGCACGGTCCCGATCACATCCGGAAGACGCCGTAGCCGCGGGTACCGGTGATCGGCTGACCGTCGATGACCGAGAGGCAGATCCCCAGCACGGTGCGGGTGTCCCTCGGGTCGATGATGCCGTCGTCGTAGAGGCGGGAGGAGAGGGAGAGGGGGAGCGACTCCGACTCGATCTGGGCCTCGACCATGGCCCGCATCTCGCGGTCGGCCTCCTCGTCGAAGGGGAGACCCCTCGCCTCGGCCGACTGGCGCCCCACGATCGAGAGCACCCCGGCGAGCTGGGCGGGGCCCATGACCGCCGAGCGGGCGTTCGGCCAGGCGAAGAGGAACCGGGGGTCGTAGGCCCGGCCGCACATCCCGTAGTTGCCCGCTCCGTAGGAGGCGCCGATGTTGACGGTGAGGTGGGGGACCGACGAGTTGGCGACGGCGTTGATCATCGTGGCGCCGTGCTTGATGATGCCGGCCTGCTCGTAGTCCTTCCCGACCATGTACCCGGTCGTGTTCTGGAGGAAGAGCAGGGGGACGTCGACCTGATTGGCGAGCTGGATGAACTGGGTGGCCTTGTGGGCCTCCTCGGAGAAGAGGACGCCCCGGTGGTTGGCCAGCACGCCGATCGGATAGCCGTGGACCGACGCCCATCCGGTGACCAGGCTGGTGCCGTAGAGCGGCTTGAACTCGTCGAACCGTGACCCGTCGACGATCCGCGCCAGCACCTCGCGAGGGTCGAAGGGGACCTTCGGGTCCGCCGAGGCGATCCCGAGCAGCTCGTCGGTGTCGTGGACCGGTTCGTCTGCCGGGAGGCTCGGGCCGGGACCGTGCTTGCGCCAATTGAAGCGGGAGACGATCTGCCGGCCGAGGCGGATGGCGTCGACCTCGTCGACCGCCAGGTAGTCGGCGAGGCCGGACACCCGGGCGTGCATCGACGCCCCGCCGAGCTCCTCGTCGGTCGACTCCTCACCGGTGGCCATCTTGACCAGGGGCGGGCCACCGAGAAAGACCTTCGAGCGCTGTTCGATCATCACGACGTGGTCGCTCATGCCGGGAACGTAGGCCCCGCCGGCGGTCGCGTTCCCGAAGACGAGCGAGAGGGTGGGCAGCGCGGCGGCCGAGTGGCGGGTGATGTCGCGGAAGGCCCGGCCGCCGGGGATGAACAGCTCGGCCTGGGCCGGGAGGTCGGCACCCCCCGACTCGGTCAGGCTGATCGAGGGGAGGCGGTTGGCCAGCGCGATGTCCGCGCCCCGGGCCCCCTTTCGGAAGGAGTAGGGGTTCATGGCCCCACCGCGGACGGTCGGGTCGGTGGCCGAGATGAGGCACTCGACGCCTTCGACCACGCCGATGCCGAGGATGGAGGAGGCCCCGACCGTGTACTCGGTGCCCCAGGCGGCGAAGGGGCAGAGCTCGAGGAACGCACTGTCGCGGTCGAGGAGGAGCTCGATCCGCTCGCGGGCGGTCATCTTGCCCCGCTCACGATGGCGGGCCACGTACCGCTCGCCCCCACCGGCACGCGCGGTCTCGAGCTCGGCATCGATCTGCTCGAGGGCCTCGGAGAGCGCACGCTCGTTCGCCCGGAAGGCAGGCGAGTCCGGGTCGACGCTGGTGCTCAGGACGGGCATGGGTGTGTGGGCTCCCTGGTCGGGGCGTCGGATCGGGTCATGGTCGCATCCGGCCCGACGACGTGGGAAGAATAGGCCCCATGACCAACGTGTCGCGTCACCGACGCCGTGGTGTCCTCCGGGAACGACCGGGGGGTGCGATCCGATGGTGACCGGCGCACGTCCGCGAGGATCGCCCGAGGAGGGCCGTGCCTCCCGGCGCCCGCTCGCGGCCGTGGTCCTCGCCGCCGGGCACGGCACCCGCATGCGGTCGGAACGACCGAAGCCGCTCCACCGGCTGTGCGGTCGCCCGATGGTCCTGCACGTCCTCGATGCGCTCGCCGAGCTCTCGATCACCCGGGTGGTGGTCGTCGTCGGGCACCGGGCGGAGTGGGTCACCAAGACCCTCATCGAGCACGCCCCTCCCGGCATGGCCATCGAGTTCGTCGAACAGGTGGAGCCGCGGGGGACCGGTGACGCCATGGCGGTCGCCCTCACCGGGCTCCCCGAGGACGAGGGTGCGGACGACGGGGACGTGATCGTGCTGCCCGGGGACACCCCCCTCCTCCGGCCGCCAACGCTGGCACGGCTGGTCCGGGCGCACCGGGCCAGCGACGCGGCGGCCACCCTGCTCTCTGCGGTCATCGACGAACCCGACGGCTACGGCCGGGTGGTGCACGGCCGTGACGATTCCGTGGCCCGGGTGGTCGAGGACGCGGACGCCAGCGAGGAGGAGCTGCAGCTGACCGAGGTGAACACGTCGATCTACTGCTTCCGGCGCGGCGTCCTGGCACCCGCCCTGCGCCGGCTGAGCCCGGCCAACGCCCAGGGTGAGTACTACCTGACCGATGTGGTCGAGGTGCTCTACGAGGCCGGCCACCGGGTCGGGTCGGTCCAGGTCGAGGACCCCATGGAGGTGGCCGGCGTCAACGACCGCGGCCAGCTGGCGGTGGCCGAGGCCGAGCTGCGCGACCGGATCAACGAGCGCTGGATGCGGCGCGGGGTGACCATGTGGGACCCGGTGACCACCTACATCGACGTCGACGTGCAGCTGACGACCGACGTGGTCCTCCTTCCCGGGGTCATCCTCCAGGGCGGCTGCGTGATCGGGGCGCACGCCGAGATCGGACCGGACACCCGGCTGGTGGACACCACGGTCGGGGAGGGCGCGGTGATCGCCTCGAGCGTCTGCCGCCGCTCGACCATCGGGGCCGATGCCCGGGTCGGGCCGTTCGCGGTGCTCGACGAGGGGTCGGAGGTGGCCGACGGCGCGGCGGTCGGGCCGACGACCGCGGACCCCGGCCGCGGGGCGGGGTAGCGTCGCGCCATGGAGTTCACGCCCCGACGACGTCTCGAGTTGGTCTCCGGCCGATCCCATCCTGAGCTGGCCCACGAGATCGCCCGGTGCCTCGGGGTCGAGCTCGGTGAGCCCAACCTGCGCGAGTTCGCCAACGGCGAGATCCACTGCCGGTTCGACACCTCGATCCGCGGGAGCGACGTGTTCATCGTGCAGACCCACAGCGGCCCGGTCAACGACTCGCTCATGGAGCACCTGATCATGATCGACGCGGCCAAGCGGGCCTCGGCCAAGCGGATCACCGCGGTCTGCCCCTACTACGGCTACTCGCGCCAGGACCGCAAGTCGACCGGGCGCGAGCCGATCACCGCGAAGTTGGTGGCCGACATGCTCTCGGTGGCCGGCGCCGACCGGGTGGTGAGCGTCGACCTGCACTCCGGGCAGATCCAGGGCTTCTTCGACGTGCCGTTCGACCACCTGACCGCCGCGCCGGTGATGATCGAGCACCTGCGGGCCAACCTCGACGACAACCTGGTGGTGGTCGCACCGGACGCGGGCCGGGTGAAGGTGGCGGAGCGGTTCAGCCAGCACCTCACCGCCGATCTGGCCGTCGTCCACAAGCGGCGGCTGCGGGGGGCGGCCAACCAGGTCGAAGCCCTCCACGTGGTCGGCGACGTCGAGGGGCGCCAGTGCGTCCTCATCGACGACATGATCGACACGGCGGGCACCATCGTGGCCGCAGCCGATCTGCTCGCCGAGCGCGGGGCGGCCGAGGTGTGGTGCATGGCAACCCACGCTGTGCTCTCAGACCCGGCAGTCGACCGCCTCAAGAACTCGGCGCTGACCAGGGTGGTGGTCACCAACACCCTCCCCATCCCCCAGGACCGGCGGTTCGACAAGCTCGAGGTGCTCTCGGTGGCCAAGCTCATCTCCGACGCCATCGACGCCGTCTTCGAGGACACCTCGGTCTCGGAGATCTTCGGCGGTGAGAACCTGGCCTGACCGACCCGGCTGTCCGGCCGGCCCGGCGCCTGGAGGGCGGGGGCGTCTGGCCGCGGTGACCGCCCGCGTCTAGCATGGCAGGCCGTCAGCAGCGGCCGTCCACGGCCAGCGCCCGGCGCGTGGTCGTGGAGCCGCTCTTCTTCGCATCTCCCGAGGAGTCCCCGCATGCCCGAGACCACGCTCGCCGCCGAGGCCGGACGCACCATCGGTACCAGCGCGACCCGCCGTCTGCGCGCCGCGGGGAGGATTCCCGGGGTCGTCTACGGTCACGGTGCAGACCCGATCGCGGTGTCGGTGCGGGCGCGGGACTTCCAGATCGCGATGTCCGGCGAGGCCGGTCTCAACACCCTGCTCTCGCTCGAGGTCGACGGCACCGACTTCCTGACCCTGGCCCGTGACATCCAGCACCACCCGGTCAAGAACGTGGTCACCCACGTCGACTTCCTCATCGTTCGCCGCGACGAGGTCATCTCCGCCGAAGTCGGGATCAACCTGGTGGGCGACGCGATCGAGGTGCACCACGGCGACGGCGTCGTGGACCAGCAGCTGTTCACCCTCCACGTGAAGGCGAAGCCGGCCGACATCCCGCCGTCGGTGGACATCGACGTGAGCTCGCTCACCATCGGTGGCGCCCTGCACGTGTCCGACATCGCCATCCCGTCCGGCGTCGAGCTCGAGACCGACCTGGACGCCACGGTGGTGGCCGGTCAGCCGCCGCGGGTCCAGATCACCGAGGCCGAGGAGGCCGAGGCCGCGGCAGCGGCAGCAGTCGCGGCGTCGGGCGAAGAGGCACCCGCCGCCGACGAGTCAGCGGAGGGCTAGGCCCTGCTCCGCCGGCGCGGTCCCGGGGGACCCCGCCGGGGGACCCCGATGGACCTGCTCGTGGTCGGCCTCGGCAACCCGGGGGCCGAGTTCGCCGGGACCCGTCACAACGTCGGTGCCGACGCGGTCGACCTCCTCGCCGCCCGCCACCACGCGAGCCTTTCGGTCGAGAAGGGGCTCCAGGCCCGGACGGGCGAGATCCGCATCGCCGACCGCCGGATCCTCCTCGCCGTGCCGCTGACCTACATGAACGAGTCGGGCGCCGCGGTCGCCCGGCTGGTCCGGCGGGCCGGTGTCGACCAGCCGCCGGACGACATCCCCGTCGCCGGTCACGGCGCGGCGCCTTCGGCCCGGGACGCACGGCTGGTGGTCGTCCACGACGAGCTCGACCTTCCCCCCGGGAGGGTCCGTATCAAGGTCGGCGGCGGGACCGCCGGCCACAACGGGCTCGAGTCGATCCACGCCCACCTGCACACCGGCGACTATCTCCGGGTCCGGATCGGCATCGGCAAGCCGCCCGGCCGGCAGCCCGGGGCCGACTACGTACTCAAGCGACCCCCGGCCTCCGAACGGGAGATCCTGCGGGTGGCGATCGAGGTGGCGGCCGACGCGGTCGAGGCCATCGTGACCGACGGGGCGGAGACGGCGATGCAGTCGGTCCACCGGGCGGAGTGAGACCGCGGGGCTGCGATGTCGAGCCGCACCCCGCTGCCGGGGGGGTCGCGGCCGGTACGATCCCCGTGGACCATGACCCCTGACCCGGACAGTGCCGAC
This sequence comes from uncultured Acidimicrobiaceae bacterium, assembly GCA_963776225.1. Taxonomy (GTDB): domain Bacteria; phylum Actinomycetota; class Acidimicrobiia; order Acidimicrobiales; family RAAP-2; genus Bog-756. The sequence continues at coordinate 837,645 of CAVZLL010000004.1, read as the reverse complement.
CCGGACGCCGCGATCTCGGTGCGGGGGCTGACCAAGTCCTACGGCGGTGTCGAGGCGCTCCGTGGCATCGACTTCACCGTTCGGCGGGGCGAGGTCCTCGCACTGCTCGGGCCGAACGGCGCCGGCAAGACCACCGCGGTCGAGATCCTCGAGGGCTACCGACGCCGCGACGCGGGGACGGTGTCGGTGCTCGGCCGGGATCCCCAGCGCCGCGACCGGGACCTGCGGGCGCGAGTGGGGATCGTGCTCCAGGAGTGCGCCGTCGAGCCCTACCTCACCGTGGCCGAGGCGATGACCCAGCGTGCCGGTCTCTATCCGCGTCCGCGGTCCGTCGACGAGGTGGTCGGCCTGGTCGGGCTCGAGGCGAAGGCGGGCTCGCGGGTCAAGTCCCTCTCCGGGGGCCAGCAGCGCCGTCTCGACCTGGGTCTCGCCCTCGTGGGCGACCCCGAGCTCATCTTCCTCGACGAGCCGACCACCGGGTTCGATCCCTCGGCCCGCCACGAGGCGTGGGACGTGGTCCGCGGTCTCTGCGCGGAGGGACGCACCGTGGTGCTCACCACCCACTACATGGACGAGGCGCAGGCGCTGGCCGACTCGGTCACCGTCATCGCCGCCGGGAGGGTGGTGGCCTCGGGGTCGCCGGACACCCTCGGGGGCCGTGACCGGGCGATGGTCACGATCCGCTTCGGTCTGCCCGAGGGGGTGCAGGTGGGCGAGCTCCCGATTCCGAGCGGTCTCGCGCCGCGGGTCCGCGGGTCCGCGGTCGAGCTCGAGATCGACGAGCCCACCACCCTGCTCCATGCGCTGTGCGGCTGGGCGGTCGAACGTGGTGAGCCACTGGCCGGCCTCTCGGTGGTCCGCCCCTCGTTGGAGGACGTCTACCTGTCGCTGACCCGGGGGGACGGGCGGTGAACGACCTGACGGTGGCCAAAGAGCAGGTCCGCTACGAGCAGAAGGCGTACTGGCGCAACCCGATGGCCGCCGTGTTCACCTTCCTGTTCCCGATCGTGTTCCTGGTGGTCGTCGGCACCTCGGCCGGCTCGTTCCGGGTGGCGGGCACCACCCTCCGCTACGACCAGTACATCGTGGTGGCCATGCTCACCTTCGGCCTCATCGCCGCGTGCTATACGAACCTGGGGATGGTGGTGAGCCTCCGCCGCGACTCGGGGGTGCTCAAGCGCATGCGGGGCACCCCGATCTCGATCGGCTCCTACATCGGGGGCATCATCGGCAGCATCATGATCACGGTCGCGCTGCTCACCGTCCTCACGGTCTGCATCGGCCTGGCCTTCTACCACCTCCATTTCCCGTACCATCCCGGAGCGGCCGTGCTGACCCTGGCGGTCGGTATCGTGACCTTCTGCGCGCTCGGCCTGGCGGTCACCGTCATCATCCCGAACGCCGACGCCGCGCCCGCGGTGATCAACGGCATCTACTTCCCGATCGTCTTCATCTCCGGGGTCTTCTACCCGATCGCCAACGGGTCGGTGCTCGCCAAGATCGCCGACTGGTTCCCGGTGCGCCACATGATCGACGCGCTGGTCAGCGCGTTCGAGGGCGGACCGGGCTCCGGGCTGCGCGCCAACGACCTCGTGGTGATGCTGGTCTGGGCCGCGGCGGCGCTCGTCTTCACCGCTCGCCGGTTCCGCTGGGAGCCGCGCCGCCCGCGCTGAGCTGTCCATCGCACCGACCCGCACCCATCGGGCGCCGGGACGCTGCCCGCCGGCGCGGCCCCCGGTACCCTGAACCGGTGAGCCTCCGCTCGCTCCCCCCCGTGCTGCGCAACGAACCCGCGATGACCGGGGTGGTCGGCGCGCCCACGGCAACGCTGGCGGTGGCCACCCCGGCCCAGGCCTACGTCCTGGCCGGCCTGGTCCGGCTGGGCTCGCGGCGCCCGGTGCTGGTGGTCACCCCGACCGGTGCGGCCGCCTCGCAGCTCGCCCATGATCTGACGGCGTTCACCGACGATCGTGCGGGTGGGGACGGCGAGATCGGTGAGGAGGGGGCGAGCGGGGTTCCGATGGTCGACCTCTTCCCGGCCTGGGAGACACTCCCGTTCGAGCGGGTGAGCCCGGACGTCGCCACGATGGGCCGGCGCCTCCGCCTGCTCTGGCACCTCGGCGGCCCGCCCGGCGCGGGCGCCGCCGGAACCGGGCCCCGGATCGTGGTGGCACCGGTCAAGGCCCTGCTCCAGCGGCTCGGTCCCTGGCGGACGGCGGCCCGCCCGGTGGTCGTGGCCAGGGGGGACCGCATCGTCGTCGACGACCTGGTCGCAGATCTGGTCGGCCTCGGCTACCGACGGGAGTCGATCGTGGAACACCGCGGTGAGCTGGCGGTGCGCGGCGGGATCGTGGACGTGTTCCCGTCGACCGCCGAGGAGCCCGTCCGGATCGACCTCTGGGGCGACGAGGTCGACCGTCTGACCGCCTTCGACGTCGCCGACCAGCGATCGACCGGCGACCTCGGGACGGTCGAGCTGTTCGGCTGCCGGGAGCTGGTCGCCGATCCGGCGATGCGCGCCCGCGCCACCGGGCTGGTGCGATCGGCCCCTTGGGGCCGCGAGCAGTGGGACCGGATCGCCGAGGGGGAGCAGTTCGACGGCATGGAGTCCTGGCTGCCGTGGCTGGCCGACCGCGAGGAGCTGCTCTGCGATCTCCTCGGGGACGGCACCCAGATCGTCCTGGTCGAGCCCCGCCGTGTGCGCGACCGGGCCGGCGAGCTGCTCGACGAGGAGGCGGCGCTGGCCGACGCGCTGGCGTCGACCTGGGGCCTCGAGGCGGGTGGCGCCCCGCCGCGCCTGCACGTGCCCTTCGACCGCCTGCTCAGCGGGACGAGCGCCTCGGTCGTCTCGCTGGTGCCCTCGGCCGAGGGTCCCGACCTCCCCCAGATCGAGAGCCGCGGGTGGGAGCCCATCCTCGGCGACGGCGCCCGGCTGGCCCATCAGGTCTCGACCCTGGCGGACGGTGGCTACGCGGTGGTCCTCTGCTCGAGCAGCACCGGCGGGGCCGAACGCCTCTCCGGCCTGCTGGCGGCCGAGGGTGTGCTGGTGCCGGTGGCCGGTCCCGACGACGATCTCTCCGCTCCCGGCACCCGCATCGCGGTGGCCGCGCTCGACCGCGGCTTCGTCCTCCCCGGGTGCCGGGTCGCGGTCCTCACCGAGTCCGACATCACCGGTCGCCGCCGACCGCACCGCCCGGTCCGCACGCGTGCGCGGCCGGTCGACGGGTTCTTCGACGACCTCGCCCCGGGAAGCTACGTGGTCCACCGCCAGCACGGGGTGGCCCGCTACGGCGGCATGGTCACCCGGAGCATGGGCGGCGCCACCCGTGACTACCTCCTCCTCGAGTACCGCGGCGGTGACCGGCTCTACCTCCCGACCGACCAGATCGAGCTGCTCACCCCCTACGCCGGCGGGGACTCGCCCACGGTCAACCGCCTCGGTGGCTCCGAGTGGCAGAAGGCCACCTCCCGGGCGCGTGCCGCGGTCCACGAGATCGCCGAGGAACTGGTCGCCCTCTACCGCCGTCGCCTGCAGGTGCCCGGCCACGCGTTCGGGCCGGACTCCCCCTGGCAGGCCGAGCTCGCCGCCTCCTTCCCCTACGTCGAGACCGCCGATCAGCTGCGTGCCATCGAAGAGGTCACCGCCGACATGGAGGAGCCACAGCCGATGGACCGACTGGTCTGCGGCGACGTCGGCTTCGGCAAGACCGAGGTCGCCATCCGCGCCGTGTTCAAGGCGGTCGCTGACGGCTTCCAGGCGGCGGTGCTGGTGCCCACCACCCTGCTGGCGAGCCAGCACGCCCAGACCTTCGCCGAGCGATACGCACCCTTCCCGGTGCGGGTCGAGCTGCTCAGCCGGTTCCTGACCAACTCGCAGGCGGCATCGGTGGTCGCCGGCCTGGCCGACGGGTCGGTCGACGTGGTCATCGGGACCCACCGGCTGCTCGCCGGGGACGTGACCTTCCAGAAGCTCGGCCTCCTGGTGGTCGACGAGGAGCAGCGCTTCGGGGTCGGCCACAAGGAGTCGATCAAGGCGATGTCCGAGGGGGTCGACGTGCTCACCCTCACCGCGAGCCCCATCCCGCGCACCCTCGAGATGGCCCTCACCGGCATCCGCGACCTCTCGATGGTCAACACCCCGCCGGCGGCCCGCCGCCCGATCCTCACCCACGTCGGCGACTTCGACGAGGCGGCCGCCTCGGAGGCCATCCGGCGCGAGCTCCTGCGCGAGGGCCAGGTCTTCTACGTGCACAACCGGGTCCAGGACATCGAGGCGGTCGCCGAACGGGTCCGCCGGATGGCCCCCGAGGCCCGGGTGGCGGTGGCCCACGGCCAGATGGACGAGGGAACGCTCGAGCGGGTGGTGCTCGACTTCTGGGAGGGCGGCTACGACGTGCTGGTCTGCACGACCATCATCGAGTCGGGCATCGACATGCCGACGGTCAACACGCTGGTGGTCGACCGTGCCGACCTGCTCGGCCTCGGGCAGCTGCACCAGCTGCGCGGGAGGGTCGGTCGCGCCGGCCAGCGGGCCTACGCCTATCTGTTCCACCCGACCGACCGTGTCCTCTCCGAGCAGGCCTACGAGCGCCTGCGCACGATCGGCGACCACACCGAGCTCGGATCGGGCTTCAAGATCGCCCTCCGCGACCTCCAGATCCGGGGGGCGGGCAACCTGCTCGGGCGCGACCAGTCCGGACATATCGCCGCGGTGGGGTACGACCTCTACGTCCAGATGGTCTCGGAGGCGGTCTCCGAGCTCAAGGGCGAGCCCCGCCCGCGCCCGATCGAGCTCTCGCTGGACCTGCCCGACGCCGCACACCTGCCCCGCACCTACGTCGAGGCGGAGGACGTGCGGCTCGAGGCCTACCGCCGCCTCTCGGCGGTCCGGACCGTCGAGGGGGTCGTCGACGTGCGGCGCGAGTGGGAGGACCGGTTCGGCCCGCTGCCGGCTCCGGCCGCCGCCCTGCTCGACGTGGCGCTGCTCCGGGTGGAGTGCCTGCGGCTCGGGGTGACCGACCTCTCGGTTGCCGCGCCCCGTATCGGCGGGAGTGACGGCAGCGCACCGCGCTCCGGCCGGGTCGGCGGCCGGGCGGTGGCCCGGATGACTCCGGTCGTCCTGCCCGCGTCGGCCGAGGTCCGGCTCCGCCGGCTCTCGCCGGGGGCCACCTACCAGACCGAGGTGCACCGGCTCTCGGTGCCGATCGCGCCCGCCGAGGGCACCGGCACCTACGCGCCTGCCCTGGTCGCGTTCCTCCGCGAGCTCCTGCCGGTTGACTGACCACCCGGGGCCGACCCGGGTGCTCCAGCCGATAGCATCGCCGACCGTGAAGCGCACCGTCTGCGTCCTTACCCTCTCCCTCGTCGCGCTCGTCTCCGGGTCGGTGCTCTCGGCCTGCACGGTGACCCCCACCGCAGCGTCCGCCAACGGGGACACCATCGCCGTCTCGACGCTCAACGAGCGCCTGAGCGCCCTCAACGGGACGATCGCCGGGCAGTGCCTGCTCCAGCTCGAGTACCCGCAGCTGGCGGGGGCCTCCGCCGAAGGTGACGGAGGATCGGGCACCTGGCAGATCGGCTTCGCCGGCACCGTCCTCTCCGGCCAGGTGCAGAACCTGCTGGCCACCCAGTACGCGGCGAGCACGGGCATCACGGTCGATGCCACAGACCTCGCGTCGACCCGGACCGAGTACGAGGCGGAGCTCACCGGCGCGATCAACGCCGCCGTGCAGCAATCCAGCTCGTCGGGCAGTGCCTCGGCCTGCCAGAAGGCCGACGGCACCGCCCTGAGCGGAAGCGAGCTGCTCGCCGGGCTGCCCGCCGACGTGCGCGCCGCCGAGGTCTCCAGCCAGGACGTCGAGGACAAGCTGCTGGCACGCCGAGCAGACCTCTCGATCGCCGCGGTGCTCAACTACTACGCGGCCAACCGCGCCCAGTTCGCCGTCGACTGCGTGAGCCAGATCGCGACGAGCAGCCAGGCCCAGGCCAACCAGGTCGTGAGCCAGCTGCAGGCGGGTGCGGACTTCGCCTCCCTCGCCCGCAGCACCTCCATCGACACCCAGACCGCTGCCACCGGCGGCCAGCTCGGGTGCTCCTTCACCGAGGCCCGGGTCGAACAGGCCCTCCAGGTGTCGTCGGTGACCGTCGGCAGCCCCCTCGGCCCGGTCCAGACCAGTGGCGGTCAGTGGGTGGTCTACGAGGTCACCAGCCGCACCGCCGAGCCGGTCACCTCGGCCGTCCCGGTGATCCGCACCGAGCTGCTCCACGGCACCGGCAACCTCCAGCGGGTCGACGCCGAACTGGTCGCCTTCGCGCACCACTCCGAGGTCGCGGTCAACCCGCAGTACGGGAAGTGGAAGGGCCTCTCGGTGGTCGCCCCGCCGACCCCGCCCGCGCAGTACCTGTTGCCGGCCGCGTCCGGCTCGCTCCCGGTCGCCGCCGCCGGCGGGGCCACGGGCACCGCCGGGGGCTGAGCTCTCCCGTGGCGACCGGTGCGCGCGATCCGGCCGGTCCCCGCATCGACGTCGTCGGGCTGGGTCCCGCCGGTCCCGAATTGATCACCCAGGCGTCGCTCGCGCTCATCGGTTCGGCCGCCGCGCTCTTCCTCCGCACCACCCGCCATCCGGCGGCTGCCGCCTTCCCCGGTGCGCGCTCCTTCGATCACCACTACGAGCGTGCCGAGACCTTCGAGGACGTCTACCGCTCGATCGCCGACGACCTGGTCACGACCGCGCTCGGCGGTGGGTCGGTGGTCTACGCGGTCCCCGGCTCGCCGGTGGTCGCCGAGCGGTCGGTCGCCCTGCTGCTCTCCGACCCGCGGGTCGCCTCGGGCGAGCTCGCCGTCGAGGTCCATCCGGCGCTCTCCTTCCTCGACCTGGCCTTCGTCCGGCTGGGGATCGACCCGTTCGCCGAGGGGGTGCGTGTGGTCGATGCGGGGGAGTTCGCCGTGGGTGCGGCCGGCGACCGCGGGCCGCTGCTGGTGGCCCAGTGCTGGAGCCGGGCGGTGCTGTCCGAGATCAAGCTCGCGGTCGATCCACACCCGACCGAACCGGTCACGATCCTGCACCACCTCGGCCTGCCGGACGAGCGGGTCTGGGAGGTGCCGTGGGAGGAGATCGATCGGGGTGTCCAGCCGGACCACCTCACCTCGCTGTGGATCCCGACCCTCGCCGCGCCGGTCGCGAGCGAGCTGGTGGCGCTCGACGTGCTCGTGCACACGTTGCGCGAACGATGCCCCTGGGACCGGCGTCAGACCCACGCATCGCTCGGCCGCCACCTCCTGGAGGAGGCCTACGAGGTGCTCGAGGCGATCGACGCGCTCGCAGCGGTGGACGCCCGGGCTGCATCCGTCCCGGAGCAGGTGGCGAGCGACGCGGAAGCCGACCGGGAGGCCCGGGCGGTGGCCCACCTGGAAGAGGAGCTCGGAGACCTCCTCTTCCAGGTGCTCTTCCACGCCACGCTGGCCGCCGAGGTCGGGCGGTTCACCCTCGCGGACGTTGCCCGCGGCGTGCACGACAAGCTGGTCTCCCGGCATCCCCACGTGTTCGGGGGCCTCACCGCCACCAGCGCCGAGGAGGTGGCCGCCAACTGGGAGGCCATCAAGAAGGCCGAGAAGGGCCGGTCCAGTGTCACCGAGGGCATCCCTGCGGCGTTCCCGTCGCTCGCGCTGGCGGCCAAGCTCCAGCGCAAGGCGGTCGCCGTCGGGATGGTCCTCCCGGGGGCCGCCGAGGAGGCGTTGCGGATCGGCGAGGGGGCGGCCGCGTTGGCCGTTGCAGACCAGGCAGGGGCATCGGACACCGAGCGGGCCCGGGCCGAGGCGGTCGGAGACCTCCTCTTCTCGCTGGTCGGCCTCTCCCGCGCCGTCGGGATCGATCCGGAGACGGCCCTGCTCTCGCGGGCGGCGGCGTTCCGCGCGGAGGTCGAACAGCGCGGGTGAGGTCGCGCTCCCGGCTCTGTCGCAGCTGTCGCTCCGTGCGTGATTCGGGAGGAATGCCCAGGTCCGGGGCCAGGTGGATGGTAGTTTTCCCACACACCGAACAGGAGCGACGACGCAGCGTGGGCTTGATCGAGCAGGTCATCGGCCGGGAGGTCCTCGACTCCCGCGGGAATCCGACGGTCGAGGTCGAGGTCCTCCTCGACTCGGGCGCCTCCGGCCGTGCCATCGTCCCCTCGGGCGCGTCGACCGGCTCCTTCGAAGCCGTCGAGCTCCGGGACGGCGGCGAACGCTACCGGGGCAAGGGCGTGCTGCAGGCCGTCGAGCACGTCGACGGGGAGATCGCCGACTTCCTCGAGGGGTTCGACGCGCTCGACCAGCGCGCGGTGGACCTCGCGATGATCGACGCGGACGGGACACCCAACAAGGCGCGGCTCGGGGCCAACGCGATCCTCGGGGTGTCGCTGGCGACCGCTCGGGCCGCGGCCGAGGAGCTCGGCCTCCCGCTCTTCCGCTATGTCGGGGGCGCCGGCGCCCACGTGTTACCGGTGCCGATGATGAACGTGGTCAACGGCGGCGTCCATGCCGACAACTCGATCGACCTGCAGGAGTTCATGATCGTGCCGGTCGGCGCGGCCTCGTTCTCGGAGGCGTTGCGGTGGGGGGTGGAGACCTACCACACCCTGGCGGCGGTGCTCCACGACCGCGGGCTCTCCACCGCGGTCGGCGACGAAGGGGGCTTCGCCCCCGATCTGCCCTCGAACGAGGACGCGGTGCGGGTCCTGGTCGAGGCCATCGAGGCGGCAGGCCGGGTGCCGGGCGAGGAGATCGCGATCGCCATGGACCCGGCGAGCACCGAGCTCTACCGCGACGGTGCCTACGAGCTGGCCGGGGAGGGCCGCACCCTCTCCTCGGCCGAGATGGTCACCTACTGGGTCGACCTGGTCGGGCGATACCCGATCGTCTCGATCGAGGACGGGATGGCCGAGGACGACTGGGACGGCTGGGCGGCGATGACCGAGGCCCTCGGTTCGCGGATCCAGCTGGTCGGGGACGACCTCTTCGTGACCAACGAGGACCGGCTGCGCCGGGGCATCGAGGCCGGGAGCGCCAACGCCGTGCTGGTCAAGGTCAACCAGATCGGAACGCTGACCGAGACGCTCGGGACGATGGCCATGGCCACCAGGTCGGCCTACGCGTGCGTGATGTCGCACCGGTCCGGCGAGACCGAGGACACCACCATCGCCGATCTGGCGGTGGCGACCAACTGCGGCCAGATCAAGACCGGCGCACCCGCCCGCTCCGATCGGGTGGCCAAGTACAACCAGCTGCTCCGCATCGAGGAGGAGCTCGGCGAGTCGGCGGCCTTCCCCGGTGGGGACGCCCTTTCCTCGTGGGGAGGTTCGCGGTGAGCGCCCGCCTCCACGCCCGCAGCAAGTCGACGCCCGGCCGGGGTGCCCTCTCCGGACGACCGACGGGGAAGCGGAGTGCGCCTCGGAAGGGGCGTCTGACGCGGAAGCGGGCAACGGCCGGGAAGCGCAGTGCGGCCGGGAAGCGCAGTGCGGCGGGGAAGGGGAGTGGGGCGGGCAAGCGCCGCCCGGCCGGGAAGGCCGGCAACCGCAACCGTGTGCCGGTCCTGCTCGCGGCGGTGATCGCCGTGGTGATCATCGGCACCAGCTTCCCGTTCACCGATCTGCTCCATCAGCACCAGCAACTCTCCGCCGAAGCGGCACAGCTCTCGGCGCTCCGCCACCAGAACCAGCTGCTCGCAGAACAGGAGCGGCAGCTCGGCACGAGCGCCGAGATCGAGCGGCTGGCCCGGCAGAACTACCAGTTGGTGGGGCGCGGGCAGAGTCTCTACGAGATCCTGCCGCCGTCCGGGAAAGCCTCGGTCGCACACGCCGGGCAGCCTTCTCCCGGTGACCCGGCCGGCCAGCCCCTGGTCTCCCCGGCCAACGCACCCAACATGACTCCGGACCCGGGGCTCCCGACGCCACAGCAGAGCGTCAGTCCATCGACCGGAGGGCGAGCGGCCACGGGTGCCACAGCGCCCCGACCGGCCTCGAGCTTCTGGGGCAGGGTCACCTCCACCCTCGAATTCTGGAAGTGAGCCCCGACCGTGCCGTCGGCACGGGCGGCCCCGACCGGAGCGGGGAGCCGGGGGAGCGCGAGCGTGTCGCCGAGCTGCTCGGCAGGACGCCTGCCGGAGCGTTCGAGATCGTGGTGCGGGGTGACGGGGGGAGCCCGGCGGTCATCGCGAACGCCCCCTTCCTGTTCGACGGTACCCCGATGCCCACCCGCTTCTGGCTGGTCGACCCGCACCTCCGGGACGCGGTGAGTCGCCTCGAGTCGTCCGGCGGGGTCCGGCTGGCAGAGGCAGCGGTCTCCTCTGACCGGATCGCCGAGGCGCACGCGCGCTGACGCGGCGGACCGTGACGCGCTCGTCCCCGCCGACCATGTGGGGCCACGACCCTCGGGCGGGGTGGGGGGGACCCGCCAGGGGGTCAAGTGTCTCCACGCCCACCTGGCCTGGTGGTTGGCCGGTGGCGACGACCCGGTGGGGGAGTGGACGGCGCAGAAGATCGGTCTGCATCCCTGCTGAGGCCGACCGTGCTAGCAAGTGCGGGTGGCGAACGACGGGCCGGTGGCGGCGATCGACTGCGGGACCAATTCGACCCGCCTGCTGGTGGCCGACGCGGAGGGTCGCCGCCTCGAGCGGCTCATGCGGATCACCCGGCTCGGGCAGGGCGTGGACTCCACGGGGCGCCTGTCCCCGGATGCGGTCGGACGGAGCCTCGAGGTGCTCGGTGAGTACCGTCGGGAGATGGACCGCTGGGGGGTCGTCCGGGGACGGTTGGTCGCCACCTCGGCCGCACGCGACGCCTCCAATGGCCACGAATTCCTGGCGGCCGCCGGCGCGCTCACCGGGCTCGAGCCGGAGCTCCTGACCGGCTTGGAGGAGGGGCGGCTGTCCCTGGCCGGGGCGGTGGCCGACCTCGATCCGGCCGACGGGCCGTTCCTGGTGCTGGACATCGGGGGTGGTTCGACCGAGCTGGTGGCAGGCGACGGGCCCGACGACCCCGGTCTCGCAGCGGTCTCACTGCAGCTCGGGTGCGTCCGGGTCACCGAGCGGTTCTTCCGCAGTGACCCGCCTACATCGGCCCAGCTCGCCGCGGCCGAAGCAGAGGCCGGCGCCCAGCTGGAGGAGGCGGTCACCGCCCACCCGACACTGCTCGGCGCGCACCGGCTGGTGGGGCTCGCCGGCACCATCACCACGCTGGCCTCGCTGAGCCTGGGGCTCCCGCACTACGACCCGGCGCGGACCCACCACGCGGTGCTCACCTCCGCCGACGCCGACCACTGGTACCACGTGCTGGCCGCGGAGGACCGGAGGGCCCGTCTCGACCGCGCCGGCATGGTCCCCGGACGGGAGGACGTGATCGTGGCGGGCGCGCTCATCCTCCACTCGGTGATGCGCCGGCTCGGCTGCTCTGAATGCCTGGTGTCCGAAGCGGACATCCTCGACGGGATGGTGGCCGCCCTGCTGGTCAGGCGGTGATCTGACTCACCGGGTGGACCCGGTGCGCTCGGCGAGCTTGCCGCAGGCAGACACCACTTCCGCGACGAACCGTTCGGTCGAGGCATACTCCCTTTCGGCGTAGGTCCGGCCCTGGCCGCCGAGTGCAGTTCGAACCGCCGGATCGAGGAGTGCTTCCACGCACCAGGCCAGCTCTGGCGCATCGGCGAACCAGAGGCCGCCCTTGCCGAGCTCGGCGTGCTCTCGTGCCCGGCTCGAGGCAGGGACGACGATGGGCGTCCCGTAGAGCAGCGAGGTCACGCACCGCCGTCCGAAGTAGGCGCCCGGGCCGAGCTCGACGGTCATCCGGGCCCATGCCATCAGACGGTCGAGGTCGCTTGCCCGCTCGGCTGGCCATCCCCTGGTGACCCTGCCCTGGTGCCAGACGCAGAATGCATCGTTGTGGACGATGCCCAGCCGTACCTCCGGATACCGCATGCGCAGGAGCGTGACCAGTTCGTTCTGCTCGGAGCCCTCGTCCTCGGCCGTCCCGGTGAGCACCAGCACGTACGGGTTGTCCCCGACCCAGGTGTTGGGCTCGGTCAGGGCGCTCGGGTTGGCGGCCATCGGCGCCCCGATGCGATGGACCGAACCGGACTTCCCGTGATGCTCGATCACGGCAGACCGTTCGGACTCGGTCACGGTGAGCACGGCGTCGGCGCGGTCGAACAGGGGGTCGAAATGGGCGAAGGCCATGAGCTCGGGATCCGACCCGAGGGGGACGAGGACCATCGGCGTCGTTGGGAGGTGGCTCCCGAGGACGGAGAGGGCGCCGACGTTGCGCAGGTCGACGACCACCACCAGAGAAGGCCGGAGCTCGGTGAGCAGCGGGCCCGCCGCCTTCCACGGTTCGATGAGACCGCGGTCGAGTTGTTCGGCCGCACCTGGTGGCAGCTCCGTATGCGGACGGCCGATGCTCTGCGAGAACGCCCGGACCAGGAGGTCGCGCCGGAGCTCGGACGATCGGGCGATCGGCGATCCGAGGTGGTGCAGGGAGAAGACACTGTCAGGCTCGCACCCGGACCGCTCGCCCTCCGGGGTGACCACGTGGACGTCGGCGACTCCGGCCAGAGCTCCCGCAACCTGCCGGGCGATCCACCCCTCCTCCGTGCCCGACTCCCAGTGGGCGGTCAGGACGGCGACGGTGGCGTCGCCGCTCATCGCGGCGTCGCGGTGTCCCCGGGACCGTCGGTGTCCGCGTGCAACCCGTTGGCCGAGGCCCGGTCCGGTGCGTCGAGGTGGAGCCAGAGGGCCAGTTCGGCGAGGTTCTCCGCCTCGGCCGTCTGCCGGTCGACCAGGTCCTGGTTGAGCTGCTCGCACCGGAGGGTGAGCTCGTCACAGCGTTGCTCGAGTGAGTCGCTGACCCGCACCAGGTGCGCGAACAGCTCGCGCTCCTCGCGCAGATAGGGGCCGAGGACGCGGAAGGTCAGCCGGCCGAAGAGGGCGATGATCCGGCCGCGCACGCCGCCGCCGGTGACCGCCGGATCGACCCGGTCGGGCAGGGACCAGTGGTGGTGGAGGTACTCGAGCGAGGCGCGGTTTCGCACCTGGCTCCGCTCGGTCGGCCTGCGAACAGGCTCGGGTGGGAGCGGCGCCCATCTGAGGACACGGTGCTCTGCCCGGAGCCTCTCCAGTACTCCTTCGGGATCGAGCTGGTCCACGTCGCGGCGCTCCTCGTCCGGCCACGGTCACCGGTCGGATCCGGGGCGGGCTGCACCGCTGAGTGTACCGCCGGGTCGCAGCCCCGTCGCGGTTCGGGGGAGTCGCGGGGAGCCCCGAGCTCCACGCAGTCACTGGTACGATCGGGCCGGTCGTGCGGTGTTCCCTGCGAGTTCCCCGGGTCGGCCCGTGAGCAACGGGCGTGACGGCGCCGGGTTCGGACCGGCGCTCGGGTGGATGACCGATCGACTCGTCGATCTGCTCCTTCCCGCGGAACCGGCTACCGCCGAGGCGAAGGACGACGACGCCGAGCCGGAATGGGGCCCGGATGCGGGCTCCTCGCCCCCCGCGTACTGGCATTGGAAGCACCAGTGGCACCTGGACCAGCTCGAACGCGCCGAACGGGGCGAGCAGCCCGACGAACTTCCGACCAACGGTCCCCTCTTGAGCGTGGTCATCCCGGTCTACCGACCGGCCCTCTGGTTTTTCGAGGAGTGCGTCGAGTCGATCATCGCCCAGACCTACCGGAATTGGGAGCTGTGCCTCTGCGACGACGGGTCCGGGCAACCCGAGCTGCGTGCGTCGATGGAGGTATTCGCCGACCGGGATCCGCGGATCACAGCGATGGCACTCGAACAGAACGGCGGGATCTCCCGTGCGACCAACCGGGCGCTCACGGCTGCGACCGGTGAATTCGTGGTTCTCATGGACCATGACGACGTGCTCGAGCCGGACGCCCTCGCCCAGATCGCCCGGGTCGCCCTCACTGTCGAGGATGCCGACGTCATCTACACCGACGAGGACAAGCTCGACGAGATCGACCGACCGCACCAGCCGAGCTTCAAGCCGGACTGGGATCCGGAACTCCTGCTCGCGTATCCCTATCTGGGTCACCTGACCGCCATCCGGCACGATCTGGTCCGCCGGATCGGGGGGTTCCGGCCGGAGTTCGACGGCAGTCAGGACTTCGACATCATGCTCCGGTCGACCGAGCTGGCACGGCGGGTGGTGCACATCCCGAAAGTCCTGTACCACTGGCGGATGGTCGCCGGCTCTGCGGCCGGAGATCCCGACGCCAAGCCCTGGGCCTATTCGGCCAGCCGCCGGGCGCTCGAGGACGCGGTCTCCCGGCGCGGCATCCTTGGCCGGGTGGCACCGGGACCGTTCACCGGTGCCTACCACGTACGGCGCGAGATCACCTCGTCCCCCACGGTCTGTGTGATCATCCCGTTCCGTGACCAGGCCGCCCTCACCGAAGCATGCCTGCGTTCGCTCGAGCTGTCGCCGGGTTACCCGATCAGCGAGATCGTCCTCGTCGACAACGGCAGCATCGAACCCGAGACCCGGGTGCTCCGGTCCCGGCTCGAGGCCCGGCCCGAGATCCGGGTGCTCGACCATCCCGGCCCGTTCAACTGGGCGGCCATCAACAACCTTGCCGCCTCCTCCACCGACGCCGACATGCTCCTGTTCCTCAACAACGACATCGAGGCCACCTCCGAGGGATGGCTGCACGCGATGGTGGAGCTCGGGCAGCGCCCCGAGGTGGGCGCGGTCGGGGCACGCCTGGTCTACCCCGACGGGAGTCTCCAGCATGCGGGGGTGGTCCTCGGGGTGGGAGGCATCGCGGCCCACATCCTCAACGGGCTGCCCCCCGGCCGGGTCGGGTACGGGGGTTGGGACCGGGTCGTCCGCTCCTACAGCGCGCTCACTGCGGCGTGCATGCTGGTCCGGCGTGAGGTCTTCACTGAGCTCGGGGGATTCGACGAGGCCCTCCCGGTCGCGTTCAACGACACCGACTTCTGCATCCGCCTGGGTCAGGCCGGCTACCGGCTGCTCTACACGCCGCATGCGGAGCTCGTCCACTACGAGTCGGTGAGCCGGGGCCTCTCGGGGTACGCCGTCGACTTCGGTGAATTCCTGCGACGCTGGTGGGGTCTGCTACACCACGAGGATCCCTTCTACAGTCCCAATCTCACCCGGGTCTTTCCCTGGTGTTCGCCGAGGCTGCCGGGAGAGGACGAGGACTGGTTCGCCACCGTCGGCGCCCTGGTTCCGACCACCGCGGCGGTCGATCCCGCCCCCGGGTCGGATTCGCCGGGCACCGTGTCCGAGGGGCACGCGCGCCGATCCATGGTCTGACCCTCGGGGGCACCCTGCTACCAGTGGATGGCGTCACGGCCCGTGTAGCCGAACAGCAGATAGGCCCAGACCACGGCCACCCCGCAGGTGGCACCCGCGGTCACCAGCACCGGAAGGAACCGCGTCCGGATGGTGTCGGTTGCGGCGGCCGCCAGGACCAGCAACGCCGGCAGGGTCGGGTAGGTGTACCGGGCCAGGATCGTCCACTGCTCTCCGTAGCGGATGTACCAGAGCTCGAACACGTTGAGGACCCACGGCAGCCCGAGGATGGCCGAGGGGATGGACCAGAGCCGACGCCCCATGCCGATAATCAGGATGAGGACACGTGGTGTACGCCCCGGGCCCCGGTGAGCTCAGATTGAGCCAACCTCACTTACGAGACGGCTCAGTCAGACACGTTTACGAGGGCGATATGCAAGAGCAACAAGCTCCGAGCTCGGCTCGGATGGAGCGAAACGGGCCGTTCCCGCCGAAGCCGAAGGGTATGCACGGGAGGAGATGGCTACGGTTGGTCGACGAGTGCTTGGGAGCGGACAGGTCAGAGAACGCTGCGCTCGGGACGTGGAACGTTGAAACGTGACACGGCTGAACGGCTCGCTGCGACAAGGATCTGCGATGAGGTGACCGTCGAACAGGCTCAGGCGATCATCCAAGAATTCCTGACCCAACTCGCACGCTGTCCTGTCTGCGATGGCTCCGGAACAGTCACCTTCGGTCAGAGCGCTGCCGTGGACATGACGGACACCCGTGGGCAACCCGCCGACCGGTTCATTCCGGCTGGGACCTCGGGTACGTGTCCCTATTGTGACGGCAAGGGCGATCCGGAGTTCGTCGTATGGAGCTGCGTTCATGAGAACGACGGACAGGATTGCCGCCCCTACAAGAACGGCGGCAGCGGAGGCCACGAGGACCATGCCGACTGCGGCTATCGGATCACGCTCCCGTCGACCGAGGTTCAGGCGTGAGCGATCCGCGTTGCTCAGGTCAGGCGAACAGCCGACCTTCCGACGATGACTAGGCCCCTGAGCCGCGCCAAGGTGGCTGCACTCGCTGACGACCTTCGAAGGATGCTGGCCACTATCGAGGCCGGTGATCTCGACGCAACGACGGCAATGAGGCACCGCATCGAGGGTGCACTCGCCGTTCTGGAGGTTGTGCAGGGCCGGTCAGCACGGCTCTCGTCGACCTGCCCAAAGACACGGTATGAACCGATGACGCTATTGGATGCCTCAAGCTCTAGGAGCACCCACCAAAGTGACCGGAGAAGGAGAACGGTGAGGGCCAAGATGATCGTGAAGGCAATCGGATAACTCAACGACGATACATTGAGAACAACGAGATGGAGCAGTCTGCTGAGGGGTGCGAGGTGTCCAAACGCGTTGAGTTTCACCAAGGTCCATGAGAAGCCGTACTGGCGCGCAACACCGAAGTCGAGAAGGTCGTCTATCCGGAAGTAGCTTTTTCGAATCAACAGAGCAGTGAAGATTGCCTCAGACGCGATGAGAAGAAGGATCGGCCAGTGCCGCCGATGAGATGCGCCGGACGCTCCGATTCCAGAGTGAGGTTCGGTGGATGGCGATTGCGTCGCCCATTGCGTGATCTCCGCCATAGAGAAGCGTCCCAGGAGTGCTATGAGGCCGTGTCGGCGTCACCTGTGGCCGGGTGGGCGACTGCGACGATCTGCCAGCCGAACGGGGAGGAGAGCAGATTGGCCCGAAAGAGGATATCGAAGGCCCGGAATGCGAGTCGGGTGATCAGGGAATCGGAGCCCTGGGATTCACCCTGGTTCAGGTCGCTGATCAGGCGTTTTCCACGAGCGATGACGACGAGGCGGTACAGGTTGAAGAAGGGAAAGCCGGCTCGGCAAGTCCGTTCCACCGTATAGCCGGATGATTCGAGGAGAGCGCGGAGCTTGGACGAGGTGAAGTGTTGTCGGTGACCGATGTGTCGGTCGAAGGCAGAACGTGGGCCACCGGGCACGGTCACCACCATCATGCAGGAGGGCTGAAGATAGTCGCGAGCATTGCGGATCAGGACCTCGGGCTGATCCACGTGCTCGAGCACTTCGCTACAGACCGCAATACCGGCCCAGCCCGCTTCTTCCGGATCGAGTTCGGCCGATTCGAGGAGGTCTCGCTGGCTGAACCGGACGTCGCATTTCTGGGCCGCTGCCGCCTGCACGGAACGGCGGACTCCCTCGGCGCTGTATTCGATCCCCCGGAATTGGGCCCGAGGATAGACGGCCTGAAGGGAGAGGATCAGCTGTCCCTGGCCACTGCCGATGTCGAGAACACGGACGTTGTCCGCAACATCGCCCAGCAGACGGGTAATGAGCGCCTGGCGATAGTGGTTCGCCGGGTTGTTCTCGGAGGCGTCTCCGAACTCTCCCCAGTGTTGGTCCCAATCATCGGCTGTCGCGCCGGACCCCGGCATCGCTTCGACCATGCTTTCCTTCTCGTACACACAGGCGGTGAATGAGCTCGCGTACCCCTCCAGGGTTCGAGCCCAGAATAGCGTTCGACGATCGGGAACGAGGACATCCCGGTGGGGGCGGACCGATGGCCGGTCACGGCTCGAGTCTCTCGCGTTCGAGCAGAAAAGTACTGAGCTCCTCGGCGAGGTGCGACCCTAGTTTGGTTACATGATGCTCCTCGAGGATCACGCTGCTAGCCGGGTGCCTCGGTCGACCCAGACCAATGCCCTCTTTCCGCCCCCGCCCCGCGTTCAACAGAGCGTGCTATCTCGAACGCTACAAGATCGCCTTTGAATGTCTCCGCCTTGAAGGAGACATGGACGTGGTCTGCTTGGCCTGCTCGACTCGGACTACCTCGGCCGTGGAATACGTCGATCCGACGATGCTCGAACCGCCCCGACGTCGACCGATCCCCTGAGGCAGGGCGGCCAGGCTGGGATTCACCGGCGTAAATCTCCCTTCTCGCCCGGCACCAAGATCGCATCGGATACGTCCTCATTGGATTGATCTACGCCAAGTAGCACTTGATAGCATACGACCGATTGGCTGAAGGGGCGCAGCGACCTGCGAGACACGACCCGGGCGAAGTACGCCCACCTCCTCGACAACCGCATCGTCCCCACGCTCGGCACTGCGGTTCTCTGGGGCCTGACGCCTTCCAAGGTCCGTTCCTGGTATCACCAGCTCGCCCGGCGGCACCAGACCACCGCCGATGACGCCTACCGGCTACTGCGCGCCGTGATGAACGTGGCCAAGGCTGACCGGATGGTCTCTGATGCCACGTCGGACGGCTACCGGCTGCTCTACACCTCCCACGCTGAGCTCACCCACTACGAGTCTATGAGGCGGCGGTCTGGCTTCAGCACTGATTTCGCCACGTTCCTGTCCCGTTGGTGGGACCACCTGCAGCGTCAAGACGCGGCTGATACTCCCAACCTCGGGAGGTTCGCCCTCTGGTGCCCGGCGCGTGTGCCGGGGAGGACCAGTGATGGCTGCCCGATGGCCTCCACTCGGTGGGAAGGAAGACCGCGGCCGAGGCGTCAGGTGACGGCCTGGGTCTCCCGGTTCCCGCCGCGGTCAGCGCCCGGGCGCCGGGGATAGTTGCGGCCGATGGCCGGGACACGGGAACGGCCCGGTGCGTGCGCGTGTCGGGGGGCGAGCGACTTCGAACTCCTGACCACCTGGAAGCGCTCCTTCAACCGGAGGAACGGTTGTTCCACGACTAAGTAGCTGATCGTGGCGATGGCGATGATGACGGCCGTCGTTCCCGCCGACTCCACATAGCCGTTGCCGTGCCACGGATGCCAGTAGATCGGAAGGACAACCACCACCGGGAGGAGCCAGAGGTACATGCCGTAGGAGATGCGACCGATGGAGACCATGGGCCAGGCTTGGAACAGCCTTGTCGTCAAGGATCGCTCCGGCCCGACCGTGAGGCCGACAATCAGAAGGCCGGCGGCAAGCCCGGCCCAGATCTCCTCCAGGGGATACCGGGTGATCCTGGTGTTGTGGACCACGAAGGCCTCGACACCAGCCAGGGCCAGGAGGGCCACGGGGGTGATCGCGGCACGCAGGAATCTCATGGGCGCCAGCCCCTGGGCGATGCCCGGGAGGAGGATGGCCAGCAAGCATCCGAGGAGGAGCTCGTTGGCCCGGGTCTCGGGCCGGAAGTACGTCAGTGGAATGCCGTCGTTTGGTCCGGTCGCCCATTCGAGCAGAGCGGTGCTGAGGAGGATCCCTCCGATCAGCACCGGAAGCACTGAGCGACCCCACTTCAGACAGAGCAGCAGCACGGGTGCCCACAGCAGATAGAACTGCTCCTCGAGGGCCAGGCTCCAGGTGTGCCCGAGGTTCCCGTGGGCATTGCTTGTGTACCCCACGATGAAGTTCTCGACATAGAGACCTGAGTAGGCTGCGGTGCGCACATAGCCGACGAGTGTCCCGCCATCGCCGAGTGATCTGTAGAGAAATGCTCCCATGATGAGCATGGCTACGAGGGCTGGATAGAGCCGCAGGATCCTTCGGAGATAGAACTGCCCCAGGCGGATGGACGAGGTCTGATCGAACTCACGGACCAGGATCGAGGTGATCAGATATCCCGAGAGCACGAAGAAGATGTCGACGCCGATCCAGCCTCCGCTGAGGGCGGGGAGGGGAACGTGTGAGCAGATCACGAGGACCACGGCGAGGGCACGGACCCCGTCCAATTCGCTGCGATAGGTCACCGGCTGAGGTTAGCAATAGCTCGTTCCGCCACTAGATGATGGGGACCCGTGAGCACCGGAGAAGCTCAGGGGTCCTCGAGCCACACCGTCGACCTTGTTCCGGGATCGGGGCGTGCATGAGTAGTGTCTCCCATTCAATGAGCACTCCCGAGAAACCGACGGAGCCCACCGGCACCACCGAGAGGCGCTGGTGGCCGATCGTCCTGATTATCGCCATCGTCGCTGTGCTCTGCGCCGTCTTGATCCGCAAGAGTTACCTCCGGGACGATGACTTTCTGAATGCCGGGGTGGCGCGCCGGTACGGGTTTTCGTGGCCACTGTTCCGATTCAACGGGTTCGGTCATCTGGCACCGATCGACCGCCTCATCCATCTCCTTTGGATGAACGTCTCGTCATTCAGCTACAACGTCGCCGCGGTTCTGATCGTCGCGATGTTCGTGGGGCTACTGGTTTCGCTTTGGTGGGTCCTCGTCGAATTGCAAGTACCCACGGTGGTAGTGGCGTGTGTAGTGGGCTTCGTCGGGACCTCGGTGATCGTGCTCCACATCGCGCTCTGGTTCGACCAGGCCGCGTTCCTCATGCCAGCATCGTCATTCATCCTGGTGGTGGTGGCTTCATACCTCCGGTGGGAACGGACCGGTCGAAGTCGTTGGCTGATCGTCTCGTGGATCCTGTTCTCTCTCTCGTTCCTCACTCAGGAGAGGCCGTTGGTGGTGCTGGCCTACCTGCTGCTGCTGCGGTATGTGGTCGTCCGGCCGCACGGGACCTACTTCTCGCGTCGGATCCTCGGGGATTGGCGACTCTGGATTCCCTATGCGGCCATTGCTGCGATCTACCTGTGGATCTACGTGGCCGGCGGCTACTTCCAGAGAAAGCCAATGCCTAGTACGTCGCAGATCCTCGACTACCTGCGTCTTGTTGGCATCGAGTTTCCCCGAGCCCTTATCGGCCTGCCGTCGATCGGCGCCCCGCAGTGGACGACTGACGTCCTGCTTCTTACCACGGCCGTTCTGATCGTTGCCATTGTCCGGTTGGCTCTGCGCGACAGCAGGGCCTGGAAGGCGTCCGTTTTCGCCATCGTGTGCTTCCTCGTCAACGTCTTCCCTGTGATGAGTGGCCGGGTGGGTATTTACGGGCCCCTCCCCGTGGCGACAGACATCCAATACCTGCTCGACCCCATGCTTTCCTTAGCCATCGCTGTGGGCATCGGCACCAGTCGTTGGCTCGTCGACCCGAGTCGGCACCGACACGCCTTCCGGCCGGATCTTGCCGGACGTCATGCGACATCTGCGGGCATCGGTGTCGTCGGCGGGATCGTTGCGGCTCTGCTTATCATCGTCCACCTGACGATTGTGCCAACCGGCATCAACCACGAATTGGGAGTCGAGAACTCCGCCGCCACGGTCCGCAACTTCGTGAACAACCTCCGATCGGGGCTCACGTCGGTCGATCGAATGTCGGGCAAGGCCACCATTCTACCGATGATCGCACCCGAGCAAGTAGTGCCAGCGTTCCTCTCACCGTACAACTTCGAGGGCCTGGTGTTCCCCATTCTACCGGAGTGGCATGACTATCAGACCGGGCCGGTGCTGGCGGTGGGCTCGGATGGCACCCTCGTCGCCACCACGTCGAGCGATACCGCGGTAGTTGCAGGTCAGGATGTCAGGGGGAGTTCAGTGTGGACCAATATCGTGCCTGTCGACTCACCTCCCGGGGAGACGTGTGCCCGAGGGAACGAGAAGACGGGTGGCCTGACGATCAACCTCCCGACCACGGTGAGCGGGACCGCCATCGGCGCTGACATCCACCTCTCCTCGAATCGGTCGTTTGTCGGGACGCTAGGCACAGCCGCATCGACGACGTCGGTCTACAACGCCCTTGCCACCACGTTCCCGGCCGGACAGTCGAAACGTGTGGTTACGTGGGTGGAGGGATCGACTGCCGATCGGCTCCTCATCACCTCCATCACACCGGACAGTCGATTCTGTATCGCCTCCGTGCAGGTGGGGAGCATGGTTACTTTCCCCGACGCCAGCGGCGTCTGCCACGCCATTGATGACGATGGCGGGCTCGGGCGGCCCACGTTCTGCGGGGTCGTCTGGCACTAGACCTGGGCGCGGGTCCGGCCGTCGGTTTTCCAGAGGCGGATCAGCCCGATGTGAGGTACGCGTCGAATTCGGCAAGACCTCCCGGTGATCCGACCTCGAAAAAACGGTCGAAGACCTCGAAGCCTCCTAGGAGGCGTTCATCACTGAGTTCTGCCAACACGGCGGCTAGGTCGACGTGGCAATCGGGCGGGATCCGCTTCGTCACCACCTGGCGGTCAAGCACCGAGAGCCCGTAGTCGATGTAGGTCATGGCCGGATCGGCTTCGGATGCACCCTTGCGGTACTTGGTTACCAGCGAACCGTCGAATACAACGTTGCTGGTGTCCCATCTGCCTCCGTTGGCGAAGACGGTCATGATGGCCGGCAGCCCATGTTCCGCGAATTGGGCATCGAGGGCAACGAGGTCCAACCGGAGGTACGAGTCGCCGTAAAGCACGAAGAAGTCATCGGCGAGCACACCATGATCGGCTGCCAACCTGACCGCACCCCCGGTACCCAGCAACCCGTCCGTTTCCTCCACGAACTGGACCTCAAGACCCCAGCGGTTTCCGCTGCCCACGAACCGTCTGATCTGATCCCCGAGGTGGCCGATGCTGTAGACGACCGATTCGACGCCCTGGGACCGGAGCCACTCCAGCTGCCAGTCGGCGAAGGGCCGACCGGCCACGGGCAGCAGGGTCTTCGGGACGGTCGGGTCGTGCTCCTTCATGCGCGTGCCGAGGCCTCCGGCCAGTATCAGGCACTGCATGGCTCTCCTGTGTTCGGGTCGTCCCTGTCGAAGGCCCACACGGTGTCAGCTTCGGGCTAGAACGACCGAGCCGTCCTGGTCGAAGGAGAACCGGACCTCTGCCAATCCCTCGTCGGCCATGGCCTGTCGCAACGAGCCGGGGTCGCGGCTATAGAAGAGCAGAAAACCTCCGGCGCCCGCTCCGACGAGCTTTCCCCCCAGCGCCCCACTAGCCGTGCCGCGCTCGTACCACCGGTCGATGAGGGCATTGGTCATGCCAGCGGAGCGCTCCCGCTTGCGAAGCCAATGCTGGTGCATCAACGAGGCGAACTCCTCGGTGTCCCCATTCTCCAGAGCTTCCCGGCTGGCCTGACCCACCGACTTGACGAAGTCGAGATTCTCGAGCATGGCTGCCTCACCCTCGGCAGAGCGGGCCTTCTGATCCTCCAGCATGTGGTCGGCATCTCGGGAGTACCCGGTGAAGAACATCAACAGGTGCTCCTCGAGGTCGTGCAGGGTCTCGTTGCTGACTTGGAGAGGAGCTACGCTCACCGTCCCGTCCCGCTCGAAGGT
Organism: uncultured Acidimicrobiaceae bacterium; assembly: GCA_963776225.1. Taxonomy (GTDB): domain Bacteria; phylum Actinomycetota; class Acidimicrobiia; order Acidimicrobiales; family RAAP-2; genus Bog-756. The sequence goes on along the minus strand of CAVZLL010000004.1, from coordinate 814,231 downwards.
GAAGCAGGTGAGGCTCCCGAAAGCGGCAATGTACTGGTCTTGCTTCCCGACCGGCCGTCCCAGTCGGTCGATCTCGATGGAGCAGGCCTCCTCGGCCAGCGTGAGTGGTGAGGCGTGCTCCCGCTGATAGGCGGTCACCGCTCTGAGGAGCCCCACCGTGAACGCTCCCGATGAACCGAGGCCTGTCCCGGCTGGGATGTCGGCGACGCTGACCATCTCCACCGACGGCTGCACGTCGTGCAGTTCGAATGTCTCCCTGACGATCGGATGGTCGATCTCCTTGCGGACGCTGACCCGCTCGATGGCCGAGTACTTGAGGAAGTAGTCGTCGGTGAAGGTCCTGTTCATCGCCACGAAGATGTACTTGGTGATTGCGCCGGCAATGACCAGGCCACCGGACCGTTCATAGTAGGACGGGAGATCGGTCCCTCCCCCTCCGAGCGAGATGCGGAGGGGAGTCCTGGTGATGATCACTGCAGGGGGGTGGGAGCCATCAGAGCAGGTAGCCCGCCGACTGGGCGTCACTGTGGAACATCTGCACGGTCTCTAGCGAGTACTCGGCGAGGTCCTTGTCGTGCAGGGAGAGCTTGCTCAGCAGGTCGTGGGTGACGGTAATGATGTGACAGCCGATGGCGTCGGCCTGGTAGACGTTGAGGATCTCCCGCGGGCTGGCCCACAGCAACTCGATCTGGGGCGTCGCCTCCAACAAGGCCAGGCACTGCCGCATGATGGGGATGGGGTCCCGTCCGGTGTCGGCCACCCGCCCGGCGAAGACCGAGACGATGGCGCCCGAGCAGCCCAGCAGGGCTGTTGCCACCTCTTCGACCTGTGACGGCGCCAACAACGCGGTGACGTTCAACCGGAGACCCTCCTCGGCGAGCTCCCGGATCAACTCGGTCGACCGTTCCCCCCGGGTGTTCATCACCGGGATCTTCACGACGACGTTCGACGCCCACGAGGCGATCCGGCGCGCCTGTCTGGCCATTTCGAGGAACTCGTCCGAGAACACCTCGAAGGAGATGGGTTGATCGATGATGTGGTCGAGCACCTTGCGGGCGAACCCCTCGTACTCAGTGATGCCGGACTTGCGCATGAGCGTGGGGTTGGTGGTGAAGCCATCGATCCGGGGATCGTCCGCCAGTCCGAGTATCCCTTCGACGTCCGCGCCATCGGCAAAAATCTTCACGTTCAGTTGTCGACTCATGACGGCCTTCGGATTCCTTCCGTCCACAGCCGGGGCGAGCGCAAGTCGCTCGTCATCGAATGCCAGCGACAGTACAGCCTGCGTCGGCCGTCATCGAGTCAATCACCCTAGTTCCGGGGTCAGGAGGCGCCATCGAACAGGCCACTGGTGGCATCTACCACCATGGACTCGAGGGAGGTCCGCAAGGCCTCGAGGGAGGATCGCTTGTTTGCCCAGCCCAGAGCTCGAATCCGCCTGCAGTCGAGGCGGACGACGGGGACGTCGCCCTTCCACCCCCGGTCACCTCCGGTGAATTCCCAGGTCGTGGTGGCGGGCGCGATACCCAGCACCTCACCGGCCAGGGTGGCGATGTCCCGAACCGTCGGGTAGTCGCCGGTTGCGACGTTGTACACGGCGAAGGGTAGCGGGGCCCGCACGGCAGCTAGCAATACGGCGTCGATGACGTCGTGGACGTACACGTACGACTTGCTCTGCATGCCGTCGCCCAGAATTCTCAGGTGGGTGGGGTCGTGCAGCAGCCGGCGGGTGAAGTCGAATCCGACACCGTGGGTCTGGTGGGGCCCGACCACGTTGCCGAAGCGGAAGGCGCAACCCGAGAGCCCGAACATGAAGGAATACGAGGCGATGAGCGCCTCGCCGGCCAGTTTGGAGGCCCCGTAGGTGGAGACGGGCAACAGGGGTCCGTAGTCCTCGGGTGCCTCGAGGTCGCCGACGTCGCCGTAGACGCCACTGCCCGAGGCGTAGAGGATTCGCCCGCCTCCGTTCATTCTTACCGCCTCCACCACATGGTGGGTCAGCACGGTTCCCTGATCGAAGTCGACGGCGGGCTCGGTGGCTGCGCGGGCAATGTCCGGATTGGAGGCGAGGTGGATCACGGTGTCGGACCCCTCGACAGCGCCGGCCAGTTTGGCGAGATCCTCGACGTCGGCGTCGACGACCTCCAGGCGGGTGTCGGATTCGAACGGCTGGAGGTGCCAGCGGCGGCCGGAGGAGAAGTTGTCATAGACCGTGATGTGCTCGGTCTCGGGCCTGCCCAGGAGACGGTCGACGAAGTGGCTGCCGATGAAGCCGGCGCCCCCGACGACGCAGATCCGGCGGATCAGATGGCCGTTCCCTTCCGGTTCATCGCTCACCGCACGGACTCCCATTTGGTGGGGGCGTTGGCCAGTACGGGATGCGAGACCAAAAGGTGCCACACGACGGCGCAGAGTCCCTCGGTGTGGGGGGTCACGTGATCGGGATAGAGCGGGGGGATGACCACACAGGCATCCGCTACCTGGGCCACGTGGCCGCCCTGGCGTCCGACGATGCCGTAGATCGCGGCTCCCCGCTCCTGGGCCAGTTCCAGCGCCCGCACCAGGTTCACCGAGATGCCCTTGACCACGTCCCCTCCACCGACGGAGAAGACCAACACAGCGTCTTCCGGGGAGAGGCGGGAGACGCGCAGCCATGCCTCGAAAGTGGTGTCCCACCCCGCGTCATTGACCCTCGCGGTCAGTTCGGACACGTTGTCGGTGGGTGCATAGGACTCGATGCCGCACAGCTTCCGGAAGTCGTTGACGGCGTGGGAGGCGTGGCCGGCGGACCCCCCAACACCCAGGATGAACAGCCGTCCCCCGCGCTCCCGTGCGGCGGCCAGTCCCGCGGCGCATCGCTCGATGTCGTCCGAGGAGATCGCGGACAGCACCTCGATGCTCTCGCCGATGAACCGAGTGGCGAACTTGGTCACGACAGCAGCTCTTCTTTCCGACAGACGGCGATGACATTGAGTCCGAACTTGTGACGGCGGCATCGGATGGCATGGGGCGGAAACCCGGCGGACACCAACTTCGGCCACAGATCCCGTGGGTCGTAGTACCGCTTGTGATCGTCCATCTCGTTGGCGGGGCTCAGGCCGAGTCGAAACGCGGAGAACTCGAGGAACCACTTGCCCATCCAGGTGGGGACGTTGACCACGCACACTCCTCCCGGCCTGAGGATCCGGTGAAACTCGGACAGGGTCAGGTCGGGTTGGGTAAGGTGCTCGAGCACGGAGAGGCAGAGCACCACGTCGAGCGACTGGTCCCCCACATCCTCCAGGGTTTTCGGGAGTTCGCCCAAGTGGGAGACGACCTTGTGGTGCTGGAGTATGTCAGCGGCCAGAGCGACATCGGAGACGGTGGCCGAGGCAACCTGGTCCAGTACCGACCGGGTGAAAGTGGCCCCGTAGCCGCATCCGAAGTCGCCGATGTCTGCGCCGGCGAGGGAGCCGACGCCGCGGAGCACGCTCCGCCCCGAGAGCCATACCCCGAACCGGTCGATGGGCGTGGTGTCGCCGGCTTGGCCGAAGGATCGGGTCCGACCCATATCAGGGGGTTTCGCGTGGAGCGGACTGCGCTCCGGAGGCCTGTCGGAGGCCGTAGCGGACTCCGGTGGCGTAGAGCACCAGTGTGAAACAGAATGCTGAGAAGCCCATCACGGTAAGGAGGAGGCCGGTCACGGCCAAGTGATCGACCGTGGACGCGGGCGGCGGTAGGCGCATGCCGTGGGAGAGATACCAGACGATGAGGACGACATCGAGGGCCAGACCCACCGTCGAGACAGCCAGGCTGACCAGGATGGTCCTGGTGTACGGGAAGAGCCTCGTCCATCGGCTCCGGGCAGTACCGGAGTAGTCACAGAGCACTTGAGCCAGGCAACCGAAGAAGAATGACTGGAGGCCGATGACGGCCAGGGCCACGCCCACCAGCATCCAGTACAGGCCGAAGGTGACCCCGGCGAGGGCGAACGACCCGAAGCTGAGCGGCAGGCTGAGGAGCAGTCCGACGAGCAGGAGGATCACCCCCGGTTTCAGCATGAAGAACTCGGCCCCGTAGACAAACATGGCCCGGAGGTTGATCCAGGCCGCGCTGAACGGCGAGAACCATCCTGAGCGCTTGTGGTGCGAGAGCCGGCCGTCGCGGTCCTTGTAGAAGGTGACCGGGACCTCGGCGGTGCGGAGTCCCATCCGAACCGACTTGAGGACCATCTCCGAGGCGTATTCCCATGATTGCGACGAGAGACCCATGCGCTTCAATGCATCGAGGGTCAGTGCTCGCATGCCGCAGTGGATGTCGGTGAAGTGGCTGCTGTACACCCGATTCAGGATCCAGGTGGTCACTGGTGTGCCGAGGTACCGGTGCAGGGCCGGCATCGAGCCGCCCTCGATCGACCCCAACCACCGTGAGCCCATGGCGAACTCGTTGCCGTCCCGCAGGGCCTTCACGAAGGCGCCCAGCTGCCGGAAGTCGTAGGTGAGGTCGGCGTCGCCCATCACCACGTACTTGCCCCGGATGTAGGGAATCCCATCGATGTAGGCCCGGCCGAGGCCACGCTTAGGCGTCTTGAGGACCCGCGCCCCTCCAGCCAGGGCCAGCTCCGCGGTCTCGTCGGTGGAACTGTCGACGATGAGGATCTCACCTCGGAGGCCGGCGGACTCGAGACCTTCGTGGCACCAGTCCACGAACTCCGAGATGGTCAAGGACTCGTTCACTGCCGGCACCACGATGGACACCTCAGGATCGGTGATGTCCTGGGCCGGGAGCATCAGCTCGATGGAGTCATCGCCGGCATCAGGCGCTCCCTTGCCCTCCACAGGGGTGAGCTGGACACCGCCCAAGCTGTTCGCCCCTAAGGATGTGGCCACGCTGTCGTCCGTTCTTGGGATCCGGGAGTGGGTCGTCCTGCTGCACGCCGGCCTCGAGTCCCATGCCCGCCCGGGCGCAGAAGCGAATGTTCAAACCGGCTGGTCCCCGGAACGCTACCAACAATCACCGGGCGGTCCGGGACATGGTCGGGGGCCGAATTCCCCAGCCTCGGGGCCGGGGGGCACAATGAGGCGGTGACGGGACTGGCGCTGTTCGACCTCGACAACACGCTGGTGGACCGGCAGACGGCCTTCGAACGCTGGTCCCACGCCTTCGTCCGGCACCGCTCCCTACCCCGGGAGGCCTTCGACGAACTGGTCTCCCTGGACGAGAACGGGTTCGCCTCCCGCGAACAGGTGTTCGAAGGCATGCGTTCCCGCTTCGACCTTCGTGACTCGGTGGAGGCCCTCATCTCGGCCTATCGGGTGGACCACCCCGTATACTTCCACCCCGACCCCGAGGTCACCGCGGCTCTGGCCCGGCTCCGGGGCCGGGCGTGGTCCATCGGGGTCGTGACCAACGGTCCCCCGTCGCAGCGGGTGAAGTTGGAGCGGGCCGGACTGCTCGCGCAGCTCGACGCGATCTGCATCTCCGACGAGATCGGGGTGGCCAAGCCCGATCCGCGGATCTTCGACGAAGCGCGGCGTAGGTGCCTGGGAGCGGACAGCGGAGATGGACCCCGGTGGATGGTGGGCGACACCCCGCTTCCGGACATCGCCGGTGGCATCGGCGCCGGCTTCAAGACCATCTGGCTGCACCACGGCCGTCGATGGGAGCCAGACGAGTACCGGCCCGACGCCCAGGTGGCCACTGTCGCCGAGGCCGTCGACCACATGCTCCACGCCGCCGGGTGACGGGACTGATCCCGGCGGGGACGGGCGACAGTCGGGTCCGCCGTCGGGATCGAGTCGACAGGCGGCGGCCCTGGGGTACCGGGAGATCCGCTCCGACCGGAGGGCCCGGGCGAAGGTTCGTTTCGCTCGTGAGTTTTGTGCCCCAGTGGAGCAGCGTCCCGAGCTACATCAGAACAACCGCGAGACTGCCTGGGATCAGCCCCGGGGAGGCCCGGTCCGGACGGGCTGCTCGACGGTCAGCTGAAGGCAGATCGGCGCCCTGGCGGGAGTCCGCAAAACGATCTCGCGGGTCGGTCCGGCTGTGGTGGCCGAAGAGGTGACGGTTCTGGCGCCGCCTTTGATTGGGATGACATCCGTTCCCAGAAGAACGGTTGCGTCCCCCCTCGTCACGGAATGGATGTTCACGATCCGATCACCTTTCGGCAGGGTCCGGCTGTACGAGAGTGCCAGTTCGCTGAGCCGGCCGGGTTGCAAGCAATAACTTCCGGGCCCTGCCGCGAGAGTCCCAGTGAACGGGAGCAGTCTGCTTACTGTCTGCGCGGGTGCCCGGATTAACCGGCCATCGGGTCCGACCACATAGCCGTCACCTCGCTGGGAGTCGAACCAGAGTCCTGGGACGACAAGGCTGACCGTCTCGGACAACTGGGAGAACGGGATGAATGCGGGTGTGAGGACGAATACGGGAGCTGGTGCGTCCCAGACGAAGGCCGTCGGATCGGCGTGGGAGACCTCCTGCCATGAGGAACGCAGATTGGCGAGGTAGTGAATCTCGACTCCGCCGAGGGCGCCGGCGGCGTTCGGTCGAGGATCTGCTCCCTCGGGTTCGCGCATCGCTCGCTGCTCCTGTCTCCGGTCCGGCCGTCCGGTGGTCGCAGGCATCGGAGAACCCAGGAACCCATAGGCTGTCGCGTAGAATTTGCGCAGTTGGTCCGGATCCCTGTCTGCTACATGGAAACTCAATTGCTGGTGAACGTCCGCCTGGTGGCCGGTTGGACGAGAGAGGTGAATCTTTTGCCGCAACAGAGGATCATGATCACCGGAGGCGCCGGCTTTATTGGCTGCGCAGTTGCCCAGCGCCTCGTGACCCGGGCGCACGAGGTGCTCGCGGTCGACTCGCTCCATCCACAGGTCCACAGGGGCCATGGTCGTCCATCTCGGTTCCCAGACTCGGTGACCCTGATCCCCTTCGATGTGACTGATGCCACCGGTTGGGACGCCCTGTTGAAACTCGAGTTGCCCACCGTGGTGGTGCACATGGCTGCCGAGACAGGAACGGGCCAGTCCTTGAGAGAGGCCACCCGACACGGATCGGTCAACGTAGTCGGCACCACCCAGATGATCGATGCCATGTCGCGCCGTGATTACGTCCCCGAACACGTCATTCTGACGTCTTCGCGTGCCGTATACGGAGAAGGGGCGTGGACCGCGGGCGGGGACACCTACTACCCGTCAGCCCGGACCCACGACGACCTGAGCCGGGGCGCCTGGGCACCTCGGTCCCCGCGTGGCCTCGAGGGCACACCCGTCCCGAGTTGCGCCGGTCGTACCCGCACAGAACCCACCAACATCTACGCCGCCACCAAGCTGGCCCAGGAACACATCCTCAAGTCATGGGGAGCGGCCATGGGCTGCCCGGTGAGTGTCCTGCGCCTCCAGAACGTCTACGGGGTCGGTCAATCATTGGACAACCCCTACACCGGAGTGCTGTCGATCTTTGCCAGGCAGGCGCTGTCCGGGTCCACCATCGACGTGTACGAGGATGGGAACATCATGCGTGACTTCGTTTACGTGGATGACGTGGCTGAAGCCATTTGTTCGGCCATCGACCGACCACCGACCATCGTCCGTACGCTCGACATCGGATCCGGGTCATCGACGACCATCCTCGATGTAGCTACCCTCATTGCGGGCCTGAGTGACGCTCCGGACCCCGTCGTGAGCGGCCACTTCCGCGACGGTGATGTGCGAGCGGCCAGCACCAACATTGACGCAGCCCGCCAGGACCTCGGCTACTCGCCGAGTTGGACGCTTCCCGAGGGTCTCAAAGCCCTTCTCGAGGGTGCCAATACGGAATTGGCGAGGGCATGAGTAACAACCGGGGAGCCGCTGGGGACGAATCAGGCGGCAGGGGTGCAGTGGCGGCCATCTTCGCACCAGGGGTGTCCGAGGCATGGATCCCCACCATCCGATCATTGGAGGCGACGGCACCGGACCTGCCCATCCTCGTCGGCGGCCCGGACATGGAGAACCTCCTGGTGCTCGAGCGTCTGGGGGTGGAAGTGTCAATTCAGGCATCAGCCTCCTCGCTGGTCAACCATGCCTACGAGAAGCATTCCGCCCATGTGCTCCTGGTCCATGCACCTGCGATCTTCCCCCCGGACTTCCTCGACCGGGCCCTCACCGTCGTCGACACCGATCTCCGTTGCTCGAGCGTCTCCTTCCTGTCCAACATCGCTGGCTACGCCGGTTTTCCTCATCCGGATCAGATTTCACTCCACCAGATCGACGACCTCGACGAAGTGGCGATCACGCGTCGACTCCGCGCCCACCCCGAGGGCCTCGAAGCTGTGCCGATTCCCTACCCCGTAGGACCAGCGGTGCTGGTCAGCGCGGCAGGGTCTGTCGATCGTCTGGCCGTTCCCCGACCGCGGCGAACGGGTCCCGGTCTCCCTTGCCGACTTCGGAGCCGCTACGCGTATTCGCGGTCTGATCAGCATGCTCGATCCGGGTACGTTCATCGCTCGGCCCACCGATGTTCCCGGCCACCATCCCACGGTGGCCGGCCTCGCCCCAGCCGAGGAGGCCTGGCTGGAACAGCACTACCCGGGGATCACCCGTGCACCGAATGATCCTTCCGAGACGGACTCGGCTCTCAAGCAGGCGTTGGTGGTAGCCCGGGCCAATACCTTCGGCATGCGGATCGTGCTCGAGGGCTCGTGCCTCGGACCGAAGGAGATGGGGTCGCAGGTGGCGCTGCTGGCTTTGGCGGCCGCGTTGGCCGATCGTGACGACGTCTCTTACCTGGGAGTTGCTATTCCGGGTCCGATCCCTGCGTATGCCGTTCCCTGGCTGACCGGCGCCAAGATCGACGTCCGAACAACACCAGTCGGCGAAGTCACTGGATTTCCGGAGGTGGACATCGTGCACCGGCCCTCCCAGGTCCTCCCGGGCGTGGATCCTTCGGCATGGCGAGCAGTCGGAAAGCGCACTGCGATCACCGTGCACGACCTGATCGCCTTCCAGATTCCCGTGTACCACCCGACTGCGGACCAGTGGTTCAACTATCGATCGGCAACGAGATCGTCGACCGCTGCTGTCGACGGGATCGTTGCCGTCTCGGAGGACACCGCCCGTCAGATCGGTCTCGAACGTTTGTCGATCGACGAACAACGCGTCTTCGTCGTGCTGGAGGGAGTGGACCACCTCCGGGGTGATGAACCGGAACGGGAGCCCGCCGAACTCCTGGCCCGCGGCTTCGGCGGCCAGCCGTTCATGCTCGTGCTCGGGACCAACTACACGCACAAAAACCGCGACCTGGCCATACGGGTCGCCCGTGAGTTGGGCCGACGAGGCTTTGGCCTCGCTTTGGTGATGGCCGGCGCACTGGTCCCCTTCGGCTCCTCCCGGATGGCCGAGTCGATCGCTTGGTCCCCGGGCGATCCCGTGTTCACCATCCCGGACGTCACATCAGAGGAGCGCAACTGGTTACTACGCCACGCTGAGCTGGTGCTCTATCCAAGCGGGGCCGAAGGATTCGGGTTCATCCCCCACGAAGCGGCCGCGTTCGGGACCCCAACGGTTGTCGTGCCCTTCGGGCCTTTCGAGGAACGGATAGCCGGACTGCCGGTGGCGCCGGCGGATTGGTCGGTAGACGCCCTGGCCGACGCTTGCGTCGCCCTCCTCTCCGACCCCGCCCTCTCAGAAGCCCAGGTCGAGAGCATAGTGGCAGGAATGCCGGTGTATGACTGGAAGAGGTGCGCCGCATCACTGATGGACGTTTATCGATCATTGCTGGTGCGGCCACCACTCAGTAGCCTTTGAGCGCTCCACACGAGACGGGGAACGATGCCTGAACCAGCTAAAACCATCCAAAAGTCTACGACCAAGGCAGTGACGGCCAAGGAGACCTCCACGGGATCGGGTGCTGTCACCCCCGAGCCTGTCCACGGAGACACCCAACTGGAGCGTGAGATGGACCGGCTCTCGCTGGAGCAGGCGGTTCGCGACTTCGAGATCGCCAATGCCCGTGTCGTCGATCTCACCCAGCGGTTGATCACGGCGAATCAGCGGATCGTCGAGCTCCAGGCGATGAACGACGCCTCGGAAACGACACTAACCGCGGTGCAAAGCCTGTATGCCGAGCTGGCCGGGTCGCGTGCCTACCAGACAGCGCAGAAGTTGGGGGCACTCCGAAGTCTCCTCCGGAGGTAGGCATGACGAAACCCCGCCTACTGTTGGCCATCACCGTCTACAACGGCAGTCTCGTCGTTCCGGGTTGCCTTCGCTCAGCTGCCGCCCTTCGTCCAACCAGAGTGGACATGGACGTGTTGGTCCTCGATGACTGCAGTCCGGACCCCGGCTTCAGCGACGAGATTCGCACGCTCTGCGGCACTTTGGGGTTCCAGTACTACCGGAGTCCGAGGAACCTCGGCATTCCTCGTAACGTCAACCTTGGACTGATCCGGGCCAGGGATGCGAACTATGACTTCGTGATCATCGCCAACTCGGACGTGCTGTTCGCCACCAACCTGCCCGACACGTTGATCGAGACGGCGGCCACCGATCCCGCGATTGGATCCGTTACTGCGTGGTCGAACAATGTCTCGATCTTCTCCTTGCCCAATGACGATCCGGATCTGTACCTACGCGATCAGGACCGAGTGAACTGGCTGTCAGGGGCGATCTACGGCAATTTCGGTTCGGCGGCCGTCGACATACCCGTGGGTATCTCGTTCTGCATACTGATCCCGGTACCGGTGATCCGGCAGGTCGGGTTGATGGACCCGATCTTCGGCCGTGGCTACTGCGAGGAAACCGATTGGAGCCTTCGCAGTAAGAGCATGGGATATCGGATCACCCTGTCGCCCTCAAGTTTCACGTATCACCAAGGGGGCGGCACCAATGTCGACGAGGGGCTGATCAGCTCGGGACACACCACGGTTCCCGCCCATGAGCGGATCATCGATAGCCGGTATCCGCTGTTTCGTTCGCAGATTGATGCGTTCGTGAACTCAGAGACGCTCGACGGCCTCCGCAGGGACGCCCGGGAGAAGATAATGATCGATGCCGCTCGTGAATGGGGCTATTCGGTCGTCGTTGGCTTGAACTACCACCCGAATGCCGCCAACAATTTCCCGGTGGTGAAACTCGAAGAGGTACAGGGACGACTCAGGGCGGTAGCCTCTTTCATCGGGTTCCGTCAGGTGCTCCCTCACTTCGACGACCTACCCCAAGGACTTGCCGACTTCTTCGGTAGACCACCGGCACGGGTCCGAGTCGTCGAACCCGCCGGTCGACTCGGTGATGTGACCGCCGGGTTTGGGACCCTTGGGGCACAGGTGCAACGCGAGGTGTGTTACCCGGCACGTGTCTGATTCGTCGCCCGTCGCATCGACTGCCGATATTTCCAGGTCAATAGGCGAGTCGACACAGCCAGGTGTCGATCCGGAGATTCTGGGAATCAGTCCGCCCGTACCGCCTGAGGACAGAGAGTGGTATCCCGCTATCGAGGCCCTGCGGGGGATCGCCGCGGCAGCAGTCGTTGTCGACCATACGTGGGCCCTCTCCGGGGGTAAGGCGTCGTTCGGATTTGGCATCGTCCAAGGATTGGGGACGTGGGGCGTCAATATCTTCTTTCTGTTGTCGGGCTATCTCCTGGCTGACTTCTTCTGGGTCAATCGGCGAGGCAAGACAACCCTCGAGTTCTACATTCGGAGGTTCTTCCGGATCGCCCCGGCATATTACGTCTGCGTGGGTCTCCTGTTCTTCTTCTACGCCCAACACAACCAGGTATTCAGCACCCAGGGAGTCCATCAGGTCCTCGCTAACGCCTCCTTTACCCAACACCTGTTTCCTGGCACCGAGAGCAACCTCAACGTCGACGGCTCGCTTTGGACGCTCAGTATTGAGATGACCTTGTATCTGGTCATGCCGCTACTGGCCTTCCTCATCGTTTGGCGACCGATCGTCGCGTCGTTGGTATTGGCCTCGATCGGTGTCGGTTGGAGGCTCTACGTGGCCCTCGATGGAGCTGCGTTGACCCGTTGGTACTTCGGAGCGCACTCGACGGCTTTTCCCCCTTACCAATATCTCTACCTGGCCCGCCAATTCATTGGGCTCCTGCCCATCTTCGTGCTGGGCATGGCGGTTCGGTGGGCCGTCCTGCATGGGCATCTGGATCGATGGGTTGCGAAGACCACGAAGCATCCGAGTCTGCTGGTGTTGATCCTGATTCTCGTACCAAGTCTGCTCCTTCTACGGGAAACGGGACGCGCTTCCTTCTACACCCATTGGATCTGGTTCACATTCTTTGACTACGCGCTCTGCGTGCTCGCATTGCCTGCCCTGCTCTACGGATCTCGACCAGTTCGAGGGCACCTGGCCAGCCCGATGAGAGGCGGCGTGTGGCTGGGAGAGAGGAGCTACGGGCTCTACCTGTGGCACTTCCCCGTGATCCTCGTGTTCTTCGGGATCGGATCGACCTTCGCCCCTCCGAACACCCATCATCTCGTACTGAAGATCATTGGGATCTGGGTTGTCTCGATAGCCTTGGCCTGGGGAAGTTTCTCGCTCGTGGAACGACCCGGCCGTCTTCTGGGTCGACGGATCGGACATCAGTTGGGCGCGTGGCAACGCAAGAGACGGCTCCACTCGAAAGGCCCTGCTAGCGAAGGAGAAACACCATGACCGAATCGATACGGCCGGGTCTCGGGACAAGACTGGGATCGCTGACCGACAAGGTGGCCTCCAAACTGAACGTCGGATCGATCTTGAAGAGCTCCGGGCCATCGATTCCTCCACCCCTGCCCGACGGCGAGTTCGAGCTCATCGAAGTCGATGCGGGAAGTATTTGGATGAGCCGGCATGACCAGGTGATGCGACCATTCATGCAACGCGTCCACAGTTGGGAACCTGAAGAAGGTCGTCTACTCCTTTCCTTCGTAAAGCCCGGCTGCCGCTTTCTGGATATCGGTGCCAATGTCGGCTACTTTTCCGTGCTTATCGGAAACGCTGCGCCAGGAGTCACTGTCGACTGCGTAGAGCCGGACCCGGGCAACGTTCAGGCTCTGCAGTTCAACCTCTGGTCGAACCGGGTCGCCGGGACCATATGGCCGCTCGCCCTCGACAATCGCGACCGCCATTTGCACCTCTCCGGTAACGCCCACAATCTCGGTGATCTGAGAAGTGCGCGGGTGAAACCCAGCACGACGGACGAGGCCCGTGGCGTCGTCGAACGCGGCGCGGGTGACCAACCATCCGGATGGATCGTCCCAGCCGCATCCGGTGATGAACTGTTCGGCGATCGGGCCTTTGACTTGGTCAAAGTCGACGTCCAAGGCTGGGAGTTCGAGGTGCTCTTAGGGCTTGACGGTGTCTTGTCGCGGTCGCCGGGGGTGCACATCGTTACCGAATTCTGGCCGACTCCACTGCGGGCTTCTGAACGGTCCCCCTCCGATGTATTGGCAAGGTATCGGCAGCTCGGCTATCGGATCAGGGTCTCATCCGGAAACAACGTTCTCGAGATGTCCGACATGGAGATCGTGGAACTATGCGACTCCGGAGGACCCGATGGCCAGGTCAACCTGTTGCTCGAACGCTGAACGAGACCGTTGGGCGGTCTGACCGATGCGCCCGCGGAGACTCTCAGCTACCAGTGAATGGCGTAACCACCCGTGTAGCCGAACAGCAGGTAAGCCCAGATCACGATCACTCCACCGGTGGCGCCCGCCGTCACCAGCACCGGAAGGAACCGCGCACGGATGGCGTCCGTTCCGTCGGCCGCCAGTACGAGAAGCGAGGGCAGGGTCGGAAAGGTGTAACGAGCCAAGATCGTCCATTGCTCTCCGTATCGGATGTACCAGAGCTCGAACACGTTGAGGAGCCAGGGCAGTCCCAGGATGGCGGAGGGGATCGACCAGAGCCGACGTCCCAGCGCGAGGATCATGACGATGCTGGCCGGTACGAGCAGGACGGCCAGGAGCTCGTCGATGTAGTTGAGCGCGGGATGACTGCTGAGGATGAAGGCCCACTCGGCCGGAAGCGTCGGGTCGAGAATCTTTGTGACGGTGTCGTTCGGCAGGTTCGTGATCGAGTAGTGCAGGTGGTGCGGATTGACGATCGGCGTCTGTTCCTCTATGGCGATAGGTCCCGCGGTCAGCATGTGATAGTTCGACTCGTTGAAGACGAACCACGGCGACATGATGACGAGTGGAACGATGGCGATCACCGCAAGCCGGAAGATGGCCTGTTCGCGTCGTCGCCTGCGGGCTTCGGCAACTGCCACCAGAACGAACACGGGGATCAGGACGACCAACTCGAGCTCGGTGAGGACGCAAAATCCCAGCACAACGCCAGCCACCAGGAGGCGTCTGAGCGAGCGGCGGGACCATGCGATCCACAGCTCGGAGACGAACAGAACGGCCAGCGGAACGGCAAGGGCCAGATTGGAGATGGTGACGAATCGGACGACGACCCCGGGCAGGGCGAAGAACACCATCGTCATCGACCACCCGATCATCCACCGGTCGGCGAGGACCAGGCGACACAGGCGGCCCGCGAGTGCGATCGAAGTGAAGAGCAGTAGTGCGTCGAAGAAGCGGATCGTGTACACCTTGTCGACGTAGTTGGGCGCCAGGTAGAAGGCGGGGACTGCGGCGATGTAGTACAGGGGAGGTTGGAATGCCTCATAGCTGTACCCTCCCAAGCCATCCTTCTTCGGGTCGATGGTCGTTGGTCGCGGATACACGCCCTGGGACATCGCCAAACCTTCCTGGCTGTTCTCGGTCTTGCCGAGCACGGGGAGGGAGCCGTGTTGGGCGATCTGCTGGATATAGGCGAAATGAGCTTCTTCATCGATCAGTGTGAGGAAGTGGAATCGAAAAGTCACGGTCATCGCGACGACGATGATGACCGCTAGCTGGACTCCGACCAGGGCGCCGAGGATGCGTCGCCAGGTGGGCGAGAGCCCCGCTGGGGCCGTCCAACGACCCCGGAGGGAGGCGGAGGCGTGGTGCCGGCCTGGGCTCGGTCGGGCGCACTGCGCGTGCGGGCGGGGCCCGCCGGTGCGCTCGTCCGCCTCGCTAGGGCTCATCTCAATCGATCCAGTGTCCGGAGTCACCTGAGAACTATTCCCCAGGGAAGCCGGATTCCGAAGAACTCGAAGTTCGTCGTCGGAGGATCCGTAGCGAGCGCCGCCGCGGGGCCGCGGCTTCGCACCGATAGACCACCGTGAACAGCACGTCGTGGGTCCTGAAGGGACGGACAGGTCACCCCCGAGCAGGCCCTGTGGCCATCGGATCCTCCACCGACAGTTGAAGGCAGATCGGGACCCTTGCGCGGTCCTGGAGGACGATCCAGTGGGTCGGAGTGAGTGTGGTGGCCGGCCAAAGCATCGACCGGAGGCCCTTCGGAATGGGGATGGTCTGGTTGCCGAGGAGGACCGTGGCGTTCGCTGTCGTCATGGACTGGACGCTTGTGATCCACTGACCTGCTGGCACTGTGCGGTCGAGGGGAAGGGCGAGCTCGGTAAGCGAGCCGGGCCGCAGGCAGCGGCCCCCGGGCCTGGTCGCGACGTCCCCGGTGAACGGGAGGAGTGAGCTCACCGTCCGAGGCGTTGCAGGCACCATCCGCCCGTCCGAAGTGATCAGGAAACCGTTGCCGCGACGGGAATCGAAACGGAGTCCAGGGACCACCAGTCCGACGGTAGTGGACAGTCGGTTGTACGGGGCGAAGTTCGACGAGAGGACGAACCAGGGAGCGGGTTCATCCCAAATGAATGCTGTCGGATCGGTCCGTGAAATGTGCTGCCACGAAGAGCGTACGTTGGCCAAGTAGCTGGTGTTATCGGCGCCCAACCCTCGCTCGAAGTTGTCCCATATCGCGTGAAGGCCCAGGGCACAGAAGACGAGCGTGGCAACCGAACCGGCGACCCACTTTCGCAGGTCGGGGTTCTTGCGGACAGAGTGGCGCCCATGGGCGGGCACAGGGGCCAGTGGCCGCCCGTCGATCGTGATCGGTGAGGGGAGGTAAGCGAGAGCGACGGCGATCCAGAACTCGAACCCAAGGATGACCCAGTAGGTGGGATTCCATGCGAATCGGATCGAGAGGGCTGACCGACCGAAGGCCACTACGGTATCCATAGCGACGAAGCTGACGCCGAACCACATCCACGCGCGCCAGGCACCAGGGCACCGGATGAGGCTGACGACGACGATGCCGACGATGAGCACCTGACCGATCACGACCGCCTGCCACCTCCCGGCGGTCGTGCCGATGCTCCAATAGCGGAATCCGAGTGGGGTCGGTGCAAATCCCTGTGCCCATCCGGCTCCCATGAAGCGGAGAAGGCTGCCCAGGCCGGCTGCACGAGAGAGTGGGTAGGCGGTCGGATGGAGGGCGCGCCAGGTGAGGTTGAGGGCGATCGGGATCGCGCAGCCGATCCAGAGGACGATTCGTGCGCGCAGTGCTCGTATGACCGATCGCCGGTCTCGTGGATCGGCGAGATAGAACACTGTGAAGAGGACCAACGCGACGAGGGTCACCATGCTGGCGTCATAGAAGGCCACGCCCACCGCAAAGCTGATCGCAGCAACCACCAGATGACGGCGCTTGCCTGTCATCGCGTGCCGAACGAGCTCCTGCAGCGCGAGGAGTGCTGCGGCGACGGCCGGAAGTATGTTAATCGCCGCGGTCCACCAGACTAGGGGTACGGCGAGCAATCCGCTTGTGGTGGCGATGGCGGTGAGCGCGACGATCGCCGGACGAGCACCGAACACCAGCTCCAGGAGCAGATAGAAGAGGGCCACGACAATGGCGTAGAGGGCGATCGCCGTCAGGATCAACGGCCAACGCGAGATCGGATGCATCGATGCCATCACTGTGTTGACGAGAGAGAAGCCCGGGATCAGGCTGCCGAAGGCGCTCGTGGTGATGGCATGGAAGGTGAGGCCTTGTCGGCGGGCCTGTTCGAAGAACCGGTAGTCGTCCTGGAGGAAGCCCGAGGAGCGAGCGACCGCGGTGGCCACCACAAGCTCGAAGAGTCCGACCAGTGCCATGAGGAGCCGTGTGCGCGGCACGGTCCGCAATGCAAGCCGAGCCGGGACAGCATCAAGAGGAGTCGCTCTGTCGGCCGTTGGCAGCACTTCGATCACCGGAAGCACGTCCCGATCGATTCCGGATCGAGGAGGGAGACCCCTTCGGCTCGGACCTTGGCACTGCCCAGCACCTCCCGGGCGTAGTCAGGGATCGGAGCGGTCATGGCGACGACGACTTCCCGGACCTCGTCCCGCTTCCGGAGCGCGTCGGCACCGAGCGCGGAGCCGGACAGCGGGACCACCGCTCCCCTCGCCGTCGGGATCGGCGCTTCCTGAATCGTGGGGCCCCTCGACCGGCGGGGGGGACGAACAGGGCGGCGACCACCCCGGCCACGTGCCGCGGTGCAGCGTGCGACCCGCCGTCAGCCGTGTCCCCGCGGCTGGCCCGGCTGGTCACCAACCGCACGTTAGCCGCCCGTCCGCGACGCACAGAGGATGGCGACGTCGCACCCGACCGGGGCAACCGGCGGCCCTCCGCCACCCGCTCAACAGCTTCCCCGCCAGGACCAAGCGCTGTCGGCGGTCATGCGTGGTTCCCCGCTCACCGGTGGACGGTTCAAGAGGAGCATCGGGGGCGTGGGAGGAGGGACCTCCACAGGGGTTGAGTTCGTCGCGGGATCAGTGAGAGGATCGTGCTTCCGAGGTGGCATCCCGGTGCGGCAGGGCGCTGCCCGCTCCGGGGCAGGAGCGACCGTGAGCGCAGGAGCCGGAGTCGACGGTGCACAATAGGGTCGGCCACTGATGGTCCTTCGGACGACGGCCGTTCGGTCTCTCGAGCTCCCCGGTCGGCGGATCCGCCTGGCCACCCTCGTCGAGAGCGACTACGAGGCCTGGTTCGCGGTCCGCAGCCGCTGTCGGGACTGGTTGATCCCGTGGGAGCCGAGGTCCAAGGGTGCCCCGACCGCCGCCGAGGACTACGCGAGCTTCACCGCCCGCTGCGGCATTCGCGAGCGCGAGCGCCAGATGGGGAGCGGATTCGGGTTCGGGATCTTCCTCGAGAGCCGGTTCGCCGGCGAGATCACCCTCTCGTCGATCCAGCGCGGACCGTTCCAGAACGGCTCGATCGGGTACTGGATCGACGAGGAGCTGGCCGGTTTGGGGCTGACCCCGGAGGCCGTGGTCGTCGTCCTGCAGTTCGCGTTCGAGACGCTCCGCCTCCACCGGATCGAGGTTGCCATCATCCCCCGCAACGGCCCGAGCCGCCGGGTGGTCGAGAAACTGGCCTTGCGCAGCGAGGGGATCGCCAAGGGGTACCTCGAGATCAACGGGCACTGGGAGGACCACGTCCGCTACGCCATCACCGCCGAGGAGTGGATCGTGCAGGGCCCGGAGCTGCGGGCGGCCTGGCTGGACAAGGTCTGACCGCAGGCGCCGCTCCGAGCGACGCAGGCCTCGCCCGGTACCACTCAGCCGTCGACGCCGCGGATCACCGCGGGTGAATGGCGGAAGAACTGCTCGAGGTGCTGCTCGTAGCGGTACTCGGGGGCGGTCGACCCGGTGGCCCGTCGCAGGTTGTTGGCCAGGGCCAGGCTCTCGACCGCGCCTGCGCTCGTGTAGCGGAACCCGAAGCCTGCCTCCTCGATGCGGGAGGTGTCGATGCCCCTGCCGAAGCGCACCAGCCCCTCCATCTCGGGCGGGAACTGGAGTCCGGCCACCCGGAGGAGCGGTCCGGAGAGGGTGCGCGGCCGGAACGGCGAGAGAGGGAGGAGGTGGGCGCCCCCGATCGAGGCGACTTCGCTCCAGGGGAGCTTGCCCGACCCGGCGACGTTGAAGACCCCGGGGATCCGGTTCGCCGTCACGTACTCGAGGGCGCGGACCACGTCGTCCTCCTCGACGAACTGGACCAGGGGATCGAACCCGGCGATGAAGGGAAGGATGCGGTGGCGCAGGTTGTGGCTGATCGGCGTGATGATGTCGGTGCCGAGCACGTTGGCGAACCGGAGGACGGTCACCAGCAGATGGGGGTTGTCGTCGGCAAAGTCCCGAACCAGCGACTCGACCTCGATGAGGGAGCGCTCGAGCCGGGTGCGCACCGGGCTGGGACGGGGGGTGTCCTCGCTGAACCACGCCGGGTCGATCTCCGAGGCGCCGTAGACGTGGGCCGAGGACTTGACCACCACGTGGCGGACCGAGGTCCCGGCCGTTCCGGCCGCCGCCAGGAGGTTCAGGGTGCCGATCACGTTGATCTCGTGGAGGACCCTGCTCGGTACCGCCACCGAGTTGGTCTCGAGGAAGGTGTGCACGATCGTGTCCACCTGGGTCGCCCGGACGATGCGGCTGAGGATCGAGTACTTCTGGTCGGAGCGCACGAACTCGGTGCGTTCGACCGGTACCCGCGGCTCCTTGGTGCCGAGCCCCAGGATCATCTCGACGTCGGACCGGGATTCGAGGGCCTGGGCCATCCGTCCGCCCCAGAAGGTGTCCAGCCCGGTGATCAGGACGCGCCGTCCCACGCGCCTATCCGAACCAGATGCTGCGGCGCTCGCGCAGCATGTCGTGCAGCGCGTCCTGCAGCGTCGAGCGGATCCCTTCCGCTTCCTCCATGAGCCGGCTGCGCGAGTACCGTTCGAGGCCGGGCTCGACGTCGAAGACCACCGGGTCCAGAACCCGGAACTTGATCTTGACCGGGAAATAGGTGACGTAGCCGAGCGGGCCCATCAGCAGCGAGTTCACGGTGACCGGGAAGTAGGGGAGATTGAGCGCGCTGGCGACGCCCGGGACCCGGAAGACGATGGGCATCGACTCCTCGGCGCCGACGACGGCGATGGGGATGATCGGGACGCCCGCCCGCATGGCGATCTCCACGAAGCCGCCGCGGCCGAACCGGCGGAGCCGGTACCGGTCGGAGTAGGTCTTCGAGGTGGCCTTGGTGCCCTCGGGGAAGACCAGGGCGAGCTGCTCCTGGTCGTGGAGGAGCCGGTAGGCGTTGTCGGGATGCGCGGGAACACCCCCGGTGCGCGACCAGAGGGTGCCGACCACCGGAAGGGTGCGGAAGAAGAAGTCTGCGAGGCCGTAGACCGGGCGGCCGAGCTCCTTCTCGATACCGTGCATGATGGCGGGTGCGTCGGAAGGGATCGCTCCCGCGTGGTTGGCGATGAGCAGAGCCCCTCCTTGACGGGGGATCTTCTCCAGGCCTTCCCACTCGACCCGGAACCAGTGCCGGTAGATCGGGTCGTAGAGCCGGCGGAGCACGGAGCGCATGTGCTCCGAACGGCCCCACTCGTCGACGTCCGAGCGCCGTGGGTCGGCCGGCTCCGCCGTCGGGTGCCGGCGGGTGGCCACCGGGAGGACCGAGACCGTCCCGCCCGTCCTGGCCTCGGTCGGCATCGGCCGATCGGTCGTTCCGCCGTGGGGGATCTCGGTGGGGCGCCCGTCGCGCCGCCCGTCCGCAGGCGTTCCACCCGCACCCTGCCCGACGATGGCATCGATGAGCTCCGCGTCGCCACGGGGACCTGCGGCCCGTCCGCTCCGCGTCGTCTCCGTCGTCTCCCCGGAGTCCGAGCTCACCGGACGCATGGTACCCCCGGTCCGGCCCCCCCGGGTCGGGTGGCCGCGGGGCGGATCAGCGCGCCTGTTCGGCGGCGGGCGGCCCGTCGAGGCATCCGGCGAGGGGTGCCGAGGAGCGGAGTCGCTCCAACGGGAGGATCTGCCTGGTGACATCGAGTGGTTCGAGCTCTGCCCGCAGGGCGGCGAACGCCCGGGCGATGTCGACGGGCTGCACGAGCGCCATCAGGATGGTCACCGATCCACCCTTCACGAGGAGGGGAAGCGGTCCTCCCTCGAGGGTCCGGGCGAGCACGTCGGTCACCCGGGACACCAGCGCGTGCGCGCTCCCCTGATCGGGGCCGCGCACGGTGAGGGCGGTCACCGGTGGCGACGGGAACCAGCCGAGCCGTGACCGGTAGACGTCGGCCAGCATGGCCAGCGGGTCGTGCAGCGGGTGGATGCTGCTCCCGGAAACATGGCGCCATTGGACCGGCACCTCGGTGATCCGGAGACCGAGCCGGTGGGCTTGGGACAGGATCTCGACGTCGAAGGCGAACCGGTCGATCCGCACCAGATGGAAGAGCAGGCGGGCGGCGCTCGTCCGGAATGCCTTGAACCCGCATTGGGTGTCCCGGAGCCCGAGCCCGGTGCCGGTGGTCACCAGCGCGTTGAAGAGACGGCCCATCAGCGACCGCACCGCGTAGGTGGTCTCGACCATCGAGTCCGGCAGCGCCCGAGACCCGATGGCCAGATCGTGCTCGGCCAGCCCTTCCACCAGGAACGGGATGGCGTGCGGATCGATGGCCATGTCGGCATCCATGTACGCGAGCAGGGGTGCCCGGGCGAGTGCCACCCCGGTCCGGACCGCCGCGCCCTTCCCCCGGTTGGTGCCCAGCCGGACGATCCGGTGATGGGGGAGCGTGGCCAGGAGCTTCTCCGCCTCGGCCGCCGTGCGGTCGGTGCTGCCATCGTCCACGAACAGCAGCTCGGTCCGGTCGAGGTCCACCGCGCCGGATGCCGCCGCGCTCTCGAAGCGCCGCATGCCCTCGGCCAGCCGGTGGGCCTCGTTGTAGGCCGGAACGATGATCGAGAGCTGGAGCGTCATGGAGCTGTCCGTGACCTTAGGCCCGGGAATCCGGTTCGCGGCCTCGCCTCGCATCTGAGGTCCGGTGCGGACTCAGGGGCGGGCGGCGCCGACCAGTCCGAAGTACCAGACCGGGTCGAAGGTGACGTCGGTCCCCGTGTGGGCCGCCTGGATGATGGTGTCCGATCCGTATGCGGTCGCCTGCCCGTCGAGCTTCGGACCCACGTACATGACCACGTGGTCGATGCCGGTTCCGCTGAGGTCGTAGAAGAGGAGGTCGCCGGGCTCGAGCGCGGTGAGGCTCACGTGCGGGAAACGGGCGTACTGGTCGGCAGCCGAATGCGGCAGGGTCACGCCCGCCGCCGCCCAGGCCAGCATCGTCAGTCCCGAGCAGTCGACCCCCGCCGAGCTTGCGCCGCCCCAGACGTAGGGCACGCCGAGGTACTGCATCGCCCCGTGCACGGCCGCCAGACCGGCAGCCGTTGGGTTGCCACCACTGGACACCGACGTGACGCCGCTCCCCGAGCCCCCAGCTCCGCCCCCGCCGCCTCCCGTGCCGCCCGCCGCCGCGGCCTGGTTCGCCGCGCGGTTGGCGCTGGTGGCGGCAGCGCTGCCACCGCTCACCGTGCTGGCGACCTGTGCGGCCTGGGAGGCCTGTGCGGCGGCGGTCTGGCGTGCCTGCGCGGTGCTCGCGGCCGCGGCGGCCGCTGCCGCCGCCGCGGCCTGGGCGGCGGCCTGTTGGGCGATCTCCTGGGCGAGCGCGCCCTGAACCTGGGTCAGTGTGGCCTCGGACTGGGCGCTCGCGGCCGCCGCGCTCTGCCGGGCCTGGTCCTCGGCGGCCACCTGGCCGGTCTCGCTTCGCTGCTCGGTTCGGAGCTTGGACTCGGTGGAGGTCAACTGTCGTTGTCCGGACCGTACCGCGGCCACCTCGGCGGCCAGGTCGGCGATGCCGAGGTGCTCGTAGATCGTCCGGGTCTGGTCCCCCCCGCTCGGGGCGGCGAAGAGCGCGGCGACCGCTTCGTCCGACGATCCGTTCGTGTATGCCGCGATCACGTCGTTGCGGAGGGTCCGCCGGGCTGCGTCGAGTTTGGTGCGGGTCGCGGCCAGGGCGGCGGTGGTGGTCGAGAGCGCGGACTGGGTCGCGGTGAGGTTGACCACCGCCTGGTTGTAGGCCTCGTCGGCGGCGTCGAGGGCCTGTTGCTGGGAGGAGATCTGGGCCTCGATGGTGGCCACCTGGGCCTCAGCCGCACTGATCCGCCCCTGGGCAGGTGTGGTCGAGGTGGTCGTCGACGAGCCCTCCGTTCCGGGGGTGGAACCCGAGCTCGTTCCGCTGGTCGTCCCCGTTGCGGCGGCCGGGGATCCCGTGGACAGTGCCAGGATGACCAGGCTGGTTGCGACAGCGAGCAATGCGTGCCGGAGCGTCCGGGTCGGCCGGCGGCTCCAGGTGCGGGAGGGTTGGTGATGCCCCGGCCCAGGGCGTGCGGTGCTCACGTCGGCCACCCCGGCACTGTAGCGACGGCCGGGGCGGTCGGCTCAGCGGCTTCCGGGCGATTTCTCCAGTTCAGGCGCTGTGTGAACTCGGACGGACCCTTGCTCCGCGCCAGGTGTCGAAACCGTGCCATGGATCTGCCCCGAATCCGTTCCGTTCCCGCTCCGGCCTGTCGCGGTGAATGAGTGAGTAAGTTCGGTCTGGTATCGGCAGGAGCCGGGAGAACTGGAGGGAGGACGCGTGCACGGTGTGACCGAGGTCGCGGGTGGCCGGCTCCGGGGGGTCGAGCGCGCCGGGGTGTGGACCTTCTCGGGCATTCCCTACGCCGCCTCGCCGGCCGGGGCTCGCCGCTGGCGCCCGCCGGTGGCGCCCGAGCCCTGGTCGGGCATCAGGGACTGCGACCGGTACGGTCCGGTCGCCCCCCAGGACCAGCTGCTCGTCGCGATCTTCCCCGGGGCGACGCCGGAGCCAATGTCCGAGGACTGCCTGAGCCTCAACGTGTGGACTCCCGGCCTCGACGGGGCCAAACGGCCGGTCATGGTGTGGATCCACGGGGGGTCGTTCCTCTCGGGGTCGGGTTCGACCGGGCTCTACCGCGGCACCGATCTGGCCCGTGAGGGCGACGTGGTCGTGGTCACCATCAACTATCGCCTCGGTCTGCTCGGCTACCTCGCCCACCCGGCCCTCGCTGACCCGGGACAGACCTGGCTGGGTGGTGACGAGTGGACCGGGACGGGCAACTGGGGACTGGCCGACCAGGTCGCCGCTCTCCGCTGGGTGCACGACCACATCGCGGGGTTCGGGGGCGACCCGCGGTGCGTGACCCTCTTCGGCGAGTCGGCGGGCGGGATGAGCGTGTCCGCCCTTCTCGGGTCACCCGAGGCCGGCGGGCTGTTCCACCGAGCGGTGGTCGAGAGCGGCCCGCCCTACACGATCTCCGCCGACACCGCGGCGGAAGTGGCCGAGAAGCTCGCCTCCCAGATGGGCGTGGCCTGCACCCGGGAGGAACTCGAGCGGGTGCCTGCCGACCGTCTGGTCGCTGCAGCGGCTGAATTCGAGGAGAGCGGTCGTTCCTCGGTCGACGGCCTACCCCTCCGCCCGGTGGTGGACGGCGGGTTGCTGCCACGACCGCCGCTCTCGTCGGTGATGGGCGGATCGGTGGCGGACGTACCATTGTTGATCGGTACGACCAGGGACGAGTGGGCGCTCTTCACCGTGAGCGATCCCGCCTTCTCCTCACTCGACGCCGACCGGCTCCGGTGGCGCCTGGTCCGCGCCTTCGGGGACGAGAGTGCAGCTGATCGGATCACCGACGCCGTGCGGTCGGCCCGCGCCTCGCGGGGCGAGCCGGTGGAGGCCCGTGACCTGTGGACGGCGATCGCCACCGAGTTCGTGTTCCGTGCCCCTTCCGTGCGACTCGCCGACGAACACGACCACGCGGCGGCACCGGGCGTGGGGACGTTCGCCTACCTCTTCACCTGGGCGTCCCCGATCTTCGGGGGCGTGCTCGGCTCCTGCCACGCGCTGGAGATCCCGTTCGTGTTCG
This sequence comes from uncultured Acidimicrobiaceae bacterium, assembly GCA_963776225.1. Taxonomy (GTDB): domain Bacteria; phylum Actinomycetota; class Acidimicrobiia; order Acidimicrobiales; family RAAP-2; genus Bog-756. The sequence goes on along the minus strand of CAVZLL010000004.1, from coordinate 789,591 downwards.
GCACGGTGCGGCACCCCCTGGTCCAGTCGTTCACCGGAGGCGGCGAGGACGCGTTCGCGCTCTCGGCGGCCATGCGTCAGGCGTGGGTCTCCTTCGCACGCTCCGGCGTCCCCACCTCGGGTCCGCCCGGGGAGGCCCCGACGGAGTGGACGCGATGGGATCCAGGGCACCGACCGACCACAGTGCTCGGTCCGCCAACGGGGGGTGCCGGCCCGGTTCAGGCGGTCGAGCGTCCCCGCAACGAGGAGCTCGAAGCGGTCACGTCGGTCCTCGGCCCACTGCCGGGTCACCGGATCCGCTGACTCGAGTGGCGCCCGTTTGGCGTGGTCGTCGCCCGCCGATCGGGGTGCGCAGACCTATGGTCTTGGTGTCCGGAGTCATCGCGTTGGGCGCCGGGCGACACGGGGACGTAGCCCAATCGGCAGAGGCAGGGCGCTTAAACCGCCTCCAGTGAGGGTTCGACTCCCTCCGTCCCCACACATCCCACAACGCCGCTGACCTGCCTGTTCACGGTCCCGGCGGTGTCATGAAGCGAACTCCGGACTCTGTTCCGCCAGTTCTCAGCAGTCGACGGCGGCCCGAAGCGCGGTACATGCCTCGACCAGCCGAGTGGACCCCAGCGCGCAGATGCGGTCGACGAGATAGGCCTTCGGCACCACACGCAGGTTGTCGAACGTAACAGCGCACTCCGCGGGCATCCCGTCGCCTGGCCCAAGTGGAATCTCCGTTGGGATGTTTCGAATCGTGCGGGTCACGGGGGCGGCAAGCACACTGTTGAGTACTGGAATCGCTGCTGATCTCGTCATGACGAGGAAGGGGCGACGACCCAGACCCTCGATCTCGCCCCACCACACCTCCCCGCGACTGGGCTCGTTCACCAGGGTTCCTCGGCGATGGCGTCTCGAAGGGAGGCGATCGCGGCAACACGTTCGCCCGCCGTGGGTGGAGTGCAACGGTAGCCTGCGACGATGGCATGGTCAGTCTGTTGGCGGCGTTTCAACGCCGTGATGGCTTCGACTCCCGCTCGCACGGCGGCCGCTCGGCTCTCGTAGACCCCACTTTCGACAAGCGTGTCGAGTTCGCTCAAGAGCTCCTCGGGGAGTCGGACAGCGATTTGCTGAGTAGCCATCGCATCAGCATACCAATACGGTATGGTTTACGGTATGCGTCGCGGGTCCCAGTATTTGCCTCCCGGTGACCAGGACCGTTCCGGACGACTGAGTTCGGGGTCGGGCCGGCGATCTCCTTTCCCGCAAGGCTCAAGTTCTCACCCGCCAGGAAGTCGACGATCTCGCGCACCGAGTCGAGGTGTTCCCAGAACCACTGGCGGCCGGGACGGCCCGAGTTGCCTGCGGCCCCCGGTCCAGCGTGGGCGGACCCGTTCGGTTGAGACGTCGCGGGGGTACCTTCGGCGGCAAGCCCGACTCGCGCCAGTCGCTCTCCGATCCGGACCAGACCGTGCCCCATCCGGCCGATGACTTGACGGAACCCGGTCGTCAACTGGCGGCTGGTCGGGGCTCAATGCACCGGGGCGTGGGTTGTCCGCGGTAGCAGCACGTCACGGCCGGCGGACGGCGAGGCGTGGATGCCCGTCAACGTGGGCAGGCTTACGACACTGCCACGTTACAGCAGCCAGGGCTCCGGCTCGCAGACGTTTCCCTGGCGGGCGGCGGCATGCGGGCGCTCCGAAGGTCGGGTTCCGAGGCTCGCCCTCTGGGTCCGGCATGCGCCATGGCGGGCCGGTCTAGTTGGAGCGATCGACCCTCAATGGCGAATCGATGACGCGATCCGACGGACCATGAATCGCCGTCGATCGTTCGTTCACCAGGCGGAGCGCTTCCTTCCACGCCTCCTCTGTGTTCGCGAGGCGCGCCGCGGCGACGATCTCGCCGATGCCCTTGGCATTCCGCTCGGCTTCCGCCGCCACCTGGCCGGCCGCCTTTGCCGATTCAGCCGACCGGGGCACCTCTCGCGCCGCCTGCTCAGCTGCTCGCCTTGCCTCGTCAGCGATTCTCGTCGCCCTGGTGGCCTCGTCGGCCGCCATCCTCGCCGACTCGGATGCCTTGGCGACCGTGTCGTTTGCCTCGGAGGCAGTCCTCTTGGCCAGTTCGGCCTGACGAGTTGCCTCTTCCGCTGCCCGGGCGGTGGTCTCTGCTTCGAGCTCCGCTTCCGCAACCACTCGCATCGTCTGAGCAAGTTCGGCGACGACTCCGGCGACTCGCGCCATCTCCTGCCACGCTTCAGGAGTATCCATCTCCTGTGCCCGACCTGCGGCCCGCGCGATCTCGGCGAACCACCTGTCAGCTTCGCCGATCGTCTGGTGTGTCTGCACCGGACCGTTTGCGCCGACCTCGGCCACCGACCTCTGTTTGGAGCGGTCGGCTGCCGGGCTGGCGAGGGGGCTCGACGTGCCAGCAGCGTCGCCGCCGTCCTTCTCGTCGATCTCGGCTCCGCCCCCTCCGGTAACCGTGTCAGTCTCCGATGCGGTCATCAGAGGAGGTGTGGGCTGAACCGGTTCTGCCTCTTCCTGGGCGAGGACGGTTTGGCCGTTCCCGGTGGTCGGAGCAGGCGTTGACGGCACGCGGCTCGATGAATCCTCGAGCACCACCCGCATGGTCTGACCTGTCCAGTGGTGGCCGTCCCAGTACCGCTTGGTCTGTGGATCGGAGGCATCGGCGTACCATCCGGCCTCGGCCGTCTCGACGACCGGGACCGGGGCGCTCTCCTCCTGTCCTACCACGATCTCACCCTGGTCGACTGAGTTGCTCGATGTGCCCCCGGGGCGGGCACCATGCGAGAAGAATTGGTCGAGTCCGCCCACCTCTTCCGGGGTGGCTTCATCGTCGGTTGGATTCTTGGGGTGACGGGAGAAGTGTTTCAGTGCCATACCGGTAGTTCGGCCATTTGCCGGGCCGTCTTGAGCTGTTTCATGGGCGTGGAGCGTCGACTCCAGGCTCCTCCAGGCGAGGCTCAAGGACTCCCCTTGGTGCGCCGATACCGGGGGCGTGAGGAAGTCCGTGAAATCGCGCCTCGAGCTGTCCAGGAGCACCCAGATCCCGGATCTGGGAAGGAAGGGCGCGCCGGTTCTCGTGTTCCAGCCTGCGGTGGACCTGGCAACCGGGCGCTTGCTCGGGTTCGAGGCCCTCTTGCGGTGGCACGACCCGTCGGGGGACCAGATCCCGCCCGAGACCCTCATTCCATTGGCCGAGTCCCTCGGACAGATGAATGCGTTGAATGCCTGGGTGCTCTCTGAAGCCTGCGCGCAGGCAGTTCGCTGGCCCGGGGACCTGCAGCTCGCTGTCAATTGCTCGACGATGCAGCTCCACCGCGGAACCGCGGCGGTTGCGGCAGCGACCGCATTGGAGCAATCGGGGCTGAATCCCGACCGCCTGACGGTTGAGGTCACCGAAGGATCAGTGGCCGACAGGGACGCCGTGAGTGACATGAGCGTCATGACGCACCTGGGCATACAGCTCACCGTCGATGATGTCGCCGCCGAGGATTCGAATCTCGGTCGTCTCCACGGTTGCCATGTCAATACCGTGAAGATCGATGCATCGCTGACCGCACGCCTCGACGAACCCGGAGGGGCGGGTCGGGCTGCCGTGGAGGGGATCGTGATATTGAGCCGTACGCTCGGGATCTCCACGGTGGCCGAAGCGGTCGAGAGGCCCGAGCAGGTGACCATTCTGAGGGAGCTCCGAGTGGATGCGGCCCAGGGTTACTTCTTCTCTGCTCCGATCACGGCTGATGCCGCGGCCGATCTCGCGGCGATGAGCCCTCCACCGCGCTTCGCCCTGTCGGCCTAAGGGGGTACACACCATGGCGATCCTGCCGTTCCTGACGGCCGTGAGGGGGCGTGGCGCGTTCTCAGAGGCACCTGCGCCAGGACGGCCGCTCGTGGCCCGCCAGAAGTTGATCCGAGTCACCATCTCCGAGCGGGCTCTACAGGTACTGTTTCAGCCCATCCTCAACCTGCAGAGCGGCGGCGTCGTAGGAGTGGAAGCCCTCGCGCGTTTCGAGCGGCCGCCGGTCCGCCCTCCCGATGAGTGGTTTCTCGAAGCCGCGTCCGTGGGCCTCGGTATCGATCTGGAGATCACGGCGCTGACCCTTGCCCTCGAGCATCTGCACCGACTTCCCGTCGGGCTCTACATGGCGCTCAACGTCTCTGCGGAGGCGCTCATGTCGGCCCGGCTCCGGGAGATCCTCGCCGATGTCCCGGCGGAACGAGTTGTCCTCGAGCTGACCGAGCACAACCCGATCGACGACTACCCGGAGATCGTGGCGAGCATCCAAGACCTGCGATCGAGCGGGGTCCGTCTGGCCGTGGATGATGCCGGAGCCGGTATCGCCAGTCTGCGGCATGTCCTCGACCTCCAGCCCGAGATCATCAAGCTCGACATCGGCCTGATCCGCGGGATAGACACCGACCCCGCCCGGCAGGCCCTTGCAGCGGCGCTGCTCATGTTCGCGCGTGAGACCTACCAGTCCTCGATCGTGGCAGAAGGTATCGAGACGCTCGGCGAGTTGGAGGTGCTCCGCCGACTCGGTTGCCCACTCGGACAGGGATTCCTGCTCGGCCGCCCCGAGCGACTGACCGTGGAGTTCCCCATCGACGCAGTCGCCGACCTGGTCAGGTGAGTCCGATGCCCCGATCCGAGACCCAGCACATCCGTGCCCCTGCCGACCTGCAAGCCCAGCTCGACCTGCTGATTCGCCTCAAGTATCGGCGCCAGGTGGCCGAACTCCCCATCATGGAACCTGCCGGCACACAGATCTGCGGCGATCCTCCGTCGCCCCTTGCCCGGGCCGGCGCCGAGGGCGATGAGCCGGTCTCAGGGGTCGACGATCCGGTAGAGGCGAATCTCGAGATAGAGGACGGAGAGATCACCCTGTTCGAAGCTGCGGTCGGGGCATTCCATGCCGGCGATTTCCAGCGAGCGGAATCACTGTTCCTCGAGGAAGCGCAGCGCAACGATGTCGCGCCACAACGGGCGGCGATAGCCTACAGACAGGCTGCGCTCGCGGCCCGCAATGCGGGAAGACGGGATGCCGCGGACCATTGGATGCGATTGGCCGGCCGCGAATACCTTCGGGTCACCGAGGACGACCGGACACCGTTGCCATTTGTCCGGGAGGCAGCCGTCATGGCGGCCAAGTGCTTCCTGAGCGTGGAGAACCTTCATGTGGCCTCGAAAGGCCTGCGTCGTGCGCAAGCCATCGAATCGGTTCTTCGTGCGGACGAGGACCTGATGGCAGGGGCCGACCGGTTCTCGATCGGTGATCCGGCTGATGCGGACCAGCCCGTGATCGTGACCGATACTACGGCTCGATCGAGTGCTGGATCCGGCGGAGACTCCGGCCAGTCGGTGACGGAGCAGCTTGGGAGCAACGAGCAGCTCTCCGACGAGGGCGGGAATGCCGAAGCCGTCCGGCGGCTCGGTCGCCACCTTCGTCGCCATCACCGACTGCCCCGCAAGACGGTCTGAGCAGTGTTGTGGGAGGTACGGCTGCTCTGTCCATTCCCTCGCGGGGTCGGTCCGCGGACCGACCCGGGGGCAGCACGATCTCCGATATCGACGTGCTACTCACGACGGAGGGAACCTACCCATACGTAACCGGTGGAGTCAGCACATGGGCCCACCAGCTGGTGACCGGTCTGACCGAGAAGAACTTCGTCCTCTACTCGGTGGTGGCCAACACCAACCTGGCCGTTCGGTATGACCCGCCTCCGAACCTGATCCAGACCGTCCAGGTCCCTCTGTGGGGAACCGAGGACAACGCCGAATTCAACCCGCGACCGGGTTGGATCGCCCGGAGACTGCGCCGACCGGGAAGGCGGTTCGACGAAGAGTTCCTCCCCGCCTACGCCCAGCTCGTCATCTCCGTCGCGTTGGGGGAAGGAGGACCGGACGACCTCGTGGCGGCACTCTGCGCGCTCTCCAGCTATGCGGATCGCTACAGCCTCAAGCTGGCCATGCGCGATGGCCGGACGTGGCGGCTCTTCCGGGACACGTTGGCGGCACATCCGCTCTACCAGCAGCTGAGCACGTTCGAAGCCGTCGACCTGGCCCGATCGGTCTACCGATATCTGGCTCCACTCGATTATCCCGCCCAGCTCCCCCGGGTCGTGCATTCATCGGCCGCAGCCTTCTGCGCCATCCCCGCGGTCGTCCTGCGCGAGCGTTGGAAGATCCCCTTTCTGCTCACCGAGCACGGCGTGTACTACCGCGAACGGCTCATCGCGCTCGGCCGCAACCAGACCAAGAGCCCCTATCGGGCGTTTCTCTCGAATTTCTACGCCGCCGTCGTGGCCATGGCCTATTCACGGGCCGATCTGGTGGCTCCGGTGGCCCGCTTCAACGCCACCTGGGAGATGCGTCTCGGGGTCGACGAGGCGAAGATCCACCCGATGCCCAATGGCGTCGACCCGGAGCGGTTCCCGCTCACTCGCCAGGCCGGGACCGGCACCGGGCCACTCGTCCTGGTGGCAGTCGCACGACTCGAGCGGTTGAAGGACATCCACACGCTGTTGCGCGCGTTCGCCATCGTCCGCACCCGGATACCAGGGGTCCAGCTGCACATCCATGGTCCTGAGAGTGATGCTGCCTACTCGCGGAGCTGCTACGCGTTGGCCGAACAATTGGGCCTCGGGGGCTCGTGCACGTTTCGGGGACCCGCTGCCGACGTGGGAAGGGTCCTCAACGAAGGAGACATCGCTGTCCTCTCCAGCATCTCGGAAGGGTTCCCCTTTGCAGCAGTGGAAGCGCTGATGGCCGGACGTCCGATGGTCGCCACCGAGGTGGGCGGCGTCCCCGAGGTCGTCAAGTCGCCCTATGGGCGACTCGTCGCCCCCGGACGTCCGAGTGAGCTGGCCGACGGAATCTGCGAGATGGCGCGGAACAGGGAGGATCTCGCGCGACTTGGAGAGTTGGGACGTCAGGCGATGCTCGACTCGTACACGCTCGACGTCTTCCTCGATGGCTACCGCTGGCTCTACGAGGAGGTGAAGTCCCGTGTCGATCGGGGTTGACGCGCCACCACCGCTGTCGGCGGGACGTGTCCCCAAGGATCTCGATGAGCTGAGGGTGCAGCCTTCCGTCTACGACAACTTGCACGTCGAGGCCCGAAGGGTTCTGGATCGGAATCCCGAACCCCGCAATCTGCGTGACGTGGCCGTCGCGCTCGAGTCGATGGGCTACACGACCACGTCGGCGCGGGATCTCGGGTTCCAGTCGGTATTCGACCTGGCCGGGGCCGTATACGAGCTGACCTACCTCTATTACGTCCCGAGTGTCCGAGTCGTCACGGACCGGCGCGGGACCTGGAGGAGGTTCGCCGACGACTATCTCTCGGGCTCGTGGTACGGCGTTCCCTGGATCATGTCCGTGGTGGTGCTGTTCTTCGGCCGGGTTGCCCTGTGGTCCTCACTCGACAGCAGTCCCCAGGTGGCCGCCATGGTCTCGCTGGCGTTCTTCGTGGCTGCCGTCCTGGCTGGCGCGTGTTCGCAGATGCTCGGTCGCAAGGGGACCTTCTACTTTCTGCAGAAGAACTTCCCGCTGGTGCGGTGGACGGTCACCAGATTCCTTGTCTACGGCGTGTCGACGGCTCTGCTGGTCATTGCGGTCGTATACAGCGCCTATGTGGTCCCTTCCTACGGGCTGCACCTCGGCGCCGTCTTCGCGGAATTCGCTGTCGCCATCTTTGCATTCCTTGTCAGCGCCGCGCCCCTCTACATGCTTCGGCGCTTCTACACGCTTGCGATCGCCACCGGCCTTGCTCTGGTGGTCACGCTGGCCACGGCACGGCTCTTCAGCGCGAGCTCCCCGGGACTCCGTCACGCCCAGCTCCTCGGATTGGCCGTCGGTTCGGGGGCGATGGTGGTGATCGCTGCCAGCTATTTCGCCGTCCGAGGCGAGACCGACCCGGGAACCCGCGACACCCTGACCATCGTGAAACCACCGGAGCTCAGGGTCGTCCTGTGGTACTCCGCTCCGTACGCCGCGTACGGGGCCGCGTACTTCGTGATGATCTTGGTCGGACCACTCGTCGCGGGCTTCGCCTACGGCCGCAGTCTGGGCATCGACCAATACGTCTACCCTTCGACGTACGAAGGGTCGGTCGACCTGGCCCTCCTCGAGCTGGTGTTTGTCCTGGGCCTGGTCTATGCCTCCATCGAGCGCTTCGGGCGCCGACTCATACCACTGCTCGAGAACCAGCGGCTCGACCGTTGGCCCCTCGCCCGGAGCGCGCTCCGTCGAGAATGGGCGTTGGGTGTCCTGACCGTGGCAGGTCTGTCCGGGGTCGTCGCCCTGGTTCTGCCGACGATTCTCCTGCACCTCCTCCCGGCAACCCTCACATCCTCCGTCCGCACCCCGGGTGGAATGACCGTCCTGGAGGTGACCTCGCTCGGGTTTGCCCTGATACCGGTGGGCATGCTGTGCAGTCAGTTCCTCTTCTTTCTCGGCCGGCCGCGGGCACCGGTCATCGCGGCTTGCTCCGGAGCGCTCGTCAGCGGGATCGCAACTGCGCTGTTGGCCCAGTCCGGGGACCTGACGCTCGGCGCATGGGGTTTTCCGGCGGGCGCATCGATCTACGCCGGCGTGACCGCCCTGGCTTCCTACCGGGCGTTGGCTGCGGGCGAGGAGTCGTTCTATGCCTCCTTCTGAGCACGTGGACCACCGCCTGAGTCCCGACCCAGCGCACGAGAGTGCACCCGGAGGGGCGCTGCGGGACGGGCCACCCGAGCGTCCCCCGCCCGTCGAACGCATCGAGTCCTGGGATCCCGCGGACGACGAGGGGAGGCGCGAGACCGGACGGCGGGCCGAATGGAATTGGCACGGGCGGAGATCGTGGGGCCGGCGCGCCGTCGCGGGGTTCCCGTTCGTCGCGACCGTGCTCGCCGTCGGTTTGTTCGTCCACACCTCCCTGTCGGCACAGGGTGCGATCGACCAGCTCCAGGCCGTCCGGGGAACCGGAGGCGCCACCCTCCTTTCGAAGGCTCCTGCTCTGGACCAGCGCGGGACCTCGGGCGATGCCGGACAGCTCTCCGACTACCAGAACGTCACCTTTACGGTGCCGAGCAGCGGCAGTCGACCGATCGAGGGGAGCACATCGCGCGCGCTCGTTCCCTATGCCGGCTGGGTGTCCAACGGGAGCGCCGGCGCGGCCAACGGACGGACCGAGGTTCGGAGCGGCCTCCTCCGCGTGGGGATCCAGCATGCGACACCGGACTTCCGGGGATGGTTCCTCACGACGACAGGAACCATCCCGGCATCGTGCGCGTTCCAGTTCAGCGCAGCATCGCCGCCACCGGTCGCGAGCTCGGTGGCGGCTTCCCTCGGTGAATTGGTGATGGCCGTGCAGACCGGGAGCACCGCGACCACCGGCGAGATCAACTACGTCGTGGTGGCCGAGAACGTGTCACAGACAGGTCGGAGAACGCTGATAGCGGGATACTCGCACGGTCATGTGAGCCGCGCCATCGAGCACGTCCTGAAGCAGGCGCCCTGGACCCCTGGCCCCCTGCAGGTCGCCGTCCTGACCAACGGTGACAGCCATCTGAGTGTCTGGGTCAACGGCACGCTCTTCTACACCGGGGACGACTTGCACCTCGGGATCGCCCCTCCCTTCCAGCCCTATCTCGAGGTGCAGGCTCGGCATACTGCGTACACCGCGTCGTTCAACGGCTATTCGAGCGTGTGTCAACCGGACGTCGTGGTCACCAATCTCCCTGACGGCAGCACGGTCAAGCTCGCCGGGGAAGAGGTGGCCGCCCACAACGGCAGCGCAGTTCTGCCGTACGCGATCACATCGGGGCCGGTCACCGGGGTGATGATCGTGTCCGAACCCGGCGAATCATCCCCCACCCGGTTCGCCCTGCACACCTACTGGCCCGGGTCCCGCTTCACCTTCTCACCCGGAGTGTGACCCTCCGGTGCCACGGGTGGCACCGGTCGGTTCCCTCCGTCAGACTGAACGGGGCACCGGATCGACGGGGAGGAGGAGCGATGAGCAGCCTCGGCGTGGAGGACGTGGACGAGGCCGCGCTCACCGCACCGTTGCTCGATCCCCAATTCTATGCCGGAGACCCGTTTCCGACCTATGCCCGGCTGCGGGCCGAGGCGCCGGTCGCCCGCAACGACACCATCGGGATGTGGATCGCCAGTCGGCACGCCGAGGTGACCGAGATCTCGCGCGATCCGGCGACCTTCTGCTCCTCCAAGGGGATCATGGCCTTCGAGATCGGGGCCGAGTACCCGACCCCGCCGACCATGATGCACACCGACCCGCCCGACCACACCCGCTACCGCGCGTTGGCCCAGCCCGGTTTCCGGCCCACCTTCATGCGGGCCCTCGAGCCCGGTATCCGCCGGCGGGCCCGGGCACTGACCGACCGGATCGAGGCGGGCGTGCCGGTCGATGTCGTCGCCGACCTGGCGGTGCCCCTGCCCCTGCAGGTGATCAGCGACCTGCTGGGAGTGCCCGAAGGCGAGTGGCCCCGCTTCTTCCGATGGTCCGAGGCGGTCATTCCCGGGGCCACCGACTGGCCCGAGGAGGAGCGCAACGCCTTGAGCGCCGAGATGGTCCACTACCTGCTCGACGCGGCTGCCGACCGCCGGAGGAGCCCGCGCGACGACATCATCTCGGAGCTCGCCGCAGCCGAGATCGATGGCGACCGCCTCTCGGACGCGGAACTTGGCATGTTCCTCGTGCAACTGCTGGTGGCCGGCAACGAGACCACGCGGAACATGATGTCCGGTGGCCTGGTCGGCTTCGCGTCGACCCCGGGGCAGTGGGAGTCGCTCGCCGGACAGGTCGAGGGCGGCACGGGCCGTGCACTCCCGCTCGCCGTGGAGGAGATGCTGCGCTGGACCACGCCGGTGGTGGCCTTCATGCGGACCACCACCCGCGAGGTCGAGCTCGGCGGTCGCCGGCTCGCGGCCGCCGATCCCGTGCTGATGCTCTACGCCTCGGCCAACAGGGACGAATCGGTCTTCGGTCCGACGGCCGACCGGTTCGACGTCACCCGCGATCCCAACCCCCACGTGGCGTTCGGATTCGGTGCCCACTTCTGCATCGGTGCCGTCCTGGCCAGGGTGGAGGGGCGGATCATGCTCGAGGAACTGCTGGCCCGGTTCGGCTCGGTCGAACCGGCCGGACCGGTCGAGCGCACGGCCTCCCCGGTCATCGCCGGGGTGCGCTCCGCGCCGGTCGTGTTCGCGGCGAGGTAGCGGCTCTGTGCCCGAGGGGTCTGCGCCGGAGGGTCAGCGTCCGGGATCGGCGGCGTCGAGCCGGGACGTCTGCGAGTCGCTCAGCATGAGCGTGGCGGCTTCGCAGTTCTCCTGCCGCGTGGGCGACCGACTTGGTGCCCGGGATGGGGACCATGGCGGCTGACCTGCCGAGCAGCCAGGCGAGGGCCACCTGTGCGGGTGTGGCGCCCGTCTCGGCGGCGACCTCGGCGACCACGCCGCCGGCGCCGGCGCCGGCCAGTCCTCCCGAGGCGATCGGGTACCAGGGGATGAAGGCCAGACCCGTGGTCTCGCAGTGGGCGAGCACCTCCTCGGCGGCACGGTCGGTGAGGTTGTAGCGGTTCTGCACCGAGACGACCGGGACCACCGAGCGAGCCGATTCGATGTCGCCGACGGTGACCTCGGAGAGTCCGACGAGGGCCACTTTGCCCTCGGCCACCAGCTCGGCCAGCAGGCCGAACTGATCCTCAGCGGGCACCTTCGGGTCGATGCGGTGCAGCTGGAACAGATCGATCCGTTCGAGGCCGAGCCGGCGGAGGCTGAGCTCGCACTGCTGACGCAGGTACTCGGGGCGGCCGACGGGCGCCCAGGTCCCGGGACCCTGTCTGGTGAGGCCCGCCTTGGTCGCGATGAGCAGGTCCTCGGGGTACGGGTGCAGCGCCTCGAAGATGAGCCGCTCGCTCACCTCGGGGCCGTAGGAGTCCGCGGTGTCGATGAAGTCGACTCCCATCTCGGTCACCCGACGGAGCACCTGGATGCATTCGTCGTGGTCGGCGGGCTCGCCCCAGATTCCGGGCCCGGTGATCCGCATGGCCCCGAACCCGAGGCGGTGAACGGTCCGAGCCCCCGGGGTTCCCACGCCCAAGGTGATGGTCCCGCTCGAGCGGACGGTCTTGGGGGTGCGCCCGGGATCGCTCACCCGGCCCAACGTACCCGCGGCATGTCGTCCAGCCGGACCTACCATGAGCCCCCCGACGCGAGAGACGAGAGAGACGTGAGCGACGAGCGCAATGCAGCAATGGCCCACGACCCGGTGGTCGCCACACCCGTCCGACGCCGGCCGAGCATGGAGCCGCGCTTCGAGCTCGAGGGCCAGGAGGAGCGGGCCGCGGTCGCCCTCGAGCGGTTCCAGGCCTCGGGCCGGCGACCCAACTTCCTCATCGTGCTCTTCGACGACGTGGGCTGGGGTGACTTCGGCTGCTACGGGGGCGGTGTCGCGGTGGGAGCCCCCACCCCGAACATCGACCGGCTGGCGCGGCGGGGGACATTGCTCACGTCCTGCTACTCCGAGCCGTCCTGCACGCCGTCGCGTGCCTCGCTGATGACCGGGCGGCTCCCGATGCGTCATGGCCTGCTCCGCCCGCCCATGTACGGGCAGCCCGGTGGACTCGACGGGGAGATCACCGTGGCCGAGCTGCTCTCCGCCCACGGCTACGTGACCCAGGCGGTGGGCAAGTGGCACATGGGCGAGAACGTCGAGTCCCAGCCGCAGAACGTCGGCTTCGACGACTTCTACGGCTTCCTCTCGGTCTCCGACATGTACACCGAATGGCGCGACCCCTACTACTTCCCCGAGATCGTCTACAGCGAGGCGCGGACGGCCTGGGTCGAGAACCTGCCCTTCAACAAGTGCTTCGTGCACGCCACCCGGGGCGGCGAGACGGAGAACGTGGAGGAGGTGACCCTCCCGGTCCTCTCCCAGCTCGACGAGCGGTGGGCCTCCTACTCGCTCGACTTCATCCGCCGTATGGCGGCTCCGCCCGGCGGCGGGCGCATCCCCTGGCTCCTCTACCACTGCACCCGCGGGGCGCATTTCGACAACTATCCCCAGGAGCGCTTCCTCGGCACCTCCCCGGCCAGGCATCCCTACAAGGACACCATCGTCGAGCTCGACGACATCGTCGGCCGGCTGGTGGCAGAGCTCGAGGCCACCGGGCAGCTCGAGGACACGGTCGTCTTCCTCTCCTCGGACAACGGGCCCGAGATGGAGACCTGGCCCGACGCCGCCTACTCGCCCTTCCGGAGCGCCAAGGGCTCGACCTGGGAGGGCGGACAGCGGGTGCCGGGCATCGTCGCCTGGCCCGGCATGATCGCCGCCGATCGGGCCACCGACGGCGTCTTCTCCCAGATGGACCTGTTCCCGACCCTGCTCCACCTCGCGGGCGCCGGCCAGGCGGTGCCCGAGGACCGGTACGTCGACGGCGTCGACCAGACCTCGTTCCTCCTCGACACGGACGGCGTCTCCAACCGCAAGTACCTCTACTACTGGCTGACCAATGTCTTCTCGGCGCTGCGGGTGGGCGAGTGGAAGTTCATGGTGGCGTCGACCTCCGACGACGACCGTGACTGCTTCAACCTCGGTGGTTTCACCGGGGTCACCCAGAAGTACTCGCACGGGCGCCTCTACAACCTCTACCTGGACCCGAAGGAGAGCCACAGCTACCTGATCCGCAAACTCGCCTACGTCGAGAGCCTGACCAGCGGGATCGCGGACCACTTCCGCACCTTCGGCGAGTACCCACCCAGGCACCCGATCGCAGCCATGAGCTGACCCACGATTGGGAATCCGGCATAGGCTGGAGGGGTGGTGCAACTGACTGGGGGCCAGTGGGCCCTGCTCAGCATCGTCTACGTGCTGGCGGCAATCCTCGGCTGGCGGCTCGCCGAGCGCGACCGCAAGCAGCTCGGCCGCACGCCCTGGGGGATCCCGGCGCTGGCCTGGGCGGCCATCTGGCTGGTCAGCCCGGCCATCGGTCTCATCCTCTTCCTGGTTGCCCACTCGGGCGAGCTGCGCAGGGTGCGTGGGGTTCCCCCAGGGGCGCAACAGGGGTTGTCAGGGGGCGCGCCCACCTTGGCCATCCGGGACCGACCGCCGACCGTTGCCGAGCAGTTCCCCGCGTATCCGCAACCGGCGAACGCTCCCGGGCCGGTCCCGGCCACCGCGCCCGCCCCGGCCGAGAGCGCACCGCCCCAGCCGACGGTGCCGGCCGCCGCCGCGGTGTCCCCGCCCGCGTGGCACCCGGATCCGAGCGGCCGCTTCCAGTACCGGTGGTGGAACGGGAGCGAGTGGACGTCGCACGTCTCGACCGACGGGCACGTGCTGATCGACACCAACCCCGACCAGCGCATCGGTCCGTACTGAGTCCGAACTGAGTCCGAACTGAGTCGACTGATCCGACACAGCTGCCCGGCGGGTTCAGCGACCCCCGGCCTCGCCGAACGAGGGGCGACCGAGCTGCTCCCGGATCGGGGTGAACGTGGGCTGCACGGCGTGGCGCCGCTGCCAGTTGGCGCCGTCGACCACCAGCGAGTGGCCGGAGATGTAGGCCGCGTACGGAGAGCACAGGTAGGTCGCGGCCCAGGCCAGCTCCCGCGGGTACCCGACCCGACCGGCGGGCACCCGGTCGTCCTGACCCTCGTACTTGCCCGGCACGGCCGCGATGGCGGCCACCTCGTCCTCGTGGGGCATCAGGCCGGGCACCAGGCCGTTGACCCGGATCCCGTAGGGAGCCCACTCGACGGCGAGCGTCTCGACCAGGTTCTTGACCCCGGCCTTGGCCGCGGCCGAATGCGCGAAGCCGGGTCCGCCGGTCCAGGCGTAAGAGGCACCCACGTTCACGATCGAGCCGTCCCTGCCCGAGGGGATGAGGCGCCTGGCCAGGTCGCGTGAGCACAGGTAGGTCCCGTTGAGGACGATGTCCACCACCGTGCGCCAGGCATTGGGGCTCATGTCCTCGGCCGGCACCGGGAAGTTGCCCGCCGCGTTGTTGATCAGGGCGTCGATCGGACCGAGCCCGGACTCGACTGCGTCGAACGACCCCGCCACCGAGTCGGCGTCACGGATGTCGCATGCCGACCCGAGTGCGGTGCCGCCGGCCGATTCGACGGCGGCCACCCCGGCCGCCCGGTGACCCTCGTCCCGGCTCAGGATGCCGACGCGCGCGCCGAGCCGTCCGAATTCGGTGGCGATCGCCTTGCCGAGTCCGGTGCCGCCTCCGGTCACCACCACCACCTGATCCCGGTACGTCCCTGCGGGGAGCGCCGAGGCGCCGGTCGGCGGGGGTTGGGGCAGTCCGGGTGGGCTCACGGCGCGAGATCCTAAGGGTGACGCCACCGCGGGGCCAGCGCACGCTCCGGTCGTCGCAGGTCCGGTTCCTCGATGCTCAGGAGCGGGGTCCCAGCGAGAACG
Organism: uncultured Acidimicrobiaceae bacterium; assembly: GCA_963776225.1. GTDB lineage: Bacteria > Actinomycetota > Acidimicrobiia > Acidimicrobiales > RAAP-2 > Bog-756. Next base: position 774,150 of record CAVZLL010000004.1, on the reverse strand, counting down.
ACGGCCCCCCGACGGTGCACGTCACCTCGAGCTGCCCGTCGATGACCCGGAGCAGGACGGGTGGCCCGGTCGCCCGCGTGACCTCCCATCTGTTCGGGTCTGCGACCTGTGCGATGCGGAAGGTGGTCGGGGTGCCGTCCGCGGTCTCGTTCCGTCCGACGGTCTGCAGGGAGAGCTCATCCCGTCGGGGCTCCCACCACGCCTGATCCAGGCAGACCCGTGGGAAGTCCACTCCCGTCACGGTCGGCTCCGCGAACCGCGTCCCCCCGGTCGTGGTTGCGAGCCGTGCCCATGCTCCCTCGGTTGCCGCCTCGGCAGCTGCGAGAACCGCGTTGTACTGACCACGGGGGTGCGCCTCGCTCAGGCCGAGGCCCCACGTGAACTCGCCGGTCGAGTGATCCCACGTCGGTTCCAGCGACCGGTCGGCCGCGTCGGCGAGGGCGCCCGCCAGTTCGGTCATGCCCCATTCCCGGGCCAGCAGGAGGGCGACCCCGTTCGGTCGGGGGCCGGGGGAGTCCAGCGGCGCCCCCCGGACGTCGAGACCCAGTTGGGCCACCGACACGTCGAAGAGGACCCGGGCGTCCGCGTCCCGCTGTCCGGCCAGGTAGTAGGCGATGAGGGGCCCGCTGACCAACAGGGGCAGCTTGTGGTGGTAGTCGATGATGGGGTCGTAGTAGAAGGTGACCTCGGGTTCCGGCCCGTGATCCTTCCACCCGAGGTAGTCGGGCTTGCACCGGTCCTCCCACCAGCGGTCGAAGACCTCGTGGTGGTCGGTGCCGTGGAGGACGTCGTGGAGTTGGAGGCCGAGGCCGGCTGCGGTGATGCAGATCGGCCAGATCTTGGTGTTCTCGCAGTGACAGCCCTCCGGGCGGTTCTGCCACTGTTGGGCCAGGTGATCGGCGATTCCCGAATAGGTCCAGGTGAAGGTGTGCTCGCCGTCGCGGATCATGGTGAAGGGCCGGTTCCAGCTCCGGTCGTCGGTCGTCCGCTGGTGGAGCCCGAGCATGACCAGGAACCAGCCCTTGTAGAAGAGCATTCCGTCGGCGGCGACCGGATCGAACTGGAGGCCCCATGGCTCGATCCCGTTCGCCGTCCACCCGGGAACGTCGTACTCGCCGATGAGGTGTTGGGGAATGAGCAACTTGGAGAAGTCGTCGTACCTCCCGCGGTCCGGGTCGTGGCCGAACTGGGTCAGCCAGTCGTTTGCGGACCACCATCCGGTGTGGCGGAACACCAGCTCGTCGAGGATCCGGTGGTACACCTCTCGCCACGCGGGGGTCTGGTCCGCCATCAACGCCACGGCGTAGGTGGAGTCGATGAGGTCGAACCGGGGAAAACAGAGCATCGGTGCGTCACTGCGGTCATCCCAGTGCGGGTGGGGATGACCGTCCTTCTCCCAGCTGTCCTCCGTGGTCGCCTTGCGGTGGAGGTATCGCAGCCATCCCACCGAACGATCTGAGAGCTGCGGTGCCCTCTCCCCGTCGCCGGTCACGCCCAACAGGATCGCTCAGGAAGTGAGCGAACGGCCATCGCTGGTTCGTCGGCCGACCGGGCCACCGATCCGGCCACCGATCAACCCACCGATCAACCCACCGATCAACCCACCGATCAACCCACCGATCAACCCACCGAACCGGTCGGATAGCCTCGGCCACCGTGGACTTCGACCTCCCCCCCGAACTCGCCGCGCTCCAACAGAGCGTGCGCCGACTGGCCCAGGACACGGTCAAGCCCCGGGCGCGGGAGATCGACTCGAGCGGGGAGTACCCGTCGGACGTCTTCGCGGCCTTCCGGGACGCCGACCTGCTGGGGCTCGCCCTCCCGGTCGAGCTGGGCGGATCCGGGGCCGGGGTGCTCGGCCTCACCGTGGCCATCGAGGAGGTGGCCAAGTACTCGAACACCGCGGCGCTCATGCTGCTGCTGACCCGATTGCCGACCGGGCCGATCCTCATCGCCGGGAACGACGAGCAGAAACAGCGGTACCTGCCCGGCATCGCGAGCGGTGACCTGCGGGCGGGATTCGGCCTCTCCGAGCCGCAGGCCGGTAGCGACGTCGCCGGGATGCGCACCCGGGCCCGTCCCGACACCCGCGGCGGGCACAACGGGGACTGGGTGCTCTCGGGCACCAAGTGCTGGATGTCCGGGGTGCAGGAAGCCGACTGGTACACCGTCTTCGCCAAGACCGGCGACCCGGCGTCACGGGCGCACGACTCGATCACCGCGTTCATCGTCGAACGCGGCTGGGACGGGGTCTCGGTGGGCCGCAGGGACCGCAAGATGGGGGTGCACGGCATCGACACCGGGGAGCTCCTGCTCGACGACGTCCCGGTGCCCGCCGCAAACGTGATCGGAGAGGTCGGCGGGTTCCGGCTGGCCATGCTCGGCCTCAACGCGATGCGGCCCATCGTGGCGGCCAGGGGTATCGGCCTCGCCGAGGGTGCGCTCATGTACGCCACCGAGTACGTGCAGGGCCGCCAGGCGTTCGGCCAGACCATCGCCGACTTCCAGGGCATCCAGTGGGAGATCGCCAAGATCGCCGTCGACATCGAGGCCGCCCGCCTCCTCACCTACCGGTCGGCGTGGCTCGCCGACCAGGGAAAGTTCACCAAGGAGTACGTGCCGTACCTCTCGATGGCCAAGTACTTCGCGACCGAGCTCGCGGTCCGCGCTTCGGGCCTTGCCGTCCAGCTCCTCGGTGCGGCCGGCTACATGGAGGACCACCCGACCGAGCTCTGGTACCGCGACGCACGCCAGCTGACCATCGTCGAGGGCACCTCCCAGGTGCAGCTCGGGCTCATCGCCCGGGGCGTGCTCGGGCGCGACCTCTGGTGGGACTGACCGTGGCGCACCGCTCCTTCGCCGACCTGGGCGGCTGGCCCGGTGTGCTGACCGGGCTGCTCGAGGGACGCTCGCTGGACGCCGACGATGCCGAGGCCGTGCTGGACGAGGTCCTCTCGGGAGGCGCCGGCCCGGCCCGGATCGCCGCGCTCGCGGTGGCGCTGCGGGCGAAGGGCGAGTCCGTCTCGGAGATGACCGGGTTCGTCCGCGCCATGCTCTCCCACGCCGTGCCGCTCGAGGTACCCGACGGCATCGAGCTCATCGACACGTGCGGGACCGGTGGGGACCGTCTGCGGAGCATCAACGTCTCCACCATCGCCGCGCTGGTGGTCGCGGCCACCGGTGCCAAGGTGTGCAAGCACGGGGGCCGGGCCTCGTCATCGGCGGTCGGCGCGGCCGACGTCCTCGAGGCGCTGGGCGCGGTCGCCGACCTCGCGCCGACCGGGGTGACCCGGTGCATCGAGGAGGTCGGGATGGGCTTCTGTTTCGCACCGCGCTTCCATCCGGCAATGCGGCATGCGGCTCCGGTGCGCCGCGAGCTGGGCATCCCGACCGTGTTCAACTTCCTGGGTCCACTGGCCAATCCGGGTCGGGCCCGCTACCAGGTGGTCGGCGTCAGCGACCCCGCCATGGCGGACAAGATGCTCGGCGTCCTCGCGGTCAACGGGGCGCACCGGGCGATGGTGGTCTACGGCGACGACGGCCTGGACGAGCTCAGCACGACCGGCCCCTCCACGGTCCACGAGCTCGTCCGGGCGGAGAGCGGCGCCGCCGGTGACGACGCCGTCTCGATCTCGGTCTACCGGATCGATCCGGCCGAGCTCGGCCTCGCTCGGTGCACGCTCGACGACCTGCGGGGGGGTGACGCCGAGGTCAACGCCAAGGCCATCCGCCGTGTGGTGGCCGGGGACCCCTCGCCGCACCGGGACATCGCCATCCTCAACGCAGGAGCCGCGCTCACCGTGGTCGGCAAGGCGCCGGATCTCGCGGCAGGGGTGGCCCTGGCCGGTTCGGTCATCGACGAGGGCCGGGCGTCCCGGGTGCTGGACGAGTTCATCCGGGTCACCAGGGAAGCCGCCGCCGAAGCCGAAGCAGCCGAAGCCGGCGCCGAAGCCGAAGCAGCCGAAGCCGGCGCCGCCGAAGGGACCAAGTAGTTCAGCTCCGGGCGCACCGCGCGGCGAACCGCCCGAGGCCCACCTGCCACCCTTCGGGCGACCCCACCGCCTGTTGCATCTGTTCCCACCCGTCCCCGTGGCGCTCGATGTGGCGGTGCTCGAGGGTGACCCGGGTGCGATCGGGCGTCTCCGACGCGAAGCGCACCTCGACCTCGCTGCTGCGCCCCGGATCGGTCTCGATCTTCCAGTCGAGGGTGATGTTCCAGGAGAACACGATCCGCTCCGGCGGCTCGTAGGCGAGAACGGTCGCCCACGCGCACTCGCTCCCGTCCACGCCACGGTCGACCACCCGCCCTCCGACCCGCGGCTCGAAGACCATCTCGGCGAGCTGCGATTCGAGGATGTGATGCTCCGGCGGCCACCAGCTGCCGATGTCGTCGGTGAAGATGGAGAACGCCCGCTCGATGGGAGTGTCGACGACGATCGACGAGGTCACGGGTGCTGCGGTCTGTGCGGTCATGGCAGGTCCTCCTGGGGTCGTTCGGCTCGTTGCTTGTAGGAAGCGAGGGCGGTGTTCCAGAAGCGGCCGAGGTAGTCCTGGAGCCCGCGGATCCCGTCCGGCTCGAGACGGTAGATCTGGCGGGTGCCGTCGCCGCGGGAGGAGACCAGGCCGGCCTCCTTGAGCACCCGGAGATGCTGGGAGACGGCCGGCCGGCTCACCGGAACCGTCTCGGCCAGGTCCCTGACCGCGGACGGTCCCTCGGCCAGGCGCTCGAAGATCGCCCGCCTCGTCGGATCGGCCAGCGCGGTGAGTGCGCCTTGGTCCGCAGCCTCTTCTCGGGCTCTCTCTTGGTTAGCTACCACTTACGGTAAGTATGGACTTACCCTGTGGTCCCGTCAAGAGGCCACACGGACCGCGCCTCCCCGGTTGAACGGGGGGTCCCATGCCCGGATCAGCCGATGCTCGAGGTCGGCGGCGCCGAGCGGCTCCGGACAGACCCGGAAGTGGATGGCGTGCGTCTGCCGCAGCGACCGCCGGATCGCCTTCGCCGTGTCCGCCGAGAAGTGCGCACGCACCCCCGAACGCAGATCGGAGGCCCTGCCCACGTAGAGCACGTGGCCGGCAGCGTTGCAGAACCAGTAGACGCCCGGACGGTGGGGGACCCGGGTGGTGAGCCGCAGCTTGGAGGCCTGGGGGTGGCCCAACAGGCTGGGGAGCTCGAGCAGCTCGGCGAGGCCGACGATCCCGAACGAGCCCGCGCGCTCGAGCAGCGCATGGAGCAGATCGCCGGTCGCCAGCACGTCGGTGAGCGCTCGGTGGGCGGGTCGGTGGGGGAGCCGGAGCGAGGCAGCCAGGGTGGCGAGCTTGCAGTTGGGCACGCTGTCCCGGACCAACCGCCGGGCCAGGGCGAGGGTGTCGACCGTCGGATTGGCCAGCCGCTCACGGCCGGTCGCCTCGAGCGCGTGGTTGAGGAACGAGAGGTCGAACCGCAGGTTGTGTCCGACCACCACCGCTCCACCGAGGAACTCGAGGAAGGACGGGAGGACCGCTCCGCTGCGGGGTGCGTCGACGACCATCGCATCGTCGATCCCGGTCAGGGCGGTGATCAGCGGCGGGATGCGCTCGTCCGGCCGGACCAGGGTCTGGAAGGTGCCGAGCAGCTCACCGCCCCGGTACCTGGCCGCCGCCACCTCTGTGAGCGAGGACATCATGGGCGAACCCCCTGTTGTCTCCACGTCGAGGACCACGAAGGTCACCTCGCTCAGCGGTGAGTCGAGGTCCTGGGAAGGCAGCTGGACGGCGAACGCCATGGAAGCAACCATAGCGAACAGGTGTTCGCTGTCACCGGATCCGGCGGCTCCGCCGGCCGCGACTACCGTTGGCGCGGTGACCACCGAGTCGTCGAGGGCCGCTGGACCAGCCGGTTCCGGGGCAATCCACGCCCCCTCCGATGCCCTCGATTCGTCGGGTGGCATGCGCTACCGCTGCGCGGCGTGCGGGAACCTCACCCGATTCGATGTCGTCGCCAATCGCCGCACCCGGGCCTTCCACCACTTCTCGGTCGGCGGTGAGCTCACGATCGAAGAGGTCGAAGTGCTCGACGAGTCGATCGAGGAGGTCGTATGCCGATGGTGCGGCAACGGGCGCTCCGTCGAGTCGATCGAGTCCGGCTCGGCCGACGGGGCGTGAACCAACCCCTCCGGGTGCGCCAGGCGTGACGAGCCGCAACCAGGCACGACGAGGCGCAACCAGACACGACGAGGCGCAACCAGGCACGACCAGCCACGACCGGCCACGACCGGCCACAACGGACCGCGACGTGCCATGACCCCGGGTAGCAATCCCGCATCCGACCCGTCGTTCACCGCCGGCCTGCGCCCGATCCCCTCCCGACCCGCAGGGGCCGCTGTACCGTGGCCGGCCACCGACATCACCGGGAAGGGACCGGACGGAACACCGATCGAGATCCGGATCGCTTCGGCCGACCGGCCGATCCTCCTGATCTTCCTCGCCACCCGGTGCGACGGTTGTGCCGACTACTGGTACGGTCTCGCCGACCAGAGCTCGGACCCGACGACGGAGCCTTCGACTTCCGGTCCCGGTCCCGACCCCACTCCCGGCCTCGACGTGGGTGACACCCTGGCCCGGGTGATGCCGGTGGTCGTGACCCGCGGCCCCCGTGTCGAGGCGGCGGCCGAGGTCGCCGCGGTCTCTGCAGGTGCCCGCCGCACGCCGGTCGTCATGAGTGATCAGGCGTGGAAGGACTACCGGGTCACCGCCTATCCGTTCTTCGTCCTTGTCGATCCAGGGTCGGGCCGGATCATCGGCGAGACGGTCGGGTTCGGCTGGAGCGATGTCGCGGCGATGGTCGTGGCGGCGAGCCGCTGAACCCCTCCCGCCCAGAGATCCCGCCGTTCCAGCAGTCCGCGCTCCCCAATTTGCAACCCAGAGTTGCATACTTCGGGTCGATCATTCAAGATGACGTGGGCGGCGAAATCCCAGCAGACCGGCTCGGCGCTTCTGGGGCGGACCAGGGGCGCCGGGCAGGTTGGCCGCCGAGTGATGAGGGTGACCTCGGTCCCATGCCGGCAAGGAACCCCCGGTGCGGTTCGGAGGACGTTGGGAACGCATCCACTTCGACACGTCGGCTGCAAGGGGCAGTGCAGTGAGCGATCGGCAGCAAAAGAGGCTGAACCGTGAGGAGTTGCGGAGCGCGCTCCTGGAGGCGGGGCGTGCGATTCTGCACGAAGAGGGATTTGTCACCGAACTGAGCAACGTCACGTTCAAGAGATCCTTCGATCGGGTGGAGAGAGAGCTCGGTGTTCGGGTCACCAATGCATCGGTGATCGGACGGTTGTGGGACAACATGACGGATTTTCAAGCGGACGTGCTGCTGTCCGCTTCCCGGGACGAACGGCGCCCGGAGGCCGGTGCAATGGTCGATGCCATTGCGAACTTTGTGGAGCATCTCGACGTCTCGACTGCGGAGTCCCGCAGGACCGCCCTCCAGCAGGTCTGTCGGATCGGAGGGGCTGCGCTCTCCGCCGAGATCGCAACGTCCACGAATTGGTCGTTGTGGATCAGCGTCGTCTCACTGGCAAACACGGCGCCGGAGTCCGAACAGCGGGAGCGCATCAAGGCGGCACTCAACGAAGGGTACGGCACACTCGCGCAGTTCTGGGGCCGGCAGCTCGCCGGGCTCATGCAGCTACTCGGACTACGCCTTCGTGAGCACTTGACCATGGCGCAGTTCACGATGGCCACGATCGCCTACGCTCAGGGTTGCTCGTTGCGACAGCGCATAGGCAACCGTGTGGAGTTGATCGAGCGACCGACCGGTCCCGACGGAGAGCTCGAATCCTGGACGCTCTTTGCGATGGGGCTGGAAGCGCTCATCCATCAGTTCCTCGAGCCAGATCCACACCCCTGACGTTCCGTTCGAGCGTCCACGTACGGCTCAACCGACGACTGGGCCACCGCTGCCGACGGTTCGCAGATGGCGCGCCACGTCACGGTAGGCGCGCCACAGGCTGTGCTCCGCATAGGGGATCCCGTGCTGTGCGCAGAACGGGCGTACCACCTTGCGTGCTCTGCGGAGATTCGCCCGTGGCATCGTCGGGAACAGATGATGCTCGATCTGACTGTCCAGCCCGCCGAACACAAATCCGACGAAGGAAGGTCCCGACAGGTTGCGCGACGTCAGCACCTGCCGGCGCAGGAATCCGAGGCTGTGGCTGCTGATCACGGTCGGCATGCCCACATGGTTTGTGAGGAAGCATGCGCCCAGGTAGAAGCCGAACAGCGCCTGCGTGACCACGATGAAGATCGCTGCTCGCACCGGCGAGAGGATGAGAAACGGCCCGACGAAGAAGACGGCACCGTGGACGAAGAGCAGCCCGAGCTCGATGAGCGCACGCCGATCCCTTCGCCGGGCAAGTGCCCTCATGCTGGCGACGTGCAGATGGAGCGCCTCGAGGAACAACAGGGGTACCAACAGGTACTGCTGAAAACGGGAGAATCGCCGACCGAAGCGCCCACGCCTTCCGCGCTGAGCCGGCGTGAACACCAGTGCACCGGCGGCGATGTCCGGATCTTTCCCCTCGGAGTTGGTATGCGCATGGTGCCTGGTGTGCTTGGTCTGCCACCAATCGAAGCTGAACCCGCTCAACAGGTTTGCCAGAACGAGGCCGATGACGTCGTTGCCTCGGCGGCGATTCCAGACTTGGCGGTGACCCGCGTCGTGGCCGATGAAACCGATCTGAGCCAGCACGAATGCGATACCTGCTGCGAAGGTCAAGTTCCACCAGCTGTTGCCGAGCATCGCTGCGAGTACAGCCAGCGCAGCCAGAACGGCGATCGATGCCGAGATTCTCATCGCGTAGTAGCCACGGGGGCGCAGGAACAGTCCCTGTTGACGGACTCTCCGAGACAGCTCGGCGAAGTCCTCATGATTTGATGCCCCCATGAGTGGAGCCTCGATCTCGGTCATCATGCTTCTTTCGGCCACTGCCAACTGGCGATCGTGACCGACTCGGCTCTCGTGCTCGCCGATGATCCCGAAATCGATGGCTACTCTCTGATCCTGCTGCGAGGCGCCGGCCAATCTTCAACCCTTCGGTCGAAGAGCCAGCTCGTCGCGACGGGGACGCCCCCTCTGTCCTGCTTTCCGCACCATGCTACTGCTCGCGACGCCGCGTTCGGATCTGGCTGCCCAGGGAATTTGGGACAAGAGGCATTGGGAGGGCACCACGCACTCGTTCGGGGTGACCCTGGTTGTGCGGGATCCTCCCACCGCTCCGCCTTTCCCCCCGTCGTCGGTGAGGGCGCAGCCCGGGCCTCGTCCGGGCCGCCGACTCGGCTCAGGTTCCGGGCGGTGGCCTCACCTTTGCGTCCACGCCGAGGTCCGGTTCCTGCCCGAAGGGCGGCTCCGGGGCGAAACTCCATCTTGGGGATCCATCGTCGCGGGTACCGGTCCGCTCGAGCGTCCACCCCTCGAACGTCTTGAGGAAGTGATGGTGGTGGCAGAGGAGCGCAAGGTTCTCGAGTTCCGTCGGTCCACCTTCGGCGAACGGGATGACGTGGTCGATCTCCAGGCCGAAGGAGACGCCGCACCCAGGCACCACGCAGGTCCGGTCCCGGAAGGCCAGCGCGGTGCGCAGTTGCCTGTTGATGGTCCGCCCGAAATGTGAGATTGCGCGGATGTCTCCGGCTTCATGGAAGACGAGACGAAGAAACGAATCGTTGGCCATGTCCCGCGCCATGCGCACCGGGATCGGACCCTGACCGTCGATCTCACAGGTCTCACCGGGGAGCGCATCCCCCCTCAACAGCGCAGCGAGGTCGACCCGTACCATCACTGAACACTTCGGAGGCCGGTCGATCACAGTGCTGGATCCGGATGGCATCTCGGATCCTTCGCGGTCGCAGGCGAGCGGGGGCCCCGTGTCGACGTCGGTATTCTGGTCGCCCAGCGAACCCGGGAGTGATCGCTCGGAACCTACGGTGCCGGTCTCCGTTTCCGGCGGCATGACGCCGCTCTGCTGGGTCACCAGCGCGAAGAACGCGTCCGCACGCAGCGCCCGCTCCGGTTCGGATTGCCTCTGGGTGGAGGCGTCGCGCCGGGACGCGCCATTCGGCGCTTCGTCGCTGGACAATCCGGTCTTGCGGAGCCGGGCCGCCGCGTGAGCGATGTGCTCGAGGATCTGGGCGCCGCGGTCAGCCGTGTCCCGCCCCTGGTAGCAGAAAGCACCCTCCGCGTCGGTCCAGGACGAGAAGTGCCGCGCCGCGTGGACCCGGCGGACCGAGGCCACCGGGTCACGCCGATGTGCGGTGGCCCGCGCGCGCCGACACCGCTCCTTGACCTGCTGGAGTGGCTGGTCGGCGGCTCCGGCCAGGAGTGCTCTCTCGTTCTCCGGGTCGAGCACAGCGGCGCCGCTGAGCTCGACCAGCTTCGGTCCTGAGAGCTCCCCGGTCCGCAGGGCTTCGACGGTGTCCGGAAGCTGGTGCAACCGTTGACCGACCTCCAGGGTGTTACGCGCCTGTCCGGTCGAGACCCCCTCGAGTGAGGCCAGCATGACTGCAGCGGTCCGGTGCCCGTCCTCACGCCAGGCGCCGGACGCCTCGATGCGAGGTGCCAGCAAGGTCTTGCCGGCCATTGAGAGGCGCTCGAGCTCGGCGAACGATCGATAGAGGCGGATCGCGTCGTGCCCGGTGATGCAGCCCGGATCGAGGTCGGCGAGGACGGATGACAGCACTGCGGCTGTTTCGTCGATCCGATCGCCGAGGCTCGGCGCGACGGAGTCCGCGTGATCGTCCCCGACGGGATCGTCGGCGACCCGGTCCTTCTGTCTCGTCGGCTGAACCATGACCGATGTCATGGTTCGATCTTTCCACCGGGGTGTGACAACCCGCGACATGTGATTCCAAGGAATCGCGGGTTCTGGTCACAGGGGGCGCACAGATGGGTGCCCGAGGCTCACCTATGCAGCACCAACCGAAGAAACACCAACCGAAGAAGCACCAACCGAGGAACAACCCCCCCGAACAAAGGAGCATGAGATGAGCATCGAACACGACGAAACAACCGACCCAACCAACCCCACGGGCCTCACGGACCCGACCGCCGCCTCGGGCACCACACCGACGGCGGCCCCGAGGCACGGACGGGGCACCAGGATCGTCTCGGCGACGGCCCTGGCGCTCGGACTGGCCGTGGGCGGGGGCGCCGTCGCAAGCGCGGCGACGTCCAACTCCACGACCCCGTCCTCGACCTCGACGTCGCCGTCCACCAGCACGGGTGGCGCCTGCCAGCCGCCCTTCGGCGGCACGCCCCCGGCAGCGGTGGGCGCCGTCAAGTCGGTCGGGAGCGGCACCTTCACGCTCACCACGCCTGACGGGAAGACGGTCACGGTCGACGTGGGCTCGTCGACGACGTACCTCGATCCCGGGGTGTCCTCGCCGTCCATCGCCAACGTGACCGTGGGTGCCCACGTGGCCGTCTTCGGGACCGAGACCTCGAACTCGGTGACCGCGACCAAGGTGGCCATCGGCGCCCCGCTCGGTGCGGGTGGCCCGGGTGGCTTCCGCATCTCCGGCGGCACGCCCCCGGCAGCGGTGGGCGCCGTCAAGTCGGTCGGGAGCGGCACCTTCACGCTCACCACGCCTGACGGGAAGACGGTCACGGTCGACGTGGGCTCGTCGACGACGTACCTCGATCCCGGGGTGTCCTCGCCGTCCATCGCCAACGTGACCGTGGGTGCCCACGTGGCCGTCTTCGGGACCGAGAACTCGAACACGGTGACCGCGACCAAGGTGGCCATCGGCGGCCCGATGGGTCCTGGCGGTCCCGGTGGCTTCGGTGGGCCCGCCTTCGGGGGCTCCACCTCCGGCTCCGCCTCCGGCTCGACCTCCGGCTCGACCTCCGGTACCACGTCGGCCAGCGTGACCACCGCCTGACCACACCTGACCACACCTGACCACACCCCATCCCCCAGGGTGCCCCGGTACGCCGCCCCAGCGTGCCGGGGCACCCCCGCGTCCCGTGTGGCGCGGCATTCTTGGGGGATGCTCCACGCCTGTGTCCTCTCGGTCGAGGTGCGCATCCCGACCGCCCGGTCACTCAAGGAGAAGCGGACGGTGGTGAGGCACCTGGTCGACGGGTGCCGGTCGAGGTTCGGCGTGGCCGCTGCCGAAGTGGGGTTCCAGGACCAGTGGCAGCGCGCCGAGCTCGGGTTCGCCGCAGTCTCCGGAGACCAGGGGCAGGTCGAGTCGGTCCTCGACTCGGTGGAGCGCTACGTCTGGTCCCACCCGCAGCTCGAGGTGCTCGACGCCGGCAGGGCGTGGATCGACCCGGACGGCTAGCCGGGTGCCCTAGCCTCGGCTCGTGGCGACGCTTCCCGGTCTCCTGGCCGACCTCGACGACGAGTACGGGGATCTCCGCGGCATGGTCTCCGGGCTCGGGGACGACGCACCGGAGTGGGATCTGCCCACCCCGGCGGAGGGATGGGCGGTCCGCGACCAGATCAGCCATCTGGCCTACTTCGACGACGCCGGCCGCCGGGCCATGGTCGAGCCCGACGAGTTCGCACGTTCGGTGGAGGAGCTGCTCGCCCACGAGGGGGACCCGATGGAGGTCCATCTGATCCGGGGCCGCGGTCTCGGCGGCGACCGGTTGCTGGCCTGGTGGGGCGGGGCCCACCGGGAGATGACCGCTGCCTTCGCCGGCGCCGACCCGTCGGCCCGGGTCCCCTGGTACGGCCCGCCGATGGGCGTGCTCTCGTTCGTCTCGGCCCGCCTGATGGAGACCTGGGCGCACGGCCAGGACGTGGCCGACGCCCTCGGGCGCGTCCGGACACCCACCGATCGCCTGCAGCACGTCGCCCACGTCGGCGTACGGGCCCGGCCGTTCTCGTATCTCGTCCGCGGCAGGGATGCGCCCTCCGATCCCGTCGAGGTCGTCCTGGCGGCCCCGTCCGGCGCGGAGTGGCGGTGGGGGACCGGAGAGCGGGACGACGCAGCGCAGGCCTCCCGGGTCGAGGGAGCCGCCCTCGACTTCTGCCTCGTGGTCACCCAGCGGCGCAACGTCGCCGACACCGATCTCGTGGTGACCGGCGGGTCCGCCCGGGAGTGGATGGAGATCGCCCAGGCGTTCGCCGGACCCCCGGGTCGGGGTCGCCCACCGGCATGAGGGGCTATCCGTGCCGCGCCATCGCCTCCGCGAGGCGGCCCACCAGCCCGTCGACGTCGAGCGGGTCGGTGTCGAACGCGGTCATCCAACGGACGACGCCGGTGGTCTCCTCCCAGACGTAGAACGGGGACAGGGCCTGGAGCTCCTCGGTGACGATCGGCGGGAGCCGGGCGAACACGGCGTTGGCCTGGACGGGATGGAGCACCTCCACGCCGGGCACCGCTCGGGCACCCTCGGCGAGCCTGCGGGCCATGGCGTTGGCGTGGGTCGCGTTGTGCAGCCAGAGGTCGTCGGACAGGAGGGCGACGAACTGGGCGGCCACGAACCGCATCTTGGAGGCCAGCTGCGTCGACTGCTTGCGGATGAACCGGAGGCCGGTGACCGCGTCCGGTCGGAAGGTGACCACCGCCTCGGCCGCCAACGCGCCGTTCTTGGTCCCGCCGAAGGAGAGGACGTCGACGCCGACTGGCGTGCCGAACGCGCCCAGCCCGACCCCGAGCGAGGCGGCCGCGTTGGCCAGCCGGGCCCCGTCGAGGTGGAGCAGCATCCCCCGGTCGTGCGCCCAGCGGGCGAGCGCGGCGATCTCCTCGACCGTGTAGCAGGTGCCGACCTCGGTCGACTGGGTGATCGAGACCGCCCGGGGTTGCACGTGGTGCTCGTCGCCGGTCCCGCCGGCGACCGTCTCGGCCAGCTCCGGGGTGAGCTTGCCGTCCGGGGTGTCCACGGTGAGCAGCTTGGATCCGAGGAACCGCTCCGGGGCGCCGCACTCGTCCACGCTGATGTGCGACCCCGATGCGCAGACGACCGATTCGTAGGGACGGAGGAGGGACTGGAGGCCGACGACGTTGGCTCCGGTGCCGTTGAAGGTGAAGTACACCTCTGCCTCCGCTCCGAAGTGCCGGCGGAACAGCTCGTGGGCGTCCTCGGTCAGCGAGTCTGCCCCGTAGGCGGGGGCGTGGCCCTCGTTCGCCCCGACGATGGCCGCGAGCACGTCGGGGTGGACACCGGCCCAGTTGTCGCTGGCGAACGCGCGGTGGGGACGCGGCGGCATGGTCACCGGCCCTCGCTAGTCGCGGACCAGCGGCTTGTAGCGGAGACGGTGGGGCTGGTCGGCGTCCACACCCAGCCGCTTCCTGCGGTCGGCCTCGTAGTCGCTGAAGTTGCCCTCCCACCACCGCACGGCCGAGTCGCCGTCGAATGCGAGGACGTGGGTCGAGATGCGGTCGAGGAACCAACGGTCGTGGCTGATCACCACCGCGCACCCGGGGAAGGTGAGCAGCGCCTCCTCCAGCGCCCGCAGCGTGTCGACGTCCAGGTCGTTGGTGGGCTCGTCGAGCAGGAGCAGGTTGCCACCGGAGGTGAGCACCTTGGCCAGCTGGACCCGGTTGCGCTCCCCGCCGGAGAGCTGGCCCACCTTCTTCTGCTGGTCGCTGCCGGTGAAGCCGAAGCTCGCCACGTACGCCCGGCCGTGCAGCTCCCGTCCCCCGATCACCAGCTGGTCGACCCCGCCGGTGATCTCCTCGTAGACGGTGGCGTCGGCGTCCAGCGCGTCCCTGGACTGGTCGACGTAGGCGAGCTGCACGGTGGACCCGATGTCGAGCGCGCCGGCGTCCGGTTGTTCCTCTCCCACGATCATGCGGAAGAGGGTGGTCTTGCCGGCGCCGTTGGGTCCGATCACTCCCACGATCCCGCCCGGCGGGAGGATGAACGAGAGGTCGTCGATGAGCAGACGGTCGCCGTACCCCTTGGTGAGACCGGTCGCGTCGACCACCCGGTCGCCCAGGCGGGGGCCTGCCGGGATGACGATCTCCAACCGGTCCGCCTGCCGCTCGGCCGCCTCGGCCTCGGCGACCAGCTGGTTGTAGGCGTTGATGCGGGCCTTGCCCTTGGACTGGCGGGCCCGGGGCGACATCCGGATCCACTCGAGCTCGCGCCGCAGGGCGTCCTGCCGCCCGGTGTCGGCCTTCTGCTCGGCGGCCAGGCGGGCCTGCTTCTGCTCGAGCCAGGACGAGTAATTGCCCTGCCAGGGGATGCCCGCCCCGCGGTCGAGCTCGAGGATCCACCCGGCGACGTTGTCGAGGAAGTAGCGGTCGTGGGTGACCGCGACGACGGTGCCCGGGTAGTCCTGCAGGGTGCGCTCGAGCCAGGCGACCGACTCGGCGTCGAGATGGTTGGTCGGCTCGTCGAGCAGGAGGAGGTCGGGCTTGGCGAGCAGGAGACGGCAGAGGGCGACCCGGCGCCGCTCGCCCCCCGACAGGGTGGCCACGTCGGCGTCCCCCGGCGGCAGGCGCAGCGCGTCCATGGCGATCTCGAAGGTCCGGCCGAGGTCCCAGGCGCCGGCGGCGTCGATCTTGTCCTGGAGCTCGGCCTGCTCGGCGAGGAGGGCGTCGAAGTCGGCGTCGGGTTCACCCATCGCCTTGCACACCGCGTCGAACCGGTCGACCAGCTGCTTGACCTCACCCACCCCGTCGGACACGTTGCCGAGGACGTCCTTGTCCGGGTCGAGCCGGGGCTCCTGGGACAGGAAGCCGACGGTGAAGCCACTGGTCAGGCGGGCCTCGCCGGTGAAGCCGTCGTCCTCGCCGGCCATGATCCGGAGCAGCGAGGACTTCCCGGATCCGTTCCCGCCGATGACGCCGATCTTGGCGCCGGGGTAGAAGGAGAGGTTGATCCCCTTGAGGACCTCGCGGTCGGGGGGATAGAAGCGGCGCAGGTCGCGCATGGTGAAGATGTACTGGGCTGCCATGGCCCCAGTGTGTCAGCCCCGGCCACGGGCCGGCGCCGGGGGTGGGTAGCCTGAGGGGTGTGCGTCCCCAGCTCCCCCGCCCGGAACCGGGCGGGGTCGTGCGAGGGACAGGACGGGGCCCATGGCCCGGGACGAGGGGATCCGGTGGAGGGTGAGGCCGGGGGTGCGGCACGGCGCACCCGCAGGGGGGCGGTGGCCGCCCAGATCGGTCGCCTCATTGCCGCCATTCGCGACGGGGACGACGAGACCATGGAGAGCGCCATCGTGGCGCTCAGCCAGCGCAGCCGGTGGCTCGCGCCGCTGGCCCTGGTGGTGGGTGGCCTCCTCATGTTGTTCCAGGGGGTCAAGCTCCTGGTGACCAACTGGCGGCTGACCCTGGTCCAGATCCTGCCCGCCATGTGGATCTGGATCGCGATGCTGGATCTCAAGCTCCACGTGCTCCACGGCAAGGCGTTCCGCATGTGGCACGGGCCCTGGGTGATCGTCCTGGTCCTGGTCACCGCCGCGGTGACCGCCGCCAGCTTCTACCTCAACGCGGTGTTCGCCTTCGCGGTGGCCAGGCCCGGACATCCCGAGATCGGCCCGGCCTTCGGGCAGGCGAGGTCCCACCGCCGGACCATCCTCGGATGGGGCTTCTCGGTCGGCGTGCTGCTCGGGTTCTCCGCATTCGTCGTGGACCGGTGGGGGAAGGCCTGGTTCGGGCTCAGCCTGGGCATCGTCGTGGCGATCATGATGCTGGCCTACGTGGCGGTCCCTGCCCGCCTGCTCGGCATCCAGCCGAAGACCTCGACCCGGGACAAGCTCACCGCATCGGCGGTCGGCGGCGCGATCGGGGCCGTGGTCTGCTCGCCTCCGTATGCGCTCGGGCGGGTCGCGATCCTCATGCTGGGCTCCCACGTGCTCCGCTACGTCGGGGTCCTGCTCCTCATCATCGCGATCGTCCTCCAGACCGGTGCGACCAGCGCGGTCAAAGCGGTCAAGCTGAGTGCGAAGCTGGTGACCGGGTCCGTTCCCGACGTGGAGGCGACCGTCCCCGAGCCGGCATCGGAACCCGCCGGCTGAACCGAGCGACCGAGGATCGACTCGGCCGCGCGACCGGGTGCTACCGTCGAGTGGCCGTCCCGGTACCCGGTACGCCGAGTGACGTTCTCGACACGCAACGTAACCGGTGATTCCGAGCTCCGAGGGGCGAGCTCGACGCACGCGAACGGCGTCGAGCGGGACGGTGTGAGTCCTCCTCGTCCGGCGGCATTGGTGTGGGTGGTCCTGATGGCGACCGCTCCGGGGCGATCTCGTCTCCCGAACGGGTGGAGGCGAAAGCTCGTGTCGGAGAACGAGAATCTCCACCAGTCGAGCAGGACGTCCACGCAGATCCGGGCGACGGGGGTTTCCTGCAAGGTCAACGGCAAGGCTGCCTGCAAGGTGGCGCCCACACCCTGAGCGGGTGCATCGTCGCCCGTCGGGCATCCGCGGCCACCGGTCCGAACCGCTCCTGCAGACGGCAGTTCGTCGCGAAACGTAATTGCACACCCTGTGAAGTCTTCGTTGCCCGTCGGACAACGGCTTCTTAGGGTCGCCCGCCATGCACCAGGAGCGACTCGGCCGGCGCCGGTTCCGACCTGTCGGGAGCCGGCTGCTTCCCGTCGCGGTCGCCCTCCCGATGGTGCTGACCGGCTGTTCGGCGGTGTCCGCTCCGTCCAGCCGGGGGACGGGCGGAGCGCCCGGGAACGGCGTGCGCGGAGCACTCCGAGGGGCTGGACCGCTCTCGATGGCCGCCGACGATGGCCACGGTCGGACGACCGAGCCCGGAGGACGTGGCCGTCGTCTCGGCGTGGATGGCGGCGGAGCAGGCCTTCGAGGGGGCGGCGCTCACGGCCGATCCGGACGAGCCCGACCTGGCGGCCACCACCGTCCCACCGCAGTTGGGTGTCAGCGTGGCCGCGCTGACCGAGATGCGGAACGCGGACGACGTGGCCGTCGGGACCCCGTGGTGGGGGGCGCCCCGTGTCGAGGCCGGGCCCGGTGGGCGGGCGACCGTCCGGGCGTGCCTGCACGACACGGAGATCGTGGTCAACCGGATCTCCCGCGTTCCCGTCCCGGGGATCCTCGGCGAAGTCGCCGACGAGTCCTTCGCCTCGGTGATGACGCTCACCGCGGACGGGTGGAAGCTCACCGATCAGACCATCCGGGACCGGACGTGCACCGCCTAGCGGGGCTGGTCGGGTCCCTGGCCGCGGCCGGGTGCAGCCTGGTCCTCGTCGCTCCGCCGGCCTGGTCCGGCGCCTCCGGCGCTTCGGCCTGGTCCGGCGCCTCCGGCGCCCTTCGTCCTGGTCCGGCGCCTCCGGCGCTTCGGCCGGAGACGGCGCGGGCGGGACGGTCTCGGTGGGCGCGTCGGCCGGGGGCGGTTCGGCCGGTGCACCGGGCGGCCGGTCGGGCGGGAGCGGGTCCTCACCGGCGAGCCCCTGGTCGTGCACGTACACCTACCTCGCGCTCAACAACGAAGGCGGCATGCCCCCCGGTGGCCCGGTGCCGGGAGCGTGGTACTCGGTGACCTGTGTCGATCCTGGGATCGGTGTGCAGTCGACCGAGACCGAATGGATCACATCGCGCCCCGGCGTGGCGACACCTCCGGTCGACCCCCGCGCCGTCGCCCTGCAGGCCGAGCGATCCCTGGTGCTGCCCCGACCGCTGATCCGGACCGATCCGACCGGCACCACGCTGGTCAACCTCACGACCTGGCTCTGGATCGACCCGGCGCTGTGGCACCCCGACTCGGTGACCGCGACGGTCGGCTCCGTCTCGGCGACGGCGGTGGCGACGCCGGAATCGGTGGAGTGGTCGACCGGGGACGGTGGGGGAACCGTCTGCGAGGGTCCGGGTACTCCCTACGACGCCCGGCTCCCGGGCGTCGGGCAGACCACCGGCTGCTCCCACCAGTTCACCCGCACGTCGGCCGGCCAGCCGTCACCGGATGGGAACCCCGATCACGCCGCGTTCGTGATCACGGCCACGGTCACCTGGTCCGTTTCCTGGTCGGCGACCGGCGCAGCCGGTGGAGGCGCGCTCCCGACACTGGTCACCAGCGGGTCCGGATTGCTCCGGGTGGCGCAGGTGGAGAGCGTCAATGCCGTCGACACCACCGGTGTGCGGTGAGCATCCTCCTCGACCGGACGTCGACCCAGAGGTCCGAGACCGGTGGGACCAGGGTGCGCAACGGCCTACCGGCCGTCCGCCGGTCGCGCCGTCCCCTGCTCGCGGTTGCCTCGGCGGCGTTGGTCTGTGCCAGCATCGCCGCCTTCACCGCCATCTACTCCTCGGCGGTGCACAAGACGGCCGTGATCGGCGTGGTGCGGGCGATCGCTCGGGGTCAGGCGATCACCGGGGAGGATCTCGCCCCGATCGAGGTCTCGGTACCGTCGGGGGTCGAGGCCATCCCTGTCTCGGAGATCGCGCAGCTGGCGGGCAAGCGCGCTGCGACGGCCATCCCCTCCGGATCACTCCTGGTGAACGGCGACCTCACCGGCGCTCCTGCCGTGACCGCCGGGGACGCCGTCGTCGGGTTGGCACTCAAGGACGGCCAGTATCCAGCGGGCGGTATCTCGCCGGGCGACTCGGTCATGGTCGTCCAGACGGCAAGCGCGGGGACGCCGCTCACCGTCCCGTCCGGTGTGGGATCGACCGACACACCCCAGACGGGCGCGGCCACATCCGACGGGGGCGGAACGACGGGGGTCCTCGTTCCCCAGGCGACCGTCTTCGACGCCGGGCCTCCGTCGGCCGGAGGGGGCCCCTCGCTCCTCGTCTCCGTCGAGATCCCGGCGACCCTCGCCCCTGCGGTGACCACCGCCGCGGCAGCGGGACAGGTGAGCGTCGTCCTGCTTCCTGAGGACGGCGCCGCTTCGACGGCCGCACTCCCGGCCTCGGGTGGGTCGTGAGCGTCGTCTCGGTCTGCTCGATCAAGGGTGCGCCCGGGGTGACCACGCTGACCTGTCTCCTCGGGGCCACCTGGCCGGTCCGTCGACGGGTGTTGGTGGCCGAGGCCGACGAGAGCGGAGGTGACCTCGCGGCCAGGTTCTCGCTCTCTTCGAGGCGGGGATGGGCCACGCTCTCGGCGTCGATCCGTCGGGACGGGGTCGGATCCTCGCTCGAGGAGCACCTCCAGCAGCTCCCTGGTGGTCTGGAGGTGCTGGTCGCGGCTCGTCCGCACGACGTCCCGACAGCCACCAGCCCCGAAGGGAACGTGGTGCGCTTCGCCGGTCACGGCGGAGACGACGAACGGGACGTCCTCGTCGACCTCGGTCGGGTCGGAAGCGGACGTCCCACGGCGAGAGCATGGCTCGAACATTCGGACGCGGTGGTCATCGTGGCACGGGCCGATGCCGCGACAGCGGTGCAGCTCCGCGAGCGCTCGCCGGCGCTCCTCGACGCGAGCCCGGGACCGGTCGGGCTGGCGGTGGTCGGGGACGCGGGGCCCCGGGGACGGGAGCTGTCGGCGTTCACCGGGATGCCGCTCTTCGGCGAGGTGCCCCACGATCCGAACGGCGCGGCCGTGGCCAGCGGAACGGATCGCCGCGCCCGCCGCCTCCACCGCTCTCCACTCCCGGCCGCCTCGTCCCGCCTGGCCGCCGCCCTCCTGGAGATGGTCGAGCAGACCGACGGCGACACGGCGGGCGAGAGAGCCGGCGACACGGACGGACGGTCGATCGGCACAGATCTTCAGCGCAGCTCGTCGGAGCAGCCGGCCCGATGACGACGCCGCTCGCCCTGCGGATCCGGCACCTGGTCGCCGACGATCTGGCGGGATCCGAGGGCGTGCACCTCCGGGGGGACGACCGGAGGGAATTCGCCCGTCAGCGCGTCTACCACCACCTCGACCTGCTCACCGCCGATGCGCTCGAACCCGGATCCGCCGCATCGTCGGCCGAGCAGGAGCTCGCTCTGGCCCAGTCGGTGCTCGATGCGCTCTTCGGGCTCGGACGGCTCCAGACGCTGATCGACGATCCGGAGATCGAGAACATCGACATCAACGGATGCGACCGGGTGTGGGCGACCTTTGCCGACGGGACGAAGGAGCTCATGGAACCGGTGGCCGACTCCGACGGGGAGCTGGTCGAGATGCTCCGCTCCGCTGCGGGCCGCTTCGGTCTCTCTGAACGTCGGTTCGATCTGGCGGCTCCAGAACTCGACCTGCAGCTCCCCGACGGGAGCCGGCTCTCCGCCCTGATGGCGGTCTCCGCTCGCCCTGCCGTATCCATCCGGCGTCACCGCTATGCCGACCTGTCCCTCGAGGACCTCGAGCAGCTGGGTACCGTCGACGCCGGTCTGCGGTCGTTCCTCTCCGCGGCCGTCCGGGCGCGCAAGAACATCATGGTGGCCGGGGCGATGAACTCGGGTAAGACGACGCTGCTCAGGGCGCTTGCTTCCGAGATCGCACCGCGCGAACGGATCGTCACCATCGAGCAGGCCTTCGAACTGGGTCTTGACACCGGCTCGGCGCGCCATCCGGACATGGTGGCCCTCGAAGCCCGGGCGCCGAACATCGAGGGCGAGGGGGGCATCTCCGTTGCGGATCTGGTCCGCAGGGCACTGCGGATGAACGCGGACCGGGTGATCGTCGGCGAGGTGCTCGGTGACGAGGTACTCCCGATGCTCAACGCGATGAGCCAGGGACGGTCCGGCTCGATGTGCACGATTCACGCGGACTCCTCGGCCGGGGTGTTCCGGAGAATCGCCTCCTACGCCGTCCAGGCCCCCGAGCGGTTGCCGCTCGAAGCCACCAACCTGCTCATCGCCGGAGCGCTCCACTTCGTGGTGTTCCTCGAGACAGCGGCGGACGACGGCGCGGACGTGCGAGGGGACGCATGGTGGCCCGGCGACCATCCGTCGGGTCCGGGTTTCGAGGGGGTCGACGGGGTGGCACAGCCCCTCCGGTTCCCCGCCCGGGCGGAGCGTGCACGGTTCGTCTCGTCCGTGCGTGAGGTGGTGGATGCCGAGGGCGTCCAGGTCATCTCCAATGAGGTGTACCGGCCGGGACCGGGACGCAGGGCAGTGGCGGCATCGCCGTTCCGCACGGAGACCCTGGACGAGCTCTGCCGGTCCGGGTTCTCCGCCCGCAACCCCGCCGTCGACCTCAGAACGGGATCGGCGCGATGAGCGCTCCCGTCTCCGGGTCGGCCCTCGTGCTGATGAGCGGCCTCGGCCTGGGTCTGGGCATGGTCGGTCTGGTCGGAGGGTGGCTGAAGAGGAACGGCGAAGAACCCCCGGCTGTCGGGGCCCGTCGTTGGGGCAACCTCACCCCGGTGCTGCTCGCGGTCGGGTCGGGCCTGGCCGGTGCCATGGCCACCGGCTGGCCCGCCGCGCTCCCGATCGTCGGGTTGGCCGGGTACGGGCTGCCGCGTCTCCTCGACCGGATGTCGGGAGGGGTGGCGATCACCAAGACGGAGGCCATCGCGACGTGGACGGAGATGCTCCAAGGAACCCTCGCGGCCTCGGCGGGGCTCAGTCAGGCGATCATCGCCACCGCCGGACTCAGCCCGGCTCCGATCCGAGACCCCGCCGAGCGGCTCGCCGGCCGACTCCGGGATGCCGTCCATCCCCGCGAGGCACTCCTGCAATTCGCCGAGGAGGTCGGTGATCCGTGTGCCGACCGTGTGGCGTGCGCGCTGCTCCTTGCGTTCACCGCCCGCGCCCAGCGACTCGCCGACCTTCTGGCGGCGCTCGCAGACTCCACCAGGGAGGAGGTCGCCGGACGGCTCCGCGTCGAGACCAGCCGAGCATCGGTCCGCAGCAGCGTGCGAACGGTCATCGTCTTCTCGGTCGCCTTCGCTGGCGGACTTGCACTTCTGGCCCGACCGTACCTGGCCCCCTTCGACTCGGCGTCCGGACAGCTGGTCCTCCTGGCGGTCGGGGCCTTCTACGCCGCGGGGCTGAGTCTCATGGTCACGCTGGCGCGACCACCTGCGCCGGTGCGTCTCCTGGGCACGTCGGTGGCGGTCCGATGACGGTGGTCGCAGGCCTCGGCCTCCTGGTGGGTGTCGGCTGTCTCGGGATCACCTACGGGCTGCGCTCGGCGCCGCCGTCCTTCGACGCGGTATGGACGACGTGGCAGCGGGCCCCGGATACCCGGTCGCTCGCGCCCGGGACCGGTCCGCCGGCGCGCCGCCTGGGCGAAGGAGCCGCCGCCTGGGCGGAGCGGAGCAGGTGGTCGGGCCATCAGCGTGCGGGCCCGATCCGGACGGCGCTGGCCATCACCGACTCGGCACCCGAGCTGTTGGCCACCCGCATGATCGTCCTCGGAGCGGCCGGGCTGCTCCTGCCTCCCCTGCTCTGGCTGGGCTGTCAGGCGGCGGGGCTGTCGATTCCGCTGGTTGTTCCCTTCCTCCTGGTCGCAGCCTCGGTGCCGCTCGCCGTGGCCCTGCCGGCGGGCGCGGTGCTCCGCGCCGCCGCCGAACGCCGCAGGCACTTCCGTGTGGTGCTCGGGTCGTTCGTCGATCTGGTCGTGCTGGGTCTTGCCGGGGGAGTCGGCGTGGAGGGTGCCCTCCACGCAGCGGCGCAGGTGAGTCCGGACTGGGCGTCGCAGCGGATGGCCCGGGTGCTCTTGGCCGCCCGTGACGCGGGAGCGTCGCCGTGGACTGCACTCGCCGGGCTCGGCGCCGAGCTCGACGTGCCGGAGCTGATCGAGCTCTCGGCGACCGTCCAGCTTGCCGGAACCGAAGGGGCCAGGATCCGCCAGTCCCTGAGTGCGCGTGCGATCTCACTCCGGCGGCATGAGCAGGCGGAGACCGAATCTGCGGCCAATGCCACGACCGAGCGGCTGTTCCTCCCCGGCGCGCTCCTACTCCTCGGATTCCTGCTGTTCATCGGTTATCCCGCCGTGCAGCGGATCCTCGGGGGCCTTTGATGCCGCTCGTCTCGATGCACTCCGAAGGCGTCGATCGGCGAGAGCCGGAGGGTGGTCGGGCCGCGGTCGCCGTGCCCCGACGGGTGTGCTCGGCGACCTGGTGGTTCGAGTCAGCCGGCGTTGCGGCGAGGAGACACCTCGGTTGCGAGCAGCTGGTGGACGCGTTGGTGGGAGATGCCGAGGATGGCGGCAGCGTCGCGCATGCTGATCCCTCGGCTGGTGAGTGCTGCGGCGGCCTCCCTGGTCCGCTCGACGGCGAGGCGATCCGCGCTTCGGGCCTGCTCGCGTGCCCGGCGCGCCTGCTGGACTGTCCTCCCGGTGGACTTGGGAAGCACCGGTCGAGGGACGAGCTCGATCTGGTCTTCCTCGGTCTGGAACCACAAGGCGGCGGCTTCGAGCAGGCGGGCAAGGGCTTGGTCGACGGTCTTGCCCCAGGTGTGGACTCGTGGTTCCTCCTCGAGCTCGACGGTCCAGCGTCCGTCTTCCTCGCGCTCGAGGCGGGCCGTGTAGGTCTTCACGTGTTCCTCCGTTTCGGTCATTGGCTGAGCCACCTTTGGCCAACGAGACAACTCATGCCGGGCGGCGCTGCGGTGACTGCCCAGCGCACCTCCGATGGTGGCGGCCGAGACGTTGCTCGGCTTGCGTCCGGGGCTCCTCCCCTCGAAGGTCCGGATCAAGTCGCCGGGATGCCGGTCCACCCCCGTCCCGCCAGCACCATGCCCCACCTGACCGCCGTTCCAGAGAAGAGGAGAACCCGCCATGCCCATGCACATCGCCGTCCTCGTGGCCTACGTCCGCGCTCGGGTCGGAGTCGTCGGAGATCGGGACGACACCGGTTCCGTTGTCGAGAAGGTCGTCCTGACTGCGATCTTCGCGGCGCTGGCAATCGCCGTCGGAGCGATCATCGTCGCCAAGGTCACGGCGAAGGCCAACTCGATCAACCTCAACTGAGGTCCGTGCTCGGCGAGTGGGGAGATCGCGGCTCCACGCTGGTCGAGGTGGTCCTGGTCGTCCCGGTGGTCATGGTGCTGTTCCTGCTCGCAGTCCAGCTGGCGCTCTGGGCCCATGCCGCCCAGGTCACCCAGCTGGCCGCGTCGGAGGGCGACCGGGTGGCCCGGTCGGTCGGCGGAGGGCCGACGGCCGGTGCCGCCGCCGCTCGGGCTGTGGTCCGGGGTGCGGGCTCCGACCTCTCCGAGAGCTCGGTGGCGGTTGCGGTGCTACCCGGTGACGCCGAGCAGCTCGAGGTCCGTGGCCACGCGACGTCGATCCTCCCGGGGCTCTCGTTCCCGGTCTCCGCCACCGTGGTCGGCCCGATCCAGGAATTCCGGGCGTCGGGATGACCCACACCCGCCCGAACCCGGACCGGGGGAGCGTGACGGTCGAACTGGCCGTCCTCGCTCCCGTGCTCCTGATCGTCGCGCTCGCATCGCTCGTGTTCGGGCGAGTCTCCGAGGCGCGACAACAAGTGGCAGAGGCTGCACGGGCCGGAGCGGAAGCTGCGGCGGTCCTTCCGAGTGCCTCGACGGCCCAGTGGGGTGGGCCGGCCGAAGCCGTCAGCGCCTTGATCGGCTCACGGCACACCTGCGTCCACGTGGCCGTCGCAATGGACATCAGCCATTTCGTCCCCGGCGGGTACGTGACCGTCCGGGTCACCTGCCAGGTCCTGCTCTCCGATCTCGGGTTCCCGGGCGTGCCCGGCAGTACCACCGTCCAGGCCTCCGCGACCGCCCCGATCGATCCGTATCGCGCCGTCCGATGACTCGGGCTCCGATCGCATGGCGCCCGACGGCAGCTCGGGCAGTGGCCTCCGATGAGGGGGTGATCACCGCCTTCGCCGCACTGATCCTGGTCGCCCTCATGGCGCTGATCGGATTCGTCGTCGACGGAGGCTCGGCCCTGCTCGCCCACCAGGCGGCCGAGGTCGAAGCCGAACAGGCGGCGCGGGCGGGAGCCGGCGCCCTCTCGGTCGACAGCCTGCGCAGCGGGACGTTCCAACTCGACGACCAGGCCGCTGTCGTGGCGGCCGAGCACTTTGCCGCGGGCGCCGGTCATCCTGCGACCGCCGCAGTGAACAACGGCGTGGTCACCGTGCGCGTCTCCTACCGGGTGCCCACAGCCGTCCTCGGGATGGTGGGCATCCGCTCCCTGCCCGTCTCGGCGACGGCCTCGGCGTTCGATCTCGAGGGCGTGACCGTGGGGTCCCGGTGAGCCGGGGCATCGTACAGACAGATCCTGTCCGCCGCCGTGCGGTCCCGGGTGTGCTCGCGTCGATGGTCCTCATCGCTCTCGTCGTCGGGGTGCCCGTCTTGCTGGTGACGGCTGCGGGTTCTCCGTTCGCCCATCTCGCTCCCGCGGGTTCCGGTACGAGCCCGATCCCCGGACGATTGGACGACCTCCAGGTCGTCACCCACTGGCTCGGCCGGGTCGCGCTGCTGATGGCGTGGGTCTTCTGGGCATGGATGACCACCTGTGTCGTGTTGGAGCTGCGTTCCTGGGTGCTCGGCCGCTCGGCCACCCGGCTCCCTGCCAGCCGCACGCTCCAGTCGGTCGTCGCATGCCTGGTGGGTACCGCGCTCGCTCTCTCGGTCATCGGACGGGAGGCACCCCCCGTGCCCGACCCTCGGAGTGCTGCTGGGGGCGCCATCCTGGGTGCCGGATCGACGCTCCGCGTCATCGGCGACGGTGAGCACATCAGTACCCGCTTCGTCATCGGTCCGGACGGGAAGGTCAGCCCGGCCGACCCGGCGGGCACGACCAACTCGGAGGGATCGCTGGACTCGGTGGGCTCGGCTCAGCGACTCGATCCCGGCGACCGGGCCGGCGTCACGGACGGCGGCATCCTCGATCGGCTGGCGATACCCGCCGTCGACGTCGGAGGTCGATCTGCGTCCGCAACCGCCCCTGCGCCTCCACGGGCGGTGCCGGTGCTGGACGGGTCTCCGGCTCACCTCGTTCAGGAATCATCGGCCGTCCCGGCATCGGCCGTCCCGGCTGCGGCAGCGGCACGACGGGTCGCACCACCGGTCGTGACACCGAAGGATCCGGGGTTGGAAGGCGGAAGGGCGATCGGGGCGACGCACCGGGTGGGCCACCGCGAGACGCTGTGGTCGATTGCCGAACAGCATCTGGGGTCGGCTCGTAGATGGCGCGAGATCGCGGAGCTCAACTACGGGATCCGCCAGGAGGACGGCTCGCAGCTCACCGGGGACCACTGGGTGAGACCCGGATGGACCCTCGCGCTTCCCGCGTCGGCGGGCGGCCCCGCCGGTGCCGCAAGGAGTGGTCCGGGGTCGGGGATCCTGCACCAGCATGCTCCCTACCCACCGCTCGGCGCGGGAATCGTCGGAGTCGGAATCGCCGACCTGGTCGACCGGCTCCGGCGGGTACAGCAGCGGCACCGGCCATCGGGTATCCCGGCCCAATCCCCTGATCCGAAGCTCCGCCGCATCGAGGGTCGACTTCGGTCCGGTGACGGTCGGGACCTGCTCCGGTCGGTCGACGCAGCGGTGCGTCTGTACCTGCGTTCGGTACCGACGGGGAGTGGCCGGGCCCCGCGGATCGTCGGCATCACGATCTCGGCGGGGGACCTCCGGCTGGTGCTCGACCCAGACGCCCGAGCGTTTCACGTGCCGGAGGAGTTCACCCTCGAGCCCGAGGGGCCCGCACTGCGGATCGACCGAGCGGTCGCCGACGCGTCTGACCCACGTGTACGCGGACGTCGGGCGGGCCTGTCCCCGCTCCCGACTCTCGTTTCGGTCGGTCGCAACCAGGACGAGGTGGTCCTCGCGCACCTGGAGGGCATGGGTTCGGTGGTGGTGACCGGGCACCCCGAGGTGTGCGACGGGATCGCACGGGTCCTCGCCCTGGAGCTCGCCACCTCGCGTTGGTCACCTGGGTTCGACGTGGTGTTGGTCGGCTTCGGCGCCGAGCTGAGTCGGTTTGCCCGGGTGTCGTCGGTCGGCGACACGGGCGGCGTGGAGGACGAGCTCGCCCGGCGCCGGCTGATCGGACCGGTCTTGCTCGACCGGTACGGCGAGACGTCGTTCATCGAAGCGCGCGTCCGGGACCGGACCGGACCGTGGGATCCAGTCGTGGTCATCTGCGGACCGACGGTACCCCCCGGCGCCGCAGGAGAGCTGGTGTCCCGGAGTGGGGACGGAGTCGCCGGGACAGCGGTGGTGGCGTTCTGCGAAGGGATCGAGGCTCGCCACCGCCTGCAGGCGGACGACGTGGGTGCTCCCTCACTCGAGGTCTTCGGGACGGTCATCACTCCGCAACGAGCGAGCCGAGCGGAGCTGACCGAGGTCGTCGCGTTGCTGGATGCATCCGAGGGACGGGAGGTGGTCGCCCCGACGACGGCCCTCGAGCATCCGGGCGAATGCGACGTGCCGGTGGGCCTGCGCCGTGCGCGAGGAACGACACCGGCGTACGCGAGCGTGTCGTCAGCGAGCTCGGATGTGGTCGTGAGCATGGGTTCGTCGATCCTCGACGGGGCCGGAATCCCCGTCGGGGTGCCGCCGGTCGAGCCCGAGGTCGAGGTCGCCGTCCTGGGACCGGTCGAGATCCGCGGTGCTGCGAGGGAGTTCACCAGGGCGTGGGCCAGTGAGCTCGTCGTGTACCTGGCGATGCACCCCCAGGGCGCATCGAACGATGCGTGGGCCACCGCGCTCTGGCCCGACCGCGTCATGGCCCCCTCCAGCCTCCATTCGACTGCGTCGGTGGCCCGTCGCGCGCTCGGGACGGCGCGGGACGGGTTCGATCACCTCCCGCGGAGCCACGGGCGGCTGGCGTTGGCGCCGACGGTCGCCACCGACTGGGACCGGTTCGTCGCGCTCGCCGATTCGGAGGAGCCCACGGCTTGGAGGTCAGCCCTCGAGATCGTGCGCGGGCGACCGTTCGAAGGGCTCCGTGCCTCCGACTGGTCGATCCTCGAGGGGATCGCTCCGGCGATCGAGTCGGCGGTGGTCGACCTCAGCGGTCGCCTCGCGGGCGCCTGTCTGCGGGCCGGCGATGCCCGAGGAGCGGAGTGGGCCGCCCGGCGCGGGCTCCTGGTCAGTCCGTACGACGAGCGCCTCTACCGGATGTTGATGCGTGCGGCGGACCTCGCCGGCAATCCCCGCGGGGTCGAGACAGCGATGGCGGAGCTCGTGCGGGTGGTGGCCGACGAGATCGAGCCCGTCGAGTCGGTCCACCCGAGTACGTGGGAGCTCTACCGGTCGCTCAGCCGCCGGCCGCCGAGTGGCGATCGACCGACTCGCCGCTGAGCGCCGTCCGGATCCCTACAGCGCCAGCTCGGCGATGGTCTGGAGCGTCCTGACGTCGCCCGAGACGAGGAGGGTGGTGGCGATCGACTCGCGCCAGCGCTCGATGTCGTCCCGGATCTTCTCCTTGGGACCGATGAGGGCGGTGTCCTCGATGAGCTTGGTCGGGACGGCCTTCGCAGCCTCGTCCTTGCGGCCTTCGAGGTAGAGCTCCTGGATCTTGATCGCCTCGGCCTCGTAGCCCATCCGGGCGAAGACGTCGAAGTGGAAATTCATCGACTTCGCACCCATGCCCCCGATGTACAGGGCGAGGTAGGGGCGCATGCTGTCGGCCGCGGCCTCGATGTCGTCGGATACCAGCGTCGCGGCGAAGGCGATGACCTCGAACTCGTCGCGGGTGTGGCGCGCTCCCGGCCGGGCGAAGCCTTCGGCCAGCGACGGCTCGTATGCCATGACTGCGCTCGGGGAGAAGAAGATGGGGAACCACCCGTCGGCCACCTCTGCGGCCAGTGCGATGTTCTTCGGACCCTCCGCGCCAAGGATGATCGGGATCTCGGTGCGCAGCGGGTGGACGATCGACTTGAGCGGTTTGCCCAGCCCGAGCCCGCCCGGGAAGGGCAGCGGGTAGTGGGGCCCGTCGTTGGAGACCGGTGCCTCCCGGGCCACGACCTGGCGCACGACGTCGACGTACTCCCGGGTCCGTGCCAGCGGCTTCTCGAACGACTGTCCGTACCAGCCCTCGACGACCTGCGGGCCCGACACGCCGAGTCCGAGGACGAAACGGCCACCCGAGAGGTGGTCCATGGTCATGGCGGCCATGCCCATGGCGGTCGGCGTCCGGGCCGACAGCTGGCAGAGGGCGGTTCCGAGCCGGACCCGCTCGGTGCGCGAGCCCCACCAGGCGAGCGGGGTCAGCGCATCGGATCCGTAGGCCTCGGCCGTCCAGATCGAGTCGTACCCGAGCCGCTCGGCTTCGGCCACCAGCTCGGGGGCATTCGCCGGCGGCCCCGAGCCCCAGTAGCCGAGCTGCAGTCCGATCTTGAGGTCCTTCATGGTTCCTCCCTGGAAGGCGGTGCCCCGACCCTATCGTCGGAGTCGAATCTGCCCCTACCCAGTGTGGACGGCCGTCGGGGTGACCGAACGCATCGTCGGGGAGGCAGTGGTCGAAATCAGCTGCGTCGCCATCCTTCCAGCAGCAGATCGGAGGCAATCCCCCGAGGCGCTCAGCTGCTTGGCATCGCCGCGAGGGAGCAGAGCGCACCAACCGGCACCCCCCTGGTACCTCACGCCATCTTGGCGATGATGTGCTCGGCGAACTGCTCGCAGAGGTCGAGGCGGGCGGCCCGGATCGTCTCCGGGGTGTCGCGCCCGGTCGGCTGCACGCCCATCCAGGGTGCGCAGAGCAGGTCGGTGACCCCGGCGTCCTCGAGCCGCCGGTAGAGGTCGAGATCGGGGAAGGCCTTGACCGCGACGTAGATCGAGAAGGGCTCCCGTTCCCGGCCGGCGGCCCGCAGCGCGTCCTGGACGCGCTCGACCTGGGCGAATGCCTCGTCCGGGTCGACCGCTCCGGTGTTGACCCATCCGTCGCACAAGGTCACCGCCCGGCGCAGGGCCGGCTCGGAGTCGCCACCGCAGATGATCGGCACCGGCTCGGTCGGTGCAGGGTTCATCTGGCACTCGGGGACGTCGTAGTGGGTGCCGTGGTACTCGACCCACCCGCCCTTCCAGAGGGCGCGGAGGGCGGGGATCATGTCGTCGAGCCGCTTGCCCCGGTTGTGGAAGTCCTGCCCGGTCTGCACGAACTCCTCCTTGCACCAGCCGACGCCCACGCCGAGCCGTACCCGGTTGCCGGAGAGGACGGCTGTCGTGCCCACCGTCTTCGCCACGGTGATCAGGTCGCGCACGGGGGCGATGTAGACGCCGGTGGTGAAGGTGAGGGTGTCGGTGACCGCGGCCAGCGACGAGATGAGGCACATCGGGTCGGGCCAGGCGGTCTCCTTCTCCCAGAACGGCGACCCGTCCGGAACCTTGGAGTAGGTGTACCGGGAGGAGAGCACCCGCGGATTGAACAGGTGGTCCGAGAAGTACCCCCCCGAGTACCCGAGCCGGTCGGATGCGACGACCAGGTCACGGACCTCCTCGAGCGGGAGGAATTGGACGGCTTGGTGGAATCGCATGGGTTCGGCTTTCTGTGGGTGGACCGACCCTGCGGCCTGGGCGACCGGCCGACCGGGGCCGAGGAGGCGACGGCCACCGGGACGTCCACGACCCCCGGAGTGGCAGTGCGTTTCTAGAACGTGTATCAGTTATCATAGGCAGGTGCGCCGGGCCTCTGACGAGGCGGTACCGGTGACGCTCCGAAGGATGGCTCGAACGTGCCGGGGGTCGGGGGTCCACCTGACGGGTACGTCCGGTCGGGCCCCGGTCGTCGGGTGCCTTCCCGCCTCGTCCGGTAGTGCGGCCTATCGTCGGCCGACGACCTGATGCCGCACGCCCGGTGGTCAGAGAGTGGAGGAACACGCATGCACCTCGAGGAGACACCCGAGCAACTGGAGCTCCGGAGCGAGCTCCGGGCCTACTTCACCCAACTGCTCACCCCCGAGGTGCGCAGGGCGCTCGACACGGAGTCGGAGGGCGGCGCGACGTTCCGCACGCTGGTCAGGCAGATGGGCCACGACGGCTGGCTGGGCATCGGCTGGCCCCGCGAGTACGGGGGCCAGGGCAGGCCCGCCACCGACCAGTTCATCTTCTTCACCGAGGTCCAGCGCGCTCGGGCGCCCTTCCCCTTCGTGACCCTGAGCACCGTCGGCCCGATGTTGATGCGCCACGGTACGGACGAACAGAAGAAGTTCTTCCTCCCTGGCATCCTGGCCGGCGAGATCAACTTCGCGATCGGCTACACCGAGCCCGGTGCAGGCACCGACCTGGCCTCGCTACGGACCCGCGCCGTGCTCGACGGCGACGAGTGGGTGATCAACGGCAACAAGGTCTTCACCAGCGGTGCCGACCAGGCCGACTACATCTGGTTGGCCTGCCGGACCGACCCGGACGCACCCAAGCACAAGGGCATCTCGATCATCCTGGTGCCCACGTCGACAGCCGGGTTCTCCTGCACCCCCATCGTGACGGTCGGCGGCGTGGCCACCACCGCTTCGTACTACGAGGACGTCCGGGTCCCCCGCGAGGCCCTGGTCGGGGAGCTGCACGGCGGCTGGCGACTCATCACCGGCCAGCTCAACCACGAGCGGGTCGGTCTCGCCGCTGTCGGCGCGCTGGCCTTCCGATTGTGGGACGAGGTGGCCGCCTGGGTCGCCGACCAGGGTTTCACCGGAGTCGGGTGGATACAGGAGGACCTGGCCAGGACCTACGCACTGCTCGACGCCCAGAAGCTCCTCACCTGGCGGATGGCCACGGCGGTCGGTGAGGGCACGCTCGGTCCGGCCGACTCGTCGTCGGTCAAGGTCTTCGGTACCGAGTCGACCGTCGAGGTCTACCGCACCCTCCTCGGCATCGTGGGCGCCGGTGGCTACCTGAGCCCGGGCTCACCGGGCGCGGTCCTCCGGGGCGAGCTCGAACGGGCCGGCCGTCAGTCCCAGATCAACACCTTCGGCGGCGGCGTCAACGAGGTCCAGCGCGAGATCCTGGCCACCGCCGGTCTGGGCATGAAGCGGGCCGCCCGATGAGCGCGGTGACCACCCTGGAGGAGCGGCTCCAGTCCTTCGTCGGCAAGCCGTCCGGTCCGCCCATGGTGGGCCAGGACCCGGTCAACCAGCCGATGATCCGTCACTGGGTCGAGGCGATGGGTGACACCAACCCGGTCTACGTCGACGAGTCGGCGGCCCGGGAGGCGGGCTTCCCCGGGGTCGTCGCCCCGCCGACGATGCTCCAGGCGTGGACGATGCGCGGCCTGCGGGCGAGCCAGGAGACCGACGCGGTCCGCGCCGCCGGTACACAACCCGCCGACTCGCCGAGCGAGCAGCTGTCGGCCCTGCTCGACGGGGCCGGCTTCACGTCGGTCGTGGCGACCAACTGCGAACAGCACTACGAGCGGGCTCTGGTCCCCGGCGATCACATCACGGTCGCCTCGGTCATCGACGGGGTCTCGGGAGAGAAGAAGACCGGCCTCGGACTCGGCCACTTCATCACCACCCGCCTCGAGTACCGGGACCAGCACGGCGAGCTGGTGGCCACCATGCGGTTCCGGATCCTCAAGTTCAAGCCTGGCACGGGCACGGCGGCACCGGCCGGATCGACCGCCGAGCCACCGGCCGGGCGACCCAGACGCCCCCGACCCGCCCTCACCCAGGACAACAGGTTCTTCTTCGAGGGAGCAAAACGCCACGAGCTCCTCATCCAGCGGTGCACGGCCTGCGGGACGCTCCGCCATCCACCGCGACCGTCGTGCGCGGTGTGCCGCTCCTTCGAGTGGGACACGCTGGCGTCCTCGGGACGGGGCACCATCTACAGCTTCGTGGTCAACCACTACCCTCAGGTGCCGGCGTTCGACTACCCGCTGGTCGTCGCCCTGGTCGAGCTGGAGGAGGGAACCCGCCTGGTGGCCAACGTGTCCGGCATCACCCCGGAGACGGTCGCCATCGGCATGCCCGTCGAGGCCGGGTTCGAGGACTTCGACGACGACCTGAGCCTCCCGGTCTTCCATCCGGTGGACTCCACCGCTGGAGACCCGGGTTCCGACGGCGAGACGGGAGCCAGCTGATGGATTTCATCTTCGACGAGGCGCAGAACGCGGTCCGGGAGGCGGCCGACCGCATTCTCTCCGGACTGGTCACGCCCGACCGCGTCCAGGCCGTCGAGGCCACCACCGACCGCGTGGACCGGGAGCTCTGGGACGAACTGGCAAGAGCCGGACTGCTCGGGCTGGCGATCCCGACCGACCAGGGCGGTGACGGCTACGGGCTCGTCGAGCTGGCCCTGCTCCTCGAGGCCCAGGGGCGGGTCGTGGCCCCGGTGCCGCTCTTGGCGACCCTCGTCCTCGGTGGCCTCCCGATCGCCGAGTTCGGCTCCGAAGCGCTGAAAGCAGCGATTCTCCCCGGGGTGGTCGACGGGTCGACCGTCCTCACGGCCGCGCTGGTCGATGTCGCCTCGGACGTTGCGGTGGGCGGCTCCGGTCGGCCCGCGGTCCGGGCATCCTGGTCCGCCGACGGGGGTGTGGTGCTCCACGGGACGGCGTTCGCGGTTCCGTACGCCCATGTGGCCGACCGGGTGCTCGTTCCCGCGGCCATCGACGACGGGGTGGTGGTCGCGGCGCTCGATCCCGCGGCGGATGGGGTGACCGTGGAGCGGGCGCTCACCACCAACCGCGAGGTCCATCCACACCTCCATCTCGACGGTGCGGCGGTCGCCGCGGACGACCTGCTGGCAGGTGGCGACCCGGTGTCCGGTGCGGTGGTGGTCGCATGGACGCTCGACCGGGCCTGGACGGGACTGTGCGCGCTGCAGATCGGCGTCGCCGAGGCCGCAGTGGCCCAGACCGCGGCCTACCTCAACACCAGGGAGCAGTTCGGCCGGCCCCTCTCCACCTTCCAGGGGACGATGTTGCGGGCGGCCGACGCGGCCATCGACACCGAGGCGGTCCGGGTCACCACCTGGCAGGCGGCCTGGCGTCTCGACCACGGTCTGGACGCCGACCGGTCGGTGAGCGTCGCCTGCTGGTTCGCGGCTGACTCAGGCCAGCGGGCGGTGTTCGCCACCCAGCACCTCCACGGGGGCATCGGGGCGGACATCTCCTACCCGATCCACCGCTACTTCCTCTGGGGAAAGCAGATCGCGCTGCAGCTCGGCGCGCCGAGCGCCCAACTGGCCCGCCTCGGCCGCCGGCTGGCCGCCGATCTCGGATCGACCGACCAGGTCCCGGCGTGACCCCGGCGGCCGGCTTCCGCCGGACCACCCTCGGCCTCGAGGAGGTGGGGGTCGGGGACCCGCTCCCCGAGCTCGTGCTCCCGATCACCCGGACCCTGGTCGTCTCCGGCGCCCTCGCGTCGCGCGATTACCAGGACGTCCACCATGACTCGGTCCTGGCCGTCGAGCGGGGATCGAAGGACATCTTCATGAACATCCTCACCACCAACGGGTTGGTGGGCAGGTACGTGACCGACTGGGCCGGCCCGGGCGCCGTGCTCACCGATGTGGACATCCGTCTCGGCGCCCCCAACTATCCGGACGACACGATGACCCTGACCGGATCGGTCACCGCACGCGACGATTCGGTCGACGCCGACGGTCGTGCGGCGGTCGAGGTCACCCTCCGCGGTGCGAACGGCCTCGGCGATCACGTGACCGGCACCGTCCGGCTGCTGCTCCCCGCCGGGGGGCAGCAGTGAGCGGCGCCGACCACAGCTTCACCGGGAGGACGGCCGTCGTCGGCATCGGTGCCACCGAGTTCTCGAAGGAGTCCGGGCGCAGCGAGCTGCGCCTGGCGGCCGAGGCGGTGGACCTGGCGCTCCGCGACTGCGGCATCGAGCCGGCCGAGGTCGACGGGCTGGTCACCTTCAGCGCCGACACCAATCCGGAGATCGAGATCGCTCGCAGTCTCGGGATGGGGGAGCTCTCCTTCTTCAGCCGCATCCACTACGGCGGCGGTGCCGGGTGCGCGACCATCCAGCAGGCGGCCATGGCCGTCGACGCCGGGGTCGCAGACGTCGTGGTCTGCTACCGCGCGTTCAACGAGCGCTCGGGCAACCGGTTCGGCGCGGGCGTCCAGGCCCGTCCGCCGGTGCCCAACGCGGAGACCGCCAACTTCGCCTGGTACGCGCCCCAAGGTCTGCTCACCCCCGCCCAGTGGGTGGCCATGGCCGCGCAGCGGTACCTGCACCTGACCGGTGCCACCTCCGAGGACCTCGGCCGGGTGGCGGTCGCCGACCGCCGTCACGCGGCGGCCAACCCGAAGGCATGGTTCTACGAGCAGCCGATCACCCTCGAGGACCACCAGCGTTCCCGTTGGATCGTCGAGCCGCTCCACCTGCTCGACTGCTGCCAGGAGACCGACGGTGGCCAGGCACTGGTGGTCACCTCGCTCGAGCGGGCGCGGGACCTCCCGCGGCCGCCGGCGGTCATCCGGGCCGCCGCCCAGGGGGCCGGGCCGGGGCAGGAGATGATGACCTCCTACTACACCGACGACCTCTGCGAGCTGAAGGAGATGGCCGTGGTGGCCCGTCAGCTCTGGGCGACCTCGGGGCTCACCCCGGCCGACATCCAGACCGCGGTCCTCTACGACCACTTCACCCCTTACGTGCTCTACCAGCTCGAGGCGCTCGGCTTCTGCGCGAAGGGCGAGGCCAAGGACTTCGTGCGGGACGGCAACATCGAGCTCGGCGGGGGTCTCCCGGTCAACACCCACGGCGGTCAGCTCGGCGAGGCCTACCTGCACGGGATGAACGGCATCGCCGAAGGGGTCCGCCAGGTGCGGGGGGAGTCGACCAACCCGGTGCCCGACGTCGAGCACGTGCTGGTCACCGCCGGGACCGGCGTCCCGACCAGCGGGCTCATCCTCGGCGCCGACCGCTGAGCGGCCGGCTCTCCGGACGCTGTGGGGGCCTACGCGGGACCATCCTCGGGACCACCTGTGGGACCACCTGTGGGCGGTCCCTCGGCGCGCCAGGCCCGGTAGAGCGCGGTGAGCTCGTCCCGGGCCACCGGGGAGAGGTCGTCCGGGGTCAGGGTCCCGGTTGCCCGGATGGTGGACCGCATCTGCACGAGGTAGGCCGTGCAGTTGGGGCAGCCTGCGAGATGCCGCTCGAAGCGCCTGCGGTCGGCACGGGAGAGGCTCTCCTCGAGGTAGTCGGTCACCAGCTCCACCATCTGCTGGCAGACCAGGCCCCGGCGGGCGCGCAGCAGCATGGTCAGCGCCCCCACTTCTGGAGCTCGCCCTCGAGGGCGGAGCGCAACCGGCTCCGGCCCCGGTGGAGGAGGACCCGCTGGTTCCCCTCGCTGATCCCGAGCATCGAACACACCTGGTCGCTGGCGATCCCCTCCACGTCCCGCAGGAGGACGATCTCCCGCTGGCGCTCGGGGAGCCCGTCGAGCGCGTCCCGGAGCCGCCCGCTCCAGGTGGACGCCACCAGGCGGTCGTCGGCGTCGGTCTCCCAGGGTTCGAGCGGCGATCGCCACGCTCCCGCACGGTCGAACCGGGCCGGGTCCACCGAGGGGTCGCCGTCTCCCACGGGGAGGTGGCGCTGCTCGCGCACCCCGGTCGAGCGTGCCCGGTTGACCAGGATCCGGAACAGCCAGGTCTTGAAGGAGGAGCGACCCTCGAAGCGCTCGATCCCGCGGACCACCCCCATCCAGGTGTCCTGGACCGCCTCCTGCGCCACGGCCTCGTTGGGGACGTAGGCGCGGGCGAGCCGGAGGAGGGACCCGTTGTACCGGGCCACCAGGATCACGAAGGCCTCCTCGTCGCCGGCGCGGAGCCGGGAGAGCAGCTCGTCGTCGGCGTCCACCGATCGCAGCGTAGGTGGGCGCCGGGCGCGTTCGACCGCGGCCGCACCGTCGCTCGCGGAACCGGTCTGGTCGCCCTGCGATGCGGTTGGAACGGTTGCCTCCCGGCGATTGGCGCCGCGGTCGTGACGGACACGTCCTGCAGTCCCTGCACCCCCCCTCCGCGTTGCACGACCGGCACCGGATGGCCGCCGACCCCGCCGGCGCTCAGCGTGCGGCGATGGCGCGGTCGAGCTCCTCGACGTCGGCCGGGTCCATGCGGCGGTAGGGGGCATCCTTCGTCGGGCGCCACCAGACCGGGTCGTCGCAGTGCCATCCCTCGTTACGGAGCACCCGTTTGAGGACCTTGGAGGTGGCGGTGCTCGGGAGCTCGTCGGCGACCCGCACGTACCGCGGTGCCCACTTGGTGCCGAGGTCCGGCTCGCCGGCGAGGAACCCGGCGAACCCCTCGGCGTCGAAGCTGCGCCCCGGACGGAAGAGGAGGGTCGCCATGACCTGGTCTCCGACCGCGGTGTCGGGCACCGCGTAGACCGAGGCGAGCACCACGTCCGGGTGGCGCTGCAGGATCCCCTCGACCGGCGCCGAGGCGAAGTTCTCGCCGTCGACCCGCAGCCAGTCGTAGTCCCTGCCACCGAAGTAGAAGAAGTCGTCGGCGTCCCGGTAGGCCAGGTCACCGGTCCAGTACCAGCCCTTCTTGAGCCGGGCCTGCTCCGCCTCGGCGTTGTGCCAGTACCCCTCGAAGCCGGTGCCTCCGGTCTGGCTGACCAGCTCCCCGATGGCCTCCTCGGCGTTGAGCAGCCGCCCGTGCTCGTCGAACTCGGCCCGCGGGCACTCCTCGCCGGTCTCGGGGTTGAGGACCAGGGTGCCGGGGAGGGCGCGCCCGAGGGCGCCTCGCGGGGTGTCGGGGGTCCGCTGCACGGCCGCCCCGCCTTCGGTCGATCCGTAGGCGTCCTGCACGGTGCAGCCGAACCGCGTGGCGAAGCGGGGCACGTCGGCCTCGGCCGCCTCGTTGCCGAAGCAGCGCCGGAGGGGGTTGTCCGCATCGTCGGGCAGCGCGGGCGTGGCGAGGATGTAGGAGAGCGGCTTCCCGACGTAGTTGAAGTAGGTGACCCCGTAGCGACGGACGTCGACCAGGAACTGCGAGGCACTGAACCGCTCGCGCAGGGCGGCGGTCGCGCCGGCCACGAGGGCCGGGGCCCATCCGGCCATGAGCGCGTTCGAGTGGAAGAGCGGCATCGCGAGGTAGCAGACGTCGTCGTCGGTGAGCTCGAACATCTGGGCGATGGTGGTGCCGATCCGGGCGAGCCGACCCTGGCTGCAGAGGCAGGCCTTGGGTGCGCCGGAGGTCCCCGAGGTGAACAGGAGGTAGCCGAGGGAATCCGCAGTCACGCCGGCGCGGCCCGGCTCGGGCAGGGGAGCCCCGGACACGCTGCCCAGGAGTGCTCCGTAGGGAGTGGCCGTTCCGTCGACCAGGTCGCCCGACGGGTCGTCGACGACCAGGATCCGGTCGGCGGGGAGCGCCGGCCCGAGGTCGTGGCCCTCGACCAGCGTGCGGTGGTCGCGGTCGGTGACCAGGAGCTGGCACTCGGTGTGGGAGAGGTCCCGGGCGAGCTCTTCCCCCCGGTGGGTGGGGTTCCCGCCGACCACCACGGCACCGACCAGCGCCGCGCCGCCCATCCAGAAGACGTACTCGGGGACGTTGTCGAGCAGCAGCGCGACGTGGAACGGTCCCGGGCGCCGTAGGGAGACGAGGAGGGCGGCCCGTTCGGCCTGGCACCGGACGACCTCGTCGTGGGTCCAGGTGCGATCGGAGAAGACCAGGCCGGTCCGCGGGTCGCCGGCGCGGTCCCGGACCAACCGCTCGATCGTGAAGACGGGTTCGCCGGTGGCCATGGGTCGACAAGAGTACGGCCTGGAGGGGCAGGGTGTGGGCGGTCCGGTGGGGGAGCCAGGCACAAATCTGGAACGCGTTGCGAATTCCGGGGATGCCCTGTTACCGTGACTCCGGTCCGCCGAGGGAACGAGAGGAGCCCCGCCATGGAGTTCGGAGTGTTTCTCAACGGCTACATGCCGGGACCTGCCTCCCGCGACACCGACGCCGAGCACCGGATGATCGAGCGCGAGATGGCGTACGCGGTCAAGGCCGACCAGTGCAACTGGAAGTACGCCTGGTTCGGTGAGCACCACTCCCTGACCGAGTACTCGCACATGTCGGCCCCCGAGGTGGTCATGGGGTACGTGGCGGCCCAGACCACACGGATCCACCTCGGGACGGGTATCACCAGCCTGAGCCCGCGCAAGGAGCACCCGGTCCGCTACGCCGAGCGTGCGGCGATGATGGACCATGTGACCCGGAACCGGTTCGAGTTTGGAACCGGGCGGGGTGCCGGCAGCCACGAGATCGCCTCGTTCAACATCATGGACAAGAACTCGACCAAGGCCGAGTGGAACGAGGTCGTCCGGCAGATCCCGCGGATGTGGGCCCAGCGCGACTACATGTACGAGGGGACCAGCTTCACCGTGCCCTATCCCCACAACGTCCTGCCCAAGCCGTACGGCAAGGGTCACCCGCCGATCTGGGTCGCCTGCGGCAATCCGGGCACGTTCACCCAGGCCGGCGAGATGGGCATCGGAGCCATCGCGTTCAACTTCGAGCCGGTGTTCGGGTTGAAGGGGCGGATCGCCGCCTACAAGGAGGGGGTCGCGGCGTGCAACGACCCGATCGGTGAGTTCAAGAACGACAACGTCATGCTGACCAACGCGGTCATCTGCCTGAGTGACCGCGACCGGGCCCGTGCCGCGGCCCTCCGCCTCTACCGGGGCTACCTCTACTCACTGGTCTGCCTGTACCACGACACGATGCCCAAGCCCGACTATGCGCCGACCTGGCCCGAGTCGATCCCCCCTCCGGCCGACGAGGAGGCGCTGGATCAGCTGATCGCCGAGGGGTGGCTCCTCTGCGGCGGTCCGGAGGAGGTCGCCGAGCAGGTGGCCCGGTACCAGGAGGTCGACTGCGACCAGGTCGTGTTCGGGCTGCCCAGCGACTCCCTCGAGCACGAGGAGGTCCTCGAGATGCTCGAGGTCTTCGGCACCAAGGTCATCCCCGAGTTCGACAAGGACGAGGTCCACTCGACGACCCGCTACCGGGCGACCGCGGTTCGCAAGTACCCCGAGTTCGGGCAGCCGGTCCCCGATCTGCAGGTCTCCGGCCTCCCGGTCTGCGCCACGATCCAGATGGACGGCACCCGGAAGCCCTAACGAGCAGCGCCGGTCCAGGCTGCGAGGACCTCGTCCGTCGTGGTCAGGGTGGTGATGAGGGGGAAGGTGTTGTCGAGGAGGGCGTCCGCGTAGTCGGTCGGGATGCCGGCCACGGCGTCCCGCGGCACGACCACCTGATAGCCGAGGTTGCACGCCTCGATGGCCAGGCCGAGCACCCCGAGGTTGACCGAGACCCCGGTTGCGACCACCGTCCGCACGCCGAGGCTGCGCAGCAGGGTGTCGAGCGCGGTGCCGGTGAAGGGCGACACCCCGTGCAGGCGGGGACAGACCAGGTCGGCGGGTTCGGGACCCAGCTCGTGGACGAGCTCGGTGGCCGCCGTGCCCGTCAGCAGGTGGTCGGGGTTGCGGACCATGGCGGCGATGAGCTGGCAGTTGACCGTCGACCCGGCCCGGTCGGCGCGGAACTCCGCCGTGCAGTGGACGACCCGGGTCCCGACCTCCCTGGCCGCCCGGAGCACGCGGGCGGTGTTGGGTACGACCCCGACCCGGTCGGCCTCTGCGGCCAGCTCGGGGAAGGAGCTCAGGTCCCCGACCACCCCGCGCTGGATCTCCATGGTGAGCACGGCGCAGGTCGGCGGTTCGAGCAGGGCGCGCAAGGAGACCGGCACGGCCCGGTCAGCTGCCCGCTGCCGTGCGGGCGCCTCCGCTGTCGGTCTCCTCCGGTGACTCCCCCACGACCTCCGCGGCCCATCGGTAGTCGGGCTTCCCGCTCGGGGAGCGCACGATGGCCTCGACCACGTGGAGCTGGCGCGGGACCTTGTAGCCGGCGATGGCGTCCCTGCAGTGGGCCTGGATGTCCTCGAGGGACGGTCCGCGGCCGGACCGGGGCTGGATGATCGCGGCCACCCGCTGGCCCCAGCGGTCGTCGGGCGCGCCGACCACGATGGCGTCGAAGACGTCCGGGTGGGAGCGCACCGCCGACTCGACCTCCTCCGGGAAGATCTTCTCCCCGCCCGAGTTGATCGAGACCGAGCCGCGCCCGAGCAGGGTGACCGTCCCGTCGGCCTCCACCGTCGCGAAGTCGCCCGGCATCACGTAGCGGGTCCCCCCGACGGTGACGAACACCTCGGCCGTCTTGACCGGGTCGTTGTAGTAGCCGACCGGGATGTCGCCGGAGCGGGCGATCTTGCCGATGGTGCCCGAACCCGGCACCACCGGGACCAGGTCCTCGTCGAAGACGACGGTCTCCCCGAGGATGCTGATGGTGGGGCCGCTCTTCATGGCGGTCCCGCCCTTGGTCACGACGGCCATCCCGTTGTTGCCCGATTCGGACGACCCGACCGCGTCGGTGATCACGAGGTCGGGCAGATGGCGGAAGAACTCGTCCTTGACCGGGGCGGAGAAGAGGGCGGCCGATGAGGTCACCGCCAGCAGGGAGGAGAGGTCGTAGGAGGCGCCCGGATCGTCGAGTGCCTCGATGAGCGGCTTGCCCATGGCGTCGCCGGTGATCATGAGCGAGTTGGCCCGCTCCGTCTCGATGAGCCGCCACACCTCGTGGGGGTCGAACCTGGGGACGAGGATGGTGCGGTTGCCGACGAAGCTCTGCCCCATGACCGACCACTGGGTCGCGCCGTGCATGAGGGGGGCGATGGGCAGGAGGGTGAGCTGCCCGGCCCGGCCCTTCTCGACCATCTGCTCGGGGCGCCGGATCCGTGTGTTGGTGGTGGGATCGACGCCCCCGCCCAGCGCGTAGAAGACGTCCTCGTGGCGCCAGACCACGCCCTTGGGCATACCGGTGGTCCCACCGGTGTAGAGGATGTAGTGGTCGTCGTTCGACCGGGGGGCGAAGTCGCGATCCGGGTCACCCTCGGCCAGGACCTCCTCGTAGCGGACCGTCCCCTCGCCGAGGGAGACGCCCGAACCGTCGTCGATGCCGATGACCAACCGGAGGTCGGGGAGGTCGGGCAGCAGGTCGGCGACCTGGGGGGAGAACTCCGCCTGGTGGACGAGCGCGACCAGGTCGGCATTGGTGAAGAGGTACCGGAGCTCGTCCTTCACGTAGCGGTAGTTGATGTTGATCCAGACCGCCCGCAGCTTGAAGACCGCCCAGGCGGTCTCCACCCATTCGACGCAGTTGAGCGAGTAGATGCCCACGTGATCGCCCGGGCCGATCCCCTGTGAGGCGAGGAAGTGGGCGAGCCGGTTGGCCCGCTCCTCCATCTGCGCGTAGGTGCGGCGCTCCCCGGCGGCAAGCAGGTACTCCCGGTCCCCGTAGGCGTCGACCGCCGCCTCGAACAGGTCGGCCAGGTTGAAGGTGGTCATCGGGCTGTCAGTAGAACACGTTTCGATTCGGGCGGCAACCAGCGGCGCCACGCTGGTTCCCGGGTCAGACCGGTCCCTTCCCGCCTTCGGCGAGGGCGCTCAGCGAGTCTCGCACGGTCCGTGACAGCCCGTCCCCGTCGAGCCCGAGACGGGCGAGGATCCGGTCGGGCTTGCCCTGCGCGAGGAAGCTACGGGGGATGCCGCGCACCACGACCGGGGGCACGGTCCCGAGCGGGAGGGTGCGCTGGAGGGTGTCGGCCAGGAACATCCCCGCCCCGCCGTACCGCACACCGTCCTCGACGGTGACCACCACGGCGTGCCGTCCGGCGTCGGTCAGCATGTCGGGGTCGGGATGGGAGATCACCCGAGGATCCCAGATGGTCACCTCGACCCCTTCGGTGGCGAGCCGAACGGCTGCGTCCTCGGCCGCCGCGAGCATCTTGCCGACGGCAAGGATGCAGACCGATCCGTCGCCGTCGCGCA
Source organism: uncultured Acidimicrobiaceae bacterium (assembly GCA_963776225.1). Classification (GTDB taxonomy): domain Bacteria; phylum Actinomycetota; class Acidimicrobiia; order Acidimicrobiales; family RAAP-2; genus Bog-756. Next base: position 730,624 of record CAVZLL010000004.1, on the reverse strand, counting down.
CCAGCCGGGCCTCGAGACCCGACCCGACCGCCCCCGGCCGTTCCGGGGGAGCGGGCGTCTTCGGGAAGCGGATGACCGACGGGCCGTCGAGGGTGAGCGCGGTCGCCAACATGGCCTCGACCTCGGGGGCGGAGGAGGGGGCGAACACGGTCATGCCGGGGATCGAGAGGCAGAGGGCGAGGTCCACCACCCCGTGATGGCTGGGGCCGTCGTCCCCGGTGATGCCGGCTCGGTCGAGCACGAGGACGACCGGCAGCTTGTGCAGCCCCACGTCGAGATTCGCCTGGTCGAAGGCCCGGCTGAAGAAGGTCGAGTAGACGGCCACCACCGGGCGCATGCCGGCCATGGCCAGGCCGGCTGCTGCGGTCACCGCGTGCTGCTCGGCGATGCCGACGTCCATGAACCGGTCCGGGAACCGGGCCTCGAAGGGGAGCAGCCCGGTCGGACCGGGCATCGCCGCGGTGATGGCGACGACTCGGGGATCGGCCTCGGCGTGGAGGAGCAGGGCACGGGTGAACGCGTCGGTGTACGTGGTCAGCGGGACATCCGGGGCCCCCGCAGGGCTCCCGACGGAGGCCGGTCGGATCGATCCGACGTCGGGAGCCGCGACCGGAGCGGCGGTCACCTTGAAGTCGTGCAGCCGCTGCACGTCGTCCTCCTCGGCTGGGGCATAGCCGCGGCCCTTCTGGGTCAGGACGTGGACCACGATCGGTCCGGGCCACTCGGTCGCGTTGGCCAGGGCCTGCTCGACGCCGGCGATGTCGTGCCCGTCGATGGGACCCGCGTAGCGGATGCCCAGCGCCTCGAAGAACGTGTGCGGGGTCACCACCTCCCGGAGGGCGCTGGTGAGACCGTGGACGCCCGAGACGGCGAGCTCGCCGACGCCAGGGAGCTCGCGGAGCAGGTGGCGGATCCGCTGTCGGGCCTGGACGTAGGTGGGGCTGAGACGGAGATGGGTGAGGCTCAGCGAGAGGCGCGACACAGTTGGCGCGTACGAGCGCCCGTTGTCGTTGAGCACGATGAGCACCCGCGTGCCGGAGTGGCCGAGGTTGTTGAGGGCCTCGTACGCCATCCCTCCCGTGAGGGCCCCGTCGCCGACCACGGCCACCACCCGCCGGTCGCTCCCCTGGAGCTCGAAGGCGCTGGCCAACCCGTGCGCGTAGCTGAGCACCGTCGATGCGTGGCTGTTCTCGACCCAGTCGTGCTCCGACTCGGTGCGGTTGGGGTAGCCGGACAGGCCGTCCTCCTGGCGCAGGTGGGTGAAGCCGTCGCGTCGCCCGGTGACCAGCTTGTGGACGTAGGCCTGGTGGCCGGTGTCCCAGAGCAGCGCGTCACGCGGCGAGTCGAACGTCCGGTGGAGCGCCAGGGTGAGCTCGACCACGCCCAGGTTGGAGCCAAGATGGCCGCCGGTGGCGGTCACCGTGCCGACGATGAACTCGCGGATCTCGGTCGCGAGCCGGGCGAGCTGGTCGGGGGAGAGCGTCCGAAGATCGGAGGGGCTCTCGATGGTGTCGAGGATCAGGTCAGGGTGGCGAGTGATGGGCCAAGGGTACCAGCGCCGCGTTGCACGCCACGAGGACCAGGGACGTGGACGGGGCGGTCTCTGGGCAGGGTACGGGGCGGTCCGCGGGACCGGTTCCGGTGATCAGCGGACGTTGGAGAGGAAGGCCTCCCGGTCGACGACGACCCGGATCAGCTTGCCGGCGGCCACCAGGCCGGCCTCCTCGGAGACGGACAGGGTGAACACCAGCCGGCGACCCTCGATCCGGTCGAGCGTCGCCTCTGCCTGGACCGTCCCCCCGATGCCCACCGGGACGAGGTGGTCGAACTGGAGCCGCTTGGCGACCGAGGTCCCGTGCTCCGGTAGGTGCCCCTCGATGGCCAGGCAGCTGGCTTCCTCACAGAGCGCGATCAGGCGCGGCGTGGCGAGGACGGGCACCGAGCCCGAGCGGAACGCCTCCGCGGTGTCGGCCCCGGTGACCTCCAGCTGGATGCGGGCCGACAGACCGGTACGCGGGGCCACGCCGGTACGATACGTGACACAGCTGACGTCGGCCACCGGGCGGCGAGCGGTGATGCGAGGAGGCTGCAGTGATCGAATCCCCTGTCTTGGAACGGGTGCTGTCCGAGGCGCTCCGCAACGGCGGAGAGTTCGCCGAGGTGTTCGCCGAGGACAGGTCGACCTCCTCTGCCATGCTCGACGACGGACGGGTCGAGGAACTGTCCTCCGGACGCGAGCGCGGTGCCGGCATCAGGGTCGTCTCCGGGGAGACCACCGGGTTCGCACATACCGCCGATCTCAGCGAGGCGGGGCTGCTGCGGGCGGCGGAAGCCGCCGCGGCGGTCGCACGCGGCGCCGTGCAAGGGACCACCACGGTGGCGCTCGGGCCGCCCGCCGGATCGGGACGGCGCGACCCGGACGGTGGCGCGGAGGGCAGGGGTGCGCCGGTGACCGGGACGAAGCCCGAGGCGCTCGACCTGCTGACCCGTGCAGACGATGCTGCCCGATCCACCGGGGACGCCGTCTCGCAGGTGCAGGCCGGGTGCGGGAGCTCACGGCGCCAGGTGCTGATCGCCAATTCCGACGGCCTCCTGGTCGGGGACGAGCAGGCGCGGACCCGCTTCTCCGTCTCGTGCGTCGCGGTCGGCGACACCGGTCTCCAGACCGGGTTCGAAACGGCTGCCCGGACCCTCGGGTTCGAGCTGTTCGACGAGGTGTCCGTGGAGGAGCTGGCCCGGATGGCCGCCGGGCGGGCACTGGCCAAGCTCTCCGCCCGGCCGGCTCCTTCCGGGGAGCTGCCGGTGGTCCTGGCCGGGGGGAGCGGGGGCATCCTGTTCCACGAGGCCTGCGGTCACGGCCTCGAGGCCGACCACATCGCCAAGGACGCCTCGGTCTACACCGGGATGGTCGGCAAACAGGTGGCGAGCCCGCTGGTGACCCTCGTCGACGACGGCACCGTCGGGTCGGAGTGGGGCACCTACGGGGTCGACGACGAGGGACGGCCCGCCCAGCGCACGGTCCTCATCGAGGACGGGGTCCTCACCGACTACCTGTGGGACTTCCTGCGGGCCCGCAAGGAGGGACGGGTCTCGTCGGGGAACGGTCGGCGCCAGACCTACCAGCACCTGCCGATGGTCCGGATGACCAACACCTTCCTGTTGCCCGGACCGGACGATGCCGACGAGATCGTGGCCCAGACCCCACGGGGGGTCTACGTGGCCCGGCTCGGCGGGGGTCAGGTCAACACCACGACCGGGGACTTCGTCTTCGGGACCACCGAGGCGTACCTCATCGAGGACGGCAGGATCACCGAGCCGCTCCGCGATGCCAACCTCATCGGCAACGGACCCGAGATCCTCAAACGGATCGACGCGGTGGGCACCGACTTCTCGATGACGCCCGGCACCTGCGGCAAGGACGGGCAGAGCGTGCCGGTCGGCTGCGGCCAGGCCACCATGCGCCTGACCGGCGTGACCATCGGGGGGACCGCGGAATGAGCACGACCGCACAACGCGCGGCGCCGGCCACGGGGGAGCTCCTGGCGCTGGCCGAACGGGTGGCCGGACGGGCACGGTCCGGTGAGGAGGTCGAGGTCTACATCGCCCGAGGGAGCGAGACGGAGGTCCGGGCGTACGCCGGGGAGGTCGAGTCGCTCACGTCGGCGACTTCGGCCGGCATCGGCATCCGGGTGGTCACCGACCACCGGCTCGGCTTCGCCTGGGCTGGCACGCTCGACGAGGCCCTCATCGGCGAGACCCTCGACGAGGCGCGTGACAATGCCGCCTTCGCCACGGCGGACGAGCACGTGCGGTTGGCCGAGCCCGACGGGGTGGCGGCGGTGCCGGTCGATCTCTGGGACGAGGAGCTGGCGGCGGTCCCGACCGCACGCAAGGTCGACCTCGCCCTCGCACTCGAGGCACAGGCGAGGGGAGCCGACCCCCGCATCCGTCAGGTCGACGCCGCCGACTACGGCGACACCGCGGTGGAGATGGCCCTGGTCTCCACCACCGGGATCCGCGCATCGACGCGGAAGACCTCGGGGTACCTCTCGGTGGGGGTGATCGCCGGCGACGGCGACGCCAGCCAGACCGGCGGGGGGTTCAGCGTCGGCCGGGGCTTCACCGATCTCGATCCTGACCGGGCCACCACCGACGCGGTGACCCGGGCGGTCCGCCTCCTCGGGGCGACCAAGGGACCGTCGTCTCGCAGCACGGTCGTCTTCGACCGCCGGATGGCCTCCACGGTCCTGTCGGTTGTCTCGTCGGCGCTCTCCGGTGAGGCGGTGGCCAAGGGTCGTTCGTTCTTCGCCGGGCGGATCGGGGAGTCGGTCGGAGACGTCGGCCTCACCCTGGTCGACGACCCGACCGATCCGCGCGCCTTCGGTGCGGCCGCCTACGACGCAGAGGGGCTCGCCTGCCGGCGGAACGTCCTGATCGACGCAGGATTGCTGCGGGGCTTCCTCTACGACACCGTCTCGGGATCCCGTGCCGGGGTGGCCTCGACCGGGTCCGCCGTGCGGGGTGGGTTCTCCGGCACGCCGAGCCCGGGGTGCCGGGCCCTCACGCTCGCCCCGGGTCCGGAGGGCTACGACGAGGACGGGGTGCTCGCCGCGGTCGGCGAGGGCCTCTACGTGCAGTCGATGACCGGTGTCCACTCGGGGGTCAACCCGGTGAGCGGCGACTTCTCGGTCGGCGCCGAGGGTCTGATCATCCGGGACGGCCGGCTGGCCGAGCCGGTCCGCGAGATCACCGTTGCATCGACCCTCCAGCGAATGCTGCAGTCCCTACTCGCCGTGGGTTCCGATCTCGAATGGCTCCCCGGGATCGCCGCCGGCCAGACCCTGGCCATCGGCGACATGCAGATCAGCGGGGCGTAGCCCGGCCCACCGATCTGCAGCGATCGGATCGGACCGGAAAGGTCAGCGGAACTGATCCGTCCAGCTGGCCCCGTTCCAGTACCGCTCCCGTCCGGGCGCGCCGCCTGGGGCCGGGAACCAACCGGCGTCGGGGAGACCCGAGGTTGGCGCTGTTCGGACCCGGGTGTCCAACGCAGCGCCCGGCGTCGTCGCCTCCCGGATGTACTCCCAGAAGGTCGGGAGTGGGACGTGGCCCAGCATGTGGTCCGCTTCAGATCCGGGACCCGGGTCGGTCGAGTCTGATGGGAGCGCACCACCTGCGGTCGGCCCGGTCGGGTCCGATCCCCGGGGTGCGTTCGGTGGGAAGGGTCCCGGCCCGGAACCACGGGGCGTGGGACCTGGGCCGTAACCGCCGGGAGGTCCGTAACCGCCGGGAGGCCCGTGACTCCCGGACGGGGTGAGCTGTCTCTTCAGCCGCTCCACCTCACGGGTGACCGGCCAGTTCGAGAACGCGAAGACAAGGAAGAAGACGCTCCCGACGAAGGGCACGAACGAGATGAGCACCCACCACCCCGAGTATCCCGCCTTGGTCACGATCTTGACCGCAGCGACGATGCCGAGGACGACGATCGCGAGGTAGACGAACAGCAGGACTCCGAGCCCCCCGAACAACCCTGCCGATGCGCCGGTGCAGTTGAGCGTTCCGGTCGAATCGGTCGAGCAGGTCACGTCTGCGAAGACGGCGCCAGCGAAGGGTCCGTGCCCCAGGAGCTCACCAATCACGGGCTCGCTCCCAAGGTCGAGGTCGGTGGCCCAGGATCAGGGCTTCTTGAACGACGCTGTCGCAGCCGTCGCCTTCGTGCACGCGTCGAGAGCGTTCGGCGTCGAGGTGTAATAGATCGAACCGGTGATCGCCAGGCTGTACGGCCCCGCTGACGCGGGGGTCGCGGTGCCGCCCACCCAGAGGGGCGTCCCTCCTGACGGTGCTGCGGAGCTCGACGAGCCGGATGCGGACGCGGAGGTCCCGAACACGAGATCGAAGTGCTGGATCACGAAGAGCCTCGGGAAGCTGTCCAGACCCTTGACGAACGCGTTGATCTGTCCGTAGTTCCCGGTGACCGACAGGGTCGTCGGTACGGGGGTCACTGCGGTGGCTGCGCCGGCTGCCGGGGTGCTGGTCGTGGCAGGGGTGGCAGCGGTGGATGCGGTGGATGCGGCGCTCGCCGGTGCGAATCCGCTGAACTGGGTCAGTGCGACTCCCGAGGACCCAGCCAACGCGTTGAACTGACTCTCGAAGCTCGATTCCTCCGCGTCCACATCCGTCGGAGCCTGGACTGAGGGAATCTGGGTGGTGATCTTCTGCAGGTCGGCACAGCTGCTGGACAGCCGCTGTCCTTCTGCCTGCAACGAGGCCAGCTTGGCCTGAAGACTCGCCTGCTGGCTTTGCAGTTGCGTCTCCTGCGATTTGAGGCTTGACAGCTTGGAGTTCTGTGGTGCCACCAGGATGGCCCAGAGAAGCAGGACCGCGACGAGGGCTCCCGCACCGATGATCAGGGGCATCCGGTACTCGCGGACGGTGTTCATTTCAGGCTCGCATTCTTGTCAAGGCTGGCGACCGGGGTGACCGAGATGGTGAACGGGAACGAGATCGTGTTGGCGCTGACGGTCGTGGCACCCTGGAGCGGGTTGGCGAAGATCGGGGACTTGGCAATGGCATCGATCCATGCTGCGGAGATCGAGAGGCTCGGGCCTGGTCCGCTCACAGCCAGATTCACGGTACCGATGGCCGCCGAGGTCGTGCCGGAGGGTCCCGGTCGTCGCGGCCGGCGCCGTGGCACCGCTTGCCGGCGCTGCGCCGGCGGTTCCAGTGGTTGCGTTGCTGGTGCCGATGAAGGACTCGACCGCGGCTTGGGCCGGGGTGATGGCAACCAACTCGCTCAGCGCGAGTGGCCAGTCGACCGCGGAGTTGAGCACGGACGCACGGCGGGCCAGACCGGCGGTGTACGCATTGTTCGCGGCCACCACCAGGTCGTACTTGGGAACTTGGGCGTTGAGCGTGGCAATGCTCGACTTCAGCTGGTTCACGTTGTTCTGGGCGCTGTGCACCTGGAGGAACTTCCAACCACCGAACCCGAGTAGAACGATCAGGACGGCAGCAGCGCCCATCAGGGTGCGCTCCTGGATCCGCTTCATTCGGGCTCGGCTGGCCACCTCGGGTGGAAGCAGGTTGAACTTCTTGACTGCCTTGTCGGGCTCCGGCAGTGCCAGTCCGATGGGTGCGGCGAGGACCGGACCGACCTCGTCGGCCTGGGCCTCGGTGAGGTCGAGCCGGGATACGTCCAGGCGTCCGAGCGGGGACACCGTGCGAACCGGCATCTGGATCTGCGCCTCCAGCATGGACACAAGACCGTAGAGATCGGAGCCGCCGCCGGTGACCAGGACTTGCGAGACGGGAAGTCGACCGGGAAGCGATGCAAAGTACTGGATCGAGTTTCTGATCTCGCCAACCAGGTCTGACCATGCTCGGTTGCGCCGCGCGCCCGGCGTCCTGCATCTGGGCGACCGCTTCACCGATGCGCCGCTTGACTGCTTCTGCGTCGGCGATGGGCAGATCGAGGGCGGCGGACACCGCTTCGGTGGTTGCGTTCCCGCCCGAGCCGATCGTTCGGACGAACTGGGGCCTCCCTGACTGGTGGACGACCACCACGGTGAGTCCGGCCCCGATGGAGACGATGGCCTCGGGCTGGTCTGACCCGTCGTGTTCGCCGATGGCCCGGACAAGGGCGGAGGAGATGAGATCGACGCCTTCGACCGTGAGTCCCGCTCTCTCGACTGCAGCGATCACCCCGTTGACCATGTCCACGTGGGCTGCAGCGACGAGCACCCGGCGCATCTTTTCGCCGTCGGCCGAGGTGTAGTCGGCGAGCACCTGCGACGAGAGGATGGTCTGATCGGGCGGGAACGGGATGACCTCTTCGGATTGAAAGCGTACGGCGCTGGCCACTTCGCCGTCGGGCACGAAGGGAAGGTCGATCTCGCGGGTGATCGCCCGGAGTCCGGCGATGCCGACGATCACCGACGAGCTCGAGAATTGGCCGTTCTTCCACAGTTTGGTGATGGCTTCGGTGACCGCAAAGGAATCGTGGATTTCGCCGTCGACGAGCGCGCCGGGCGGCAGGCCGACCTGCCCGTAGGTGAGGAGGACCGGGCGCGCCTTCTTCGTGTCCAGCTCGGCGGCGCGGACCGCGCTGGTGCCGATGTCGAGTCCGACGGTCGGATGCGGCTTCAGACTTGGCGTCAGATTCAGATTCAACTGCGGCATGAGGAGCCTCCCGTGGCGACATGAGCTCTCACAGTGAGATGGCTACCGTCTTCGGCAGCCAGACAGGTGGCAGTGGTGCTCACACCTCTCGGGATGGCCCGGTGGTGCTGCGTGACAGTTCTCATGGGGGTTCTCTCCGGTCCCTCGGATCACGGCAATCAATCGTGAAACTCAGGCCTGGGTCCATGAGCGGCCCCAGGCCTACGGAGATCTATCGGACCGAAGGAGCGCCACCTTGAGCGCCCAGTTGCGACGTAGTTTCAGCTGAAGTTGGCAGCGAACGAGCCGGTCTGCATGATGCCCTGGCGCTCCAGCATCACCTTGAGATCATGGGGATTCGAAGCCGTGTTCATGGCCTCCGCCAGGTCGATGGTCCCATTGGCGATGAGCGTTACCAGGGACTGATCGAAGGTCATCATCCCGTAGTACTCGCCGTCGGCGACGATGCCATCGATGTCACCCGTGATCAGCGGGTCGATGATGGCCTGCTGGATCCGGCCGTTGACGACCATGATCTCCAGGGCTGGCACCCTGTTCTTCCCGTCCGCGGTGGGGATCAGGCGCTGAGAGACGATCCCTTTGAGGGAACCCGCAAGGCTCACCCGGATCTGTTGCTGCTGATGCGGAGGGAAGAAATCGACGATCCGATTGATGGTCTCGGTCGAATTGATGGTGTGCAGCGTCGAGAAGACAAGGTGACCTGTCTCGGCCGCGGTGAGCGCGGCAGAAACGGTCTCCTGGTCGCGCATCTCTCCCACCAGGATGACATCGGGGTCCTGGCGAAGGACCACCCGCATGGCCGAGGAGAACGATTCGGTGTCGAATCCCACCTCTCGCTGGTCGATCGCCGCCAGGTCGTCAGTATGGAGGACCTCCACCGGGTCCTCGATGGTGACCACATGGCAAGTCCGCAGGTGGTTGATGTGGTCGATCATGGCGGCGAGCGTTGTGGTCTTTCCGGATCCGGTTGGTCCGGTCACCAGCACGAGTCCCCGCATCTCCTCGGCCAGGTGGTTGACCACCGGGGGCAGGCCGAGCTCTTCTGCCTTCGCAGCTGAGGCCCGTACCCTGCGCATGGCGAGTGCCACCGACGAACGTTGGTAGTAGGCGTTCACCCGGAATCGGCCGGTCCCAGGGACGCTGTAGGCGAAATCGGCCTCGTGGCGCTCCCGGAAGGTGTCGAGCACGGAAGGTGTCATGATCGACTCCGCGATCTCGAGGGTCTCCTCAGCTGTGAATTCCGGCTCGTCGTCGAGGGTCCGTAGCGACCCTGCAAGCCTCATGCGCGGCGGAGCGCCGGCCTTGATGTGGAGATCCGAGCCGTCGAGATCGGCCAGTTGGGCCAGAAGGCGGTCGAGATCGAGGGTGTCCACGAACCTCCATCCTACGGGCCCGGTGTCACTTAGGCGAGCACCCTGTTCGCTCGGCGCGATGAGAATGGCGCCGACAGCGGGCCTGTTGCTCGGATCAGGTCGAGGCGGGTGCTTGCTTCGTTGCGGTCTTCTTCCCGGCCGGTTTCTCGGCAGGGGCCGCCGGCGGGGACGGGGTCTTGCCCGATCCTGAGGGCTCGTGTCCCTTCCCGGTCGATCCGTTGTCGCTGGAACCACCAGAGGGGTCCGGAGTACCTGTCTTCGAGGACGAGGTGTCGGCGGAGTCGGCCGCGGGACCCGAACTTTCGCCGTTTCGGGACGTCGACCGGGCGCGCTCACGGCTGTCGGTCTTGTAGAAGCCGCTCCCCTTGAACACGATGCCCACATTGCCGAACACCTTGCGGACCGCCGAGCCGCAGGTGGGACAGGCGGTGAGGGGTTCGTCATGAAAGCCCTGGACGACGTCGAAGTTCTCGGCGCAGCTGTCGCAGCGGTATTCGTACGTGGGCAAGTGGCTCATCCCTTCCGGTATCGGAGGCGTTGTCGTTGGCAGTCTACCCGAGAGAGTGCCAACCCCATCACCCGGTGGTGGGCTCCCGTAGACTGCTGCACGTGATCGACGGGAGCGCCCAGTGACCGACCGCAGCCTTACTCACCTGGACCCCTTCGGAGGCAATCGCATCGTCGACGTGTCCCCGAAGGAGGCAACCCACCGCCGCGCTCTTGCCCGCTGCCGGGTGTCGATGAAGCCGGAGACGACGGCCAAGGTGGCCAATAACGCGATCACCAAAGGTGATGTGCTGGCCGCAGCCCGGGTGGCGGGCATCCAGGCAGCCAAGCGGACAGCCGACCTGATCCCGATGTGTCATCCCCTCCTCGTCGGGTCGGTCCAGGTCGACTTCACCATTGGAGACGACTGTGTGGAGGTCGAGGCGAAGGTGGAGGCCGTCGACCGCACCGGGGTCGAGATGGAGGCCATGACAGCCTGTGCCATCGCCGCACTGACCGTCTACGACATGTGCAAGACCGCCGACCGCACCATGAGCATCGGGCAGCTCATGCTCTGGGAGAAGACAGGTGGAAGTTCCGGTGTCTGGAAGCGTGAGTCAGCGCCATGAGCGCGACAGGTAGCCGCGCCTTCTGATTTCGCTACTGTCGGCGGAATCGCTTCTTGCCGCGGGTCGAAGCGAAGAAGTCGGAGGTGACGCTGGAGTCTTCCGGAACACCGGGTTTGCTCCCCTCCGAACCAGGGGCACGCTGTTCGGTCTGCTCCGCTGAATCAGCGTCCGGCCCTGGAGCGGTGGCGGCTGAGCGGGCATCCTCACCTGGCGGGGGAGGCGGAGGCCGCTCCTCGCTCGCGGCAAGGATGTCCTTTGCCATCGCGGCCGAGGCGGCGAGGTCGACCGGAGCGCGTCCTTTGGGTGCGAGTGGCTCGGGAGGTGGCATTTCAAGCAGCGGAGGCGGCGGAGGCGGAGGGCGGCGCCATCGGAGGTGAGGCGGTGGTGGCGGCGCCATCGGAGGGGGTGGAGGAGGCGGGTGGCGGGGAGGCGGTGCTTCGAAACGGTCGGCCGGGGAGGGAGCGGCTTGGGGCGGAGCGGCGACCTGAAGATCGGTAACTCCGAGCGGATCCGGCACTGGTTCGGAGTGATCTTCCACCGGATCCCGAACCATTTGGTCCGTTGCGCCGGAACGCTCAGACCTGGGTGCTGATGCCCGGTCACGTCGGAGCAGTGATCGTCGTCGGCGCTGTGGTTCACCGCACGGACGATCCGGCCCGACCTCCTCCGCGGGTACGACGTTCGCTGCGATCTCCGTCTCTCGATGGTCACCATGCAAGGAGTCCGTTTCCTGCACCGCATGGATCCCCGTTGCGTCGAGCGCCGGTTCTCGTGATGTCGACCGACTGGCAACGCCACGACGTCGTTTGCTCACGTTGGACTTTGCCGGACCCTCGCCCTTTTCACCCCTGGCGCCGTCCACGATCGAACTGCCGGTCGCCGGAGGTACCAGAGCCGTCGTCGGCCTCGGCGGAGCGGAGACATCGAAGGCCATCCGACCGAGGTCGTGGAACAGTGACCTGAACGGGTTGATGTCGTGCCGCGTGCCAATCAGAGGAGTTGGGATGGGGGCCGTAGCCCACGGTTGGGAACCCGAGGTTCTTTCGTCGCTCATGCGCCAAGTGGCAAGCCGATGCGGGCCGCCGCAAAAATTCTACCCCTGAGCACACATATCAGTTGTGGATGTCAGCTACGGACAGCTGAGCGGAGGTCCCGGAGGGTCAGCTCCGAGGTCGCCTCGCCACCACACTGTGAACAGTGCTCGACATGTCGCCAACTCCGAAGAAGGCGGGTGCCTTCGGGATTCAGGAGCACGACGAAGGATTCGGAGAGCGGGTCGATTTCGACGCCGTAACACGGTTGCCATTCCGTGGAGGCAGGGCTGGTCGTGTGGTGTGATGCTTTGACCACACGACGAAAGCGGGAATTCGCCCGGTCGATGATCCACGTACTATGGCACGACTCGATCACGATCTCATCCACCGGCCCAGTATCACACAAATTGATGAGATTCCCGTGAGAGTTTCATGTCGGTTAAGTGACAGTTACTGGGCGGCCAGCAGGCTGTCAACGGGGCCTCGCTCCCAATATGCGCTGGTCAGGTGAGGTGTCGCGCCAAATGACCCCTGAGACGGGATGCCTCCCTGGGAGGGCACGACCCGCATTACCTGACGCGAAGCGCCTGCTCGGGCACCCACACGTCTACGGCTGTGCCGTGACCGGCCGCCGACTCGATGACGAGGTTGGCGCCGATGAGATGAGCTCGCTCGGTGATCCCGGGGAGCCCCAACGAGTGGTCGGTGTCCGGTGGCCTGGAACGATCGAATCCGACCCCGTCGTCCTTGACCAGAAGACGAAGACCATTGGTCGCGAAATCGAGCCCGATCGCCACGTGCTCAGCCGCTGCGTGCCGCTCGATGTTGCTGATCGCCTCCTGGGTGATGCGGAACAGTGCGAGCTCGACGGTTGCTGAGAGCCGGCGAGACGAGCCCGTTACCCCAAAGGTGCTCTCGAACTGCTGACGTGCCGTGGCCTCGGTCAGCATCTGGTTGATCGACGCCACCAGTCCCAAGTCGTCGAGGATCGTCGGACGAAGGCCCCGTGCGATGGATCGGATCTCGGCCACGGTGTCCTCTACCGTTGAGCGGAGGGAGCCCAACGGATGGCTACCCGGCTCGATCGTCGATTCATCAAGGTTGTCGAGTGTGTCGATCTGCCGACAGACGTGGATGAGGGATTGGAGCGGTCCGTCGTGAAGCTCCTGTGCGATATGTCGGCGCTCCTCTTCCTGCGCCAGGACAACCTGGCCGGCATACGCCTCCATCAGGTCGTGTCGAAGGGTCTCAGTCGTCACGTCCTCGAAGATGACCTGCATTCGACGGTCGGACCGGGATGGTCCGACCAATGTCGCGCTCGGTCGATACAGAACCGTGCGGCCGCCGACCTCGAAGGCGACCGGCCGTACCCGCTCATCGATCTCGGAGTCCCGGGCAGCGGGCGCCCCTTTCGTCGCCGATGTCGAATCGACCGACACGAGCCGCGTCAGCACCTGGCCGGCGGCATCGGCTCCGATCAGGTCGAGCAGGCGCGTTTGTCGTCGACCTTCAGACCGGTCGGGTGATGAAGGACCTCCGAACACGCGAAGTGCCGCGGCGTTTTCCTCCATCACCAGACCGCTGCTGTCGACGATCAGAATGGGAGATTGGTTCGAATCGAATAGTTCCCGATAGAGGGTCTCGGCATCGAGATGGGCGGCTTGCGCGAGATCGGCCAACTGGCGCGCCTCCCGTTCGCTCGACACCCGCTGTCCGATGAGCACGGCCATACCGTCGATGAGGACGATCTGAAGGATCTCGGCCCAAGCGGCAACGGGATTGTGCTGACCGACGGCGACGAGGAATCGCGGGACGGCCAGCATGGTGACCCAGCAAGCAGTAAATGCGGCGCCCGGTAGACCAAAGCTCAGAGAAGCGTACGCGACAGGTATGAGGAAGAGAGCCAACGTCGAGAACTCGAGCGCTACTGAGGACGTGGCGAGATGGAACGCGACCGTGACGGCCAGACGGATGAGCGCGAGTGCGAGGATTATGAGTTGCAGAAGCCAGAAATGCGAATCGGTCCACGGCTTCCCGCTCGGAGAGGTGCCAGATCGCGGCTGGCTCTCCCGTTGAGTGACGGCATCGACCGGAGAGGTTCCCACCGTCATGCCGACGGATCCCTCCCCACCGATGACTCCCTGTCGAACAGTCGGTGGGCCAAGGCGTAGTGGACCAGCTCGGTCCGTGAGAGGACGTCCAACTTTTCGAAGACGTGATTGAGATGGCCTTCGACCGTCCGTGGGCTGATCCCGAGCTGGCTGGCAATGGCCTTGTTGGTCATCCCTCGTGCGACCAGGCGCACCACTGCGTTCTCACGGGTCGTCAGCAGGCGGCCGGCCGCCGGACGCTGTTCTCCTTCCTTCTCACCCGCCGAGCGGCCGGGGAGATGGATCGGCCAGGTCCCGGCACATGCCTGACGGATGGCAGCGACCAGCTCGGTGCTCGGCATGGTCTTGAGCAGGTAGCCGGAGATGCCGGCCGCCATCGCAGCGCGGATGTAGTGCTCGTCGTCGTACGCACTGAGGATGACGACGGTGAGGTCCGGATCGTCGGCCACCAGCTCGCGGCCCAGGTCGATCCCGTTCGCAGTGGGAAGGCGGATGTCCGTGATCACCAGGTCGGGTCGGGTGTCCGCCACCACGATCCGAGCGGTCTCGGCGTCGGCAGCCTCACCCACCACCAGGAACCCTGTTCCCTCTTCGAGAATGCGCCGCGTCCCGGTTCGCAACAGCTCGTGGTCGTCCACGATGACCGTCCGATGGAGCAACTCCCCGAACGGGAGATCCTCAGGCAGCCGGTCTGATGCGTCCGACCGGTCGTCCAGGCCGGACTCCGGGGCCATCTGGGTGCGGGAGCGAGTACTTCCCATGCAGCTATCGTCGGTGCGTCACGCCGCAATCATGAGTGACACCGCCATCGCCGCGGCGGTCGCGGTCACCAGCGGGGTGGCAATGATCGAGGATCTTCGCCCAGCCACCGGGGGATGCGGAAGAGTGGGGGTGCGAGACGTCCACCTCACGAGGGCGAGGCAGGAGAGCGTGACGAGCACCCCGACGGCCAGACCCACGACTGCGGCCGCAAGTCCCAGACCGCCGAGCCAGCATCCGGCGACCGGCAACAAGGTCCGACCGTACGAAGTGGGTTCGAGGCACTCGGGGTCTCGCAGACGGAGGATGCCGAACACGGTGGCACCCACTGCGAGGCCAGCGAGCGAGCCCCCGAGGACCGTCCATCGGTGGAGCCATACGCTTGCCACGACGACCGCACCCTGGCCGAGCGCCGTCCCCACAGCCGCCACGGAGAGTGGCGACCGCGATCCCCCGAGTTCGATGAGCGAGACGGCGATGGCGGTGGCGGCCAGGACGCAGTAGCCGGGTGACAGGCCCGTCCCGTGCCAAGCCCAGGTCACGACCGCGAAGACGACCCCTGTGGATAGCTCCACGAGGGGGTAGCGAGCCGAGATCGGCTGGTGGCAGCCACGACAGCATCCTCGGAGGAGGAGCCAGGTCACCACGGGAATGTTTTCCCACCAGGCAAGCTGACGGTCGCATGTCGGGCAGAACGATCGCGGGGTGGACAGCGAGAGCCCGATCGGCACCCGATAGACGACGACGTTCAGGAACGAGCCGACGATGAGCCCGACCAGCGCAGCCAGCAGAATGGAGAAGGCTTCGAGGGGAACGCTGCCCGAACTCATGTTCGTACACCGCCAACGGCACGGTGGGAACAACCACCATAGATATGACCTCTGAACAGGGAGTTCGGTATTCTTTCCTCCCGAAGCGTCCGTATCCTCACAGGTCACCTCCCGGGTGGAATCGGCAACTGTAGATCGGAACCGCTGTCAAGGGCCTTGAGGTTCACGCAGGGCCGGTGGGAGACTGACCACGGGGAGTGAGAATCTCGAACCCGCTCCCCACCGACGTCCAGAGGCCAGGTTGGAAGGGGGCACTGTGCGGACACCGGCAGGGATCGACGGGCCTACACGCCTCGACCACGCTGATTTGGGTTCAATGTCGATGCCGAGGATGCCGATGCTGGTCTCATGAGCGACGTCGACGCCATGAGAAGCATGGCAAGTGAACGCGATCTCGAATTCGTTGATCTCGACACCTATGGCGTCGACCCCGCGGCGGTCGGGATCCTCCCCGTTGACCTCGCCCGCCGTCACCACGTGGTCGTTGTCAAGCGAAAGTTCGGTACCCCGGTCATCGCAACCTCCAATCCCGATGATCTCTCCGCGCAGGATTCGGTTCGCGCATCGATCGGACGCGAGTTCATCTCCGTCGTGGCTGCTCAGGAGCAGATTGACTCTTACCTCGAACAGCTGGTCGCTTCGGAGATCGAGCCGCAAGGAACGGCGGGTTCGGGTGAAGCCGTGGCATCTGATGGGACCTTCGCGGAGCCCGGTGACACCCGGACGATCGAGCTTGTCCCCGACCTTCTTGCTGCGCTCGCAAGCGAGCCGCTCATAGCTCGACGGCGAGGGCGACCTGATGAGGCGACGCCGACCTCGGCGGATTCATCGACGACATCACCAGAGGAAATGGCAGATGACTTGGAGGCCAAGCCCACGGTAGACGAGAAGTCCGCAAGGGGAAGCCGCAGCTCCAAAGCAGCCGTTGTAGAGCCCATTGAGGCGGATGAAATAGCAGCTGAAGGCGGAGTTACGCAATAAAGGCATGCGCGGTGAAACGGAATCGACCGACGTCCGCTCCCGCACGCCGTACGCCATCCGCCGGTAAAGGACAGAGAGGGAAGAAGTCAGGATCAAAAGAGAGCGGTAAGTCAGCCTCGGATGGCCCTACCGATTCGACCACTGAAGACACTCCCACCCCCGAACCTCCGTCGTAGTGCCCGATCCACCATCTGACGACCCCGATGCAGGAATCCATCTGCTGACGGCCTTGGCAGTCGAGAGCATCGACAGCAAACCCGAATCCTCGCCGGAGGAAGTCGCTCGGCCCGCGCCCGATGAACCAATTGCCGGCCTGTTCGGTAACCTCCGCATCCCCCAAGAGATGGTATCGGTCGACGATCCAGGGGTAGGGGACGATCATCCTGTTAGGTCAGATGTTTCTCCCCAGTCCACGGGGCAGAGCGAGGGGCTTCTTCCGTTCAGCGGAGAGTTGGCCGAGCTGGCGATCTCGGTCGAAGGTGCGGCCGAGGAAGGCGCAGCCGACTCCACTGGTGAGGCCGCCGATCTGGTCGCCGAGGCGGTCGCCACATACCAAGAGCTCCACCCGGACGAGCAGTACGACGAGGGCCCGAGCTTCGACGGTGATGTCGCAATTGCGATGTTTCCGCCACTCGCCAAGGCACTGGTGGAGGGGGGAAGGGTATCGCTCGAAGACATGCACTCTGTTCTTGAGGAGCATCACCTCACCGGCCAGAGTGTCGCCCGCATTCTGACCAACCGCAGTTTGGTCACCGAAGCCGACCTCATGTGGGGCATGGCAGAGGAGATGGGGCTCGAGTTCGTCGATCTGGACATCGGTCGGTGTGGACCTGACTGAAGCCGGCACTATTCCCGAGGCAACGGCCAGACATCACAACGTGATGGTGATCGCCAACGACAACGGCACCCCGGTCGTCGCGGCCTCCAATCCCACCGATGTGTTCGCCATGGACGACCTCCGGACCATCATGGGACGAAACTTCGTCGTCGTAGTGGCAACCCGGTCGCAGATCAGCGCCTACATCGGACAGGCATTCAACAGCGGAGCAGACGCCGCCGACATGGCCATGGAGGCCTCGCTCGGCATCGACTCCGGTCACCAGGAATCCGGCGTCGATGACATCCAGGCAGTCACTGAGGAAGCGCCGATCGTCCGGTACGTCAATCTGCTGATCCTCCAGGCCCTCAACGAACGAGCGTCGGACATCCACATCGAACCGACAGGGAGCGACTTGCGAATTCGATACCGGATCGATGGCGTGCTGCACGACGTCTCGACTGCACCGCGCACGATCTCTGCCGCTGTCACCACGCGACTAAAGGTCATGGCCGACCTCAACATCGCCGAGCACCGGGTCCCACAAGACGGGAGGATCTCTCTCAATGTCGGTGCCAAGGGGATAGACCTCCGGATGGCAACCCTGCCCACCATCCACGGCGAGAAGGTCGTGATGCGGGTCCTCGACAAGTCGAGCGTGGTCCTGGGCTTCGGTGATCTTGGTTTCGAAGAGAAATTGCTCGCCACCTACGAGGGGCTCTACACCAAGCCGTACGGGACGATCATGGTGACAGGACCGACCGGTTCAGGGAAGTCGACGACGCTGTATACGACCCTGAGCGCCCTCAACTCACCTGAGAAGAACATCATTACCGTGGAGGACCCCGTCGAGCTGCCTTTGAAAGGCGTCAATCAGGTGCAGCTCAATATCAAGGCCGGTCTCAATTTCGCCTCTGCACTCCGGGCGATCCTGCGATCCGATCCAGACATCGTGCTTGTCGGCGAGATCCGGGACAAGGAGACAGCGTCGATTGCAATCGAAGCGGCTCTGACCGGGCACATGGTGCTGGCGACGCTCCACACAAACAACGCCGCGGCGACACCCATGCGCCTGATCGAGATGGGCATAGAGCCCTTCCTGGTCACCTCGGCGTTGTCCGGGGTCCTGGCCCAACGGCTCGCCCGCCGGCTCTGCACGCACTGCAAGGAAGCGTACGAACCAACCGAGGCCGACATCGTGGCCGCGGGATGGTCGATGAACGAGGTGGCGGAGATCGGCGGTATGTCGAAGGTCTACCGGGCTGTCGGTTGTTCGGCTTGCTCCCATACCGGCTACCGCGGGCGCAAGGCGCTCGCCGAGCTACTCCCAATGACAGAAGAGATCGAGCGCATGATCATCGAAGGAGGATCCGTGGACGAGATCCATCGGCTTGCTGTGAGCCAAGGTATGAACACACTCCGCCAGAGCGGGCTGCTCAAGGCGATCGAGGGCGAGACGACCCTTGAGGAAGTGCTGCGGGTGGTCGCATGACTTCCGTCACCCAAGAGACGCACACAGAATGGTCTGCTCGACTGGCCGCGGCGTTGGTCCAGTCCGGATATGAAACGGAGGCAAATCTCCGTCCACTGGTCAACGAAGCTAGTGCGACCGGCACGAGCCTGGCGTACCTGCTCGTCAGCCGAAAGCTCGCACTTCCGGGCGTCGTAGTTGGGACTCTGGCCCACCTTGCCCAGCTCCCAGCAGCCGACCTGGCAGCAATGACGCCGAGCCCGGACGCTGCAGCCGCGATGCCCACGGGGGTGATGCGTGAGTTCGGCGCGGTCGCGCTGCAATTCGACGGAAACGCGATGACGGTCGCCTTTGCCGAACCGCCAACGCCCCAGCGTCTGGATGCCCTGGCCTCGCGTGTTGGTCATCGGATCCACGCGGTGCTCGCCGATCCAGTCGTGATCGAAAGCTACACCGGTAGCCAGTCGCCCAGTGCGTCCGTAGCGGAGATTCCCCCACCACCGGGCGCTCCTGGTCCCGTGCCTGGATCTCCACTGGTAGACGTACCGAGCGATGCCGGGGAAGACCCCGATCGGTCCACCGCCGAAAGGCTACTCGAGGAGGGGATTCCGGCGACGGCATCCGACGGAAGTCTTCCTCTCCACATCGACGACCTCCTGCGCTACGCAGTCTCGGTGGGTGCGTCTGACCTCCACCTGACCGCGGCCATGCCAGCCTCGATTCGCCTGCACGGAGCGATGCGCCAGATCGAAGGATGTCCGCCACTCGACAACCAAGCCCTGCGCGACATGGTGTTCGGTATCCTTCCGGCTTCGCAGCGTGAACGGTTCGAGGAGGAGCACGAGCTCGACACGTCGCACTCGATCGTCGGGGTAGGGCGGTTCCGGGTCAACGTCGCATTGCAACGTGGAACCGTGGCCGCCGCACTTCGTCCGATTCCTCATGAGATGCCTGTCTTCGATTCTCTCGGGCTACCCGATTCGATCAAGTCATTTACCGACCTCCGACGCGGTCTAGTGCTTGTGACCGGGCCTACCGGCTCCGGCAAGTCGACGACACTCGCTTCTCTTGTGGATATCATCAATCGGACAAAACCGCTTCACATCGTCACCGTCGAGGATCCGATCGAGTTCCTCCACGACCACAAGCGCTCGATCATCACCCAGCGCGAGATAGGGGAGGACACCAACTCGTTCGCCGAGGCGCTCCGGCGTGTACTGCGGCAGGACCCGGACGTGATCCTTGTCGGTGAGCTTCGCGACCTCGAGACGATCTCGATGGCTCTCACCGCGGCCGAGACCGGCCACCTGGTCTTTGGGACCCTGCACACACAGGACGCGCCCCAGACCATCGACCGAATAATCGATGTGTTTCCAACCAACCAGCAGGAGCAGATCAGGGTCATGCTCGCCGCGACCCTGGAGGGTGTCGTGACCCAGCAGCTGGTGGTCAATGCCGATGGCACCGGGCGTATTCCGTGTGCCGAGGTCCTCATGTGTACGTCGGCCATCCGAAACCTGATCCGGCAGGCAAAGACCCACCAGATCTACTCCCTGATGCAGGTGGGGGCCTCCTTCGGTATGCAGACCATGGACCAGGGTCTCGCAGCTCTCGTGAAGAACGGACTCATTTCGGAGGCCATCGCCTACGACCGATCGCAGAACGAAGAAGACCTGCGAAACCATCTGAGCATGGGCTGATCGTCCAGTTCACTGACATGCGAATTGGGGAATTGTGGCACTGACATTCGATTACAAGGTGCGGGACAAGTCGGGCGGGCTCGTCGAGGGCCAGCTCGAAGGTGACAGCATGGCGCTCGTCGTGCGAAGGCTGCGGGACATGGGCTACATGCCGATTTCGGTGACGCCGAAGTCGACCATGAACATGAAGGCCGAAATCAAGATTCCGGGATTGTCGGATCGGATCAAGCTCCGGGAGATCGCAGTCGTCACTCGACAGTTGTCGACCATGGTCGATTCGGGCCTGTCGGTGGTGCGTTCGCTCGGCATCCTGGCCGCCCAGGTGGAAAACCAGGAGCTCGCCCGGATTCTCAACGAAGTGCGCCTCGACCTCGAGCACGGCTCGTCGCTCTCCGTCGCATGCGCCAAGCACCCGAAGGCGTTCTCGAACCTCTTCTGCACTCTCGTGCAGGCAGGAGAGGCTGGTGGAAATCTCGACGAAGTCTTGAAAGACCTGGCCGACACCATTGAAAAGCAAGCCAAGCTGAATAGCACCATCCGGTCGGCAATGACCTACCCCGCCGTAGTGCTGTGTGTGATGCTGGTCATCTTCACCGCGATGATCGTCTTCATCGTACCGGTGTTCCAAAACCTGTTCACATCGTTGGGCGGGAAGCTCCCGTTCCCCACTCGGATACTGATCAAGATCTCCGACATTGTCACTAGCGCGTGGGTGTTGTTGATCATTGCAGTCGTGATCGGCGGGATCATCGGACTCCGGAAGTGGATCGCTACTGATGAAGGTCGGCGCAAGTGGGACCGCTTGATCCTCAAGCCACCTGTCTTCGGGCAGCTGTTCCACAAGGTGGCCCTCGCACGCACGACCGCGACCCTCGCGTCGCTTATCGGGTCGGGGGTACCGATTCTCGAATCACTGGATATCTCTGCCGATGTATCCGGGAACAGGACGATCGGCGACGTCCTTTTGCTGGCGAAGGATGGAGTGCGCGAGGGCAGGCCGCTCGCCGACCCGCTGCGGGAGCACGAGGATGTAATACCGACCCTGGTCGTGCAGATGATCGAGGTCGGTGAACAGACGGGTGCGCTCGATGCCATGCTCCGGAAGGTGGGTGAGTTCTACGACCAGGAGGTCGAGGTCACCGTTAACAATCTCACCGCACTCCTCGAGCCCCTGCTCACAGTGTTCATGGGGGCCATGGTGGGTGCGATGGTGATCTGCCTCTACCTGCCGATGTTCGACTACATCAAGCTGATTCACAACTGAGTCGGCATCAGAACTTCGGCAATACCAGACTCGCCCGACCGGAGAATTCCACCAGAGCAGAACAATCCTTGCGTGGATAGCGAACTGCGTTGCAGGACAGGATATTGCTACCAAGCTGCACCCGTTTTGCAACCGGAATGGTGACCGACGCCTCGTAGCGTCGTTGTTGCATACCTCCGTGATCTGCGATCGATCTGGGAATCTGTTGACATGATCCCCATTTCCCGGTTGCGCACGGCGCTCTGGAAATGAAGAATCCGAGAAGAACTAATTCGGGCAACCTCTCAAGGTATTCGTTTCCGGAGTCGATGGGAACAGTGGATATCAATTGAGGTATCCGCACATTGATGCATCAATACTCACGAGGAGGCAATACATGTTTTCATCCCTAATCCGACGTCTGAATGACAGGCGTGATGCTGCGAGCGACCTCGGCGAGGACGCCGGGTTCACCCTCATCGAACTGATGGTGGTTCTGCTCATCCTCGCCATTCTGCTGGCCATCGCCATTCCGACCTTCCTCGGCGTGACGAAGTCGGCGAACGACCGGGCTGCGCAGTCCAACCTGAACACCGCCATCCTCAACGCGAAGGCGGGGTACCAGTCTGGCGGCCAGACCTACTCGGCAGTCACCACGGCGACCCTGACAACCGCTGAGCCGAGCCTGCAGTTCGTCTCGGGCAATTCCACGGCGTCGGGCGTGGTCTCGGTGTTCGTGGCAGCCGACGGCAATGCCATCGCGCTTGCGTCGTACTCGAAGTCGAACAACTGCTGGTACCAGATCGACGACCCGGGAGGCAACACTGCGGCGGTTACGCCGTTTGCGGCCAACTTCCAGATGAATTCGGTGACGATCGCAAAGGACACCACGACCACGGCAGCTGCGGGAGCGCTCACCTTCCCCGACACCCAGGCCGGAACGATGTACGTGGAGGTCAAGGGCGATACTCTCGCCAGTGACTGCAACGCCGCGACGCCCACGATCACTGCGGGCGGCATCACCGGTACTTCGCAGGTCCGGTGGTCCACCACAGGGTTCCCGTCGCTCTAGTAGCGGGAACGCCGTTCGAAGCGATGGTCTGTTAATCGCAGAGAAGTTGCGGAACTGCCCCTCCCTCTGGAGGGGCAGTTCCGCGTTCGGTCTCAAGCGCACCCGCGGGTCCCAACCTCCCCCTACAGCGGCCCCACCGTGTGCTTGCGACCGGGCAGCCGCTCGCGTGACGTCTCGAGCACCTCGAGCGCGTCGGCGACCACCTGTCGGGTGGAGGCCGGATCGATGACCGCGTCGACGAACCCCCGCTCGGCCGCCTCCCAGGGGGTCAGGAACCGCTCGGTGTAGGCCGACTCGAGCGCCTCCCGCTGGTCGGTGGCCGCGTCCCGGTGGAGGATCTGGACCGCCCCGACCGCCCCCATCACCGCGATCTCGGCGGCCGGCCAGGCGAAGCAGAGGTCGTTGCCCATGCCCTTCGAGTCCATCACGATGTAGGCGCCGCCGAACGCCTTGCGCAGGATCACGCAGACCCGGGGGACGGTGGCCTCGGCGTAGGCGAAGGCGAGCTCCGCCCCGTGCCGGATCATCCCCCGCCACTCGAGGTCCTTGCCCGGCAGGAACCCCGGCGTGTCGACCAG
Source organism: uncultured Acidimicrobiaceae bacterium (assembly GCA_963776225.1). Classification (GTDB taxonomy): domain Bacteria; phylum Actinomycetota; class Acidimicrobiia; order Acidimicrobiales; family RAAP-2; genus Bog-756. The sequence goes on along the minus strand of CAVZLL010000004.1, from coordinate 707,362 downwards.
GGTGACCAGCGGGATGTTGAAGGTGTCGCACAACCGCACGAAGCGCGCCCCCTTCTGCGAGGCGGCGATGTCCAGGGTGCCGGCGAGCGCCTGGGGCTGGTTGGCCACGAACCCGACCGTTCGCCCGCCGATCCGGCCCAGCGCGGTGACCAGCTGCGGGGACCACCGCGTCCACAGCTCGGTGATCTCCCCGTCGTCGGCGAGTGCGGCGGCGACCCGTCGGACGTCGTAGGAGCTGGTCGCCCGGTCCGGGATGAGCGTTCGCAGCTCCGCGTCCGCCCCGGAGGTCGAAGCGATCGGGCCCGCCGGAGGGAGCTCGTCGGTGTGGGCGGGCAGCAGACTCAGCAGATCGGCGACGTGGTCGATCGCCTCCTCGGTGGACGACGCCTCCATCGCGCACAGGCCGCTCGAGCGGGCGTGCATGGCCGTCCCGCCGAGCTGGTGGACACCGATCCGCATGCCGGTGAAGTCCTCGACCATCGCCGGACCGGAGACGAACGCGAAGGCGTCGGCGGTCATGACCACCAGATCGGCGAGCCCGAGGAGCAAGGCGGGACCCGAGAGCGCGGGCCCGGTCACCACCATCACCACCGGCACCACCCCGGAACAGTCGGCGAGCGCCCGGGCGGCGCCACCCCACCCGTGCAGCGAGGCCACTCCTTCACCGACGTCGGCCCCGCTCGAGGCGAGGACCACCACCATCGGGATCGAGAGCGAGCGAGCAGACGACGACGCGGTCCGGAGGGTCTCCCCGTCCTCGAACGAGAGCGCACCGCGCCGGATGGTCGAGACCGACCGGACCACCATGGCCGGCCGACCCCCGAGGTCCTCGACGCCGGCGCGGAGGCTCCCCGTGACCAGCCGGCGGATGACCGGCGCCTCGGGTGCCTCGAGCGTCATCGGCCCATCGTACGGAGCCGGGACTCCCCACGCACCGAACGCACCGCCGCGCCTACGTGCCTGTCGGACCGCCGTCCGGTCGCTCGCGTTCGGTCTCCCCACGGGCGGGCGGCGCCGGGTGGTCCGGGCGTTCGTCCGCCGGCGGCTCCGCCGGACCCGGGTCGCCCCCGCGTCCCGCCCTCCGGTCGGCCCGTTCGAACTCCCGCTCGACGTCGGCCCAGACCAGCGGTTCCCCGGGTCCGAACTCGTCGTCGGTGTCCGGGGCACGTGCGAGCACGAACGCGCCGACCGTGAGCAGCACCAGGAGCATCGAGAGCTTGGAGAGGAAACCGGCCACCTGCTGGTCGTTGATCGGCCGCAGGCCGATCGCCGACGCGGAGTGGGCGAAGGCCGGGTAGAGCGGCCGGGTGGAGAGGATGTAGAGGAACGAGAGGAACCCGGGGACGACGGCCTGGGCCACCAGGTAGGCGAACCGCACCACCGGTCGCGGGCGCTGGATCCCGGGGATACGGCCGAGCACCGGGATCCACAGCACCAGACCGGCCCCGATCACCGCCACTGCCAGCAGGCCGCGACCCACGCCCGACCGCGCCTGGAGCGCCACCGCGGCAGGGAGCATCGAGCCGACAAGGACCACCGTGACGACGGCGACCGCGACCGGAGGTCGTGCGAGACCGGTCAGCGCGGCGTCGACCGGCGCCGGTCTGGTCAGCCACCGGAGGAGGTCGTAGGGGAGTCCGCGGAGGAGCAGCGGGGCCACTGCGAGCACGAGCAGGACCCGCTGGACGACCAGTGCGGAGAGCGACCAGTGGGCGGCGAGATCCCCGAGCGGCCACCCGAGCGCGATCCCGGTCACCGCAACCGCGCCGGCGAACCGGGCGATCTCGGCACGCGGCCACGTCTCGGGGCGTGGGTCGACCCGCTGGAGCGCCCGGTGGCCGAGCACCACCGCCGCGGTCAGGACGGCCAGGACCCCCCAGAGCACCGGATGGGGCTCGAAGGCCAGCGGATCGGTTCCGCTCACGGCCGGATCCGGTTCCCGCGGGTCCTAGATTGGCGTGAATGGCACAGCCCGACCGACTCGAACGGGTCACCGACCTGCTGCTCGTGCTCCTCGACGCGGCCCGCCCGCTGAGCCTGCGCGAGATCGCCGACCGCGTACCCGGCTACCCCGACGGTCACGCCGCGCGCCGGCAGGCGTTCGAGCGCGACAAGCGCCTCCTGCGCGACGAAGGGGTGCCGGTCCTGGTCGAGCCCGTCGGGGGGGACGACCAGCTCGGCTACCGTGTCGACCCCGACGCCTACTACCTTCCCGACCTGCACCTGGAGCCCGAGGAACAGGCGGCGCTCAACCTGGCGGTTGCCGGCGTCCACCTCGGCGAGCCTATCGGGAGGGAGGCGCTCTCGAAGCTGGGGATGACCGGCGAATGGCCCCGGCGCGGCGGCCCCGTTCCACTGGTCGACCTCCCCTCCTTCGACGGACTCCCGGCGCTGCCGGTCCTCTTCGATGCGGTCCGCCGGAAGGCGGTGGTGGGCTTCGACTACCGGGGGAGGACGCGCTCGGTGGACCTGGCGGGCATCCGGTTCCGGGGAGGCCACTGGTACGCGGTGGGATGGGACCGCGATCGTGCGGAGGCCCGCACGTTCCGGGTCGACCGCATCCCGGGTACCCCGACGCTCGGGGAGCCCGGGTCCGCCCGGGTGCCGGAGGGGTTCGACCTCGAGGGTGCCTTCGCCCGCGACCCCTGGCAGTTCGGCGCCGGACCGGCGGTCCAGGTCGACGTCGCGGTCGACGCCGCGGAGTCCTCGCGGGTGGTCGCGGCGCTCGGGCCCGACGCGGTGGTCGGGCGCCGGGACGACGGCACGGTCGAGGTGCGACTGGCGGTGACCGATACGGAGGCGCTCCTCTCCTGGGTCCTGGACCTGCTCGACCATGCCGAGGTCCTCCGCCCACCCGAGATGCGCGCCGCGATGGTGGCCCGGCTCGAGGCGATGGCCGCACCTGCCGGGACCCCGGCCGGATGAGCCGCACGCCCGACACCGCCGGCCGGCTCCGGCGGCTGCTGGCCATCCTGGCCTGGCTCGCGCAGGAGGGAGAGGCACCCATCGACGAAGTGGCCGAGCGGTTCGACCTCGCGCCGGACGCCCTGGTGGCCGAGCTCGAGATGGCCGCCTGCTGCGGTGTCCCGCCGTACACGCCGGACCAGCTGCTCGAGATCGTGGTCACCGACACCACCGTGTCGACGAGGCTGGGCACCACCCTGTCCCGTCCCCGCAGGCTCAGCCCGCGGGAGGGACTGGCCCTCGCCGCCTCGGCCCGCGCGCTGCTGGCCGTCCCGGGGAGCGACGAGGGCGGAGCCCTGTCCCGGGCCCTCACCAAGCTCGACCGCGCCCTCGGCGGCGGCACACTCGACGTCGAGCTCGACTCGCCCGAATTCCTCGGCGTGGTCCGGGACGCGCTCGTCTCGGGGGAGCGGGTGGAGCTCACCTATTACTCGGCGTCGACCGACCAGGTGACGGACCGGACGGTCACCCCGGAGCGGATCTTCGCCGCCGAGAGCCACTGGTACCTCGACGCCTGGTGCGGGACCGCTGGCGAGGTCCGGCGGTTCCGGATCGACCGGATCCGCTCGGCGCGGCCGGTGGGCGGGGTCGACGACCGGACGGCCCCGGCGGCAGACCCCGGAACGGGCCGCCACGGCGGGACCGACCTCGACGCCTTCGTGCCCGGTCCGGAGAGCCGCCGGGTGCGCCTCGCCCTCGAAGCCCTCGATGACCTGGCTGATCGAGTCCATCCCGTCCGCCGAACCGGTGGGCGAGGAGCAGGGCCGCGTCGCTCTGGGAGGTCTACGTCGGCGGGGACGCCTGGCTCGAGCGGCTCCTGCTGCGGCTCGGCCCTGGCACCGAGGTGGTCGATCCACCCGAGCTCCGCTCACTGACCGGGACCGCCGTCTCGAGGATCCTCGCCCGCTATCCCGAGGCCGGCGTCAAAACATGAAATAACATGACATAGCATGTAATGCTATTCTTCCGCCCGGGAGGTGGGTGGCCGGTCATGGCAGGATCCCCGTGCTGAGGATGCAGGTCGTGCGCGGCGGGAGAGCCGGCTACTACGTCGGCGATCTCGTGCCGGGCCGGGCCGAGGGCACCGGCGTGGCGGGCGAGTCACCCGGAGCGTGGACCGGTGGCGGGGCCGGGGTGCTCGGGCTGCGGGGCCGGGTCGAGGCCACCCCGTTCACCGACCTGCTCTCCGGGCGTGACCCGCTGGGCGACCGGTTGCTCCGTCAGGTCCCGGCGACGCGCGGCGTGTCCGGGTTCGATCTGGTGTTCTGCGCGCCCAAGTCGGTGAGCCTGCTCCACCTCCTGGGTCCCCGTGAGCTCGCCGGCGCGGCCGGGGCCGCCCACGACGAAGCGGTGGCCGCCGCAGCGGCCCACCTCGAGCGGGAGGGTCTCGGTGTGCGGCGGAGCGGCGGCGGCCGGGTGCGGTACCTGCCATCGACCGGCATGGTCGCAGCCGGCTTCGTGCACCGCACCAGCCGGTCCCTCGATCCACATCTGCACACCCACCTGGTGACGGCGAACGTGGTGCAGGGGGTCGACGGGCTCTGGTCGGCGGTCGACAGCCGCCGACTGTTCCTCCACCGGCGGGCAGCGGAGGGCCTCTACCACGCGGTGCTCCGCGATGCCCTCGCGCGTGGGCTCGGCGCCGAATGGGTGGCCGGGCCCTCGGGTCGTCTCGAGGTGTCCGGTGTCGACCCGGTGCTCTGCCGGCTCTTCTCCCAGCGCAAGGCCGGGATCGACCAGGAGATCCACTGCCGGGTCGATGCCGGACGCTCGTCGCGGCGGTTCGCCTACCAGCTGGACCGCCCGGACAAGGACCACACCGTGACCGTGGACGGCCTGCGGACCATGTGGCGGCGGCGTGCCGCCGATCACGGGCTCGACCTCGGCGAGCTGGTCCGGGTGGTGGGCCGGAGGAGCGTCGGTCGAGAGACCGGGCCCGAACGCGATCGTCTCGGGCGCGGGCTCGACGAGCTCGCCGAACGCCGCACGGCGGTGGCCCGGCGCGACGTGGTGTGCGCGCTGACCGCGGCGTTGCCGCAGGGCGCCCCGGCAGACATCGTGGAGCGGATGGCCGGCGCGCTGGTCGACGCGGCCGGCCCGCCGGAGATCGGGCCGGGCCGCCGTCCCGGTGCCGCGCCGTCCGAGGAGCGCTGGACGGCGTCGCTGGTGGCCGGTTCGTACCGGCGAGCGCCCGAGCTGGTCGAACGTGCCTGGGGGATCCCCGACCCGGTGGCCGGCGACCGCCCGGCCCCCGGCGTGGACGTCGGACGCGAACCGGCCGGGAGGGGAGAGCGATCGAGGGACACCGCCCCGGGTGTGGTCCGCCGAGCCGGGACCGGGCGCGAGGGGGCCGACGAGCGATCCGGGTGGGACCGCGCGGCCGGGGTCGTTTCCCGATGAGACCGGTCCGATCTGCCCGGTCGTTCCCGCCACCGCTCCTACCGGTGCTCAGCGGTCGAGGACCGGCCCGGCCCGCACGCTCCCCGGAGCGAGCTCGTGCGCAGGAGGGGTGCCCGATGTCCGGTCGAGCTCGCGCCCGTGCGATCGCACCGTTCGCCAGGGCTCGGCGAGGTGGGCCGGCGAGAGTGGCACCCAGCCGGGGCGGTTCCGATGGTCGAAGGCGAGGGCGTACCCGTCCATCCCGTTGGTGAGGACCTCGGGAGGAAGGCGCCGTCGCCACACGGTTGCGTGGTGGTCGCCCACATGCGGTCGTCCACCGGACACCAGGTCGGTGAGCAGGTGGTCCGAGAGCGCACGCCCCGACGAGACCGACCGGGTGATCAGCTCCTCCTCGCCTGCCAGCACCGAGAGCGCCTCGAGCGTCCGCACGTCCCCGATCCCCGGGAGGACGACCGTGGTCCCGAACAGCGAGGGAAACCCCTCTGCCTGGTCGGGCCAGCGGTGACGGGCCTGGGAGAGGTCCTGGAAACAGGCAAGGGTCACCACGCCCTGGCCGCCGCCTTCGCTCACCATCGAGGGCAGATCGGGGATGGGCGCGATGTTTGCCAGCTCGTCGAGGGCGAGGACCACCGGCGGGTCCGATCCGGAGCGGCCGTCGGCTGCCCGTGCGTAGGCGGCGCGGCGGATGCCCTCGAGCACCCCCACGACGAGGGGGGCGACCAGCGCCTGGTGGTGCGCCGGAGCGGCGATGTACACGGTGTCGCCGGAGTGGACGAACCGGGCGGGGTCGAAATCGGGCGCCGCAGTGGTGGCGAGGGCCTCCTCGGAGCGGAAGCCGCCGAGCGCCCCGGACGTGGTCGACCAGATGCCGCTGAGCTCCCGCTCGTCGGTGGTGACGATGCCGTCGAGGAGGTTCCGGGCGATCTCGGCGGTGCCGGCCGGCTGGAAGGCGAGGATCTGCTGGGCGGGCAGTGCCTGGCGTCGGTCCACCCAGGTCAGCAGCGTCCGCATCTCGGCGCCCTCGAGCGCGGCCGCGTGCAGCAGGGGAGCGAGCAGGGCCTCCGCCCGCTCGGTCCAGTGGGACCCGTCGCCCCTCGTCCCGTTCGATCCCGCGGCCGGCGATCCGACGAGCACGAGGGACCGGGCCGTCGCAAGCGCCGTCCTCCACGTGGCGCAGGCCGGAACCGGAGACCACTGCAGTCGCCGTACGCCCTGGGGCCGGTCGACCGATGCGGTGGGATCGAACAGCAGGCACTCCCCCAGCCGCTGCCGCGCCCCGATGGTGGCCTCCAGCACGTCGGGCTTGGTCGACGTCGACACCACCGGACCGTTCGCACCGAGCACGTTCGGGATGATCAACGACGACGTCTTTCCCGAGCGCGGAGGGCCGAGCACCATGACCGAATGCTGCGCGGCGGCGTGCCGCCAGCCGTCCCGATCGTGTCCGAGGTAGAGACCGTGGTGGGCGTCCGCAAACGCACGACATGCGACCCGGTGAGCCGAATCACACGCTCGAGGGGGGTATTCGAGAAAAAAGTTTGACACCGGTCTGTACCTCGGTCTTCGTCGTTCCGCTGGCGGATACTGTTGGCGGATCGGACGTTCCACGAGTGCAGCGCTCGGTGATGCGCGCCGAATAATGGTTGCAAACACACGGGTATTTGTCCATAGGCGATTCAGGGACCGCGACGCAGTGCTCGAAAGGGACACGAGCACGAGGTCGCGCGGGCGCTCGCGCCCGACATGCCGAGCGCGGTGCAGACGGCGAAGATGCTTGACCTGGGCCTAAAAAGCCATTTGGCTTGTATTCGATTAGGTATCGCTGAGGAGGTGGTCGTGAACAGGTCTCAACTCGTTCGCGTGGTGAGCAAGTCGGCACAGTCGGCTCGTCGCACCACCGAGGACGTGGTCGACGCGCTGTTCGCGACCATCATCGCGGAGGTCCGGTCCGGACGGAGGGTCACGGTTGTCGGCTTCGGGACGTTCACCCCGACCGCACGTGCCCCACGGGTGGGCCGGAATCCGCGAACAGGTGCAGTGGTACCGATCCCCGCGTCGAATGGTGTCCGGTTCGCCACCGGTTCGACGTTCAAATCGGCGTTGAACCCTAAGGAGGGAGTGTCCATGCCAGTAAAGAAGGCAGCAGGCAAGAAAGCGGTCCGAAAGGCTCCGGCCAGGAAGACCGCGGCCAAGAAGACTGCTGCGAAGCGGACGACGAAGCGGGCTCCGGCCAGGAAGACCGCTGCCAGGAAGACGGCTGCGAAGCGGACGACGAAGCGGGCTCCGGCCAGGAAGACCGCGGCGAAGAAGACCGCCAAGCGGACGGTTCGGAAGTCCCCGGCCAGGAAGACCGCGGCCCGCAAGACCGCGGCGAAGAAGACCGCCAAGCGGACGGTTCGGAAGTCCCCGGCCAGGAAGACTGCTGCGAAGCGGGCGACGAAGCGGGCTCCGGCCAGGAAGACCGCGGCGAAGAAGACCGCCAAGCGGACGGTCCGCAAGACCGCTGCCAAGCGCGCCCCGGCCCGCAAGGCGGCCAGGCGCACGGTCAAGAAGGGGCGCTAGGCGCTCCGGGCGGCCGTCGTGCCGCCACTCGGTGGTCGGTGGGGGGAGCCGGACCCCCACCGATCCGACCGGGTCCGGCCCTGCTGTCGACGACCCCTCAGAGACGGTCCATGAGGTGGAATGCCTCGCCCGAGGCGAGGTTGCCGAGGGCGCCGTGTTCCGCCATCTGGGCGCGAATCCGGGACCCGAAGCGCTCCACACCCTCGGTGACGGCGTCGTGGCCGGCGGTCGGGTCGAATCCGAGCGTGGTGATCGACTGGCTCCGGTGGCAGAGCAGAGCCTCGATCTTGTCCTCCTCACGGCCCGAGCCGTGTTCGACATGGTTGGGTTGGTCGGCCTCCCAGAGGAGGACCGCCCGTGGCCGGTGGGGGGCGAGGTCCAGCTCGGGGAAGAAGTGGGGGTCCCTGGCGGCGACCAGTGCGTCGAGGGTGAGGAACCCCGCCGCGCGGTGGTCGGGATGCAGCCGGTAACGGCGCCACGGGTCGTGGCCGAGGATGACGTCCGGACGCACGTCCCGGATCACTGCGGCCACCTCCCGACGCTCGTCCGCACCGTTGTCGAGCTCACCGTCGACCCGTCCGAGGAAGATCACCCGGGGCGTCTCCCCGGGGCGCCCCTCGTCGATCGCACCTGTCCCCGGCCTGGCCCCGTCGAGGCGTGCCGCCGCGGAGCGGCACTCCTGCATGCGCAGCGCCACCAGCTGTTCGAGGTCGGCGTCGGGATCCCAGCTCCCCTTCGACCCGTCGGTCAGGATCAGGTGGCGGACCCGGCATCCGGCAGCCGCCCACTTGGCCAGGGTGGCACCGCATCCGAACTCGACGTCGTCCGGGTGGGCTCCGACCGCGAGGGCGCGGGCCGGCACCGGCAGGTCGATGGTGACCGGGCCCCGGTCGGGGAGGTCACCGACCGGGAGACCGACCGTGGGAGCGCCCTCCCCGTCGGGTGCGCCGGTCGCCCGATCGGGCGAGGTCACGCGAGCGGGGCGCCCGGCACGGCGACCGGGACCACGTCGCCCGGTTCGTCGACGTCCCAGGCCAGGTCCGGGAGGTCGAGCACCCGCAGCGGCAGGCCGAGGCGTCCCGCCTCGGCCCGGTGGCGGGCGTACGAGCCCGGTCCGTACGAGAACTGGAAGCCAGCGTCGGCCGGCACGGCGATCACGTTGGTCCCGTTGCCGTAGCGGTCGGGGACGAGGGTGATGCCGTCGGCCTCGCCCACCCCGGCCAGCCCGCTCGCCCGCGGGAGGTCGGCGTGCGAGACGGTGATCTGTGTGACGCCAGCATCACGCAGACGCTCGACACCGGCCTCCACCGCACCATTGAGCCCCCGGCCCGGCTCCCAGACCACCAGCGCGCCGCGCCGGCGGGCCCAGTCGGCCACGTCGTTGTCGTCGCAGACCACCGCGACCGGCAGCGGCCGGGCCGCGGCCAGCACACGATCGGCCATGGCCCGGGCGAGCTCCGCGCGCTGGCGGTCGGTGAGCGCATGATCGAGTCGCCCCTTGGCGTGGCGGAAGGCCTTGACCGGCACCAGCACCGCCCGCGGACCCAGCCGCAGGGACCGGCCCCACGGGGGGGGATCACCGAGGGCTGTCACCGGACCAGTGTAGGCAGCCGTCGCCGGCGAGTCCCCGACGCGCAGCGCGTGGCCCGGGGGAGCGGCGCATAGGGTTGTCCGCATGTCCGAGGACCCGTCGACCGTGGCAGGCGGCTCGGGGATCCGTGACCGGACCGAGGCGCTGGCCCGTGTGCGCTCGTTGCTGGTCGGCCTCGGGGTTTCCGACGCCGAGATCGACCGCGCCGTCGCCGACGACGTCCTCGACCTCCTGGTGGTCGACCGCATGCTGGTCCCGACCACCGAGCGCCTCACCCAGGCCGAGGTGTCCGCGCGTACCGACATCCCGATCGATCTCGCACGCCGTTTCTGGCGTGCGCTCGGCTTCGTCGACGTGGAGGAGGACGAGCCGGCCTTCTCCGAGATGGACCTCGAGGCGGTCCGCCTCTTCCAGGAGATGGTGGCCATCGGTCTCGTCGACCTCGACAACGCGGTCCAGATGGCCCGGGTGATCGGGTCCTCCATGGCACGGATCGCCGAAGCCGAGGTGGGTCCCGGCACCACGCCGATCCTCGACGCCAGCGGCGACAGCATCCTCGACGCGGACACATTCGTCCGCCAGGCGGACGTGTCGATCCCGGCGATGGCACGCCTGCTCGAGTACGTCTGGCGCCGGCACCTCCAGGTCGCCACCAGGCGCGCCATGTCCCACCGGTCCCGCGACCACGACACCGTGCGCCCGGTGATGGCGGTCGGCTTCGCCGACATGGTCGGGTTCACCCTGCTCAGCCAGCATCTCGGCGACGAGGAGCTCGCCGCCGTGGTGGCCCGCTTCGAGGAGGTGGCCCACGACACCGTCGTCGGCCTCGGCGGCAGGGTGGTCAAGATGATCGGTGACGAGGCGATGTTCATCGTGCCGACCGCGGCCGCCGCTGCCGAGATCGCCCTGAGCCTCGCCGAGGCCTACGCCGACGACGACCTCCTCTCCGATGTCCGGGTGGGACTCTCGATGGGGCCGGTCCTCCTGCACGACGGCGACTACTACGGACCGGTGGTGAACGTCGCCAGCCGTCTGGCCGGCGTGGCCAACCCCGGCACCGTCCTGGTCTCCGACGAGTTCAGGAGTGCGCTGCTCGAGGAGGAGGCGATCGGGATCGAGGCCCGGCCGCTGCGCGCACGCACGGTCAGGGACATCGGACGGGTCCAGCTGTGGAAGGTGGCGCGGGCCGGGAGCCGGCGCGGTGGTGACCCGGGCCGCACCATGCGCTGGCAACGGCTGGCCGAGGTGCTGAGGGAGCTCGACGAGTTGCGGGAGCAAGGCGAGAGCACGGTGGGTGATGGGTGGTCAGGTGACCAGACGGGCGGTCGCGATGCGGTGCGGGCCGAGGTGGAACTCCCCCTCGAACGCGGCGACCGTCCGACCCCGTAGGTCGACCAGCCACCCCGAGCGCCCCGGCAACAGGACGGTGGTGGGTGCATCGTCCGGGTTGAAGACGCGGAGCTCGAGCTCTCCGCCCTCCCGGCGGACGGCGGAGACCTCGGCGCCCCGCACGGTGAGCGCGGTCCCGGACCCCGGTCGATCGCCGCCCCCGAACGACCCGACGATCTCGAGCGGTACGAGCAGGTCGTCGGCCGCCCGGTACGGATCGACCTCCCCGACCACCAGCGCGTAGGAGACCTCCACCGGCCCGATCCTCTGCGGTCCGTCGACGGGCATCATCGGTCCGGCCGGCAGCGGTCGGAGGGACAGCCCGAGTCGCGAGAGCATGCCGGTCGACCGGAGCAGGGTGAGCGCCAGCGTGTGGGCACGCGACCCCTCCGTCCCCGGCTCGCCCTCCAGGTCGATCAGCTCGTACTCGAGCAGGCCGTCGTGGACGAGGGTGAGGCGCCCGGCGGTCACGAACCGTCGGGACGGGAACGTGGGGAGCCCGAACTCCTCCTCCCGCCCCTCGGCGGTGAGCCCGCGCTCGACGATGGCGAACGCGCTCTCCGCCCGGGATGAGGCCGCGGCCTCCGGCAGGGGGAGGTGGACCCGCAGGCGGTGGTCACGCGACGGGTTGTCGAAGCGGGTGTGCACCCGGACCATGGCTTCGTCCGCCCGCACCTCGACGGTGGTGGTCACGGTGACCGGGCAGGCGCCGATCCTGGCGTGGGCGGTCCCGTCGACCCGCTCGGGCCAGGTGTAGTCGGCGGTGATCGCAACCGTGGCACGCACCGGACCCTCGTCCACGACGGCGAGCGCCACCGAGTCGGGGGTGTCGACCACCGAGTCGTGCCGTGGAGGCGAATAGTTGTAGGTGTCCCCGTGGTCCCCGCCGTCCACCAGCCTGCCGTACCCCGGGACGCCGTCGATCGAGAAGGTCCCGGCGAGCGGATCGATGCCGACCGTGACCAGCCCGTTGGCCAGGGTGACCCCGGCGTCCGGCGTCCCCCCGACGCGGACCGGATGCGCGAGCACCGCCGGCGAGAACCGGGCCCAGCCGAAGCCGGGGACGACCTGCTGGCGGGCGAGGATCCGTCGGACCGGCGGCTGGTCGACGATGAGCCGGACCTCGGTGTCCGGACGAGCCGTGAGCAGCGTGTAGAGCTCGCGCTTGGCTTCCTCCACCGGCACGCCGTCGCGCGGCTCGGGGCCGATGGTCAGGAGGACGTCGACGCCGGTCTCGTCCGGCACCAACGAGACGTCGGTCACGTAGCTGTGCTCGTCGATGCGCGCCCCCTGGAGCAGGCCGAGCAACATGCGCACGGTCTCGCCGTCGAGGGTCATCCTGCCCGGCATCCCGCTCCGCTCCGAGAGCACCTGGACGTCGGGTCCGGGGTCGCCCACCGCCGGGACCACGACCTCCACCAGCCCGCCCCGGTCGTGAGCGGTGGGGTTGACCGCGACGGGACCCGGGTCGGCCATCGACCGGGCCAGTGCGTGGAGGGCCTGCTCGGTGAGGCCCTCGCCGATCTGGCGTGCCTCGGCGTACCGGTGGAGGACCGTGTCGACCACCTCGTCGACCGAGCATGCGCAGATCGAGTCGTGGGCGGAGTTGCGGATCACCAGCCTCCAGGCGATCTCGAGGGGGGAACGCGGCCAGCGCTCCGCCGGGAGGTGCAGTGCCGAGAGCGGCTCGGCCAGCTGCTCGAGCGCCCGCTCCGCCCGGGCGGCGGCCTGCTTGACGTCGACCCGGTTGGAGCCGACGCCCATCAGCAGGTTGGACCGCCAGCCGGACCGCAGCTCGCCGGTCCACCCGGAGAGCCCCTTCCGCCCTGCCGTGCCGAGGTACTCGGGGAGCGAGGTGATGGTCAGCTCGAACTCCTCCTGGAGGGCGTTGGCCTCGGCCACCACCCGGCCCAGCCACGGCTGGGCGCGCTGGTGATCGGTGCCGTTCATGAGCAGCATCTGCTCGTCCGGCCCGAGGAACGCGGCGGACTCCTCCTCGAGCGAGCGGATCCGCCGGACCAGCTGCTTGGCGTCGGCGGGCAGGGCCGCACCGTTGCCGTACCCGGACACCAGGTATTCGGCCCGAACCGTGGAACCGTCGGGTGCCGACCACAGGAAGGCCGAACCGTCGACGGCCGAGGGGACACCGCGCCAGACCACCGCGTGCTCGAGACCCGCCTGGGTGAGCAGCTGGGGCATCTGGGCCACGTGGCCGAACATGTCGGGCAGGTAGCCGACCGTCATCACCCCGCCGAAGGACGCGCCGCGTTCGATGCCCGACTGGAGGTTGCGGACCAGGGTCTCGCCCGAGACGAGGAACTCGTCCATGAGGACGTACCACGGTCCGACCGAGATCCGTCCGGCTGCCGCCAGTGCCCGCAGCCGTCCCTCGTTCTCGGGTCGCACCTCCAGATAGTCGTCGAGCACCGCGAGCTGGCCGTCGAGGAGGAAGTGCCGGTAGCCGCCGTCCCCCTCGAGTAGGTCGAGCAGCTCGTCGACGAGCCGCACCAGCTTCAGACGGAAGGTCTGGAACGGCTCGTACCACTCACGGTCCCAGTGGGTGTGGGGGACGATCGCGACCCGGCGCGCCCGGCCGCGGGCGTCGGAGGTCACGGGTCGAGGTTCCCGTACTCCGCTTCGTAGGCGGCCACCTGGGCGATGAGGCGCTCGGCCTCGGCCGCGCTCTGGTCGGTGCCGCGGCCGGCGTGCTCGGCGTAGATCACCGCGCCGAGATCGTGGAGGAGCCCGTCCGCCCGGTGCTTGGCGGTGGCCTGGTCGAGCTTGGCCTGGCCGGCCTTGGTCGCCTCGCTGGCCTTGGCCAGCCCGATCTCTGCCTGTGCCTTGACCTTGTCCACCAGTCCCATGACGGTTCCCTCTTCCCGTGCACGTCCACGGTGCACGCTTCGCAGCTGACGGCTCCGCTAAGACTACTGGCGCCCGACTGCCCGGGTGCCCGGTGGACCCGCCGGGTGGAGCCACATCCGACCGGCGAGGAGACCACTCTGCGACCGTGGCACGACCATCTCGCCGGCGGCGGGTCCGGTGGGGTCCCTGACCCCGCCGGACCAAAGACGCTCCTCGAGGCCTGGTCGCAGCGGTGGGCGGCCGACCCCGGGGCGCCACTCTGGAAGGAGGCCGGCCGCTGGTGGCCGGCCGGGGCGTTCGACGACGCCACCCGTCGCGCCGCGGGGAGGCTGCAGGCCGCGGGTCTGCTGGCGGGGGACCGGGTCGTGTGGTCCACCGGCTCGTCGGTCGAGTCGCTGGTCGCCCACGTGGGGGCGCTCCGGGCCGGGCTGGTGATCGTGCCGGCCAACACGGCCTACTCACAGCGGGAGCTCTCGGAGATCGTGGCCGACGTGCGACCGGCGGCAGCGGTGGTCGAGCGCGACGACCAGGCCGGCTGGGTCCGGGCTGCGGCCCCCGGACCGCTCGTCGTGACCGGCCCGGCGCTCGATCTCCCCGACGGCGCCCCCGGGGACCTGGACAGGGCGGCGCCGGACGACCCGGCGCTCATCTGCTTCACCTCGGGGACCACCGGGCGCCCGAAGGGTGCCGTCCTCCGCCACCGCAACCTGCTGGCCGCGACCGAGGGGCTCCTGGTGGCCTGGCGGTGGTCGACCGAGGACCGCCTGGTCCACTGCCTGCCCCTCTTCCACGCACACGGTCTCGCGGTGGGTGTCTACGGCACGCTGCTCGCCGGTGGTTCGGCCGTGCTCCTGCCCGGGTTCGACCCTTCCGGCGTCGAGGAGACCGCCCGCGACGACCGGGCCACCCTCTTCTTCGGGGTCCCCACCATGTACCACCGGCTGGTCGCGAGCGGCCGGACCGGCGGTCTGCGCGGCCTGCGGCTCTGCGTGTCCGGGTCCGCCCCGCTCCCGGTCGACCTGCACGCCGAGGCATCCCGGGCCCTCGGATCGGTGGTGCTCGAGCGGTACGGGATGACCGAGACCCTGATGAACACCTCCAATCCGTACGCCGGCGCGCGCCGGGCGGGCACGGTCGGCTTCCCGCTGCCGTGGGTCGAGATCGAGCTCGCCGGCGACGGCGAGATCCTCGTACGCGGTCCGAACGTGTTCGACGGCTACTGGGAACGGCCGCAGGCCACCGCCGAGGCCTTCCGTCCGGCGTCCGACGGCGGTCGGCCCTGGTTCGAGACCGGCGACCGTGGCGTCGAGGACGACGGGTACCTGGTGATCCGGGGGCGATCGCGGGAGCTGATCATCTCGGGCGGGTTCAACGTCTACCCGACCGAGGTCGAGGACGTCCTCGCCGCACATCCCGGCGTCGCCGAGGTTGCGGTCACCGGCACCCCCTCCGACGAGTGGGGGGAGCTGGTGACCGCCTGGGTGGTGGCGGAGGGGTCCGCCCCGTCGGTCGAGGACCTGCGCACCTTCTGCGCCGGCCGGCTCGCCCCCTACAAGCACCCGCGGCTGGTCCGTGTGGTCGACGCCCTCCCCCGCAACGCCCTCGGCAAGGTGGTCCGCGGCCGGCTCGGGTGACCAGGGGTAGGTTCGCGGCGTGACCGAGGCGGCGAAGAACGGAGCCGGGTCCCCGGGGCGGGTCCGCCCGGTGCGCCCGGTCCGTCCCCACGCCCGCGTCGAGCAGTCGCTCCTCGCCGACGGTGCCGGTCCGGTGGCGGGGGTCGACGAGGTCGGACGCGGCGCCTGGGCCGGGCCCGCCTCGGTCGGGGTGGTCGTCTACAGCCCGGAGCGCCGGGTACCGCGCGGGATTGCGCGACTCGAAGGAGCTCGTCGAGGAGCGGCGGGAGGAGCTGTTCCCGCGGGTGACCTCCTGGTGCCTCGACTGGTCGGTCGGACACGCTGATCCCGGCGAGTGCGACCGGCTGGGGATGACCGCGGCGCTGCGGCTGGCGGCCCGGCGCGCCCTCGAGGGCCTCACCGTGGAACCCGGGGTCGTCATCCTCGACGGGAACTTCGACTACCTGACCGACCCCGACGGCGGGACCGACCCGGACCCCTGCGTGCCCGAGGTCCGGACCGTGGTACGGGGTGATGCGACCTGCCAGTCGGTGGCCGCCGCCTCGATCGTGGCAAAGGTCACCCGCGACCGGATGATGCGTGCGCTCGCCCCGAGCTTCCCGGCCTTCGACTTCGACCGCAACAAGGGCTATCCCTCCCCGGTCCACCGCACCGCGCTGGCGGGCTTCGGCCTCACCTCGGTGCACCGGCGCTCCTGGGCCTTCGTCGACCACCTCGCGTTCCGCTAGACGGAAGGGGAACCGTCGCGTCCCGGGTCAGCCGGGCGCCGGCTCCTTCGGCAGCCCGAGCACCCGCTCACCGATGATGTTGTGCATGACCTCGTCCGAGCCACCGGCGATGCGCATCCCCGGGACGGCGAGGACGAACTGCGACCAGGCGTAGGTGCCCCAGGCGCCGGTGTCGGCCACCAGAGACGGTCCGAGGATCGAGGCGAGGACCTCGGCGGAGCGCACCATGTTGGCGGTCAGCGAGAGCTTCGACAGCGACATCTCCGGTCCGGGCGGCTGGCCGCCGGCGATCCTGGCCATGGCGCGCCGGTTGGTGTACGAGGCCACCCGTTCGTTGATGACGACGTCGGCCAGCTGCTGGCGGACCAGGGGATCGCGGTTCCGTCCGGTGACCCGGGCCAACTCGATGAGGCGGGTGGTGATGGGGGGTCCCACCCCTCCTCCGCCACCACCGATGGCGGCGCGCTCGTTCATGAGGGTGGTGAGGGCGACCCCCCACCCGCCGTTGATCTCGCCGAGACGGTGGGTATCGGGCACCCGGACGTCGGTGAAGAAGACCTCGTTGAACGAGGCCCCCCCGGTCATCTGGCGGAGGGGCCGGACCTCGACCCCCGGGGCGTGCATGTCGATCACGTAGGCGGTCAGGCCGCGGTGCTTGGGGAGGTCGGGGTCGGTGCGGCAGACGATCTCGCCGATGTCGGAGAGTTGGGCCCCCGACGTCCACACCTTCTGGCCGTTGACCACCCACTCGTCACCGTCCCGGACGGCCCGGGTCTGGACCGAAGCGAGGTCGGAACCGGCGGCGGGCTCGCTGAAGAGCTGGCAGGCCACGATGTCGCCCCGGTGCATCGGCCGCAGATAGGCCTCCTTCACCCCGTCGGTGGCGTGGGCGAGGATGGTCGGTGCGACCATCCCGAGGCCGATGCCGAAGACCGACAGTGGCGGTGTCCGGTACTCCGCGGCGACCGACTGGTAGATCCGCCGGTACTCGGGGGTCAGCCCCCGCCCGCCGTACCGGACCGGACCGGTGATCCAGCCGAACCCGGCGTCGAAGACGCTCCGGGCCCAGGTGCGGGCGGCCTCGAGCTCGGCGGCCTCCTCCTCGGGCGTGCGCTCGGGGAGGAGTCCCACCGCGTCCGACCCCTGGCCCCAGACGAATCGCTCCTCCGGCCGGCGCTCGGCGTGTGCGTCGAGGAAGGCGCGGACCTCTTGTTCGAACTGCGACGTGGTGGGCACCTCGGAGGCGGCGACCGGGAGGTCGCCTCCGCCCGTCAGCGTGTCGTCCCTCATGGCCGCATCCCCCTCGCGTCGGCGCCCGGCATCCCGGGCCCCGGCGAGCGTAACCCGCGGTCCGGCCGGGGGCGCGCCGGGCAGAGCCGGGGGACCGGCATCAGGACGGTGCGAGCACCGAGCGCACCGCCTCGTGCAGCTCGCTGTGGCCGAAGCCGAACCCGGCGGCCGTGAGCCGCCCGGGGACCACCCGCTGGCCGCTCAGCACCAGCTCGTCGGCCATCTCGCCGCCGAGGACCAGCCGGAGGGCGAACGCGGGCACCGCGAGCACGGTCGGCCGGCGGAGGGTGGCACCGATCGCCCGTGCGAGCTCGGCGTCGGTGGCGGGGACCGGTGCGGTCGCGTTGACGGCTCCCGACAGACCGGCGTCCCCGAGGCAGAACAGGACGGCCGCGACCTCGTCGTCGAGGGTGATCCAGCTCCGGTACTGGCGGCCGCTCCCGGTCCTGCCCCCGAGCCCCACCCGGAAGAGCGGCAGCTGCCTCCCGAGCGCGCCGCCGGTCGGGCTGAGCACGATGCCCGTCCGCAGCAGGACGGTCCGGATCCCGGACTCGGCGGCGGGCGCGGTCGCCCGCTCCCAGCTGCGGCAGAGCTCGGCGAGGAACCCGCGCCCCGCAGGGGACTCCTCGGTGAGCACCTCGTCGCCGCGGTCGCCGTAGTAGCCGACCGCAGATGCGCTGACCAGGACCCGGGGTGGCGCGGGCAGTGCGGCGAGGGTCCGCGAGAGCAACCCGGTCGAGTGGGTGCGGCTCTCGAGGAGGAGCTGCTTGCGCGCCGGGGTCCAGCGGCGCTCGCCGATCCCGGCGCCCGCCAGGTGGACGACGCCGTCGAAGGGTCCCGCCGCCTCCAGCCCGGCGCGGTCGACGGTGCCGGTCGAGGGGTCCCAGGTGACATCGCCGACGCCGGCCGCCGGGGACGGGAGGGCGCCCGGGCGCACCAGCCGGGTCATCCGATGGTCGGACCCGGAGAGCCGCCGGGTGAGGGCGGACCCGACGAGGCCGGACGAACCGGTCACCAGCACGTTCACGGCGTGACGCTCCTGCCGCCGTCCAGCCGGCCGACCGCGGAGGCCATCGCCTCCCGGGCCATCGCGGCGAAGGCGTCGGGATGGGTGAGGTGCGCCCCGTGACCGGCACCGGCGATCTCCACCAGCCGGGCGACCGGGGTGTGGGCGACCAGCCAGTCGACCGTCCGGCGATGGTGGGGGAGCGAGTTGGCGCCGCGCCCGTAGACGGCGGGGATGCGGAGCGTGGTCACGTCGAAGGGTGGCTCGGCCAGCCGGATCGCGTCCATCTCGGCGGCGAGTGCCGGCCCGTCCGCTCGACGCTCCGCCTTGGCGGCGGCCGGGAGCCGCTCCCACGCGCTGTCGCCCACCATGCGTCGGAAGAACCGCTCCGCCGACTCGGCGGGGTCCTCGGTCGCCGCCGGGCTCCGGGGGTCTGCGCGGGTTCCGGATCGGCGCGACCAGCTGCCCAGCCAGGGGAGCGGGGGCTCGTAGGCCGCGAGCGCCAGGATCGGTCCCGGGCCTCCCGGGAGGAGCGCCGCCCCGAGCGCGATGGTCCCGCCGTAGCTGTGCCCGACCACGACGGCCGGCCGGTCCGCGATCACCGAGCGCAGGTCCTCGACGTGTCCGTCGATGCTCGTGTGGACCGGGAGCAGGTGTCGGGACCGGTGATACCCGCGGCGGTCGTAGACCGCCGTGTGGAGGTCGTCGAGCCGGCGGCGCACCCGGGCGAAGCTCGCCCCACGATCGAGTGAGCCGTGGACCAGGACCACCACCGGCTCGTCCGCCGAGGGGTCGGCCGGAACGTGCTCGGTCACCGAGAGGGCGGGGGAACGGTCCATCCGGCCAGCGTGGCAGCTGTGCCGATGGGGAGCCAGCTGGCTCCCCCCGGGGATGCACCCATGGATGTCCGGGATCGTGCAATGTTGTGGCTTCCATTGACCAAGGAGAGACTGTGCCCCTTACCAAGACCGACCTGATCACCGCCGTCGCCGACCACACAGGGGTGACCGCAAAAGACGTCGCCATCGTGCTGGGTGGCATCGAGGACGTGGTCACCGCCAACGTGGCGAAGGGCGACAAGGTCGTCATCACCGGCTTCCTGACCTTCGACCGGGCCCAGCGGGCCGCCCGCAGCGGCCGCAACCCCCAGACCGGCGAGATCATCAAGATCAAGGCCAGCAAGAGCCCGAAGGTGTCGGCGGGTGCCTCGTTCAAGAAGGTCGTGAACGGCCAGGCCCCGGCTCCGAAGCTCGCAAAGGCCCGGTAGCCGACGTCCGGTGGCGGCCCGGGAGGTCCGGGCCCGCCACCGGGACGGCTCCGTGCGGCAATCGGCACGGCGGTCCGACCGGCGCGACGCGCGCTCCTAGAGCTGCCCGATGGCCTTGTGGGTCTGCGGGACCACCCGCACCCGCGGATGGATGCGCAGCGCGCGCGCCTGCAGGTCGAGGACCTGATCGGGGGTGGGCGCACGGGTTGCCGCTCCGAAGGGGGTCAGCGGTTGGAGGAACACCTCGACGCCGCGCCCGGCGACCCCGGTCGCCGAGGACACATCGGCGACCATCGTCACCGCCTGCTCGAGCTCGCCGACGTCGGTCGCCGGACCGACGACGATCTTCGCCCAGGTGGCGATGCCCGCGGCCAATGACTCGCGGAGGAACTCGGCCTGCACCTCGGGGCGCACGCCCTGTCCGTCCACGCTCTGGAGCTTGACGTCCATGCTCACGTAGGCGAGATGGGCCAGCACCCGCCGGAGCGCCGGGACCAGCATGCCGTTGGTCTCGAGCATCACCGGCCATCCCTGCTCCGCCATCCGCTCGAGCAGCCGCCCGACCCGCAGCGACTGCAGCAGCGGCTCGCCCCCGGTGAGGCTGATCGAGTGGTGGGGGACCTGCTGCCAGAGCGCGGCCACCATGTCGGTCAGCTCGTCGATCCCGAGCGGACTCTCCGCCGTCCGCCAGTCGCGCCGACCGGCACGCCGCTCGACACGACAACTCCCCGGACGTCGCTCGAGCGCCTCGGGCTGGTCGCAGTAGGCGCAGCGGATGTTGCAGCCGGTGAGTCGCACGAACACCTGGCGCTCACCGACCAGCGCGGCCTCGCCCTGGATGGCCGAGAAGACCTCGGTCGCGAGGATGGTCGGGGGTGCCGTCCGGGCGATCCCGGCAGCTGCAGGGGTCGTGGTCACGCCAGCGCGGGGTCGGCGACGCCCGCTTCCGCGAAGCCCCGCGACCGGAGCAGGCACGCGTCGCACCTCCCGCAGGGGTCCTGCCCGTCGAGATAGCAGGACCAGGTCAGCTGCAGCGGCGCGCCGAGCTCGAGGCCGAGCCGCACGATCTCGGCCTTGGTCCGCTCGATCAGCGGGGTACGGATCGCGACCGGACGGCCCTCGACGCCGCGCCGCTGCCCGGTCTCGGCCACCCGCCGGAAGGCGTCGACGAACTCGGGGCGACAGTCGGGATAGCCGGAGTAGTCGATGGCGTTGACCCCGATCCAGACCGCGTCCAGGTCACGGGCCTCGGCCACGCCGAGGGCGACCGCCAGGAAGATGCTGTTGCGGGCCGGCACATAGGTGGTGGGGATGCCCGGGCCGGCTCCGCCCAGGGGGACCGGACGAGCCAGGTCGGTCAGCGACGACCCGCCCCAGGCGGAGGTGTCCAAGCGGACCACCAGGTGCTCCGACCGGTAGTGGCCGGCGACGCCGGCGGCATGGTCGAGCTCGGCCCGGTGGCGCTGTCCGTAGTCGAAGGAGAGTGCGAGCGGCGGGCTCCCGGTCTCGGCGGCGAGCGCCATGCACACCGTCGAGTCGAGGCCGCCGGAGAGCACGACCAGCTCACCGGGCACGGTCAGCCGTCCGCGGCCGGGGTCAGGTCGACCCACGACTCGGGCGTCTCCCAGAGTCGCAACGCAGCGAGATCGAGCCCGGCGGCGGTGAGGATCTCCCACGCCCGCAGGCCGAGGAGCTCCGCGGTCGGGTTCTCGAGGACCTCGTTGAGATCCCGGTGGTCCCACCGGTCGACGACCTCACGGCGGACCACCGCGGCGAGCTCGTCGAAGTCGACGACCACCCCGTTGCCGTCGAGCGGGCCGGACACCGACACGTCGAGGCGGTAGGAGTGACCGTGCAGGTTGCGGCACTTGCCAGGGTGCCAGTCCAATCGGTGGGCGGCCTCGAAGGTGAAGGTGCAGGTGACCCGGGTGCGAGGCGCAGCCATGGATGGACGCTACCGCGGCTGGTTCGCGGGACGAGCTCCGCTCCGGAGCCTCCCGGTAGGCTTGACCCGATGGCGCGCCCGGAGCGAGGAGAGACGGGAGAACAGGCGGACGGGCGGCGAACCGACGGCGCCGGGGCGTTCGGTCCCAACGCCTGGCTGGTCGAGGACATGTACGAGCGCTTCCGCGACGACCCGTCGTCGGTGTCCCCCTCCTGGCGTGAATTCCTCGCCGATTACCGTCCCACCGGAGGTGTCGGGGCCGCTCCGAGCGCTGCTCCCCGGGCTCCCGAGCCGATCACGCCACCGCCGGCCGGTGGGGTCGAGACGGTGGCGGGCGACGGCCACGACGCGGTCGTCGGGGCGACGCCGCTACGCGGAGCCGCCGCCCGCATCGTGGCCAACATGGAGGCCTCGCTCGGGGTGCCCACCGCCACCAGCGTGCGGGTGGTGCCGGCCAAGCTGCTCGAGGTCAACCGTACGATCGTCAACAACCACCTCGCCCGGACCACCGGTGGCAAGGTCAGCTTCACCCACCTCATCGGCTACGCGGTGGTCAAGGCGCTCGGGGCGGTGCCGGCGATGAACGCCAGCTTCGTCGAGGACGCCGACGGCAAGGGGACCGCCGGAGTGGTCCGTCACCAGCACGTCGGGCTCGGTCTGGCCGTCGACGTCGAGAAGCCCGACGGTGGCCGGACCCTGCTGGTGCCGTGCATCGTCGACGCCGATCTACGGGACTTCCGGAGCTTCGTCGGGGCCTACGAGGAGCTCGTCCGCAAGATCCACGCCAACCGGATCTCCCCGGACGACTTCGCAGGGACGACGGTCACCCTGACCAACCCGGGCACCCTCGGCACCGTGCAATCGGTGCCCCGGCTGATGCCGGGCCAGGGGGTGATCGTGGGGATCGGCGCACTGGGCGTCCCGCCCGGGTTCGAGGCGACCGACCCACGGATGCTCGCCGATCTCGGCGTCGGCCGCACGGTGACCGTCACCTCGACCTACGACCACCGGATCATCCAGGGCGCCGAATCGGGTCTTTTCCTCGCCCACGTGTCCGAGTGCCTGATGGGCGGCCACGGCTTCTACGACGCGGTCTTCACCTCCCTCGAGATCCCCTACGAGCCGGTCAAGTGGCAGCGCGACGACAACTCGTCCGCCGACGAGCAGGACGGCGGACACGCGCGCCTGGTCAAGCAGAACCACGTCGAGACGCTCATCAACATGTACCGGGTCCGCGGCCATCTCATCGCCCACCTCGACCCCCTGGATGCCGAGCCCCCGGAGCTCCACCCCGAGCTCGACCCGCTCCACTACGGACTGACCATCTGGGACCTGCCCCGGGCCTTCGTCGCCGACGGTCTGGCAGGCAAGGACACCGCGACCCTCGACGAGATCCTCCACCTGCTGCGCGACGCCTACTGCCGGACGCTCGGCGTCGAGTACATGCACATCCAGGGCATCGAGCAGAAGCGCTGGATCCAGCAGCACCTCGAAGGGGTGCCCTCGCTGGTCCCACCCGACGAGCAGCGACACATCCTGGACCGGCTCAACGCGGCCGAGGTCTTCGAACGGTTCCTGCACACCCGGTATGTCGGACAGAAGCGGTTCGGTCTCGAGGGCGCCGAGTCGACGATCGTCATCCTCGACGCGATCCTCGACGCCGCGGTCCGCGAGGGGATCCACGAGTCGGTGATGGGTATGGCCCACCGCGGGCGCCTCAACGTGCTCGCCAACATCGTGGGCAAGTCCTACGGCGAGATCTTCGAGGAGTTCGAGGGCAACCTCGACCCCGAGTCGGTACAGGGTTCGGGCGACGTGAAGTACCACAAGGGGGCGGTGGGTACCTTCACGGCCCGCTCCGGCGGCTCGATCCCGGTGAGCATGGCCTCCAACCCGTCCCACCTCGAAGCGGTCGACCCGGTGGTGGTCGGCATGGTCCGGGCGAAGCAGGATGCCCTGGGCGGCGAGCGGGGGAGCGGCCGCCGCTGGGTGGAGGGTCCCGGTGATCCGTTCCCGGTGCTGCCGATCCTGCTCCACGGCGACGCGGCCTTTGCCGGACAGGGTGTGGTCGCCGAGACGCTCAACCTCTCGGGACTGGCGGGCTACCGGACCGGTGGCACCATCCACATCGTCATCAACAACCAGCTCGGGTTCACCACCGCACCGGAGGCGGCGCGCACCTCGGTGTACCCGACCGACGTGGCCAAGATGGTCCAGTCCCCGATCTTCCACGTCAACGGGGACGATCCCGAGGCCTGCGCGAGAGCCGCCCGGCTGGCGTTCGGCTTCCGGCAGGCCTTCCACAAGGACGTGGTCATCGACATGGTCTGCTACCGGCGGCACGGCCACAACGAGGGCGACGACCCGAGCTACACCCAGCCCATCATGTACGCGTTGATCGAGGCCAAGCGATCGGTGCGCAAGCTCTACACGGAGTCGTTGGTCCGGCGCGGGGACATCTCGCTGGAGGAGGCCGAGCAGGCGCTCGACGACTTCTCGACCCGGCTGCAGGCCGCGCTCGACGAGACGCGGGCGGAGGCGGTGGCGGCGCCGCCCCCCCCGCCGAGCCTGCCGGAGTACGTCGTCCCCGATCTCACGGTCCCCGCGGTGCCGACCGCGGTGGACGCCTCGGTGCTCAGCGGCCTGGCCACCGAGGTGCGCAGCGTGCCGGAGGGGTTCGTCCTCCACCCCAAGCTCGCCCGACAGTTCGAGCAACGGGACAAGATGGTCGCCGACGGGGAGATCGACTGGCCGCTCGCCGAGTCCCTGGCCTTCGGCTCCCTGCTGCTCGACGGGGTCAACGTCCGGGTGACCGGCCAGGACACCCGCCGGGGGACCTTCTCGCAGCGCCATGCCGTCCTGGTCGACCACGAGACCGGGGTCGAGCACGTTCCTCTGGCGGGCGTCGGAGGGGGCCGCTTCACGATCCTCGACTCGCTCCTCTCGGAGTACGCCTGCGTGGGCTTCGAGTACGGCTACTCGGTGGAGGCGACCGCGGACCTGGTGGCCTGGGAGGCCCAGTTCGGTGACTTCTGGAACGGCGCCGAGGTCATCGTGGACAACTTCATGGTGGCGGCCGAGGACAAGTGGGGACAGCCGTCGGGCCTGGTCCTCCTGCTTCCCCACGGCTACGAGGGCCAGGGCCCCGAGCACTCCTCGGCACGCATCGAGCGCTTCCTCGCCCTCTGTGCCCGCGGCAACCTCCGGATCACCGAGCCGACGAGCGCCGCACAGTACTTCCACCTCCTGCGGGCCCAGGTCCGGGTTCCCGAACACAAGCCCCTCGTCGTCTTCACCCCCAAGTCGCTGCTGCGGTCGAAGGCGAGCCGCTCGCCGATCGGGGCGTTCACCGCCGGCACGTTCTCCGAGGTCCTCGACGATCCGTCGGCCGCGCTCGAGGGTGCCGACCCCGCCCGTGTGCGCCGGGTGGTGCTCTGCGCCGGGAAGGTGGCCTACGACGCGCTGGCTCGACGGGACGCGTTCGGGGGAGTCGGGTGCCCGGGTGGCCGTGGTCCGGGTCGAGCAGCTCTATCCGTGGCCGGCTGCGGCCCTCCAGGAGGTGCTGGACCGGTACGCCGGAGCGGAGGAGGTGGTGTGGCTGCAGGAGGAGCCCGAGAACATGGGTGCCTGGAATTTCGTCCACAGCCGTCTGCACCGGTTGCTCCGGGACACCCACGCGCTGCGCCACGTGAGCAGGGCCGAGTCGGCGAGCCCCGCCACCGGGAGCACCGCGCTCCACCGGCTCGAGCAGGAGGACCTGCTCATCCGCGCGGTCGGCTGACCCTCACCCCAGGAAGTCCTTGGCCAGGGCCAGCCACATCTCGGTCGAGAGCCGGAGCGACTCCACGTCGACCCGTTCGTCGACTCCGTGGAACATCGCCCCGTAGTCCTCGAAGCTGACGGCCCTGCTGTGCAGGCCGAACCCGTAGGAGACCGAACCGAGGGTCCGGGTGAACCGGGCGTCCGTGGCTCCCACCATGAGGTAAGGCACCGTCCGGGCCCCGGGGTAGAAGATGCCGCTGGCCCGCTCGAGCGCGTCCCACAACGGGGTGTCCATGGGCGACGTGGTCGCCGCCTCCCCCGAGCCGACGTCGATCCCGACGTCGGCTGAGAGGTCTCCGGCGATCTCCCCGAGCATCGCCCGCACGTCCTCGGCGTCCAACCCGGGAAGGGTCCGGACGTCCACCTCGAGCTCGACGCGGTCGGGGATCACGTTGATCGCGCTGCCGGCCCGCATGACCGTGGGGGCAAGGGTGGTGTGGGTGGCCGCGTGGGCCTGTCGGGCGAGGCCCACCAGCGGGAGCTCGTCGCAGAAGGCGTCGATCCGGTCCGGATCGAGGAGCGCTGCCGAGAGGTCCGGCGGGAAGCCGACACCCTCGACGAACCGGGTCCAGGCGTCGTGGAGCTGGGCCTGTGGCCGGTGCTCGTCGATCCGGCGGACCAGTTCCGCGGCCTTGACCAGCGCGTTGTCGGTGCGCAGTGGCTGCGAGCCGTGGCCGGGGGTGCCCTTCACGGTCAGGACGCACCGGTACGAGCCCTTCTCCCCGACGATGACCGGTAGCCGCGGCGTGCCGTCAGCGCCCCCCATGGGGAACCCGCCCGACTCGGTGATCACGTAGTCGGTCCGGACGTCGTCGGCGGCGTGCGCGCACAGCCACCTGGTCCCGACGGTGCTGAACGCCTCTTCGTCGGCCACCGCGATGTAGGTGAGGTCGCCCCGCGGGCGGAACCCGGAGCGCGGCGAGATGGCGGACGGCGGTGGCCATGGTGGCGGTCAGGTTGAGCATGTCCACCGCTCCGCGTCCCCAGACGGTTCCGTCGATCAGTTCGCCGCCGAACGGGTCGTGGGTCCAGTCGTCCGCTGTTGCCGGGACGACGTCGGTGTGGCCCAGGAGGGCGAGCGACGGTGCGGACGGGTCTGACCCGTGGATCCGGGCCACGAGGGAGGTCCGACCGGGCGCCGGCTCGTAGGTCTCCATGTCGACCCCCGAACCCTCGAGGTAGCCCTCGATGAGCTCGGCGCTGCGGTGCTCGTGGCCGGAGCCGGCCGTTCCGTCGTTGACGCACCCGTTTCGGATGAGGTGCTGGAGGAGGTCGGTCGCCTCGGCGGCCCGGCCGGTGTCCGAGGTCACCCGGTCATCCTACGACCGGGCGGGAACAGGGGGGCAGGACGGCGAGCGGTCCGACCATGAACCGGGGAACGACGGGCAGATGGTTGACTGGGAGAAGCCATGGCACAAGAAGTCCCAGCTCGCCGTCGGATCGTGGTCGACGGATCGAACATCGCAACCGAGGGCAGGACCCTCCCGAGCCTCGCCCAGCTCGACGAGGCGATCCGGACCTTCCTGGAGGAGTACCCCGGGTTCGGCGCAGCGGACGTGACCGTCGTGGTGGACGCCTCGTTCGGACACCGGATCGATCCCTCGGAGGTGGCCACCTTCGAGCAGGCGGTCGAGCACGGCGAGATGATCACCCCGCCGGCCGGTGCGGTGGGCCGCGGCGACGGGTTCATCCTGCGCATCGCCGAGAAGTCGGGCGCCCTGGTGCTCTCCAACGACTCCTTCCAGGAATTCCACGCCGAGCGGCCGTGGCTGTTCGAACCCGGCCGTCTCATCGGTGGCAAGCCGGTTCCGGGCGTGGGCTGGGTCTTCACCCCCCGTACCCCGGTCAGGGGGCCGAGGAGCAGGTCCTCGACGGCGAAGGCGAAGCGGGACGGGCGGGTGCCCGACGGCCTCCTGGACGACGGAGTGGGCGGCGAGGAGGTCGGGGAACCGTCGCCGGCCCGGGTCCGGCGCTCGTCCAAGGCCGTCAAGCTCGCCAAGACTGTGGACGCGGCCAAGACGACCGACGCGGCGACGCCGGCCAAGAAGGCTGCCAAGGCACCGAAGGCGCCCAAGGCGGCCAAGGCGGCCAAGGCGGCCGAGACGGCCGACGCGGCGACGCCGGCCAAGAAGGCTGCCAAGGCACCGAAGGCGACCAAGGCGACCAAGACGGCCAAGACGGCCGACGCGGCCGACGCGGCGAAGACGGCCAAGAAGGCAGCCAAGGTGCCGAAGGCGATGAAGACGACCAAGACGACCAAGACGACCAAGAAGGCACCGAAGGCACCGAAGGCTGCCAAGGCGATCAAGACGGCCAAGGCGAGCCATTCGGATCCCGGTCACCAGGACCACCGGCCCGGCGAGCCGCTCAACGATCCCCTGACCTTTCTCACCTTCGTCACCGAACATCCCCTCGGGAGCACGTTCGACGGAGTGGTGTCGGCGTTCACCTCACACGGCGCCCACATCGAGGTCGCCGGCATGCTCTGCCACGTCCCGCTCCGGGGGCTCGGCGATCCGCCGCCCCAGAGGGCGCGGCAGGTGCTGTCCAAAGGGGAGTCCCGCAGCTTCACGCTGGTCTCCCTCGATCCGGTCCGGCGCCGGGCCGAGCTGGCCCTCGCCGGCACCGGCGACTAGGTAACCTCGCGCCCACCGTGCGAGCCGAGGACTACCTGCCCCACCGGGACCCGTTCCTCTTCGTCTCCGAGTTGCGATCGGTCGACCCGGGTCGGAGCGCCACCGGGGCCTGGCGGCTCACCGGTGCCGAGGCGTTCTTCGAAGGGCACTTCCCCGGGCGGCCGACCCTTCCGGGTGTGCTGATGGTCGAGTCCCTGGCCCAGCTCGGTGGGGTCGCGGTGCTCGCAGATCCCGCGTTCGCCGGCAAGCTGCCCCTCTTCGGCGGCATCGAGCGTGCCCGCTTCCGACGACAGGTGGTGCCCGGTGACCTGCTCGAGCTCGAGGTCGCCCTGGGGCGCATGTCGTCACGGGCAGGCAAGGGCACCGGCCGGGCCACCGTGGCCGGCGAGCTGGCATGCGAAGCGGAGATGCTCTTCGTCCTGATCGACTCCGACCACCCGTCACCGGGCTGACAGCCGGTGCGCATCGCCACCTGGAACGTGAACTCGCTGACCGCCCGGCTCCCGCGCGTCGAGGAGTGGATCGGCTACGCCCGGCCGGACGTCCTCTGCCTCCAGGAGACCAAGCAGGCCGACGCCGCCTTCCCCCACGGTGCGTTCGCCGCGCTCGGGTACGAGTCGGCACACCACGGTGACGGCCGGTGGAACGGGGTGGCCATCGTGAGCCGGGTCGGTCTCGAGCGCGTGGCCACCGGACTCGGCTCTGCCGACGACGACCAGGGCTCTCGGCTCATCGCCGCCGACTGCGGGGGCGTGCGGGTGCTGTCCGTCTACGTCCCGAACGGCCGATCGGTCGACAGCGAGCAGTACCCGCTCAAGCTGGCCTGGCTGGCCCGCCTGCGGGCGCTCCTCGGGGAGACCGCCTCTCCGGACTCGCCGGTCGCCCTGTGCGGCGACTTCAACATCGCCCCCGAGGACCGCGACGTGTGGGATCCCGCCGCGTTCGAGGGGGCGACCCACGTGAGCGCCGCGGAGCGGGACGCGCTGACCGACATCGAGTCCTGGGGTCTCGTCGACGCCTTCCGTCTCGTCCACACCGAGGACCGCCTCTTCAGCTGGTGGGACTATCGCGCGGGCGACTTCCACAATCATCGGGGAATGCGCATCGACCTCATCCTGGTGACCGAGCTGCTCGCCCGGAACACCACCTTCGCCCTCATCGACCGGCAGGCACGCAAGGGTCAGAAGCCGTCCGACCATGCCCCGGTCTTCATCGACACCGCCCGCTGAGCGCCGGGATCCCCGGCTCGACCACCGGCGGGGCTCCCGAGCCCGGCCCGGAGTGCGGCGATGCGCTGCCCGGCGTCCCCTTTGGCGATCCGCCCCTGGCCGGCGAGCGAGACGCGGGCGACCGCGGCCAACCACGGAGACGGGCGCCGTCCGACCACCCGTCCGTTGGGCATGGTCCGGCTACGGGCCCACGAGCAGTGCAGCTCGGTGACCGCGCGGGTGAGGGCCACGTAGAGCAGCCGGCGCTCCTCTGCCACGGCCTCCGACCCGGTCGCATGCACGATGGGAACGAACCCCTCCTCGAGGCCCACCACGCAGACCACCTCCCACTCGAGCCCCTTGGCGCGGTGGAAGGTGGCGAGCTCGACCCCGTCGCTGGGCGCAGGACCGGACCGGGTGGGGATGCCGGCACGTTCGAGGGTGCGGCCCACCAGGGTCAGCTGGTCGTGGGTGCGGGCCAGGACCGCCTGTGCCGGCCAGGGGATGCCCGCCTCTTCGCGTTCGAGCAGGAAGGAGGCCACGCCCTCGGCCTCGGCGCGGTCGTCGTCGTAGGTGGTCACGACCGGGCGCGGGCCGTCGGGCGCGCTCGAGCGGGGTGGCGGGACGGTGGTCGGCCCGAGGGCGGCGGTCGCCGCGGCCACCACCTGCGGGGACGAGCGGTGGTTCTCGTCGAGATGGACGACCGAGAGACCCTCCACCAGGTCGGGCAGGGCCCGGATGAGACCGGGATCGGCGCCGTTCCACCCGTAGATGGCCTGGTTCGGGTCGCCGACGGCGCAGAGGTCGGCGCGGCCGCCCAGCAGCGCCCGGATGAGCCGGAACTGGGCGGGGTTCACGTCCTGGAACTCGTCGACGAAGAGGTGCCGGTACCGCCAGCGGGCCCGTTCGGCGAAGCCGGCGTCGGTGAGCAGCAGGTCGGCAGAACCGAGGAGGAGGTCGTCGAGGTCCAGTTGCCCGCGGCGGGCGAGCTGCGCGTCGTAGGCGCCGAAGAGATCGACCACCCGCGCCGCCGCGACCGCGGTCTCCCGCCCACGGGCTGCCGCCCCGGCGGGGTAGGTCTCCGGGCCGAGGCACTGCGCCTTGGCCCATCCGATCTCGCCGTCCACCACCGACGCCTCGGTCGGGTCGCCCGCGAGCTCGGCGAGCGTGCGCCAACGGTCCTCGAGCACCGCGGGAGGCGCCTGGCCGGTGTCGAGGGCGCGCCGGCGGAGGAGGGTCAGCGCGAGCTGGTGGAGGGTCCCGGCCCGTACCCCCGGGCCGCGCTGGCCTCCGGCTCCGGGGTCCGAGACCGGGACGTCGTAGGCGGCGAGGCGCCCGCGCAGCTCCCGGGCGGCCTTCCGGGTGAAGGTGCAGACCACGGTGTGGTCGGCCCCGGCCGAGCCGTCGAGGATCCTTCGGGCGACCCGCAGGGTCAGGACCCTGGTCTTGCCCGATCCGGCGCCGGCAACGACGCAGAGCGCACCGGCCGGTGAGTCGACGGCCAGCTGTTGGGAGTGGGTCAGGTCGGCGCAGGCGCGGGCGAAGGCTCCGGCGACCGGGGGCGCGGTCGGTTCGGGGGGTCGCACGACGCCCGAGGCTACCGGTCGGCCGCGACCGCTCCCGATGATGGCCGGTGACCTGCGGGCCCTGGTCACACAGTCGGCGGCGGCGGGACCGATAGTGTGGGCCGGTGCTGAAGTCGTTCGCCGGTGGCCGGGTCTTCGGCGCGGCATGGGGGGTCGGGACGCCGTCGGTGCTCGCCCTCCACGGATGGCGGCGCACCCACCGGGATTTCGCCGCCGCGTTCGACCGGCAGGGCGCCGCAGGGATCCCCGGGACGATGGCACCCGATCTGGCCGGGTTCGGAGCGGCACCGCCGCCGCCCGAGCCGTGGGGCTCCACCGAGTACGCGCGCCAGCTGGTCGCCCTGTTCGAGGAGCCGGGCCTGCTGGCCGACAGGGTCGTCCTGGTCGGCCACTCCTTCGGCGGCCGGGTGGCGGTCCGGCTCTGCGGTCTGGTCCCCGACCGCGTCGAGCGGGTCGTGCTCACCGGCGTCCCGTTGCTCGACCGCCAGGGGAGGCGCACCCGGCCGGCCGGCCCCTACCGGGTCGGTCGTCGCCTCCACCGGATGGGGCTGGTCTCCGAGACGCGGATGGAGGCGCTCCGCCGGCGGCACGGGTCCCCCGACTACCGCGCGGCCGAGGGCGTCATGCGGGAGGTGTTCGTACGGCTGCTGGGCGAGTCCTACACCGAGGACATGGCGGCGATCCGCTGCCCGGTCGATCTGGTGTGGGGCGCGGCGGACGCCGAGGTGCCCGTCGAAGTGGCAGAACGCGCACGGCCCCTGTTCGCCGCGGCCACCCTCCGGCGCCTCGAAGGCGTGGGCCACCTGACCCCGACCGAGGCGCCCGACGAGCTGCTGGCCGCCGTCCTCGGCCGGCCGGTCGGCGACGCGCGGTGACCGACCCGGCCCTGCTGACGGGGGTCGGGCCGGCCCGGCTGCACGGTGCCCAGGCCTGGGCCACCGTCGCTGCGTGCGCGCTCGCCTGCGTGCCGGCCGGGGTGCGCTGGCTCCGGGTCGCCCAGCGGGAGCACTACCTGGCCGGGTCGGTCTCCCGGTTCGCCGTCCGCTGGTGGCGGCTCCCACCGGTCAACCCCCTGCTCGCGGCCGGCGCACTGGGTGCGGCAGTGGCCTCCTGGTGGTGGCCGCTCACCGGGCTGGCCGTGGCGGCCGCGGTGGCGGCCGGGCCCCTCGGCCTCTCGCTGCGGGGGCGGACCGCACCGCTGGCCTGGACCCGCCGGCTGCGCACGCTGGCCGCGGTGGCCGCGGGACTGGCGCTCGTCGCGTTGGCGGCCGGCGCGCTGGCCGGCCCGGCGTCCGCAGTGGCCGTGCTGGTGGCACTCGCCGTTCCCGGGGTGGTCGATCTCGCCTGCCTGCTGACCGCGCCGCTCGAGCTGCGTCTCGGGGGCCGTTTCGTGGACGAGGCTGCCGCACGGCTGGCGAGGGTCGCCCCCCAGGTGGTGGCGGTCACCGGCTCCTACGGCAAGACCTCGACCAAGGGACACATCGCCCACCTCCTCCGACCCACCCGTTCGGTGGTCGCCACCCCGGCCAGCTTCAACAACCGCGCCGGGCTGGCCCGCGCGGTCAACGAGCACCTCGCCGACGGCACCGAGGTCTTCGTGGCCGAGATGGGCACCTACGGTCCCGGCGAGATCGCCGAGCTGTGCCGCTGGTGCCCGCCGGACATCTCGGTCGTGACGGCCATCGGCCCGGTCCACCTCGAGCGCTTCGGCTCCGAGGAGCGGATCGTGGAGGCGAAGGCCGAGATCCTCGCCTCGGCCCGGGACATCGTGATCCAGGTCGACGATCCCCGGCTCGCCGCCGTCGCCGACCGGATGGCGGGTGAAGGGCGCCGGGTGCTGCGCTGCTCGGCCACCGACCGTGGCGCCGATGTGTGCGTGATGCGCGGCGAGGACGCCGGTCGGGTCACCACGTCGGTCGGCGGGGAGGTGCTCGCCGCGGACGTCCCCGTACCCAGCGGTGTGCACCCCACCAATCTCGCCTGTGCGGTCGCGGTGGCCCTCCTCTGCAAGGTGGACCGGGACGACATCGCCGAGCGCATCCACAGCCTGCCGACGGTCGAGCACCGGCTGCAGGCGGTGCGGTCCGGCGCCGGCGCGACCATCATCGACGACACCTACAACTCGAATCCGTCGGGAGCCGCCGCGGCACTCGACTGCGCTCGCCGCGGGCGGCCGCGGGATCGGTGGTGGCCGCCGGGTGGTGGTCACCCCCGGCATGGTCGAGCTCGGGGACCGCCAGGACGTGGAGAACCGCCGGTTCGGCGAGGCGGTCGCCGCGGTGGCCACCGACGCGATCGTCGTCGGGCGCACCAACCGCCGCGTCGCTGGTGGCCGGTCTCGCCGCCGTGCCGGGCTCGACGACTCAGGTGCACCTGGTCGCCGACCGTGACCGGGCGGCGCGGTGGGTGCGGGCACAGCTCGGTCCCGACGACGTCGTGCTGTACGAGAACGATCTGCCGGACCACTACCCTTAGGCCGTCGAGATCCCGGCCTCGTCGAGGCGCCGCCGGCTCGCGTCCCGCCCGCCGATCGGAGGAGTCCGCCCACCGTGTCCGACGTCGCCGTCATCTTCGGAGGTCCGTCGCCGGAGCACGACGTCAGCGTGCTCACCGGCCTCCAGGCCGCCCGCGGCCTCCTCCGTGGTGAGCACCCGGGTCGGGTCGTCCGCGCGCTCTACTGGTCGAAGACCGGCGACTGGTACGAGGTCGATCCCGGCCTCGAGGCCGAGGCCTTCCTCGAAGGGGTCCCGCGGTCGTCCGGCCGGCTCCGCTTCGTGGCCGCCCCGGGCGGGGGGTTCGCAGAGCCCGGCGGGCGACTCGGGAGGGAGCGGGTCCTCGAGCTGGACGCCGCCCTCGTGTGCTGCCACGGCGGCCCGGGCGAGGACGGGACGCTCCAGGCCGCCCTCGATCTCGCCGGCGTGCGCTACTCGGGTCCGACCGTGGCGGGGGCCTCGTTGGGCATGGACAAGCTCGCCTTCGGATCGGTCGTCGCCGGGGCGGGGCTGCCGACACTGCCCCGGCTGCTGCTGACCGAGGGCACCGACGCCCCGGACTTCCCCGGTCCCTACATCGTGAAGCCCCGGTTCGGGGGATCGTCGATCGGGATCGACGTGGTCGAGGACATCGAGACCGCGCGGGCCCGCCTGGAGGCCAACGCGCACCTGCGGCTCGGTGCGGTCATCGAGCCGTACCGGCCGGACCTGTTCGACCTCCAGCTCGCGGTGCGCACCTGGCCGGCACTCGAGCTGTCCGCGGTCGAGCGCCCGTTGCGCTCCTCGGACATGGCCGACATCCTCGACTACCGGGACAAGTACGTGGCCGGCCAGGGGATGGACGGCGCCCTCCGCGAGCTGCCCGCCGCAATCGGCGCCCCGCTCGAGTCGGAGCTCCGGCAGGCTGCAGGCCGCGTCGCCGCGCTGGCCGGACTACGCGGGGTCGCCCGCATCGACTACCTCTCCGACGGAACCGAGTTCGTGGTCAACGAGGTCAACACCGTCCCGGGGTCGCTCGCCCGCTACCTCTGGGTGGACCCGGAGCTCCCCTTTGCCACCCTGCTCGCCGATCTCCTCGAGGAGGCACGGCGAACGCCCACCCACGCCTACTCGGCGGCGGGGGCCGACGGGACCGTCCTCCGGACGGCCGGTTCCATCGCCGGCAAACTGGGCTGAGCGTTTGGCCGCTCGTCGACTGCAGCTGCTGCCCTCCGAGCAGACCCTGGTCGACATCCGGCCCCACTGGTCGTTCCTCTCTGCGCCGCTTGCCGTCGCGACCGCCGCGGTGGCCTGCGGGGTCGTGCTCGACGTGACCATCCCCCACAGCTCGATCGCCGTGCACTGGGTCGAGGGCGTGGTCGTGGCGGTCCCTTGCGTCTGGCTCGCCGCACGGCTCGTGCGCTGGCGCCGGTCCGGTCTCGTCCTGACCTCGATGCGCCTGGTGACCTTCGGCGCCGGCCGCCGGCGCTGGGAGGTCCGCCTGGCGGACATCGACCACGTGGACGTCGACCAGGGGGTGCTGCGCCGGCTGGCCGGAACCGGCAGCCTGGAGGTGGTCGAGTGGGAAGGGGAGCGGATCGAACGGATCGACGACGTGCGCACGCCGCTCGTCCTGCAGCGGATCATCACCCGCCGGCTCGGGCCACCGCCCGCGTAGGGGCTCCCCGCGCCCGCTGCTCCCTCAGCCGGCCGCACGCTTCCCGGCCCGCTGCGACCGGGCGCGCGCGGCGATCGTGCCGTCGACGGGTGCCACCGACCAGGCGGGTCGTCCGAGCGCCACGGGATCGAGGGCTCCGGGGCGGGCGAGGGCGACGACACATCCGCCGAACCCCGCGCCGGTCATCCGCACACCGAGGACACCCGGCAGGCCGCGGAGCGCCTCGACCAGCGCGTCCACGCCCGGCGTGGACACCTCGAAGTCGTCGGCGAGGCTCCGATGGCTCTCGTCCATGAGCGCGCCGGCAGCCGCCAGGTCCGAGCCGGCGAGGGCGCGGGCGAACGCCGAGACCCTCGCGCACTCGGTGACCACGTGACGCGCACGGCGACGGAGGAGGGGGTCACGGATCCCGGGGAGATCGTCGAGGGTGGTCCGCCCGAGGGGACCGGCCACCGCGGCCGCCGCCTCGCACTCGGCGACCCGGGCCCGGTAGGGGGAGCGCCGCAGGTCCCGCCGCTCACCGGACTCGACGACGGTGAACGCCGCGTCGGGCGGGACCGGGACCTGGCGGGTGTCGAGGGTGGCGAAGTCGATCAAGAGCGCGTGGCCCCGGGTCGCGCCGGCGCAGACCAGCGGATCCATCGCGCCCACCGGAACGCCCGTCCGGTGCTCCGCCTCCTGACAGAGCCGTGCGACGACCCGCGGTGCGCCGTCGACCCCGAACACCTCGGCGAGCGCGACGCAGAGCGCCGCACTCGAGGAGAGGCCGGCACCGATCGGAACGGTGGCCGCGATGTGGATCCTGCCGCCGGGCTCGGGCCGCGCCAATGAGACGAGCGCCGCGACCGGACGGGCCCAGGCCGGCTCGAGCAGCGGAAGGTTTGCACCCACGGAGCCGAGGGGGATGACGGCGGCCTCTCCGGGGAATGCCTCCGAGGTGACCACCAGGCGGTCTCCGCCGTCCGGCTCGAGCGTGACCGTGACCCCGAGGCCGACGGCCATCGGGAGCGCGACCCCCTGGTTGTAGTCGGTGTGGTCGCCGATCAGGTTGACCCGACCGGGTCCGGTGGCGGTTCTGGGCGCGGGCACCTGGGCTCCTCGGCCGGCTCTGGGGAGCTGGGCTCCGTCGATCACGCTACGGCACCGACGGGCCCCGCAGCGACGGGCGGCCCGGTCCTTCGCCAGACACACCGCCGGGCGCGCCGGCCTGCCAAGCTGGCCCGATGTTCGACGACCTCCTCCACGCCAACCTCCGCTACGCCGAGGGCTTCTCGCTTGCCGGGATCCCCGCGGTCGCCGGACGGCAGCTCGCACTGGTCACCTGCATGGACAGCCGCATCGAGCCGCTCGCCATGCTCGGTCTCGCCCCCGGGGACGCCAAGATCCTCCGCAACGCCGGTGCGCGGGTCACCGGTGACGTGCTCCGCTCCCTGGTGCTCGCGGCCACCTTCCTCGACGTCCGCAGGATCGCGGTCATGCAGCACACCGACTGCGCCCTCGGCGGTCGCACCGACGACGACCTGCGCGCCGGGCTCCGGGCCGGAGGGGCCGCGGTGGGCGACGGCTGGGAGGTCCTGGCCATGCCCGATCCGGACGCGGCCCTCCGGGTCGACGTGGAGACGGTCCGTTCCTGTGTCCTCCTGCCCCGCGGCGTGCGGGTGGAGGGCTGGCGTTACCAGGTGGACTCCGGTCGCATCCTCCGGGTGCTGCCGTCGTGACGGCGGCCCGGTGCATTTGACCCCCCGGGACGGGGTGGGACACCATCCCGCCATGGCGTTTCCCCTCTGTTCCGCGCCGTTGCCGCCCAGTCGCCCGGGAGCGACCCGGTGAGCGGTCCACTGGAGGGCGTCCGCATCGTCGAGCTGGCCGGTATCGGACCGGCTCCCTTCGCCGGGATGATGCTGGCGGACGCGGGCGCCGACATCGTCAGGATCGACCGGTACGACAAGGCAGTCCACCCCCCCAACCAGGACCCGCACATCGACCTCATGAACCGCGGTCGCCGGTCGGTGGCGGTCGACCTCAAGCACCCCGACGGGGCGGCCCTCGTGCTCCGCCTGGTCGAACGTGCCGACGGGCTCTTCGAGGGCTTCCGCCCCGGGGTCGCCGAGCGGCTCGGGCTCGGGCCCGAGGCCTGCCTCGCCCGCAACCCCCGACTCGTCTACGGACGGATGACCGGATGGGGACAGGACGGTCCGATGGCCACCGCCGCCGGGCACGACATCGACTACATCGCCCTGTCCGGTGCGCTCGGTGCGATCGGCCGTGCCGGCGAACGACCGATGCCGCCGCTCAACCTGGTGGGCGACTTCGGCGGCGGCGGCATGCTGCTCGCGTTCGGCATGGTGGCGGCCATCCTCTCTGCACGGGCCACCGGGAACGGCCAGGTGGTCGACGCCGCAATGGTCGACGGGGCCGCCTCGTTGATGACCATGACCTATACCTTGCGCGCGGCGGGCATCTGGCGGGACCAGCGCGGCGTCAACATGCTCGACACCGGGGCCCACTTCTACGAGGTCTACGAGACAGCGGACGGCGGCCACATGGCGGTGGGCGCCATCGAGCCCCAGTTCTACGCCGAGCTCCTCTCGGTGCTCGGGCTGGCGGGCGAGCAGCTGCCGGCGCAGATGGACCGGGATGCATGGCCGGCGATGAAGGAGCGGTTCGCCGCCCTGTTCGCCACCCGGACCCGCGCCGAGTGGGTGGAGGCCTTCGACGGAACCGACGCCTGCGTGGCCCCGGTGCTGAGTCCGGCGGAGGCACCCGACCATCCCCACAACCGGTCCCGGGGCACCTTCACCGAGGTGGCCGGGATCGTCCAGCCGGCGCCCTCCCCGCGGTTCGGCGGCACGCCCGGCGCGATCCGCCGCCCGCCTCCGAACCCGGGCCAGCACGGCGACGAGGCACTCGGCGAGTGGGGCGTCGGGACCGACGAGGTCGCTGCGTTGCGGGGGTCCGGGGCCGTTCGCTGACCTCGGCCGGCGTGGCCCCGGTGGGCGGGTTCAGAGATTGACCACGGGGCAGGTCACGGTGCGGGTGATGCCCTCGATGAGCTGAATACGGCCCACGACCATCTGGCCCAGCTCGTCGACGGTGCCCGCCTCTGCCCGCACGATGACGTCATACGGGCCGGTCACGCCCTCGGCTGTCGTCACCCCGTCGAGCGCGTGCACCGCCCGGGCGACGGTCGCCGCTCTGCCGACCTCGGTCTGGATGAGCACATAGGCGCTGACCGCCATCTCCACCTCCGGGACTCGTGGCGCGGCGGGTTGCCATGGTAACCCTCCGGTCCGACTCGGGTCCCTCCGGCCTACCATTTCGACGTGGGCGTCCGGGAGCGAGGTGACCAGTTCCGACGGCTGGTCCGTTCGGCCGTCAGCGATCTCTTCGACCAGCGGCGGCCCTTCGGGCGCCTCGCCCTGACCCACGTGCTGATGACCGCCGGGGACACCATGTTCGCGGTGTCCCTGGCAGGGTCGCTCTTCTTCTCGATCTCGCCCGTGGCGGCGAAGGACAAGGTGCTGCTCTACCTGTTGCTGACCATGGGACCCTTCGCGGTGGTCGCGCCGGCGCTCGGACCGATCATCGACCGGAGCCGCGGCGCCCGCCGGGCGATGGTGGTGACCTCCGCCCTCGGCAGGGTGGTCCTGTGCCCGTTCGTGGCGCGGGACATCCACTCGCTCCTGCTCTTCCCCGAGGCGTTCCTCATGCTGGTGCTCTCGAAGGTCTACCTGGTCACCAAGGGCGCGCTGGTCCCGGAAATGGCGGCGGCCGAGTCGCTGGGGGAGGGTGGGGCCGCCGACCGGCCGGGCGACCGGCCCGCACCGCGACCGCCACCGCCGGACCCGCCCGGCCTGCCCGGCCAGACGCCCCCCGCCCCGCCCGGGGAACGGCCCCGGTCGACACCCCCGTACGGGACGCCCCTCGTCCACGTGGACGACCCGGTGACCGGCGAGGAGCTGATCGAGGCGGACCTCGCCACCCTCAACGCCCGACTCGGCCTGCTGGCATCGCTGTCCGGGTTCGCCTTCGCCCTGCCCGCGGTCGCCATCCTCAAGCTGGGCGGGGCGCCGTCGGTGCTCTGGGTGGACGCAGCGGTCTTCGCCGCGGCGGGCGCCGCCGGGGCGAGACTCCCGGTCCGCAAGGCGGCCTTCGCGATCGGCCGGAGGGGGACGGCCGGGACGGCGCCGGCGGTGGGTCACGCGCCCGCCGTGGTCTCCGCGCCCGACGCAGACCGGTGGCTGGAGGACGAGCGCGACCTGGCCGCCTACCGTCCCATCGCCGGCACCGAGGTCCTGCTCGCCCTCATGCCGATGTCGGTGCTCAAGGGCCTGCTCGGGTTCCTCACCTTTCTCTATGCGTTCGGGCTCCGCCGGGCGGACGCGGCGACCTGGTGGTTCGGGCTCCTCATCGGCGCGCTGACCGCCGGCTCGGTGATCGGGGTGCTGCTGGTCGGTCGGATCCGGCGGGTGCTCGACGAGCAGCAGATGCTCACCGTGTCACTCTGGCTCGTTGCCGCGGCCGGCCTCCTCGGCGGGCTCCTCACCGCACGGGCCCTCCAGGCGGTCGTGGCGGTGGCGGTCGGCGCCGCCGGTGCGATGGCCAAGCCCTCCTTCGACGCCCTGGTGCAGCGGCACGTGCGCGAGTCCGACCAAGGACGGGCCTTCGCCCGGTTCGAGACCCGGCTCCAGCTCATGTGGGTGACCGGCTCGTTGATCGGGGTGGTCCTGTCGCTGTCGATCCCGGCCGGCAACCTGGTCATGGCCGCGGTGGCGATCGCCGGTGCGCTCGGGTACCTGAGCTCGAGGCGCGCCGTCCCGAGTCGGACCTAGGGGGAGGTGGAGCTCAGCCGAGCTTCTGTTCGAGCGCGTCCACCTCGGCGCGCAGCGCTCCGGGGAGCCGGTCACCGAAGACGGCGAAGTGCTCGCGGATGGAGGGCACCTCCGCCCGCCACTCGTCGGCGTCCACCCGGAGCAGCTCGGCCATGTCCGCGGCGGAGACGTCGAGGCCGGTGGTCTCGATGGCACCGGGGGCGGGGACGTAGCCGATCGGGGTCTCGACCGCTCCGCCGGTCCCGCTCACCCGCTCGAAGACCCACTCGAGGACCCGGGAGTTCTCCCCGTACCCGGGCCAGAGCCAGCGGCCGTCCTCGCCCTTGCGGAACCAGTTGACGTAGAAGATCTTGGGGAGCTTCTCGGGATCGGCGCCGGCGCCGATCTCCAGCCAGTGGGCGAAGTAGTCGGCCATGTTGTACCCGCAGAACGGGAGCATCGCGAAGGGATCGCGGCGCAGGTTGCCGACCGCGCCGGCCGCCGCGGCGGTGGTCTCCGACGCCATGATCGAACCGAGGAAGACCCCGTGCGTCCAGTCCCGCGACTGGAAGACCAGGGGGACCACCGACCTGCGCCGCCCGCCGAAGAGGATGGCGTCGATGGGCACACCGGCCGGATCCTCCCACTCCGAGGCGATGGCCGGGTCCTGGACCGCGGGCACCGTGAAGCGGGCGTTCGGGTGGGCCGCCGGGGTTCCCGACGCGGGCGTCCACTCCTCGTTCTTCCACGAGGTCAGGTGCGCGGGCGGCTCGCTGGTCATCCCCTCCCACCAGACGTCGCCGTCGTCGGTGAGCGCGGTGTTGGTGAAGATGGCGTTGGCGTCCAGGGTGAGCATCGCGTTGGCGTTGGTCTCGCTGTTGGTGCCCGGCGCCACGCCGAAGAACCCCGCCTCGGGGTTGATCGCATGGAGGCGGCCGTCGGTGCCGAACTTCATCCAGCAGATGTCGTCGCCCACCGTCTCCACCTTCCAGCCGGGGAGGGTCGGGATGAGCATGGCCAGGTTGGTCTTGCCGCAGGACGACGGGAAGGCCCCGGTCACGTACCGGGTCTCGCCGGCCGGCGAGGTGAGCTTGAGGATGAGCATGTGCTCGGCCAGCCAGTTGTCGTCACGGGCCATGACCGAGGCGATGCGGAGGGCGAAGCACTTCTTGCCGAGGAGGGCGTTGCCGCCGTAGCCGGAGCCGAAGGACCAGATCTCCCGCGTCTCGGGGAAGTGCACGATGTACTTGTTCTCCGCGTCGCACGGCCAGGGCACGTCGGCCTGACCGGGGTCCAGCGGCATCCCGACCGAGTGGAGGCACGGCACGAACTCGCCGTCCCTCCCGAGCACCTCGAGGGCGCCGCGCCCCATCCGGGTCATGATCCGCATCGACACCGCCACGTAGGCCGAATCGGTGATCTGCACGCCGATGTGGGCGATCGACGATCCGAGCGGACCCATCGAGAAGGGGACGACGTACATGGTCCGGCCGCGCATCGAGCCCTTGAACAGTCGGGTGAGGAGGTCGCGCATCTCCCGGGGATCCCGCCAGTTGTTGGTCGGGCCGGCGTCGGACTCGAGCGTCGAGCAGATGAAGGTCCGGTCCTCGACCCGGGCCACGTCACCCGGATCGGAGTGTGCCCAGTAGCTGTTGGGCCGCTTGGCGTCGGACAGCCGGGTGAACGTGCCGTTGTCGACCAGGAGCTGGCAGAGCCGGTCGTACTCTTCGGCCGAGCCGTCGCACCAGTGCACGTCGTCCGGCTCGGTGAGGGCGGCGATGCCGTCGACCCAGGCGATCAGCTTCTCGTGCTCGGTGGGGCGCATCGGCAGGGTGATCCTCCTCGGGTGTGCGGCGGACCCGGAGGTCCCGCTGCTGCGGCGGTGGCGCAGGCGGGCGCATCAGGGAACGGCCGATCAATAGTAGCGGGCCCTCCTGGCGACAATGGTAGGCAGGGCGGGTGCGCAGACCCAACTCCGGGGATCCCGCCGGGCCCGACGATCCCGCCGAAGGCGGCACGACGGGCGACCCGGCCGACGAGTTCTCGGTCATCGCCCGCCTCAGGTCGCGCTTCGAGGCGTCCGGTGGCCGTCCGTCCGGGCCCGGTGACCTGGGGATCGGCGACGACGCAGCCGTGCTCGCCCTCCCGCGGCCCGGGCCGCTGGTCGCCAGTTGCGATCTGGTGGTCGAGGGCGTGCACGTCGATCTCGGGATCAGTGGTCCGGAGGACGTCGGGTGGAAGGCCCTGATGGTGGCCGTCTCGGACCTCGCCGCCATGGGGGCGGCGGCGGACTTCGCCCTGCTCGCGGTCGCCGCTCCGGCCGGCTTCCCCCTGGACGAGCTCGCGGCGGGCGTGGGCGAGGGGGCGGTCGCCGCCGGGTGCTCGGTGGTGGGCGGGGACCTCTCCTCGGGCCCGGTCCTGGTGGTCTCGGTGACCGCACTCGGCACGTTGCCCGGCGGCGTGCCACCCGGGCCCCTCCGCCGGGACGGCGCCCGTCCGGGCGACCGGCTCTTCGTGACCGGACCGCTCGGAGGGTCGGCTGCCGGGCTCCGCCTGCTCGAGGCGTCGAAGGAGGCGGCCCCGTCGGACCTGGCCCCGGTCCCCGACCACCTCGCGAGGGCCCACCGCCGACCGGTTGCGCGGCTCGCCGAGGGTCGGGTGGCCCGTCGCACCGGGGCAACCGCTGCGGTCGACGTCTCGGACGGGTTGCTCGCCGACCTGGGCCGGCTGGCCGGCGCCTCCGGCGTCGGGCTCGAGCTCGTCGAACCCCCGGTGGCCGGTGGGGCGACCCGTGACGAGGCGCTGTCCGGCGGTGAGGACTACGAGCTGGTCCTCGCGACCCCCGACCCGGGACCGCTGCTCGACGGCTTCGCCGAGGAGGGCCTGGCGACCCCGATCCCGATCGGGCGCTGCTCGGACCGGCCCGGCGAGTGGACGCTCGGGGGTCAGCCGCTGCCCGACGACCGGGGATGGCGCCACCGGTTCTGAGCGGCCCCGGAGGGAGGCCGCGCAACCGGAGCTCAGGCGGGGATGTTCCGGACCGGCGGCTTGACCACCTTGCCCGAGCGGATGCAGGAGGTGCACACGTGGAGGCGCCTCGGGGCACCGTCCACCAGAGCCCGGACCCGCTGGATGTTGGGATCCCAGCGCCGCTTGGTCCGGCGGTGGGAGTGGCTGATGTTCATTCCGAACGACGGCTTCTTGCCGCAGAGCTCGCACACCGCTGCCATGACTGCAGACGTCCTCTCAGGATCCTCCGGGTAAGTCGCAAAGGTTAGCATCCCACCCATGGTGGCCCCCGACGCGCTGGATGCGGCTGTGCTCCGTCGCGTCATGTGCACCTACCGGGACGGACTGCGCTCCCACCAGCAGCTCATCAACCGCCTCAACGTCTTCCCGGTGCCGGACGGCGACACCGGCACCAACATGGCCCTCACCGTGGAGTCGGCCACCAGCGAGCTCGGGACGCTCGCCGACCGGGGTCTCGGAGCCACCTGCGAGGCCATCGCGCACGGGTCGCTGATGGGGGCGCGGGGCAACTCGGGCGTCATCCTCTCCCAGCTCCTCCGCGGCCTGGTCGCCGGACTCGACGTCCCCGCCGGCGCGGCCGGGGCCCCCGAGCTCGCCCGCGCCCTGGAGGACGCCGACCGGCTGGCCCGCGAGGCGGTCCTGCGGCCGGTCGAGGGCACCATCCTGACCGTGGCCCGTGGTGCCGCGGAGGGTGCCCGGACCGCTGCCGACGCCGGTGCGTCGCTGGTGTCGGTGGCCGAGGCCTCCCGGGAGGGGGCGGCCGAGGCCCTGGCACGGACGCCCCAACTGCTGCCGGTCCTCGAGCGGGCGGGCGTGGTCGACGCGGGCGGTACCGGGTTCCTGCTGTTCTTCGACGCCCTGCTCTCGGTGCTCGACGGGCGCGAGATGCCGGTCCCCCCCGACCCGCCGGCCGGCCCGATCCCGGTCGGCGACGAGCTCGCACCGGGGGGTGCCAACGGTGCCGGAGCCGGGCTGCGGTACGAGGTCATGTACCTGCTCGAGGCAGCGGACGAGACCATCCCCGCCTTCAAGGAGGTCTGGGCCGGTCTCGGGGACTCGATCGTCGTTGTCGGCGGCGCCGGCATGTGGAACTGCCACATCCACACCGACGAGATCGGCGCTGCCGTCGAGGCCGCGCTCGACGCGGGCCGGCCGCGCTCGATCCGGGTGACCGACCTCCAGGACGAGGTGGAGGAGGAGCGCTGGGTGCGCGAGGCCGCCGGCACCCAGGGGACGGGACCGTCGGACACCCCGCACGGGCCACCACCGGTGACCGGCGTGGTGGCGGTCGCCAGTGGCGACGGCATCGGCCGCATCTTCCGCTCGCTCGGCGTGCAGCGCCTCATCGCGGGCGGCCAGTCGATGAACCCCTCCGTCGCCGAGTTGGTCGAGGCGGTCGACGCTGCCGCCTCCGAGCAGGTCATCGTGCTGCCCAACAACGGCAACATCCGACCGGTCGCCGAGCGGGTCGACGAACTGAGCGAGAAGAAGGTCTGGGTGGTGCCGACCGAGACCATCGCCGAGGGGTTCGCCGCACTGCTCGCCTACGACCCCGAGGCCACCG
This sequence comes from uncultured Acidimicrobiaceae bacterium, assembly GCA_963776225.1. Taxonomy (GTDB): domain Bacteria; phylum Actinomycetota; class Acidimicrobiia; order Acidimicrobiales; family RAAP-2; genus Bog-756. Next base: position 662,915 of record CAVZLL010000004.1, on the reverse strand, counting down.
GCGAGGCCAACGCGACCGCGATGGAGACGAGCGCCCGGACGGTGGTCCCCGGCGAGATCACCCGGGCCGTGCGCGATTCGGAGACCACGGCCGGCACCGTCCGGACCGGGGACTGGCTCGGACTGTCGCGGGACGGCATCGAGGTGGTGGGGGACTCGGTGGCGGGAGCCGCCTGCGCGCTCCTCGACCTGCTGGTCACCGGCGAGCACGACCTGGTCACCATCATCGAGGGGGAGGGGTCGGGGGCCGCGGACACCCGGCGCATCACCGAGTGGCTCCGGGAGGCGAGGCCGGCGGTGGAGACCGAGGTGCACCACGGGGGCCAGCCCCTGTACCCGTACCTCTTCTCCATCGAGTGACCGGCCCGGATCTCCGTCGAGTGACCACCCCGGGCTCCCCGGACGACCTCCCCGGACGCCGGCTCGGGCAGCTCGCCGACCTTCCGGTCTCGGTGCTACGCGGGGTGGGGGCCGCGGCGGGCCGCGACCTCGCCGAGCTCGGGATCACCACGGTGCTCGACCTGCTCACCCACTACCCGCGTCGCTACATCGACGGGACGAGGATGGTCACCATCGACCGCCTGTCCGAGGGGGAGCGGGCGACGGTCCTCGCCGAGGTGGTGCGGGTCGGGCGCCCCCCGGTCCACCGCGGGAGGGGCCGGGGCCGTTCGCCCGCCCGGGTCGTCCTCGAGGTCGCCGACGCCGGCGGCCGCCTCTCGGTGGTCTTCTTCAACCAGGTCTGGCGGGCCACCCAGCTGCCGGTCGGGACGCTGGCCCTCTTCTTCGGCCCGGTGGGCTCCTACCGCGGCGACCTGCAGATGGTCGGGCCGACCGTGGAGATCCTGCAGGCCGCCGGCGAGGAGGGGGACCTCGGCGGTTCCGGCCAGCCGGCCGGTCGGATCTATCCCGTCTATCCCCTGACCGAGAAGGCCGCGCTGACCTCTGCACGCATCGGACGGCTCGTGCACGAGGCCCTCGACCGCGCCGGGCGGTTCGCAGACCCGGTGCCGTCCGACGCGCGGGCCACGCTCGGGCTCATCGACCGGACGGCTGCGTTCGCCGGCATCCACCGGCCGGCGACCATGGACGCGGTCGAACCGGCGCGCAGGCGCCTCGCCTTCGACGAGCTGCTCCGGCTCCAGCTGGCCATGGTGCTGCGCCGCCGCCGGTTGCAGGAGGACGCCCGCGGCATCCGCCACGTCGTGGTCCGGGCCGACGGTGGCCCCACCCTGCTCGACCGGTTCGTCGAGGGGTTGCCCTTCGCGTTGACCGCCGCCCAGGCGCACGCGGTCGCCGTGCTCCGCGAAGACCTGGCGGGTCCCCTTCCCATGCACCGCCTGCTCCAGGGAGATGTCGGATCGGGCAAGACGGTCGTCGCGCTGGCCGCGTTGCTGGTGGCGGTCGAAGGCGGCCACCAGGGAGCCCTCATGGCGCCGACCGAGGTCCTCGCCGAGCAGCACGCCTCCGAGATCGCTCGTCTGCTGGCCGGTCTCGACGTCCCGGTTCCGGGGGCGTCTGCGGCCCGGCCGCTGCGGATCGCCCTGCTCACCAGCAGAGCGGGCGCCTCCGACCGCGCCGCCGTGCTGGGCGGCCTCGCCGACGGCACCCTCGACCTCCTGGTGGGCACCCACGCGCTCCTGACCGATCAGGTGCTGTTCCGCTCCCTCGGGGTGGTGGTCATCGACGAGCAGCACCGGTTCGGCGTCGAACAGCGCGCCGCGCTCGAGGGACAAGGGCCGGGGCGCCGACGGGGAGGGGCGGGACCCCGATCTGCTGGTCATGACTGCCACCCCGATCCCGCGGACCGCGGCGATGGTCGTGTTCGGGGACCTGGACATGACGGTCGTCGACGAGCTTCCCCCCGGGCGGCAGCCGGTGCAGACCTCGTGGGCGCGCACGACGCGCCAGGCGGCGGCGGCCTGGTCGCGGGTGCGTTCGGAGGTGTCCTCGGGCCACCGGGCCTTCGTGGTCTGCCCGCTGGTCGAGGGGTCCGACCGGGTGGAGGCGGCCTCGGCGACCGCGGAGGCCGAGCGCCTGGCCGGGGCCGAGCTCTCCGGCCTCCGGATCGGACTGCTGCACGGCCAGATGCGTCCCGCGGAGCGCGAACGGGCCATGGAGGACTTCCGCTCCGGCGCGCTCGACGTGCTGGTCGCGACCACCGTCATCGAGGTCGGGGTCGACGTGCCCGACGCCTCGGTGATGGTCGTCGAGGACGCCGACCGGTTCGGCATCGCCCAGCTGCATCAGCTGCGCGGGCGGGTCGGCCGGAGTGGCGAGCCGGCCTGGTGCTACCTGCTCTCGTCGAGCGAGGCACCCGAGGCGGCCGCCCGTCTCGGCGCGCTCGAGCAGAGCACGGACGGGTTCGCACTCGCCGACGTGGACCTCGACCTCCGGGGGGAGGGGACCATCCTCGGGGCGCGCCAGAAGGGCCGCTCCGACCTCCGGCTGGCACGGCTCCTGTCCGACCGGGACCTGGTGGTCGACGCCCGCGGGCTGGCGGTGGAGCTGGTGGGCGCCGACCCGCACCTCGCCGATCACCCACTGCTGGCAGAGGAGCTGCGCCTCTTCCTCGACGACGAGGAGGCCGAGTTCCTCTTCAAGAGCTGAGCTCCGCGCCGTTCCGCGCGGCACCGACCGCAGCCGCCGGGGCGTCGCCGGTGACCCGGGGCCCGGAGGGCTCACCGGTAGGCTGGCCCGGTGCGCGTGATCGCTGGCGACCTCCGTGGCCGGCGGTTGCGCGCCCCCGCCGGGGGCACGCTCCGGCCCACCTCGGACCGGGTCCGCGAGGCCGTCTTCGACATGCTCTACAGCCTCGGCGGTGTCGGTGGCCTGCTCGTCGCCGACCTCTTCGCGGGCACCGGCGCCCTGGGCATCGAGGCGCTCTCGCGGGGCGCGGCGTCGGTGACCTTCGTCGAGCGTGATCCGACCGCCGTCGCCACGGTGCGCGACAACCTGTCCTCGGTCGGTCTCACCGGCACCGGGGCGGGCGGGGACGCCACCGTGATCCGGGCGGACGTGGACGCCTGGGTGGCCACCACCGCATCACGCTTCGATCTCGTGCTGTGCGACCCGCCGTACGACTACGGCGGCTGGGACACGCTGGTCGCCCGCATCCCGGCCGATCTCGCGGTGCTCGAATCCGGCGTGCCGATCGACCCTCCGGAGGGCTGGGAGGTACTCAGATCCAAGCGCTATGGAGGTACGATCGTCACGGTCGCCCGTCCGGAACGGGTCACCCAGAAAGGTGCATCGTGAGGATTGCGCTCATCCCGGGCTCCTTCGATCCCGTCCACAACGGGCATCTCGAGGTGATCGAGCGGGCCTCCCGCCTCTTCGACGAGGTGGTGGTCGCGGCGCTCCGGAACCCCCAGAAGAGCGAGGCGCTCTTCGCGCTCGACGAGCGCCAGGCCATGCTCGAGGAGTCCCTCGTGCACCTGGTCAACGTGCGCATCGTGTCGGTGGCGACCCTGGTGGTCAACGTGGCCCAGGACGTCGGGGCCAGCGCCATCGTGAAGGGGCTGCGTGCGGTCTCCGACTTCGAGAACGAGCTGCAGATGGCCCAGATGAACAAGCAGCTCTCGGGAGTCGAGACCCTCTTCATCCCGACCAGCTCGGCACATTCGTTCATCGCCTCGCGTCTCCTGCGTGAGGTGGCCCGGTTCGGCGGCGATGTGACCGCCTTCGTGCCCAAGGTGGTCGCCCGGCGCCTCGAGGAGAAGTTCGCGGGTGAGTGACCTGTTCGACGATCTCGACGAGCAGCGGGCGGCGAGCGAGCAGGTCGACGCCGAGGCGTACCTCCGCAGCGCGCTCGAGCTCGTGCAGACGGCCAAGGCGATGCCGCTGTCGGCATCGGTGCTGATCCCGCGCGACGAGCTCACCGAGCTGCTGGAGGGAGCGCTCGAACGGATGCCCGACGAGCTGCGGCAGGCCAGGTGGCTCCTCAAGGAGCGCGACGAGTTCCTCGCCGAGCGCAATCGGGAGGCGGAGGGCATTCTCGAGGAGGTCCGGGTCCAGGCGGAGCGGCTGGTCCAGCGCACCGAGGTGGTGCGACAGGCCAACCACGTGGCCCAGCGCATCCTGGACGACGCCAACGAGGAGGCACGTCGCCTGCGCCACGAGGCGGAGGACTACGCGGACCAGAAGCTGGCCAGCTTCGAGATCGTCCTCGACCGCACGATGAAGACGGTCCAGGCCGGCCGCCAGAAGCTGCAGGTGAGCCCGTTGCCGGACGTCGAGATCGGGGACCAGGGGGACACCACCCTGGCACCGGCCGGGAGCCTCGACCGGTTGGGCGGCGACGAACCGGAGGGCTTCTTCGACCAGGACCTCGACTGAGGATCGCGGTGACGTCCGCGCCGGACCAGGTGACGCCCGGACGGGCCGGCTCCGGGAGGCAGCGTCCCGGTCCGGTCCGACCGAGGGTGCTCCGGCCGTTCCTGGTGCAGGTGGCCGACCTGCGCAGGCAACCCGGAACCGCCGCGCCCGTGCGACGCGAGGGACCCATCGCGGACCTCGGGGCGGTCGCGGTGGTGGTGCCCGAGGGCGCGGCGGTGGTGGCCGATCTCACCCTGGTTTCCTATCCGGGGGGGATCACCGCCTCCGGCACGGTCAGCGCCCCCTGGGAGGGGGAGTGCCGCCGGTGCGGCGGACCGGTCGGCGGCACCGTCGAGGCCCGGGTCCGTGAGCGCTACGCGACCGCCGGCGGCAGCGACCGGGACGAGGAGGCCTACCCGCTCGCCGGAGACGAACTCGACCTCGAGCCCCTGGCCCGGGACGCGATCATCCTCGAGCTGCCCCTTGCCCCCCTCTGTCGAGAGGAGTGCCTGGGGCTGTGTCCCACCTGCGGGGCGAACCGCAACACCGAGCCGTGCGCCTGTCCGCCCGCGGCCGACCCCCGCTGGTCGGCACTCGACGCGCTGCGTGACCCGGGCGCCCCGCGGTGACCTAAGCTGTCCCGCTTATGGCCGTTCCGAAGAAGAAGACCTCCAAGTCGAAGAGCCGGAGCCGCCGTGCCGCCAACTGGGTGCTGAAGGCCCCGGCGCGCTCGGTCTGCCCCCAGTGCACGAACGCCAAGCTCCCCCACGTGGTGTGCCCCAATTGCGGGTGGTACAAGGGCCGTCAGGCGATCGACGTCGACTAGTGGCGCGGGGTGGCGCCCGACCGACGGGAACGGAGCTGGCCGCACTCCCGGTTGCGGTCGATGCGATGGGCGGGGACCGGGCTCCCGGGGAGATCGTCGCCGGGGCGCGCCGGGTGGCCGAGGCGGGCGCGATCGGGGTCCTGCTGGTCGGGCTGCCCGGTGGGATGGGGGACACCGGTGACCTGCCGGTCCTCGAGGCGAGCGAGGTCATCGGCATGGACGACGACCCGGCCCAGGGAGTGCGCCGGAAGAAGGACTCCTCGCTGGTGCGGGCTGCCGAGGCGGTCCGGGACGGTGCCGCGTCGGCCATGGTCTCCGCGGGCAACACCGGTGCCACCATGGCGTCCGCGCTGCTCCGGATGGGCCGGCTGCCCGGGGTGATCCGGCCGGCGATCGCCACCCCGATCCCCGACCTCAAGAAGGCATGGCCCACGGTGCTGCTGGACGCGGGGGCCAACGCGGAGTGCACCCCACAGATGCTGGTGCAGTTCGCCCAGATGGGCGCCGCGTTCGTCGCCAAGCGCTACGGGGTCGACCGGCCCAGGGTCGGGCTGCTCTCCATCGGGGAGGAATCGGCGAAGGGCACGCCGCTGGTCAAGGAGACCCACCGCCTGCTGGCCGGGAGTCGCAGCTCCGGATTCGGCTTCGTGGGCAACGTCGAGGGCCGCGACTTCTTCGAGGACCGGGCGGACGTCATCCTGACCGACGGGTTCACCGGGAACGTGGCGCTGAAGACGCTGGAGGGGAGTCTGCGCTTCCTCATGGACACGCTCACCGGCATCCTGGCCCGGCCCGAGGTCCGCCCCGCCGCCGATGCCCTGCTCCCGCACCTCCTCCCGGTGGCCGCCTCGCTCGACCCGGAGAACACCGGCGGAGCGATGTTGCTCGGGGTCGACGGGGTCTGCGTGATCAGCCACGGCTCGTCGTCGTCGGTTGCCATGGTCAACGCGATCACGGTCGCCCACGACCTGGCGGCGGCCGGCCTCGTCGAGGCGGTCGCCGCATCGGTTCGCGCCGAGCCCCCGGACTGAACGCCGGGACGGTCCGGCCGGTGTCGGACGGCGCCCGCAATCGGCGCGCCCGGCCCGGGGTGCTCAGCCCTGGAGCAGTGCCCTCGCGATGTGGGTGACCTGGATCTCGTCGGTGCCGGCGTAGATCTGGAAGACCTTTGCGTCACGGGCCAGCTGCTCCACCCGGTATTCCGCCATGTAGCCGTTGCCGCCCATGAGCTGCACCGCCTCCATGGCCACCTCGGAGGCGGCCTGTGCGGAATAGAGCTTCATGGCGGACGCCTCGGCCAGGGTCAGGCTCCTGCCGGCAGCCGAGGTCTCGATGTGCCGGAAGACCAGGTTCTCCACATTCAGCCGGGCCACCTCCATCTTGGCGAGCTTGAGCTGGATGAGCTGGCGGTCGCCGATCGGTCGGCCCCAGAGGATCCGGTTCCTCGCGTACTCGACGGACAGGGAGAGGCACTCCTCGATGACCCCGAGGGCCATCGCGGCCATCCCGGCCCGCTCTGTCACGAAATTGCCCTTGGCCGACTCGCGACCCGAGCCGGCTCGCTCGTCCTCGGTCTCGCCGAGCAGATGGTCGCGCCCGACCCGGACATCGGTGAGGAAGAGCTCGCCGGTGGGCGAGGAGTGGAGGCCCATCTTGGAGAACGGCTTGGACTGCTCGAGGCCGGGCGTGCCCTTCTCCAGGATGAACGTGAGCACCTTGCGTTCGCGCACCGGGGTGTCCGAGCCGTCGTCGAGCTTGGCGTAGAGCACGATGGTGTCGGCGAAGGGGCCGTTGGTGATGTAGGTCTTGTTGCCGTTGAGGACGTACTCGTCGCCGTCCCGGCGCGCCGAGGTCGTCATGCCCCCGAGGGCGTCGGAGCCCGAGTCGGGCTCGGTGATCGCCCAGGAGCCGACCTTCCCGGCGGTGAGCAGGTCGAGTCCCCACCGCTCCATCTGCCGGGGGGTCCCCTGCTTCATGATGGTGCCCGCCGCAAGCCCGACGCTGACCCCCATGGCGGTCACGATCCCCGGGCAGTGGTGGCAGAGCTCGATGATCGGGATCAGGGTCATCGCGGCCGCACCGCCGTCACCGGCACGGGCTGCCCGTTCCGACGACGTCTCGGTCCGTCCCGCCGCCTTGCGCTCGAGCTGGGCCTTGAACCGGTCGCGGGCGATCTGGTCCATCCCGAAGGTCGCGTACAGCGTGCGGATGATGTCGTAGGGGGGCATCTCGCCGTGCTCGAGGGCGTCGATGTTGGGGACCACCTCCGCGTCGATGAACCGGCGGACGGCGTCGCGCACCATCCGGTGCTCCTCGGACCACTCGAACACGGCGACCTCCCAGGGCGGGCACCGACCGGCGTCGGGCCGGTCCGAGGCTAACCGACCGCGGCCTACAGTCGAGTCGTGCGACTCACGCGGAAGGGCGAGGGGACGCCCTTCGAGCGGTGGGGCGGCGAGCCGTTCTTCACCGCGCTGGTCGAGGGCTTCTACCAGGGTGTCGCCGGCGACCCGGTGCTCCGTCCCCTCTACCCCGAGGATCTCACCGAGTCGAAGGAGCACCTCGCCCTCTTCCTCATGCAGTACTGGGGGGGACCCGCCACCTACGGGGAGGTACGGGGCCACCCCCGGCTCCGGATGCGCCACGCCCGCTTCGCCATCGGCCCGACCGAGGCCGACCGGTGGATGCAGCACATGACCACCGCGGTCGATTCGCTCGGTATGGCTCCGCACGACCGCGACGAGCTCCTCGACTACCTGGCGATGGCAGCCCGCACGTTGGTCAACTCCCCCTGACCGCCGGGCCCCTCGCCTGGGACGGCGGTGGGCCGGGGTCCGCGGTCCGGATCATGTCGACGGCCACCTCGAGGGTGTGGGAGTCGCCGCCCCCGAAGACGATGCCCTTGAGCGGGGAGACGTCCGCGTAGTCGCGGCCCCAGGCCGTGGTCACATAGGTCGACCCGACCATCACGTCGTTGGTGGGGTCGACGTCGAGCCAACCCCAGTCCGGGACGAGCACCGAAGGCCAGGCGTGGGAGGCATCCGCCCCGATCAGCCGGTCCTCGCCCGGGGCCGGGACCGTCTCGAGGTAGCCGCTGACGTAGCGGGCGGCCAGACCCATCGAACGCAGGCAGCCCACCGCCAGATGGGCGAAGTCCTGGCAGACACCGCGCCGGTGCTGGAGGATCTCCTCCAGCGGGGTGGTCACGGTGGTGACACCGGGGTCGTAGACGAAGTCGCAGTGAATACGTGCGGTCAGCTCGGTGACCGCGTCCACCAACGGGCGCCCGGCGGGGAACGAGGGCTCGGCGTAGGAGCGCACGGCGCGCGAGGTGGACACGAGCGGTGACTCGAAGCAGAACTCACGCGCGTCGAGCGTCGGCCGGCTGAGGTCGTCGGCCAGTCGGGTTCGAACGTCGTCCCAGGTCGGCCCCCCGACAGGCGGTGGGCTGCCCTCGGTGACCTCGACCGCGCTGGTGGCGGTCACGTTGAGCTCCTCGAAGGGTCCCTCGACCACGAAGCTGGTCAGCGGGTTGCCGTAGAAGTCCGACCCGTCGTTCCAACTGGTTGGAGTCGGCTCCACTGCCAGCTCACTTGCCAAGCACCGCTGTCGGTCGGTGTCGCGGGGACGCAGGTGGGCCTCGTTGCGGCAGCGGGCCACCGGCGCGCCGTAGCCGTACCGGGTGCGATGGACGATCTGATACCTCACAGGCGACCCCCGACGCGCTCGGTGCCCAGTCGGCCGGCACAGAGAGTCTGTCATGCGACGCTGTCGGTGGCGCTCACGCAGTGGCGGCGGTCACAGCCTGGCTGCCTCCCTCCCCCAGCCGGCGAAGGTGGGCCGGAAGTACGTCTTGTCGATCTGCTCGTGGATCTGCGCGAGGGCAACCTGCACCTCGTCCAGGAACGCGCCCAACCCGGCCACGGTCAGCCGCGGAACGGCGGCGGAGGCGATGACCATCGAGGCGTTGCGGCAGGCCTCCTGGGCGTCCTCGGAACGGGCCAGCACCTTGAGATGGGCCCGGGTCTCGGCCAGGCAGGCGCTCACCGCCCTGGGGAATCGGTCGTCCTGGAGCAGGAACCGCAGGGTGGAGCCGCCCTGCGGCCGGGCTGGCATGGCCCGGCGGAATGGCTGGTAGGCGGCCAGCGATCGCAGCACGGCCATCCAGTGGACGACGTCGTAGGGAGCGTCGGCCCCCAGCGGCTGCAGGCTGTCGGAGCGTACGTCGAGCACCCGGGTGGTCAGGTCGGCCCGCTCGAGGTTCTGGCCGATGGCCAGGAACGACATGGCCTCGTCCCGGCTCATGGTGCCGAGCAGGATCCCGTGGATCTGCTGGCAGCCGGCCACGACCCGCCGCAACCATTGGACCCGGCCCTCCCGGGAACCGGCCTCGTCGAGGTGGTCGGTGCTCGAGAGCCAGAGCCGGTGGCACGCCTCCCAGGCCTCCCGCGGGACGACCGGTCGGGCCTTGCGGAGGTTTTCACGCGCCCCGGTGACCGCGGACAGGATCGACGAGGCATTGCCCTCGCCGAGCAGGAGGAACTCGACCACGTCCGCCTCCGCCGGCCGAGCCCTGTCCGTAGCCCCCCGCCCGCGGGAGGCGGCGAACTCGCCGTTGACGCCGACGATCGAGAGCAGCGGCTCCCAGCCGACATCCCGACCGACCGGCATGTCGACGTGAGCGTCGGTGTGCACCTGCACGATGCGGGCGGTGCCCTCGGCACGCTCGAGGTGGCGCCCGGCCCAGTAGACGGACTCGGCCATCCGTGCCAGCAGCATGGTTCCCTCCCTCTTCTCGCCCGAGTGCTTCCTGCTCGGCGGCACAGCCGTCCCAGCGGTTGGCGGACGGGTCTCGATCACGGGGCGCGCTCGGGTCGTCTGGATCGTGGACGGTGTCGACGATCCAGGTGTCCTTGCTCCCACCTCCCTGCGAGGAGTTGACCACGAGGGAGCCCCCCCGCCGGGCGACCCGGGTCAGTCCGCCTCTGGTGACGTAGGCGCCCTCGGGACCGAGCAGGGTGAAGGGGCGCAGATCGATGTGTCGGGGGGCGACCTCGCCCTCGCACAGGGTTGGCGCCGTCGAGAGGGGGATGATCGGCTGGGCGACCCACCGGGTCGGCTCGTCCTCGATCTCGGTGGCCGCACTGGCGAGCTCGGCCTGGGTGGCTTCCGTGCCGACCAGTACCCCGTAGCCCCCCGACTCGTTGGCCGGCTTGACCACCAGGCAGGGGAGGTTGTCGAGCACGAAGGTCCGGGAGGTCTCGTCGCAGCACCGCAAGGTCGGCACGGTGGCCAGGAGCGGTTCCTCGCCGAGGTAGAACCGGATGATCTCGGGCACGTAGGGGTAGACCTTCTTGTCATCGGCGACGCCGGCCCCGGGCGCGTTGACGAGGGCCACCCGTCCCGCCCGCCAGGCGCGCATCAGACCGGGCACCCCGAGGTGCGAATCCGGGAGGAAGACCTCGGGATCGAGGTAGAGGTCATCGATGCGCCGGTAGATCACGTCGACCTGCTCGAGGCCGTCGATCGTTCGGGCGTAGACGCCGTCGTCGTCGAGCACGACGAGGTCGCTGCCCTCGACGAGCTCCACCCCGAGCTGCTGGGCGAGGAACGCGTGTTCGAAGTAGGCCGAGTTGTGAACGCCGGGGGTCAGGACGACGATGGTCGGGTCAGCAGCAGTCGTGGGCGACAACGACGAGAGCAGATTGGCCAGCCTGCCGACGTAGGGGTCGACCGGCTCGATGCTGTAGTGGCGGAACATCTCGGGGAACACGTGCTTGGCCACCATCCGGTTCTCCAGCAGGTAGGAGACCCCTGAGGGCACCCGGAGGTTGTCCTCGAGGACGTAGACCGAGCCATCACGGTCGCGGATGAGGTCGCTCCCACAGATGTGGGCCCAGATCCCCCCCGGGGGGTCCACCCCGACGCACTCGCGGCGGAAGTTGGGCGAGGCGGAGACCAACTCGGCGGGGACGACACCGGAGCTGACCGCGCGTTGTTCGTGGTAGACGTCGTCGATGAACAGGTTGAGCGCGCTCAGGCGCTGTACCAGGCCGGTCTCGATGGCCTCCCACTGCTCCCGGGGGATGATCCGGGGGATGATGTCGAACGGCCAGGGCCGGTCGAGGCCGGTCGTGCCGTCGTAGAGGGTGAACGTCACTCCGATGGCCCGGATCTCACGTTCCGCGGCCTCCTGGCGTTCGCAGAGTGCCGCCGCCCCGAGCTGGGCGAGGTGATGCCAGAGCGGCCCGGCGGCTCGACGGGGGCGACCGTCCGGGCTCACGAGCTCGTCGTAGAACGCCCCGGGGCGGTAGGAGGGCCAGGGTTGGTCCAACGGTGGGGCCGGGAGCGGCGCGCTCGGGTCCGACGTCGGCGTCCACTCGTCCAGTTTCGCCGCACACCGGGTCCGACGCGTTGCGGCAGTGTTTCGACTCGGTGAACGCCGGCCTCGGGTATCATCGTGCCCGCCAGCGGCCCAATTCCGGACCCTGCCCGAGCCGCACACAGGAGACGCCGTGCCCGCAGAGACCCATGTCGAACAGGGTCCGCTCGACCGCCAACAGGTTCTCGAGCTCATCCGCGATCTGCTCGCCGACATCCTGGAGATCGAGCCCTCGTCGATCGCCGAGTCGGCGTCCTTCGCCGAGGACCTCGATGCGGACTCGCTGGCCCTGATCGAGCTGGTCGAAGGCCTGGAGGAGGAGCTCGGCGAGCGCTCGGTGGGCTTCAGGATCGAGGACGAGGACCTCGAGGAACTGCGGACGGTCCGCGACGCTGTCGACTACGTCTACGCGAAGCTCGGAGGGGCCTGAGGCGCCCGGATGGCGCCCGAACCCGACGAGGGGGCCGCCGCTGCGGCCGCAGACGAACAGCTGGCCGAGCGGATCGGCCATGCCTTCGACGACCCCGAACTGCTCCGACAGGCGCTCCGCCACCGTTCGTGGTGCTCCGAGCACGGTGGGAGCACGTCCAACGAGCGGCTCGAGTTCCTGGGTGACGCCGTGCTGGGCCTGGTCGTGGCCGAGCACACCTACCGGACCCACCCGGAGCTCTCCGACGGGGTGCTCTCCAAGGTGCGCGCCTCCGTGGTGAACACGCGTGTCCTGGCAGAGGTCGCGCTCGGTCTCGGCCTGCCCGGCTCACTCCGCCTCGGCCGCGGCGAGGACCAGTCGGGAGGCAGGACCAAGGAGTCGATCCTGGCGGACGCCACCGAGGCGGTGATCGGGGCGGTCTACCTCGACGGCGGGCTCGCCGAGGCCCGGCGGCTCGTGCTGTCCCTGCTCAGCGTGCGGATCACCGCCGCGGTCGGCGAGCCGGGCGAGTCCGACCACAAGAGCCGGCTGCAGGAGGAGTCGGTCCGACTCGGCAGAGGCGTGCCCTCCTACGAGGTGAAGGGGTTCGGCCCGGACCATTCCCGCAGGTACCTGGCCACGGTGTACGTTGCTGGCCAGCGCCTCGGCATGGGGGAGGGGCGGTCGAAGAAGGACGCCGAGCAGGTCGCGGCCCAGGTGGCCTGCGGATCGCTGGAGGTCGAGAGAGGCGGGGGGGATGCCTGAGCTTCCCGAAGTGGAGACCATCCGGCGCGACCTCCAGGGCGAGGTCGTGGGACGGAAGATCAAGGGGGTCGAGGTCCGCAACGGACGCACGGTCCGGCGCCACCCGAGCGCCAAGCAGTTCCGGGCCCAGCTCGAGGGACGCACCGTCCGGTCGATCGACCGAGCCGGCAAGTACCTCCTGATCGGGCTCGACGACGGGGCCACCCTGGTGGTCCACCTCGGGATGAGCGGACAGCTGCAGCGGGTCAAGAGCGCCAAGGAGCCCAAGGCACCGCACACCCACGCCGTGATCACCTTCACCCAGGGCGGCCAGCTGCGCTTCGTCGATCCGCGCACCTTCGGGGAGCTGTTCGTGTCCGCCGCCCCCGCGGAGGGCATGCGGGCCCTCCCGGAGCTCGCCCACCTCGGGTTCGACCCGCTGGAGGACGTGATGAGCTGGGAGAAGTTCTGGGTCCTGCTCTCGGCGCACAAGGCCGGTCTCAAGGCCCTGCTCATGGACCAGGAGTTCGTGGCCGGCATCGGCAACATGTACGCCGACGAGATCCTCTTCGCAGCCGGGCTCCGCTACGACCGGCTCTCGAATTCGCTCTCCTCGCAGGAGGTGCGCCGTCTCTACCGGTCGATGGTCGAGACCCTGGCCGAGGCGGTCAAGCGCCGCGGGTCGTCCCTGGCCGACGAGCAGTACCTCGACCTCTTCGGCGAGGTGGGCGACTACCAGGACCAACACCAGGCCTACGACCGCGAGGGCCAGGCGTGCCGCCGTTGCCGGTCGACCATCGTGCGAGTGAAGTCGGGTGGACGATCGACGTTCTTCTGCGAGCATTGCCAGGTCTGAGCCCGGTGTGAGCAGGACCCCGCGGTGCGCGACGCCTGCCGGTAGGGTGAGCGCCCGGTGTTCTTGAAGTCTCTCTCCCTCAAAGGATTCAAGTCCTTCGCCGACCCGGCGGTCCTCGAGTTCGAACCCGGCGTGACCGTGGTGGTCGGACCCAACGGCAGCGGGAAGTCGAACGTGGTCGACGCAGTCGCCTGGGTGCTCGGCGCCCAGGGACCGAGGACCGTGCGCTCGGCGAGGATGGAGGACGTCATCTTCATGGGGACGTCCACCCGGCCGGCGCTCGGACGGGCCGAGGTCTCCCTCACCATCGACAATTCCGCCGGGAAGCTCTCGGCGGACCTGGCCGAGGTCACCATCACCCGGACCCTGTTCCGTTCGGGCGACAGCGAGTACTCGATCAACGGCGCACCCTGCCGGCTGCTCGACATCCAGGAGCTCCTGTCCGATACCGGTGTCGGGCGCCAGCAGCACGTCATCGTCAGCCAGGGCCACCTCGACGCGATCCTGGAGGCGCGCCCGGAGGATCGCCGTTCGGTCATCGAAGAGGCGGCTGGCGTCCTCAAGCATCGCCGCCGGCGGGAGCGGGCCGAGCGCCGCCTCGCCACCACCGAGGAACACCTCGAGCGCCTCTTCGATCTGGTCAGGGAGGTCAAGCGGCAGATCCGCCCCCTCGAACGCCAGGCCGCGGCCGCCCGCTCACACGCCGGCCTGGCCGAGGAGCTCCGGGCGGTTCGGCTGTACGTGGCGGGGGCCGAGCTCTCGGTGCTCGACCGCCGGCACGAGCGGGGGACCGGTCTCCGGGAGCAGCAGCGGGCCGACGAGGCCAGGCTCGAGGCCGAGCTCGGCGAGCTCGACGCCGACTCGGAGCGCACCGCCGGCGCGCTCTCGGCGGAACGCGAGTCCGACCTCACCGCATCGCTCGGCAGAGCGACCGGCATGGTCGAACGGGCCCGTGGGCTCGCCGGCGTGCTCCGGGAGCGGCAGCGCTCGCTCGCCCGTGCCCTCGACGCGGCCGCCGACGCCGACGTCGTGTCCACCCTCGAGGCCGAGGCCGCCCACCTCGCCGAGGAGCTGATCACCGCCGAGCGGGAGGCGGAGAGGCTCGCGCCCGAACACGACCTCCTGGTTGCCGCCGCGGGCGAGGCTGCCCGCGAGCTCGAGGTCCATCTCGCCGGGTGGGGCGACGGTACCGACGGTCGGCGCGCCGACGAGGCGGTCACGGTGGCCCGCGGCCAGCTCGCGTCGCTCGAGCACGCACTCGAGCGCGACCGCCGCTCCCTCGACCAGATGGACGCCCGGCTCGGCGCGGCCGAGCGGCGCGCCTCGTTGCTCGAGGGGGAGGAGTACGAGCTCGGGGAACGTCTGGCCGAGACGGAGCAGGCCCGACACCAGCTGCAGGCAGCGGTGGCCGCGACGGAAAGCGCCCACCAGCGCGCGGTCCGACGGCTGGAGGTGGCCGAGGAGGCGCTGCGCCAAGCCGAGCAGGAGCAAGCCCGCGCCGTGGCCCGGGCCGACGCGCTCGAGCGGGCGTTCGACGAGGCACGGGGGGCGGCCGGCGCGGAATTGCTGGCCGGCGTCGACGGTGTGGTCGGGACCCTGCTGGACCTGGTCGAGATCGACCCCGGCTGGGAGCAGGCCGTCGAAGCCGCGGTCGGTGGCTCGCTCGCCGCGGTGGTCGTCTCGGGCAGCGACGCCGCCCGGGCCGCGCTGTCCCGGCTCCGCACCGGCGGTGCCACCGGCGCGGTGCTCGCACTCACCGAGTCGGTCGCCGCGCGTCGCGCCGGAGAGGCCGAGCTCTCACTGCCGGCCGGGACGCAGACGGTCCGCTCCCATGTGAGGCCACGCGCCGGAGGGCGGGTCCCGCCCGGACTCGACGCGGTGCTCGACACGCTGCTTGCCGGCTCGTGCTGCGCCCGGACCGGGTGGTCCGAGGCCATCGACCTGGCCCTCTCCCGACCGGATCTGGTGGTGGTCACCAGCGAGGGCGACCGCTTCTCCTCCGCCGGCTGGCGGGTCCGGGCGAGCGGGGGGATGGTGACCGCCTCGGTGGTCGAGGAGGCGAGGGCCCGGGCGGCGGTGGGCCGGGAGGAATCGGTCCGCACCGCCGAGGAGCGGGGCAGCGCGCGCCGCGAGGTCGACGCCACCCGTGAGGCGGCCACCGAGGCGGTCCGGGCGGACGACCGCAACGAGATCGCCCACCAGGCGGCCCGGACCGGGCGCCTGCGGGTCTCGGCCGACCGGGACCTCCTCCGCGGCGAGCTGGAGGAGCTCCGGCACAACCGGATCGAGCTCGACGGTCGCATCGGACGCGACGCGGCCCGGGTTGCCGAACTGGTGGCCGGGATGCCTGCGCTCGAGCGGGAGCGCGCCCTGGTCGCGGAGCGAACCGCCTCGGCCCGGGCCGAGCGGCAACGCATCGACGAGCGCATCGCCGAGGCCACATCACGGATCGGCGGGTGGGAGGTGCGGTCGGCCGGACTGGTCGAGCGGCGACGGGTGCTCGAGGAGCGGTTGCGCGAGGTCGAGCGGCGGCTCACCGGGCACGCCGACGAGCGCCGCCTGGCCGCCGAGCGCCGGACCCGGCTCGAGTCGGACGCCACGGCCGTCGAGCGGTTGCTCGGGCTGGTCATGGACGCACAGGTCGAGCTGGACGCCCTGCTGGCCGCCCTCCGCGAGCGCCACAGCCGTCAGCTCGAAGCGGTCCGGGCCGGCGGGGCACGCCTCGAAGAGCTGCGCCGACGGCGCTCGGCCGGCGAGCACGACCTTGCCGCGGTACGCGAGCGCCTGCAGCACACCGAGCTCGACCTGGTGGAGGCCACCATCCGCCGGGAATCGTTGGTCGAGACCCTGCACCGGGAGCTCGGCTGCGGGCCCGAGGACGCAATCGGCGCACCAGAGCCGGAGCTCGCGGAGGGCACCGACCCGGCGGCCCGGGTGGTCCAGCTCGAGGCGGAGCTCGCCGCCCTCGGCCCGGTCAACCCGCTCGCGCTGGAGGAGCTCTCCGAGCTCGGGGAGCGCCACCGGTTCCTGGAGTCCCAGGTCGAGGACGTACGGGCGGCCCGGCGCGAGCTCCACCAGGTCGTGCGCACCCTCGACGGGGAGATCATGCACGTCTTCGACTCCGCGTTCGCAGACGTCAACGAGCACTTCTCGAACCTCATCACCTCGCTCTTCCCCGGGGGGACCGGCCGTCTCTCGCTGACCGATCCGGGGAACCTGCTCGACACCGGGGTCGAGGTCGAGGTGCGCCCGGCCGGTCGCAACGTGCGCCGGCTCTCCCTGCTCTCGGGCGGCGAGCGGTCGCTCGTGGCGATGGCCTACCTCTTCGCGGTGTTCCGGAGCCGCCCCTCGCCCTTCTACCTGATGGACGAGGTCGAGGCGGCGCTCGACGACGTCAACCTCATGCGGTTCCTGGCCCTGGTCAACGAATTCCGGGACGAGGCCCAGCTGATCATCGTGAGCCATCAGAAGCGGACGATGGAGGCGGCGGACGCGCTCTACGGGGTGACCATGGCCCCGGGGGGCTCGTCGAAGGTGGTGAGCCAGAAGGTCCCCCGCGATCGGGCGTTGCC
Source organism: uncultured Acidimicrobiaceae bacterium (assembly GCA_963776225.1). GTDB lineage: Bacteria > Actinomycetota > Acidimicrobiia > Acidimicrobiales > RAAP-2 > Bog-756. The sequence continues at coordinate 645,813 of CAVZLL010000004.1, read as the reverse complement.
CGCCCCGCCGCCCGTCCAGCAGGCTCCGGTGTCGTCTTCGGTCGGTGGTGGCGACGCCGACCCGGACCACGACCCGCGATGACCGACCCGATGCTGGTGATCCAGGCATCCGACCTCGGGGTCGGGCTGGCCATTGCGATCCCGGTCCTCGTCGTGGGCGGCGGGGCGGCGGTGGGCCTCAGGTTCCGTTCCCGGAGGGCTCGACCCGCCCCGGACGCGACGGTCGTCGGCGAGGCACCCCCCGCCGCCGCGGCCGCCGGGACTGCACCGGTCATCGCACCGGAGGGCCGGGTCGAGGCTGGGGTGCCCGCCCCGTCCGCGCCGGAGGTACCCGAACCTGCTCCGCCGACGGTGGCCGCGCCGGAGCCGGCCACCTACCGCGGCCGTCTGGGCAAGGCCCGCGACCTGCTCTCGGGCTATCTCGGGGCCCTGCGCTCCGCGGGCCGCATCGACGCATCCACGTGGGACGACCTCGAAGAGGCGCTCATCCGCGCCGATGTCGGGGTGGGCGCGACGGACGCGCTCCTCGAGGACCTGCGGGCCCGGGTCAAGGAGGGCGGGATCGACGGACCCGACGCGCTCGTCGACGCGCTCAAGGCCGACCTGGTGGCCATGGTTTCGACGCCCGACTCGTCGCTCGCCCTACCCGATGGCGCCCGGGCGGCAGAGGGCGCCGCCGCGTCGGACGGCGACCGGCCGGTCGAGGTCTGGCTCTTCGTCGGGGTCAACGGGGTCGGCAAGACCACCACGGTCGGGAAGGTGGCCCATCGCCTGTCCGGGTCGAGCACCCGGGTGCTGCTCGCCGCCGCGGACACCTTCCGTGCCGCAGCCGGGGAGCAGCTCGCCCAGTGGGCGGAGCGGGCCGGTGCCGACATCGTTCGTGGCTCGGAGGGTGGCGACCCGAGCTCGGTCGTCTTCGACGCGGTGCAACGTGCCGCGTCGAAGGGTCACGCACTCGTGCTCGCCGACACCGCCGGCCGCCTCCACAACAAGGTCAACCTGATCGAGGAGCTCAAGAAGATCCGGAGGGTCGCCGACCGGGCGCCGGGACGGGTGACCGAGGTCCTGCTGGTGCTCGACGCCACGACCGGCCAGAACGGTCTGGCCCAGGCGAAGGTCTTCCTGGACGCGGTCGAGGTGTCCGGGGTGGTGCTCACCAAGCTGGACGGCACCGCCAAGGGAGGGATCGTGATCGCCATCCAGCGCGAGCTCGGGCTGCCGGTCAAGCTGGTCGGTCTCGGCGAAGGGGCCGACGACCTGGTCGACTTCGATGCGGAGGCCTTCGTCGACGCGCTGTTCTGACACGGCGCCCCGATGGGTGCACGTCCGCCCTGGCCCGGTGGGGGAGAGCCCGACAGGGGCGTGACGTCGCAGCATGGGCCCTCGGGCCGTCCTGTAGCCTGAGCACCCCATGTTCGAGAGCCTGACCGACCGATTCGAGGGCATCCTCGGCCGACTGCGCGGGCGCGGGCGCCTCACCGAGGCCGACGTCGACGAGGTCCTCCGAGAGATCCGAACCGCGCTCCTCGAGGCGGACGTCGAGATCGGCGTGGTCCGGCAGTTCACCGAGGCGGTGCGCGCCAGGTGCGTGGGCCTCGAGCTCGCCCAGCACCTGAGCCCCGGACAGCAGGTCATCAAGATCGTCAACGAGGAGCTCGTCGCGATCCTCGGCGGGGAGACCCTCAAGATCAGCTATGCCAGCCGACCGCCGACGGTCGTCCTGCTGGCCGGTCTCCAGGGTTCGGGCAAGACCACCGCCTCGGCCAAGCTCGCCCGCTGGTTCAAGCAGCACGGCCGCAACCCACTGCTCGTCGGTGCCGACCTGCAGCGCCCGGCCGCGGTCGAGCAGCTCCGGGTGCTCGGCAACCAGGCCGGTGTGACCGTCTTCAGCGAGGCCACCGACCCGGTGGCCGTGGCCGCCGCCGGTCTCGAGGAGGCCAGGCGTCTCGGCCGCGACGTCCTCATCGTCGACACGGCCGGACGGCTCTCGATCGACCAGGAGCTCATGGACGAGATCCGGGACGTCTCGGGCGCGGTGGACCCCGACTACACCTTCCTGGTCATCGACGCGATGACCGGCCAGGACGCGGTCTCGACCGCCCGGGCGTTCCACGAGACACTGACCCTCGACGGCGTCATCCTCACCAAGCTGGACGGCGACGCCCGAGGCGGCGCGGCCCTCTCGGTGCGCGAGGTGGTGGGCCGGCCGATCGCCTTCGCCTCCACAGGGGAGCGGCTGGACGACTTCGACCAGTTCCATCCGGACCGCATGGCCGACCGCATCCTCGGCATGGGGGACGTCCTGAGCCTCATCGAGCAGGCAGAGCGGACCATGGACCAAGAGGTCGCCACCAAGGGGGCGGCCGCCATGATCGAGGGCCGCTTCACCCTCGAGGACTTCTTGGAGCAGCTTCAGCAGGTCAAGAAGATGGGCTCGATCTCGGGGATGCTCTCGCTGCTGCCGGGCGTGCCGAAGGACCTCAAGCAGGCCTCCGCGGGCGTCGACGACCGCCAGATCGGCCAGGTCGAGGCCATCATCCAGTCGATGACCCCGGCCGAGCGGTCCGACCCCTCGATCATCGACGGCGGCCGTCGGGTCCGGATCGCCGTCGGCAGCGGAACCGCAACCTCGGACGTCAACGGGCTCCTCAAGCAGTTCAAGGAGATGCAGAAGATGATGAAGGGGATGGGGAAGGGTGGGATGGGAGGCGCGATGGGCGGGATCGGTGGCCTGCTGGGCCGCTCCCCGAAGCTCAGCCCGGAGGCCATGGCCGACCTGGCCGCGAACGCCTCCGACGGCGGGTTCGCCCCTTCGCTCGGAGAGGCCACGGGGCGCCCCGGGTCGACCGCCGGGGGCGGCGCGGGCGCTGCCGGCCGGCGGGGCGGCAAGCCCAAGGGCAAGGGCGGCAAGAAGGGAAGGGGGGGCGGCCGAGTGACCCCGAAGGCACGGTGACGGCACGGTGCGCACCGGCCGCGTCGGGAGCGCCGTCCGAGCCGCGTGCACGCGGGCTCGCGCTTTGGTGGGAGACTGTGGGCCGCCCACGGACGGGTGGGCCGGAGGATCGGCCGGTCGGGACGCCCGGGATCCCTCGGGGGACGATCTGGTGATCCCGACCGACAGAGTGGTGGATACCCTGCAGCAGAGGAGTTGACCGTGGCAGTAAAGCTCCGCCTCGTGCGGATCGGAAAGAAGAAGCAGCCGACCTACCGGCTGGTGGCGGCCGACAGCCGATCGCCCCGCAACGGGCGGTTCATCGAGATCGTGGGCACCTATGCACCCCGCGGGCGGTCGCTGGCCGATCCCGACGCGGTCGTCGAGATCGACAACCAGAAGGCCGTCAAGTGGCTCTCCCAGGGCGCCACGCCGACCGAGCGGGTCGAGAAGCTGCTCAAGCAGTCGGGCGCGTACGACGAGTTCGCCTCGGCCAAGGCGGCAAGGTGACCGACGAGCTGGCCGTCGGTGCTGCCGGTGACGTCAACACCATCGACGACATCGACGAAGACGACGACGACGCCGGAAACCGGGTTTCGGGGGGGACCCCCCTGGCGGTCGTGACGTACCTGGTCCACTCGATCGCCTCGGACGGCGACGCAGTGGTCATCAACACCGAGGAGCACGGGAGCTCGGTCCGGTTCCGGATCCACGTCGCACCCGAGGACATGGGACGGGTCATCGGCCGCCGCGGCCGGGTGGCCCAGGCCATCCGGACGGTGGTGGCGGCCGCCGGGGCGCGCGACGGGGTCCAGACCAGCGTCGACATCGTCGACGACTGACCCGGACCCTGTGCCCTCCGCGGTTCCCGCAGACGGCGCAGACGCCGAACAGGGTCTTGCCCCGGAGGGAGCCACCCGCAGCGACCCCGACCCGGGCAGGGACTCGGGCGGCACCCCGCTCCTGGCGGTCGGGAGGATCGTCAAGCCCCACGGTCTGCGCGGGGACGTCGTGGTGTCGCTGACCACCAACCGCGACGAACGGGTGGCGGCCGGGTCGGTGTTGGTGACCGCCGACGGGAGCATGCTCGAGGTCGAGCGCGCGGCGCCGCTGCGCGGGCGGCACATCGTGACCTTCGCGTCGGTGCGGGGAATCGACGCCGCAGAGGAGCTGCGCGGAACCGAGCTGTTCGCCGAACCCCTCTCCGACCCGGACGCATTGTGGGTCCACGATCTGGTCGGCTCGAGCGTCGTGGACACCTCGGGCCGGGTGCTGGGTACCGTCGACGCGGTCGAGGCCAATCCCGCCAGCGACCTGCTCGTCCTCTCGGGTGGGGGGCTCATCCCGCTGGGGTTCGTGACCGGCTCCGAGCCGGGGGTCCGGGTCACCGTCGAGATCCCCGACGGACTGCTCGACCTCCCGTGAGCGGCGCGGAGCCGGCGGCCGGCGCCGACGACGGCGCTTCGCCGCGGGTCCCGTTCCGGATCGACGTCTTCACCCTCTTCCCCGAGGTGGTCGAGCGGTACTGGACGGCGTCGCTGCTCGGTCGATCCCGATCCTGCGGGAGGCTCGACCTGCGTACCCACGACGTGCGGGACGCGACCCACGACGTGCACCGCTCGGTCGACGACGCCCCCTTCGGCGGCGGTGCCGGGATGGTGCTCTCCCCGCAGCCGGTGTTCGAGGCCGTCGAGTCGGTCGAGGCCTCGGGGGACGGCCTGCCGCGGCCACTGTTCCTGCTCTCCCCCTCCGGCCGCCGCTTCGACCAGACGGTGGCCGACGGGCTCGCCCGGGGTCCCGGCGGCTTCTCCCTGCTCTGCGGCCGCTACGAGGGGGTCGACCAGCGGGTGGCCGATCACCTCGTCGACGGCGAGCTCTCCGTCGGCGACTACGTGCTGGCCGGCGGCGAGCTGGCAGCGCTCGTGGTGGTCGAGGCCGTCGCCCGGCTGCTCCCCGGGGTCCTGGGCAACGAGCGGTCGGTGGAGGACGAGAGCTTCGCCGCCGGGTTGCTCGAATATCCCCAGTACACCCGGCCGGCCGACTTCCGGGGGTGGGGGGTTCCCGAGGTCCTCCGCTCGGGGGACCATGGCCGGGTCGAGGCATGGCGTCGGGTGCAGTCCCTGCTCCTGACCCTCGAGCGACGACCCGACCTGGTCGACCGGCGTGGCGGGCTGACCCCCGAGGAGGTGCGGCTCCTGGTCGAGCACGGCGAGGTGCGCCCATTACGAGAACACGGCTACGATTGGTGAGCCTCGCCGGCGCCGGATCCGTCGGCACCCACGGTGACCGCCCGTGGCCCCGAGGATTCGTGGCGACCGGTCGCCGTCCGGGAGAGACCGAACGACCTGTGGAGAGACGCGCCCAATGAACCCGACCGACATCATCGACCGCGACAGCCTGCGGGACGACATCCCCGAGTTCCGTCCCGGCGACACCGTCAAGGTGCACGTGCGGGTCGTCGAGGGCAGCCGTGAGCGCGTCCAGGTGTTCCAGGGAGCCGTGGTCCGGCGTCAGGGCACCGGGGTCCGAGAGACGTTCACCGTCCGCAAGGTCAGCTTCGGGGTCGGCGTCGAGCGCACCTTCCCGGTCCACTCGCCGGTCATCGACCACACCGAGGTGGTCTCGCTGGGCGACGTCCGGCGGGCGAAGCTCTACTACCTGCGTGACCGCCACGGCAAGGCGGCCAAGATCAAGGAGCGCCGGTCTGCGCGCTCTTGAGCCGCCTCCGAGCTCGCCGGGGCATGCGGTCCGGCGACGGGCTCTGACGACGCCGTCAGCGGTGCGATGAGCGAAGAGGACCTCGAGCGCTACGAGTCCGAGATCGAGCTGGCCCTCGTCCACGAATACCGTGCCGTGGTCCCGCTCTTCTCCTACGTGGTCGAGACCGAGCGCCGGTTCTACCTCGCCAACACGGTGGACGTCACGGTGCGCTCGGACACCTCGCCCGCCTGCGTGGAGGTCGTCCTGCAGGACGCCTGGGTCTGGGACATGTACCGGCCCGCCCGCTTCGTCCCCTCGGTGCGGATCCTCACCTTCCGGGACGTCAACATCGAGCGCCTGCCCGACAAGGACCTCTGAGGGTGGGCCCTTCGGGCCCGGAATCCGGGGACGACCGCCGGCGCGAGTTGGGCGCGGCCGGAGAGGACGCCGCAGTCGCCTGGTACGAGGGACGTGGGTACGAGGTCCTCGAGCGGAACTGGCGGCGCCGGGAGGGCGAGATCGACCTCATCGCCCGGCAGGGTCGCACCGTCGTGTTCTGCGAGGTCAAGGCGCGCACGAGCGACCGGTTCGGAACGGGTGTCGAGGCCGTCCTGGCCGCCAAGCAGCGCCGCATCCGGCGCCTGGCCGCCCGCTGGCTCTCCGAGCTCACCCCGGCCGCGGGCCGGGCCCGGGTCGACGTGCGATTCGACGTGGTGTCGGTGACCGCCGGTGAGGTCGAGGTCATCGAGGACGCCTTCTGACCGCGGACCCCGGGCGGCTCCCGTCGGGGGGGCGGCCGCCACGATCCGACGCTGCATCTGCCGTCGCCCGGGCTCGAGCGCATCAGATCCCGCGCGTGCGCTCTCGGCGCAACGCGACCGTGGCAATCAGTGTCCTGTGGTCGCTGCCCGGTCCATCGGCTGTCCTCATCTGGGTGACGGCCAGGCCGGTTCCGGTGAGCACGTGGTCGATCCGCACAAAGGGGGGGACGACCGGCACGGTCTGCGACCAGGTCATGTCGAGGGCCTGCCCGCGGGCAGCTGCGCCGTCGGTGAGCCCGGTTGCCAGGATGTCGCGGAAGCCCCGGTTTCCCCAGGTCGCGTTGAAGTCGCCGACGACGAGTAGCCCCCCGGCTCGGCGGGACGCCAGGAGGCGGTCGATGAGGGCGAGCTCCCCCTTCCACGCGGAGAAGGACGCCGGCAAGGGGGCGATGGTGTGGACCACCCAAAGAGGCTGAGGTCCCGACGGCAGGTCCACCGTCGTCTGGACGATGACCGGGAGTCCGGCGGTGTAGTAGACGGCGTTCCCGCCTGTCAGCGGGTAGTGCGAGGCGATGAAGAAGCCGGTCGATCCGTACCGCCTGATCTCGACCCGGTAGGGGAGGCGGGCCAGCGCGCCGGTCCCGACCAGCTGGGCCACGTCGATCGGGTTGGCCTCCTCCAAGGTCACGAGCTGCGGGCGGACCGTTGCTATCTCGCCGGCGTAGGCGACGATCGAAGGGTTGCCCTTGTCGACGTTGGCGTCGAGAAGACGAAGGGTCGGCGCCGTCTCGGCCCACCGGGGGATCGGCCGAGCGGCAGACAGCTCCGGATAGAGGAAGGCGATCTGGGCAAGGACGACGAGCAGGGCCGCAGCGGCCAGGAAGGCCCGGCGCCACACCGCGGCTACTGCGAGCACCACCCACGCGGGGAGGTAGACGAACGCGGTGAACGCGTTGACGACAGCCAGCGGCTCGAAGTCGTCCCAGGCCACGATTCGGAACAGCGCCACGATCACCAGCGGGACGACGATCACCCAACAGGCGAGCGCCAAGCCGATCGGAAGTCCCAGGCGCCGCCCACGGCCCGATCGCGAGACGACGAGCCCGGGGCGATCAACGAGCATCGGGGGATGCGCGCGGTCGTTCGTCTGCCCCTGCCGCGTCCGGTCGGGAGCGGTCAATTCGCAGGTGTCGGTGCCGCGTCCGCCGGAGACGGTGCAATGGCCGAGTCGGCCGCAACCGGAGCCAGGCGGTCGTCGCCCGGCCAGCGGGCCGAGGTGATCCCCCGCTCTCAGGCCACGTCGAGGTCGCCGGAGTCGCCCGACCCGCCGGTTCCGGGCGCCTGCTCACTGCGGGCGTTGCCCTCGCCCCGGAGCAGATCCTCGACGCACTCATCGCACAGCCGGCCGTACACCTGACTGGTGCGGAACTGGGCCCGCCGTCGCCGTCCGACCTTGGAGACGGATCCCCTCCAACCGCATCGGTGACAGACACCCTGGCGGTGCCGGTGAGTCCTCAGCATGTTGGCTCTCTTCTCCGGATTCCCCATTGTTCCGTTCCCTTTGCGGGGCCCCCGCTTGCCCCCGAATAGGCATGCCTACAACTTCGGCCCGATGGTCGGAATTCTGTATCAAATGGTCCGATCGGATTCTAAGGCTGCCTGCCGGGGAAGGGTGGCATCGCTGCAGCTCGAGCCTCGAGTCGGTCCGGTGCTCTGGTCGTGGGGCCAGGCGACCCGACGCATTCCGACTGGACCGAACGGTTCGCGGGCGGGTCACCACGCGAGTCCTCCTCCGACCATCACGAACGGCCTCGTCCGCGCCATCGGCGTTCAGTCGCCGGATGGGCGGTCGGCGACTCTCGGAGAGCGACAGTGGACAGGACCATTCGACTTCTATAAACTTCCACGCAGCGTAGTTATCCCATCACTTACCGTGAGGAAATAGCCCTTCCATGTCGTCCTTCGGCGTCACCATGACAAGGGAATCTCCGATGCGTCACCGAACAGGTCGTGGTCGCAGGCTCGACGTGCCGTCGGGGACCGCTGGCGTCGTGGTGAGCCGGTGAGGAGACCGCGTGTTGCAGGGAGAGCGGTTCTGTGTGGAGGAGAGGGCCGTTCTTTGAGGAGTGGGCACGTGGGGTGATCGGCGTGGGTCAGGCGGACACCCGTTGTGTCCAACCGGTCGCAGTCCGGCGGAGCGCCGCACGAGCTGAGGTGCGCGAGTGGAGAGGGGCAAAACGGCGTGACACTGAGCGATGTCAGGTTGTACCGCCACAACAAGCGGCGGGTCGAAGCAATTGTGCCGGAAGCGAGCCTGGAGAAGGTCGAGCCGGCGGGGACGGAGGAGCTCGGGCCGACGGTGAGCGTGGTCATCCCTGCGAAGAACGAGGCCAGGAACCTTCCGCACGTCCTCGCCGGACTTCCCGACGGCCTCCACCAGGTGATCCTCGTGGACGGCGGTTCGACGGATGACACCGTACGAGTGGCGCGCCGGCTGCGAGCGGGTATCACCATTGTCGGCCAGACCCGTAAAGGCAAGGGCAACGCGCTCGCCTGCGGGTTTGCCGTGGCCACAGGGGACTTCATCGTCATGCTCGACGCCGATGGATCGACCAACCCGGCGGAGATCCCGAGCTTCGTCAACGCGTTGAAGGAAGGGGCGGACTTCGCCAAGGGCTCCCGTTTCATGCCGGGAGCCGGCAGCAGCGACATCAGCCGGCTCAGGCAGCTCGGGAACTATTGGCTGAACAGGATGGTCAACCTGCTGTACGGCACCCGCTATACCGACCTCTGCTACGGCTACAACGCCTTCCGCCGGGAATGTCTGTCGGTCATCGGGCTGGAGGCAGACATAGAGGGTGCCGATCCAGGCGCCATGCTCTGGGGTGACGGATTCGAAGTGGAGACACTGATCAACGTCCGGATCGCCAAAGCCGGCCTACGGGTCGCCGAGGTGCCGAGTTTCGAGCGCAGCCGCTTCTACGGCACCAGCAATCTCAATGCCGTGTCTGACGGCGTTCGGGTCCTGCGGACGATCCATTCCGAGCGAAAGCGTGGGATGCACCGGCCCGCGACGTCGTCGGCGGACTCGTTGAGGGTCGTGGGGGCCTCATGGTCCGCCTTGTCGACTGTCGCTGAAGAAGCCAGCTGAACGGTTCCGGTACTCCCGGGCCCAATTCGGAGCGCTCGCGTTGATCAGGAAGAAGGGGCGACGAGAATTGCTGAGATCGGGACGAACAGGTCCAACGGCGGGGAGCACGGAGAACCTACCGCCGGTGACCGTCGTCATCTGTGCCTACTCCGACCGGCGGTGGGACGATCTGTGTGCTGCCGTGGATTCGGTCAGATCGCAGACTCTTCGAGCCGAGCGGTGTGTCCTGGTGATCGACCACAATCGGGAGCTCTTCTCGAAAGCCCTCGCGGCCTTCCCTGATATCGAGGTTGTCGAGAACACGGAAAAGCGGGGTCTGTCTGGTTCCAGGAACAGTGGGATCAAGCACTCGACCGGTGACATCGTGGCGTTCCTCGATGACGATGCGGCGGCCCGACCCGAGTGGCTCGAAGAGTTGGTCCGGCCGTATCTCGACCCGTCGATCAGAGGCACTGGTGGGGTGGTCCGAGCGGATTGGCTCGGCGGCCGGCCCGGTTGGTTCCCCAGCGAATTCGACTGGGTGGTCGGATGCAGCTACCGGGGTCTGCCCGACTCGGTCGCTCCCATTCGAAATCCGATCGGCGCAGGGATGTCGTTCCGCCGAACCGTCTTTTCGGACGTGGGTCATTTCGACACCGAGATGGGTCGGACAGCTGCTGCGCCCCTCGGTTGCGAAGAGACGGTCTTGGGCATCCTCGTCCGGAGACGGTACGGGCCAGAGGCGATCGTCCAGGTCCCGAGTGCGATCGTCGATCACAAGGTGGGAGCCGAACGGGCGACGGTCCGGTACTTGATGAGGCGTTGTTTCGCGGAGGGAATCTCGAAGGCGGCGGTTGCCGAACGTCTGGGGCGACCCGATGCTTCATCAGCTGAATTGCAGTACGTGAGAAGCGTCCTGCCCTCCGGGATCGCAGCAGGAATTGCGAGGGGTGTCCGGAAGGACGTGGACGGCTTGAAGGTCGCCGGTCTCATCGTCCTCGGGCTCTCGTGCACGGTGTCGGGATACGCAGCAGGTCGAGCCGGCTTGGGCGGCCACGCCGCACGATGGATGGTCGAACGATCGAGGACCGCCGAGGTCCCCCGTTGAAGAGCCCCCCTGATCACCGCCCACCCCCACCGTCTGCCGGTCCGGCTGGACGGGTGTCCGGTCGGTCAGCCGGGCGATCCCCGGCCGGCGAGACCTCATGAGCAACAGGTTGTTGATTGTCGACGATGGTGTCGGAACATGGGGTGCACAGCGTTGCATCCTGCGCATCGCGCCTCACCTGGTCGACTCCGGCTATGAGTTGTCGCTCGCCACCCCGGCGTCCGGCTCGTTCGCGTCCGCGTGGCGCGCGTTCCCCGAGAGCAGGATATTCGACCTACCCGAGCTCGAAGCCAGCGCCCGTTCAGCCTCCGGACGGATATCGCCGATTCCGCTCACTCGGTCCTCGGCGAAGATTGTCCGGAGGGCCCGATGGATCGCCCAGGTGGCGGAGGAGTGCAATGCCACGGCGCTGCTGGCCAACTCCTTCTGGACGCATTTCGATGTCGCAGTCGCTGGTCAGATGACGGGAACCCCGACCGCCCTTTACCTCCATGAGGAGGTTCCCACCGGGTTGCCGTCACTTGCACTCCGAGCCGCCATCGGGCTGTCGCAAGCAGCCATCGCCGTGAGTACCGATGTTGTGGCGAACCTGGGAAGCTCAGCTCGGATCAGTGTCGTTCACAACGGGGTCGACCTGAAGAGCTTCTCACCCGGCCCGAGGTCTGCTTCGGTCCGAGCAGAACTCACCGCCCGTCCCGATGCGCCGGTGATCGTATGCATCTGCAGGCTCGACGAGGTGAAGCAGGTCGACCATGTCATCCGCGCCGTCGGTTCTCTCGAGGGCCCTCTGCGATCTGCAACTCTGGCCGTGGTGGGCGACACCACCTCGGATCAGGACTATGCGGAAGCCGTGGTCGAGATGGGGAAGGAGCTGCTCGGGGACCGGGTCCGCTTCCTGGGGCAACGAGAGGACATTCGGGCGATCCTCCGAAACGCGGATCTCTACGTTCTGGCCGGCAGGGTGGAGGGGATGCCATTGGGCATCCTGGAGGCACAGGCCACGGGGTGTCCGGTTGTGGCCTACCCGGCCGCCGGTGTCAGGGACATCATCTCTGATCGAGTCTCGGGCATGCTCGCCGTGAGGAACGACTTTCATTCGTTGGCCCGTTCGATCGGGTCGATTCTCACGGACTCGGAGCTGCGCAAGTGCGTCATCGCCAACGGAGCCGCGAGCGTGAAGGCGCGATTCTCGCTTGAAGGGCAGGCACGTGAAGTCACGGCCGTGCTCGATTCCATCACGGCCCCAGGATCGAGCAGCTGTGACCGGCCTGAGGGAATGCCGAACGAACAGCATCGTCCGGAGGCGGAGCAGGTCCCCGAACCGCCACCGAAGAAGATGTGGCAGCTGTCCGCCCTCTCCGAGCTGATGGAGTGCGTGCCCGACCCTTTGAGACGCTGCGCGTCCCCTGCAGATGAAAACCGGGGCTCGCAGGAGGACTGGAGCCAGTGGGCTGCCGCCGTGCCCGAGATCGTCGCGCAGCGACTTGCCCTCCCTGCGTTCGAACGGGTGGGTCGTTCGAACGCCCACGCTCCTATGGAGCTGGTAAGCGCCCTTCGCGAAGCGGTGGTGGACTCCTCACTCGTTCCGGTTCGCGTCATGGCGAGCACAGCTCCGGCTCTGGCCACGATGAACGAACGAGGACTGCCCTACCTGGTCTTCAAGGGTCCCACGGTCGCACGACTGCATCCCCGATATTCATCTCGATCGTTCAGTGACATCGACGTCCTCGTCGATGCTCCTGACTTTGCAACCTCGATGGGTGTCCTGGAATCCGTCGGTTTCAGCAGCAGCCCGCTGATCTCGCCCGCTTGGTCCTGGTTCGACCGCTACTGCCGCGAGGGAGTGAACCTGTGCAACCCGCAGGGGGGCGCAATCGACCTGCACCATCGAATACCTCCGTGGTATTTCGGTTCCAAGCTCTCATTCCGGAGACTGATGGACCATTCGGTCGCAGGGGACGTTGCCGGCGTCCCCGTTCGCTTTCCCCGAGTCGAGGACGGGGCCGTGATCGCCGGATTGGCCATCTTGAATGATCTGTACAAGGCCGACCCCAGCCTGGTGACCCTGCGCGATCTCTATCGCTACGACGATCTGCTCGGCAGACGCGGGCTCTTAGACGCATTCGAGGAGTACGGCCTCCGATGGCTCGGCAAGCTCATGGGGGCCGGCCTGGACGAATTCCGGACCCAGCGTGGCTGCACTCCATGCCGGCACGTATCCTGTCCACCGTTGGCGGCGGCGCGCCTCCACGCGCTCGGTTGGTCGCACTCGACAGTCCTGACCCGTCATCCCGTGGGCTGGGTCGCCCGGCTCCCACTGCTCAATGCACTCGCCTTCCTCGTTGGGAGTGCCGTTCCCGATCCGCGCTACGTGAGGCAGAAGCACCGGGGCTACCGGGAGTATTGGAGGAAGTCCTACGACACCCTGCGGCTCTCCCGTGCCGGGGTGGACTACAGGGTGACCAGTGTGAACGACGTCCATGACTGATCCGCACGACGTCGGGACCGCGGTACTGGACCTGGGCCCCCAGTGCGGCGGAGGAGTTGATCGACGGTGGGTGGCGTGCCTCCGCCGCGGCGGAACCGTCCGGCTGGAGGACGTGTTGCAGCCCTGGAGGTCCGACTACCAGTCCGCCTCGGTCCTCGTGGTCGATGAGGACAGCACTCCACGCGGTTGGGTGAACCTGGACGATCTCTGCGGACTCACGAGGACCGACGTCCGAGACAGAGTCATCGATCGCTGTGTGCGAATACCCATATCGGGCACAAGCACGGGAGGTGGGGTGGTACCCCGTCGTCGGAGATCGCACACCTGTGCCGTCGTCATCGCAACGAGGGAGCGTCCGGAACTCCTCGCCAGAGCGCTCCGAAATGTCGTTCAGGCCGCTGCGGATGCCCGGGTCATCGTCATCGACAATGCGCCGAAATCGGAGGCGACAGCCAAGATCGTGGCCGGGTTCGTCGAAACGGGTGCCGCCGTCGAGCGGATCGTCGAGCCGGTCGCGGGACTGTCTCGCGCACGAAATGCCGCGCTGCGATCGTTGACGGAGGACGTGATCGCGTTTGTCGACGATGATACGCTCCCGGACCGGAACTGGCTCGAGGCCATTCGTGAGCCGTTCGACGGGCACGGAAACGTGAGGATTGCGACCGGTCTGGTTCCTCCCGGCGAACTGGAGACGCTCGAACAGTTCGAGTTCGAGCGCCGCGTCCAATGGGGAGCATCGTTCGAGGCTCAGATCTACGGCTTGGGTGCTGGTTCGAGCGCGATCCCAGGGTTTCCCTATCGGGCCGGGGTGTTCGGCACCGGAGCGAACTTCGCGGTGGACAGGGCGTACCTGCTGGGCTTGGGGGGGTTCGATCCTGCGCTGGGCGCTGGAACTCGCACCAGGGGAGGCGAAGACCTTGACGCATTCGTGCGGACCCTCCGTTCCGGAGGAGAGATTGCCAGCGTCCCGAGGTCAGTTGTCTGGCATGTTCACCGCTCCAGTCCCTCAGCACTGCGAATGCAGGTGTTCGGGTACGGAAGTGGTCTGAGCGCCTATTTGGCGTCCGCGGCGATGCGCGACGGATTCCTGCCGGTGGCGCGGAGCACGATTGCCGGAGCCGGCCGGTTGTTCGATCTGAGGACCGATGGGTCGAAAGGCGGCGGATCTCTCAGGCTTCATGCGATTGAGGCGGCGGGTTTCGCGTATGGAGGGATAGCGCTGGGATTGGAGAGGTGGCACGACCGCGTCGACGGTTCAGCCCCAGTTCGGGCGAGGCGGTCGTGATTCAGGACGGGCCTCGAGTGGCGTGCGTCGTTCTGGCCCACGACGATCCTGTGCAGGTCGGCCGCCTGACGAGGGCGTTGGAGCCGTTTCTGGTGGTCGTTCATTGTGATCGACGTGCACCCGGACCGTTGCTGGACGCCATGAAGGAGGCGGTGCAGCCCTCGACCGTGTTCATCTCCGAAGAGCACACCGCGTGGGGCAGTTGGGGAATCGCTTCGGCAGAGCTAAAGGGCATCGACATCGCGCTGCGTTGGCCGAGTGTCGAGCACATCATCGTGTTGTCGGGAGCCGATTACCCCATTGTGTCCGCCGAGGTGATCGAGGCGGAACTGGCAGCCAGGCGCGATCAGAGCATCCTGCACCACTTCACACTGCCACAACCCAAATGGGGACCATCGGGCGGCATCAGCCGCTTTGAATTCTGGCACAAGCCGATCAAGAGACACATGGTGCGAGTGCCAGTCCGTCGCCCGATCCCCGATGGGGTGGTGCCTGCGGGTGGAGGAGCTCAACGAGTCTTGTGCAGGCGTCACGCCGAAGCGATTCTGAGGGTTCGGGACACCCGCGACGACATCATCAGGTACTGGCGGCATGTCTGGATCCCGGACGAGACATTCGTACCGACGCTGCTCACCAGCCCTGAGCTGGTCACGCGCCGGGACGGCGATCTCGTCGATGCCAATTGCTGGTTCATCGACTGGGGCGGTCTCCATCGGAAGAGCCCGCAATGGCTGACTCAGGACCATCGGGAAGCGATCACGAGAGCCCGGGAACTGCCCACTGCTGCGGCGGTCAAGCCGATGTTCGCGAGGAAGTTCTCTTCCGAGGTGAGCTCGGGGCTCCTGGAGTACCTGGATGGACAACTGCGGTGACGTCGGAGCGAGGAGGGGGCCGGACGACAGGTGTCGCCGAGCCGGGCCGGGGGCCGGTGCTGGGGCAGTCCGGGCATACCTCGGGGTCCGCGGGGAAGGTGCCGTGTGAACCGGGAGCAGGCGCCGGCACCGCACTCACCTCTGCCGGCTCTGACGTGATATCGACGCTCTTTGGGCGAGGATTGATCTACGTCGTCATCTGGTCCCTTCAGATCACGGTACTGACGGCGATCTCCCCGCTGCTGGCCCATCTGTTGGGCCCCGATCAGTTCGGCCGGGTGTCAGCTGCAATCGCGCTCCATCAGGTCCTGATGGTCATCGCTGTGTTCGGTATCGACCAGGCGGTCGTACTGTCTCACTCCGAAGGCTCGCATCGGGGCGACAATTCCGAGGCGCGTGGACTGCTGGCCGTGGCAATGGGGATCGCTGCACTGGTGACGACAGTCGTCTATCTCACCGGGGGGCTGTGGGCCGGAGAGCTCGGATTCGGAGGATTCACCGGCGTTGTGATCCCCACGATCCTCTGGACGGCTCCGGCGGGTGCCTGTCTGGCGATGCTGGGCTTCCTGCGGGCCGAAGATCGACTTGCTGCCTTCGCCGTCGTGAGCTTCGTCACCGCTGTCGGGGGGCAGGTCCTCGGAATCGGTCTGATCCTGGTCGGTCATCGTACCGCCGTCGATTATGCCTGGGGTGGCGTCATTGCCCAGTGCCTGGGTCTGGCCATCGGGATCGCCCTCTGTCGTCCGCGCTGGGGGGGATTGGTGTCGTACGAACCCCTGTGGCGAGCTCTTCGTCTCGGGTTCCCGGTCGTTCTCGGAGGGCTGGCGATCTTCGTTGTCAACGCCGGAGATCGCTTTGTCCTGCAAATTGACCTGGGACCGGCAGCAACCGGGCGCTATCAAGTTGCGTTCACGGTCGGTGCCGCTGTCTCGTTGCTCTTGACGTTCGTGAATCAATCATGGGCTCCGGCGATCTTCGCGATCCCCGAGGACGGGGAGCGTTGGAACGTCGTCACCAGGGTCAGAGATGAGAGTCTGGCCGTCATCGCTCCGGTTCTCCTCGGCCTGATCGTGGTGGTCCCCATCTTGCTCCCGATGATCGCGCCTCCTGACTTCCACACCTCCAGTCTCCGGCTGGTGACCTATTTCATCGCTCTGGCAACAGTCCCGATAGTCATCTCTGCGAGCTGCACTCGGGTCCTGCTGTCCCGTCGGAAGCCTCGAGGCATCGCTGTCGCAGCCGGGGTGGCGTCGGTGGTGACCATTGCGGTGAATGTCGCCCTTGTGCCGCTGTGGGGACCATTGGGTTCGGCCATCGCGAACCTGATCGCCTTCAGTATCCAAGCAGCGGTACTGACGTTGGCCGTTCGACCCATCACCCGGCTCCCCGCACCTCCGCCAAGGGTTGTACGGGCACTCGCGGCCATCGCTGTCACGGGTCTTGCAGCTCTCTACCTTCCCGAGGGCAATGTGGTGGTGGCGGCGCGCTGCGCTGCGCTTCTGGCCTGCGGAGCTTGGGCGGGACTGTTGATGAAGAACGCCAGAAGGGCCGACCGAGGCCTGGCCCCCCCGGCGTCAGGTCCTGGTACCGGCATTCTGCAGAACGGCACGATGTGAGAACCCGTCCGCGGGTCACCGTGGGGGTTGTGGGAGCGGTGGAAGTCAGTCGAAGGAGTTGATCGCCCGTGGCTGTCCAGATGCAAATGCCGGATCTCTCCTTTGACAGGTCCCGCTTCTTCAGGCTCCATCTGCTACGCGAAAATGCACGCGCGCGATATGACCTGACGCGGGCCACCCTTCGCTTCGCCAGGCCCGAGGAATTCCAGCGGGCCTTTCTCTTTGGGTGCGGACGGTCCGGAACGAGCATCCTCGGCGATCTCCTCGCTGCGCACCCCGATGTCACCTATCTCTACGAGCCACAAGGCCGGTGGGCGATGGTGGAGGAAAGAACCGACCTGTGGCACCGTTATCGCCACAACACCGGGAGCGTGCTCTTGGAGGCGGGCGATCTCGACCACCGATCGATCCGTCGATTTCACGGCATGTTCCGTGCCAGGACGGCCCTTCTCCTCGACAAGAGCCCTGAGCACGCATTCAGGCTCGGGTACTTGGCAGCGCTCGATCCATCGGCCAGGTTCATCCATATCGTACGTGACGGGTGGCGAGTCGCCGCATCCATCGGGACAATAGCGGCAAAGTCTTATCCCATCGCAGGCGGCTACCACTTCAATCTTTGGTGGGGATTGAACGATGTCAAGTGGCGGATGCTTTGCGACCTCGCCCACCACCGTCGTTATATCGACCAGGAAGTTCGACGGGTCTCGGGTGATCGCGAACGCGGACTATGCGAGTGGCTGCTCAGTATGAACGAGGTCGAGATCCACGGGGATGAGCTGGGTGATCGCCTCCTCCATGTCAAATACCGTGAACTGGTTTCTGATCCAGGCAGCCATCTCACCCGCATCGCGGAGTTTCTGGGATTGGAGCCCGACGGAAGCTGGCTCGATCGGGCCGCAGAGATGATCGTGGTCCCCGAGAATGGGGAGCGGCCCGAGGTCGCAGGGTCACGGCAATTGGGTGAGGAAGTGCAGCGGGCGAACGAACGATGGGAGTTGTGACCGTGCACGTGTCCGAGGTTCGGCCATCTTGTCTCGGCCACCAGGAACGGTGGGCGTGGTGACGGCGGAGCCGGGAGAGTTGGGGGAGCAACCGATGCGCCGGATGTCCCTTTCGTCAATTGCCGATGAGGAGGGAACGGACAAGGGAACGGTCGGGCCATCGGAGGGTTGGCGAGCCCACAACTACACGGACATCTACAGTGTCTACCTCGATCCACTGAGGGACCAGACCATCAATTTCCTCGAGATCGGCCTCGGCGTGGAAGGACCGGACTGGCACGCGGAAATTGCACAGGGGAGGAATGCCCAAGGCGGTGCTTCCCTGCGTATGTGGTACCGATACCTCTCGAACGCGAAGATATTTGGAATCGACATCAATCCGGCGAGCTTCTTGGACAACGACCGGGTCACGACGGCGGTGGTGGATCAGGGCGACCCCGGACAACTCCAGAACTTTCTCGATCGTCATCAGATCACGACATTCGACGTGATCATCGACGACGGCAGCCATCGTCCCGATCATCAGCAGATCTCGTTCTCCTCGCTCTTTCCGTGTCTCGCACCGGGCGGCCTCTACTTCATCGAGGATTTGCTGGACAACGGTCACGGCGACCGCATGGACAACCGGTACTCGAACCACGAGTTCCTCAACACACGGAAGGTCTTTCGAGAGTTCGGGGTGAGTGGTCGTTTCCCCGTCCCAAATGCGTTGAGGTGTCCAGAGGACATCCGTGGCACAATCGAATCAGTCGCATTTCATTGCCCGGCCGTTGTCCCCACCAGCGGGATCAGACACCTCCGGGCGATGCTCACCGGGAAGCGATCGGGGCCTCGGTTCGTCGCCGGCCAAGAAGAGCTCTGCGTCATTCGGAAGCGCGCTCTGTGACCGGGTTCAGGTCACCCCGCCGGAGACGGATGGCCGCTGATGTCTGCCCGAACCTGCGAGAGGTCGAGTCTGTAGAGGGTCGCCGACCGGTTGCTGGCAACTTCGTGCCACACTCGCACGGTTTTGACACCGCCGGTCATCATGTCCCATCGTCCGGGGCTCACGCCGTCCCATTGCTCCATGTAGGTCTGGCCGCTGGTGGTCACCAAGAGGTAGTAGGCGGGCCGTCCTGGAAAGCCCGACAGGGTCGTATCGGTGGTGCTCACTGCGGCCTGGACGGGAGTTTCCTGCGGGGTGAAGCTCTTCGTCACAAAGGCGAATTCTGGATAGCGGGCAGTCGACAGGACCGGGGCCTCGTTGGCGCCGAAGAGCACGAGCACAGACTTGTCCGGCGCATGATTCTCGAAGAGCCGCTCGAGAGTGAGGGTTCCACGCTCATTGACGTACGCACCGTCGGTGTTGAACGAGGCGATGACGGAGGAGGCGGTGAGGATCGCCATCGTCGCGGGGACGATGAGGAATTGGAGGATGTTCTGAGCGGCGTTGGTCCCGGCTTTCCAACTCGCCGCCAGTATCGCCAGCCAGGGGAGGGAGAACAGGATGGTCCGAAAGACGGCCTCGTTCCCGTAGCCGTTGACCAGCGGAAGGAATACCGGGACCGCCGCACAGACGGCAAGCGCTGTCCGTGTGCGGTCCCTGGTCGTCGCCAGGGCGAACAGCGCCAGCAGGCCCACGATGCCCACTGCGCCGAATGTGCTCACATCGGCGAGCACCACGTTCAGGGCGTGACCACTGGTCGGACCGCCACCGGGCGGAGCGAAGTTGGAGAGCTTCCCGACTTGGGCCGATCCCACGTGGCTCCGGAGGACGGAACTGTGGAGAGCGGCCCAGATGCCGGCGGAAGCAACCGTGACGACGGGAAGCCAGATCGCCCTGCTGATTCGGAAGAGAAGCAGAACGACGAGGGCGAGTCCGGTCATGTATGGGGTGATCTGATGAGTCACCGCCATGAGCAGAGCGGTCAGCACCCCGATGCCGACCCGGAGGTAGCGCGCCGGCATCGTCGTCGGATTCCAGACTGCGATGCCGAATAGGACTATGGCCAGGAAGTATGCCGCCGATTGGGGAGAGAAGTAGTCCTGGCCGACGGTATTGGCCAGCACGAAGACAGTGCATGCGAATGCCAGGCGAAACCTGTCGACGAGGAAGTGGCGTGCCAGCAGATAGAAGGCTCCGAGGGTCGCGAGGTCGGCTGCAGGCGTCCACCATCGGGCGAGTGACATGGGATCGCCGATCCGGAGCACATCGCAGAACCAGGCGGCGGAGGCGAAGAAGGCGGGCCAATTCTGGTAGATGTCGATCGAGTTGTCGACATGGTGGTGCAGTTCGAGATAGCTGACGACTCCGACGTGTTTGGCGACCCAGGGCAGGCGCGGGAGGGGATAGAGGATCGACGGAGTGAGGGTCAGAGCGATCAGAAGAGATGCGATCGCCCACCATGTGAGGGCGCTCCGTGACCACATCGAGAGGACGGTCACTGCGGCGAGGAGTGCGATCCCGAAGAACCAGATGATCGGGAATTGGCCGAGCGATCCATTACGACTCGGAACGAGACCGGCAGTCGTGAGATCGGCGAAGAGCACGATCCCCCACCCGAGGAGGAGACCGGCAAGGATGAGGCGATCAGTGAGAAGGGTTCTCCGCACGGTCCGACGCGAATGCATTTTGTACGACCAAATCGCCGCAGTGGGGACGGACTCCAACGGAGAGAGCGCCGGAACAGACCTGGCCGACTCGGGCAGAGGCAGGGCGAGACCTCTGGTCCGTAGGAGATACGCGTCGAGCGCCGCTGCGATCGCGGCGATCCCCCAGGCGATCGGTGCTGGATGCCAGAAACCCG
This sequence comes from uncultured Acidimicrobiaceae bacterium, assembly GCA_963776225.1. Lineage (GTDB taxonomy): Bacteria > Actinomycetota > Acidimicrobiia > Acidimicrobiales > RAAP-2 > Bog-756. The sequence continues at coordinate 625,134 of CAVZLL010000004.1, read as the reverse complement.
TCTCGACCATGATCAGGCCACCCGCACCCACGATGCCCGCGGTCAGCACTGCGGAGTACACGACCGCACGGGCGCTCCCCAGGTCGCCGATCATGCAAAAGGGAATCGCCGCGACCGCCGTCAGAGCGAGGAGGAACGAAAGAGCGCCGAAGATGGCGGAGTCCGCTCCGATCATCGGCGCTCGTTCGAGGACGCGGACCGGATGGATCGAGGCGACGGAGCAGAGCGGGTTCCCGTGACCTCGGCGACGTCAGGCCGACCGGTACCCGCAAGGTCCCGGGTCGAAGACGGAGGAGACGGGAGATCGGACAATCGGATGAGAAGGCGGCCGAAGTGCGATACCACTCCTTTTGCACCCTCCTCTGGATTGCTTGCCCACGAAGGAACCCTTGACGCGACCCTCCCTTGCGGTCCTACCCGGGGAACGCCGTCTGCGAAGTCACCATTCATTGTTCCATGAACGCCGCGTATGCAACCGCGGTGGCGATCGGAGGGTGATGGCCGATTCCCGTTCGGTCCGCCGACCATCGCGGTTCAGTCCGACCTCGGGCCGGGACGGGCACGATGGGCTGTCCGGTGATCGCGAATTCGGGCTCAAGCGTCGACCGGAACGCGCCGATGCTCGGAATGGCAGCGCTGGGTGTCCCAGTCATTCGTCACCGGCCTGGAGCTGCCATCCGGTGTCGCTGTTGGATCGAGGGGCATGGTTTCTGGGCGATCTAGGTGTGGAAGCGCGTGGTCACGTGGGCGGGCGTTCACGTGTGCAGCGCTGACCGCGGCAATCGGATGTTCATTGGCGGTGACCGCGTTCCGGTCGGCCACGGCACTCTCCGGACCAGAGGATCCTCCGGCGCCGGGCTACTGGCTGGTGGCCTCCGACGGTGGGGTCTTCTCGTTCGGCGACGCCCGGTTCCACGGGTCGACCGGGGCGACGACCCTCGACCGGCCGATCGTGGGCATGGCGGCCACCCCCGACGGCGGCGGCTACTGGCTGGTGGCCTCCGACGGTGGGGTCTTCTCGTTCGGCGACGCCCGGTTCCACGGGTCGACCGGGGCGACGATCCTCGACCGGCCGATCGTGGGCATGGCGGCCACCCCCGACGGCGGCGGCTACTGGCTGGTGGCCTCCGACGGTGGGGTCTTCTCGTTCGGCGACGCCCGGTTCCACGGGTCGACCGGGGCGACGACCCTCGACCGGCCGATCGTGGGCATGGCGGCCACCCCCGACGGCGGCGGCTACTGGCTGGTGGCCTCCGACGGTGGGGTCTTCTCGTTCGGCGACGCCCGGTTCCACGGGTCGACCGGGGCGACGATCCTCGACCGGCCGATCGTGGGCATGGCGGCCACCCCCGACGGCGGCGGCTACTGGCTGGTGGCCTCCGACGGTGGGGTCTTCTCGTTCGGCGACGCCCGGTTCCACGGGTCGACCGGGGCGACGACCCTCGACCGGCCGATCGTGGGCATGGCGGCCACCCCCGACGGCGGCGGCTACTGGCTGGTGGCCTCCGACGGTGGGGTCTTCTCGTTCGGCGACACCGGCTCTTCGCCGTCCACGATCCCGCCCGCGCCGAATGCTCCCGTCGTCGGTATCAGTGCGGAATCCACGCATCCGACGACGGCTCCGCCGGTGCCGGTTCCTCCAGCGTCTGTCGGTCCCACGGCGAGCTCCGCCGAAACCGCTCCCGCTCCTGTGGACCCGAACCAGCCGTCCTTCGTCCCTGCGGCGGCCAAGATGGTGTTCGACGGCGAGTTCAGCGGCTCGTCCCTCAACAATGCGCAGTGGACGACCTGCTTGCCCTGGTGGACAACCGGACAAGGCTGTACGAATGAAGGCGACAAGAGCCAGAACTGGGACCTTCCCGTCAACGATATGGTCACGCCCGGGAATCTGTCCATCAACATGAGGAGGCAGGGCATCATCGGCCTCGGCCCGTCAGGTCAGCCGAAGGAGTTCACGTACACCTCCGGTATGGTCTCGACGGGTCACAAGTTCACCTTCACGTACGGTTATGTCGCGATCCGGGCGAAGGTTGCGTCGGGAACCGAGGTGGCGTCTGCCTTCTGCCTGTTTCCGGCGTCGTTCGCCTGGCCTCCCGAGATCGACATCCTCGAATACTCCGGCTCGAGACCGAACGGGGCAACATTCACCTACCACGCCCCGGACGGAAGCCGTCCTCGTGCCACTCCCACCTTCACCTCGGATCTTGCCGGTGGCTGGCACACCTTCGGGCTGGCTTGGACCCCGGGTTCGATCGTGTGGTACCTGGACGGTCACGAGGTCTTCTCGACGGACGACGACGTCTCTGATGTCCCCATGTACCTGACCGTTGGCGTCAGCGTCTATTCGGCCACCCCGTTGACTCCCGCTGCTTCGAGCATGGACATCTCCTGGGCGCGCATCTGGCAATGAGCAAGAGGAGCGCTGGATGTGGCGGAGGGCAGAGCGGTGGCCTCAGCGTGGTGATCCAGGATCGCTCACGGCTGTTCCGTGAGTGCCTCGAATTGCTCCTCACCGGTACCTCGGGGATCCAGGTCTACCGATGCGTGGGTGATGCTGCTCCGCTGGTGGAAGTCTGTGGGGCCGGCGCCGGCGGGGCGGTGGTCTTCGAGGGTGGGGGAGTACCGTGGGACGTCGGCGTGGTGGTGGACTCCCTCCGGTCGCGGGCCGAGGGCAGGGTGCTCGTCGGCACCCTGCCTCCTGGTCACGCCGGCTCCAAGACGATTGACGGTGTCACGTACGTGTCCCGTGCCTCATCGTGCCAGACCCTGGTGCGGGCGTTGGGGGGTGACCCGGTGGGTGGGGAGGAGATCGCTCCGCGGACGAACCTCGGCGACAAGGCATGCGGCAGTCTGACCCAGAGGGAGCTCCAGGTGCTGGCCCTGATCGGCAAGGGGCTCACGACAGCTCAGATCGCCACGCGAATCGGAATCAGCCCCAAGACGGTCGAGAATCGCCGCCAGTCCCTCTTTTCGAAGCTTGGCGTGCAAAACCAGTCCCACACGATCGCGGTGGCCATTCGAACCGGTGTGCTGGGGTTCGGATCCAACACGCGGGGGCGTTCATGAGCGGAGAGGAGCCCACGAGGCGGAGGCACGACACCTCGCGCTACCGTCAACCTTCCATCCGGGTGAGCCGCTTCACCTCGGGCTTGCCGAAGGTACTGGTCCTCCACGACCATGAGTACGTTCCGGAGGTCCTCGAGCTCCTGTTGGCCGATCGCATCGATGTCGTGGCTCGGACCCGGTCCGGTAGGGCAGCAGTGGCCCTGAGCGAGCTGCTCGTTCCCGACGTGGTGGTCGCAGGGGAGATGCTGATCGACGGTGTCGCCGAGTATTACGTGCCTGCGGTGCTGCAGACCGGGACCCGCGTGCTGCTGGTTTCCGAACCCCACGACACAGCCAGGCTGGTCGAGTTGGCAGAGCTGGGGATCACCGGCATCGTCGACACCGACCAGTCGCCCGAGGAGCTGGTCGAAGCGGTCCTGGTGCTGGCCGCTGGGGGGGCGGTCCTTCCTCCGGACGTGATGGCCGCCATCGCCACCGAGTGGCGATGGGCGCGCCGACGAAAGGCAGGTGAGCACCCGGGAGCCGAGCTGACCACCCGCGAACTCGAAGTCCTCGGCGCCATGTCCGACGGGCTCAGCACGAAGGCAGTCGCCCACCATCTGGGGATTGCGGTCAAGACCGTCGAGAACCACAAGACCCGGATCTTCGACAAGCTGGGTGTGCACACCCAGGCCCAGGCGGTCGCCATCGCCATCGGCAACTGCAACACAGCCCCCTCCGCCCCTGATCCCGTCCGGGCCACAGGGTGAGACGTCCGGGGTGGAGCCGCACCGCGCAGGTCCAGGCCTCGCCGGAGGCCAACGGGATCGAGGTCCGAGGTCTGTCCAAGTCGCTGCGGGGGAGGGTCATCCTTACCGATGTCGACCTCGAGGTGCCGCGGGGCACGGTCGCAGTCCTGGAGGGGCCAAACGGGGTCGGCAAGACGACCTTCGTTCGGATACTGGCCACCGTGGTGACACCGGACAGTGGTCTGGCGCGGGTCAACGGCTACGACGTGGTCGACCAGAGCCTCGACGTGCGTCGGTCCATCGGCGTCAGCTTCGCCAACGAGCGAAGCCTGTACTGGCGTATCAACGGGTTCGAGAACCTCGAACTGTTCGGCAGGATCGCGGGACTCTCGAAACGGACCATCGCCGAGCGGTCCTCGTCCCTTCTCGAGGATCTCGATCTGGCGGAGGTGTCCCGGGGCCAGGTCGCTCGCATGTCCACCGGCCAGCGGCAGCGTCTGATGGTGGTCCGGGCACTGCTGACCAACCCGGCGGTGATCCTTCTGGACGAGCCGTTCCGCGGCCTGGACGAGGAGGGCCTGCACGCATTGACGGGCCTGCTGGCCCGCCTGGCCTCGAGTGGTCTGACAGTGCTGATCGTCGCACCGGTCATCGAGGCGGTGCTCCCCATCGCGGACGCAACGTACCGAATCGAGGCCGGCGGCATCCGATCCACCCGGCTCGAACCTCGCGCCGACCAGATCATGGCCGGACAATGAGTGTCCTCCGCGTCGTGGCCGCAATGGCGCAGAAGGACTTCCGGACCGCCATCTCGTACCGGGTGGGTTTCGCCACCAGCGTCATCGCCGCCTTCTGGGGACTCTTCGCCTTCCGGTTCGTGTCCAAACTGGTCGACTCCGGCCAGTTCTCCGGCGACTCGGCCAGCTACTTCCGGTATACGGTTGTCGGCCTGCTCTTCGCCTCGATCCTGGAACCGACGGCGGTTGGCACCTCGATGTCGGCCCGCAACGAGCAGGTCCAGGGGACGCTCGAGTACATGGCCAGCCAACCGGTGCGTCGCATCTATCTGGGCCTCAGCTGGTCCGCATACGGGCTCCTCCAATCCTTGGCGGTCGCTTCGGTGGTCCTCATCCTCACCATCCCGATCGGGTTCCGCACATCCCATGTGGACGCGCCGGTCATCATCGCCGTCGTCCTCCTGACGATCGTCATCTTCACTGCCGTGGGCAACTTCGGCGCGGCCGTGGTCATCGAGATCCAACAAGGGGTTCCCCTGGTTGCCGGAGTGCTCAGCATCATCGGCGTGATCAGCGGGACCCTGTTCCCCATCTCCGAGTTCCCCCCCTGGTTGCAGGTCGTTGCCCATCTCTCGCCCCTGACCTACGCCCTGGAGGCGCTCCGCTCCGCCCTGCTGTCCGACCAGCCGTCGACGTCGTACCTCTCAGACCTGCTGATACTGCTCGCTTTTGCGGTCGTGCTCGTGCCGATCTCGGCCTGGACCCTCGAACGGGCCTTCCGATCTGCCCAGAGGCGGGGCACGTTGAGCACATTCTGAGAAACCGGGGGCTTCGGTGTGCTTCAGTACCGGGGTCGAAGTGCCGAGAAGAGATGGATGACCATTACCCCGAATGAGAAGCTCCAGCTCAAGGTCGATGACCTGGTCTGGCGCGAGGTCGGTGACGAGCTGGTCGTGTTGGAGCTCTCCACGTCGACCTACCTCACCCTCAACGGTACGGCACGGTGCCTCTGGGAGAGATTGACCGACGCCACGACCGTCGACGGGCTCATCGAGATGCTCGTCGATCGCTACCGGATCTCAGCCGATCAGGCCCGGTCCGACACCGAATCGTTCCTTTCCGAGCTCATCGAACGGGAGCTGATCGTCCACGACGCCTGACCCACCGGTTGCCAGGGTGACGGGATCCCGATTCGAGGGCGTCTGGTACCCGCCGGCCAATCCCGACCGGCTCTCCGAGCTCGAGGTTGCCGCCGGCGTCGTGGTCGGACAGGGTGGAGGCCAGCGCTTCACTCCCGACCATTCGGTCCACCCCATGTCCGCGTTGCGCGAACTGGCGGCGACCCTGCTGTCCACCCCGCCCTGCGTGCTCGCCTTCTCCGGTGGCCGCGACTCGTCGGCACTGCTCGCCGTGTTCGTGGATGTGGCCCGCGTCGAAGCGCTCGAAGAGCCGATCGCGGTGACGGCCAGGTGGGACGACGACGAGGCCAGCGACGAGAGCACCTGGCAGGAGGAGGTGGTCCGTAGCATCGGAGTCAGCCGGTGGGAGATCCTCCGGCCCGGCACGGACCTCGACCTGCTCGGGGACGAAGCCGTCGGCGTCCTCGACCGCCTCGGACTGGTCTGGCCGGCGCCGGCCCATGCCCTGATCCCGATGATCCGGATGGCTGCTGGCGGGGTGTTCCTCTCCGGCGAAGGGGGCGACGAGGCCTTCGGCCTGTGGCCGTACGGCCGCCTTTGGGCCGACATCCGGAGTCGACGGATGCCGCGTCGGTCCGACCTGGACGCCCTGGCCCTGGGGTGCACGCCCCGGGCAGTGCGCCGCCGAAGATGGCAACGCAATCTGCCGCCGTATCAGACCTGGCTCCGACCGGATGCCCTCGCCCACGTGGCCGAGCGCGTGGCGGACGACCAGGCGGATGATCCGCTCCGGTGGGATCACTACCAGGTGGTCAGCCGCCGGCGACGGGCTACCGAACTCACCTTGCACACCGTCGGGCGACTCTGCGCCCTCAACGGCTCACGCTTCACGGCCCCGTTCGCGGATGAGCGGTTCCTGGCCGCGTTGGCCGCCTGGGGCGGTCCCCTCGGCCGTGGTGACCGTACGGCGGTCATGACCGCCCTCTTCTCCGACCTGCTCCCCGGGCCGGTGCTGGCGCGCACCAGCAAGGCGTCGTTCGGCGGAGTGTTCTGGGGTCCGGCCTGCCGTAGGTTCGCCGACGAGTGGGACGGAACCGGCCTCAGTTCCGAGCTGGTCGACAGGGACGCGCTCCGGCGGGCTTGGCTGGCTCCGGTCCCGGTCTACGGGTCGGCGCTCCCTCTGCACGCCGCCTGGCTGTACGACCGCAGAGAGCGCCCGCGACCGGCGGGATCCCCCACCCCCTAGGGGGATCATCCCCCCTGTTTCCCCTGTTCAGGATGGGATTCCCCCGTTACCATGGGTTCACAGCAACAACGGTTCACCGAACAAAATGAGAGAGAGGGGCACGCATGGCGGAAGAGACCTACGAGGCACCGCACATCACGGTCCTCGGTGACATCACGGACATGACACAAGCAAAGCCGGGGTTCTACTTCGACTTCCCAGGTTCTGCTGAAGGAGCCAATCACCCGCCGTCCCCGGGCTCCCCGGGCACGGGCACCAGCTGAGCTCAACCCTGACCGTCCTGTTCGAAAGGAAGCGGCGCCGACCAGGCTCCCGCAAGGGGGCCTGGTCGGCGCGTGACGTCGTCTCGACCGTGGACGGCTCGGGCAGGACGATCCTGTTGCACCTGCGGTCGGGGACCTACCTGAGCCTGGACCGCTCGGCCGCTCGCATCGTGCACCTCCTGAACGAGGCACCCGACCCGCGGCAGGCCGCCGAGGCGCTTGCCCGCCAGTTCGATGTTCCCTTCGAACAGGCCCTGGGCGATGTCGGGGTCGTCGCCGCAGCCGTACAGGGGATGTCGGCCCCCCGCACCAATCGGGGCCGGCGGCCGACCGTCGCCGGCGCGCGACTGGTCACCCAGTCATGGTGGCGCATGCCGGGCCGCTCTCGCTGGACGACCGTCCGGGTCACCCTGGTGTTCGTGGCCATCGAGGTGGGCCTCAAGACGGTCCGGCTGGCCCGGCTGGCCCGGTGGATGCAGGTTCCCCTGGCCACCGACCACGCTCCGCCCCCGTCGGCCGGACAGGACGATCTGACCGGGCTCTCCGCAGCGGAGCATCGGGCCTACGAGGCGGTCTGTTGGGTGCTGTCCCGTTGGCTCTACGACGGAACCTGTCTCCGCAGGGCCCTCGCTCTCGGCTTCTTCCTCCGCCGTCACCACCCGGTGCTGCGGCTGGGGATGATCGACGAGGCCGGCGCGGTGGCCCACGCCTGGATCGAGGTCGGAGGTCGCGTCTTCGACGCCCGGGCGGTCACCGGGACCTTCGCCGCCGGAGCGGTGCACGCCGGTCCGGACGACCGATCGGAACCCCGCACCGGGGTGCTCTTGTGATCTCCCCGGTGAGGGTCGGGACGGATGTGGGCACCTACGAGTGCTCGGGCCTCCGGATCGCCTCGGAGATCCCCTTGTCCGCGCCGTTGGCGGTGGACGCCGACGAGGAGACCGCTGATGTCACACTGGTCCTGGGGGAGGCGACCGATCCTCCCTTCGAGCGCCCCTCCGAGGACGTGGTGGCCGAGCTGGCGGTGGACGGCTTCCTTTGGTACAGCTTCTGCCGGGTCGACGGTGGCTACGTCGGTCGCATGCCCGGGATCGCAGACTTCGTGATCGACGACGACCTGCGGCGGGTGGTCTGCCATCCCGCGGTGGCCGGGCGCAGCCAGGTGATCCCGATCGTCGTGCCCGGGACGATCACCGCCTTCCTGTTGTCCGTTGCCGGGAGGTTCGTGCTTCACGGCAGTGCGGTGGAGCTGGCCGGGCGGGCGGTGGCCTTCGTCGGCGTGTCCGGGCAGGGGAAGTCGACGATGGCGGCGATGTTCTGCGCGTCCGGAGCGTCGTTGGTGACGGACGATGTACTGCCCGTCGAGTTCGGAGGAGCGGACGCCGTGGATGGTGCTGTCCGCTGCATTCGCTCGGGACGCGAGATCCGGCTGCGCGAAAAGGCGGCCTCCCTGGCCGACCGTTTTGGCGCGGATGCCATGGTGCGGGTCACCGAGGACGAACGCCACGCCGTCGCACCAGTGACCACCACTCTGGATCGTCTCTCGCTGTCCGCCATCGTCCTGCCCCGCCCCGATCGGGACCATCCTGACGTCCGGGCCCGCACCCTGCGACCGGGGGAGGCCTGCTTCCGGCTCGGCCGTTGTGAGCGGATCGAGGGGTGGCGCGACCGCGACCACCTCCGCCGTCAATTCCTCGACGCGGGACGGGTCGCCACGTCCGTCCCGGTGTTCGAGGTCTCGGTCCCCTGGGGCCCGCCGTTCGCCGATGACCTCCCCGAGCGGTTGCTCGAGGCCTGTGGGCTGAGTGCCGGGTTCCGTCCGGTCGCCGCCCGTGTCCCGGGCCGGCGTCGCGGCGACGCGACGGGTCCGTCGACCACCCGTTCCAGGCGGGGCAGCCTGTCGGGTCCGCCTGAGGATCCGAGGGTGCAGACGGGTGTGGGGAATCGGCGGGGGAGCATGGAGGAGGGCCTCGCCTACTTCGAACGTCTCGGTGACCTGATCGACAAGCGTTGGACCGCCCTCGGTCGGCGGCCCGGGCAGTTGGCCGGGGTTGCGACCGAGGGCCTCTGTGAGGTGCCCGTCCCGGACACCTTGTCTCCCGAGGTCATCCTCGGCCTGCTCGCCGCCGGCACGGGCCTTCCCGGGCAATGTCCGTCATCGGACAAGTTCGGCCAGCCTCCTGCTGTCATGTACCGGAGCGACAACTTCCTGGTCCAGGCGATGACCTGGATGGAGGGGACCACGGCGATCCACCAGCACGGCTTCGACGGGGCGTTCCGGGTGCTGCGGGGGTCCAGCCTCCACGTCCGGTATTCCTTCGACCGCGGTGAGACGCTCGCAGACCGGCACCTGGCGGCCGGACGGCTGGTCATGCTCGATCCCGAGGTCCTGCGGGCCGGTGACATCCGTCCCATCGCGGCGGGGCCCGAGTTCATCCACGCGCTGTTCCACCTCGAACGTCCGTCGGTCACCATCGTCGTCCGCAACGGTTCGTCCGACCTGACCTGTCCCCAGTACGAGTACCGGCTGCCGGGCCTCGGAGTGGATGCCCTCCATGTCGACGACCGTCTGCGGATGAGGCTGCGGGGCCTGCACTCCCTCTACCGCCTCGACCGGCGCCGGGCTCTCGAGGTCGCCCGGGAGGTGGTCGGCGGGCAGGACCTCTGGACGGCCTTCCGGGTCTGGGACGAGTGGGCGCGCACCTACGGAGAGGACTTCGGTGTGGAAGCGCTGATGGAAGTGCTGGGCCGACGTCACGCCGTCCTCGGCGAGCTACTGGGCCCCGTCTACGGCGAGGAGGTACGCCGGACCCGTCTCCTCGCACGACGCGGATTGATGCGCGAGTCGCGGCACCGGCTGTTCCTGGCCCTCGTCATCAACCTGCCCGATCGACGATCGATCCATCGTGCGATGCAGCAGCTCTTCCCGGGCGAAGACCCGAACCGGTTGATCTCGGCGTGGATCGAGGAGCTGTCCTCGTCTCAGTACAGAGGGATCTCTGGCCTGATCCTCGGATCCGACGATCTTGCACGGCTCCAGCGCCTCCTTCACGCAGGTGCGACCGGTCACGCGCTCGGTGAGCTCGCCTCCCATTGGAGACCGTCACCGCTGTTGGAGAACCTGTTCACCGGCGGACCTGCCCCCGGGGAGCCGGTCCCAACCCTTCTCGACCGTGCAGAGGGTTCGGTCGACACGTGCGGAAGGTCGGCTGCAGAGCGCGAGGTGGAACGGAGCCGCACGGGTGGTGGACATCGGACGGGAGTACCGAGCGAAGGAGTGGGCGTTGGTTAGGTCGAGGGCGGTGACAGTCGTGTGTTCGGTGCTGACGGTTCTCGGCATCGGGCTGGGTCCAGGGATGGCAGGGGCAATACCGGCGAGGTCGGCAGCAACTGCGATCCGACCACTCCCGCTGGCGGCGATCGACGGGCGGTCGATGGTCGGGGCGCCCTCTGTCCCGCTCGTGGCCCCCGGGGCCGTTGCCCACTCAGTGTCCGCCGGTGCGGGCTTCCTCTCGATATTCCAGGAGGCATCTGCCACGCCCCTCCAGATCTCGCTGGACGGATCCGCGCCGGTGACGGTGGCCGAAGGCGGGTTCAAGTTCGGACTCGTGCCGTCGGGCGACTATTCGGTGAGGGCAATGCTCGGGGCGACCACCGTGGCGATCGGCACGGTGAGCGTGCCCGCCGACCAGGACGTGACGGCACTGGTCTATCTGACCTCTCCGAGCGGGACTGCCGCCATCACCGGCTTCGTGAACGATCGCTCGAAGCTTCCGCCGGGTCAGTCGCGCATCGTGTTTCGCAATACCGCCAACGTGGCTCCTGTCGATATCTACCTGAATGGAGCGAAGATCGCGTCGTCCTTGGGCGATGACCCTGCTTCCCCGACCGACGCCACTGTGATGGTGCGAGCTGGGTCGATCACCATGGTGGTCACTCCTGCCGGGAGCCCGATCTCCGAGCCGCTTTACTCGGAGACCGGCAACCTGGTGGCCGGCGACCTGCTGAACGTCTTCGTGGTTGGGGACTCGACCGCGCATCCGAGCACATTGGGCCTGTTGACCAACGCCAATCCCTTGGGGACGGGCTACCGCCTCTATTCCTCTGACGGGGGTGTGTTCAACTTCGGAAACTCCGGCTACTTCGGGTCGATGGGGGGAAAGCCTCTCAACGCGCCGATCGTGGGCGCTACGCCGACGTCGGTCGGCCTCGGCTACTGGATGGTGGCTTCGGACGGCGGAATCTTCTCGTTCGGCGACGCCGGCTTCTATGGCTCGGCCGGTGCCATCTCGCTGAACGAACCGATCGTCGGGATGGCTTCGACTCCGGACGACGGCGGCTACTGGCTGGTGGCTTCCGACGGCGGCGTCTTCGCGTACGGCGACGCCGGTTTCCACGGTTCGACGGGTGGCATCCGGCTCAACGCGCCGATCGTGGGAGTGGCGTCGACACCCGACGGCAAGGGCTACTGGCTGGTGGCTTCCGACGGAGGCATCTTCGCCTTCGGTGATGCATCGTTCTTCGGATCCGCGGGCAGCGTGGTGCTCAACAAGCCGATCGTGGCGCTGGTCCCGACGGTCGGCGGGCAGGGCTACTGGCTGGTGGCCTCGGACGGCGGCGTCTTCGCCTTCGGCGACGCCTCCTTCTACGGTTCCACCGGAGGCACCGTGCTCGACAAGCCGGTCGTCGGCGCGATCTCCACGCCTGACTCCCTCGGCTACTGGCTGGTAGCCAGCGACGGTGGCATCTTCGCCTTCGGCGACGCCTCCTTCTATGGCTCGACCGGCGGCCTGGCCTTGAACGCGCCTGTCGTGTGGGGAACTCCTCCGGGGGCACCACTCCCGACCTGACCAGGTAGCGCTGTCGTCCCTCGGGCGCAGGGTGCCGATGACCTCCCGTTCCGCTCACGAACTGCGCCTTCGGTGGCGCAGCCGCACAAGATCGTCCGGCCAACACCATGGGGACGTGCGGCCCTAACGTCCTTCCGGTCCGTGGTGGACGATGGGGTTGTGAGAGCGATCCAGGGGGTCGCGGCGCCCGGCGACGGCGCGCCTGATCGGTGGGATCGTCGTCGGGGGTCCATGGCGGGTTCCGCAGGAGCCTCTGCGACGCGAGATCGATCGGGGCCGGACCCCGTGGCCCCCCCGGGGGCGACGGGGGTGGTTCGCGCGGAAGTTCCCCCCGGGCCTGTCACACCCGGCCCCTAGGCTCCGGGCAGCGCCTCGAGTGGTCGGCGCAGGCAGGAGTGCGACCCTCCACCGTCAGCACCCGGCCGGCAGCCCACCGGGCACCGTCGCCACCCGGGCCGTGCCGATAGGAGGCACCGTGATCGCCGCCATCCCCTCTGCCGTCACCGTCGGGGTCGACGGCCGCCTCGTGTCCGTCGAGGTGCACGTGTCCAACGGTCTCCCCGGCTTCACCGTCGTCGGACTCCCCGACGCCGCGGTGCGCGAGTCCCGTGACCGGGTGCGCGCGGCACTCCTCTCGAGCGGGCTGACCTGGCCCCGACGTCGCATCACGGTGAACCTCGCCCCGTCGGGCATGCGGAAGGGGGGTGCCGGTCTCGACCTGCCGATTGCCCTCGGTGTCCTGGTCGCGTCCGGGGCACTCCGGGCGGAAGCGGTCGCCGGCTGCGGCTTCGTGGGCGAGCTCGGGCTCGACGGCTCGTTGCGCGGGGTGCCCGGCACCATGGTGCTGGCGGAGGCCCTGGAGGGTCTGCGCATCGTGGTCCCCGAGGACAGCGCCTCCGAGGTGTCCGTCATCCCCGGTGCGCGCTATGCGACCGCCGCCACGCTCGCGGGCCTCGTGGCTCGCCTGCGGTCGCGCACGTCGTGGCCGGACCGGCCGGCGGCGACACCCCGCGCGGCGTACCGGGCGGAGCCCGCACCCGGACCCGGTGCCGGCTCCGCCGACCTCTCGGACGTGGCGGGCCAGCGCCTCGCACGGCGTGCCCTCGAGGTGGCGGCAGCAGGGGGTCACCACCTGCTGATGGTCGGCCCGCCGGGGTCGGGGAAGTCGATGCTGGCCAACCGGCTCGGCGGCCTGCTGCCGGACCTCGACCAGCAGACCGCCCTCGAGGTCACCCGCATCCACTCGGTGGCCGGGCAGCCTCTCCCGGCGGGCGGGCTCCACATCCGTCCGCCGTTCCGCGCGCCCCATCACGGCGTGTCCACGGTGGCGATGGTCGGCGGGGGTCACGCGGCGACCCGCCCCGGGGAGATCAGCCTCGCCCACGGCGGGGTCCTGTTCCTCGACGAGCTCGGGGAGTTCCCGACGGCCGTCCTCGACGCCCTCCGCCAACCACTCGAGGACGGTCAGGTACGGGTGAGCCGGGCCGGGGCGACGACCACCTTCCCGGCCCGGTTCCTGCTGGTGGCAGCCATGAACCCGTGTCCCTGCGGTGAGGGCGGCCCGCCGGGGTCGTGCCGCTGCTCGCCGGCTGCGCGTGCGCGCTACGCCCGCCGGCTCTCCGGCCCGCTGCTCGACCGGTTCGACCTCATCCTGCGGGTCGAGCGCCCGGACCACGACGAGCTGTTCGGGTCCGCCAGGGCGGAGGGGACCGCGGTGGTGGCGGAACGGGTGGCCGCGGCCCGGGCCCGTGCGGCGGCACGCGGGGTGGGGGCCAATGCCGAGCTGGCGGTGTCCGCGCTCGACGCGCTCGCCCCCCTGAGCGCGCGTGCGACCGAGCTCCTGGGCTGTCACCTACGGTCGGGAAGACTCAGCGCGCGCGGGCTCCATCGGGCCCACCGCCTGGCCCGGACGATCGCCGATCTCGACGGCGGACCCGGGACGATCGCCGAGCACCACCTCCTCGAGGCGTTGCTCCTGCGGGGCGACCGCGAGCTGGTCCTCGGGGTCGAGCGGTGAGGGTCATCAGCAGCACAGCGCCCGACCCCGGGGAGGGATGTGCGGCCGCGCTGGTCGGACTGGCCGGCATGACCCCCGTCCGTCTGGCCCGCGTGCTCGACGGCTTCAATCCCTCGGTGGCGTGGTCCGCGCTGCAGGCGGGCACCCACCCCGCCGATCCCGACCGCCGGTTCCGGGCGGATGCCCGCGCCACCGATCCAACGCAGGTGGCCGGCGCGTACGCCGCGGCCGCGGTGTGCGTGCTCCTGCCCGACCGGGCCGGCTACCCGGCGGCGCTGGTCGGCGACCCCGGCGCGCCTGCGGTCCTGTTCGCGCTCGGGGCACCCTCCCTCCTCGAGGGCCGTCCGGCGGTCGCGGTGATCGGGACGCGGTCGGCCACGCCCTACGGGCGGAGGGTCGCCTCCGAGCTCGGCGCGGATCTCGCCGCCGCCGGGGTCGTGGTCGTGTCGGGTCTGGCCCGGGGCATCGACGCCGCCGCCCACGTCGGCGCGCTGGCGGCCGGTCCGCTGGCCGCACCGCCGGTCGCCGTGGTCGGCACCGGGCTCGATCGGCCGTACCCGCGCGAGTGCGAGGCCCTCTGGCACCGGGTCGCAGCAGTCGGGGCCGTGCTCTCGGAGGCCGCGCTCGGGACCCCCCCGCTTCCGCGGGTCTTCCCGGCACGAAACCGGATCATCGCCGCGCTCGCCGACGTGGTCGTGGTCGTCGAGTGCCACCGCGCCGGTGGGTCGCTCTACACCGCGGAAGCGGCTGCGCGGCGTTCGATCCCGGTGTGCGCCGTGCCCGGGTCGGTGCACAGCCCGGCTTCGGCCGGCACGAACGGGCTCCTGGCCGACGGCTGTGTGCCGGTGAGGGATGCCACCGACGTGTTGGCCGCGGTCTCGCTGGTCCGCGCCGCCAAGGGGATGCCGGCTCCGTCGGCCGGATGCGCCGGCCCGTCCGGCCGCAGCCCGGCCGAGCCGCACGCCGGTCTCGACCATGTGCAACGAGCGGTGCTCCAAGCCGTCGAGGACACCCCGACCACCCTCGAGACGCTCCTCATCCGCACCGATCTTTCGCTCGCGGCGCTGGCCTCGGCGGGTGAGGAGCTGGTCCGGCGCGGCCTCCTCACCCACGGGGCCGGGTGGTGGGCCCGCGCCTGAGAGCGGGCCGGCGGGCGATTCTCAGGCGGTCGGGAAGGCCCCCTGCTGCCATCCGATTGCCGACCCGCTGACCGGACCCGGGGTCGGTGGCCCGGAGAGGGCGGGGGCGGTGCACGAGCCCTGCCCGGTCTGCGCGCCGTACCAGGTCGGCGACGAGGGCGAGCTCCAGACCACCCAGCACGTCCCGTCCGAAGAGCGGTCGGTGAGGGTGACCTCGCCCGTCCCCTCGCCGGTCGAGCCGGTCGCGACGCTGACCGTGGTCGGTCCGGTCGACGGCCCCGAGACGAAGGTCACCGAGGGTTCGGACGCCGAGAGCGTGGAGGCGTCGACCGAGCCGAGGCCTCCGGCTGCCGCGGCCGCGTCCTCCGCCGCGTGCAACCCGGTGGAGAGGGACTGCTGGGCCTGGAGCGAGTCGGCGAGGGCGACCTGCCGGTTCCCCGCGGTGCCCGACGAGGTGGCGCCGGAGTGGAAGGTCGACGCAAGGAGCAGACCGACCAGCAACGCCACCGCCACCATGCTCAGCATGGTGGCGATCATCGAGAACCCGCCGTCGCACACGTCCCCTTGTGCGCTCCCGAGGCGCCCGGTGCCCTGGACCATGTGCCGACGCTCCTGCCGGCGCCCGCCGGCCGTCCCGTTGTCCCTCCCGGATCGGGTCGTGCGACCCGACGGCTGGCTTCCAGCCGCCGACCCCAAGTCCGTCCGAGTGATCCTGTCAGCAGCCAAATTACCACCAAGAGTAGTAATATCGCCACGGTTAGAGTCTGTCCGCCACCGACCCGTACCGACGCGGTCACCCCGGGACAGCGGGGAGCCGCTGCTACGGTGCGCCCATGAGGATCGGAGCGCACGTGCGGGCCGGGAAGGGGCTGGTGCCCGCCCTCGAGCACGGCGCGGCGATCGGTGCGGACGTCGTGCAGTTCTTCACCCAGAGCCCCCGGATGTGGAAGGCGTCGCACGACAGCGACCAGGTCCTCGCCGCCTACCGGTCGGCCCAGGCCGCCCACCCCTCGATCGGGGCCACCTTCTGCCATGCGAGCTACCTGATCAACCTGGCGTCGCCCGACCCCGAGCTCGCCGCCAAGTCCCGGGCGTGCCTCCTGGCCAACCTGACCGCGGCGCACGGCATCGGGGCGGAGGGCCTCGTTCTCCACATGGGCAGCCACCGGGGCCTCGGGTTCGCCGCCGCGCTCCCCGCGGTCGCCGGGGCCCTCGTCGAATCGCTGGACCAGGTGGGGATCGGGCCGGGCGGATGCCCCATCCTCCTCGAGAACACCGCGGGCGCCGGCGACACCATCGGCCGCACCTTCGAGGAGCTGGCCCGGGTCATCGAGGTGTCCGGGGACGACCGCCGGATCGGGGTCTGCCTCGACACCCAGCACCTGTGGGCCTCGGGCGTCCCCTTCGGCACCACCGGCGAGGCGGACCGCCTGATCCGGCTCGTCGAGGGCACGGTGGGGCTCGCCCGGCTCCGGTGCATCCACCTCAACGACTCGAAGGTCGACTTCGGGGCGAACCGCGACCGGCACGAGAACATCGGGCAGGGGACCATCGGTGCTGACGGCCTCGCCGCCCTGCTCGGCCATCCCGCCCTCCAGGCGGTGCCGGCCATCCTCGAGGTCCCGGGTGCGGGACAGGGGCCCCGCGCCCAGGACGTGGACACCGCGCGGGCCGTCTGGGCGGCCGGCGTGGCACTGCGGGAGAAGATCCCGGCGTGAGCGGCGGGGTCCGCACCGAGACCGACACCATGGGGGCGATCGACGTGCCCGCCGACCGCTACTGGGGGGCCCAGACCGCCCGTTCCCTCCACCACTTCCCGATCGGGGACGACCGGATGCCGGTGCCTCTGATCCGGGCGATCGGGATCCTCAAGGAGGCCGCCGCGCTGGTCAACGCCGATCTCGGCACGCTCTCGCCCGAGAAGTCGGCGCTCATCGTGAAGGCGGCACAGGAGGTGTCCGCGGGGAAGCTCGACGACCACTTCCCCCTGAGCGTCTGGCAGACCGGCAGCGGGACCCAGAGCAACATGAACGCCAACGAGGTCATCGCCAACCGGGCCATCGAGATGGCCGGGGGGGTCATGGGCTCGAAGTCGCCGATCCACCCCAACGACGACGTCAACATGTCCCAGTCGTCCAACGACACCTTTCCGACCGCCATGCACATCGCCGCGGTCGAGGAGATCACCCATCGGTTGGTGCCGGCCGTGCGCCGCCTGCGCGACGCGCTCGGGGACAAGGCCGACGAGTACGCCTCGATCACCAAGATCGGCCGGACCCATCTGATGGACGCGGTGCCGCTCACCCTCGGCCAGGAGTTCTCCGGGTACGTCGCCCAGCTCGACGCCGACATCCGGCGGGTGGAGTCGACCCTCGACGACCTCTACGAGCTGGCTGCCGGTGGCACCGCGGTGGGCACCGGGCTCAACACCCACCCCGAGTTCGCGACGCGGGTGGCTGCAGCCATCGCCGAGCTGACCGGACTGCCCTTCGTGACCGCACCCAACAAGTTCGCCGCGCTGGCCGCTCACGACCCGCTGGTGATGACCAGCGGTGCACTCCGGACCCTGGCCACCTCGCTGATCAAGATCGCCGACGACCTTCGCTGGCTGGGATCGGGTCCGCGCAGCGGACTCGGCGAGCTCGTGCTTCCCGAGAACGAGCCCGGCTCATCGATCATGCCGGGCAAGGTCAACCCGACCCAGTGCGAGGCGATGATCATGGTCTGCATCCAGGTGTTCGGCAACGACGCCGCGGTGGCCATGGGGGGGTCGCGGGGCAACCTCGAGCTCAACGTCTCGAAGCCGGTGATCATCCACAACGTGCTCCAGTCGGTCCGCCTCCTTACCGACGCGTCGGACGCCTTCACCCGGTTCTGCGTGGTCGGGCTCGCCCCGAACGAGTCCCGGATCCGCCAGCACCTCGAGAACTCGCTCATGCTGGTGACCGCGCTCAACCCGCTCATCGGGTACGACAAGGCGGCCGAGGTGGCCAAGAAGGCCTACCGGGAGGGGACGACCCTGCGGGAGTCGGCCCTCGCCCTCGGCTACCTGACCGCCGACCAGTTCGACCAGGCCGTGCGGCCAGAGTCGATGACCCACCCCTGAGCGGCGGGGCTCCGGGGTGGTACTGCGTCCCGGCGGGGGTCCCGAGCCGGCACTGACCGAAGTCGACCTCTGCGACCTCGACCTCTTCGCCGAGGGGTTCCCCGACGCCGTCTTCACCCGGCTCCGGCGAGAGGCGCCGGTCTGGTGGCAGGAGCCGACCCGTCACACCCCCGACGGGATCGGCTTCTGGGTGGTGAGCCGGCACGCCGACGTGCTCGCGGTCGCGGCGGACCCGGTGACCTTCTCGTCGGAGGGTGCGGCGGGCGCCGCGGGAGGGGGCACCATCCTCCAGGACCTCCCGTTCGGGTTCGCGGCGGGAGTCCTCCTCAACATGATGGACGACCCGCTGCACCGGCGCATCCGTCACCTGCTCACGCCGGCGGTCGCCCCGCGGGCGCTCGCCGCGATGGAGGGCGAGCTGCGCGAGCGGGCCGGGCGCATCGTGGCGGCGGCGAGCCACGGGGACGCCTGTGACTTCCTGGTCGACGTCGCCGTCGAGCTGCCGCTCCAGGCGGTGGCCGCACTGATGGGGGTCCCCGCCGAGGACCGCCACGACCTCCTCTCCTGGTCGAGCACGACCCTCGACCACGAGGGCCGTGAGCTCGGCGAGACCAACGAGGCGGTGGCGAGCGCGGCGGCCGCCATGGCCGACTACGGCTCCGGGCTCGTCGCCGAACGGCGCCGGAATCCGGGGGACGACCTCCTCTCGGTCGTCGCCGCGGCCGGGGTCGAGGGGCCGGACGGCCGGGTCCGTCCGCTCACCGATCACGAGCTGCTGATGCTCTTCAATCTGCTGGTGGTTGCCGGGAGCGAGACCACCCGCAATTCGATCGCACTCGGTCTGGTCGCCCTGCTCGACCATCCGGACCAGCTCGAGGATCTCCGGCGCGACCGCTCGCTCATGGCCGGCGCGGTCGAGGAGATCCTGCGGTGGACGACCGCCACGCTCTACAACCGCCGGACGGCAACCCGCGACGCCGTGGTGTCGGGCATGGCCATCCCCGCGGGGGACAAGGTGACCGTCTGGTGGCCGTCGGCCAACCGGGACGAGTCGGTGTTCGACGATCCGTTCCGCTTCGACATCCGGCGGGCGCCCAACCCGCACGTGACCTTCGGGCACCGGACCCATTTCTGTCTGGGCGCCAACCTGGCCCGCCTCGAGATCCGCCTGGTGCTCGGCGAGGTGCTCGACCGCTGGGAGGACATCGCGCTGGTCGGTCCGGTCGTCCGGGTGCGCACCAACAAGCACGCCGGAGTGAGCCACGTCCCCCTGGCGTTCCGGAGCCGGTGTCCCGGCTGAGCAGGCCGGCCTCGGGACCGGCCGGGGGATCGGGGCACCCGGGACGGGAACCGTATACTCCCGAAAGCCGCGCACCGGGCCCGCGAAGAGGGAGCTCCATGCCCACCACCCCTGCCGATCTGACCATCGGGTTGACCGACGGGACCTTCTATGGCGGCGACCCGTTCCCGGCGTTCGCCTGGATGCGGGCCAACGCACCCGCGTACTTCGACCAGGCGGCCGGGGTCTGGGGGATCAGCCGGTACGCCGACATCCGGGACATCTCCAAGGACCCCGACACCTTCTCCAACGCGGGCGGCATCCGTCCGGACAGCGATGCCCTCCCCATGATGATCGACACCGACGCGCCCGAGCACGTGCGCCGTCGCCGGCTGGTCAGCGAGGGCTTCACCCCCCGGCGCATCCGGGAGAGCGAGGAGGGCATCCGGATCATCTGCGACGCCATCCTCGATCGGGTCTGCGAGCAGGGGAGCGCAGACTTCGTGAGAGACATCGCGGCGCCGCTGCCCATGATCGTGATCGGCAACATGCTCGGCGTGGCCGCAGAGGACCGCGCCGACCTCCTCCGGTGGTCCGACGACATGTTGAAGGCGCTCGGCTCCCCCGACCCGGGGGCCATGGAGCGGGCGGCGCTGGCGGCCACCGAGTACGCGGGGTACATCACCGCGGTGATGGAGCAGCGCCGGCGGGACCACCAGACCAATGACCTGATCGGAACGCTGGTCCACGCCGAGATCGACGGGGACCGTCTCGACGAGTCCTCGGTGATCTACGAATCCCTGCTCATCCTCATCGGCGGTGACGAGACCACGCGCCACGTGATCAGCGGGGGCATGTACGAGCTGCTGAACCACCCCGACCAGCTTCGGGCGTTGGCCGCCGACCGGGCGATGCTCCCCGACGCGGTCGAGGAGATGCTGCGATGGGTGACCCCCATCAAGAACATGGCCCGGACCGCCACCCGGGACGTCGAGCTCCACGGCGAGACGATCCGCAAGGGGCAGAAGCTCCTGCTCCTCTACCCGTCGGCCAACCGGGACGAGGCGGTCTTCGATGACCCGGAGACGTTCGACATCACCCGGAGCCCCAACGAGCACGTGGCCTTCGGTTTCGGCTCGCACTTCTGCCTCGGCAACCGGCTGGCCCGGATGGAGCTCCAGGTCATGTTCTCGGCGCTGCTCGACCGCCTCCCCGACCTCGCCCTCGCCGATCCTGGCGAGCCGCCGAAACGGCCGGCAAACTTCGTCTCCGGGTACGAGACCATGCCGGTGACCTTCACTCCCACCACACCGGTCGGAGCCGGCTGAGTGGCCCGACCCGGCGCCCTCGATCCGGCCGAGGTCGAGGCCGCGCTGGCCGCGCCCGACGGGCCGGCCTGGGAGCTGCTCGGTGGCAAGCTGGTCACCACGGTCGACTGCGGGAGCTTCCCGGCTGCCCTCGAATTCGTCGCTGCGGTCGGGCGCCTGGCCGAGGAGGCCGATCATCATCCGGACATCGACATCCGCTTCCGGCGGGTCACCCTGGCGCTGGTGACCCACGACGCCGGCGGGATCACCGTTCTCGACCTCGAGCTGGCCCGGGCCATCGACGGCCTCGCGGACCGGTCCCCGGATACGAGGACCGGTCCGTCCGGCGGTCCTGCTCAGTAGCCGCTGCAGCCCGACTGATCGGGGGCGGCGTCGGGGTTCCCCCAGTAATGGACGGCGAAGGCCACCGCCACCCGGATCTGCTGGTCGGGTGTGGCCTGGGCGGCGTCGGCGGGGTAGCCGAACGTGTTGAACTGCGCCCAGTTGGCCCGGCTGAATCCGAGGCCGCCTGCGTAGACGGCCCCTTCGACGTTCCACCGCCCGCCCTCTTCGCACATGTTGACCCGGTCCCAGGCCGCCCGCTGGGCGTCGGTGACCCCGTCTCCGGTCGGTGGCGCGACCGCCGATTGCAGGGTCGCTGCTGCGAGCGAGCCGTAGAACCCGACCCCTCCGAAGGTGAAGACGCCTCCGTCGGAGCCGACGGTGAGGTAGCCGTCACCGGTCGCCGCCATGCCGACCACGGCCTGGTTGAGGTGGTTGCCGCCGAGGGAGCCGAAGAATCCGGCCCTCCCGAAGGCGTAGACCGACCCGTCGGCGGCGACGGTGCGGTAGCCGCCGGCCGACGCGCTGACCGCGATGACCGGCGCGGAGGGACGGCTGGCCCCGGCGAAGGTGGCGTCACCGAAGGCGTAGACCCCCCCGTCGCCATCGGCCTCCCAGTAGCCGCGGCCGTCCCGGGTGGGAGCGATCCCGACGACCGGGCCGCCGAGGCTCATCCCGGTTGCCGACCCGCGGAACCGGGCGTCCCCGAACGCGAACACCCCGCCGTCGGCGGCCACCTCCCAGTACCCGCGGTCGTCGGGCGTGGCGGCCATGCCGACCACCGGCTCCCGGAGGGGGAACCCTCCGGTCGAGCCGTAGTAGCGGGCGTCCCCGAACGCGAACACCCCGCCGTCGGCGCCGACCTCCCAGTAGCCGCGGCCGTCCCGGGTGGCGGTGATGCCGACGACCCGGCTGGTCAGGTGGAGCTGTCCGGTCGAGCCGTCGTAGCGGGCGTCCCCGAACGCGAACACCCCGCCGTCGGCGGCGTTCACCCAGTAGCCGCGGCCGTCGGGGGTGGCGGCCACCCCGACGATCGGGCTGTTGAGGACGATGCCGGCTCCGGTGGGCGCGGCGGCCGAGGCCTGGCCGCCCCCCGCGACCAGGGCGGACAACGCGGTGGCCGAGGCGGCGGCTGCCCCGATCGAGCGACGGCGCCGCCGACGGCGGCGCACCGCGTTGGTGGTCGGGGCGGGTGGGACGTCGGTGGTACGGGTGGAATGTCCGGCACGACGGGCGCGCGCTGGTACGGCAGAATTGCAGGATGAGGCGGAATGCAAGGTGGGTGACCTTTCCTTGGTCGGTCAGAGCCACGTCGTCGGACGGAGGCGCTCTGACTCTCTTCTGGTTGGGTGGACCCCACATCTGTGCATTCACGCCCCAGCCGAGCACCGGGAAGGGTGGGTCGGCCTGGCTTCTCGAGCCGGGTGTGCTAGCGGGTTGACGTCCGTGCTGCGGTGCTGGTGATTACGTGTCGCGCTCCTGAGTGCCGGTCGTGGGACGGCGCGATGCGGCGATCCGGGAGGTTGCGTGTGCACAACTCCGAGCGGAACTGCCGCCGAGTGCCCCTTCGTGCGGTGCGCACACTCTAGCCGTGGCCGGGGGGATCATCGAATCGCCCCGGCGCCCGACGGTCGCCCTGGTGCCGTCCACCCTGTGGAAAACCTGGGACGTGCAGGGTGAAATCCCCAGTTCAGCGAGCTGGCTGAGCGGTCACCCGACCGGGAGGTCCCAGAGAGGGAACCAGCGGTCGAGGTCGGTCTCGACGGTCAGGTCGTCCGCCAGCAGGCTCTTGAGCTTGAGCTCCTGCTCGGTGTCGCGTTGCTCGTGCCCGCTCGGCACGAACGGGTAGAACGTGCCGCGTTTGAACAGGTACACCAGGTAGCCGGTGGAGGGGACGAGGTGCCCGGGGCCGACGGTCGGCTGGGCCTGGTCGCCGTCGGTGGCGGCGAGGGTGGCGATCCCGAAGACCGAGCAGAGCAGCTGGGGTCCCCATCCGGCGTCGGAGAGCGAAGAATTGACCAGATGGACCCGGGTGACCAGGGCCTCGATGTCGGGATCCTCGACCACCAGCCAGTGGTAGCCGAAGCTGTCCTGATCCTGGCGCAGGTCGGTCGCGCCGTCCGCCGAGAGGAGCGTGACCACCTCGGCCTGCATGTCGGCGAACCCCTGGCCGGTGGGCGGTTTGTAGCACACGCCCGCGTGACCCGAGCAGGCCATGCCGGCCGCGCTCTGGAGGGTGATCGAGGCGGAGGGCAGGGCGAAGAGGCTGTCCAGGTTGGACTGGACCGGCTTGGTCCGGCCGAGCAGGGTGTCGAACAGCCCCATCAGCAGGGGCCGGCCCGGTGACCGGTCACGAGGGCTTGCCGAGCTCGACCTCGATGGCGGCCAGCTGGGCGAGCCGCTGGTCGAGCGACGGGTGGGTCGAGAAGATGGTGGAGAGGCTCACGCCGTTCTTGGCGATGGCAGGGGTGAAGTAGAAGGCGTTGAAGCTCTCGGCCGAGCGCAGATCGCGGGTGGGGATGCGGGCGATCTCCCCGGTGACCTTGACCAGGGCCGACGCCAGGACCGAGGGCTGTCCGGTGAGGAGGGCCCCCGACCGGTCGGCCGCCAGCTCCCGGTAGCGGGAGAGGGCCATGGTCAGCAGGAAGCTGATCGCGTAGACCACGACCGAGACCACCAGCACCACCAGCTCGACCAGCGCGGCGTTGTCACCGCCCTGGTTGTTGTTGCCGCGACCTCCTCCGAACCCGCCCATCAGGCCGGTCCACAGCATCATCCGGGTGATCAGCCCGGCGGCCATCCCGAGGAAGCTGGCGATGGTCATCACCGCAACGTCGCGGTGCGCGACGTGGGACAGCTCATGGGCGAGAACCGCCTCGAGCTCACCCTCGTCGAGCCGGCGCATGAGGCCGGAGGTCGCGCAGACGACGGCGCTGTTGGGGCTCCGACCGGTGGCGAACGCGTTGGGCACGTCGGTGTCGGCGATGGCAACCCTGGGCTTCTTCATGTCGGCCATCGCGCAGAGCCGGTCGATCGCCCCGTGCAGCTGCGGAGCCTGCTCCGGGGTGACCACACGGCCCCCCATGCCGAAGAGGGCGATCTTGTCCGAGAACCAGTACTGGAAGAAGAGCAGGACCGCGGCGAACACGAGCACCACCGCGTAGGAGATGCCGAAGGCGATGAGGGCCCCGATCACCGCCCCGTAGAGCAGGACCAGGAGCAGGCCGGTCGTGAACATCCGGAGGGTGAGCCCCCGGTCGTTGGGGATGTTGCGTGCGGTGCTCATGCGCCCTTCCTCACGGGTTCCTCCGAACCGCCGCCCTCGCCGAGCAGGGCCCGTGTCTCCGCGAGGGAAGAGTCTGGGAAGGGGATGACCAGGTCGGAAGGGGAAAAGGCATCCGCGGGCAGTGGGCTGCCCACCCGGGTGACCTCGGCGATGAGCGCGGCCAACGCGTCTGCGAAGGCGGTCTCGTCGCCGTCGTCGAGCGCCCGGAGGAGGGTCGCGTCGAGCTCGTCGAGCGCGTGGCGCCCGGCCTCGTCCACCTCGAACTGCCCTTCTCCGAGGATGCGGACGATCATGGGGCGGCCTCCTCCGGGTTGGCCGTGCTGAGCTGGGCCGGCGCGCTCGTGCCGATCTCGGCCTTGAGTGCGGCGAGGTCGGCGTCCACGGTCGAGGTGGTCGAGGCCTGGTCCAGCTGGGCCTGGATGTCGTCGACCGGATGGGTGAGATCGGTGAGGGCTCCGGATGCGAGCAACTCGTCCATCGCTCCGGCACGTGCCTGCATGCTGTCGATCTTGTCCTGAGCTCGTTGCATGGACATCCCGGCGTCGCTCATCGATTCGGAGATTCCGGACACCGCCTCGCCGATCTTGGTCTGCGCCTCGGCGGCGGTGTAGGTCGCCTTCATCGTCTCCTTCTTGGTGCGGAAGGCGTCGACCTGGGCCTGCAGGTTCTGGGCGGTCGCGATGAGCTTCTGCTCCTGGGTGACCACCTGCTCGTGCTGGGTCTGCAGGTCGGTCAGCTGACCGGCCAGCGTCGCCCGCCGGGAGAGTGCCTCGCGGGCCAGGTCCTCGTTCCCCTGGGTCAGTGCAGCCTTGGCCTGCTGCTGGAGCTTGTCGGCCTGCCCCTGGATCTGGCTCGCCTGGAGCTCGATCCGCTTCTTGGCGGTGGTCACGTCGGCCACGCTGCGGCGGACCTTCTGGAGGCTCTCCAGCTGCTTCTGGTAGGAGAGGTCCAGTGACTCCCGCGGGTCCTCGGCCTTGTCCAGCAGCTTGTTGGTCTTGGCCTGCAGAATCCCGGACATGCGCTTCATGACACCCATGCGAACGATCCTTCCTCGCGCTTGATGTGAAGCTTAGGGCGTTCCCTCCCGGTAGCGTGAGCGGCGTGAGCGAAGCGCCCCGGCTCCTGACCGTCCACGCCCACCCCGACGACGAGTCCTCCAAGGGGGCGGGCACCGTCGCCCGCTACCACGCCGAGGGCGTCCACACGGTGCTGGTGTGCTGCACCGGCGGCGAGGAGGGCGAGATCCTCAATCCGGCCCTCGACACCCCGGAAGTGCAGGCGGATCTGGCCGGGGTCCGACGGCGTGAGCTGGCCCGCGCGGCGGACATCATCGGCTACGACGAGGTGGTCATGCTCGGCTACCGGGACTCGGGGATGGCCGGGTCGGAGGCCAACACCCGGGCCGGGAGTTTCGCCCAGGCGCCGCTGGACGAGGCGGTCGAGCGCCTGGTGTCGGTCGTACGCAGGGTCCGGCCACAGGTCATGGTCATCTACGGCGACGAACAGTCCGGGTACCCGCACCCGGACCACCTCCGGGTGCACGACGCGGGGCTCGCCGCCTTCCGTGCAGCAGGTGACGCCGCGCGGTTCCCGGCCGCGGGACCGGCGTGGCAGCCCCCGAAGCTCTACTACACGGTCTTCTCGGTGGCACGCTTCCGTGCCATCCACGAGAAATTCGAGGAGCTCGGCCTCGAGTCCCCCTTCGACGAGGGATGGAGGAAGCGCTGGGAGGACGTGCCCGACGAGGTCGTCACGGCAGCGGTCGACATCTCCGACTACGCCGACGTGCGGCGCCGGGCACTCCTCGCGCACGAGACCCAGGTCGATCCCAACTCCCGGTTCTGGTTCGGGCTGCCACCCGAGGTCATGCGAACCATCCACCCCCACGACGACTACCGGCTGGCGTTCGTCGCCTGCCGGGACGGTGTCGTCCCCGCGGAGGCGCCGACCGACGGTGGGCTCGAGGAGGACCTCTTCGCCGGCATCGGCGACCTGGTTCGCCCCTCGACGTGACCAGGTGGCTCTCCGACGAGTGGTTCGAGTCGACGAGAGCGCTGGCTGTCGACCTGCAGGGTCCGCCGGAGCTCTCGGCCAGGGTCCAGGTCGTGGTCACCGGCGGGCCCGACGGGGACGTCCCCTCGCTCTGTGAGCTCGCCGGTGGTCGCCTCGGAGCCTGCGCCCCCGGCCGGATCGACGATCCCGAGGTGACCCTCACCGTCGGGTGGGAGGACGCACGGGCACTCACGGACGGTGCGCTCGATCCGGGCGCGGCGTTCATGCAGGGACGGATGAAGGTCACCGGCTCGATGGCGGTCCTGCTCGACCTCCTGGCCGCGGCCGCGACCCCCGCCTACCGGGAGCTGCGGCGCCGGGTCGCCGAGGGCACCGACGACTGGATCACCTGATTCACCCGAGTGCGCCGCGCGGCGCGTTCACCCGCGCCCGGGGAAGGGTCGCACGCGGCCGAGCGACCCGGAACCGCCCCCGCCGAGCAGCGGCAGATGCACCAGACCGGCGCTCTGGAGGAGGATGAGGGTGATCGCGACCAGGACGACCACACCGAGCGCCACCACCAGGTAGGGCTGGATCCGCGGCCACCTCGGACGGCGGTGGCCGCGGGCCTGCTGCGGCGGTTGTGGCTCGTCCGGCGTGGTCACGGTCGGGATCGCGGCCGGTCCCCGATACCGGTCGGCGAAGGCGGCGATGCGGCCGGAGAGTTGACCGGGGTCGCCCCCGGGCTGGAGGAACCGGAAGGTGCCGGTCGCCGTCGTGATGCTGATGAGGACGCCGTACCCGACCGGACCCACCGGCGACGCCTGGCCGGTCCGGCCGGGCGTGGGATCGCGCCACCGCTCCGGGATCGAGCCGCCGCGCCACGGTTCGACCGCGTGGGCCACGACCGAGGTCCAGGGCAGGACCCGGGGCTGTTGGCCTGCGGCGCGGACCACCCCGATGCCGTCGTCGGCGAATCGGACCGAGTCGATGGTGAGAGGTCGGTCGCCCGCCGGATCGAGGAGCAGGAGTCCCTCGACCCGCAACGGACGGGGCGCGGATCGCCCGCTCGAGGGAACGGTCCGTGGCGTGGCGGTGCGGTTCACGGCCCCGTCAACCGTTGTCCTGCATCGCGCGACCGGCCGTGCGCACGCTCAGCCCGCCCGCATCGCGTCGCGAAGCGGGCGATAGCCGATGAGGGAGATGCCGGCCTCCTCCAACAGCCGCCCGAGGCCCCGGTCGGCGACCAGCAGGACGTGGTCGGCCACCCGTGCCTCCCAGTCGTCGGTGGCCGCACGCAGCTCGGCGGTGTCGATCGCCGGATGCAGGGTGACCTCGGTCACCCCGGGCTCGAGCCGGCCGACCAGGTCGAGGAAGGCGTGGTGTGTGCCGACGGCGGGCAGGCTGACGCACCGGTCGGCGAAGAGGACCCCTGCCTCGGCCGCCAGGTGCCGCACGGGAAAGCCGGCGTTGCGCTCGGCGTCGGCGTCGAGGACGCGGAGGGGGAGCCGGAACTCGACGGCGAGCTCGAGGTAGACGTCGAAGAACTCGGGTCGCATGAGGAGGGCGTCGAGATGGGAGTCGAGATGGCTGATGTCGAATCCCCAGAGGACCGCCCGCTCGATCTGGGCACGGCATTCCCTCCGGACCTCGTCGAGGTCGGCGTGGTCCCAGACGTCGGTCAGGGTGCGGGGGAAGCCGCCGTCGCCGTCGAGCAGCGACGGGGCCTGCGTGATCGGCCCCCAGCGGTAGAGGTCGTGCTCGGCGTTGAGGGTGAGCCGCACTCCGACGTCCTCCCCGCGGAACCGGGACGCCGACTCGCGTGCCCACGGGGCGGGGACCAGCAGGGAGGCGCTGGTGGCCACGCCGTTCCGGAGCGCGTCGTAGACGCCGACGGTGGCCGCGTGGCAGAAGCCGAGGTCTGCGCCGTTGAGGATCAGCAGCCGGGCGTCGGGAGGTGCACCGAGTCGCTGGGCCAGGGACTCCATGCCCTGACCGTACCGCCCCTGGCTGTTCAGGCGGCGCGTCCTGCCGCCCGGCCCCCCTGAGGTCCGGCCGGGTTCTCCGGTGCGGCAGAGGCTCCCTCGAGCAGGGCCCGGGCCGCCGCCACGCCACGGCGTCCGACCCGCCGGGTGTGCTCGTCGAGCCGCCAGTCGTGACCCGGGTCGGCCCGTGCCCCGCATCCGTCGGCGCGGTCCGGCACGGGCACGGCGAACGGCAGCGTGGGCTGGTGGTCGGAGCGGGTGGACGTACGATCGACCGTCATGGGTCCAGTGTGCCCGGGGGGTGTATCACTGGGGCCATGACCGAGGGATCCAGGCTGCCCGACGGCCCACGATACGGAATCACCGTCCCCTTCGACGGTGTGACCCTGCTGGAGCACCGTTCCTGGTACGAGCGGCTGGCGCGCCTCGGCTACACCGATGCCTGGTCAGCCGAGACGGACGGCGTCGACGGCTTGACCCCCCTGGCCCTGGCCGCGGCCTGGGAGCCCTCGCTGCGGCTCGGCGTGGCCATCCTCCCGGCGTACACCCGGGGCCCGGCCCTCCTCGCCCAGAGCGTCGCCGCCCTGGGCGAGGCCGCGCCCGGCCGCTTCGTCGTCGGGCTCGGGACCTCCTCGGAGGTCATCGTCACCCGCTGGAACGGGATCGAGTTCACCGAGCCCTACCGGCGGGTGCGGGACACCATCCGCTTCCTGCGCTCGGCGCTCGCCGGCGAGCGGGTCGACACCGACTACGACACCTTCGCGGTGCACGGCTTCCGCCTGGCTCGGCCGGTCGAGCAGCCGCCGCCGATCTACCTCGCCGCCCTACGCCCCGGCATGCTCCGGCTGGCCGGTCGGGAGGCCGACGGAGTGATCGTGAACTGGCTCTCCGCGGAGGACGTCTCGACGGTGGTCCCCGAGATCGGCGCCCGGATCCCGGTCGCCGCCCGGATCTTCGTCTGCCCGACGGAGGACGAGGACGTCGCCCGGATGGTGGGCCGCCGGATGATCACCGCCTACCTCAACGTCGGCGTCTACGCGGAATTCCACCGCTGGCTGGGGCGCGGAGCGGTGCTCCGGCCGATGTGGGAGGCCTGGCGGGCAGGGGACCGGAACGGTGCGCTCGCCGCGGTCCCCGACGAGGTCGTCGACTCGCTCGTCGTACACGGCAGCTTCGAGAAATGCCGTGCCCAGGTGGCCCGCTACGTCGCCAACGGGGTGGATCTCCCGGTGCTGGCCGTCATCCCCATCGGGGTCGACCTGGCGGAGGCGGTGGCCGGCCTCGCCCCGACGGGTGGAGGCTGACCCGGCTCAGCCGCTGTAGCGGGCGACGATCTCGGCGTCCATGTCCCGCACCTGATCGGCGAGGTCGGCGACGAACCGGTCGAGCTCGGAGGCGATCCTGGCGTCGGAGAGCGCCAGGATCCGGACGGCGAGCAGGGCGGCGTTGCGGGCCCCGTTGACCGCCACCGTCGCGACCGGGACGCCCTTGGGCATCTGGACCATGGCGAGCAGCGAGTCGATGCCGCCGAGGTCGCCGACGGCCACCGGCACCCCGATCACCGGGAGGGGGGTGGCGGCCGCCACCACGCCGGCCAGGTGCGCCGCGCCACCCGCTGCGGCGATCATCACCCGGATCCCCCCGGCCGCCGCGCCGCGGGCGAACGCGAGGGTGTCGTCCGGTGTCCGGTGCGCCGAGAGCACGCGCACCTCGACGGGGATCTTGAACGCGCGGAGTGTCTGGACGGCGTCGTCCATGACGGACGCGTCGGACGCACTTCCCATGATGATGGCGACGGACATCTGCGCATTCTGCCCGAACCCGGACCGTTTGGCACGCCCGCGACCGGCGGCAGGTGTCGTCGCCGACCGATAGGGTGGCGCGCGACCCCGGGTCGACCATCCGATCCGGCGGGCTCCGGGAGCGAGGTGCGTTGCGCATCGGCGTGATGTTCGACACGGGACTGCCGTTCGACGAGCTGGCGGCCCAGGTGGCCGCGCTCGACGCCGCCGGGATCAGTACGGCCTGGGCGAGCCAGATCTTCGCCTACGACGCGCTCACCCTCCTGGCCGCCGTCGCCCGGGAGGTCCCGCGCATCTCGCTCGGTACGGCGGTCGTGCCGGTCTATCCGCGCCACCCGGTCATGCTTGCGGCCCAGGCGCTCACCGTGCAGGCCGCCAGCGGTGGGCGGTTCACCCTGGGTGTCGGGCTCTCCCACCAGGTGGTGATCGAGCAGGTCTTCGGCGAGTCCTTCGAGAAGCCGGCCCGCTACATGCGCGAGTACCTCTCCATCCTCATGCCGCTCCTGGCGGGCGAGACGGTCAGCTTCAGCGGCGAGGTGCTGGCCGCGTCCACCTTCGGTCCGCTCCAGATCGACGCGCCTGCACCCGACGTGCTGGTGGCGGCGCTCGGCACGGTGATGCTCGAGCTCGCCGGTCGCACGGCTGCCGGGACGGTCACCTGGATGACCGGCCCGCTCACCCTCGCGCAGCACGTCGTGCCCACCATCCGGGCCGCCGCCGCAGACGCCGGTCGCCAGGTGCCGCAGGTGGCGGTGGGGTTGCCGGTCAGCGTGACCGACGATCCCGCCGGGGCTCGGGCCAGGGCCGTCGAGCTCTATGCGCTCTACGGGGTGCTTCCGTCGTACCGGGCCGTCCTCGATCGTGAAGGCGCCGAGGGGCCGGCCGATGTGGTCGTGGTCGGCTCCGCCGCCGAGGTGCAGGGCAGGGTCCGTGAGCTGGCCGAGCTCGGAGCCACCGAATTCGTGGGGGCCCCGTTCGGGACCGCAGGCGAGATCCGCGCCACGATCGAGGTGCTGGCAGCGCTGGGCGCGGGCTGAGAGCGGTCGCGACCGACCAGCGTCGTGGGACGCGGCTCCCGGCCCAGCGGGTTCAGCGGGCCAGGCGGGTGTGCTTGAACTCGTTGAGCTCGGGATGGTCCTCGAGGAGACCGAGGACCCGGTCGATCGTCTCGATCGCGAGCGTGCCGTCCCCCGCCGGCCGGCTCATCAGGCGGACGAAGACGGCACTTCCGCCGGTGATGAAGGTGGGCACGCCGAAGACCTCGAGGTCGCGGACGCACTGCTCGTGCTCGTCCCTCGCCACCTTTGCCGGCCATCCGGAGTCGACCTCGTCCAGGACCGCGTCCGGATCGACACCGCCCCTGGCGAGCGCCGCGTGGACCACCGCCCGGTCGCGCAGGTCACCGCCGTCGTCGTGGCGCGCGGTGAAGAGCGATCGGTGGACCGCCCGGAAGTGCTCGGGGAAGCGGTCGCGCACGACGACCCCGGCGGACAGCGAGAGCAGATCGGGCTGATGGGCCGGATCCTCCCAGGAGGGCACCCCACCCTCGGGCACGTGGGTCTGGTTGAGGAAGAAGGGGACGAAGGTCACGTCCCACTCGGCACCTGCCTCGAGGCCGTCGAGCAGGTGCTCGTGCCCGTTTCGTGCGAAGGGACAACGATAGTCCCAGGTCACGGCAAATTTCTGTAGAGCGCTCATGAACGGGCAACCCCAACCGGACCGGATCCATTCCGCTCCGCCTCGCCGGCATCTCCTCGCCTGCGGGTCGCTCGTCCCCGAGGGCCAGGACCCGGGTCAGCGCCGACCGCGCAGCCTGCGGCCGAACAGGCCGAGGACCACCCCGACGACCATGCCCCCGAGGACGTCCGTTGCGTGGTGCGCTCGCAGGTGGAGACGGCTCGCCCCGATCGCGGCAGCGCTGCCCAACAGGAGGGCGTTCCCGGTCCGATCGCCTCGTTCGCAGAGGACGGTCGCCGCACAGAATGCGGCGAGGGTGTGGCCACTCGGGAAGCTGCTGGTCGTCGGCTCGCGCACCGGTACCCCGTTGCCGGCGAGACGGAGGCCGGATCGGTCTGGGCGGGAGCGCCCGACGACCGCCTTGATCCCGGTGTTGACCAGGCTCGAGGAGAACCCCGCAACCGCGAGCGCCGCGGACCGCGCCGGCGCGCTCCGGACCCGGGCGGCGGGCACGCCAGGCGGCGACCCCGGTCCAGAGCACCCCTCGGTCCCCGAGCGCGGTGATGATCTTGGCGGCACCGTCGATGGCCGGTCGCCCCCGGAGCGGATCGAACCACCGGTCGACCCGGTCGTCGAGCGCATGGGCCATCCGCACGACGCCCGACGGGTTGGTGGACGCCGCCGGCGTTTCGTCACCGCTCATCGGGCACCGGTCGTCGAGCAGCTCGTGTGCCGGTCACCCGGCACTCGTCGCGCCGGCGCCGAGGGTCGCCGCGGCGAGGGAGGGGTCGCCTCCGAAGGCGGGGCAGAACTCCTGGAATCGGCAGGTCTTGCAGAGCGCGGTGGTGCGGGGTCGGAAGTCCCCGTCCCGACAGGCCCGCTCGATGGCCGACCAGACCGCGAGGGTCTTGGCCCGTTGGCCGCGCAGCCCCTGCTCGGAAGGTCTGGCGGTGATCACGGTGGGCTCCTTCAGGTGGAGGAGCTTGACCGCGACAGGGCGTTGTCCGAGGACCTCCTCGCAGAGCAAGGCGTAGAGCTGGACCCCGGCCAGGCCGGCCTGCTCGTAGGTCTCCGAGGGCGCACGTCCCGTCTTGTAGTCGATGACCACGAGATCACCGTCCACGGTGCGATCGAGACGGTCGAGGATGCCCCGGAGCCGCACCGCCCCGAGGCGCGCCTCGAGGGTGAGCTCGACACCGACCGGGGTGACCTGGTCGGGGTCCTCCAGCAGGAAGTAGTTGGCGATGAGCTGCTCCGCCTCCGCCCGGAGTGCTCCGGCGTCCGCGTCGGTGAGCTCGAGGGACCGGTAGTCGGGATCCTCCTGGAGTGCGGCCCAGGCCGAGACGAGCGCGGCGGCGGCCGCGTCAGGGCTCCGTCGCCCCGGCGGATGGTTCCAGAAGAGCTGCTCGAGGACGGAGTGGACCAGCGTGCCCCTGACCGTCCACACCGTCGCCGGGTCGGGCAGACGCTCGATCGCGGTGAAGCGGAAGGCCAGGGCGCAGTTGCGGAAGGAGCTCACCTTGGAGGGTGAGAGCGATCGGGGCGGTTCGAACGTCACCCGGGCAGACTACGACGAGGGTGTGCCGTCATCCGTGCTCATTCCTGCCGACCCGTCGCCGACGCCGCTCCTCCCGGAGCTGACTCCGGGGGCCGGGTGCCCCGGTGGGTCCCGGCAAAACGACTAGACAGGCAGGCGATGGAGAACTTCCTCTACCACTACAGCTACTTCGCGATCTTCGCGCTCAGCTTCATCTCGTCGATGGGTCTGCCGGTCGGCTCGGAGCTCGCGATCATCGGCGGCGGGGCCCTCGCCAGCGGCGAGGTCCACAAGCTGCTCCCGGGCGGCCAGACCTCGCCCGAGGTCTTCCACCTCTCCCTGCTCGCGGTCATCCTGCTCGCGTTGACCGGCGAGCTCCTCGGGTCGTTGGCCGGCTACCTCATCGGGTTCTACGGCGGCCGCCCGCTGGTCGACCGGTTCGGACGCTACGTGCTGCTCGCGCACAAGGACCTCGACCGGGCGGAGGCCTGGTTCAACCGACATGGTGAGCCCGTGGTGCTGTTCGGCCGGTTCATCCCGCTGCTGCGGTCCTTCGTCTCCTTCGCAGCGGGGCTCGCCGAGATGGCCTTGGCCAAGTTCGTGATCTTCACCGTGATCGGCTGTGCGATCTGGTGCACCGCGCTCGCCAGTCTCGGCTACTCGCTGGGCTCGAGCTACAACAACGTCCAGAAGTCGTTCAGCGCCGCCGGGTACGTGATCGCCGCGCTGGCGGTGGTCGCGGTGGTCCTCCTGTTCCTGCACCGCCTGCGGGTGGTCCGGGCGGAACGTCGCTGAGCCGGGCCACGCGGACGACCGGCCGAGGTCCGGACCACAGCACGCGGGCGCCGACCGGTCCGGCCCGACCGGGCGCTAGGGTCCGGACGGTATGGCCACGGTCACCTTCTTCCACGCGCATCCCGACGACGAGGCGATCGCCACCGGCGGCACGATGGCCGCCCTCGCCGACCAGGGCCACCGGGTGGTCCTGGTCACGGCCACCGGTGGTGAGCTCGGCGAGGTCGCGGCGGGCGTGCTGCGTCCCGGCGAGACCCTGGCCGAGCGCAGAGCCGCGGAGCTGGCCGATGCAGCCGACGTGCTCGGCGTCGGCCGCCATCTCCTGCTCGGCTACGAGGACTCGGGGATGGAGGGGGAGGAGAGCAGCCGACGCCCCGGCTGCTTCGCGACGGCCGATGTCGAGGAGGCGGCCGCCCGGTTGGCGGGCATCCTGACCGCCGAGGGCTCGGAGGTCCTGGTGACCTACGACGAGCACGGCGGCTACGGCCACCCCGACCATGTCCAGGTCCACACCGTCGGCGTGCGTGCAGCCGCGCTCGCCGGGACCCCGGTGGTCTATCTCGCCACGATGGACCGCGGCTTCATGCGGAGCCTGCGGGCCGAGGCGGCCGATTCCGAGTGGGCGCCCCCCGAGACGGCCGAGGAGCTCGAGGGCGCTGACGACATGGGGGAGCCGAGCGAGCGGATCACCACCGAGGTGGACGTGTCCGCCCACCTGGAGACCAAGCGTGCGGCCATGCGCGCCCACGCCAGTCAGATCGGCGAGGACAGCTTCTTCCTGTCGCTCCCCGACGACGTCTTCGCGCGGGTCTGGGGCCAGGAATGGTACGTGCGTGTCCGCCCCGAGCCGGCCGGGCTCGGCGACGGATGCCGCGAGGGTGGACTGCTGGTCGACCCGGACCGGGGCACCCTGGCCGGCGGTGCCGCCGGCGAGCCGGTGAGGGCGGGGTGAGCACCCATCGGGTGCTGCGAGTACACGGGGGAAAGCTGGTCGTCCCCGAGCGTCGTCTCGAATTGCAGGACGAGCTCGACACACAGGGGGCCGGGGGGTTCTCGCTGGTCACCTCGTTCGTCGACGACGACAACGTCTACCTCGTCCTTCGCCGCAGCGACGAGCGCACAGCGACCGGCTGACCGGCCCCCGGACAGCCGCTGCACGGTGACCGACTCCTCTAATACTCGGTGATCGACTCGATCGACACCACCCGGTTGCGCCCCGACTCCTTCGCCCGGTAGAGGGCCTGGTCGGCGCGTTCGATGAAGGAGATCGGATCTTCGATCCCGTCCCAGCTGGTCAGGCCTGCCGAGAGGGTCACCCCGAAGTCGGACTTCGAGTCGCGGCCACCCTCACGCAGCTTGTCGAGCAGGAAATGGCCACCGACCAGGTCGGTGTCGGGCATCACCAGGCAGAACTCCTCGCCGCCGTAGCGGGCCACCATGTCCTGGCCCCGGATGTTGGAGACCATCACGGCTGCGATCGAGCGCAGCACGTTGTCGCCGGCCACATGTCCGTAGCGGTCGTTGTAGTTCTTGAAGTGGTCGAGGTCGATCATGGCGACACTCAGCGGGGACTCCCTGCGGAGCGCGTGGGCCATCTCGATCTCGATGCGCTCGAAGAGGCTCCGACGGTTGGCGAGCCCGGTGAGCGGGTCGGTCCGGCTCTCGGCGTGCAGTCCGTTGACGAAATTGGCCCGGCTGGTGACCCGGAGGAAGGCGGCGCCGAGCAGCTCGGCGGCCTCGACCGCCCGCTCGTCGGTCCTGGTGTCCGACGGGCTCCGTTCGATGGCCATCACCAGCTCGCCGTCGGCCGAGTAGCCGACCGGGATCGCGCAGTAGCGGGGATCGAGGTCCACCGCATTGGCCACCAATGCCCGGGTGAGTGCGGACAGCCGGGTCAGATCGGAACAGTCGCCCACCTCGTCGGGCCAGGAGGCGAGCAGGGTGAAGCGCCCCAGGGAGTTGTTTCGGGTGAACACGGCGACTCGCACCGCGGGTAGGACGTGGGTCACCTGGGGGAGTCCGCACCGGAAGATCTCCTCGAACGTGTCGCTCCCCGGGCGCGAGCCGTCGAACCCGAAGTCGTCGAACGACTCGTTGAGGCTGTCGATCGCCCGGCTGAAATTGACCTGGCCGGTGAGCGATCCGACGGTGAGGGCACAGATCAGGGTGATCACCGCGATGGTCGACGCGTAGACGACGACCGACACCAGGAAGTCCGCGCCGCGCAGGCCCTCGATCCACCCGATCATGCCGATGAGCCCGAGGGCGTAGACGTCGACGACCACCTGCATCCGGCGGTCGCCGACGATGCAGACGAAGACGACCCCGACCAGCATGGCCGGTGTGTAGAGGCTGGAGTGGATCGCGGTTGCCAGCTCGATGAAGGCGAGACCGGTCAACGCGAGGCAGACCATGACGAACCACACGTTGGCCTGGGACTCGGCGCTGAACCGGCCCTTGGTGATCGCCACGATCATCGCCAGGTAGACGACGGAGACGAAGATGCAGGCCATCGCCGCGAAGACGAAACCCCAGCGGACCGCGTGATGATCCACGAAGGTCACGGTGATCAGGACCGGGATCATGATCGACTCCGCGATCAGTCCACAGGTCACACCGTCGCGCAGCTGCCGCTGGGTGGGGTGTGCCAGGTCAAACCTCACCCTGGAGGTATCGGAATGAGGCAGGCCGATCTTTACCGTTCGGGTGCCCCACCCCGGCGTCCTCGAGCAGGAACGGCGGACCGCCGACCTCAGCAGACAACGCGGGCGCGACTTCAGGCCCGGGACCTGGGCGTATTCAGATGGACGGCGCAATCGCTGTTGTCACGCCACTGTCCGACCACAGGGAAGAGGTCGGGGACGGTCGGCTGCGGTCCGTGGGCCGAACCCAGGTTGTGACCGCAGGTTCCGGTCTCTTCCGATATCAGCTATCAGCGGGTGAGGCCGAACGTGGCAGCGGCGTCCCTGCGCTCACGGCGGGCCCGACGGTCGGCCGCCTGTTCGATGATCGCGGCCGGGTCCGCCCGCGTGCCCGGACCGCCGTCACGCAGAGGCCATCCGCCCTGGGGATTGAGGACGAAGATTCGGAACCGCGGGAGGGACCGCTCCAAGTGGAGCGGCTGAAGGGAATTGAACCCTCGTCATCTGATTGGAAATCAGAGGCTCTACCATTGAGCTACAGCCGCGTGCGCCGGGCGCGGACTTTACCACCGGGCCTGTTGACCTGGAATGTGCCTAGGCCGGGGCGCCGGATCCGGTCCCGTCGGCCGGCCACAGCGGCCGGTCGGCGGTGAAGCCCACCGGGGAGCCCCAGCGGTTGCGGTAGGAGACCTCGTGGACCGGCCGCCGCGGGGCCACCCCCCACCGTCCGGTCGGGTAGCCGAAGGTCACACAACCCGCCATGATCCACTGCTCGTCTGTGGGCACCCCGAGGATCTCGAAGGTCTCGTCCGGGTGCCAGAAACCGAGGACCGCGGTCAGTGCGCTGCCGATGCCATGGGCCCGCGCCGCCAGCTGCGCGCTCCACACCGCCGGATAGATCGATCCGCCGGTCGGGTCCGCCTGCACGAAGGGGAACAGCAGGAGCGGGACCTCGTCGAAGTGGTCGGCCAGCCATTGGGCCGAGGACCGGACCTTGGTCCATTCGACGCTCTCCGCGCTCGACGGATCGGCCTCGACCTCGGCGATCCGCTCTGCATAGACGGTCTCCCAGAGCTGCCCGACGGCGTGCCGGTAGAGCGGGGCGATCCTGGCGATGGTCTGCGGATCGTCGACGAGCAGGAAGCGCCAGTTCTGGGAGTTGCCACCCGACGGGGCCCGGATGGCGGCGTCGAGGATCCGGGCCTGGACGTCCGGTGGGACCGGGTCCGGACGCACCCTGCGCATGGCTCTCGTGGTGTACAGCGCCTCTTCGATGTCCACCCCGGTCCTCCTGTTCGATCCCGCCTTCCTGCACCGACGGGGTGGCCGAGACCCTATCCCGACACCCTGCCGCGATCCGCCGATCTCGGCGAGCGGGACGACCGGCCCGCACCCTGACCGCCAACCCGAGGTGCTTAGAATCCGTGCGTGCTCGACCCCGGCGTCCTGGAGCTGACCGTCGGATCGGTCGCCGCCGGAGGGGGGTGCGTGGCACGGGCCCCGGACGGACGGGTGGTCTTCGTGCGCCACAGCCTCCCCGGCGAACGGGTCCGCGCCCGGGTCACCTCCGAGTCGACGTCGTTCCTCCGCGCGGATGCGGTTGCGGTGCTCGAACCCTCGCCGGATCGGGTGGCACCTCCCTGTCCACACGCCGGACCCGGCCGCTGCGGGGGGTGCGACTTCCAGCACGTCGCCCTGCCCGCCCAGCGCCGGCTCAAGGCAGACCTGGTCGCCGAGCAGCTCTCGCGGCTCGCCGGGCTCGACCTGCGAGTCCCGGTCGAGGAGGTCCCCGGTGCGGCGTCCGGTCTGGGATGGCGGACCCGGGTTTCCTACGCGGTGGATCGCCGGGGACGGACCGGGCTGCACCGTCACCGGTCCCACGACGTCGAGCCGGTCGACCACTGCCTCATCGCCACGACCGCCGTCGACGAAGTCGCCGCCGCCTCGCCGTCCTGGCCGGGTGCCGGCCGGATCGAGGTGATGGCCTCCCCCCAAGGCGGACCGCCCGCGGTCCTGGTCGACGCCGGCCCCGGCCGTCCCGCTCCGCGAGGCCGCCCCACGCCCGGGGAGCGCGCCGCTCGCGTGGCCGATCACGTGGTCTTCGAGGTGCTCGGGAACCGGTTCACCGTGCACGCGGGGGTGTTCTGGCAGGTGCACCCCGGGATCGCCGCCGCCCTCACCCGCGCCGTGCTCGACGGGGCGGGGGTGCGGCCGGGTGAACGGGTGGCCGATCTCTACGCAGGTGCCGGGTTGTTCAGTGTCGGACTCGCCCGGGCGGTCGGTCCGACCGGCACGGTCACCGCGGTCGAGCGGAGCACCGCGGCCGTTGCGGACCTGCGGCGCAACGTGGCCGGGCTCCCTCAGGTCGAGGTGGTCCGGGCGTCCGTCGACCCGGCTCTGGTCTCGGGCCGCCTCGGCCGGCCCGACCTGGTGGTGCTCGATCCTCCCCGGGCGGGCGCCGGCCGCCCGGTCATCGGGGCGCTCGCCCGGCTGGCCCCCGGCCTCGGGCGGATCGCCTACGTCTCGTGCGAGCCGGCACCGTTCGCCCGCGACCTGCGGATCCTGCTCGATGCCGGGTGGTCACTCGTATCGCTGCGGGCATTCGACGCGTTCCCCATGACCGAGCACGTCGAGCTGGTCGGCATCGTGGAGTCGCCTGCCCACGGTCTGGGCCGGACCGCCGGAACCCGCGGACGGCACCCATCCTGACCTGGGTCTTTGTGCGTCAACTGCTACGATCGCCAAGCGTGGGATCCCGCGCGTTCGCCGTCACCCTGACGGTGCTCCTCTGCGCCGGGGCCGCCGGGTGTGCAGGAGGCAGCTCTGCGACCACCACCACCCGGGCGCCGCTCCCGGCCGGGTCCCACCCCTCGGCGATCGCGCGGATGGTCTGTTCGGAGGAGGCCCAGACCGAGATGGCCTCCGCGCTCGGCGAGCGGGCCACCGTCTCGGCACCGACCTGGGAGGATCACCGGTACTCGTGCACGTACACCTATCCGACCGGCTCGTTCGGGATGTCGGTGAAGGAGCTCTCGAGCTGGTCGGAGACGTTGGCCTACTACGACTCGCTGGCTCAGCGCCTCGGCAAGTCGCGCGACCTCGAGAACCTCGGCCAGGGGTCGTTCCAGACGAGCGACGGCTCGGTCGTGGTCCGGAAGGACTGGAAGGTGCTGCTTGTCGACGCCTCCGGGCTGCCCGCACAGTTCGGGGTGCCGGCGACCAGCTCGCAGTCGGCCGCGGTCACCGTGGCGGACGTCATCCTCGGCTGTTGGGCCGGGGACTAGTGGGGACGCCCCGGGACGCCGGCGCCGGTCAGGGCTTGTAGGGGGAGGCCACGGTCCAGACGAGACCGAGGCACATCTCGTCGGAGGATCCGTCTCCCCAGGTGACGAAGCGTGGGGGGAGCTTGCGCAGCTGCGGGAGCTCCTGGCGCAGCGTCGGGTCGTAGGTGCAGGTCACGCCGATCGTGTCTCCCGGGTGGGTGGTCACCGGGTGGGCGAGCGTGTAGGTGCGCTGGAAGTCGAAGTTGAAGTTGGGGACGGTCAGCAGTGTCTTGGCCTGCGGCGTCCCGGGATCGAGCACGATGGTCGCGCTCCGCCCGGTCAGGTGCATGTGGACGCCGAGCCGGACGATGACCCGGCTGCCCTCCACCGGCCAGGTGCACGACGTCGTGTCGCCTGCCGGCGGGTTGACCGGATCGCGACCGCAGGCCTGCTCGATGATGTTGTCGAAGGTGATCGCCCAGGGTCCGAACCGGTGGCCGAGATCGGCGAGGGAGGCCCCACGGTTGCAGAGCGGTCCGCTCACGGCGGCGGGGCACGGGACGTCCGGCGGCGCCGGCCGCAGGTCGAGCGAGAGAGGCTGCAACGGTGTCGTCGCGGGCACCGTGTGCAGCTGCAACTTGGCCCGTACCGGCTTGTCGCCGCGCAGCAGGTTGTAGTGGATCTGCATCACGACCAGGCTCCCGGCCGGGAACGGCACGCCGGTTCCGGCCGGGACCACGCTCACACCGGCGCCGGGGGCCCAGGCGGTGAGCCATGGGGTGTTGGAGATCTGGTCGATCGATGCGGTGCCGGGGAGAGCGGACTCGCCGAAGCAGGTCCATCCCCTGCCTCCGTAATCGTCCGCCAGGGCCGTCTTGGCCAGGTTGGGCGGGATGAGGAAGAGGATGGCGTGGTGGACCTCGACGCTGTTCGGGTAGAAGTGCGAGGAGACGACGAACGAGTTCTGGCTGACGTGGGGGTCGACCAGCGTGCAGTGATAGTCGTCGGTGCCGCCGGTCGGGGCCTTGGGGGTGTAGTAGGAGCCCTGCATGGTGAGGGTGGTCACCGCCGGCGTGGAGGCGCTGGCACCGGTTCCCGAGTGGGTGACCACCAGGCCGACGGTCACGCCGACCGCGACGAGGACCGCGGCGAGCCCGACACGGAAGGCACGGGAACGCATGTCGGAAGAGTAGCCCTACGCTGGGGTTCAGGGCACCCGGTGGGCGAAGGTGGCGGTCGCCCGGATCGGTCCGAGCGGGGTCACCACCCGGAAGTGCCAGGTACCGGGCGTGAGGACCAGGATCTCGGTGAAGTGCCCCGGGCCGACCGTCAGTTGGCGCAGGGGCTCCGGGGAACCCCCCATCGGAGCGGCGGTGACCAGCGGGTGGGTCGAGGCCACCTGGGAGGGCGTGCCCGAGAAGATGAGGTGGAGCTGGTTGACCCCGACCCCGCCGGGTTCGAAGTAGGTCTCGACCGAGGCACCCCGGGGGAGGGAGATCGTGGTGATCGAGGGCAGCGTCGGGAGGAGCGACTGTCCCCGTGCGGGCGACAGCACCTGGCTGACCACGGTGAGCGACGCGAACAGCAGGACAGGGAGGGCGACCGAGACCGCGACGCCCCACCGGGAGCCGACCGACCGCGGCGAGCCCACCTGCGACGCGCCCGAGCGGCCCAGGCGGGAGAGGCGGAGGCTGTTGAGGACGACCAGGACGCTGGAGAGTCCCATGGCGATCGCCGCCACCAGCGGGTCCAAGAGGCCGGTCGCCGCCAGTGGGAGCGCCGCCGCGTTGTACCCCATGGCCCACCCGAAGTTCTGGACGATGACCGCGTAGGTCGACCGGGCCATGCCGATGGCGGCCGGGACCCCCTGCAGATCGTTGCCGAGTAGGGCCACGTCGCTGGTGGCGAGCGCGGCCTCCGATCCGCTCCCGATGGCGCAGCCGACGTCGGCCGCGGCCAGTGCGGGGGCGTCGTTCACCCCGTCGCCGACCATCACCACCCGCTCCGAGACCGCATGGAACCGCTGGAGCGCCTCGACCTTCCCGGCCGGACCGAGCGCGCCCTGTGCATCGTCGATTCCGAGCGCCGACGCGATCGAGCCCACCGCCTCTGCGCTGTCACCGCTCAGGATCGAGGCGGGGAGGCCCATGGTGGCCAGATGGGCGACCGTCGCCCGTGCCTCGGGTCGCAGTGGGGTGGCCACCGACACCACCGCGACCGCCTCGCGGTCACGGGTGACCACCACCACCGTCTCGCCCCGCCGGCGGGCGTTCGCGACCTCGTCCTCGAGCTGGTCGGGCAGAGGTGAGCCTGCCAGCCTCTCGACGGTGACCGTGTGGCCGTCGACGGTTCCGCTGACCCCGATCCCCGGGAGCGCCAGGACGTCGGTGGCGGCCGCCACCCGCGCCCCCGACGCGCGGCCTCGTCGAGCACCGCGGCGGCGATCGGATGGTCGCTGGTCGATTCGACCGCGGCGGCGAGGCCGAGCGCGTCGAGCTCGTTCCATCCCGGCAGCGCGGCCAGCCCGCTGACCACGGCGTGGCGTTCGGTGAGGGTGCCGGTCTTGTCGAAGGCCACCCGGTCCACCTTGGCCAGCCGCTCGAGGGCGTCTCCGCCGCGCACGAAGATCCCGAGTGCGGAGGCACGCCCGCACCCGACCATCATGGCGACCGGCGCGGCCAGGCCCATTGCGCAGGGGCACGCCACCAGCAGCAGGGCGAGCGCGGCCAGCACCGCTCGGCCGAGGTCACCGGCCAGCACCCACCAGGCGAGGAAGGTGAGGGCCGCCCCGATCAGGACGGCCGGGACGAACACGCTGCTGATCCGGTCGGCGATCCGCTGGAGGGGTGCCTTGTCCCGCTGGGCGTCCTCGACCAGCCGTTGGAGACGTGCCAGGACCGACTCGGCGGCGACCGACCCGACCCGGACGACGAGCACTCCGCTGCCGTTGCGGGTCCCCCCGGTGACCGCGGCCCCCGGTCCACGGTCCACCGGCAGGGGTTCGCCGGTGAGCATCGACTCGTCGACCGCCGACCACCCCGAGACCACCGTCCCGTCGAGGGGGAGCGCCTCGCCGGGACGGACCTGGACGAGCGCGCCGACCGGGACGCTCTCGGGCGGCACTAGTTCACCCTCGGGGTCGGCCTCGGAGACCAGGCGCGCCGTCGGCGGCCGGAGGGAGAGCAACGAATGGAGGGAACGCGCGGCTCGTTCGCGGACCCTGGCCTCGACGGCTCGTCCGGTGGCCAGGATGGCCACGATGAGCGGGGCCATGACGCCGTGCAGCCGGGCCGCGAACGCACCGCTTCCCCCGAGGTGGAGGTGGCGCCCGCCGAGTGCGATCGCCTCCACCGCGGTGACCGCCAGCGCGGCCAGGGTGCCCAGGGCGATGAGGGTGTCCATGTTGGTGGCACCGTGCCTGAGCAACCGGGCACTGTTGCGGAGGAACGGCCAGCCCCCGACGAACTCGACGGCCGTCGCCAGCAGCAGGACGGTCCAGCCCGCGGCGGCGGATTCGGAGGCGAACAGCGCGACCGCGAGAGCCACCAGGGCGAGGGGCCAGGAGAGCGCAGCCCGCAGAACCCAGCGGTCCGGGTCGGCCGGCTCGGGCCGGGCCACGCCGTGGGTCACCGGAGCGGCTTCGTACCCGACCGCCGCCACCGCAGCGCAGAGGTCGTCCGGTCCCGCCCGCCCGGGATCGTAGGAGACGAAGGCGCGCGCGGTTGCGAGGTTGACCGAGGCGCTCGCAACCCCCTGGAGGCGGTTGAGCGACCGTTCGATGCGGGTGGCGCACGCGCCGCAGTGCATGCCGCCGAGCTCGAGCTCGGCGGTGGCGGATCCGGGCGCGGCCTGCACAGGAGCCGGTGCCGTCTGGGGAGGCGAGGTCACCATGCCGGGGTCACCCCACCGTGCCGATCACCGGCGTGACCACCGCTACCCGCCCGGCTCGGCGGTGTACCCGACCGCAGCG
Source organism: uncultured Acidimicrobiaceae bacterium (assembly GCA_963776225.1). Taxonomy (GTDB): domain Bacteria; phylum Actinomycetota; class Acidimicrobiia; order Acidimicrobiales; family RAAP-2; genus Bog-756. The sequence continues at coordinate 580,966 of CAVZLL010000004.1, read as the reverse complement.
ACCGCGGCTCTGAGCCGGTCGACTCCGACCACCCGGGGGTCGAATCCGATCAGCGCCCGCCCGCGGTCGAGGTCGACCGAGGCGGAGGCGACCCCGTCCTGCTCGGCGAGGGACTGCTCCACCAGGGCGACGCACGAGGCGCAGTGCATGCCCCGGACCGAGAGCTCGACGGTGGCGAGGCCGCCGGGCGCCGAGGCGGTTCTCGGGGAAGGCTCCGGCGTGGTCACCCCACCAGCGTAATTGCCGGTGCCGGCTGTGCGGGCGCCGGGCACAGGGCGGGCAGACGATGGTCCGGCGCTCCGGTCGCCGGACCGGGAGCCGCACTACGGTGGGCGGGTGCCGACCATCGTGGACAAGACGCGGACCGTCGTGCTGCTGTCGAACGAATTCGGGGCGCTCGGCACCCTCTGCGCCCAGCTGACCGCGGCCGAATGGGACACGCCCACCTGCCTGCCGGGGTGGACCGTGCGGGACGTGCTCAGCCACGTGATCGGGACGGAATCGCTGCTGCTCGGCGAGCCCGCACCCCAGGTGGACGTCTCCCACCTCACCGGACTGCGCAATCCCATCGCCGAGGCGAACGAGGTCTGGGTCGAGGCGCAGCGGGGCCGGTCCGGTCCGGAGATGCTGGCACGGTTCGCCGACGTCACCGGCCGGCGGCTCTCCGCCCTCGAGGCGATGACCCAGGCGGACTTCGACGCCCCCAGCTGGACCCCAGCCGGGAGGGACGAGACCTACGGGCGGTTCATGCGGATCCGGCACTTCGACTGCTATCTGCACGAGCACGACATCCGCTACGCGCTCGGGATCGCCCCGCGCGAGGAGGTCGACGACCTGGCCTCGTCTCTCGATGAGGTCGCCACCGGCCTCGGCTACATCGTCGGCCGGCGCGCCCGGTTGCCGGAGGGGTCGCGGGTCCGGATCGACCTCACCGGACCCGGTGCCCGGACCTTCCTGGTCCGGGTCGGGGACCGCGCCGACGTGGTCCCCGAGCTCGACGGTCCCCCGACGGTCGGCCTCGAGGTCTCGGGGACGGTGTTCCTACGCCTGACCGGCGGCCGCCGCGACCCGGGAACGGACCACGAGAAAGAGGTCGTCTGCACCGGTGACACCGCCCTCGGCCGTCACCTGGTCGAGAACCTGGCGTTCACGATCTGACCGTCAGCGGCCGGACGAGAGATCGGCGTGCCGGTCACGATCCGGCCCGATCACCCCTGGCGGCCAAGGAGGCCAGGGGTCCCCTCCAGACGGTCCCGTCCACCCGTGCACTGGCTGGCGCGGAGCGACGACCGGGGAAAGCGCAGTACCGGGTCGTCCAGCAGTACCGGGTCGTCCAGTCGAAGACCGATCAGTTGATGCGGAGATTTGGTAGATAGAACGTGAACCCAGCATCTGGCGCTCCAAGGCTCGTTACGCAGGTCGGGTCAGGGTGCCCTCGATCGGCACCTCGGGGATACCACCTCCGCTGGGCTGACAAAACTGCCCGGGCGTGTATTCCTATCGTTCAGGCACCGCTGGCAGAGGGCACATGGCTGAACGTCTCCTGAAGCCAGTCGAACATCCGCTGCGCAGACAGTATCGGAGAACCGACCTGGCAATGGTCCTCGGCGCCTTCCTCGACCGTGAAGAGCTGAAAGCTCTTCTCGCAAGTGAGAGCGTCGAACAGCTGCCTCGCCTGCCCCTGGTACCACAGGTCGCCCTCGGAGTCGATCACGAGCGTCGGGCAGGTGATCTTCTCTGCGATCCCTGCCAGCGTGTAGTCGAGAGCCTTGAGGTAGTAGTCGGCCGGAGAAGAGGCCCTGAACGTAAAGATTCCATTCTCTATGCCCCACCTGGTGTCAGTGCTCGCCTCCATCAACGCTCGCATCATCTCGTTGGTCCCACCGGGATCGCTCCGCACCCCGTCGATGGCGGCTTGGCGCGACATGCCGCTCGGCAACCGATTCGCCATGAAGTCGAAGACGCCCCCGTTGGCGATGCACGCCGCGAGCCGGTGCTCGAACGCCGCGGCCCGAGGAGCCAGGTAGCCGCCGAAGCTGATGCCCAGGAGGGCAACGCGCTCCGGATCGATCGTCGGGAGGCCCAGCACGAAGTCGACGACCGGCGTGATCACCGCCTCCCAGTCCGGCCGGAAGCCGAGGCCCTGCTCGCGGACCACCTCACCCTGCCCTGGCCCCTCGAATGTGAGGCAGTTGATGCCACGGGCGGTAGCGGCCATCGCGTTGGCGCGGAGTTCCTCCTGGGTGCCGTCATACCCGGTGTGCACGATAAGCGTGGGAGCCCTCGCCCCGGCCTCATCTGCACGGTAGAAGTAGCCGGGAAGCGACGTGTCCTCGTATGGGATGGCTACACGCTCGACGCCCAGGGGAGTCAGGCCAAGCGCCCGCCCGAAGCAGGCCCGCGCGCTGCGGGAGAGGTCGAGGATGCGAGGGTCGCTAGGGTCGCCGTGCAGGTAGAACTCCGCGGCGCGGTAGTAGTTAGAAGCCCGGAAATAGGCCTCCCGGGCGCTGACCATATGGTCGCCTTCCTGACTTGTCTCGGCAATCTCCTTCACTCGCTGAGCGGTCTTCAGCCACTCGGCGGTCCAACTCTCGAAGTCGCCCTCGCGGATGCGGTTCGCGGTCGACAAGACCTCACCAACCTCAGCGTCACCCGAGGCCGCCGAGCCGAGCAACCGGAGTATCTGGAAGTCGAACTGGGCATCATTGAAAATGACATGCATCGCCGCCCCACCTCTCTGGGAAACTTACCGAGCCGACGCGCCATCCTCACATACCGCCCGAAACCGCGACAGTGCCGTTAGTCACAAGAGCCCGGCACCAATCACGGCAGAGCGGGTGTAGTCGATCTGAAGATTCCCCGCCGGGGGCGCCCCTATCGCCGGCTCGGGGCTCGCTATCGCGGGGCCTGCGCTTGCTGGGTGCTAACCGCCACCGACCGGCACGTGGGGGATAGCCCATCTCACCGTGCCCGTTTGCGACTGGATCGAGATACCACCTCGGGAGGCACGTGGTTCGCCAGGCGGCTCCCACAGCTCATCGCTGTCGTCACGTTCATCAAAGCAGGCGGGTAGTGATAATCGGTGGCAACTTGCACCACGGCTCGCGCGGGCGCGTTGGACTGACTGAGCTTCACGTGATCTTGAATACAGCGGTGTTAGTCGGTCCCCCGCTCCCCACGGCGTAGATGGCGTGGTTGCCGAGGGCGGCCGAGGGTACGTGGATGACTTTGCTGGCCGAGCCGGTGGTGCTGGTCGTCACCGTCCCCAACGCGGTCCCGGTAGCGCTGCCCCAATGCAGGGTCACAGATTGGCTGGCCTTGAACCCAGTCAACGTGGCGGTGACGCTGGAACCAACCGGCCCAACAGCGGGCGCAAGAGCAACCTTGGCTGTGACGTTGAACACGGCGGTGACAGTCGGTCCCCCGCTCCCCACGGCGTAGATGGCGTGGTTGCCGAGGGCGGCCGAGGGTATGTAGATCAGTTTGTTGGCCGAGCCGATGGGACGGATCGTCACCGTCCCCAACGCGGTCCCGGTAGCGCTGCCCCAATGCAGGGTCACAGATTGGCTGGCCTTGAACCCAGTCAACGTGGCGGTGACGCTGGAACCAACCGGCCCAGTGCCGGGTGTAAGAGCGAGCGGGGCCGTGACGTTGAACAGAGCCGGCGCGGTCGGACCTCCGCTGCCCACGGCGTAGACATCCTGGTAGTTGCCGAGGGCGGCCGAGGGTACGTGGATGACTTTGCTGGCCGAGCCGGTGGTGCTGGTCGTCACCGTCCCCAACGCGGCCCCGGTGGTGGTATGCCAATGCAGGGTCACCGACTGGCTGGCCTCGAAGCCGGTCAATATCGCCGTCACGCTCGCGCCAACCGGCCCAATTGGCGGCGCAAGGACGAGCCTGGCCAAGACATTGAACACAGCGGTGGCGGTCGGTCCCCCGCTCCCCACGGCGTAGATGGCGTGGTTGCCGAAAACGGCCGAGGGTACGTAGACGACTTTGGTGGCCGAGCCGGTGGTGCTGGTCGTCACCGTCCCCAACGCGGTCCCAGTGGTGGTGCCCCAATGCAGAGTCACCGACTGGTTCGCCTCGAAGCCGGTCAGCATGTCGGTCACTTTCGTTCCGACTGGCCCAACGTACTGCTGAGTGGCGAGGGTCGGCGCGGACAGGGTGACCACCGCTGGCGGTGACGAGACAGGGAGATAGGCGGGATTGCCGGTCATGGTTGCTGTCACGCTGCACGTTCCGGCAATGCTCGAAGACAACGTGTACGGAGCCGTGGCGCTCACCGTGCAACCCGTTGCCGTGCCGTTGGTGGCCACATAATTGACCGTCCCATCGCTCGATCCACCGCTGACGGTCAAGACCAGCGGGAAGAGATGTGAACCGTTGGTTGAGGTGATTGTAAGCGGCCCCTGGTTCACTGGAGTGACGAGACTCACTGAACTCAGCTCGCCTTCGGTGTTGTCACCCCAGCAGGAAACTGTGCCGTCCGTCTCGATCGCGCAGGCAAACAGCCCCCCAGCACTGACCTGGGTGAAGGTGCCCGAGGGCGGGCTGGACTGACCGAGGCTGTTGTCGCCCCAGCAGGAGAGTGTTCCGTCCGTCTCGATCCCGCAGGCGGAGCTGGCCCCAGCACTGACCTGGGTGAAGGTGCCCGAGGGCGGGCTGGACTGACCGAGGCTGTTGTCGCCCCAGCAGGACAGGGTGCCATTCGTTGCGACACCGCAGGCGGAGCTGGCCCCAGCACTGACCTGGGTGAAGGTGCCCGAGGGCGGGCTGGACTGACCGAGGCTGTTGTCGCCCCAGCAGGACAGGGTGCCATTCGTTGCGACACCGCAGCGGAGCTGGCCCCAGCACTGACCTGGGTGAAGGTGCCCGAGGGCGGGCTGGACTGACCGAGACTGTTGTCGCCCCAGCAGGACAGGGTGCCATTCGTTGCGACACCGCAAGAAAAGTCTTCTCCGGCACTCACTTGGGGATGGCCGAAGTTCACCCACGGCGAATTGGTGTCACCGCCGAAGTTCGAGCCCCAGCAGGCAACGTTGCCAATGGTCTCGACTCCGCAAGCGAAGTAAGGCCCGGCACTCACCTGGGTGAAGTTGACAGCAGGTGGGCTGGACTCACCCAAGTTGTCGTTGCCCCAGCAGGACACGGTGCCGTCAGTCTGCACGCCGCAGGCGTACATGGTCCCTGCGCTCACCTGGGTGAACGTGCCAGCCGGTGGACTGGACTCACCGCTGAGGTTGTCTCCCCAGCAGGTAACCGTGCCGTTCGTCTGAACACCGCAGGCTGAGTTGTACCCTGCGCTCACCTGGGTGAAGGTCTCTGAGGGAGAATTAGTCTGGCTACTGCGGTCGTCTCCCCAGCAGGTAACCGTGCCGTTCGTCTGAACACCGCAGGCGAAGTCCGTCCCGACGCCCAACTCGGTGAAGGTGCCGGGCGGCGGGCTGGACTGACCGAGACCGTTGTCGCCCCAGCAGGACAGGTTGCCGTCGGTCTCGATCCCGCAGGCGAAGTCCGTCCCGACGCCTACCTCGGTGAAGCTGCCAATGGGTGGGCTGGCCTGACCGTTGGCGTTCTCACCCCAGCAGGAAACCGTGGCGTCGGTCTCGACTCCGCACGCTGAATTGTATCCCGCACTCACCTGGGTGAACGTGCCGGTGGGTAGAGTGGACTCGCCGTAGGTGTTGTCACCCCAGCAGGAAATCGTGCCGTCGGTCTCGATCCCGCACGCCGATTAGACTTCCGCGCTCACAGACGTGAGGCCTGACGCGGCTGGCGCTGCGGTCAAAGGGCTAGTGGATGCCAGAGGTGCTACCGCGGTGGCGCTGCCTACAGCCGTACTGACAGCAACTGCCAACACGGTCGTGAGTCCCACAACGAGTATGACGGCCACTTCGATCGCACGAGGAATCTGACGGCATCCACGTTTCATGACCTCAGTATCCTCCGCTTACATACCCCACGCTCCGCCTGCACCTCTCCGATGCTGTACTAGCACCGATCCTCGGATGTGACCACCCGACTTGCGGACAGTTTCACGGCCGTCCCTCAGTGTGGCGACACGTCCTCAACCCCGGCTGAGCGCCTCTCCCATGTCCCCCGGTCAGGGGGTACAGGGTGGTGCTACGGCAGGCCGATGTTCCTTCCCCGCAGACCTTGCGGCTTCCAGAGACGGATACACCGTTTCGCTCACATACCCGCACGAGCAGAACCAGCAGTGGCCGGACGGATAGCTGGCAACCCCAAAACTCGATGTTCGTCCACAACGCCTCCCTCCGAGCAATAGCTTCCCAGGAGCACCGGGTGAGTTCCTAACTGCAGTCAAGCCCCTCGAGCCACGTTTTCGCTAACTTCTTCCGTTGGCGGGTCGGTGGCCGGAGCGACCTTTCGGGCCGACTCCTTTCTGCCTCGGCCCGCCGCTCTGTTCTTGAGCACTTTGGCCGGGGTGTTCCGACGACGCGCCGCCCGGACTTTAGGGTCAATCCTGAAGCGGTCGGTGCAGGCGGCCTTGCCCTCTGCTTCGGTGATCACTTCGCCGTCTTCATCTCGCAATTGATAGAGCTCTCCCTTTCGCCAGCAGGCGGCGATCCGGGTGATGAGGACGGTCGAGACAGAACAGAGGGCTGAGTTGTGGTGCTTGCCCTCGACCATGACGAGTCGGTAGTAGCGCTGTGCCAGTGTCGGGTCGATATGCCGAGCGTGATCGGCTGCCATGTAGAGGGCCTGGCGCAGGCCAACGTCACCCGCCTTGGTGACACCCTTGTGTCCCGCCACCAATCCGGACTGGTCGATCTTGGGAACCAGACCGGTGAACGAGCGCACACCGGCCAGGTTGGCGAAGCGGTTGAAGTCACCCGCGTTGCCCAAGATGGCCGCAGAGAGCACGGGTCCGAGCCCAGGGGCCGAGGAGACGATGCCCTTCGGGTCGGCCTCGTCATAGAGCATGGCGATCCGCTTGTCGGCGCCGGCGATCTCGTCGTCGAGCTGGCGGAGCACCCGGACCTCGGAAGCGATGTCGTGGGCCAACTCGGTGAAGTCGATACCCCCACCTGACCACAGAGCCAGCGTTTCGTTGGCCATGGCCAAGAGCTCGTCGGCCTTTGAATCGCCCCGGGATTGGTGACTGCTCCTTCTCTTGAGAGGATGGAGCCATGTCAGAGCGAAAGAGGAATCCTCGACCGCCCTACCCGCCCGAGGTCCGGGAGCGAGCGGTGCGGATGGTCTTCGACCACCAGGACGAGTACCCATCGCAGTGGAAGGCCATCGAGTCGATCTCGGCGAAGCTGTCGATCAACCACGAGACGCTGCGGATCTGGGTGCGGCGGGCTGAGACCGACGCCGGACAGCGGCCCGGGCTCACCACCGACGAACGGGCCCGGATGAAAGAGCTGGAAAAAGAGAACACCGAGCTGCGCCGGGCCAATGAGATCTTGAAGGCGGCCTCGGCTTTCTTTGCGCGGGAGCTCGACCCGCGACTGCCGAGATAGTGGCCTTCATCGACGCCCACCGGGGCCGCTTCGGGGTCGAGCCGATCTGCCGGGTGCTCAGCGAGCACGGATGCAAGATCGCCCCGAACACCTTTTGGGTGGCCAAGAAGCGACCGCCGTGCGCTCGGGCCATCCGCGACGAAGTGCTCAAGGTCGAGATCGCCCGGGTCCACGCCGAGAACCTCGATGTCTATGGGGCGGACAAGGTCTGGGCCCAGCTCAACCGGGAGGGCACCAGGGTGGCCCGCTGCACCGTGGAACGATTGATGCGTGACCTGGGCCTCTCTGGTGTCCGGCGCGGCCGGGCCTACAAGATCACCACCCGTTCGGACGAGCGTCAGCACCGGCCCAGTGACCTGGTCGAGCGCCAGTTCAGCGCGCCGGCACCCAACCGGCTCTGGGTGGCTGATCTCACCTACGTGAAGACCCACGCCGGCTGGGTCTACGCCGCGTTCATCATCGACGTGTACTCGCGCACGGTCGTCGGCTGGCAGCTCTCGAACTCCTTGCGTTCGGATCTCGCCATCGATGCCTTGGAGATGGCGGTGTGGAACCGAACCCGAGCAGGTCAAGTCCTCGATGGCCTGGTGCACCACTCCGACAGGGGCGTGCAATATTTGTCCATTCGCTACTCTGAGCGCCTGGCCGACAACGACATCGTCGCCTCCGTCGGCTCACGCGGCGATTCATACGATAACGCCATGGCCGAGAGCTTCAACGGCCTCTACAAGTGGGAACTCATCTACCCCAAGGGTCCCTGGAAGGGCCTCGACGACGTCGAGTTCGCCACCTTGGGCTACATCGACTGGTTCAACCACCGCAGGCTCCACGGCGAGATCACCGAGGACAACTCCTACGTGACCCCTGCAGAGTTCGAAGCCGTCTACTACCGTCAAACAGGAGCCGCCCTCGAGGTGGTTACCCAATAGCCCGAGCAGTCATGGAACCCGGGGCGATTCACTTGTCCTCACGCCACAATCCCGCACTCGACCGGATCAACAACGTGGCGAGCCGGCTGCGCCCGAGACGCTTGAGCGCCCGTGGATCGGCGTATTTCTCCAAGACGACCAGGGCGGTCTTGGAGGCGGTGGCCGATCCGAGGGAATCGGCCCAACCCGGTCCCAGCAGCTCAACCAGTGCGTCGAGACGCAGGCTGGCGGCCGTGCGGCGCTTGACCAGGCTGACGCGGTGACGGACGGCACGGCGGAGTGACTGGGCCGGACCGAGGTTGTCGATGCCCCGTAGGCCCTCGGGGTGCAGCAACGGCAGGCGAGCCAGCACCCGTGAATCCAACCGGTCGGTCTTGGTGTGCTTGTTGTAGTAATCCCGCAGGTCGGCCGACTGCTCGGGTGGCACCAGGATGACCGTGGCGCCACGTGCTTGGAGCCAGGCGGACAAGGGCACCCAGGCGTTGCGGGTGGGCTCGAGAATGACGGTCACCGACGCACCGGCGGGAATCTTGGCCCACAGGCGCTCAAGATCGGCGGTCGTCGTGCGGAACTTCCACGACGACCACATGAACTCACCCCGCTCGTCGGCCAGGCTGGCTCGGTGGTCGGCCCGACACGCGACGTCGATGCCCAATCTCACTTCCTTCATGGCATGGTCCTTTCGCTGGACGATTCATCAGTCGGCTCTCCGTCGTCGACCGGTGCACGTTCCGCAGGGGTGTGACCATCCAGACATTCGAGAAGCAGGGGTCCGACTCCATGACTCGGCCGCCGAGTTCCAGAACAGGGATGCACGTGCGTCGGGAGGCTCGTCTGACAGACGATCACCGTTATGGAGTCGAGCTATCGCTCGCTCCGATCCCACAAAAGTCAAGCCAGAAGAACCGACCCGACGCACCCTACGAAGGGCTTCCGCCTAGTCGGTGGATGCCCAGGACCAACGCTAAATATCTCCAAACACCGGGTCAGCGGCGACTATTGCTTGTTGCAATTGACCCTGCCTGTTGATCACCGGGTCGGTTGCACAGCTAGTGGTTCGGGTGGACGACTTCGACGGATGGCAAGTCCTCGACATCCTGCTTGCTGATGCTCAGCCGGATTCCGTCCTCAACTCCAATGACGACAATGATCGGGATGGCCACTTCCTTGCGTCCCCAGAAGTGGCCCTCCTGGAGAAGCACGTGAGTGACGTAGTGATTGCGAGGATCGATGACGAGCCCTTCAACCTTCCCAATGGGGCCGTCTGTGGCATGGACCGGGTCGCCTCGCCGGATGGCCACCTCACCCAAGGGAACGGTGTCGTACGTGACCGCCTCAGGAACTTCCCCGATGCCGTCGGCTAAGCCGTAGTAGGGCTGAGAAAGCGCCTGTCCCGCCTCGTAGCCCATATGACCGCCGGATCCGGGCAAGAACTGTGTCTCTTCCGCATGTTCGAGTTTCTCGAACTCCGCCGTGGTGCAACGGATCTGGACATCACCAGTCGATGAGTCGACGAGGTTGAGCGGGACGAGACGACCGAGCCCCTGTCGGTGCTTCGGTTCAACGACCAAATGAGTCACCACGCGAGCAACTGGGTCGATGACCACCCTGCTTATTTCGCCACACCGCCCATCGGAGCAGGTTGCTTCGGCTCCGATCACGAACTCCGTTGCATCTGTCATAGTCGATCCCCTGGTACATCTCGACCCTAGGTGCGATCCCCCGCCAGCGCCAACATCTTTGCTTGTCGATGCGGACCAACTCGATTCGCCGCGTCCCACTGTCGAGTGCTGTTTCGATCCACCGCTAAACCTCGATCCACCGATTGACGACCTGGTGAGACACAGAACGAAGTGATGGACAATGGGACGCGGCGAGCCACGGCACTGTGAGCTCCTCGTCGGCAGGCAGGGCGCGCTCGGTCAAGCCTTCGTGAAGCTCGGCTTCGGTTGTCAGCGCCGTCCTGCGAACGTCTGCGGTGCGCCGGCCGCGGAGGTGGGGCTACACGGGGACCGGTGGCAGGGCGCGCAGAAGGTCGAGGGCGCGGTTGAATGCATCAGCCCACGGCCACTCGAGCGGCGCGCGCAGTGTCGGCGTGCCCGAGATGTTGACCAGACGCCCAGGGACCGACAAGAACCGGGTGCGCACGGTGCGGGCGACGGTGAGATCACCCTCTTGGGTGATGTTGCCGAGCAGGACCGCCCAACGAATGACGTCGTGGGCGAGAGCCGCGCACAGGAGCCAGGCCGAGTTGGCGAAGAAGTTCCCGGAAGGGACGTGCTCGAGGCCGGCACCCTCCTTCAGGTCGCGGATGGCCAGCTCGACGGTGGCATGAGCACGGTGGAAGGCGTCGACGTCGACCGCTGGGCCTCCGATGTCGGTCACGAACGCGAGGTGCCGCCACTGGGGCCACAGGGTGGCCTGGCGCCCGACCAGGCGAGTGCGGCGGACGATGAGACGTCGGCCTTTGTAGTCGCACTCGGCCACCTCGGCCTCGCCGTCGACGGTGTAGTCGATTCGTGTCCAGGCGGACTCGTCGATACCCTCGACGGCCCTGGTCACGGGCTTGATCATGCGCACGCCCATCGTGTACCCGACGTCGAGGCGCTCCAGGGTGGCCAGGGTGGCGTTGGACCAGAAGCCGGAATCGAAACGCATGATGAGTTCCCCTCTGCCCCCGGCCCGGCGCACCCGGGCCACGACCTCCTCGACGAAACGCTTCGCCCCGCGCTGGGTGTTGGCTGCACCCTTGCGCATGCGGACATGGAGGACCTCGCCCGTCCAGGCCCGGACGGCGATCAAGGGGTGGTAGCCGAGCACCTTGGTGTAGCCATAGCCGGCACCGTGTTTGGCCTTGCCGCACACCTCGCAGATGGTGGAGTCGAGGTCGATGACGAGTTGCTCGGATCCCGGTCCCGCCCCGAGGCCCCAGGCCCGGCGCAGCGCCTCTGCCAGCACCCGGTCGAGCTGGCGGACGTGGCCGAAGGTGAAGGCCCGGAGGAACGTGCCCAGCGTGGAGGGCGCCATCACCCGGTGACCGAGCACGGACCCGGTGGCCCCCGAGCGCAGGATGTCGGCGTGGTCGATGTGGGAACCTCCCGCCGCCATGGCGTGCACGAGCGTCAGCACCTTGCGTCCTGGCAGGGCCCCGCCGACACGACCAGAGAGGTCGACGGTGGCGTTGATCAGGCGTTCTAGCCCGAGGCGAACCACCAGCGTGGCCACCAGCAGCAGCCCGGCGTTGGCCACCAGATTGGGCTCGTCGAAGGTCACCTCGATGCGGTCAATTCCGCGCGATACTTCGGTCACTGAAAGTGCCTCCTCGGTTCTGGGCGAAACTGCGACTCGACACCGCAATTTTCCCAGTCCGGGAGGCACTTTCCGCGGATGCGCGGCTATCTACTCAGGTCGTTCATCGGTGGATCGAGGCTAAATATCCCTGATCAGGATATGCCCTGCCCTCCAACGGGCTCCTCGACCGAATCAGATGCCATCCTCAGGTGATTCGCCCTCCGGAACCTCGATCTGACTCTCAGCCCGTTTCCGGTTGACCAGGAGGACGATGCAGAAGCCGACGAGGCATCCCAGGATCACGACAGTTGCTGTTCGGAGAACTGGTCGTGTTTGCTTGGCGACCGCCTCTGCCTTTTCAACTGCTACCAGTCCGCGTTCAACGTCAGACAACACTCGTTGTGCCGTGGCGACCCGGTGCTCGGTCACCGTAAGCCACGATTCTGCTCCGCTCACGTACGGACCCCGTTCAGGCGTCTGGAACGATCCCAACTGTGTGGGCTTCACGTTGGGTCAGCGGGGATCAGGCGCCCCTGACCACCAGACTGGAGTCACGGCGGAGATATCGGCGCTGGCCTGAGCCAGGAGACCAACGCGGGTATTCTTCGGGCTGTTCATCAAGAGTGACCTGAGGGACCTGGTAGCCACCAGCGGTCGGTAGGGCTCATTCCTCCTCATGGTCGCTGGAACCCAGCGCCGTGAGCGCCTCACCGGAGAGCCGGTACCCGGTCCAGTCGTCCATCGGCACCGCCCCGAGGGACCGGTAGAAGCGAATGGCGGAGTGGTTCCAGTCCAACACCGACCAGTCGATGCGGGCATATCCGCGATCGGCGGCGATGGTGGCGAGCTCGGCCAGCAGTGCCCGGCCGATGCCGCGTCCCCGGTGGGCAGGGCGGACGAAGAGGTCCTCCAGGTAGATCCCGCTGCGCCCGGTCCAGGTCGAGAAGTTCACGAACCAGATCGCCATGCCCACCAGCTCCCCGCGGTCCTCGGCGACATGGGCGAAGACCGACGGGGCGCCGGCGAAGAGGGCCGCGGCCAGCAGCCCCTCCTCGGCCTCGACCGCGTCCGGCTCGCGTTCATAGGTGGCGAGGTCGCGGATGAGACCGAGCAGGGCACCGACGTCTCCGACCGCAGCGGGCCGGACGATCACGGGAGCTGGCACCCGGGTCACCCTACGCAGTCGGGGGTGGACCGGTCGCACGCCGCTGACCAGGACTGCAGCCCGGGCACCGCTCAAGCACGCCCCTCGGAGTGCCGATGATCGGTCGTGGACAGTCCTCTGGGGGGTGCCGCGAACAAGGAACCGGGCGCGGTCGCGCCCTCGACGGCCGACGCGAAGGTCCTCGGCGCCGACCCGACGCACGCGTCCTCCCTCCCGCCGGAGCTGCTCACCTACGTGGTGGGCCCGGTCGCCTTCGGTCTGCTGATGGTCTTCCGCGCCTTCGGGCTGGTTGCCCAGCTGCCCGTCTGGGCCTACTTCCTCGCGGTCATGGGCCCGGCCGTGCTCTCGGTCCTCCTCGAGCCCTGGCACAGCGCTCCGCCCGGATCGTTCAAGTTCCATTTCCGGGTGGGCGTGCACGTCGCGCACGTGACCCTGGTCATCTACATGTCCGGGTGGGGTCCGGCGCTCGGCATGGCCTACGCCTTCGTGGCCCTGGAGGAGCTCCAGCAGTGGGGGGCGGCGGTCTGGCGCCCGGTCGTGTGCTGGACGCTGTTCAACATCTTCGTGGCCCAGTACCTCATCTGGTGGGGGCTGATCCCTTCGTTCCTCACCCGGCCCCAGGCCGAGACGATCGCAGCCCTCGGTACCTTCGTCCTGGTGATCGTGATCCGGATGGCCGGCACCACCGGGGTCATGAAGGAGGAGGCCGAGCGGCAGCTCGCCCACCAGGCTCGCCACGACATGCTCACCGGGCTGCCCAACCGCGGCTACTTCTACGACCGGACGACCCAGGTCCTCGAGGCGGCGGCCATCCAGGGGATCTCGTGCGCGGTGATGCTCTTCGATCTCGACCGGTTCAAGGAGATCAACGACACCATGGGGCACCGCTACGGCGACCGGGTGCTCATCGAGGTCGGGCCCCGGGTCCAGGGCGTGCTCCGGGACGGGGACCTCCTCGCCCGGCTCGGCGGCGACGAGTTCTGCGTGCTGCTTCCCGGCGTCGGGGACCAGCACGATCCGGTCCGGGTGGCCGAGCGGATCATCGAGTCCCTCGAGGAGCCGATCGAGGTCGACGGGGTGACCCTCGGGATCGAGGCGAGCTGCGGGATCTCGCTCGCGCCCACCGACGGTGACAGCGCCGACATCCTGCTGCAACGCGCCGACCTCGCCATGTACGTGGCCAAGGAGTCGCAGCAGAACGTGGTCGTCTACTCCGAGGAGCTCAATGCCACCGCGACACCGGCGAGCCTCACCCTCCTCGGCGACCTCCGCAACGCGGTGACCCGCGAGGAATTCGTGCTCCACTACCAGCCGAAGGCGGACATGACCACGCTCGAGGTGCGCGGCGTGGAGGCCCTCATCCGGTGGGGCCATCCCACCCGGGGACTCCTCATGCCCGACCAGTTCATCCCCGAGGCCGAGCGGACCGGCCTCATCGAGCCGATGACCAGGTGGGTGCTCGACGCCGCACTGCGGCAGTGCCGCGAGTGGGCGGACCGGGCCGCGGCACGAGGGGAGGAGGGGCTCTCGGTCGCGGTCAACCTCTCCACCCGCAGCCTGCTCGACGCCTCGCTCCCGGCCACCGTTGCGGCCGCGCTCGCCCGCTGGGCGGTGCCGGCCCACCTGCTCGAGCTCGAGATCACCGAGACGATCATCATGAGCGACCCGAAGCGGGCGCGGCGGGTGCTCACCGACCTTGCCGAGATGGGGCTCACCCTCGCCATCGACGACTTCGGGACCGGCTACTCGTCGCTGGCCAAGCTGCGCGAGCTCCCGGTCACCCAGCTCAAGATCGACCGCGAGTTCGTCATGGACATGGGCAAGGACGTCGATGACGCGGTCATCGTCCGGTCGGTCATCGACCTCGCCGACAACCTCGGGCTCCAGACGGTCGCAGAGGGGGTGGAGGACGCGGCCACCTGGGAGCAGCTGACCGCGCTCGGGTGCGACAGTGCGCAGGGCTACTTCCTCGCCCGGCCGATGGACGCCGGGCGGTTCGACCAGTGGCTCGCCGTCCACCTGGGTGCGCTGGCCGCCGCACCGGTCTCCGGTCCGATCGGCGTTCCCCGGCCGCAGGCAGACCTGACCGCGGTCAATCCTCGATGACAACCCCTGTCGTCAAGGTGTCCGTCGTCCGAGCCGATATCCAAGGACATGGAGGGGATGCGACTCTCTGAGATCCCCCCGGAGGGTCACCCACCGCCGGGGCCTTCGATCAGCGCGGAGCGGATCGCGCTCGGGATCGCCCTCCAGTCCCGGGCGGACGAGGTCGGTCACCTGGTCGACGACCAGTTCGCGATCTCGCTGCGCGGCGAGGCATTCGCCGGCGCGAGGCTGGCCACCGAGCTCATCGGCCGCTGGCTGGCCACCGACCGGGTCGCGACCTCCGAGGAGGAGCAGAGCCTCTCCCGGAAGGGGCGGCACGCCATCATCGGGGAGGCCGACCTCGCGGACGTGGCGAAGTGCTATTTCACCTGGCGGGACGCATGCATGCGCGCCGTCACCGAAGAGGCGGTGCGCCTGGGTGTGAGCGATCAGCTCCTCGACCTCGCGTTGCACGTCGTCCGGCTCAGCTGCGACGGGAGCATGGTCCGCATCGTGCGCGAGTTCGACGAGACCCGGCGCGCGCTCCAGCGAAGCCTCCGTGAGGAACAGGCGGCGCTTGCCCACCGCGCGCTCCACGACGAGCTGACCGGCCTCCCCAACCGGACCCTGCTGACCGACCGGCTCCGCCAGGCCGCGCGGGCAGAGGATCGCCGGGAAACCCAGGCGATGCTCCTCTTCCTCGATCTCGACAACTTCAAGGCCATCAACGACCGCTTCGGTCACTCGGCGGGCGACAGCCTGCTGGTCGCGGTCGCCGCACGTCTGACGGAGGTGGTGCGGGGCCACGACACGGTGGCCCGGCTGGGCGGCGACGAGTTCGTCATCCTGGCCGAGGACCTGGTCGATCCCGAGGCGGCTGCACGGTCGCTCGCCGAGCGGATCCAGGAGGTGATGAAGACACCGGTGGCGGTCGGCGAGCGTGAGCTGCACGCTTCGGTGAGCATCGGCATCGCGGCCGTCCCGCCCGACGCGGACCCCGAGGACTGCCTCGCCCAGGCCGACGTGGCCATGTACGAGGCAAAGCGTGGCGGCCCGGCCCGCTTCGAGGCCTACAACGAGGTCATCGGCCGGGACATCCGGCGCCGGAGCCGGCTCGCCGACGAGCTGCGGCTCGCCCACGGGCTGGGCCAGCTCTCCGTCCACTTCCAGCCGCTCTTCCGCTTCGACGGCGACCTCGTCGGGATGGAGGCCCTGCTCCGCTGGGAGCACCCCGAGCTGGGCTCGGTGTTGCCCGTCGAGTTCGTCCCGCTGCTCGAGGAGAGCCGGGAGATGGTCACGATCGGCCGATGGGTGCTCCAGGAAGCCGCCCTCCAGTGCCGGCGGTGGCAGGAGCAGGGACGTCCCGGTCTCGCCATGGCGGTCAATGTGTCGGCGCGCCAGCTGCAGGACCCGGGCTTCTACGACGACGTGCGGGCGGTGCTCTGGAAGACCGGGCTCGCCCCCGGGGGCCTCGTCCTCGAGCTGACCGAATCGGTGCTCGTCGCAGACATCGGGCCGATCGGACCCACCATGCGCAAGCTCCGCGACCTCGGCGTCCATCTCGCACTCGACGACTTCGGGACCGGCTTCTCCCCGCTGCTCTACCGCAAGGGGCTCCCGATCGACCGGCTCAAGGTCGGCCGCAGCTTCCTCTCGGCGCTCGGGGCGTCGGGCACGGACCCGACCGTCGTCTCGACCTTCGTCGATCTCGCCCACAAGCTCGGGCTGACAGTGGTGGCGCTCGGTGTCGAGACCGAGGCAGAGCTCCGCGCGGCGGAGGAGATCGGGTGCGACGAGGTCCAGGGCTTCCTGCTCGGCCGTCCCGGTCCGGCCGGCGAGCAGGCGCTCGCCGACACCCGCTCGCTCGTCAGCGGCTCGTGACTCAGGCGTCGCCGGGGATGGCCTGCTGACCGTCCATCATCTGGGCCATCACCATGCGGATGAACTCGTCGGCCTCGTCGGTGAGCCCGCCCACCACCCCCCCGTAGACCGCGCCGGACTGTGGCGGGTCTCCCGCATGGTCCCGCGCGTAGACGACCGCCTCGTCGAGGTCGGCGGCGAAGTCCCGGGCCACCCCGCCGCGGGTCTGGGGACGGGTGACCGCCATGTGCAGTGCGTTGGGGTACTGCTGCCCGTTGAACCGCCATCCGCGGCCCCGCATGAAGTCGTTCACGTGGTAGATGTCGAATTCGTCGGAGGTGAAGCTGAACAGGAATGTCGGGCTCCCGAGGATGCGGAGCTCGGGATGGGAGCGGACCGCGGCCTGCATGGCCAGCGAGGTCTCGAAGATCTCCTTGGCGTAGCGCCGGTAGCCCTCGCGGCCGAGCTGGATCATCGACGCCCAGGTCGCGGCCAGCAGGCCGCCCGAGCGTGAGCCCTCCATCCCCGGCGAGCAGTACTTGCCACCGCTCCAGGCGGTGTTGAAGAAGTACTGCGCGTTGCGCAGTGCCTTGTCCCGGAAGGTGACCACCGAGGTCCCCTTGAGGGCGTAGCCGTACTTGTGGGTGTCCGCCGAGATGGAGGTCACCCCGGGGAGCCGGAAGTCGAAGACCGGAATGTCGTAGCCGAGCTCCTGGCCGAAGGGAAGGATCCATCCGCCCAGGCAGCTGTCCACGTGGAGGCCCACTCCCCGCTCGAGGGCGATCGCGGAGAGGCGCCCGATCGGGTCGATGGTGCCGTAGCCGTAGTTGCAGGCCGATCCGACCAGCGCGACCGTGTCGCCGTCGACCGCGGCCTCGACCCATGCGGTGTCCACCTGGGTGGTCACCGGGTCGACCGGCGCGACCCGCAGCTCGATCCCGAAGAGGTGGCACGCCTTGTCGAAGGCCGGATGGGCGGTCTCCGGCTTGATCACGTTGGGGCGGGAGATCCCCCGGGCGGCGGCGTGGTCCCGGTAGGCCAGCAGCGCGTGACAGATGCTCCCGGTCCCGCCCGAGGACACCAGCCCGGCCGGCTCACCGTCGGTGACCGCGTCCGCGTGGAGCAGGTCGAGGGTCATGGCGATGATCTCCGACTCGAACCGGGTCGCGCTCGGGCAGATGTCCCGCTGGAGCACGTTGACGTGCGCGAACAATCCGAACGCCTCGGTCAGGAAGGCGTAGTGGTCGTGGTCGCCGCAGTACATGGTGCCCGAGCACCGCCCCGACTCCCACGCACGGTCCTCCTCGACCGCCATCGAGCGGAGGACCGCGAGCACCTCCGCGCGCGGCGTGCCCGTCTCGGGCAGCGTGCGGTGGACCGCCGTCCGGTCGACGTAGGGGAAGCTGCTGATGGTGGGGACTCCTTCCGGATCCGGCGCGCCGGGAACCGGCCTCACGGTACACGGCGTGGTGGACCCCGGAGTCCGGTGGGCAGGCGCCGGCGGTTAGCCTCGTGCCCGTGGCCGTGCCGTTTCCCGGTGCCGACGAGGTCGACCTCAACCCGCCGGGGGCGGCCGAGGTGGCGGGCCTCAGCCGGGGGATGGTCGGGGTGATCGCGCCCAGCGGGGGACTCACCGAGCTGCAGCGTCTCCTGCTGGAGGCCGCCTTCCCCGCGATGACCGGATTCGCGCCCGACCTCGCCTCGGCCCCGCTCGGACTCGAGGAGTTCGCCGCGACCATGGACCGTCGCGACCTCGCGTTCCGGACCCGCATCGTGCAGCTGACCATCCTGCTGGCCCTGGTCCTCCGTCCCCTTCCGCCGGAGGTGATCGACCGGGTGGCCCGTCTGGCCAGGGAGATCGGGGTCGACGAGGGGATGCTCGCGGTCGCCGGCGAGTTCGCGGAGGGCAGCCTCGGTCTCGCGGCCATCGACTTCGAGCGGAACGGGTACGCGGCGAGCCTCGGGCCGGAGCAGGTCCGATCGCTCCACGTCTCGACGGGCTTGCACGAAGCCTGGGAGGTGGTGCCCGCCGACCCGGCGCTGGCGGAGCGGTGGTGCGCACTCGAACACCTGTCCGAGGGGACCCTCGGGCGCCGGGTGGCCGACTTCTACCGCGCCCGGGGGTTCTCCTACCCGGGCCGTCCCGGATCGGCCCCTCCGCTGCTGGCCCAGCACGACTGGGTGCACGTGGTCGCCGACTTCGGCACCACGGTGGAGTCCGAGCTCGAGGTGTTCGCCTTCATCGCCCGGGCCAACGACGACCCGCGGGCCTTCTCGCTCCTCGCCATGGTCGTCTCCCTCTTCGAGACCGGGTACCTGCGTCGCGGTGCCGGCCTCTTCGAGTACGACAGCGGCCACCTGTCCCGCGCGGGGGTCGCCTCGCGGGTGGCCGACGCGATGAGCCGCGGGGCGCGGTGCACGGGAAGCATCGACTTCCTGACCGTCGACTGGTTCGCCCTCGCCGACCGGAGCGTCGAGGAGGTCCGGTCGGAGTTCGGGGTCCCGGGCAAATCCCCCGAGGCGGTGGCCAACGGCTCGGTCGGACCGTGGGAGCCGGGTGGGATCAGCCCCTTCCAGCTGGCCGCAGGGCGCGCCCTGGCCGACGCGGGTGGCGGGCGCTACGAGTCCTTCGGCGCGACCACCTGACCCGCCCGGGCCGCCGTCGGCAACGCTAGGGCCGGCGACCGTCGGGCATCAGGCCGGAGACTCCCCACTGGTCGAGGGCGTTGAGCTGCACGTGGTCGCCGGTCGACTCGACGATCCGGTTGCCCCCCACGTAGATCGCCGTGTGATCGACGCTGGTCCACCCCACGCTGGGGTCCCCCCAGAAGACGAGGTCGCCGGCGACCAGGTCGCCCATCGCCACCGGCGTCCCGGCCGTCTCGTACTGGTCGGCCGCGACCCGGGCGAACCCGATGTCGGCGCCGTGCTCCCACGAGGCGAGGGCCAGACCCGAGCAGTCGTAGCCGGCGGGCCCGTTCCCGCCCCAGATGTACGGTTTGCCGAGCTGCTGGAAGGCGAAGAGCACCGCCCGGTCGCCCGGGGTCGCCCCCTGGAAGAGGAGGGCCTGGGGAGGGAGGGTCCGGGTCAGGGCGTCGCCGAAGGCGGTCGCCGTCCCGTTCTGTTGGAGGACCCAGTAGCCGTTCCCGGTGGTGGTCCCGACCAGCCGTTCGGTGGGCTCGGGCGAGCCGGGTGCCGAGCCGTGGAAGCCCGCATCCCCGAACGCGAAGATCCCCCCGTCCGAGGCCACCAGCCAGTACCCGAGTCCGCCCGGGGTGTTGGCCATGCCGACGATCGGTTGGTTGAGGAGGAGGTCACCGGTCGACCCGTGGAAGGCGGCATCCCCGAAGGCGAAGATCCCCCCGTCCGAGGCCACCAGCCAGTACCCGAGGCCGTCCGCAGTGGGGGTCATGCCGACGATGGGCTTGTTGAGGACCAACGCACCGGTCGACCCGTAGAAGTGGGCGTCCCCGAAGGTGAAGATCCCGCCGTCGGCCGCCACCATCCAGTACCCGAGCCCGTCCGGGGTCGGGGCGAGGCCGACGATGGGCTTGTTGAGGACCAGGTTCCCGGTCGACCCGAAGAAGTGGGCGTCGCCGTAGCTGAAGATGCCGCCGTCACCGGCCACCAGCCAGTACCCGCGCCCGTCGTGGGTCGCGACAGCCGCCACGATGGGCCGGTTGAGCGGTCCGGAGGGGGAACCGTAGGCGGGGACGCCGAACGCCTCGACCGGGCCGGCGACGGTGGCCAGCCAGAAGGACGGGGTGACCGCCGAGGGGAGCTCGTGGCCGGAGGGCACCCCCGCCGCCGCGGTCACCGGCGGGGTGACGGTCACGACCAGGGCGGTGACCAGGACCGCACCGAGCCCGAGGCACGCACTGGCCACCCGCCGCCGACACCGTCCCTCAGTCATGCCCTGCCCTTTCGTGCGCGCGCCACTCACAGAGCACACTGATAGTGATATTACCACCACGTAGCGCGGTTATTCCAGGGCGGATCCGCCCTCGCTCACACCCCGCAGGGCTCCTCGAGGGGGCGGCCCGCGCCGCGTTGGTAGGGTCCCGCCATGGGAGGGACCCGGTGCGCCTGGCGCTGACCGACGAGCAGGAGGAGCTCCGCCTCACCCTGCGCTCCTACTTCGCCGACCTGGTGGCCGAGACCGGATCGGGTATCGGAGGTCCCGACTACCGCGCGACCATCCGCCGGATGGGCACCGACGGCTGGCTCGGGATCGGTTGGCCCACCGAGTACGGGGGCCAGGCCCGCGGGCCGGTCGACCAGATGATCTTCGTCGAGGAGTCGCACTGGGCGGGTGTTCCGCTGCCGCTCCTCACCCTGAACAGCGTCGGCCCCGCCATCATGCAGCTGGGCACCGAGGAGCAGAAGCAGCGGATCCTGCCGGGCATCCTCCGCGGCGAGACCCACTTCTCGATCGGCTACACGGAACCCACCGCCGGGACGGATCTGGCCGCCCTGCGGACGCGGGCGGTGCGTGACGGCGACGAGTACGTGATCAACGGCGAGAAGCTCTACACGAGTGCGATCCAGTACGCCGACTACGTCTGGCTGGCCGCCCGCACCGATCCGGAGGCGCCCAAGCACAAGGGGCTCTCCGTCTTCATCGTGCCCACCGACGCGCCCGGGTTCGGGTGGACGCCCCTTCCCACCGTGGCCGGTGAGTTCACCAGCTCGACCTACTACGAGGACGTGCGGGTCCCGGCGGCGAACCTGGTCGGCGATGAGAACCGGGGATGGACCCTCATCACCAACCAGCTCAACCACGAGCGGGTGGCCATCTGCCCGGTCTCGGGCATCCTGCGCAGCATCGAGGAGGTTCGGGCCTGGGCCCGGGACGAGCGTCTCGCCGACGGGCGCAGGGTCATCGACCAGGAGTGGGTCCGGATGCACCTGGCCCGGCTCTGGGCGCGAGCGGAGTACCTGAAGCTGCTCAACTGGAAGGTGGCCTGGGCCGCAGGCTCCGGGCTCCACCCGGCGGACGCCTCGGCGACCAAGGTCTACGGGAGTGAGTTCGCCCTCGAGGCCTACCGGCTCCTGCTGGAGATCGTGGGCCAGCGCGGGTACCTGCCCGAAGGCGCTCCCGGTGCCGTGCTCCGGGGCCGGCTCGAGCAGCAGTCCCGCGGCCAGACCATCTTCACCTTCGGCGGGGGCACCAACGAGATCCAGCGGGACATCATCTCCTGGATCGGCCTCGGGCTGCCCCGCGCCCCTCGCTGAACCGACGACGTCGGACCTCGGTCAGCGCCCCGTCTCCGACGCGAGCTGCTCGACCGTCGGGAGGACCAGTCCGATCCGGCTGAAGGTGATCGAGCCGCCGAGGCGTGGCGTTGCGTAGGCGACGGTGGTCGCGACCAGCTGCAGCTCGAGACGGGAGGATCGGCCGGCGGTGTACGCGACGATCTCGAGGGGCACCGAGGTCGAGTGGGACGACCCGTCGAGGGCGACCGGGACCGGGGTGATCTGGTTGCCGAGCACGAGCCCGGTCGTCCTGTCGACCAGCTGGGCGAAGACCCGCATGAGGCGGGTCCCCGGCGCGGCGGTGCCATGGTAGGTGAGGGTGAGGACCGGTGCTCCCTCGACCACCGCCGAGCGGTCGACCGGAATCGGCACGTCGACCGCGTTGGTCGCCGGCGCGGGGGTGATCGGTGCGACCAACCCGGAGAGCGCCTGGGTCGAGGCGCCGGCCGGGACGCTGGTGAGCGGTCCCGCGCCACCGCCGGCCACCAGGGGGAGGGTGCCCGACCCCGACGCGGTGATCGGGAGGCCGGTGTGCGGCGGGTAGGAGGGCGCGGCGTAGACGGTGCCGTTCTGGTCCACGAAGGTGAAGCCGGCTCCGGTGTCGACCGAGGTGTCGCGCTTCACGTAGCGGGCGAGCCACACCAGGGTGGCCTGCTCGGTGCTCGGACCGTTGCCCGGTGGGGTGAGGCAGACCCCGTGGCCGCCGCAGAACCAGAGCATGGCGGTGGGCACACCGTGGGCGCGCAGGATCCCGTAGTTGTCGACGCCCTCCTGGAGGGTGAACAGGGTGTCGACGGTTCCCTGGACGATGAGGGTCGGCGCTCGGATGCGGCCCACGGTCCCGTCCGGACCGCGGGCGGCGAACCAGGCCTCCTCGGCCGCGGTGGTCGCGCCGGTCTGCGCCGCCGTCTGGTAGCTGGACGTGACCTCCGGTGCCAGGTGGTCGCTCGAGGCGGCGGCGACCAGCTCGCTCGCCCAGCCGGTCTTGGGGGTCGTCGACTTGTCCAGGCTGGAGGTGAGGGAGTGCCAGGCGATGGTGGGCACGATGGCGTCGACCCGGCAGTCCTGGGCTGCGGTCACCAGCTGGATCCCGCCCCCGTAGGATCCGCCGACCATGCCCATCCGGGGGTCGCCCGGGGCGTCGAGCCGGACACCGGGCCGGGTGGCGACCCAGTCGATGAGCGTGCTCACGTCCCGTGCCTCGTACCGCGGGCTGTCGACCTCGGCCAGACCGCCCGATGCGCCGAAACCACGCGGGTCCCAGGTGAGCACGTTGTAGCCGGCGTCGAGGAGGTCGCGGATGTGGACCGCACCGAGCAGCGCGGTGCTCTCGGTGGTCACCGTCCGGGTGTCGGTGTCGCCCGGGAGGCTCCATCCCGGGCCCATGAGGACGGTCGGGTGCGCTCCGGCGGTTGCGCCCGCTCGGTACCGGGCGACGGGGAACCAGTGGGCACGGATGATCGTCCCGTCGAACGAGCGGACGTCCCAGTCGGTCGTCGACCCGGCGACCGGGGTGGCCACGACGGGATGGACCGGTCGCGGGTGGTGGCAGGCGGTCGTCGAGGCAGAGGCCGACCCTGCCGTTCCGCCGGCGGGGGACGCCGGGGAGGCGGAGGAACAACCGGCGAGGACGCCCACGACCAGCGCAAGGAGCCCGACCGTCCGAGCCCCGCGAGGGGACCCCGGTTTGGGTAGGCGGGAGCGACGACCGGCGGCGAGCATGGCGGGAGTCTTGCACCGAGCCGCCCCGGTGATCGGGATCAGCGGGCGAGCGGCGCCCTCGGTTCGTAGGGACGAGGGCGCCCGAAGGGGTCGGCCGGGGCCCCGCTCTGTCGGCCGATCTGGTTGGGGGTGGGCCAGCCGATGTTCCGGAGGTCGCGCATGCGGACGTGCAGCAGGTAGTCGCGACGCTGCCGGAGCTCCTCGACCTCGGCCCGCTGGGTCGTCGAGAGGGGGGTGCCCGACTCGACCAGCTCCTGCACGAGCCGGTGGAAGGCGAGGTCCGACTCGAGGTAATTGGTCATCGAGGCCCGGAGGACCTCCTGCACGTCGCGGGGAATTGCCGCCATCGAGCCACCACCCTTCGCCGGTCGCCGGTCGACGGTGTACCGTCTCCGGCGAGCGTACCTGCGGGTGGGTGCGGGTACGCGGATCTCCTGCGCCGCCGCGCCGCGCTCCCGGTCAGGCCCGACGGGCCAGGGACGCCAGCTCGGGCAGCACGGTCGGTGCGAGGAGGTCGCCCGCCGCGAAGGTGGTGTGGACGCCGTCCACCATGCGAACGACCTTCCCCCGGATCGTCCAGGTGAAGTGGCCGTGGGGATCGAGCAGGTGGTTGAGCGGGATGACCGTCACGAAGCCGGGGTTGCGGGCTGCCACCTGTTCGATGATCGCGTTGAGGCGGTCGACCCGGACCGCGGCGTCCTCGGGCCAGGGCTGCCCGTCGAGCTGCTCGCCGCTGTCGAAGTACGGCGCAGTGGTCAGGGCGACCTGTGCCCCCTGGGAGTGGAGCAGCGTGACCGCCCGCTCGTACTGGGTGGTCTCGGAAGCGTCGAGGGCCGGGTCGGTGAGGTCTCGCCAGCGGCCCTCGTAGAACTGGGTCATGGTCTCCCACCACCCCTCGGTCAGGACCACCACACGCGGGTGGAACTGCTCCAGGTAGGACGACCACAGCACTGGCCACGAGGAACAGGGGGAGATCGGGGTGGTGATCCCCCCGTGCTCGATGTAGGGGCCGTCGGTGGCCAGCCCGCAGCCGGGCATGGGGCGGCCCTGGATCACGATGCCGTAGTGCGGAGCCGGCGCGAGGAAGCCGCCCGCGACGGTCAGTGAGAGCGAGTCGCCGACGAAGAGGATGGTGGGGGGCGGCCGGCCGTCCCGTAGGGCTCCCGCGTCAGGGAGGCCCGAACGCACCTCCTTGGTGTTGAGCAGCAGGTTCTGGCTGGGCGCGCCGCCCACCGCCCCGACGGCGAGCACACCGGTCACCGCGAGCGCGCCGACCGGGACCAGCGCCCACGAGCGGCGGCCGCCGAAGGAGAGCTGGCGCACCGGGATCTCGACGAGGTACCAGGAGAGGACGGCGAAGCCGAGGGTCACCGCGCAGCGGAGCGCGAACAGGCCGGCGCCGTCGAGATCGGTCCGGGCATGGTCGAGCACGAGGAAGACCGGCCAGTGCCAGAGATAGAGGCCGTAGGAGATGCGCCCGACGTAGGTGACCGGACGGAGGGCCAGCACCCGGGCGAGGGGACCGAGCGGTGCCTTGGTGACCCCGAGGATGACCAGCGCGACCATGACGTCGGCGAACAGGAAGCCGCCCCGGTAGAGGATCGACCGGTCGCTCCCGCCGACCCACCAGACCAGGGCGAACCCGCCAACGGCCGCAGCGGTGAGGAACGAGTAGTTCCGGCGTGCCGTCCGCCCTGCCGCCGGCACGCCCCGCCGGAGGAGGATGGCCGCCGCGGCCCCCACCAGGATGTCCTGGGCCCGGGTGTCGGTCGCGTAGTAGAGCGGGCTGGCATCCATCCCGGGGTGGAAGCGGAGGGCCATGTCGAGGGCCGACACGGCGACGCCGGCAACGGCGACCACGAGCAGCGCACGGGTCGAGCGCCGCAGGGTCAGCACCGCGAGCACCACCAGCGGCCACACCAGGTAGAACTGCTCTTCGATCGCCAGTGTCCAGGTGTGCAGGAGCGGGGACTGCGCGGAGACGTGGGCGAAGTAGCTGTGGCCGGCGACGATCTCGTGCCAATTCCCGACATAGAGGAGGGTGCTCAGGGCGTCGGCGCGCAGGGAGGACTGGGTGCCGGCCGGGGCGAACAGCCAGGCGTAGAGCACGATGCCGCCGAGCAGCACCAGCAGGGCGGGCAGCAGCCGCCGGGCCCGCCTCGCCCAGAAGGCGCCGAGCCGGATGGTGGTGGTGCGAGTCCATTCGGTGAGCAGCAGGAGGGTGATCAGGAAGCCGCTCAGGACGAAGAAGACGTTGACCGCGAGGACACCGCCCGCGGCCCAGGCGAACCCACCGTGGTTGGCCATGATCGACGCGATCGAGACCGCCCGCAGCCCGTCGAGCGCCGGCCTGTACGCGAGCCGGGTCCCCACCCCGAGCGGCGGATCTCCTGCGCGACAGTCCACGCCGACTTCGGGCATCGGGTCGGTCAGCGCCCGGCCTCCCCGTCGGGCCGGGTCGGCGCGGCCGGCGCCCCGGTGGGGGAGGGGAGGGGGATCCGGAGCACCCGGGCGGCGTTGTCCCGCAGGAACTTGGGCCACACCTCGTCGCGCAGCGGCACGCCCGGCATCTCGGCGAAGATGCGGTCGAGGGTCAGGCCCATCGGGAAGTACCCGGCGTACATGACCTTGTCATACCCACGCGTGTTGGCATAGTCGATGATCGCCTTCGGGTAGTACTTCGGCGCGAACGCCGAGGTCATGTAGTGGAGGCCGGGCCACTTGAGCATGAGCTTGACCGCGAGCGCCTCCCAGGGTTCGGCTCCGTGCCGCATGACGATGCGGAGCTCGGGGAAGTCGTAGCAGACCTGGTCGAAGTGCAGGACGTCCTGGCAGGCGGAGGGCACCCGCGGCCCGGCGATCCCCGCGTTGAGGAGGATCGGCAGATCCAGGTCGATGCACGTCTGATAGACCGGGTAGTAGCGGCGGTCGGAGACCGGCACCTGGGGGTTGCATCCGGCGGGGAAGGAGCTGACCGCTCGTATCGCGTGATCGTCGTGTGCCTGGCGGATCGAGCGCACGGTGCCGGTGACGTCGTTCGGGTCCACCTCGAGGCAGGCCGCGAATCGGTCGGGATGCTCGCTCAACGCACGGGTGGCCGCGTCGGACCCGAGGGCGATGAGGCCGACCGCGATCCCGTGCCGGTCCATGGCCTCCACGGTCGTCGTCACCGGGTCAGCGGCATCCCCCTCGACCGGTTCGGGCACGTCCGTGAACAGGTAGCCCGCCGGAAAGGTCATCTCCCGGCTGGCGTCGTCCTTCAGGAGGGGCGCCATGAAGTGGTACTTCGTCTCGGGGCGCGGGGTCGGGAACCCGATCATCAGGTCGATGATCCCGATGTCGCGAGGGGGTCCCACCGCCGGGATCAGACGACGGCGTCGTCGGGCAGCGGGTACGGCGTGGCGGGCAGTCCGGGCATCGGGTGCTCCCACCAGAGGGTCTCCTCCACCCGCGACGTGATCCGCCACCCGGACGGCGACCGCAGCAGCCGGTCGTGGTAGCAGCCGCCGACCACGAACAGCCACGGTCGACCGTCGACCACCAGCCGGTTCGGGTTCTGGAAGTGCGAGCGGGCGCGGGCCGTCCGCCCGTCCGGGTCGATCTCGACCGCGCGGTTGACCACCAGGTGCTGGGTCACGTCGAACAGCGGGAGCACCTCGGCCAGCCAGCGGCGGACCTCGTCGAACCCGCCGCGGATGCCACCGGCCGAGCGGTAGTCGAGCACTGCGTCCTCGGTGAAGACGGAGTCGAGGAGGGCCCAGTCGCGCAGATCGACCGCGGTGGCGTACCGGGTCAGGAGATCGTCGATCTCGAGACGGTCGAGCAGGGTCCGGAGCTGGTCGTCCACCGGGGCGAACGTAGCGCACGGCCGATCGGTGGGCACGTTTCGCGGCACCGTCGGCATCCGCTCCGGCTCCCGGCAGCGCTCAGCCGCGACGGATGGCAACCGGGGTCCCGCGGTCCTCGAAGACGAAGCCGGTGGCGGTGCTGAAGCGGGTGAGGACGACCTCGTCGGCGGTCGGCGTCTCGTCCCGCTCCCGGACCACCTCGACGCACAGGACGCCGCCGTCGTCCGAGACGGGCCGGCAACGGTACCGCGGGTCGATCGCGCCGACCATGGCGTCCAGGGGCTCCAGGTGGTCGGACCGGAGCATCGAGGGCCATGCCCCGTCCGATCCGGCACCGGTGTCCGAGCCGATCCGGACGGTCAGCGTGTCGGAGAGCTCGACGGTGCAGCCGACGTAGGCAGCGGGGAGCAGCGCGGGGTGCAGGGCAAGGACCTGCGCGACGTCCTCGGGTGCCCGGCCGAGTCCGAGCGCGGCATGGATCCGTGCCGCGGTCCACCCGGCGATGCCGGTGAATTGCTTGCGTCCGAAGGCGAGCGCGGCCTCGTCGCTCCCGACACGGGTGCGGACGGCGGCGAGGAAGGAGAGCGCGAGGAGGTGGCCCTGCAGGCAGACCTCCTCTGCGATCCGGCGGAGCGCGGAACGGGACCAGTCGGAGAACCGCAGATCGGCGACGAGCGGACCTGTGTAGTCCGAGCGTCCCGGCCCGTCGGTGGTGACCGGGTCGAGCTCGACCGTCGCCGCGTGGGTCCCGCTCAGCCGGCCCGTCTCGACCGGGAGGGGCAGCGCGGGCAGCGACGGGTCGATGGTCACCGACCAGTGGCAATGGGGTGAGCGGCCGGCGGGCACCCGGGGCGGCCGGTGGATCGGTCGCACCCGGGCATACGGGTTGGTGGCGACGGCCGTCGCGTCGAAGGTCGGATCCTCGATGTCGTGGCACATCGCCACCACGAACTCGGGGCCCAGCGGTTCGACGTCCATCAGCGCACCGCAGTGGTCGAGCCAGAACTCGCCGTGGTCGTGGTCGACCACCCGGTACCGGAAGTCCATGAACTGGGGGGGCGCCCCGATGTCGATCTGGAGCCCCTTGAAGATGGTCTCCACCGAATCGCCCTCGAACCCGAGCGCCCGCTGCATCCGGCCGGTGTAGAGGGGGCTGGCCCCCATCCACTCCTCGATGGCGATGTCGCGCATGCCGTCACGGCCGAACGCCCCGATCAGGTGCGGCATCCCGGCCCGGTCGATCACGTGCCCGGCGAGGAGGTACTCGGGAACCAGCCGCGCAAGCTCCTGCTGGGTCCGGTCCTCGATCCCGGCGGTCACCGACATCTGCTCCCCCTCTCCCGGGCGGCCCCGGGGTCCGACGGCAGAGTGTCCCATATCCCGGTCGGGGGGCGGCGGGCGGCCCGGGAGGCGACGCCGCACCGGGTGGCACGGGAGCAGGCAATTCGCGGGGTGGTCGGACCCTCGCCCTGATTCCTGGTGCACTGGTGGGGCCGATCGCCCGCGCGGGGTCCGGCAGATCCGACGACGTCCGACAGAGAGGGAGACATGACCGAGCAGGTCGACGTGGTGGTGGTGGGGATGGGTCCCGGCGGCGAGAACGTGGCCGAGCGGCTCGCCGAGGCCGGCCTGGACGTGGTCGGGGTCGACGCGGAGCTGGTCGGTGGTGAGTGTGCCTACTGGGGCTGCATCCCGACCAAGATGATGATCCGGGCGGCGGACCTGCTCGCCGAGGCGCGACGGGTCGGGGGCATGAGCGGGACCTCGACGGTGCGCCCGAGCTGGGACCCGGTGGCGACCCGGATCCGCGACGAGGCGACCGACGACTGGGACGACACGGTCGCGGTCGAGCGGTTCGAGGGGAAGGGCGGCCGGTTCGTCCGCGGCCGGGCGCGCCTCGCCGGCGCCGGCCGGGTCGTCGTCGGCGACCGCGAGTTCGCCGCGCGGAGGGCGGTGGTCGTGGGCACCGGGGCCGGTCCGTCGACGCCGCCGGTGGCCGGGCTGGCCGAGACCCCGTTCTGGACCAACCGCGAGGCGGTCCGCACCACGCAGGCGCCCGGGACGCTGGCCGTGCTCGGGGGCGGTGCGATCGGGGTGGAGCTCGCCCAGGTGTTCTCGCGGTTCGGCGCGCAGGTCACCGTCATCGAGACGGCGCCGACCCTGGTCGGGTCCGAGGAGCCGGAGGCCGCCGCGCTGCTTGCCGAGGTGTTCCACGCGGAGGGCATCGCGGTACGGACCTCGGTCCGTGTCGAGTCGGTCCACCACGACGGCCGCCGGTTCACCCTCGCGCTCGCCGGGGACGAGGCGGTGGTGGCCGATGAGCTCCTGGTGGCCACCGGACGCAGGGTGGACCTCGGGCCGCTGGACGTCGGCTCGGTGGGTCTCGACCCGAGCGCGCGGTCGCTCCCGGTCGACGACCACCTGCGGGTCGACGGTGTCGAGCGGACATGGGCCCTCGGCGACGTGACCGGAAAGGGGGGCTTCACCCACGTCTCGATGTACCAGGCGGACATCGTGTTCCGCGACGTCCTCGGCCTGGAGGTGGTGCCGGCGGACTACCGGGCGGTGCCGCGGGTCACCTTCACCGATCCCGAGATCGGGTCGGTCGGGCGCACCGAGCGGGAGGCCCGCGCCGACGGGGTGACGGTCCGGGTCGGCTGCTCGTCGCTCCCCGCCTCCTCCCGGGGGTGGATCCACAAGGCCGGCAACGCGGGACTGGTCAAGCTCGTCGAGGACCGGGACCGCGGCGTGCTGGTCGGCGCGACCTCGATGGGGCCGTGGGGCGGTGAGATGCTCGGCCTGCTCACCCTCGCCGTCCACGCCGAGGTCCCGGTCGAGCGGCTCCGCCACATGATCTACGCGTACCCGACCTTCCACCGGGCCATCGAGGACGCGGTGCGCGACCTCACCGACGTCCCGGATCGGGCCGGGTGATCGGGGGTGCCGATGGAGTACCGGATCCTCGTGCCGCCGCCTCGGCGGCACCGCACCGCCCTCGTCCTGCTGATCGCCGCGCTCCTACTGGCCGCGGTGGCCGGGGGTGCCTACGTGCTCGGGAGGCACGGGGCGACGCCGGGCACGCGGCCCGGGGCGAGGGCCGGTGCGACCGCGACCACGGCCGCGCCGCGACCGCTCTCCGTCGTGTCCACCGTGCCGGCCAACGGGGCGACCGGGGTGCCCGCGGACCAGGTGGTGACGGTGACCTTCTCCGCGCCGCTCGAGGGGACGGCGGGCATGCCGGTGTTCCGGCCACCGGTCCCGGGGACCTGGCGGATGGTGGGCCCGCGCACCGTCTCGTTCTCCGCAGCCGCCCCGTTCGTCCCGACCACCATCGAGTCGTTGGTCATCCCGGCCGGTGCGGCCGGGCCGGCGACGGCCGGCGGCGGTGATCTGACCGCTCCGGTGACCCTCACCTTCGCGGTCGCCCAGGCCGCCACCGAGCGGCTCCAGCAGCTGCTCGCCGAATTGAACTACCTGCCGCTCTCGTTCACCCCGTCGTCGCCGTCGACCGGCCCCGCCGAAGCGGCCACCGCCCAGCCCGGCACCTTCGCCTGGCGCTGGACCGGTCTCCCTGCCGCCTTCACCTCGCTCTGGACGGAGGGCTCGGAGAACCTGATCACGAAGGCCGGGGTGATGAGCTTCGAGGACCAGCACGGAATGACCGTCGACGGGCTGGTCGGGGTCCGGGTCTGGAGCGCCCTCCTCGCCGACGTCGGCGCCGGGAAGGTCAACGCGCGGCCGTACACGGACGTGCTCGTCTCCAAGCAGCTGCCCGAGACGCTCACCCTCTTCGAGAACGGGGCACCGGTCGTGACCGGACTCGCGGTGAACACGGGGGCCCCGGGCGCGGACACCGCGGACGGGACCTACCCGGTCTTCGAGCACGTCGTGGCCTCCCGGATGACGGGCACCAACCCCGACGGCAGCCACTACGACGACCCCAACGTCCCCTGGGCCAGCTACTTCGACGGCGGCGACGCGCTCCACGGGTTCGTGCGGGCGTCCTACGGGTCGTACCAGAGCAACGGATGCGTCGAGATGCCCATCGCCGCCGCCGCACAGGTCTGGCCACTGACGCCGATCGGCACCCCGGTGACCGTGGTCGGTCCGACCGCCTGACGCCTGCCACCGGACCGGCGTGACCCGGTCGCCGGGTCAACGGGCGAAGGTGTGCCAGCCGAGCCAGAGCCAGCCGACGAGCAGGACCGCCCGGCGGGCGGGGCTCGCGGTGAACATCCGGAGCAGCGCCCCCGCCCCCGGGAACCGCCCGCCTGGGACGGCCGCCGCCAGCTGGCAGGCGACCAGCAGGAGCGCGAGGGCCGACCAGACGGCCCAGGTCGCCTCGCGCCAGCTCATCGGCGCCGGACCAGCATCCACCCGAGCCAGAGCCACACCGCGAAGGCGAGCGCGTGACCCGGCCGGTGGCCGTCGACGGTGTCGAGCATCGAGCTGAGGGTGGGATGGGCCCCGCGGGGCGATGCGAAATAGCAGAAGAGCTCCCACCCGACCGTCGCGGCGAGCGCGCCCGCCCAGAGCCCCCAGCGCGGTCCCCATCGCCGGTGGGAGGGCTGGTCCGTCGCGGCCACCGGAGCCACCGGGGCCATCCGGCGTTCCGCCAACCCGATCGCGGCGACGCCGGCGAACCCGAGGAGGACCACGGCGTCGGAGGCGACGGTGAACGGCCGGGTGACGGCCGCGAGCGAGGCGAGCACCACTCCGCCGACCGAGCCGCCGACCAGGAGCGCACGGCGGGTCACGGTGGCGGCCAGAGCTCCTCGGGCTCCGACCCGCGGGTCTCGGGCAGGCACCAGAACAACCCGGCGGCGAGGGCCGCCGGCAGGAAGGTGACCACCGCGGCCAGGCCGAAGCGGTTGCCGATGTCGGCCACCGCCCCGAAGGCGACCAGCCCGACCGCAGCCCCGAGGACACCGGCCACCAGCCACCACCCCGAGACCGACGCGCGGACCGAGGTCGGGAACAGTTCGGTGAGCAGCGACCCGACCGACGGCGCGAGGACCGACCCGGCGAGCACCCCGAGGCAATAGCCGACGACCAGGGCCTCCCGAGACCCGCTGTAGGCGACGACCCCGAACATCGCGACGGCCGCCATGCCGGCGGCAGCGCTCGGACGTCGGCCGATGTGGTCGGCCGCCCAGCGGCCGACGAGCAGCCCGAGCAGTCCGGCGGCACCGGCGCCGACCACCATGCCGGCGGTCACCACGCCGGAGAGATGGAGGACGTCCTGCGCGTAGAGGAAGACGAAGGTGTTGGCGGGGCCGGTGATCACCGAGATGGCGAAGGCGATCAGGACGAGGACCGCCAGCCGTCCGCGGAACCGCCGGCCCACCGCGCCGATCACCGGGAGCGGGTGCTCCCCGGACGCCGCGGCCACCGCGAAGCGGTCCGGTTCGGTCACCATGCGCGCAATGAGCGGCAGCAGCGCCAGCGGGACGATCGCCAGGGCGAGGATCCCCCGGAAGCCGAGCGAGGCCGACGCGAGGCTGTGGAGGATCGCGGTGAGCCCCGCGCCGATCCCGTACCCGGCCGCGACGAACGCGAGCGCCTTGGCCCGGTCCGCCGATCCGGTCTGTTCTGCCGCGAGCACGCCGGTGAGCGAGTTGGTCGCGCTCAGGAACGGCCTGCCGAGCGCGAAGATCACCACGAACCACCAGTAGGTCGGGCTCGCCGCGGCCGCCACGGTCACCGTCAGCCCGACGCCGAGCGTGACCAGCAGCATGGTGCGACGGCCGATCCGGTCGGCCAGACCGGCCAGGGGTAGGGCACCGAGCGACGCCAGGCGGATCACCGCCAGCCCGATACCCAACGCGGTGCCCGAGAGGCCGGCCTGGTCGGCGATGGTCGTCCCATGGGTTGCGCGGCCGAACTCCGTTGCCACACTGCCGAGTGCTGCGACGATCCCGAACTGCCCGAACCCCGAGGCGAAGGCGGCGAGCACCACCCCGACGACCACCGGGTCGGTCCACCGGTGCAGGTGCAGCGCCGGGACCGCGTCGGACGGGGGGACTGGCGGAGGCACGCCGGCTCAGCCCGCTCCCCGCAGCGCCGCCCTGCGTCGACCCGGCCAGAAGGGTGCGTCGAGTGCGGTCAGGAGCACCAACGCAACCGCCGCCGCACTCACGACGTACCACGGCCAGGGTCCGAGCAGTCGGAGGAGCGTCCATTCACCAGGTGGCGTGCGGAGGAACATGTAGTTCGCGCCGGTGAGCCCGTCGACGATCCCGACGGCGGCCGTGTACGCCGCGGTGATGGCGAAGACGCGGGGGACCGCACCGGGCCGGGGCACGATGCGCAGACCGACCACCAAGAAGAGCGCGGCGAGGACGATGCCCACGTGGCCGCCCACGTACTCGAAGAACTGGAGGTGGGGAAAGGGCGTCGCCAGGTCGGGTGTGACGACGGCCTGGAGGGTGCCGGCCAGTCCCCAGAAGTAGGTGAGCTCGACGAGGAGCGGCACCTGCCACCAGCAGGCCACCGCGGCCACCAGCACGCCCATGTTGCAGAGCGCCAGCGGAAGCGACGTCCTGGGCGCCCAGGTTCCCTGGAGGACGAGTCCGACCGTGTAACCCACCGCATCGGCCACCAGCGCCAACCCGATGATCCGTGCCGCCCAGCCGGTCCAGCGCCCGGGCCGGCGGCGGGCCTCGACGCAGAGCACCGCACAGAGCCCGGCTCCGGCTGCGACCGCTCCCCAGTAGGCAGGAGGGGACACCACCCCGGGCACGCCGATCACCGGTCCCGCCCGGTGGGTGGGCCGTGGGCGGTCAGGAGCCCTCGGGAGACGGGTGCGGGCTCCCGGCACCGCGGGCGACGGTCACCGCATCGATGGCCGCGGCTGCCGCCCGCTCGGTGGCCAGCTTGGACGTCCGGGCCAGGCGGGCCAGCGTGGGGATGCGACCCGGGTGCCTCACCAGGTAGGCGGCGATGGCGGTCGGATTGGGGGACCCGTCCTGATTGCTGAGACGGAACACCTCCTCGGTGACGCTCCCGTCGGTCGCGCGGTCGCTGAGCACGCGGAAGACCGACCACGGGATGCGGCGGCGCTCGCAGACCGCTGCGATCGCCGCGGTCTCCATGTCCAGCGAGACCACGCCGGCGGCGCGCAGGTCGGCGAGGACCGCCTGATCGGTGGTGAGCCCGTCGGTGGTCCACATCGTCCCCCGCGGCTCGCCGGAACCCAGCCGCTCGGGCCGGTACCCGGTGCCCGTCGCCGAATCGACCACCCGCTCGGGAAGGACCAGCGTCCCGAGGGGTGTCTCGTCGTCGACCGCACCGGTGATCCCCACCACCACCACCCGCTCGACCTCGACTGCGTCCAGCAGGCGCTCCATGCCCCGGGTGGCGAGGCCCGGACCCATCCCGGTCACGATGGCCGCGACCGGCCGGCCGGCGAGGGAGCCGACGCGCACGTCGAGCGATCCGATGCGCGACCTCCGCAGCGAGAGCCGTTTGGTGAGGGGAGCCAGCTCCATCGGCATCGCGCAGACAAAGGCCAGGTGTTTCGGCATCACGCCCTCTCCCGGGAAGGGACCATCGTGCACGACCCCGGTCACCGGGGCAAGCACCCCCGCACGCCCCTCGTTCGGGGGGGCCGGCGGTCACCAGGGCGAGGATCGCTCGTCGTGCTCCTCCAGCGTGGGTCGGATCCGGTCGCTCAGGAACTCGACCACCGCGTCGGTGAACGCGTCGTTCCGGTCGCCCGCGATCATGTGGGACGCCCCACCGACCGCGACCACCGTGACGTCGGGGATCTTGGCCACCAGCTCGTCGACCCCCTCCTGGGTGACCACGTCGCTGAGCAGGCCCCAGACGAGCATGGTCGGCACGTCGATGTTCCCGAGTGCGGCGTCGAGCAGCGCGGCGAACCGGTCGGGCACGACCTCGGTCCGGTCGTGACTGATCACCAGGGGGTCCCAGTGCCAGTACCAGCGGCCGTCGCGCTGGCGCAGCACCTTCATCAGACCGGCCGGGTTGACCGGTCTCTTCCGCTGGGGGGTGTAGGCGGCGATCGCCGCAGCCGCCGCGTCGAGGGTGTCGAATCCCTCGATGCCGGACTGCATGAACCGGGAGATCCGCTGGATGCCCTCCTGGTTGGTCCGGGGCGTGATGTCCACGAGCACCAGACCGCAGGAGACGGGTCGGTCGCTGGTGCCCTCGGCGAGCATGGCGGCCATCCCGCCCAGCGAGGCGCCCACCAGGACCGGCGGTCGACCGAGCTGGTCGGCCACGGCGACGCAGTCCGCGCAGAACGCGGTGAAGGAGTAGTCACCGTTCGGTGCCCAGTCGCTGTCGCCGTGACCGCGCAGGTCCATCGCGACCGTCCGCCACCCCCGGTCCGCCACGGTCGCTGCGGTGGTGCCCCAGGCATGGCGGGTCTGGCCACCCCCGTGGAGGAAGAGCACCGGAGGGGCGTCGGGCTCCCCGCGCACATCGGCCACCAGGCGCAGCCCCTCGAAGCCTTCGAAGACGATCCGTTCGGGGTCCATGACCCCCATCGTCACATCCGGGCCACCGGTCGTCACATCGGTGGCGCCGAGCGGGGTGCAATTCCCACCGGACCGGCCACCGGGTCGACACCGGGCGGTAGCGTGCGTTGTCCGGCAGTGCTGTCCCCAACGGAGGTTCCACGAGTGGCCTCACGGTTCGCCACAGACTCCGAGCTCGAGACCTGGCGCGACGACGGCTGGGTGCTCCTCGACGGCCTCGTCGGCCGCGACGAGATCGACCGCGTCTCGGACGATCTGAACCGGGTCTTCCCGTCCGCCGAGGAGTACCACGCCGCGCCGGAGCTGGTGACCCGGCGCCGGAGGGGGGACCGTCCCGATCCGGAGGAGGAGTTCGAGTGGCCCGAGGACGGCCCGGGATTCCGCGGGGCACAACATCGGTGGTCGGCGCCCTTCCCCTTCCCCGGCGAGGGCGCGCTCAGCCGGGTCTGCGTCCACCCCTCGGTCGTCGACTTCGCCGAGCGGGCGCTCGGAACGGCCGACATCCGGCTCTACCAGGCGCACGCGAGCGCCAAGTACTCCGGGCTGACCAACTACGAGCAGCCCATGCACACCGACCGCAACCACTCCTGGCTGCCCGCGGGGACGGGGCCTCCCTGGTGGAACCTGCAGACCTTCCTCTACCTCTCCGACGTCGGTCCTGCCGACAATCCGACCCGGTTGGTCCCGGTGGGCGACTCGGCGCACGTGAAGCCCTGGATGCCGGTGGTCATGCCCGACACCGACCCCGCCCTCTATGCCGCCGAGCGACGGGCGAGCGGGCAGCGCGGGTCGCTCCTCGCCTACCGGTCCGACGTGTTCCACCGGGGAGCCCCGTTCACCTCCGACCGGTCGGCCCGCTTCGTCCTCGCGCTCGCGTTCAAACGGGCCGGGCACGACTGGATCGGGTACGACGGTGCCCAGTCGGAGTCGACCAGTCCGGCGTGGACCAGGTTCGCCGAGCAGTCGACGCCACGCGAGCTCGCGCTGTTCGGGTTCCCGCCGCCGGGGCACCCGATCTGGGACGACGCCCTGCTCCGGCTCGTGGCGTTCCGCTACCCCGCGCTCGACCTCGAACCCTGGCGTCGCGCACTCGGGTCGCCCCGGTAGGCGTCGACCACCGCCGAGGCCACTGCAGCCGCCCCGATGCCCGCACCGAGGACGCAGACCCCCGCCCACCGGTGGCTGCTGTAGAGGGCGCCACCGAGCGCTGATCCGATGGCGCCGCCCGCGAAGTAGCAGACCATGTAGGCGGAATTGACCCGGCTCCTGGCGTCCGGCGCCAGCCGGTAGATGAGCGACTGGTTGGTGACCTGGAGCCCCTGGACCCCGATGTCGAGCAGGAGGATGCCGCCGATCAGCCAGAGGAGGTCGTGCCCGCCGAACCAGAGGGGGAGGAAGGAGACGGCCACGCAGAGGGCGAACGCCAGGGTCGTCCGGGTGGACCAGCCCCGGTCCACCCACCGTCCGGCGACCGTCGCGCAGAGCGCCCCGGCGGCGCCGACCAGGCCGAACAGCCCGATGGTCAGGTCGCCGTAGTGGTACGGCGCGCCGGCCAGGACGAACGCCATGGTGGTCCAGAACGCGCTGAACGCGGCGAAGCCGAGGGCGCCGAAGAGCGCACGGCGCCGCAGCAGGGGTTGGGAGGCCAGCAGGGCGGCCGTGCTCCGGAGCAGCGCGCCGTAGGCGATCCTCGGTCGTTCCTCCTCCGCCGGCAGCACCCGGCCGAGGACGAGGGCCATCGCCGCGGTCAGCACGGCGGCCATCACGTAGACCGCGCGCCAGCTGGATGCCCCGGCGACCACCCCGGACACGGTCCGGGCGAGCAGGATCCCCATGAGGAGGCCGCTCATGACCGTGCCCACGACCCGGCCGCGATGCTCGTCGCTGGCCAGGGACGCCGCCATCGGGACGAGCACCTGGGCCACGACCGATCCCGCGCCGACCACGAGGGCGACCGCGATGAGCACGCCGATCGAGGGTGCGACGGCGGAGACGATCAACCCGCCGGTGGTCACCGTGAGCATGATCGGCACCAGGCGGCGTCTGGACACCAGATCGCCGAGGGGGACCAGCAGGGCGAGCCCGATCGCGTAGCCGATCTGGGAGAGGGTCACCACCAGTCCGGCGGTCGCCGAGCTCGTGCCGAACGACTTGGTGATGGTGTCGAGGATCGGCTGTGCGTAGTAGAGGTTGGCCACCGACAGGCCGCAGGCGACGGCGAAGACGAGGACCAACCCGTGGGAGAGGCCGGTGCGGTGCTGGGGCGCTTCGAGCGAGCGAGCCACAGGAGCCTCCACGGGCGTTCGGACCCGATCCGATCCCGTCTGATTACTGTACGTACCGTTCACCATATACAGTGGAGGCGTGACGGTCAAGGCGCAGCCCGGCCCGCGGCGGAGCGGCCGGCCGCGGAGCGAGCGGGCGCGCCTCGCCGTCCTCGACGCCGCGGCGGACCTGCTCATCGAGGGTGGCCTGGCGGCCGCGACCATCGAGGCGATCGCCTCCCGGGCGGGCGTGAGCAAGGTGACCATCTACAAGTGGTGGCCCTCCCGCGGATCGGTGGCCATCGACGCCTATTTCCACCGGTACCGCCAGAGCAGCAGCTTCGAGGACACCGGTGATCTGTCCGGCGACCTCACCAGCCAGATCCGCCTGCTCATCGACGCGTTCCGCGGACGGGCGGGCGCGGTGATGGCCGAGCTCATCGGCCGCGCCCAGTCCGACCCCGATCTCGCCGAGACCCTCCGGTCCCGGTGGCTCGGGCCGAGGCGTGCGGCCTCGACGACGGTCCTGCTGCGGGCCATCGAGCGCGGCCAGGTCAGACCCGACACCGATGTGCCCGCCCTGCTCGACCAGCTCTACGCGCCCATCTACTACCGGCTCACCATGCAGCACGAGCCGTTGACGCCGGAACTGGCGGCGACACTCGTGGCACACCGTGCTCGACGGGGTCCGTCCGTCGGCCGTGGCCGGTCCGGCCGCCACGGGAGCGAGCCGACTTCGAGGCGCTCCGGGTGCCACCGACGGCGCGGTGATCGATGTGGCGGCGGCGCGTCCCCGCTGGCCGGGGCGTTGGTCTGACCCAGCGCATCGCAGCGCTGCGGCTCCTCAGCCGGCAACTCCACCCGCGATGCGGTTGAGGATGTCGGCCAGCTCGACCGGCTTGCTGATCATGCACATGTGGGCGGCGTCGATGTCGATGATGTCGCAGTGACCCACATTGGCGGCGAACCGACCCTGCGCGTCCGGGTGGATGATGGCGTCGCGTAACGGCCGGATCCAGGTCCGGGCAACGGGGGAGCGAAGCGGGGCGAGGTCCACCCGCTCGAAGAGGAGGGTCAGACCCTCGGGCACCATGCGGGCCATGCACCAGGCGAACTGCTCGTCATCGAGATCGTTGCCGAAGACCGTCCTGGCCATCGCCTCGTCCATGGTCGAGGGCGGAGCGTCCTCGCTGTCGCGGATGAGGTCCTGGATCTCCTCTGGCAGCGTGTCGACGCAGCGCTGTCCGTCCTCGGGGACCGTGCAGGCCACGAACACCACGTGGCGGACCCGCTCGCCGAGCTGGTCGATCGTGGCGGGCAACGAGCATCCGGCCATGGAGTGCCCGACGAGGACCACCTCGTCGAACCCGGCGGCGTCGACATCGGCGGCCACCGAGGCGGCGGCACCGCGGATGGTGAGGGACCCGGGCGGTCCGTTGTCTCCGCGCCCGGGGAGATCGACGGCCAGAACGGGCTCCGCGAGGAGGGGCGTGAGCAAATCCCAGCATGAGGCGGCGAAGCTCCCGCCGTGGATGAGGACAAGGGGCGTCATGACCCCATGAGACACCGTGGGTGCACCCCTCCGCCAGTGGACGGGACCACCACCGGCCCGAGCCAACATCGCCGTACTGATCGACCCACGTGGCAGGCTCAGCGTGGAACCGTCGAGTGCGAGGAGCGGACGACCCGATGATCTTTGGCGCTCCGTATCCTGTACAGCCGGGATGCCTCGGCAGACCGGGCCTTCTTCCGGGACGTCCTCCGATTCCCCGCAGTGGATGCCGGCCACGAGTGGCTCATCTTCACCCTGCCCCCGTCCGAGTTGGCCGTTCACCCGGCGGACCAGCAGGTGGGGAGCGAGCTGTACCTCATGTGCGACGACCTCCGTGGCGAAATGGTGGCCCTCTCTCAGAAGGGTGTCCGGTGCTCGGACGTGGAGGAGGCGCGGTGGGGTGCCGTCACGAGAATCCAGCTGCCGGGTGGCGGCGTGGTCGGCCTTTACCAGCCGACACATCCGACCGCCATCGCGCCCGGCGCATCCTGAGAGGGGTTCCGTGGAAGCGACCGGGACGGGGACGGAGCGTCAGGTGCCGACGTCGACCTCCAGCGTGAGGTTCGGAAGGGGATGCCCTTCCTGATCGAGGTCGATCATGATCGACGAGCGTCCCGCGCTGCCCGATGCCACCAGGATCGGCGTCGTCGAGCGGCCATCGACCACACGCAGGGTTCCAGAATCTGGTGTGAGGGTCACCCCGGCAGCGGTTGTCGAGGGAGCCACGTGCCAGGCAACTGCTTGCACCGACCCCGAGCTCGCCGCGCCGCCTTCCTCCTGCACGCCGAGCTGGAAGGTGGCGGAGCCGTTGGCAGGCAGGGCGAGGGATCCGCCAGGGGTCGTGAACGGCACGGCGGGCGCGGCACCTTGCGAGAACGAGGGGGGAGACGCCCACTGCGGCCGACCCCCAGGCGTCATTGGGTGACCTGCCGAGGTCGATCGTGAGAGCGCGCTCCTTCCGACAGGGCCGCCGCGGGGATCCACGGCTTGTCCCAGATCGACGATCCGCCCGATCCGATCGCGAGCTGGGCGTGTTGGATGTAGGTCATCGGGGGCGTGCGTGCCGGTGACGGTGAGGGTGCGGCCGTTCCCCTCGGTGATGGTCACCCGGGGGAAGAGGGGGCTGGTCAAGACCAGATCGGCCACCCCGGGGGTCTCGGGGTACAGGCCCAGCGCGGCCCAGACGTACCACGAGGAGATGGCCCCCAGGTCGTCCTCGCCCGGCTCGCCGGCCGGGGCGAGCGGGTAGAGCTGCGTCATGATGCGCCGCACGACCGACTGGGTCTCCCACGGCGCTCCGGCGTAGTCGTACTCGAAGGGGATCCACTTGCCCGGTTCGTTCCCGGCCCAGTCGTAGGGCGCGAAGCGGGTCGCGTTGAGCTGGGTGAAGAACGTGTCGAGCTTGGCGACCGCCGCCTGGTCCCCGCCCATCAGCCCGATGAGGCCGGCCAGGTTCTGCGGAACCGCCCAGGTGTACTGGATGGCGTTGCCCTCCTCGAAGCCCTGTTGGGCGACTCCCTGGGCCTCGAGCGGCAGGACTCGCCGGCTGGAAGGCCGGCCCGGGCGGGAAGCTCCCGTCGGCCCGGCGGGCCGCGAGGTACCCCGTCGCTGGGTTGAACAGGTTCTGCCAGTTCTGGCCGCGCTTGGAGAAGATCGCCGCTGTCGCCCGGTCGCCCGCTGGCCTGGGCGAGCTGGGCGATGGCGAAGTCGTCGATCGAGTACTCGAGTGTCTCCGAGCCGCCGTCGGTGTAGGGATACGAGGTGACGTCGTAGGTGAGCTCGGGCACCCAACCCTGGGCCACGTACTGGGCCAGATTCTGTCGCTCGACCACCAGGCCGTTCTCGGGAACGGTGGCGCCGTGGACCATCGCCTCGAGTGCGTCGTGGAGGCTGAACTGGCGAGCCCCGTAGGCGTAGGCATCGGCGATGATCGGATCGGCCGAGTCCCCGTCCCACTGGCTCGCGTCGTTGTCGGCGATCGCCCACCTGGGCAGGTAGCCCCCCTTGGTCTGGGCGGCGTCGTTCAGGAGCGACTGCACCATCTGGGACGTCGGCCCCGGTAACAGCATGGCCAGGAGAGGGACCTCCGACCGGTAGATGTCGGACTTCCGAGAAGTTGGTGTACTGCACGTGACCCTCGGCCAACCTGTGGACCCGGTGGTCGAAGCCCATGTACTCACCGTCGTCATCGCTGAAGACAGAGGGGAACAGCAGCGAGTGGTAGAGCGCCGTGTAGAAGATGCGCTGGTCCGTCCTCGGTGCCTCCCTGGACCGCCACCCGTCCCAAGAGGCCGTTCCATTCGGCCGTCGCCGTATCGGAGATCTTCTCGACGTCCCAGCCGGGATCCTCTTCGAGGAGGTTCGCGGCGGCCCCCGCGGCCGAGACGAAGGAGACGCCCACCTTGGCCAGGACCTTCTGACGTCCCGATCGGTCCGGACGACGGAAGCCCGACCCAGGCGCCGCAGTCCACGCTCGGCGGTGCCCGCGCAGGACCTTGCTCGAACTCACGGCGCCGTTCTCCCACGTGCCACTCGCGACGAACGGAGTGGAGAAGCGCGCCGCGAAGTACAGCGTGTAGCTGCCCGGGATGCCGCAGAAGTCCCCGCTGGTCACCGATCCGGTGAGCTCGTCGGTCCCGACGATCTGGACGTGCGCGGCGGTCGAGCCGTTCGCGGAGTCACTGACCTTGAACAGGAGGTGGTCACCTCCGGTTGGATCGATGCCCCTGCGAGACGGCGGAGCAGCGGGAAAGGTGAACGCCCCGAGTGCAGTTCGGGTGGTGGCGGTCAGCCGGACGCCGATTCCGCTGGCCTCCCGGTACCGACGCTCACCGCGTAGTTGCCGGCCGAGGCTCGCTCGTTCGCATGTGAGAAGGGCTGGACCGCGGCCTCGGGATCGGCTGGGATCGAGCCGCTGACCGGCAGGATGGGAATGTCCCCGTAGATCGCGCAGCCCGGTCCTGAGAGGTGGGTGAGGCTGAAACCGGAGATCTCGGAGTCGTTGTAGTCGTAGCCCGAGCCGGTC
This sequence comes from uncultured Acidimicrobiaceae bacterium, assembly GCA_963776225.1. Lineage (GTDB taxonomy): Bacteria > Actinomycetota > Acidimicrobiia > Acidimicrobiales > RAAP-2 > Bog-756. The sequence goes on along the minus strand of CAVZLL010000004.1, from coordinate 537,975 downwards.
GTGAGCTGGCGGTCCGGAGAGGTATCGGGGCTGAACTGGACCATCCCGAGGGGAACCGACGCGCCGGGGATACTCGCTCACGTTCCCCGGCGCCGCTGTCCCGATCCCGGTCCCGGCATCGGGATCCACGAGGGACGCCGGCCCACCCGAGGGCACGCCCGAAGGGACCGCAATCGGGGATCCGACCGGACGCTGGGGAGCGGTACCGACGCTCGCCGGCCCGGACGGGCTCCAGAGGAGGGCGACCGCCACCGCACCCACCGCCAGCACCGTAGCTCCCACCCAGGCGAGCAACCCCCAACGCATCGGTGCGCTCGACATGGACCAACCCTAAGCCCGTGAGGGGACCGTCGATGAGGAGGTGCTCAGTCTTCGATGGCGGCATACGGACATCGAAGGGTGGTCCCGCCGGGTCAACGCCCCGACGCAGAAGCCCCAGCCCTTGGCGTCGACGTCATCCGGGAAGAAGCCGGAGACCGCCGTCTGTGCGGGCGTGAGGTGATCGGCCGTCATGGTCTCGTCGATCGGACGGGACAGGATCGTCCAACCGTCGCGCAGCAGCATCTCGGCAAACGCGGACCCGGCTGATGATCTTCGAACCAGTTCAGACGCTCGCCTCACATTCCGGGGCGCTCCGGGCCAAGATGGGGCCCATGGCGAACCACCTCCCGGCTGCAGTTCCTGCCGATGGAGTTGACGGAGAGGACTTGGTCGCGGCCGTTGCCCGGCTCGGCGACCTGTTCAGCTCCGGAGCGTTGTCGCACGACTGCTTCTCCGAAATCCTGGAGCAGGTCTTCGCTGCACCCCGGTACGCGGACCTCGAGACGGCAATGTTGCCGCTGCCGCCGCTGGTCCGGCTTACGCCCGCCTCCCGGCGGCTCGCCAGGCCACTCATGCTGCAAGCGGCAGACGGCGGCCTCCAGCTCGACTCCGGTTGGCAGTTGGCCGCCGACACCACCATCAACACTGGCTCCGGCGCGGCCCGGCTCGATCTCACCGTCGCGAGCTGGGACACCCAGCAGGTCCACCTCCGTCTGGAGACCTGGGGATCGATCGAGGTTCTCGTCCCCGAAGGAGTGGCGGTCCAGAGTGGTCGACGGGCCACGGTGCGTCCGGCGTGAGTCGCTGACCACGCCCGTTCCCGGCGGACCGGTGTTGCGGATTTCCACATCCGGACCAACCGGGATGATCCTGATACGCCACCCCGGGGAGTGCAATGGCGGGCCGTTGAGGCGTTGGAGACGGCGGCGCAGCACAGGCTGCGCAAGCTCGGGGAGTTCGGTCCCGTGAGTCTGAGCGCCCGTTCTCGAACGTGGACATGTGTAGACATCCGATCCCTGGCTGTTCAGGGGCGTAGCCGGTAGAGTTCGCGCCACGACAGCTCCGAGGGGGTCCGCTCCACCATGATTGTGCTGATCATCGTCGTCGTGATCGTCGTTCTGCTCGTCCTCGGTCTGTGGGCCGCCTACAACGGCCTCGTCAGGAAACGCAACCGTACCCAAGAGGCGTGGTCCGAGATCGACGTCGAGCTCAAGCGCCGCCACGATCTCATCCCCAACCTGGTGTCGACGGTGCAGGGCTATGCCGCTCACGAGCAGGGCACCTTCGAGGCGGTCACCCAGGCCCGGGCCAACGCCGTCACCGCGGGGCGACGGGCGACCCCGGCCAGATCGCCCCCGCGGAGAACGCCCTGTCCGGGGCGCTCCGCTCGCTGTTCGCGGTCGCCGAGAACTATCCACAGCTGCGGGCTGTCGAGAGCTTCCTCCAATTGCAGGAGACGTTGACTGCCACCGAGGACAAGATCGAGTACGCCCGTCGCTACTACAACACCAGTGCCCGGGACTACAACATCGGGCTACAGACGTTTCCGCGCAATCTGATCGCGGGACCCTTCGGCTTCAAGGCGGTGGCATTCTTCGCTACCGACGAGGAAAACCGGGCCGTTCCTCAGGTGAATTTCTCCCGTCCTGGTCCAGGTGTTGCCGGCCCGGAATCCTCGGGACCTCCGCTTGCCGGTGGCTCCGAGGCTTCCGCCGCGCCGAGGGACCGCCGCCGGCCATTTGAGACACTTGGGCAGGCAGCCTGTGGCCGGTCAGACCGACTGGCCCGATGCGATCTTCTCGAGCTCGGCGATCCGCTCCTCGATGGGAGGATGGGTGTCGTAGAGGCGGTGATACCAGGCCTCGTGGTGCTGCAACGGATCGTCGATGCACATCGCGGCAGTGGCGTGGTTCATCCTCTTGAACGGCTTGTCGTTCTGCTGCAGCTTCTTGAGTGCGCTCAGCAACCCCGCCGGGTTGCGGGTGAGCTCGACACCGCTCACGTCGGCGAGCGACTCGCGCCGACGTGAGAGCGCCAGGCGAATGAGCGGGCCGAAGATGAAACCGACGACGGCCAGCAGCGCACCTGCAGCGAAGATCACGATCACGAACTGGTTGCCATTTCCGCCTCGTCCGCCACCGGCAAAGAACGCGCTCCGCCACAGGATGCTTGCAAGAAGGGCAGCCATGCCGATCATGGTGCCCACCACGAGCAGGAGACGGATGTCGTGGTTCTTGATGTGGCTCATCTCGTGGCTGGTGACACCCTCGAGTTCCTCGCGGTTCATGATGGAGAGCAGCCCTGTGGTGTAGGTGATCGCTGCCTTGTCCGGGCTGACCCCGGTGGCGAATGCGTTGGGCGACGGGTCGTTGATCACGTACACGGCAGGCTTGGGGATCCCCTCGCCGATAGCCAAGGCCTCCACCAGGTTGTGCAACTGCGGATACTGCGCCGGATCGGCTGGCACGGCCCCCGAGACCCGCAGCACCAGCGCCGCCCCGGAGTTCAGGGAGTAGAGGATCCCACAGGAGGGCCAGGAGACCAGCGATCACCATACCGATGATGACCGGGGTCCAGCCGTAGTTGGTCGGTGGGGTGGCCGCGAAGCCGTTGTTGGCCGAGTGCCGGTAGAGCGCCTTGAAGAGAAACCCGCAGGCGGCTCCGATGGCCAGCCAGATCACGAAGAACAAGGTGATGAAGATGACGCTGCGTCGCTTGTTGCTGGCGATCTCGCTGTACACGTGCCGAATGCTACGGCATCGGAGGTTCCCGACCTCTGAGCAACCAGTCGGGCGATCCTCCCAGGCCACGGTACCCATATGTCGTCCTGGCCACCTGCAGAACGGACCCGAAGCGCGACTCGAGCTCATGGACGAGCAAGGCATCGACCGGGCTATCATGTGGCCCACCCTGGCCAGCGTGCTCGAGGAGCGCCTCACCAAGGACCCCGAGGCCACCCATGCCGTCGTGCATGCGCTCAACGAGTGGATGTTCGAGGAATGGACCTTACCTCGAGCGCTACCGCCAAGAAGCGCGGATCATGGGCGTGATCGAGCAGGTCTCACGTCACGACCCTCTCCTTGGTGGTGAACGTGCGGAGCGCCACCATCAAGAACGGCTGCTCGTAGCCGAGTCGATCAGCCGGCTCCAACGTCGCGGCTTCGTCGACCGCTCGCTCGACCCGGTTGTCACGGCTGCCGTGCTGGGCTCGATGACGGATCGGTTCCCGGAGCTGTGGCTTTCCGAGGGGCGCGTCGAATGCGACTTCGACGAGGGAGTCGAGCACCTGACGATGGTCTTCATCAATGCGCTGCAGATCGAGAGTTCCGAGGCACCCGAACAAGTCCGCTGACTCGTGGCGGGCTCAATGAGGAGCAAGCTGGGTTGAGCTTGGACCCACTGAGCCCTCCTGAGGAGTACTCGGCGGTTCCGCTGCGCTCATCCCCTCGCCGGTGAGGCTTGCCGGTCGAGGTAGGCGGCCAGTTCGACGATCAGCTCCTGGGCGTCGGCGCGGGCACCATCGATGAAACTCGACTTGCGTCGACGCAGGAAGGGGCTGCCGAGCAGATACATGCCGGGCGAATCGGCGACCCCTCCGTCGTGACGAATGAGTCCCTTGCGGTCCAGGACCGGGACGGTGAGCCACGAGTAGTCAGGACGGAAGCCCGTCGCCCAGACGATCGTCTCGATCTGACCGCTGGCGAGGTCCAGATCGAGGGGCGGCGAGGCCTCGACCTCGGTCGGTGCGAACCGGTGTGCGGGTGGCGTCACGTCGTCCAGGTCGTTGGCCGTGGCCCACTCGTCGATCGTGTTGAGCAGTCGGCCGAGCTTGAGATCTGCCAGCTGGCAGTTGTTGCGCAACGACCCGGAGAATTGTGCGCGGCTCCCGTCGATCCCGGCGAATCGACCGATCAGCTGCACGCCGATCGTCATGAGCGCGTTGAGGTCGAACGTCGCCCGCTCCGGCGAGCCGGCCAGCTGCATGGACGGCACCCGCCGGGCCCTCACGATGTCGTCGACCTCGTCGTAGCGCTCGTCGAGCACCCCGGCCGCCTCCATCCACCAGTGGATGTCCCGACCGCGGTACATGCGGGGGCCGCGCACGTGTTCGCCCACGGCCAGGACGACCTCGCGACCGGAGCGCCGGACTTCCGCTGCGATCTGCACGCCGGTCGCGGACGCCCCGACCACCATCACCCCACCTTCCCCGAGCTGCTCGGGGTTCCGGTAGTCCATCGGTGTCATCGTCGCCACTGAGGATGGCACGGCCGCCGCAAAGGCGGGTGTGTGCGGAACGTTGAAGGCCCCTGTGGCAAGGACGATCGTCTGGCACCGCCATTCGCCCTGGTCGGTGATGACGCGATACCCACCGTTGCACGGGTCCACCGATGTCACCGTGGTGCCGGGGTGCACCGGGGCGGCGATCACCTTCGCATAGTCGGTGATGAAATCGACGACCTCCGGCATCGTCATGAAGCCGTCGGGGTCGACGCCGTCATAGGCACGACCGGGAAGCCGGCACTGCCAGTTCGGTGTGAGCAACCGGAGCGAGTCCCACCGCTCGGTCCTCCAGGAGTGCGCGACCTGGCCGCGCTCGAGGACGACATGGTCGATGGAGCGGTCGGACAGGCAGCTGCTCATGGCGAGTCCGCTCTGGCCGGCCCCGATCACGACGGTCGTCGTCCGCACGGATCCCGCCCTTTTGTGCGAGCGTGCTGTGCGATCAGCGAACCTGAACGCTCACGTTGGTGGGGTTGGTGATGATGTCGTACACGGCCGAGCGCTTCTGCGACTGTGCAACCAGGGCCCTGATGTCGTCGGGCGAGGCATCGGCATCGATGTCGTAGGTCACCTGGATGTCGCTGAAACCATTACGGACGTCGCTGTCCGCGCCGAGGACGCCCCGAACGTCCATTGCACCCTCGATCGTCGCCGAGACCCTGTGCAGCTGGATCTCCCGGTTTTGCGCGACCGCTGCCACGCCCGCGGTGAGACAGCTGGCGAGGGCCACGAGCGCAAGCTCGGGCGGGGTGACGCCATTGTCCAATGAGGCAAAGATCTCCGGGTGATCGGCGTCGAAGGTGTGCTTGGTGCGGTGACTCTGTTCCTCACCGAGACCGAAGAAACCCTCGACGGTCGAGCGGCTGTGGGTGCCGTTCTGCCATTCACAGCTTGCCCGCCACTGGAACTGGGCCGCCTCGGGAGCGTCGATCAGCATCGCTCGGGCTCCGAGCAGTGCTTCGACGTTGACGCCATTGTCGACTGGGGTATCGGTGGTGGTCATTTGCCCGGCTCCTCGCTCGATCGTCCGCAGGGCGTTCCCGCGGCACTCACTGCGTTCCACAGGCGGATCCACCGCGCTCGAGGAGTACGACATCCGCCCTCAGACCGCTTTGCACCCGCGAGAGTATCCCTGGTCGGGGGCCGTGGAAAGTGGTTCGCGGTCAGCCGCCGGCTGTGCCGGGGAGGCCGGCCGGTTTGCGGGCGGTGTACCCCACCAAGGCGACCGGTGCCCGGAGCGGGAGCCCCTCCCGCACCTGCTCCCGAGCGAGGTCGGCCGCCGTCTGCAGGAATGCCGCTTCGCCCACCGCCTGGATGGCCTCGTACGCCGGGCCGGTCGAGGCCATCGCACGGGCGTAGACCTCCGGGTCTGCGAACTCGAACACGAACGGGACGTCGAGGCGTTCGACGTCGGTGAAGCCGGCGTCCTGGAGGAGGGCCTCACCGGCACCGGGCCGGCCGAGCGAGACCATGGCCGCCTGGTTCTCCACCTTCGGAGCCTCCGCCAGCGCGAACGGTGCGAGCGCCCAGGCACCCGGTGACGCCTTGATGTGGCCCCACACCGTGAGGCCGATCCGGCCACCCGGCGCCAGGACCCGGTGCACCTCGGCCACGGCGCCAGGGGTGGTGGCCCAGATGCCACGGAAACTGGTCACCACGTCGAACAACCCGTCGTCCCACGGCAGGGCCTGCATGTCGCCGATCCGCAGGTCGGCGTCCGGGCTGCGGTCACGGGCGACGGCGAGGAGGCGGGGCGAGGCATCGATCCCGGCGCAAGTGGCCCCCCGCACGCCCGCCAGCTCCACGGCCAATCCGGCCCCGCACGCGACGTCGAGCAGCCGGTCACCGGCACCCACGCCCAGGTGGTGGTGCATGGCGACGTACTCCCGGCAGTTGGTCGGTTCGCACAGGGTGGCGAACTCCACGGCTTGCCGGCCCCAGCCTTCGTCGACTCCCCGCCACTGGTCCTCGGCGCGTCCCACTCAGGGCACCATACGACGACGCGTCGAGATCCGTCGAGCGGTTTTCGCACGTTCGCACGTGGGCTGCTCACGCAACCCCTGACCTGATCCAACGCAGGAAGGGAACCGGAGGGGCCAGGAAGGCCCGAGCCCGAGGAGCCGTGGGAGACGTCCCCTGGGTCGGGTCTGGTGCCGACCCGAGTTGTGACCGTCAGAGACCCCGCAACGCACAACGGTACGCTTCGATCCACAGGCGGACCCGAGCCGCATCTGGAGCCTTCGAGGACACCAACTGAACCCATGCAGAAGGGAACCGACGTCTTCGGCCGAGCACTGATGGACTGGGCGCGGGGCGGGACTGCTCCTGAGATCATCGAACGCGACGACGGTTTCACAGATCTGAGTGCAGGACACGAGTTGTATGTCGCGCCATTCAGGGACTGGCCTCAGTCGGAACGGCGGTCCATCCGCTGCGTCCGTGGTCGGGTGGTCGACGTGGGTTGTGGCGCAGGCAGGGTGAGCTTGTACCTTCAGCAGCGGGGGTTCGATGTCGTCGGTATGGATGCCTCGCCTCTTGCCGTGCGGGCCGCTCGATCGTGTGGCGTCAAGCAGGCGTGGTGCCTGTCGATCGACGGCCTGTCGAAGAGAATCGAGCGCTTCGACACCATCGTGCTGTTCGGAAACAACTTCGGGCTCTTCGGTACTCCTGAGCGATTACGGAGGACCCTGGGGATGTGGGCCCGTCGAACACATCCGGGTACGCGAATCTTGGCCGAGAGCACCAATCCCTACTGCGGCGGCGCTCCTGCGATCGACCGGGCGTACTACCAAGAGAACAAGCAGAAGGGCCGTCTGCCAGGACAGCTGCGCATGCGAACCCAATACCGGGGGCAGGTCGGTGCCTGGTTCGATTGGCTGTTCGTCTCGCGCCAGGAGATGCGGGTCCTCTTGAAGGGCACCGGATGGCATCCGGAAACGGTCTTCGGAGGACTGCCCAGCCGTTCCTACGTTGCGGTCCTCGAGAAGGACTGATGCAGGGCACGCTCCACGAGGTGGGCCCTTCGTGGCCTGCCGGCGCGAGACCAACGAACGCTGGAGAGGCGCTGGGCGCTCCGAGTACCTGCACCTCGCGGACGGCCCGTCTCTCGGCCCATCGGTGCCGCCCAGCCCTGGGACGCCTAACCGTCTGGGCGCACCTCCCAATCGGCAGGCCGCAGTGGCTGGCTGGGCGACGCCGCGGCAGAATGAACTCCTGTGTAGCGCGTCAGAGCCCAGAGAGATCCATTTCGACAGGAGGCGGCCGATGGCAAGCGAAGGACTACACGAGCCGCGTGAGCTTCTCGACGACGTGAGTGTGGACAATCACCGGGCGATGACTTCGTTGTGCGAAGAGCTCGAGGCGATCGACTGGTACGACCAGCGAGTCAAGGCGACCGCTGACCCCAGTCTCGCAGCCATCTTGGCGTACAACCGGGATGACGAGAAGGAACACGCCTCAATGGTTCTCGAGTGGTTGCGACGTCGGGATCCGGTCCTCGATGCGCAACTGCGCAAGTTTCTGTTCACCACCGATCCCATCACCGAAATCGGGGCGGGAACTGAAGGGGGTGGTGATCCGGGACCGTCAGAGGGGTTCCCTGGCGTCGGGTCGGGGTCGTTGGGGATCGGCAGCTTGAAGGGTATGGAGCGATGAGCCACGTGCTGCAACCTTGAAGGGCTCTCCTCTTGTCGCCTGTCCGACCGACTCGCGATCGTGCCACTGCCGCAGCATTCCCTGAGAGCGATCTCTCCTAATCCTGGCAGCCGCACATGCCGAAGCAATCGGTATGCGATTCGAGCCTGCCCGGCTACCACGCTTGCCCTTCGTCGGCGTCATCGCGTCCCCACCCTGTGAACCTCGGCCGGTCCGTGGTCCTGGCTGGCTGCCGCGGGGGATCACCGACCGTCAAGCCCTAGCGAAGGCCGTGCTCGACGCGGTCGGCGAGAAATCGCGCAACGTCTGGTCCTCCTCAGGCGTCGTAACAAGTGATGAGAACGCTCGACGCCACCGACGGCGGCACCGGCCCGGGGCCGGTCGAGAGCGACTGCGGTCCGAGTGAGGACGCGGGCATGACGGTCGAGGTGGGCGGGCAACCGGGTTCGAGGAGCGACCGCTGCGACCCGAGACGAATGGACGAGGTGGCAGCCGATCCGGAACCGGACCCGCCCGATTTCGCCGAGTTCTACTCCTGCCACTTCCGTGAGCTGGTCCGCCTGGCCGCGCTGTTGAGCAACTCCTCCGATGCACCTGATCTCGTGCAGGACTGCTTCGTGGGCCTGCACCGCCACTGGACGAAGGTGCGCGAGCCGTTGCCCTATGTCCGCCGGAGCGTGGTACATGCCTGCGCCTCGCACCACCGACGCGCCATGCGTACCCGTACCGTCCCGGGTCCGGTCGTCGTGAGCTCGGAGCTCGGAGCGGACGAGCTCGACGACGCCCTGGGCAAGCTCCCGCCCCGGCAGCGCGCTGCCGTCGTGCTCCGGTACTACGGCGACCTGCCCGACGCCGACATCGCCCGGGCGCTCCGGTGCCGACCCGCCACCGTGCGGTCGCTCATTCATCGAGCCCTGGCTGACCTACGGAAAGTGATCGAACCATGACCGATCCCATCGATCCCATCGAGGAGCGCCTGCGTTCCCGCTTCGCCCATCGGGCGGCCTCGGTCACAGCGACCCCCGACCTCGCGGCCCTGGTCGGACGTTCGACCCGACCCTCTCGGGTCCGCGGACTACGGACCACCGGCGCGGTGGGTCTGGCGCTCTTGGTCGGAGGGGCCGGCCTGTTCGCCGGCATCGGCCTCGAGAGTGGCGCACCGGCAGCCTCGACGGGGGCCCGAACCTCACCCCCCCGGGGTGCCGCCGCACCCTCGACGGCCCGACTCGGGGCGGCTGGCGCGGACCTCGCGCCGGGGGCTGGTCCGTCCTTCGTCATCCAACCGACGGACACGTTCCTGCTCTCCCGGACGACGGTATCGGGGATCGCCATCCGGGCCTACGACACGGGCGCGACCGGTGTGGCCGGCTGCGCTTCTGCCGGATCGTGTCCGCCGACGGGTGGTGGCGGGAGTCCCCCCTGCCCGACCGGGGCCCTCTGCGCCCAACCGGCCGGGGCACCGGTCGTCAGCAGTGGGGTCGCGTCGGGAGCTGCGTCGGCTTCGGGAGGCACGGCTTCGGGAGGCACGGCTTCGTCCGGTCCTGCAACGCCCAGCCAGACGATCCCTCCGGCCAGCGTGCCCCCGACGCTTCCCCCGAACACGGTCCCTCCTTCGACGGTTCCTTCCAGCCCGGCTCCTCCGACACCTGCTCCCTCCCCTCCGGCCAGCGCGTGCAACCAGGTGGTCCTCGAGCTCTCGAACGCCCGGGCCGTCGGGGATGGTCAGGTGCTCCTGCCGGCGGGCTCACCATCGGCGCCCCAGGGTCTGACCGTCCTCGGTGAGGGAACATTCGGAGTCGTCGAGGGCTCGCCGGTCACGTGGGTGGCCGTCTGGGTCGGCACCGGCGTGGACTCCGTGCGCTTGACATCGAACGGGGTGGTGCTCGACGCCTCGGCCCCGACCGACAACATCGTCGTACTGGCTGCAGCGGGCGCTTCGGCCACCGCTGGGGCAACGGTCGTGGGGCTCAACGGGGCCGGCACCGTGGTGGCAACAGTGCCAGCCGGTCCGGTGTCCACCCCCGGTCCTTCAGGTGCCTGTATCTCGCAGCCAGCACCCGTCCCTCCAGCCAGCAACGGTGCCGCCAAACTCTAAGGTGCCGCCAACCGTCAGGTACCCGAGTGGGAGGTACGGCCGCGTGGACGTGCGGGCGGGGCGCGCCTCCCACAATGCTCACTCTTCCACCTAAGCGCCCGCTCGTTCGTTCGTGGGGGTGGCGACCGATCGTCTGTTGGCAGCAGCGCGGCGCACACGGTCAGTACTGATCGGACTGAGCTCAGCTTCGCTCTGGTCGAGCTCCTGGTTCTCGATTCGCGATCCATCGCGACGTCCTTCCTCTTCCTGGCTGGCCGGCGCCCATTTGAGGGCTATGGGCTGCCACCTCACTGGACCAACCGCTCACACGGGTGATGTCGACGTAGCTCACGTTGGTCGCCTGGAGGTGCACGGGGTCGGCCTCGCGCTCCCGGCGTTGCGTCGTCTCGCTCACCTGCATATGTGGACAATGATCTGGACACCTGTCCAACGCATCCTTATGATGCCTTGAGTAGGCACGTAACGGGGGAGGAGGGCTCTTTTGCAGAAGCTTCGAGTCGTGCAGGTTGCGACTGGCAATGTGGGCTCCGAGATGGTCAAGCGCATCGCCGAGCACCCCGACCTCGAGCTGGTCGGAACGTACTGCTATTCGTCCGACAAGGTCGGCCGTGACGTCGGTGAAATTGTCGGCATGGGACCACTCGGGATCGCTGCAACCGGCGAGTTGAACGATGTGATCGAAACGAAGCCCGACGTCGTGAACTTCAACGGTGTCTGGCCGGATATCGACATGTTCTGCACGCTTCTCGAGGCTGGCATCAACGTCGTGACCACGTCGGACTGGATCACCGGCTATCACCGCGATCGGAACCACCCACATTCATCCGGAATCAGGCCCACCGAGCTCATCGAGGCTGCCGGCCGACGCGGAGGTGCGACGTTCTACGGGACGGGTATGAACCCCGGCCTGGCCCAGATCCTCAGTGTGGTGGCGACTGCCGGGATGGGTCGGGTCGACCACATCACGGTGTTGGAGACCGTTGACGTCTCGTGCCATCACTCGGTCGACACCTGGAAGAACGTCGGCTACGGCCGGCCCGTGGAGGATCCTGAGGTTCCCGGCCTGCTGGAGACCGGGTGCACGGTCTTTGCCGACTCGATCTACATGATGGCGGACTGCCTCGATCTCGAGATCGACGATATTGTGTTCGAATGTGAACTTGGTGCCTGCACCGAGGACGTGGACCTGGGCTGGTGGACGTTGCGGGAGGGGTCGGTCGGAAGCAGCCTCGCCAAGTTCAAGGGGATCTCCGGCGGCATGTCAAAGATCGAGGTGCATCTCGAATGGCAGATGACTCCGAAGACTGAACCGCGTTGGGATGTCCAAGGCTGCTATATCACCACCGTCGAGGGTGATCCCACGATCGTCAACCGACACATGATCTTCCCCGCATCGGGGATGCCGCACGGCGCTTGGACGCCGGAGTACTTCGCCTCGGTGGGGATGACCATCACCGGCATGCCGGCGCTGAACGCCATTCGGTCGGTGTGTGAGGCGAAGCCCGGACTCATGACGAGCGCCGACCTGCCGCTCAGAGCCTTTGCCGCCAGATTCCACGACACGATCCAGACCGCGGTCGACTAGCTCGATGAGCTCCCGATACCCCTTTCCCGCGTCCCCCAACGGCTGGTTCAGCGTCAGTGCTGCTGCGGACCTCGAACCAGGCGCGGTTCGGCCGGTGTCGTACCTCGAGAGCGATCTGGTGCTCTTCCGCGGTGAGGATGGGACCGCTCGAGTCTTTGATGCCCACTGCCCTCACCTGGGAGCCAATTTGGGCGTCGGCGGTCGCGTGTGCGGGGACGGGCTCGCCTGTCCGTTCCATGGTTGGCGGTTTGACGGTGATGGACAGCTCGTCGAGGTGCCAGGACTCGATCGGAGGCCTCGGGCAAGTGTTCGAGCGTGGCCGGTATGTGAACGCAATGGCCACATCTTCGTCTGGCACCATGTTGGAGGTGCTCCCCCGAACTACGAAGTGATCGGCTACCGGCCCGATGAGTCGAACTGGACGCTCTGGAGGACCAACTCCTACCGGGTGAGGGTCCATGTCCAGGACCTGACGGAGAACATCATCGACCGGTCGCACTTCTCTGCGGTCCACGACATGTCACGCCCGGAGAGGGATCACTTCGAGGTTCGATTTGAGGGACCCTCGATGATCGTCGAGCAGAACCTGAAGGTGACAGCGGTGGATGTGGAAGGATACGAAATCCAGACGATCACCACGACGTGCGGACCTGGGATCGTCGCAGTCGAGGTGGCCCAAGACCCGATCGAGATGCTGACCTACATCACGCAGACTCCCATCGACGAGGAGTTCACGGAAGTGAACCTTTGCTTCTCGATGAAGGCACTGCCCGACGAGGACGCCACAGCGTCGATCAGCGAACTCAATGACCGGATCACCAATGAGCAGTTCACTCAGGATGTGCCGATCTGGGAGCACAAGATCTATCGTGACCGCCCGATGCTCACAAAGAACGATGGCCCGGTCGCGCAATATCGCCGCTGGTTCCGGCAGTTCTACTCGGACGGAGAGTGATCCGGCCCGGCCAACGGTAACCGCGAGCCCTGGCGCGCCAGCGTCTCCTACTTGGCATCAAGGCGCACCGGCAGTTCTTCGTGGCGGCGGACCAAGAGGCTACGGACCCAGCTGGGCGTATGGTCGGGCTGCAGGCGGATGTTCTTGGTTTGCTCCAGCAGCACCGTCAGGACAGTTCGTGCTTCAACCCGCGCGAGGGGAGCCCCGACACAGTGGTGGATACCGCGCCCAAAGGCCACGTGACGTCGTGGAATGCGACGCTCCAGGTCAATCTCGTCGGGGTGCTCGAACTCCGCGGGGTCTCGATTGGCGGACCCCCACAACAGCAGAACGGTTGAACCAGCCGGGATGGATTCACCACCGAGCATGGTGTCCTCCGGGACAAAGCGCATCATGTAGCGGAAGGGAGACTCGATACGAAGCGCCTCCTCCGCAAAGGTGGTGATCTGGTCGGGGTTCTGACGAAGATGTTCCTGAAGGTCTGGGCGCTCTGCCAACATGCGGACTGCATTGCCGAGAAGACTGGTGGTTGTCTCCCCGCCGGCGCTCAACAACGTCGTAAGGATGCCGATTGCCTCGGGTTCGGACAGCGCACCGTCTTTGACCGCGTGTGCGACGGTTCCTAGGAGATCGTCACTCGACTCCTTCAACGCCACCGACAATTGGCCTGCGATCCAAACGAGGATTCCGTCCATACCTGACGCGGTCGCGATCAGGTCGTCGAGAGCAAGAGTGGATCCCACCAACCGTGTGCCGTTGACCGCTGAAGTCCAGAGTTCGTCGAGGTTGCTGTTCCGGAACCCGACCAGGCGGCTGATCATGGTGATGGGCACGATATTGCCGATCGCTGTCATGAATTCGACGTTCCCAGCACCCAGCGCTCGGCTGACCAGGCTCTCGGCCAACTCGACAATGTCCGGCTCCAGGGCCTCCATCCTCTTCGCCACCAGTTCGGGAAAGACCGCATTGCGGTGGATCGCATGCAGTGGAGGATCGGCAGTTGCCAGTGCTTGACCCCCATCTCCGAAGTCCAACCGACTGGGCAACGCTGCGTCATCGCGATAGAGCAGGCACTTCATGTTCGATGAGAAGTCTTCGACTCGGCCTGCCGCCTCGGAGACGAGCTCGAAGGTGCTCACGGTGAACACCTCGCTACCGGGAACCCCCCATACCGGCGCTTCATCGCGCAGTCGGCGGTAGAAGGGGTAGGGATCGTCGAGAACCTCAGGGTCGAGCAGCAATGTTCCGGGGATTCCCTTGTCCACCGTGGACCTTCCTTCGCCCGCTCAGGCGGGCGGTGACTTTCGAGTTCTCGTACAGCATACTAGAATAGCCTGCGAAGGCGCAGCTCGCCTTAGGGCGTGCTGTCTTCTGTAACCAGGACACCGAGCGCATGAGGTCACGATCCGTGTCAACCAGCGACCACGAGCCGAGAGTGCCCCATGTCGACATGGCGACCGATTGGGCCGATCTGTCGGAGGTGCCAGGCTCGGGCTCGTCGTGGGCCCACTCCGGGCTGGTCGTGACGGCTGAAGATGAACTCATCGGGTTCCGCGCCGGGCAATTGGTCGCCTTCGACGAGTACGGCGTCGTCCGACGTGTGCTTCCCTTGGATCTGACTGAGGGTCACGGGATCACCCTGGTCCTCGACGGCAACCTCCACGTGTCCGAGCGGATATCGGGCGGCCGCTACACCAAGTTCGCCCTGCGCGACTGACTCGCCACTCAGATGCCTCCGCCCTGCAGTTCGTCGATTACTCCGTCGGACCACCTCGCTTCAAGCGGTCCCCGCGGCCGCGGGCGTCCACCCTCGTTGAGCGAGAACGAGATCGTCACGGCGGCCCTTCGGCTCACCCGAGAGGTGGGTCTCCAGAACCTGTCGATGCGGGCACTCGCCAGGGAGCTGGACGTTCCGCCGATGACCATCTACCACTACGTGACGAGCAAGGAGTCCCTCCACGCGCTCGTCGTCGACCACATCCTCCGCGACATCTCCGTGCCCGAACCAGACGAGGCGATCTGGGAGGAGCGCCTCATGCGCCTGTTAGCTGATGCCCGCCGGGTATTTGCCGATCATCCGGGTGTGTCCTCTCGGCTCGGCGATCCAGGAACAACTGAAGGAACTCGACTAGCCGAGGGGGTTCTTGCCATCCTCCAGGACGGCGGGTTCGCCCCGGATGCGGCGGTTGTCTGCTTTGCCACGCTCTTCACCTTCATGACCGGGCAGATCGACCTCGACGCGATGGCCGATGCCATCGCAAGCAGTGCGCCGCCCCCAACGCTCGAAGGGGTGACCGGTTCGACTCGGTTCTCACGAGACGAGCTGTTCGAGCTCGGCTGCGCTGCGGTGATCCGAGGCCTCAAAGGCCTCCGGGACCCGCACCCCGACGCTCCAGCGTGACGCGTTCACCACGGGAAGTAAGGATGCTCTCCATCGCTTCTGCGGCGTCCGATGGAGAGCCGTTATAAGCCGCGCATGAACGCGGCTGGTACGTCTTGAGCTCGCACCGGCTTATAAGCCCATTTGACCCACGGACGCGGTAGCGGTCGCGTCCACGTTGGTCAGCCACGGCTCCAGCAGCAGCATCTCCCGGGTCTGCTGAACGGCGGTAACAATCAGCGGCGTCCTATTTTGGAAAGCCGTCAGCAGGTACCCATCGCGTTGCCCAGTCCGGCCCCAGTGTGCAGGTTGATCAACGCCGGGTGGCGCGTGGCCTGTGCGTAGCCATCGGCCATCGCGACGACCGAGGCCTCCTGCAGCCCTAGCACGTACCGGAAGTCGGACGGGAAGTTGGCCAGGAACGCCTCCTCAGCCGAGCCGAGGTTGCCGAGATCGTCGTCAAGCCCTGCGGGACGACAACCGCCCGGAGAATCTCGAGTTGTGGACGCGCCCGCAACGGTCAGGCATCCGGGTAGGGGATGCGATCGAATGGGCGCGCGAGATCTACGACCGCTACGTGGGGCCTGGCGCACCTCCAACGACGCTCACGCTTGCGCCTGAGCATCCTTGGGATGTTCATGAAACCCCCTGGCCAGGGGCTGCGGCAGCGGGGGAGGGGGACCTCCACAGGTTAAGGCGGGGAGTGTCCACACCTGTCTGGTCAGCGTCTCGCGGCAGAGTTTGTTTTGTAATTTCGCCGGACGGCGAGATAGCGGTTACTGGTCGGTAACCTCGATTCTCAAGGGTGGGTCCACCTCTTGGCCAAACCGCAGACGCTGAAGCAGTTCGAGTTGGCTCAAGAGCTTGGCGTACCGCCGGTCGAAATGCGCCTCTGCACGCTGCACTACGTCCTGCATCTTCGAAGTCGGCATGATGGCGTCTCGTGCGCGTGCGGCACGTTGTTGGGCACGGATAGATAGGACCTTCCGGTCTGCCTCCCAGAAAAGGGTGTTACGGCAGAGATCCTTGCGGCATTTCTCACAGAGTTATAACCAGAACTTGTGGATGCACCACCTGACCGAGGGCGCGACGTACCTTCCTCTTTGAACACATCAGAGAAACGCTGGCGGTGGAACGCCGGCGAGGAAGGAACGCCAATGTTGAGAGTACATGTTGATGAGGCCGCGGGCGCGGAGATGCAGAGCACCTTGGATGAACTGATCGCCGAAGGGGCCCGGCGGATGCTGGCCGCTGCCCTCGAGGCCGAGGTCGACGCCTACCTGACCGGTCTGGCCGACGAGCGGGACGAACAGGGCCACCGTCTGGTGGTCCGCAACGGGCATGCGAATGCCCGGATCGCTGGTCACCGGGGCGGGCCCGGTCGAGGTCCGGGCCCCACGGGTGGACGACCGCCGGGTCGACGAGGTGACCGGCGAGAGGATGCGGTTCCGCTCTGCGATCCTGCCCCCGTGGGCGAGGAAGTCCCCGAAGGTGGCCGAGGTGCTGCCGCTGCTGTACCTCCACGGGATGAGCTCGGGGGACTTCGTCCCGGCTCTCGAGGAGTTCTTCGGCTCGGCCGCCGGGCTGTCGGCCTCGGTGATCACCCGGCTGACCACCGAGTGGCAGAAGGACCAGGACCAGTTCGCCCACCGGTCCTTGAAGGACGTCGACTACGTCTACGTGTACGCCGACGGCATCCACTTCAACGTCCGACTGGAAGAGGCACGCCTGTGTGCCCTGGTCATCGTGGGTGTGCGGGCCGATGGGACCAAGGAGCTGGTCTCGATCAGTGACGGTCACCGGGAGTCGACCGAGTCGTGGGCCGACGTGCTGCGGGGACTGAAGCGGCGGGGCATGACCGCCCCGGTGCTGGCCGTCGGCGACGGTGCCCTCGGGTTCTGGGGAGCGCTCTCTGAGGTCTTCCCCGAGACCGTCCACCAGCGGTGCTGGGTGCACAAGATGGCCAACGTCATGAACGCCCTGCCCAAGTCGGCCCAGCCCGCCGCCCGGGCAGCCCTCAAAGAGGTCCGTGACGCCGAGGACAAAGAGCACGCCGAGCAGGCCCTCGACCAGTTCGTGAAGGACTACGAGGCCAAGTGGCCGAAGGCGACCGAGAAAGTCGAAAAGGACCGCGAGGAGCTGCTCGCCTTCTACGCCTTCCCGGCCGAGCACTGGATCCACCTGAAGACCACCAACCCCATCGAGTCCACGTTCGCCACCGTGCGACTGCGGACCAAGGTGACCAAGGGGCCGGGCTCACGAGCTGCGGGACTGGCCATGGCCTACAAGTTGATCGAGTCGGCCCAGACCCGGTGGCGGGCGGTCAACGCACCGCACCTCGTCGCGCTGGTTCGGGCCGGTGCGAAGTTCGAAAAGGGGGTGATGATCGAGCGATCAGACGAGCTGGACGAGGAGGTCGCCGCGTAGTCGGTCAGATTTCCATCCACAGGTCTTGACTATTTCTCTTTCTCACACGCATCCTTGATGAGTTGGTCGTAGGTGGTACCCAAGGACTCGGCAGTTTCGGTCAGGTACTCGATGAAGATCTCTTTGGTCCATGCTGTCTCTGATCGCGGAAGTGTCGGCCAATTGACGTCCGCGATTTCGTCGGCAATGAACCACCAGTCTGGAACGGGGGGCTCAGGCTTACCGTCGGGCGAGATCAGCCAGCCGAGCACGAAGAGAGCATTCATGAGCGGTATCTGGCTCTCGTCATGCTCCTCTGGAGTGGAATCATCGAAAAGCTCCGGCTGCCAGTTGGGGTCATCAATGGCATCGAAGAGGGCATCGATGTCGGCAGTCTCGGCTCGGATCACCCGTCGCTGGCGCCACTTAACCATGGCCATCTCGTCGACGGTTTCTATTTCCGGAACTCCCACAGGGGCGAAGCTCTGGTGGTATCCCTGGCGGAAGGCCTCCCACGCCTCTGGTGACTCACCGCCAGCCACTGGGCTGAGGGAGTTGATGCCGTGGGTGACAGCGTTCTGAGCCACCGCCTTCTTCCCCTCGGGAGTCCGTGGACCGCCTCGTTTCCGCTCTCTGGCGTCGACGGCCGGCTCGCTGCCTGGCGCCGTGGCCACCGCATGGAGCGACGGCTCAGCGTGGCCGTCGTCGGGGAACTCGTTGGAGTCGAGTGTTGTTGCCATAGTTGCTCCTATTCAGTTCACAACCTCTTGATGACTGACGTTTGACTGCGCCCTTGCCGGAGGTTGTTCAAACACGACGCTGGGCCTCCTGCCGACTGTGCCAGAGGTTCTGAAAGAACGGGTGGACTGCGGGGACAAGTCTTTGGCGTACTACCTCTGGGTGATGCCGAGGGCTTCAGCACACGCCCGCCCTGGGATTCCGCTTCGTCTTCAGCAGCACTCCAGGTGCCCGTGGGAAGCCGCAGCGCTGCCCCCTGCCCGTCGCCCTCAGGGGAGGTTCGTGGACGGCAGGGGAGTGCGACACTGGGTCTCCTCATGCGTGGAGCACGGCGACTCGCTTGAGCGTGATTGGGAGCGGGATGGGCCTTTGGTTGAACGCTGAGCATCGTCGCATACCCGGGTGTTGTGGGCAGTTGGCCCTGACGCCAGTGCCTTCGACAGCTTCAGAGTCACGGGCACTGTGCCGATTACCCGAGCAGGCAGTGGCACGACGTAGAGCCAAATACTTCGGAGCGTCGGCGATTGAGCCCAGCCGTCGCCGGACCGATCGCTGCATTTCTCGTTGTGACCTACCTCTCGCTAGCTTCGCTCTCGTCCCCGATGAGCTACATCGCGCCCGCCATCGGGCAAAGTGCGGGTTGGAGCCCGGTTACTCTCCGGTAAACTGTTGGACCGCCGGGGCCCGTTGAGCTGATGGTTCCGCCGCCGGATGTTCCGGGTTCCGGCACCCTGAAACCTCTTGCGGCAACCAAGGTTGCTCTGCATAAGGTGCTTCTTGGGAGAGCCAGGCCCGTTGAGCAGGGTACCCGCCAACTTTTCTGCTCCGGGCCTGGCCCCTTCCGGCCCTTCCCGCAGGCGGCGCCACATAAACGTTGGCGATCACCGGCCAAGGTCCCCCGAGCACCACCGGTGACCCGCCCCGACCGCTGATGCTCGGGGCCTTGACCCCGCCGCCTTGCCGCTAAGGCTAACCGCCAGTCGAGTCGATGCCCAGTGGCCCAGGGGCCGGGTAACGACTAACTGGCGGCAAAGGACTGCCACTTCGTGGCGCAGGATGACTAGCTCGACCTGCTTGGACCGTTCGGTGCGAAAGGACAAGGAACCGAATCCGAGAAGTGACGGACCGCCAGGTAGACGAAGGCCCACAGTTGCGCATGGGTCAGGTGTCCTCGCATCGGGACGAAGGTAGCCGAGCTGACCAAGCACTGCAGAGAGTTCCTAGTGGAGGAGTCGATTGCGTATTCGGACACTACGGGCACAACTCATACGAGTTATCCACATCATCACGCTAACAGCGTTGGCGATGCCCTTCTCTGGCTTCTTCGCGATCTTGTGAGTCACCGAAGTAAGCGACCCACTCCGTATGTGACAGACGCGGCAACGATGGCGGCAAGTAGTTGCCGGCCGGCAGTGCGCCACACGCCCTGCCCTGAGAAAGAGCCGATGGCCGCGCCCAGCGCGACAGCTGCAATGGCGCCGATGGCCACCGACATGAGAACCGCGGCCGCGCCGCTCGTAAAGAACCACGGCAGCAGCGGGAGAACTGCGCCGAGCGAGAAGGAGAGGAATGACACCACGGCGGCCTGCCACGAGGAGCCGGGATCCTTGGGGTCCACGCCCAGCTCAAGCCGAGCGTGGGTATCCAAGGCAACGTCCGGATTGGCCATGAGGATACGCGCCACGGTGTCTGCGTCTTTGGCTGGCACGCCCTGGGCACGATACATACCAGCCAGCTCCCGCTGTTCACCAACCGGATCCTCGGACAGCTCACTGCGTTCGACATCGATCTCGTGTCGGACCAGGTCATCGTGGGCCCTGACCGAGACCAATTCTCCCGCGGCCATTGAGAAGGCACCGGCAAGCAGCCCGGCAATTCCGGCTACCCGTACGGCGGAGGCATTGGTGCTTGCACCTGCCACGCCCAGAATGAGCGAGACATTTGTAATCAATCCATCGCCGGCACCGAGGACTCCGGCTCGAGCGGCACTGCCCTGTACATCTCGGTGGCGCCCTCCACGCACGACCCCCGGCCTGAACAGGCGACCCAATGCAGCCGAGAGCCGTCGGATGCCAGGTGGTGTTGGTCGAGGATCGGGCTCTTTCACGGCGGCTCAGGAGTCTCCCGGGTGGTTCCCGTCGTCGGCGGCATCGGCCCCGCCGACGGCAGTGTGGATGGCGGACTGGGGGCGCCTAGCGTCCTCCAGCTGCAAAAAGGATCTCTCCGAATGCCGGGGCGGTCTCTCTACGCGACCCATCCCTCTGCAACTCGGAGGTCGGATTGGTCTCAAAGGTCCTAATGTGCTCCTTCAGTGCGCGGCGCTGTGTCATTACAAACCACAATGTGCTCCGTCGCTTCGATCTTTCACATCCCGCAGTCACGTGAACGAGTTGTCGAGATGCGTTCTTCCGCCTTTCCAGTACTCTGCTCGGCGAGCCACAAGGTGGAACGACAACTCCGCGGGAAGTCCCCACCAGGAGCGCATATCTGCTCCTCGGCACTACCGGAGGTTTCAGTCTTGGGCGCTCGATGACAGATGCTCTCCCGGCGGTCTGGGGTGCCCTTGTGCTCAGTGCAGACTTGAGCTCAGCGATCCGCCACTGCCGCCAAGGGATTGGGATCGGGAGAGGCGACAAGCACGAGGGTGTTGCGGTCGGTGTGGTGGATCGGGGAGCGCCGCCCCTCCACCTCCATGACTGCCTCTTCCTCGTACGACCACGAGCCGTCGTCGTTGACTATCACGACCTGACGGTAGCTCAACGTCCGAAACGCTCGGTCCAGGAACGGGTTCGAGGCGATCCCGAAGGTCTCCGATCCTCGGAGAGCATGCACTTCAAACCGACGGGCGTCGGCACGGGAGCGGCCGCCCGCCAACACGGTCTGGCCTCGAGGGATTCCGAGTGTCAGCATCACGACCTCGGCCGCCGGATCCCAGAGCCAGTACCCCACCTGATCGTGGAATGTCTTTACCTCGCCAGGCTTGACTAGGTGTGCGTGGTACCGAAGTCCGTAGAGGAGTTGCGGTCCGTTTGTTTGAGGATCGATTGGCTCGAGGCGGTAGGTCTCATCGAAGCGATCAGAGCTGGTCGTGTCGACGCTGGGATGCACGTCGCTGCCCGTCCCCCTCCACGTGCCGGCGAGATGACGAAGCGGGCCGAGGTTCGCCAGCGTATGCACGTCCGAATCCGGTTCGGTATAGATGTCGGCTCCGTACACGTCTGTGCCCAACTCAGTGTTCGTCACGTTTACCTCGAGCATCTCGTTACGAGAATCTACATTGCCTCTGCCCGCGTGGACATCACGCAGTCGCGGGATACCAGCCGACCTCGAGCCCGAAACGTGATGCGAGCTTCCCCCGGTTTGACGGACAACTACCCCGAGGAGGCAATGCTCTCCTGGAGAAGGAGTCCAGATGCCACGTCCGCACCCCCCGGAGCTCCGTGAGGACCAAGTACGATGCCATCGAAGACAAGCTCGTCGCCGACCTGCGCCGTAGGCGCCCGATGATCGCAAATGGTGCGGTGGTGCCGCACCCACTCACGGGTGAACCCATCATCGACCACAGCGTCAGTCTCGCCGTTACGACCGGATCATCAGTATCTCCACTTGACGGGCAATGGTTCTCGGACTCGACGTCGTGAGTAGCCGGTCATGACGAAACAGGTAATTCGCGAGGAGACCCGGCGACGGAATGCAGGGGCCGAGCAG
Organism: uncultured Acidimicrobiaceae bacterium; assembly: GCA_963776225.1. Lineage (GTDB taxonomy): Bacteria > Actinomycetota > Acidimicrobiia > Acidimicrobiales > RAAP-2 > Bog-756. Next base: position 515,852 of record CAVZLL010000004.1, on the reverse strand, counting down.
CTCAGCCCCGTACGAAACGAACCGTGACCTCTCCTCGGGCTTGGCGTGTTGCCATTCCGAGTGGGCTCCAGGTCATGTCGAACGCCATCCGGTCGACCACATGACGATGACAGGCTCAAACCCAGGTCATGGGAGGTGGGCCCTGTCTAGGGCAGCTGCTCTTTGCGCTCACTCCACTCCCTGAACGGGACTGACCATCCGGCATCTCTTACTGCCCTAAAGTAGGCATCTCTCGCTTGGACAAGAGACACGTGTAGCGCCCTAACGCTCTCCTTTGTCTCATCCGTAACGGCTGGGTCACCATCGAAGGACGGGAACGTGGCGTCCGCGTACGCACGTTCGGCGGCCCGATAGCTTGATAAGGCCTCTGCGGCAGTGTTCTGCTCCACGGTTTGATCCTTTGATATGAAAAGGGATTGGTTGGGGCCCCTCGAAAAATGGTTGAACCGGCGCGATTCTTGCCAGCTATCGCCAAGAAGTCTGTCAGTCAAAGCCTTCTGCAGCATCCCGCGTTCACGTGATCTGGCACAGGATCCATGACCTGGCTGGTCACCTGCTAAGTAGTGCCCCCGGCAATAACAACGCGAACCCCGCAATCGCGGGATGTCCCGGGCACGGTGGGGTCGCACAATGAAAGGACGACAACCCCCACCCGAAAGGATCATTATGCATAAGCCCAACCATATGCTGGAGAAGGATGTCAAAGAGGAGTTCGACTGGGATCCTCTGCTGGACGACAGCCGGATCATCGTCAAGGCCAACGATGGTGAGATCAGCCTGAGCGGGAGTGTTCCGACGTTTTACGAGTCCGGGCTGGCAGAGGAGGATGCCTTCTCCATCGGCGGGGTCACAATGGTCGACAACCAGCTGCTGGTCGGCATCGTCGGCGACGCAATCGCCGACGCCGACATTGCCGCCGACTGCGTGGCAGCCCTCGACAAGGACAGGTTCGTTCCCCACGGCTCGGTGAGCGTAACGGTGACCGAAGGCTGGGTCACCCTGACCGGAGAGGTCCGTCGTCACTTCCAGCGCCGGGCGGCACAGCACGCAGTAAGGCGAGTGGACGGCGTTCTTGGTGTGACCAATGACATCGCCCTGACGTCGGAGCCCATTCCGAGCGACGTCGCCGACCGGATCAACCGCGCCTTCAAGCGCAACGCCATCATCGACGACTCCCTGATCGAGGTGAGTTCCGTGGATCACACGGTCTATCTGGACGGCTCCGTCGGCTCCTGGTACGCCTTTGACGAGGCCGTGGACACCGCCTGGGAAGCCCCAGGAGTCGCGCGACGTGGTCAACCGGTTGGTCATCGTCCCCTAGAGCGGCGCCCCTCCCCCGGTGTCCTGCTCCCCCGAACAGCCCGGCCCCGTGGACACAGCACCACGAGGCCGGGCGTTCGGGGTGCCCGATGGCCGGCGGGTCGCTCGAAGTCAAATGACCCGGATGGGCACATTCAAAAAATGCGGAGAGCTCGAATGGCCACTGAATGGAAATCATATTCGCAGCACCCTTCGCCTTTTGGGGGACTGCAATCGGCCCGGCCGGGTTCGGAGCTCCCTCCCGACCTGATCTCGCCTGATCTCTACGAACTGCTGGTGTGGGGATTCACCGAGCGAAACGCCCACGGCCAGTGGGTACTCCGCCACGACCTCCAGGTCCATGTTGACGGCCGCGCCGAACGAGAACGATGCCTAGAAGAGTCCTATGAGAGTCCGCTCTACGTGGGCTACCGGTGTCAGGCATGCTGGGAGTCCGCAGTCGTTCTGGTCGCCTACGGCCGTCACATCTGTCCCGACGGCGCAAGTCTGCTCGGTGAGATCCAACATTTCGGCCACCCGTGACCGACGCGGAAGAACCCACGGCAGATCGGTCGAGCGAGGTCAACCTGGTGGCGAAGCGGCGCGAGGTGAGGCGTGCCCTGTCCGGCAGAATGATCTCCCTTGCCAACTTGATCCGGTGTCCCGTTCTCGAGTCGACGGGAAAGCGAGTGGGTCGCCTCGACGACGTCGCGGTCCGCTGGGACAGTGGAGCTGCTTATCCACCAGTCGTGGCCGTACTCGTGAAGGCCGGGAGGGCACTTGCCGAGGTAGCCGCATCAGACGTCACCTTGGATCAGGGATGCGTGCGACTGCAGTCGCCTGCACTGGTAGTGGAAGAACCGGTGCGCCGAGAGGCCGAGATTGCCCTGGCTCGCGACGTGCTCGACCACCAATTGGTCGATGTCGCGGGGGTACAAGTGGTCCGGGCCGCCGATGTCTACCTGGCCAACACCGGGATTGGCTGGGAGCTGGCCGGGGTCGACGTCGGTCAATGGGCCCTGATCCGCCGGATCCTGCCACGACGCAGAACCTGTCCCCCTCCGGACCGGTCGATCGACTGGGCCGATCTGCAGGCGTTCGTCCCCCGCTACTTCGATGCGGCAGCCGACCAAACCGGTTCTCCAGCGGCCTCTGCAGGCACCGCCGGAAGCAGCGTCCAGCTGGCCCAGCCCGCGGCCGAGCTCCGCAAGTTGCGGGCCAGAGACGTCGTCGCCCTGTTGAGCGGCCTCGGCCGCGCCCAGCAGGCCCAGCTGGCGACGCTAGCCAACTCGTCGACAGTGGCCGAAGCCCTTGGCGAGATCGATCCGGCAAAATTGGACGCCCTCCTGGCCGAGCTCGAACCAGCTGATCAAGCCAAGCTCCTGGCGCTGATGCCCAAAAAGAGAACCCAGTGACCACCGTCGAAAGGCAGGTGGCCCCACAGGGCAAGACTCGGGCCCACCGACGCTGGGTCGTCCGCGCCCTGGCGGTCCTGGCCATCTTCGGACCGGGCCTGATCGCTGCAAACGCCGGCAACGACGCCGGGGGCATCATGACCTACGCCAGCGCCGGTTCGGAATTCGGGTACCGGACGCTGTTCCTGATGGTCCTGATCACCGTGGCCCTGGTCGTCGTCCAAGAGATGTGCTCACGGCTCGGGGTCTTCTCGGGGGAGGGACTGGGGGGGCTCATTCGGGAGCAGTTCTCTGTCCGAGGTACCACCGGCGCCCTGGTCTTGCTCCTGGTTGCCAACGCCGGCCTCACTGTCAGCGAGTTCGCCGGCGTCGGAGCGGCGATGGAGATCCTGGGGGTCTCCAAGTACATCTCGATCCCCGTGGCCGCGGCCGGGGTGTGGGGATTGACAGTGCTCGGCAGTTACTCGAAGGCCGAGCGGTTCTTCCTTGTGCTGACTCTGGCCTTCCTGGCCTATCCGATCGCCGCATTTCTCGGTCACCCAAACGGGACGGAGGTCATCAGCAATCTCGTGTGGCCCCACTTTCTGGCCACGAACGCATTCCTGGTGCTGGCGGTGGCGCTGATCGGGACCACCGTGACACCGTACATGCAGTTCTACGTGGCGTCCGCGGTGGTCGACAAAGGCATTAAGCCTGAGGACTATCCGAAGGAGCGACTCGACACGGTCAGCGGTGCGATCTGGAGTGACATCATCAGCATCTTCATCATCATCGCCACTGCTGCAGCGATTGGCGGAACCGGCGCCCTCCAGTCAGCTCAGCAGGCTGCCAAGGCCCTGGTGCCGGCGGTGGGAGAGGCAGCACCCCAATTGTTCGCAGCTGGACTCCTGGGCGCTTCCCTCCTCGCCGCTTCGGTAGTGCCATTGTCGACGTCCTATGCGATCGCCGACGCAGCCGGTGCTCCCCGTTCGATCTCGAACAGTCTCCGCCAGGCACCGCTCTTCTACGGCATCTTCACCCTTCAGGTGGTCATCGGTGCCGGTATCGCCCTTGCCCCTGGCAATCTGGTCTCTCTCATCATCAACGCACAGGTGCTCAATGGAATCATCACCCCCATACTGCTGACCTACGTGTTGGTCATGGCCAACCGCCGCTCCCTTCTCGGTGACGCGGTCAACGGACCAGTGTTCAGAATCGTTGCAACAGTCTGCATAGCCGTGGTCGGCTTCCTCTCGCTCGTCGTCCTCGTCCAGACGCTGACCAGCCTTGGCTAAGAGGTAGGAGTCGAGGAAGGGCAGGTGAATCGCGCCGAGTTCAGCGGCGTCGTTTGGTGCCAAGCCGGGCCCAGAGCGAATCTGAGCGACACTCAGCGTCAGCCACTACCGAAGCCGGCGGATCACTACCGAGACACGGCAGCGTGTCCTATTCGCAGGGCCCTTCAAAGGAGGCTGGCCACGAGGTTGATGACCAGGGCCAAAATGACTGCTCCGAACAGATACGAGATCAGGGCGTGACCGAGGACCGCCCGTCGGATCACCTTGGCTGTGATATCGGTGTCCGATACCTGAAAGGTCATCCCGATGGTGAAGGCGAGGTAGGCGAAGTCTGCATAGTTGGGCCGGTCGGCCTCGTTGAAGTTGATTCCGCCGGGTTCTCCTCCGTGGAACAGCCGTGCGTACTTCAATGTGAACACCGTCTGCACAGCCAGCCAGCTGAACGCCACGCTGACCAGACCAATGGCCACCAGCGACGTCCTAGCTTGGCCATGCACATGTCCCGTCCGCACGAGAGCCAGGCCGACCGCTGCCAGCATGGCTACCCCGGCCACGATCACGAGAATATCGGCCAAGGCTCGTCGCGGCTCGAGGCGCTCAGCCCGGGCCTGGGTGGCCTCGGGCCCTAGATGCCAGATGGTGGACCACACCATGATCAGGAATGCGCCAGCGGCGACATCCCAGCCGATCAGCGCCGCCCACTGGGCCAAGGTGAAGAACGCGGTGAGCACTCCCGCCACTAGCCCCACCGTGCCGGACAGGGCGACCCGGGTGGCGGCTGAAATGTCTAGCGAGATCCCCCGCCTCGATGCGGGGGACTCCATGGTGGGGAGGGGCCCTCCTGTGCATGATGTCCGCCGGCTCGATGAATTGCGCAGGACCATGGGGAGGAGCGGACCCTAGAACCGGGTCGATGCCGACTCGGACAGCTCCGGCGATGTGGTCAGCGCGACTTCCGGCTCCGGGCCCTCCGGCCTCGATGCGTTCCAGATGTCTCGCACGATCACCTGGAAAGCTCCGGCAACGGGGATCGCCAGAAGGGCCGCCGCGAACGCACCGAAGACGCCACCCATCCAACTGCCGATGTCCGCTCCGACGAGGACTGCCACCAGGACCAGCAGCGGGTTCACCTTGACGGTCCGGCTCATGATCACCGGATTCAGTATGTGATTCTCGATCTGGGTGTAGGCGACGAAGACCACGGCGGTGACGATCCCGGCTGTGAGCGATTGGGTGAGGGCGAAGAGGACAGTGGGAATCCCTGCCAAAGCACCTCCGATGGTGGGGAGAAAGTCGACGAGAGCAACCCATAAGCCCCACAGAACTGCGAAGGGTACCGACAGAACGCTCAGAGTGATGAACACGACCACCCCGGCGATGGCCGAAGTCAGCAAGTCTCCCATCATGTAGCCCGACACGGAACTGCTGACCTCCGCCCCTAGCCTCGTGTACCGGGCCGCCCGTTGGGGGGAGATTGATCCGAGAATCCACGTTCGCATCTTCGGTGCCTGCACAAGCAGCAGCACCACGAACACGAACGTGGTGAGGAGTGCAGCCACCACAGAGACGGCTCCTTTCCCCAGGTCAAGCGCCGGTTTTCCCAGGCTCTCGGCAAAACTGACGAGCTTGGGCGAGTTCTTGTTCACCCAGGCCTCGACGTGATAGCGACGGACCAGATGGCCGATCCAGCCCTTGCCGTGGTCGGCTTTGTTGACATAGGCCGGGAGGTTGTCGGCCAGGTGGGTCACCCCGTTGATGAGGGGATAGCCGAATGCGACTGCCAGGCCGACGAAGACCAGAACGGCCCACGACGTGACGATGGCAACGGCAAATCCACGGCGTGGCACCTTCCAGCGCTGCAACGCCACTACTTGCGGATTGAGCACCAGAGCGATGAATCCTCCCACCAGCATCAGGACGACGATGTCCCTCAGGCGGTAGAGAAGTTTGGCAGCCAGATAGACCACCGCCACGGTGGCCACAGCGACGATGATGGTCCTCAGGGGAACGTGCTTCGATTCCGCTCTCTGCAATATTCGGGCCCGCCGGGACTGGATTGACGATGAGGTAGCGTCAGTCATGACGGGCCTCGGCCGGCGCCCACGCTTTCGTGCCGTGGCTGCATTATATTCCCACCATCCCTAATGCCTTGATCGAGGATCGGGCACGGCGTGAGCTGGTTTCGACTTCTCCAACTCCAACCACAGAGGGCGAGGGCAACTCAGCGCTGACCGGGAAGGTGAAGCCAGCGGCGGCCGAGCTGGCGGGCCGTGTGGACTACGAGCGCCGTCTTTACAGCCTTGCGAAGAATAGGGCGACGATGCACGGTTGGTCCTTTCGTTGGTTGGGGACTCAGGCCGCAGGCAGGGTTGCCATGGCCGATTCAGCGAGGACCTTGGGAATACGGGCTCCTTCGATGAGCACGCCGCCACTGCTGTCCAACGCGGAGGCTAGCGACGCTGCCAACAGGTCCTCTAGGAGGAGGAGCGCCGCACCGCCGCCCGGGACCAGCTGTCCACCGACGAATTCGATGTCCTCAGGACCGATGAGCCCACCGGTCTCGATGTCGATGTCATCGAACGCGGTCAGCTGTTCCACCTCGTCAATCTCAGCCAGGGAGACGTCGCCGAAGGAATCGCTGACGAGATAGACGAAGTCGAGGATCCGAACGCCACCCGTGTCGACGAGCTTGACCAGCTCGTTGGCCGCGTCATCGTTGAGCGCGCCGTCCGGCAAGCCCAACACTAGATATTCGACGGGTCCAGTTGTCATGATCGCTCTCCTCTTGACCAGAGATTGCAGGACGTCATGGATTGCGGGACCCCGGGGAGTGGAACCCGACAAAGAACCATACAAACCTGCCGCTTATGGGCGAATCCCGTGTCTGCGTGTTTTTTCGGTCAGAAGCCATTTCTGAAGTCAGATCAGAGCTCCGGGGGAGCGCAGAGCTTCGGCGACACCCTCGGGCCCGCGGCGACGTCTCGCAGTGTCAGAACTCGCCGAATACAACTCACGTGCACGCGTGATGGTAACGGACCACATTTTGGGCGCATAGTGGCTTTAGCCATCTATCGGTTCGCCGTAGGCGATCTGCACCGTGACCAGAAAGGAATTCTCATGTTCAGCTCTCTCTCCAGCTCACTGTTGTGGCGCGGTCTCCTCGCGCTGGCTGTGGGCATCATCGCCATCGCCTGGCCAGGTATCACGGTCCTCGCCCTGGTCATCATCTTCGCCATCGCGGCGTTTGGCTACGCCTTCATCGAATTCGGACGAGCGTTTTCGAGTGACGGCGCCGGAGGGGTTCTCGGCTATGTGCTGCTCGGACTCGTCGACGTCGCCGCCGGTGTGGCCGCTATCGCTTGGCCAGGAATCACTGCGTTCGTCCTCACTATCTTCATCGGGATCTGGGCGGTTGTCGCCGGCATCGGAGAGGTGACTCTTTCGTTCCTGTCCGGTGAGACCGGCGGCGAACGGGCCCTGTTCGGGTTGGGTGGTCTGCTCTCGATCATTCTGGGCATCGTTCTGTTCGCCCGCCCGGGCATCGGGGCTGTCGCGCTCGCCGAGGTGTTCGGCTTGTTCAGCCTGGCCTATGGCATCTCGGACCTGGTCCTGTCCGCCCGAGTCAAGGACACAGGGGATGTCGTGTCTCAGATGGCTGGTTGACCGCATCGGACGACGCGCCCACAGCTGACGGTCCATTCCGACCGGACGTGACCGGTGCAGCTGTTGTCTCGGGTAGGGGGGCGGGCAGTCCGTCGGCAGCGGATCCCGGTGGTGATCAGCAGGACCAGCTCGGGGAGGAAAGAGCCAGCCACGAGTCCCAGCCCAAGCGTTCAAGTAAGAGCTTCATAGCGAGAATTGTCGCCGTTCTGCTGAGCGGACTGGCTCTCTACGTAGTGCTCCCCAGCGTGGCCCGAGTTGCTTCCGCCTGGCCCCGTCTGACCCATCTCAGCCCTTTGTGGCTGGTCGGCGCACTACTGGCGGAGGCGGCCAGTTTCACCTGCGCATTCGGGCTCCAACGGCTGATTCTGCGTACCAAGGGGTGGTTCGCGGTGGTCACCGCGGGCCTGGCCGGTAATGCCGTGACCGATGTCCTCCCTGCGGGGGATGCCGCTGGTGCCGGCATCCAGTTCAAGATGCTTGCCCGAGCCGGAATAGACTCCGACACTGCTGGCGCAGGGTTGGGCGCAGCCTCGTTGCTCGGGATAGGTGGTCTGCTGGCCCTCCCGATCTTCACTTTGCCGGCCGTCCTCGGAGGAGCCCGAGTCAGTCCGGGACTCGTGCACGCCGCCCTTTTGGGACTCGTCGGGTTCGTCTTGTTCACTGCCGGCGGCGTCACCGTGCTCGCCACCGATCGGCCACTGGCCTGTTTCGGTCGGGCCGCGCAATGGCTGTGGAACAGGATCCCGTTCCGACATACGAAGACGACCAACCTCGACGCCCGCCTGTTGCGGCAGCGGGATGCCATCCGGACGGCTCTGGGGAGCAACTGGAAACAGGCGGTGCTCCTGGTCGGAGGGCGCCTTGGCTTCGACTACTTGTGCCTACTCGGAGCGCTCCGGGCGACGGGCAGCAATGCCAATCCGTCACTGGTGCTCCTGGCCTATGCCGCTACCGGAGTGATCGCCCTCCTGCCGATCACTCCGGGGGGCCTCGGGATCGTGGAAGCGAGCCTGAGCGGCATGCTGGTGTTGGCCGGTGTCGGAGTGAGCAGCGCCTATGTGGCAACACTGGCCTACCGGCTCGCCTCGTACTGGCTTCCCCTGTTGGCCGGATCGATCGCGTATCCGATGTTCCGGCGACGCTACGGAGCCGTCCAGCTGACAGGATCCACCCCGAATCAATACAGTGGTCAGTGATCCGGAGGTGGACCGTCGGCACCCCTGGTGCAGACGAGGTGGTGACTGGATGACCCGGCGAGATACCGGCCGGCATCCACTCATTCGCACATACGTAGGCGCCTGCTCGGTTTGAACCCCGCGTTCTTGTAGTCAGGCCAGCGTATTCCTAGGTGGTGGCCAATCCGGTGGGCAGGCTTTCGCCCGTCGGGGCCCCGGCCCGGGCCGGCAGAGGGCTCTTGGGCCGCCGGCCCGCCCAACCACCGACCGCGCAGAATGAGGATTCGCGGGATTCGAACCCAGATCGTCTTCCGTACATTTGTTCTATGGCACTCACACAACTCGAACCAGCGGTGTGCAGTCCAAAGGACGGAGCAGAAGGGCCAAAGATGGAGAAAGAGAGATGCTGATGGCCCTATTAGACAGAATGCTCGCGGGCCGGGTGCGAGACGAGCTCCACTGGGACCCGCTGCTCGATCACAGGCGGATCGTGGTGAAGGCCTTCTCTGGCCGGATCAGCCTCACGGGCTTGGTGGAGAGCCCAGGCGACATGATCCTCGCCACGGACGACGCATGGATGGTGCGCGGAGTCACCGAAGTCCACAACGAACTTCTGGTCGAGCAAATTGATGACGTCCGCGCCAATCACTACTTCGCGTTCACTTGGGTCACCCGCCCCATTCTTGCCTTCGGCGAGTGGTGTGTCGCAAGAGGGCAGCGACGTCCGCGGGCGATTCGCTATCAACGCCCATCAAGGTTTGCTGGACCGTCGGGGCCGGTTCGACGTCGTACCGTCGAGATCGATCGACTGGGACTGTCGGACGAATGACTCCAGCACGAAAGACACGCACTCACGGGATGCGTTCTGTGGGAAGTACCGCCAAGCTGGTAGTTGAAAGAGCCGAGTTCCGAAAGACCCGCGTCGCATCGTTCAGGAAGGACGCCCGTCATGTTCCTCTTCTTCTCAAGCCGTCTCGGTTGGTTGGGCTCGATCGCAGTATCGATCATCGTCACGGTTATTCTTGTCTTGGTCTTCCACCACTGACTCTGCGGGAAGCGGAGATCTACGACAGAAAGGTGGCAACTTCAATGAATCGTTCAGGCTGGTTGACGTTCTCCGCTGTAGTTTTGATCATCGCGGGAATCATGCGGATCATCGATGCGATCTGGGCATTCCAGTACAACGGAAGGGTCCCCTATGGTCTGCACGACGCAGTCTTCGGGAATACGCTCAAGACGTACGGCTGGGTATGGCTTTTCATCGGGATCATCCTCGTTGCCGCAGGAGTACTGGTCATAGGCCCGAGTGATCGACCAAGTGTCGAGGCGTCGCGCTGGATTGGGATCATTGCAGCCGGGTTGGGCGCGATCAGCGCGATCGTCCTGATACCCTATTATCCGGCATGGTCGCTGATCTACGTCACCATCGCGGTCATGGTGATCTACGGTCTCGTGGCTGGCTCCGAAGATTCTGCTTCCATCCGAAGTTAGATCCAGTCCCCTCAATACTCGGCAATCGATCATGGCTCGTCGAGTGCTTTCTTTCATCCGAGTCTCGCTTGCGTCCGTGGGCACCGCGTTCTGATGGCCGCTCAGCGGCCACGACGACCTCCACAGGCGCTATCCGCGTCGAAGAATCCGGTCTGGTTCCCCTTGAATACGATGGTCGCGTGATGTCCCGAGGCCCGTCTGACTGTTCATGTGGTTGCCCCTTCCGGCCGAAGTGGACACTCTGATCATGAACAGTCGGAGACGCCCCCAAGCCTCGGCGCCCGCTGCTAGGGGACGGAATACCCCACCGATTGGATCGAGGATTGCAGCCAGTGGGGCACTGATTGTATTCCTTGCCACCTTGGCGGGAATTGTTCTCTTTTCCACAAAGAACGGGCTGTTCGTCGTGGTTTCGTTGCTCTTCACCTCATTGGGGATCTCAGCAGTGTGGATCGCGGCCACCAACCGCCGGTCTCGCTGGTGGGCTGGGGTCGAAGCTGTGGTCCTGGTGGGCTCCGCTATTGCTAGCTTGGTGGGCTATCGCTAGCTTGGTGGCGGCAGGCCGAGGCATCCTGGTGGTAGGAACGGTGATCGTCGGCGTCGCACTGGCGTCGGCGCTCGGGACCGTAGCGCTACAGTGGGAAGTCCGCACGGACCTGGATCGGCGTTGGCACCGCGTACCGGCCTCTGGGCACGGCGTCGTTCTCATGAACCCGATGTCAGGCGTCGGCAAGGTCGAGAGGGTGCATCTGGCGGACGAGGCGCGGCGCTGCGGCATCGAACCGGTTGAACTCCACCGGGGGGATGATTTCCGGGCGCTCGCGGAGGCCGCGGTGGCCAGAGGAGCGGATGCGCTAGGCATGGCCGGTGGCGACTGTTCCCAAGCCGTGGTGGCCGCAGCGGCCGCTGAGCACGGACTGCCTTTCGTGTGCATTCCGGCCGGTACCCGCAACCATCTGGCTCTCGACCTGGGGATCGACCGTGACGATCCGGTGGGTGCTCTCGAGGCGTTCGGATCGGCCCGCGAGGCGACCATCGATTTGGCCGAGGTGAATTGGCGAAGTGTTCGTTAACAGCGTGTCGCTCGGCGTCTACGCACAGGTCGTGGCCTCAGCGGAGTATCGCCGGGCCAAGCGCCGGACCGTGGCCGAAATGCTTCCGGACCTGGTGGGCCCGGACGCCGCACCTTTCGGGCTCAGTGTCGACGGTCCAGACGGCCCGGTGACCAGTGCTCAACTCATCCAGATCTCCAACAATCCCTACACCCTGTCCAGCCTGGCGGGGTTCGGTTCGCGCCCCCGTCTGGATTCCGGAGTGCTCGGGGTGGCAACGCTCTCGGTCAGCCGAACGCCGGATGTCAACCGACTGGTGGCCCTGGAGGTCGCTGGCCATCCCGAGCGCTTCGGGGGCTGGCACCAGTGGACGGCCCACCATCTGGAGATTCAGGGGCCGCCGTTGCTGGCCCCGGCGATGGATGGCGAGTCGCGCACGCGTGAGTCTCCGCTTCGATTCACGATCCGGCCGGACGCGCTTCGGGTCCGCATCGCGCCTGGACAATCGGGAGCCTCACCGGCCTTTCGCCAGGTTCCCGTGGCTGTGTCGACTCTGGTCGGGCTGGTCCGTGTGGTGCGAGGCAGACGAGCGGGATCGGCGTCCGCCAGACAGGATCGCCCTACTCTTGAGGTTCGTCATCTGGTCGAGGAGACCGAGCCACCCGACCCGGACTGGCCGTGGCGCGGTTGCGGCCATGCCGACCTACCTCCTCTCTGCTTCAAGACGTTCGTCGGCAAACTGGACCACGGTTTGGCTGTTGCAAATGACCCCGCCAACCCGGCACGGTCCAGCCGTACGTGTCCGCGGGATGCTGCCATGGTCGATCCCGCTCATACTGAAAGGATGAGGCGTGACACCATTTGCCTGGGTCTGAAGCGAGAGACCTCCGGCATCAAGGAGTTCGCCATCGACGGATTGGCAATGGGCAACACGGTGTCGGCACGCTGGGACGGAGAGTTCCTGGTCATGAGCAGATGTCTCTACGAGCTCCTGTGCCTCGCTCGGGCGGTGGAGGATGTCTTCATCGAGCTCGGCATCGAAGAACGGTGGCGGGCGTGCAGAGATGCGCCATCCCAGGTCGCCATCGAGATCCTGGGGGGTCTCGACCACGTCACTAGGATCGACTACGAGCCGGATGAGCACTCCCACCCAGGGTAGAACCTGCTGTAGGACACCCTGCTGGCCATATCGGATGCAGACCCACTGCCGCACGGCAGGGGTCCGGACCGTTTGGGAGGATCAGCTGTTTGGGAAGGATCGGCTGATCCGGCCGTTTAGCAATCAGCCGACTGAATGCCCCGCGCCATGGTCCGGAATGAGTTCAGGGTCGACGAAAGGGTCACGCAGGAATGTTCACAGGGCCTGAGTCGGGCCCTGTGATCCGTGGCACGCCGTCGACGAAGGTGACCGGGTCGAGTCGCATCGACCGGACGCCGCCGTCTGTGGCCACCCGGCCCTTCCACCATGCGGCGTACGACATCAGCAGCTGACCTTGAAATGTGGTGAAGAATCTTCTGGCGCCGCCTGGTCCGACGGTCGGCCCGTTCGATGCATAAAGGCTGTGATCGAGAGGCTCCGCGCACGGACCCTGGGGTGAGCTGCAGACTGCATAGCCGACCGCATAGTGGGCCGTGTCCCAAGCATTACCGGAATAGAAGAGATAGAAGAGCGATCCCTCCTGGATCATCGACGGGCCTTCGATGACGCCGGCCTGCCACGCCTTGTCGCCGATGAGTAGCGGCACAGGTGGTCCAACAAGCGAGGTGCCACCGTCACTCAACCTCTCCGACCAGAGCACCGTCCGCTTTCCGCAGCAGTTGCCGTCGCTTTTCCACAGTAGGTAGGTCTGGCCGACCCTGTCGGTGAAGACGTCAGGATCGATATCTCCGCCTAAGCTGGTCTGGCACACCAGTGGATGCGCTGAATCATCTGTATAAGGTCCGAGAGGTGACGGTCCTTCGGCCCGCGAGATGCACTCGAGGTCGTTCGCCCTGTCACCCGTTGCGTAGAAGAGGTCGTAGCCCGAGCCGAGGTGCAAGACGCTGGGAGCCCAGGTCAGTCGAAGGAAATCGCTGGTGATCGCCCACCGGGGCAGCGTTGGAAGCGCATCTGGTCCCGCGGTCCAGGTCTTCAAATCGGAGGATTGGTAGGTCGGGATGTTCTCGGTGGGCGAATTGGTGGCGTAGGCGTAGTAGTTCCCTCCCTCGGTGAGGATGAAGGGATCGGGGAAGTTGGCTGGAATGACAGGATCATCGATGGTCGTCGAGGCTGTGGGTCCCTGTGCAGAGCCGCTTGAGTGCCCGCCAGATGAAGATGATGTGGGCGACGCTCCCGACGAGGGATTCCCGCCTACCGCGGTCCAGATGACGCCGATAAGCAACGCCACCAACCCCAGGGCTGCGACGACGACCGTCGGATTGTGTCGACTGTTCACCGAGCTAATTGGGCAGCAGGACGACCGTACCTGCGATCGACTCGACCGAACCTTGGGTTGACGAGTCGGGCACGATCAGGACCAGCTTGCCGTTGGAGAGTCTTGATCGGTTCGACCGGGCGAGGTCGACGGTGGCGAAGCGGGTACCTCCGGTCAGCTCTATGCCAACCGGGCCAGCCTTGGTCTCGACGCCCAACTGGCTGTTCGAAAGTGAAGAGATGATCCCGAAGAACGCCAGATTGTAGAGAGATGCAGGCGGGGCGGAGAGGAGCGTGGAAGCGGTCGGTGGCGCTTGGGACACGGTGCTGGAGATTCCCGACGGGAGAACGCCGGCGTTGGCCTGCTCGATCGCCTGACTGAGCGTCGAGGGTCTTGCCGAGCTCGCCCAGCCTATGAGCAGGCCGCCTACAAATGCGGCTGCGACTCCGATGAAGACTGCGAGTGCCATCAGTCTGATGTCGCGTACGATCCCAGACTCCGATTGCTCAGCATAGGTGTCTCCCTCGGACATGTGCACCTGGTTTCAAATGATCGCCTAACGAAATCTTTGAGTCTCAGCGTATTCAATCGAGCTTCGGCGAACAGCCCGCGTCCGCGTGTTCTCGGCGGAGCGCGATGACTGCAGAGCTAGCGGCTCAACAGCTGTGGCACGATCGATACGACCAATCTGTCCGCTCGGCCGGGGAAAGCTCACGTCCACGCGTGTACGTGATGTGCTCTCGACCCCCCCAAGACCGATACTTACGGTTGTGGATCGCTGGTCAGCCCGGGCGGTGGAGAGTGACGCACCCGTGTGACCCGGTGGAGAAGATCGGAGACGGTGGCGATCGAAATCGTGAGGCACCTCGTCTCTCGGGTTCCGACCAGCCCAAATGTGATGACGGCGGAAGTGTCATTACGCAGGCCCACATTGTGAGTGACCTAACCCAGTGTTCGCCGGAGAGACGGCCAGCGTCCCAACGATCGAACCCGATAGCGAAAGCCAGAGTTGGCGAAGGAGAGTTGTGCTCCAATCTGCAGAGACGAAGCCGAAGAGAGGGAATAGAGGGGAGTGGGAGCCACTGAGCCCGCCTCCGCTCCGGCGACCGCGACCTGAGTACCTTCCCGCCTATCTGTCCAACGGCTTCTTGGGCGTGAGAGTGGGTACCATCCCCCTGATCGAGGGTCTAGCCATCGTCAGCGGACTCCGAGCAGTCGACTCGATCCACGGAATCGAAACCTTCGCACGTGGACCGTATCCGTTCAGTGGCGATATCGAGATCGACGGACAAGCGATGAGCCGCTCGCCTCAAAATATCAGATTTGTCGAGCAGTTCTACGACTTCTCTTGTGGCGAGTTGCACTCCCGATTCGAGTTCCGGTCCGAGAAGGCAACGGCGTCGATCGATATGGTCAACTTCTGCAGCCGTTCGCTGCCAACGACGGCCGTTCAGACGATAGAGGTCCGGGTTGACCACGCATGCGATATGACGGTTAGCGCCGGACTGAATCAAACGGGCGTCCCCGGTAGCCTCGTCGTACGAGAAGCTCACCGGGTGGACGATGTCGATTCGGTGGCGCACGGCTCCCTACTTTGGGAGACCAACGGCGGCCTGTCACGGTGCGGGGCCGCGTACGTCACAAGCTTTGAGGGAGCGACAGAGGTCGACGAGAGCCGCCAGCTCAAGGACACGCTGGCTCCCCTCACGACGTCGTATTCTCTCAAAGCCCGGTCCGGGCGCCGCTATGTACTGCGACAGATCAGCGCGCTCGTGCCCAGTGCCCTGCATGCCGAGCCCGACAGGCAGGCGTGTCGTCTGGTCAGCATTGGTCGGAACAGGGGCTTTGATGGTTTGCGAAAAGCCAACGCCGAAGCCTGGGGGGAGATCTGGAGGAGTCGCATCCGCCTCGTCGGCGCAAGCGAGCGTTGGCAGTCGATCGCAGATGCGGCGTATTACTACCTGCAGGCCTCGGCTCACCCGTCTTCTCTCTTCAGCACGGCCATGTTTGGCCTCGCATACTGGCCCGATTACAACTACTACTTCGGCCACGTCATGTGGGACATCGAGACGTTCGCCTTCCCGCCCTTCTTGTTGACTGCCCCTGCAACGGCTCGAGCGTTACTCGACTACCGTTTCACCCGGCTGCCGGCGGCCCGGTTGAACGCGTCGATGCAGGGCTATGCCGGCATCCAGTATCCGTGGGAGAGCAGCGCCGAATTCGGGCAAGAATCGACGCCCCCCCTTGGGACCCTCTTGGGAATGGAGCAGCACGTCAACTTGAGCGTGGGCTTGGCATTCGCCCAGTTCTGCCACGCGAGCGGCGACGAAGAGTTCTTCCGCTTTGTTGCGTGGCCAGTCCTACGCGACATCGCAAAGTGGATCCTGAGCCGGGTGACTGCGACTAGCCGTGGTCTTGAGATCAAGAACACGATCGGCATAGCGGAAAACCGAGGGCACACCGTTGACAACGATGCCTATGTCAATATGGCCGCGACGGTTGTTCTCGACGAGGCGGTCCTGTTGGGAAGGAGCCTTGGATTTCCGACCGCTGAATGGGAGGAGGCTTCGAAGCGTCTGTTCGTTCCGATCAACCGGCGCACGGGTGTCATAGCCAATCACGATGGATTTTCCGCCGGTGAAGGCGGAATCGCCGGCGCCACGCCCGAGGCACTCGCTGGCTTGTTCCCGTTCGGCTACCGAGCAGCGCCCAACATTGAGCAGGCAACGCTCGAATTTTACCTCAGTAGGGTCGAGCCCTACGTGGGCTACCCCATGCTTTCATCTCTTCTAGGTGTCTACGCTGCCCGTCTCGGAGACCGATCACGCTCCTCTGAGCTCTTTGAGGCGGGCTACGCCGAATTCATCACAGAACCATTCTCCGAAACGAGCGAATTCAACCGTGTTCGCTTTCCCGAAAGGCCTCGCGTGGGACCGCTCTTTGCCAATCTCGGCGGCTTCCTGACCAGCCTGCTCTTCGGCCTGCCGAGGATCCGTCTTGGCCCTGGATCACCCGACACTTGGCTCGAAGGTCCACTCACCATGCCGTCTATCTGGGAGGGTATCGAAGCTGACCGACTTTGGGTGCATGGAAGGCCCATGAGCTTGCAGGCCAAACACGGTAGCGATCGAGCAACATTGGTCGAAAGTGAGTGAAATCGATCGTCGTCGGTGGCTACGACGGTGTTCATTGTGTTCCAGACGCAGCTCGTTCGCGTTTTGAGCGTAGTGTCCCACCCGTTCGAGAAACCCACCGTCCGGCCCAGTCGCTCATGGCCATGCCAGCCGGGTAGGACGTCCGAAACAGGTTATGTCACGGGTAGGACGTCCGAAACAGGTTATGTCAACGGCACGACGGCCTGGTCGTTCTTTCATACGGCCACCACTTCGGACCGATTGCCCACCACGCCGAGGGCGTTCATTTGCGGCAAGGCCCGCCGACGGCGTGTACGCGCGCAAATGCGGTGTGCCTACACCCTGCTCAGATTCGAAACGCCGGTTCGATCATGCGAAAGTTTCGGTCGCGAAGTAGTCGGTCTTCGCGCGTTGACTGATGAATGCTCGGTCGTTCCTCAGGCTAACGGCGTCTCGCCCCAGCTGTAGTCACATTGATCGCAAGTACGGTGCATGTGGGGTGACGCAAACTCGGTACACACCGGAGCATGCTGAGGGCGGTTTTCGTGGTAAGCGAAGCTAGCAACACCCTCACATTGAGGGCACAGTTTATCTTTGGTGAAGTGTTCCATGTTCGATCTCCTGTCGGATTGCATTTCCCTTAATCTTGCGATTCGAGGTCCTCGGGGCACATCACGCATCCGCGTGTTCGGCGCTCATGTGTAGCTACTGCATTGATCGCTCCACGGTCCCGGCCACACGATCTGTCCTGGAGGCCGTTGCTCGTGTGCACGCGGACACGGGATGTCAATAGGTGTCGTTGAGGCGGAAAATGCCATAACGGACAGGAATTCCTTACCTGAGGAGGAAGTTGGATGGCAACAAGCGAGCCTGAAACCCGGATCAAATTGGTTGAAGATCGCATCGGCCACGCCGAAACGGTGCTGGATGGAATCGGTCGGGTATTGAAGTCGATTGAACGGGCACAAGCCACTGCCGAGAGTGCCAAGGAAGGCACGCAGACGGCACCAGTCCTAGTCGCGGCGACCGCGATTGTCGTGGTCGCATTTGTGTTGATCGCGCGACGACAGCACGCATTCTGATCGTCGAGGTATCACTGTGCTGCGCGGAAGGAAAGAGACACCGATGCCGAGGGTGGCGAGAATACTCACTGAGCATCCGGTCCGAAACGGTCGCCGGGGGGCATGGGTATCTGCTCATGCTTGTCATCGCTGCTCGCGAGAAGAGGGAGACAAAGAATGGATGTGTACGTAAGAGACGGCTCAATCCCCGGGGAGCTGCTGGGGGGCCAGGTGAGGAGGACGCGCACATTTCTCCCCCGCCGAATCTGCGCGGTCGAGGGATGCAAGACGATTCTGTCCATCTACAACCCGCGGCCTCGTTGCGCCATCCATTTGGGCTGAAGCCGATGGTATGCTGCGCTCTGCAGCCGATGGTAGGCCCACTCTGCGTTTGCGCCCGATTAGGTCGGTTAGATATTGCCGGAGGATGATGGCAAGTTCGGGGCACCCAAATGTGTCCGAGGTAACCCCCCCGACCAGTCGTGGGGACCCAGGGACGGATCAGCATCGCGCAGGGTCCTGCGCCGACGCCGGATGCAGCTGGCGGCTGGTTCGGCGAAGGGGCCATTGAATTCCTTCGATCACGCGATGGCACCACGACGTAGCTGCTCTCGGTGCCGCGAGTGACATATACGCCCAGGTTGCACTCATTAGGAGCCGAGGATGACCGCGCCCACCACAAGCGAACAGTGGCCGGTCACCGCTGAGAATGGGAGCCGCGGCTCAGGCTCGCTGACCTGGAAGCAGACCACGGTCAACGGACAGCACGTCGTCTATGGCGAGGCGGGAGCGGGACCACCAGTGCTGTTTCTTCACGGATGGGGACTCAACCGCAAGACATACAAGCGCGCGCTTTCGCGCCTGGCCAATGTCGGGGTCCGCGTGCTGGCACCCGCGATGCCCGGATTCGGCGGGACCGCGGCACTGTCGCGCGAGAACACAAGCCTCGCCAGGTACGGCGACTGGGCGGGGGACTTCCTACGAACCATCGAAATCGATCAACCCGTGCTCGTTGTGGGTCACTCCTTCGGCGGTGGGGTAGCCATCAAGCTCTCCCACGATCACCCGCAGCAAGTGCGAAGCTTGGTCCTGGTCAACTCGATCGGCGGTTCCACCTGGTCGCGGCACGGAGCGACCTTGCGCTCGATGACCGAGCGACCCCTCTGGGACTGGGGCATGAGTCTTCCGGCAGAACTGCTTCCGCTGGGCCAGGCTCGCTGGGTAATGCCGGTCGTCGTCGATGCTTTGGCGAATCTCTTTCGCGATCCGAGGTCCTTCTGGGAGGCGGAAGGACTGGCGCGCAGCGCGGATTTGGACGCCGAACTGGGCGAACTGCGCCGGAAGGGCCTCCATGTTGCGGTGCTCTGGGGCGAGGGAGACCGATTGATCACTCGGGACTCCTTTGAAAGCATGTGTGAAAGCTTGGGCGGCCCGAAAACGGTGTCCGTGCCCGGCACTCACAGCTGGTTGCTTGTCGATCCCGACGCCTTCGGCCGGATCATGACCGATATGCTCGACGTAGTGCGCATGGCGGGCGGAGACCCTGAGATCGCCACAGGGTCGCTCCGGTGAGCCCTCTACACCCCGCTTCGGACCGTCCGAGCTGGTCGATTCAATGCGTCGAGCTTGCTGGTGTCCTTGGGCCTTTCACCGAATGAAGGTCATGGCTCTAGTGCGGGTGGGTGTGTAGCGCGTCTTGGGACTCGCAAGCGAAATATCGTTATGCGGGGATCCTACGAACCTCGCCCTGAGTCGTCTTACCCTCTCCTTCAGCCCCGGAAAGGATACGAACGTGAGCTGTTGGCGTGACGCCCGGTCGATTGGTGGCTCCCGGCCCGGGCACAACGCCGTGTGTGGATCTTGCGTCAACGGCGGAGTTCTCACCAGCCCCGGCAACGCCCTCAACAGGTGCGAGTCTATTGATTTGACTGAGTTCTGATCGAAGGGCTTCATATCGCAACGCTCGCTGTTGGTACCCTTGGATCGATCGGCAGTCCGATGCGATGGCCCTGTCGAGCGCATCAGTGAAGTCTGACGGATATCGAAGCACCCGCCATGTTTGGACGCAGCGCTGCTCGTCGAGGCTGTGCTCGAGCCGCGTGCCAAGAATCTTGCGGCGGATCAGCTCTCCCACACACAACGCCATGGCGAGTCCGGAGGCTCCTGCAACTTCTAGCATCATTCCTGCCTTTCGGATTTGAACTGGTTATCGGGTTGTCATAGCCGCTGAGGATGACCGTCTGACCCAATTTCGAACCCACAAGGCTGAACTGTTACCGCTCGCAAGCCGCTCCTCCCTGCGCGACGACGATGACGATCTTCGACCTTCGACGGCGGACACAATCCTTTGGTGTGCTTTGTTTGTTGAAGTGGGATGCCTGGCACCACATCGGCACTCTTGGAGACCACGTCAAAATCGTGGGTGTCTCGAATGCTCATGCCGGTCACCCAATCAAAGCTGCCTTTCTGGTTCTCAGTCTGGAGTTTCAGCCTTCGACGCTGTCACCGATTCGCGACTTCTTGCGGGTGCCAACGGGCACGGCCCGTTCTCGTGGTTCGGAGCCAGAATGACCACAGCGGCTGGTGAGGTCAGTGTCTGCTTCTCATGGGCCTTCAACCTCCCGCGACCGCGTATCCTTCGAGCAGTCCAGGGGAGGTCGAGCTCCGCCATACCGATATTGTGAGCTCGATCGTGCACGTTCGCTCACTACAAGATGGGGAAGCACAAATGATTCCATGGGAAAGGAACCGGACGAGGTGCTATGTAACCGGCGGGTGACGGTGTGCGCCCTCGAAAAGCACCCGTCTAGCGAGCCCGATGCCGCCTCCCGCGCCGACCGACACTGAACTGAGGTCGCCGAATGGCCGGCATTAGGGCGGAGCGAATTGCCCGATTCGTCGAGCCGTTTCGTGTGAGTCCGGGTTCCACCGTGGCACTGTCCACGGATTTTGACCCCGCGTGTGTAGGCGGAGTCACCGAGAAGGAGGACGGGGTCGATTTGCTCAACGAAGGAGTCGCGTTGCTCTCGGAGTACCAGGAGCGGCTGGCAGCGCAGAATACCCACGGCCTCGTCGTCGTCCTCCCAGCGCTCGATGCGGCAGGGAAGGATGGCACGATCCGCCATGTGATGAGCGGCGTCAACCCGCAGGGCGTAAGGGTCGAGAGCTTCAAGATCCCGTCCTCTGTCGAGCTCGATCAGGACTTCCTACGCCGCTACCAGGAGCGCCTCCCTTCGCGGGGTGAGATCGGCATCTTCAACCGATCCCTCTACGAGGAAGTGCTCGTCGTCCGCGTGCACCCTGACAACCTGGTTCGCCAGCGGCTCCCTGCCGCGACGAGGGAGTACCACGTCTGGAAGCACCGGTACCGAGCAATCAATGATTGAGAGCACTATCTGGTCGACAACGGCTTCCGAATCGTGAAGCTCTTTCTCAACCTCTCCAAAGAGGAACAACGCGTCCGGTTCCTGAGACGAATCGATCTCCCTGAGGACAACTGGAAATTCTTTTCGAACGACGTGAACGAACGCCACTTCTGGAACGCCTATCAGGAGGCGTTCTCCGAGATGTTCACCCACACCAGTACCGAATGGGCTCCTTGGTTCGTGATCCCGGCAGATCGGAAGTGGTTTGCCCGCGTCGCCGCAGCTGCGGTCATCGCGCACGCTCTGATCCAAATCGATCCGCAGTACCCGACTCCCGCCGCCGCCGCCGCTCGGGCCCTGCAAGAAGCGAAACTCCAGCTCGAGGCCGAGGCGCCAGCTGGGGCACTCCGAGACCCGTTCGAGCAGCAAGAAGAGGATCTCCACACCCAGGTGGAAGACGGCTCGAGAGACCCCGTTCACATTCCGGCGTCCGATGAGGAGGCATGATCCCCAATGGGCGCCAGGTACGTCGCGGCCATCGACCATGGCACGAGCAGCACACGTTGCATCCTCTTCACCCGGACCGGGGCGCCGGCGGCGATCGCCAAGCGCGACCAGGCGATGCACTACCCGAGGCCCGGCTGGGTGGAGATCGACATGCAGGAGGTGTGGCTGAAGACCCAGGAGTGCATTCGCGAGGCGCTCACATCGGCGGGCGCCTCGGCCGGGGAGGTGGAGGCGGTCGGGATTGCCAACGAGCGCGAGTCCGTCGTTCTTTGGGATCGAAGGACCGGTCGACCGGTGGCGCCCTCGATCACCTGGCAGGATACGCGGACGGCGGCCACAGCCGACGCCCTGGGTGCCGATGGTGGTATCCACCGGTTCCAAGCTCGGACCGGACTGCCCATTTCGACGTATTCGTCTGCCTTGAAGCTCGCGTGGCTGCTCGACCAGGAGCCCTCGAGGCGCGAGGCGGCCGCCCGCGGCGATCTCCTGTTCGGAACGCCGGACACCTGGCTCCTTTGGAACCTCACGGGCGGTTCGGATGGTGGAGTCCACGTCACGGACCCGACGAACGCCAGTCGGACGCTCTTGATGAACCTCCATACGCTCGAATGGGACGACGAACTTCTCGGTCCGATGAAGATTCCCCGGCCCCTTCTTCCCGAGATCCGTTCCTCGAGCGAGGTGTATGGGAAGGCACGCGGCGAACTGTCCGGCGTGCCCGTTGCAGGCATCCTCGGCGACCAGCCCGCGTCGCTGTTTGGTCACACATGCTTCGACCGCGGCGACGTCAAGAACACATACGGTACCGGGGCCTTCCTTCTGTTCACTCTCGGGAACCAGCCAGTCCTGTCTGGAAATGGCCTGATCACCACTGTCGCTTGGAAACTCGGGGAAGCGGCCCCCGTGTATGCGCTCGAAGGCTCGGTTGCGATGGCCGGTGCTCTCGTCCAGTGGCTACGCGACAACCTCGGGATCATCGACGATGCATCCGAGATCGAGGGTCTGGCACGATCGGTTGAGGATTCTGCGGGCGTCGTCTTCGTCCCCGCGTTCTCCGGCTTGTTCGCACCGTATTGGCGCGATGACGCGCGTGGACTCATTGCCGGGCTGACTCGCTTCGCCACCAAAGCCCACATCGCCCGGGCTGCGCTCGAGGCGACGGCATATCAGACAAACGAGCTGGTGGGGGCGGTGCTAGCCGACACCGGGCTCACGCACCTTGGAGAGCTACGGGTCGACGGCGGCATGACCCGCAACAACCTGTTGATGCAGTTCCAGTCCGACGTGCTCGGGTCGCCGGTGAGTGCTCCATCGGAGACTGAGATCACTGCGACTGGCGCCGCTTACGCCGCGGGCCTGGCGACCGGTTTCTGGTCGGGAATCGACGAGCTCCGTTCGAACTATGCGATCACGCGGCGCTGGCAGCCCAAAATGGGCGGCGACGAGCGCGCCCTGCACATCGCCCAGTGGCGCAAAGGGGTCGACCGGACCCTCGATTGGATCCCGACCGGCACTCGATCCGCGTCCCTGGGACCCGGCGACTCTGCTGGTGATCGTGCGGTCGAAAACGGCACCCGGCCAGGTTGAGCTGAGCCTGTGGGTGCCAAGAACCTCATCAGAGTCATTTGGTCTGGGACTTTCGCCAGGGCGGGAGCAATGGCCAAGATGGCTGACGAGCTCGAAGCCAAGGGCCGGGTTGAACCGACCGGCCTGCTGAGCGGCTCAGGATTCAGGCGATGGGCGATCAGTCAGTGCATCGGCCAGCTCATGTCGACCGGAGATGCCAAGTTTCTCGTAGGCCCGCTGGAGGTGGCTTTCGACGGTTCGCACTGAGAGGTGGAGGTCGCCGGCGATCTGTTTGTTGGAGCGACCGGCGGCGGCCTGTAGGGCGGTGTCGAGCTCGCCGGGCGTGAGGTGTGTTCTTGCCGCGATAGTTTGGATAGCAGGCGTGGTGGCCCCTTCGCAGCGGCCCAAGAGTCGCGCGGCTTTGTGCTCGGTGGCGGTGGCATTCCGGCTGTCGCCTGCGCGGCGGAAGAGGACGGCCGCTTCCGCCTGAGCTTCAGCGGCATAGAGGATGGTACCCATCCGCTCGAAGTCGCGGGAAACCGTTTCGAGCGTCTCGCTGTCTCGGGCGGCGAGTGCAGTGGTGTAGGCGGCCCGGGCGGCCACGAGTTCGCCTTCGACCTGCTCGGCCAAAGCGGCGAGTCTTGGAACCACCTGGCGGGCCTGGCCGAGCCGGGCCAGACCATGGACAGCGCCGGCAGCGCCGACCAGGTCACCGACCTCTTCACCGAGGTCGGCTGCCGCTTCGAGGTGGGCCCGGGCGGCCGGGAGGTCGCCGGCGGCTACCGCCGTCCAGGCCCGGGCCTGGAGGAGGTCGGCCTCGTCCCCCGGATACGCGGCCAACCCCAAGGCGTCGATTGCGGCAAGGGTCTCGGCGGCCCGGTCAGCCTGTCCGGCCAGGGCCAGAGCCAGCGCGGCTGTGAAATACGGCCATCGGGACGATATCGGGCGCTCCAGTTGCTGGAACAGGGCGCGTGCTTCGCTAGCTCGGCGAAATGCGCTACGTATGCGCCCTTGGTCGAGGTGCACGATGGCGAGCTGTCCCGAGACGTAGGCCCGCGCTTCTATCAACGGGTGATGGATGACTTGCCCGTAGGCAGTCATGAGGAGCTCCTCGGCCTCGGCGAGCCGGCCTGCATAGATCAGCGCCTCCACCCGGCCGTGAAAGAGGCTCCAGTGGTCCCAAGGATCGTCGGCCGCCGGTATCGCTGCGTCGTCTGAGAGCGGCTTCATCAGCTCCAGCGCCTCTTGTAGGCGACCGAGCCGATTCAAGCCGTGGCCAACCCCGCTGTACCCTGCGATGAGACGCTCCGAACGGGGACGGTCGAGCAAGGGGGATGCGGCTTCCACCGTGGCCCGTGGCCCGTGGCTCGAGAACATGATGAAGAACCGTCTGGAGAGCAGCTCGTCGCGTCGGAGCGAATCGCTGACCATATCGGCCGCCTCGTCGAGTAGCCGAATGTTGTCGGCGCCTCCCTGAAGGAACCAGGCGTTGTCGAAACGGACCAGGGCGACGCGGGTCCGCTCGGCGTCGGTCGTTGCCTGGGCAGCGAGAGCGGCCAGCTCTTGTTCGGCCTGGTCGGGTCTGCCTTGGAAGTGGGCAGCTTCGGCGGCGACGAATCGCGCCTCGAAGCCAGCGCCTTCCTCGATGGCCGCTCGCGCCAGGCGCTCGGCGAGCGCGTGGTCATGGCGGGCCCGGGCAGCGATAGCCCCGGCCACCAGGATGCCTGGGCCCTTCCCGCCCCCAAGGAGGTGCCACGACGCCAGCATCAAGGTGTCTTCCCGGCGCCTTCCGCCGGTCGCCTCGACCACATCGGCCCGAGAGCGAGCCAGTGCCCGTTGATGGAGGGCGGTGATCCCGACCCGCGTAACGTCGCCGTAGAGGGGATGGGCCAGCCACACTCGGAGCCGGCGACCGTCGATGCGGCTGCTGATCAGTCCCTTGCTCTCGAGAGTTTTGACCGAGTCGGGATCGGTCAGGCGGGTCAACGTCGCTTGGCCGAGTGGCTCGCCCAGAGTGAGCAGCGCCAGCACGTCTCGCTCGGGCTCGGTCAGGTTGCCCAAGCGCAGCGCCACCAATTCGACCAGCCGGCTCGTGGGCGAAAGGGTCCCTCGAAGACGCCAGATGCCGTCGTCCTCGACCAGCGTGCCGGCCTCGAGCGCCCCGGTCACCAACTCCCGCAGGAACAGCGGATTGCCGCGACTACGGTCGAACAGCTGACGCACCGAGCCGGCGTCCACCGGCCCCCCGAGCACCGCCTCCAAGAGCTCTCCGATCGTCGCATTCGTCAGGACATCGACTTCGATGCGTTCGGCCGGACCGTCCTTCCATAGGGCGACCACCGGGTAAGGAGTGGGCTCCCCGGACCGCACGGTGGCCATCACCGTCCCCGATCCGGTCAAGGCCAGTTGCTGGATGAGGGTGGCCGATCCGTCGTCGAGAAGGTGGGCGTCATCGACGAAGACCAATAGCGGGCGGCCTTCGGCTCCCTCGATCAGCGCCCGCGTGTAGCGATGGAGCAACTGACCCTGCTGCTCCCGGGCAAGGTCGTCGCCGCCTGTGTCGGCAGGCAGGATCGACGCCAGAGCCCCGAAGGGCAACACCTGTGACGCATGGGTAGCGGTGGTGCGGGCCACCTTCATCCCTTGGCCCTCTGCCTGCTCCAGGCATGTCCTGGCCAGGGCCGTCTTGCCTACTCCGGAAGGGCCAGTGATGACTGCCCCCCGCTTCTCGGCAAGAGCCGCGGTCAGTTGGGAGAGCTCGTTGGTCCTGCCGAAAATGGGCCAGCTCGCCACGCCCAAGTATACGCCCAAATGTCACTTGCGGCGTGGACGAACCGTCCAGATGATCGACAGAAGCACCAGCTGGTATCCGAGGAATGGACCCTTGGCCCCTGACTGATCGTGGGCTGAGGCTGCTCCAATCGGCAAGCAAAACGACCTAACAGTGGCCGAGCCACCAGAGACAGGAGGACAACGCAGTGGGTGCAGCGCCCTCGGGTGGGAACAACGACCACTTGGTACCGATGTTCCCAGGCCAGGGGCAAATGGGCTATGACCCTCCTGGCGTGCCGGCTGTGTTGAAGTACGCATCGAGGCATGAGGCGTCACACCACGCCGTCACCGGGCCCCGCTGCTCACCAGACCAGGTCAATGGCTCGTCCGGCGTCGCGTAAGTCGCCACATTGGTGTTAGTGATCACTGGTGCCGGCATCTCTAGGACGTTGAATTTGGGTCCATCACCGTTGAGCACGCGGAGCGCGACGTTGAAGTACGTGTAGGCACCCTGGAAACCGTTGAAACACCCGCCGACCGTCCGGTACGTGGAGCGGTGAGCGAGCCACCAGGAGAGGTCGCCGCCTTGACACTCACCGTCCGAGATGGGGGGAATGCTCCTCCCTTGCGACTGGAATGCTTCGATTACGCTCGCCATCTGGCCTCCGTCCTGGATGACTCCCGCGATCGGCTGGGGGTGGGAGACGAGGTATTCCTCGACAGCCGTCTTCGAGTCGGCGACGACCCAGTTGCCATACATGGACGCAGCGACGTGGATGTTCGGGCAGTCCCTGAGGTCGGCAATCGCCTGGTTGTACAGGATCGCATCAGTTGGATTGCCAGGAATCCCACGAAGAATGAGGATGTTGCCCTTCCTGATGATCCCCAGCGTGCCCGCGTCGGCCTGTAACTGGTTCTGTGACCACACGCCGATGGCGTACCGCGACTGCGGAATGACGCTGTCGGCCAGAATCACCGGTACACCAGCGCGACCGGCCGCGTCGATGGCGGGTGCTTCGGATGCTCCGCCAAGGTTCTCGAGCACAATGGCGTTGACACCTTGGCTGACCATCTGCTCGATCGCCGAGATCTGTTGCTCTGGCGTCGAGGCGGCCTGGGTGGCTGGGACGTTCGTGATGAGCGAACCCTCCACAAGCCCCTTTGTCTTAGCCATCGCGAAGTCAGCCTGTAGCCCGGTCAACACGTCCTGCTGGTACGCACTCGCAATGGGCTCGGCGATGTAACCGATTTTCCACGGTCCTTTGACTTTGCTGTGATGCACCCAGACGCTGGAGTTGAGCGCGTACGGGAGGCTCACATAGACACTCTTCAAAGCGGCAGGAAGCGTCTGATAGATACCGCTCGGGTTGCTCGGCCCCACCGCCACGCTCGTCCCGCACGAAGCGCTCGTTCTTGCCTCCGACACGTTCGATGCAGTCGCAGGCGAGGTGGATGAGCTGGCTCCACCCGAGCCCGAGCAGGCGCCCAGAAGTGATGCCGCCAAGAGCATGCAGGCGCCGGCAGTCAGTTTCGGCAATTTGGAGGCGTTGAAGCGTTTGTTCACCGTAGCTCCATTCTCATACCTGATTGGTAGATCTCTCGGTCCCGATTCAGACTCGGTCACGCAGGCTCCGCTCCCTGCCATGAAGGGCAACCGCAAGCAGAATAATCGCCCCGTAGACGATCTGCTCGGTCGCCGCAGTCGCTCCGTGCCCGACGAGCACAGTCGTGAGCACGGTCACGAACAGCGCCCCGATGCACGTGCGGGTGTAGTCGCCGGGCCCGCCGAATATGGTCCCCCCGACGATCACCGAGACCACGCCCTCAAAAAGATACGGATCGCCGATGCTGCCGTCGACGCTACCGGCGAATCCCGCAATCAGGACCCCGACTAGGGCGGCGACTGCGGCGCTGAATGCGAATGCGAAGGTCCACACTCGCCGCGTTCGAATCAGGGCGTAATCGGCGGCTCCTGGGTTCGCACCCGTCGCTAAGAGGAACCGCCCGGAAGTCGTCCGGTAAAGGAAGATCGAGATGAGTACCGCCACAACGATCCACATCACGACTACCGGAGGGATCGAGATTCCGAAGGTCCCCGTAGCCGGTTGCGCCAGCGTTGCGAGCCATGCCGGCGCGCTACCGTTAGTCGTACCGCCATTCAGAACTTGCACGACCCCGACGGCGATCGTACCCATGGCAAGCGTGACGATGAATGGCTGGATCCTGTAACGACTGCAAACCTGACCGGCGATCGAACCGAGCCCTCCAGCACCCAACACCACGAGCAGCATCGAAACGGCGAACGGCAGATGGTACTTGAGGTCGAGTGCGGTAACGGCGAGTGCGCCGGCAACGATATAGCCAGAGATCCCGAGGTCGAAGCTCCCCAACAGGATCAGCAGCGTCTGGCCTACCGATGCCAGCCCGACAAGAGAGGCGAGAAACAAAATCGACCTGGTGCTCTGCCAGCTCCCGAGACCCGGCAGGGTGACATCGCCATAGATGAACACCGCTCCGAGGGCGAGGATCTGAAGCATCGGATACCTTGCCTGTACTTGGCGCATCCGGTTCCAGATCGTGATCTTATGATCACGGGTCGGCTCATCGAGCCTCGCCCAGTCGACCGCGTTCGTTACGGGCGTTACGTCGAGTGCTTGGGCCTCTCGTTGATGGCGTCTACGGCGCTCCTGTCGCACCCGTTCTGTTGGATTGAGCGAAACGATGCCGCCGAGCACGACCGCAACAACAAGCATTCCGCCATAGATGATCGGCAGGTAGGCCGGGTCGACCTGGAGGGTAGCGAGAAGGTTCTGTAGGAGGTAGATCGAGAAGGCACCGAACAGGGCGCCGGGGAGAGCTCCCCTCCCGCCGGCCAGGGAGATGCCACCGAGAGCGACGGCCGCGACGGCGACGAAGGTGTACTCCGTGGACTGGGAGGCGTCAGCAGTGCTCACGAGGGCAGTGAGGGCAATACCTCCGAAGCCGGCGAAGAGCCCTCCGAGCGCGTAGCTCCCGACTCGGACCGCTGCCACGTTCACCCCGCTCGAGAATGCCGCAGCGTCGCTGCTCCCGACGGCGTACAGGTACCGGCGGAAGGGGACGAATCGCAGCCCGAGCCAAATCAGCAATGGGGGGCCGATCGTGAAGAATGCACCGGGCATCGGACCGATCGATTGAGCCAGACGCTGGACCCAACTCGTGCTGATCGATACTGGCTGCGGAGCCATCATCAGGTCGACCCCCTGCAAGATGAAGTACGTCGCAAGGGTCACGACGATCGGCTGGATCCGTAGCCACACGATGACGAGGCCGTTCATCGCGCCTACTAAGAGACCCATCGTCAGCACGATCGGCACCGAGATCGGGCCCCCGAGCCCGTGAGGTGCAAGCCAAACAACGAGAACGGAGTTCGTGAACACAAGGAGTGGTGAGATCGACAGATCGAAGCCTCCACCGAGGATCGACGGCGCGCTGGCAAGTGCGGCTATCGCCATCGGCGCGACGTTGGCGAGCTGATCAGTCAGTCCGAAGCTGCCTTGTTCCGCGATCAGGTTGGCGATCAAAAGCAAGCCAGCGAGAAGCAGGGCGAAGCCGAAGCTGTAGGTGCGTAGGATCCTTCTGGCGTCTAGCCTCAGGATCGCCCGACTACCCGGAAGGGTTGAGGTCAGCGCCATCGTCCGCCTCATCCTCTCCGAAGAAAGCCGCGACGAGCGCCTTGCGGGAGAGCCCGCTACGGCAAATTTCCCGGAAGAGCTCGTTTCGGCGGAACACGAGAACGCGGTCCATGATCTCGACATGCTCGTCGAGCTCCGTAGAGAGCATCACGACGGCGAGGCCGTCGCCGACCAGCGCGGCCAGCAGTGAATACAGATCGCGCTTCGCTCCGATGTCGATGCCTCTGGTCGGGTCGTTGAGCAAGAGTATCCGGGGCCCGGAGGCAAGCCAGCGGGCAAGGACGACCTTTTGCTGGT
Organism: uncultured Acidimicrobiaceae bacterium; assembly: GCA_963776225.1. GTDB lineage: Bacteria > Actinomycetota > Acidimicrobiia > Acidimicrobiales > RAAP-2 > Bog-756. The sequence goes on along the minus strand of CAVZLL010000004.1, from coordinate 485,693 downwards.
TCCCACCCGAAAGCGTCGCGATCGCATGGTCCATGCTGCCGAGTACGATGCCCAGTCGATTGACGTAGGACGCGAAGCGCCGTCTGGACGAGCTCGGGCTCAACCAACCGAGATGGGTATCCTCATAGAGCGTCGGCAGTGCAAAATTTTCTCGTGCCGTCATCCAGCTGAACAGCGAATCCAGTCGCCGATCTCGCGGTACATAGGCGATCTCGTTGTCCGCAGCCTGCGCCGGCGAGCGGATGACGACCTCTTGGCCGTTGATATGGCGCACTACCTCGCCCACCGTCGCCCGACGCCCACAGAGAGCTTCGAGGAATTCGTTTCCTCCCTGCCCCTCGAGACCGGCGACACCGACGAGCTCACCGGCCTTCACCTCGACGTCGATCGGTCGTCGACCGGGGATGAGCTCGAGACCTCTTACGCTGAGCACGGCCGCACCACGGCGCAACTGGGATTGTCCTGTGCTGCCTCGGACTTGCGAACCGAGGGCGTCCGAACCCGTCATGAGATGGATCAGCTGGGGCGGACTCCACTGGTCGCGCTCCAGCGTGCCAACAGTGTGGCCTGAGCGCATGACGGTGATCCGGTCCCCGATCTCTCGGATCTCGTCCATGCGGTGAGTGATAAAGACCGCTGCCACGCCTTGATTTCTCAGCCTGTCTACGATGGCAAAGAGGCGGTCGCGGGTAACCACGTCGAGAGCTGAGGTTGCCTCGTCGAGGATCAAGATCCGCGGGTGACGGAGCAGGGCCCGCACGATGCAACAGGACTGCCGGTCGCTGAGCGGGAGCTCGTCGACCGGTGTTGTGAGATCGAGGGGTCTACCGAGGAGGTCCTCGAGTGCCTCCTCAGCCAGGGCCCGCCTCTCCTGTTCCCGCAATGTGGTGTGCCATGTATCGTCAATTCCCAACCACACATTGTCGAGCACGCTGCGGTCTCCGGCCACCAGCACCTCTTGGAAGACCGTTGCGATTCCTTGAGCATGCGCTGCTCGCGGGGTAGGGAGGTCTGCCCGTCTACCTCCGATCTCGATCGTGCCAGCGTCCGGAGCGCAGACACCACTCAGGACCTTCACGAGCGTGCTCTTGCCCGATCCGTTCTCACCGACGAGTGCGTGCACCTCGCCGCCGAGCAGTCCGAACGATGCATCGCGCAGAGCCTGGGTTGCGCCGAACGCCTTCTCCAGGTTGTCCACCCGGATGACCGCGGGAGACGGATCCGGTGTCCCGCCACGCTCGCCGCGACCTCTCGTTCTCGTGGTCTCCTCCACTGCAGAACCCCCGTAGCCGGTGTCCGCCTAGCGCCCGATCTATGCACCGCTGTTCGACCGCACAGGTACATTACGTGGTTGGGCTGCCCCTGTGCTAAGGCCGAAGTCCCGGAGAAAACCTTGTTCCGTCGAGGACAGTCGTCTCGACGTCAACCGATCTCGGGTCTTCGGTGAGACCTGTGGGTGTCGAAAAGATGAGCTGGGCACTCGAAGGCGCGATCTCGCCTTCGCTTGTTCCAAAACTCTTATGACACAGCTCCATGGATGACCGTTCCCTTTGAACCGAGCAGCAACGCATCGACGTCTTCGAGTCCGCCGATTACAGCCCTGTGGCCGGTAGCTTGGACGAAGTCACAGGCGGCTGCGGCCTTCGGGCCCATGGACTCAGCTGGGAGGCTGATCCAACGTAACTCCTCCACTGAGGTGTCGCGAATCTCTTGAGCAGAAGGTGTCCCATGATCGATTTCTATAGCGGGCACGTCTGTGAGGAGGATGAGCGCATCGGCGCCGACGAGCACGGCTAGCAGCGAAGCGGTGTGGTCCTGGTCGATGACGGCCTCAACACCACGTAGTCCATGAACGCCATCCCTGATGACGGGAATTCCTCCACCGGCGCAGATCACACCAATGCCGTCATCGAGTAAGCGCCGGATCACTGGGAGCTCGACCAGCTCACGAGGCATCGGCGAAGGAACGACCCGTCGCCACGCTGAACCATCGCGTCGCATGTCCCAGCCGTATTCGTCCGCAAGTTCCCGTGCAAGCGCCTCTCCGCACGCCTCGCCAAAGAACCTCAACGGGTGAGCGAGTGTAAGGTCCTCCGAGTCAACGACGGTCTGACAGACAACGGCGGCGAATATTCGAGTTCGGACGACATGATGGAGGGCTTGGGCGAACCAGTAGCCGACCAATCCCTGAGACTGCGCTCCGAGAACATCGAGGGAATAGGGGCGCGAAACTGTAGAGCCTGCGTTGCTTTCGATGGCGAGCAGGCCGACCTCGGGTTCATTGCCGTGGAGGATGACCACGTCGTGCGCTCTGCTCAGCGGCGCGAGTGCCTCGGCGGCGCGCACGATGTGGTGCTGCTCGATCGCCGCACCGGATGGGCGGTCCTTCTCGACCAAGGCATTGCTACCTACGGCGACGACGAGCCGCATTCTCAACGACCGAAGCTGGCGACCATGCCGGGAGAAGCTCCTCGGGGTGGTCGTGCCCCTGAGTACAGACGGTGACGATCACCACAAAACAACGAGGTCACGGGTATCGTCGACCGAGCAGAGTCAGTCGAAGGTCGCCCAATCCCAGGCTCGGACTGCAGGATAGCCTCCATGTATACAGCCGACCACAACGAAGCTGATCAGTCCTCAGTAGTCTCTACTGAAATCCGGGACCGGACTGCCTGGGCGGGTTGATGGCTACAACCGTCAATTCCCGCGGTGCGGGCTGCGTGAGCAGCGATTATGTCAACGTCCCGTTGGTTTTCGCTGCAGCCCCGATCACGTCCGACGCCGTGCGGCACCAACTGGGCCTCTCCGAGATGGGAGCCGGCGTCGGGCCCTGGACCACGTTTCGGCGCCGATCTCCTAGAGCGCTCGGCCGTGAGCCGAGCTTGCGACCAGGGCGGCGGGGAGCATTTCGTCACGTGCAAGATCGGCACAGGGGACCTCGGGCTTATCGCTCGCTACCCTCTAGACGGGTGGCACGACTGTGCGAGCGATATTTCTGCCTCTTCCGAGCGGCAGAGTTCCTGGTGATGTTGGCCAACGAGGAGGGCCAGCTGCACACGGGAGCTGATCCCGAGTTTCTGGAAGATGTGACGTAAGTGGGCATCGACCGTATGCGGGGACATGAACGCGCGCCTGGCAGCCTCGCGGTTGGTCAGCCCACTCGCCACTACCTCGGCCACTGTTCGCTCGGTGTTGGTCAGCTCCGACCACCCTGGGACGGGGGAGCGCTGCGATCCGGTGGTAGCTGGTGACGTACACCTTTGGCGGCCACGGGGCATGGTGAACTGCAGGAGGACACCCGAGAGTGTTCCGCCGTGCAGAATTGGGCGGTAGCGAGCCCTAACCGATGCTCCGTTGCTCAGCGACACCTCGCCGATCCGACAATTTGCGTCCTTAACAGCCTCTTGTGCCAGTGCCCACATGCGCGGCCGATCAGAGGGCTGAATCAGCTCACCGGCACTAGCGTTGACGATCATCAGCCGGGGGCTCAAAGCGGCCAGGGCACCTCGGCAATGGGCCCGCACGCGGAGAAATTCCTCGAACAGGGACCGTTCACCTTGGCAGGCGGGAAGTTCCATGTCGTCCTGCATGTGGTCCTCTTCGACGTAATCGGGTTCCTCGGCGCAAGCAAGAAGGCCGATGGGGGATTGGGACCGTCCCGGCAAATACTCTCCTATTGCCATGGTTTCTCCTTGTGGTGTGTTACGAAAAGGGGGTCACGCGGCCAATGTTGGTTCGTCGGCGATCCGTGGACTCGAATGAGGACGGATGGCGCTGTCTGGAGCACTCGACAGACGGGCCGCCAGGATGGCCCAGTAGCGCGCCGTTCCGTCATTCGCACGGGCGGCGAACGTTCTTTCGAAGCCCACAGCACGTTGAACTGCATCTTGAAGGCGTTCAGCGGTGTCGAATACCTCGAGATTGAGTCGGGGGTGGGGCGCCCTGACGACAGCGTTTGGGCGCACCGTCCGTCTCGAGTAGGAGCTCAGAAACCAGACGCCAGTCAGTACGGCAAGGCCACCGCACAGTGCAAGAAGGGCAACGCTCCGCACAACCGACCTCCCTTTTGGCTCGGTGGCCCGGTGGACCATCCCGCTGTTTCTCTTCAACGTGCAGTGGACCACACGCCAGACGAGAAGTCCTCAGTACCCACTACGGTTCCCGAGCCCCACTACGCGCTCCCCACTCGGCGCGCTACTGACCGGCTCCCAGTCCCTCGACGAGCCCTGGCCCAAGGGATCTCAGGAAGACCTGGATTTCCACCACTCCACCAGCGATTCCTCACAGCCACACTGCCAGATCGTCGCTGGAGGAGGCGTGCGGCTCGGATCCGACTTTCTCTTCGGAGCCTATTGGCCTCTCTCATCGACCAGGCCAGAAGCCATCGGAAGTGGCAGCGCTGGAATATCAGCGTCATACCAGGCCGAACGATGTTTATCCGCGCCCCTTCACCCACCTCGTCGATCTCGGCCCTCACTGCAGGTGACCTCCGGGAGGACAACCAGCGGAGGGTGGAGACCTACCACCAGGCCGATCACCATGGGGTCGCCGTGGTCGACGGATTCGGTGCCAAGGTCGTCATCGAGCGGGGCCACCTGGAGCTACACGACGGGGTGGGAGCTGACCGGCGGGTGAGGCGCTATCCCAAGGTGGAACCCCCGAGGCGAGTGGTAGTGGGTATCGGCACTGTGGGCATGGTGACCATGGATGCCATCCGATGGTGCACCAACGTGGGAACCCACTTGGTGGTACTAGGTGTAGATGGTGCACACCTGGCGGCTGGCGCCCCGGGCAGGCAGGACGCCCGGCTGCTCCGTGCTCAGGCCCTGGCCCTCTATGGCCCGGTGGGGGTAGAGGTAACTCGGTACCTATTAGTAGAAAAGCTCACGGGGCAGGCCCGGGTCCTCCGAGCCCACTTCGGGGAGAATAACCCTGCCACCACCATCGATGACCTCATCGAGTGAATGACCCAGGAGGACAGCATCGACGGGCTCCGCCAGCTGGAGGCTGCAGCGGCCAACGTCTACTTCGCCACCTTTGAAAAGAGGGTGGAGGTGACCTTCAACCGGAAGGACGCCGCTCGGATCCCAGCCCACTGGGAGCGGTCAGCGGGCGGCGGAGTGCGGTCAATCCGGCCAGCCCTCGCAATGCCAGTGACGTGGCTGGGGCTGCCCTGAATTACGCGTACAAGCTGGCCGAGATCGAGGCGGGGATGGCGGCCCGGATCATGGAACTGGACCCGGGACTCGGGATCCTGCATGCGGACTGCCTGAGCGCTCCTCGTTGCGTGCGACCTCTGGAGGCGGTGCGACTGACGGTCGACGCACACGTGCTCGATGTCCTGGCCGGCCCGCTTCGCAAGCGTGAGGTCGCCGAGGACGAACGGGGAGCTGTGCGGTGCCTGGCGCCGATCACCCACCGGAAGTGACGCGGCGAACTGTCCGGCGTGCCCGTTGCCGGCGTCACCGACAACGAGGTGAGCCCTCATCACTGAGATACAAGGGAAGTGGAGGCCCAAGTCGCGCGAGGTGGTGTGATTCTCGTCAATGCCTACAAGCCCAAGCCGGAGTGGGTGCAGTACAAGGAGCGTCTAGTGAAACTCGCGCTGGTCAGCCACTCCTGCTAGCTGCCATCGAGTCGTCGCGCCCGTGATCGTCATGAGAGACGTCTGGACGAGATGTTCGCCTTCCAATGGACTCTGTGGAGTGAAGAGTTGCTGCCCGCCGCGAAGAACATTAAGTGTCGCTGGATGAAGACCTCCGGGGACCCGCTCGAGGCCTTCATGAAGGACGTTCAGGTGGGCGCAACTCCTCGTTCCTCGGCCAGGCCTTCGAGACGCCCCGCCAGGGAACATGCCATCGTCCGCCTGCCTGTTGCCCTCCCCGGCAGGAGTCGGGATCGCCCGGTCGGCGACTGCCGCCAGGCGTCTGCTGTGCTTAGGCGGTGAAGCCGATGGAGGCATGTGTGGTGTCACAGAAAGGCTTGTTCTGCGACGCCCCGCACCGGCAGAGGGTCACCCGGTTGCGGACCTCGTAGGTCGTGCCATCGGCAGCGGTGACTGGTATACCGCCCCGCACCCAGATCGGCCCGGCCACCCCTTCGTAGGGATCGTCGACCAACCCGATCGAGGGTTCGAAGGTGGGCTCGAGGGCCTGCCCCGTCTCCGGGTCCCAGGCCACCAGTCGACCAGATGGGCACAGCGCTGCCTCGAGCGCCGTCTGCTCCGCTGGGCCGGTACCGGGCTCTTCGACCAGGTTCCACACCTGGCCAGCTACGTCGCAGTAGCGGGCGAAAGCGCACAGTGGCTGGGCATCGGTAAGGATGAGGGAGGGGCCAGCCTGCTTGGTCGACTGGGACGCGTACTGCTCACGGCTGGCGGTCTCAGTCCCGTCGAACTCCGCCCGAACATGGGATCCATCGCAGAACGGCTTGTTGGCCGACTGTCCACAACGGCATAGTGCGCAAACCGCCTGGGCCGCGAATTCCTCGCCCTGGCTCCAGCCGATGGAGTTCCCCTCGGCGTCTGCTGTGATTGTCTGCTTCGCCAGCGGTATTGATCCCTCCACCAGGTACGGGCCGTTGGTGGTGACGGTAATCTTCATCCTTTCGATCGGCTCCATAGTTTCACCTCAGTGGGCCGGTCCCTGGCCCTTCAATTAGAACTCTCATTGGGGACGTCACGTAAAGTCTCCACAGAGACGTCCCCGATCCATCCTGCGGCCATACCGCCGATCGGACATCCCGCGATCGCGGGCTTCACGTGGATCCGTCTACCGCCAAATGTCCCATATCAGTGACACGCGACGTGCGATGCGCCCGCGCTTGTGCGCCGGGCGGGGCTCCTCGCCGTAGTGGTCAATGCGCGACGACCCGTTGGTGCCGTCGAGATCGAGGCGCCGAGTGATCTCAGTGCGATGGTGGCTTCGACGCGGGGCCCGTTTCCGGGTACGCACTGGGACAGATTCTTTGGCACTACCCGGCTTGGGGGCTTGCAGCGTCGTGTCGAACCCCAATCCAATCCCTCATGGTCTTGGCTGGGCGTCCCGTGCGGAGAGCAATCCGTGACCTGCGGCTGCTCCGAGCATCTATTTCAACCGGCCGGTCCGTCTCGCCCAACCTTCTACATCAGGCCAGCTCCAGACCATACCCATCTTGAGAATGGCAACTGGTGTCGGAAAGTCTGTGTGCCTACGACGCCAATCGTGAACAGTTTGAGGTAGGGAGAGTCCAAGTCGGGCCGCAATCTCTGCCGCACCAACGAGCTGGCTGGCATCCACCCTTCTTGCCATGAACGAACACCGTAGACAAACGGTGTGACCCGGAGGGGTTGCCTATGATCGTAATCAGTTCTATACTGACTACGATCGTATGCAATGGCCCCGGCGGTGCTGAACCACCCCGGGGCCGTGGCCAAGACCTGTTTGGAGGTCCCGACATGCCCGATGTTACGCGAAGCGCCCGCGGTGCCGGTGACACCGAGGAATTCCAGAGACGCATTGCCAGCTACCATCCCCAAGGGATAAGTCCAGACCGTTGGGAGAGGGTCCGCCCCTTTGTAAACGACTGTGCAAGGCAGTTGCCCACAGCCGGCTCCTCAGGTACGACTCGAACCCTGCGGGTCCTGGCCCGGCTTGCGGTCTGGGCGGTTGACGAGGGGATTGCCCTCGATGCTGAGTCGATTCTCGATCCCGACACAGTCGAGCGGTTCGTCACCCAAGGTCTAACAGGAGACCCATCCAGGCCCACCTACCGCGCAGTCCTGCGCCGGATCGGACCAATACTCACCAAGTGCGCGCCTTGGGAGCCCCGTCCAGTCCCGATGGCCCGGCGGCAAGTGGCTCGGCCCTACTTGGCTGGGGAGATCGAGGCGTTGGTAGGCGATGCCCGACGACAGCACACACCGGCAAAGAGGCAAGCAGCGTTGGCCCTAGTGATCCTCGGTGTGGGTGCTGGGCTCGACGGCCGCTGGATTACCCGGGTACGAGCAGAGGACGTCGTCATCGATGGTGAGGTGGTTCTGGTCCGGGTCGGCGAACCGGCGTCCCGATTGGTACCGGTGCTGGCCCGGTGGGAGGCCGAAGCCGTGGATCTGGCTTCATCGGCAGGGGAGCAGTTCCTGGTGGGTGGGTATTCGACGTCCCGGAACCGAGCGAGTTCATTGGTGTCCGCTCTCGAGGTGCCGCCTGGTCACCCGCGACTGTCGGCTGCCCGTCTGCGCTCGACCTGGCTGCTTTGGCATCTGAACGCTGGAACCCGGCTGCCCGAACTGGCTGCGGCCGCCGGTCTGCAGGGGGTCACCGTGCTCTCTGACCTTCTGGACGACGTGGCGCCTCTGTCCGAACAGGAGGCCAGGCGCCTGCTTCGAGGCGAGGTGTGTTGAGGCGCGCGCCTCTCGATGTAAGCGATGGCCGACCGACCAGCGGAGCCGATCTCACCCTTGCACGCCAACTGGTTGAGCGTTCGGGCATTCTCGAGGTTCTCGGACCCTTCGTCGACTCTGAAGTCGGCCGACCTCGCCATCTGAGCCTGTTGGGTTTCCTCATCGCCTGTCAGCTCAACGCCTTTCATCGGCACCACCAGGCCCACCTTGTTGAGGTGACCCGGATACTGAACGCCCTGACCGACGAACAGCGACGCAGCTTGGGGATCTCCTGCTGGGAGCATTCGGGGTCCTATGCAAGGACTGAGCGCCTGTTCGTGAAGCTCTGTTCCGTCCTGGAGTCCGGCGAAGCAGGCGTCGATGCCCATTGGTTCGCAGATCAACTAGCTCGAGCCGCTGTCCCCAAGGACATGCTGACGAGCAGCTCGCTGGCGGTCGACGGGACTGACGTCGAAACCTGGGGCGCGCTGCACGGGGAGGCTGTCACCATCGAGGTTGATGGTGAAGCCAGTGAGACCCATGTGCCAGACGTTGGATCACGTTCTCGAGCGAGGCGTCCCTCTCAGCGGGCCAAGGTCCTCGGTGTGGGGCCAGACGGTCGGAAGCGGTACACGGTTGATCCCGATGCACGGGCGGGGCACCGCTCGGCCACCAACAGTCGGCCGGCGGGACCGTTCGTCGGCTATGAGCTCCATCTGGCCGTCCAGACGCGAGACGTGCGATGGACCAACGCCATCGACAGGACGACCCTCGAGTCGGAGGTGCCCGGGGTTATTGCGTCCTGCAATCTGGTGCCGGCCGGCACCCATCGGGGGAAGGCCGTCGTCAATAGCCTGCTGGCACTGAAGCGATCCGGCCTGCGGCTCGACGATGTGGTGTGGGATCCCGGATACTCGCTGTGCAAGCCCACCTCGACCGCTCATCCCCTGAATCAGGCCGGCATCCACCAGACGTTCCAGCCTGTCACCCACCAGCGGGGGAGTAGGCCGTTCTCCGGAGAGGCCTTGCTCATCGACGGGCAGCTCTTCTCTGCCCATCTGCCGGTAGAGCTCCGGGAGCTCTCCGCACCCCCTCGGGGTGCGTCGGAGAGCGAGAAGTTCGTCTACGAAGCCAAGTTCAATCAGCGGGCACGCTGGCGGCTGGTCCGTCACTCCGGTCCTGATGGCGACGGGGTGACCCGGTGGCGGTGCCCGTTCTGTGCCGGCCTGCTCCGCAGCCGACAGGTCCCGAAGTCCATGCGCCGCTCACGGCGGGTCCCACTGGTGGAACTGCCCTCAGGCGTCACTCGTTGTTGCTCGGGCATCCTGTCGGTCGCCCCAGTCGAGCTGCCCCTCGCCCAACGCATCCCCTACGGCACCACCGCCTGGCGGATCTCGATGGGCAGACGCCAGGTCGTGGAGTCGGTCAACTCGGCCTTGAAGGGTGCCTTCGTCGACCTCGCTCGGGGCTTCTTCCGGGTGTTCGGACAGGTGAAGCTGACCGTACTGCTCGGCTTCACGGTCGCCGCCTTCAACCTCGACCGGGTCCGCAGCTTCCGGGCCAAGCAAGGCACGGACGATTCAATTCCGTCGACCACACCCCGGCCTATCCCATCCCGACGCGCGAAGCGCCGCACAGGAATCTGGTCCGACCTGGTGGACCCAAGATCGCAGCCGCCACCTGGCTAGCCGGAACGAGTGACGGACAAAGATCTGGCCTTTGGGACTGAGGTCCGCGCTCTGAGAAACACCGTCGACGTCTGTATCCACGCGAAACCGCCGGCCCGAGGGCCGGCGGTCCGTCGTTGTGGGGTGGCGGACGAGTCATGAACTCAGTCGCCACCTCCAACGAGGGGTTTCATGAACACTTGAGGCGTTCCTTCGTGAACACCCCTCCTTGGAGGTGGCGGGAATCGAACCCGCGTCCTCCGGCTTCTCAATAGGTCTTCTCCGAGCGCAGCCGGCGGTGGATTGTCGGGACCAGTGCCGTTACCGGCGGCAGCACCGGTCCGTATCCGACGAAGGTGTCCCTGACAGCCGGTCGGCGCAACTGTTCAGGTGAGTTCCACAAGATGGCGCCCTGGGCCGGCCCGTGGAACCGAGGCCGGTGGGACGTCGCAGTTTCTAGGCTGCGAGGGTGAGCCGAGGCTCGCCGTTTGTTTTTTGTTCCGGCTCTTTAACGTGGTTCCGGAGACCACGGCTCGCTTCTCCTACATCGACGACCAGAGTCGAAGCCTGTCACCCCCCTGGGGTTTCTCCACCGGCGGCTCGTGCCGCCGGACCATCCATTCTACCGAACCGCCCGCCCTACCGGTTCGAGCCGGACCGGGCGGCCGAGCGGGTCTCCCGTGCGGCATCCCGACCGGCGTCCCTGGCGGCGATCGCATGGCGCTTGTCGTACTGCCTGCGCCCCTTGGCGAGGGCCAGCTCCACCTTGGCCAGTCCGTCCTTGAAGTAGATCGAGAGCGGCACCATGGTCAGCGACTGCTGCTTGGCCCTGCCCGCCCACTCGTCGATCTGGCGGCGGTGGACCAGCAGCTTCCGCCGGCGGTCCGGGTCGTGGGCCCCGAAGCCGTTCGCCTGGGCGTAGGGGGGGACGTGCAGCCCGAACAGCCAGAGCTCCCCGTCGTCGATCCTGGCATAGGCGTCCTGGAGGGCGATCCGTCCGGCCCGCAGCGACTTGACCTCGGACCCCTGGAGGACCAAGCCGCATTCGACCGTGTCCAGGATCTCGTAGTCGTGGCGGGCCCGCCGATTGGACGCCACCAGCTGACGGGTCCCGTGCGCCGCCTGCTTCCCGGAGCCGCCGGATCCGGTCGCCGTGGTCGCGTTCTTCTTCTTGGCCGCTGCCATCGCGCTGACGACGGTAGTCGCCCGGTCGGGATGGGCCGTCCTCTAGCGTGAGAGCGCCATGCTCACCCTTCCCCGCGCCGTCCACGACAAGATGGTCGCCCACTGCCTGGTCGGGCTGCCCCTCGAGGCGTGCGGCCTGCTGGGCGGCGATTTGATCACCGGCCAGGTGGCCACCTGCTATCCGACCCGCAACGTGGCCGCGTCGGCCAAGCTCTACACCGTCGACCCCCTCGAGCACCTCCGGGCCGACCGGGACGCCGAGGCGGCTGGGAACGCGATCATCGGTGTGTTCCACTCGCACACCCACACCGAGGCCTACCCCTCGGCGACCGATATCGCCCAGGCGCCGGACCCCGCCTGGCACTACGTGCTGGTCTCGCTGCGCGACACCCAGCCGGTCGTGCGCAGCTACCGCATCGTGGACGGCCAGCCGGCAGAGGAACCGGTGCGTCTGTTGTCCCGGTAGAATCCCAACCGAACTGGTCATGATTCAGCGCAGGATCCGGGCCGCCCGGGACGGGCGGGACCGGCGCATCCCGATCGTCCGCCGGTCGCCCGGTGCGCCCGAGCGGATCCATGGAGACTAAGGAGAGCCCGTGCCCGTCACCGTCAACCTTCCGACCGTGCTCCGGACCCACGCCGGCGGGGCCAGGACCGTGTCGGTCGACGGGTCGACCGTGGGCGAGGTGCTCCGGGCCCTGGTCGCCGACTACCCCGGCCTCTCCGGCCAGGTCCTCGACGACACCGGCGCCCTCCATCGGTTCGTGAACGTGTACGTCAACGACGACGACGTCCGGTACCTCTCCTCCCTGGACACCCCGGTGACCGACGCCGACCAGCTCTCGATCCTGCCCGCGGTCGCCGGGGGGTCGATTGGCGTCGGGACACCGGACGCGCAGCCGCGATGACCCGGTTCGGCTCGGTGCTCGACCTGATCGGCAACACGCCGCTGGTCGACATCTCCGCGCTGAGCCCCCGACCCGGCGTCAGCATCCTCATGAAGCTCGAGGGTCAGAACCCCGGCGGCTCGGTCAAGGACCGCATCGCCCTCGCGATGGTCGAGGAGGCAGAGAAGGACGGCCGGCTCGCTCCCGGGGCGACCCTGCTCGAGCCGACGTCGGGGAACACGGGGATCGGGCTGGCCCTGGTCTGCCGGGTGAAGGGCTACCACCTGAAGGTGGTGCTGGCCACCAACGTCTCGATCGAGCGGCGCCAGCTGCTCGAGACCTGGGGGGCGGAGATCATCGAGTCCCCGGGTTCGGAAGGGTCGAACGGCGCGGTCCGCCGGGCCCGGGCCCTCGCCGACGAGCATCCCGACTGGGTCTTCCTCTACCAGTACGCCAACCCGGCCAATCCGAGGGCCCACTTCGAGGGGACCGGCCCGGAGATCTGGCGCGACTGCCCGGAGATCACCCATTTCGTGGCCGGGCTGGGCACGTCGGGCACCCTGCTCGGCGTCGGTCGCTACCTGAAGGAACAGAACCCCGACGTCAAGATCCTGGCGATCGAGCCGCCGGCGGGCGAGCTGGTCGACGGTCTCCGCAACCTGGACGACGGGTACATCCCGCCGATCTTCGTCGAGCAGCACGGTGCAGCCCTCCTCGACGGAAGGCGGATCGTGCGGCCCCGTGAGTCCATCGAATGGACCCGCAGGCTCACCGAGGTGGGCATCTTCGCCGGGATCTCGACCGGGGCGATCCTGGCCGGGGCCGTCCGCACCGCCGAATCGATCGACTCGGGGGTCATCGTGACGGTCAGCCCCGACGGCGGGTGGAAGTACCTCTCGACCGGCGCGTGGACCGACGACCTCGACGTGGTCGCAGCCCGGGCCGAGCAGATCACCTACTTCTGAGCACGCGGTAGCGTGCACCCCGTGACCGAGCGACCCACCACCGGCGCGACCACAACGCGGGCCGACGGGCGGTCGATCGACCAGCTGCGCCCGGCGTCCTTCGAGCGCGACTTCACCGTCTTCGCCCCTGGCTCGGTCCTCGTCTCCATGGGCCGCACAAGGGTGCTGTGCACCGCCTCGGTCGAGGAGCGGGTCCCGCCGTGGATGCGCGGGTCCGGGAAGGGCTGGGTGACCGCCGAGTACTCGCTGCTCCCCGGTTCGACCGGGGAGCGGGTCGCACGCGAGGCGGCCAGGGGAAAGCAGTCCGGCCGCACCCAGGAGATCCAGCGCCTCATCGGTCGCTCGCTGCGCTCGGTCTGCGACATGGTCGCCCTCGGCGAGGTCCAGATCACCGTGGACTGTGACGTGCTGCAGGCCGACGGCGGCACCCGCACCGCCTCGATCTGCGGCGCCTACGTGGCCCTGCACGACGCCCTGACCCGCCTCGTGCAGAAGGGGACGGTGCGGAACAACCCCCTGACCGAGGCGGTCGCCGCCGTCTCGGTCGGCGTGATCGACGGGGTCTGCATGCTCGACCTCCCCTACGAGGAGGACGTGCGGGCGGAGGTCGACATGAACGTCGTGATGACCTCGTCGGGCCGGTTCATCGAGGTCCAGGGCACCGCGGAGGGCATGCCGTTCACCAAAGGGGAGCTCGACGAGATGCTGAGCCTGGCCGAGCACGGGATCGCCCAGCTGCTCGACCTCGAGGAAGAGACCCTGGCCGAACCCCCCGCGCCGCGCTGACGCTCGGGCGCCCGACCATGGACGAGCTCCGCCTGGTGCTGGCCACCGCCAATCCGCACAAGGCGTCGGAGATCGCCGCCATCCTCGGCGCGGTTCCCGGCCTGGTCCTCGTCGCGCGGCCGCCCGAGGTGCCCGACGTGGACGAGACCGGGGAGACGCTCGTGGACAACGCCCGCCTCAAGGCACGGGCGATCTGTGCCGCGAGCGGCCTGGCCGCGGTCGCCGACGACACCGGACTCGAGGTCGAGGCACTGGGCGGGGCACCGGGCGTCTACTCGGCCCGGTTCGCCGGCGAGCACGCGACCTACGCCGACAACGTGGCGAAACTGCTCACCGAGCTCGGGCTGGTGGGGGCGACCGGGCCGGAGCAGCGCCGCGCACGGTTCCGGACCGTGGCCCTCGTGGCGTTCCCGGACGGGGAGGAGGTCTGGGCCCACGGCGAGGTGACCGGCACCATCGTGGAGCGTCCGCGGGGCGGGTCAGGGTTCGGCTACGACCCGGTCTTTGCCCCGGACCGGTTCGACGGTCGCACGTTCGCCGAGATGGATGCCGCCGAGAAGCACGCGGTCTCCCACCGGGGCCGGGCGTTCCGGGCACTCGCCGAGCGCCTCACCGAGAACGCTCTGCCGTCGCGCTGACCGTCACCCCTCGCGCGCCTTGCCACGCTCCCTGGCGACCGGCGGTACGCCGTGCCGGGAAGCCAGGCGTTCAGGCGGTCCCGTTCCCGCTGTCCTGGGGCTCGGTGATGGGCGTCCACGGGTCACCGGCGATCGGCGGCGGCATGATGGCCACCTCGGCGAGCCCGTCCTGGTGCTCCTCGGCAGGAGCAGCGGCCGGCTCGCCATCGAGAGGCGGTGGGGGGACGTCGTCCGTGTCGATGGCGTCGTCCTCCATGCGGGAGCCGAACGGGGGTGTCGGGACGAAGTCGGTCACCACGCCAACCGGGCCAGACCCTGCCGTGTCCCGCTGCTCCGGTTCGCTGAGCACGATCAGCCCTGCCGAGTGCAGGTCCTGGAGGGTGCGGAGACCGACGATCTGCTCGTCGCCGGTCTGCTCGAGCACCTCGCGCACCGAGAGCCCGTTCGTGCCCACGGCGGCGAGGACCTGCCACTGGTCGCCGCGGATCTGGACGTCCTTGCCCGGCGGCGTGGGGGAGAGTGCCACCACCGACTCGAGCGGGATCACCTCGCGCATCTCCCTCCACTCCTCGACCAGGGGACGCACCTCGTCGAGGACGGCCTCGACCGGAACGGTGGGCTGGGAGCCCGAGTGGACCGTCCCCGTCGTGTAGCTGAACCATCCGTCGACAGCGCAGGCCAGCTCGAAGACGGCTCGGTGGACGCTGGTCGTCGCGCCCACCTGGGCGTCGTAGAGCTCGCCGCGGTCCAGCCAGAGCCGTCCCTCGGCCCCCTCACCGGCGATCTCGAGCTCACCGGTCTGGGCGGTCGTCGCCAGCAGCGTGAGCACGTCGGCGAGCGAGAAGACCTGCAGCGATCCGACCAGGGACGCGGCGGCCGGCCGTGCCGGCGCCTCGGCCAGGACCATCGGCGGATCGCCGCCGCGGTCGCGCTCGTCGTCGGCAAGGGGTACCGACCCGAACGGCCGGTCGGTGAACACCGCCCCGGACGAATCCGAGGGCCTATGGGGGTTCTGATCGGTCATCACAGCCTGCTCGCTCATCGGTGATCCTCCCGGGGACCCGCGTCTCCTGACCATGGTTCTGTCGTTCCTCCGTGGTTCCTGATGTCTACAATAACCGCGCTGAGTGAATAACTCCACACAAATAGTGGTAATCTTTCCAGCGACCGGCTCGGGTCGACCCGGCTCGGAATTCGAGGCCGCACCGACCCGAAGCACCCAGGTCAGCACCGCTCCGACCGACCCGCAGGAGTAATCTCGCCGTCATGCCGTCCGACCGCTGGAAGCCGGTCGCCGACCTGGCCCGCCGGGCGGTGACCGACCTCGCAGCGAGGCATCGGGGGGTCGGCTCGGTGCTCGTGCGCTCGGGGCGGGAGCTCTCCGCGGCCGCCGAGCGGGGGCTGTCGCTCGGCGCATCCGACCCCCAGGCCTCCTCCGACACCTACGGGGGCGCCTACTTCGGCGAGGGCCGCGACGGCTCGGGTGATCGCGAGGGTCGGTCCGGGTACGCCCGGTACGACCGGGTGGCCTCCAATGCCGACATCGCCGGGTGGCTGATCTGGCGCAACTTCCGGGTCTGCACGGTCCTCGACGTCGGCTGCGCGACCGGGTACCTCGTCGAGGTGCTGCGTGAGCGCGGTCTCGAGGCCGAAGGATGCGACCTCAGCCAGTTCGCCGTCGACCACGCTGCGCCGGGTGCGGCCGGGCACCTGCGGGTCGCCAGCCTGCTCGACCGGCTTCCCTGGGAGGATGGGGCCTTCGAGCTGGTGACCGCCCTGGAGATCCTCGAACACCTGCCGCCCGACCTCGTGCGCCCGGCCCTCGCCGAACTGTCCCGGGTCTGCGGGGGACACCTGTTCGCCACCATTCCGTCGTTCGGTCCCAACCGATCGGGTCCGGACGGCCACTTCGAGGGAAAGGTGCTCCCCGCACGTGTCGAGCACTACCGTGGGCTCGACCCGGGGTACGGGGGACCGGTGCCCGAGGCCGACCTCGCGCTCGACACCGACGGTCGACCGGTCGAGGGCCACCTGACCATCGCTTCGTTCGAATGGTGGACCGACCGGTTCGCCGAGGCCGGGTTCGCCCGGTGCACCGACGTCGAGCAGCGGCTCTACGCCGACATCGAGCCGGCCGGGCTCGCGCCCTTCTGGAACCTGTACGTGTTCCGGCTCGCCGACGCCGATCCGCGGGCGGTCGACCCTCGCGAGCCGGGCCGGACGCTCGCCGAGCTCGGCCTCGTCCATCCGCTGCTCGGATCGTGACCGGTCACCCGACCGGCCATGATGCATGGATGACCGAGCCCACCGTCCCCCTGTGCTGACCGGCTACGAGGACTTCGTCCATCTGCGGTTCGACCGGCCCGGCCGGGCCGTCCTCCTCGTCACCATCGACCGCCCCGACGTGCTCAACGCCGCCGACGAGCGGCTGCACCGTGAGCTCGCCGGAGTGTGGCGGGTGGTCGACGGGGACGACTCGGTGGCGGTCTCGGTGATCACCGGAGCCGGACGTGCCTTCTCGGCGGGTGGGGACCTGGCGATGATCGAGCGGATGACCACCGACTACGCGGCGACCCTCGAGCAGTGGCGGGACGCCAAGGCGGTCGTCGACGAGATGCTGACCTCGGTCAAGCCGGTCGTCTCGGCGATCAACGGGGTGGCGGTCGGGGCCGGACTGGCGGTCGCCCTCCTCGCCGACGTGAGCGTGATGGGCACCACGGCGAGGATCTCGGACGGGCACGCCCGGCTCGGGGTGGCGGCGGGAGACCATGCGGCGTTGCTCTGGCCGCTCCTGTGCGGGATGGCCCGGGCCAAGTACTACCTGATGACCGCAGATTTCGTGGACGGCCCGGAGGCAGAGCGGATCGGCCTGGTCACCCGCTGCGTGCCCGACGACCGGGTGCTCCCGGAAGCCCTGGCCATCGCCGAGCGGCTGGCCGCGGGGAGCCGGACCGCCGTGCAGTGGACCAAACGGGTGATGAACCAGTGGATGCTCCAGGCGGCCCCGGTGTTCGGCGAGTCGCTCGCCCTCGAGATGCTCGGGTTCCTCGGACCCGACGCGGTCGAGGGCCTCCGTGCCGTGCGTGAGCGGCGAGACCCCGAGTTCCCCTCTGCCCGCTGAGGCCGGCCGCGGCCCGGCGGACTGGCGGCGACCCGCTCAGGCGACGGTGACCAGGGTTCCGATCGGGGTCAGCGGGTAGACCACCGCCGCGTTGGCGGGGGGCATCTCGACGCACCCGTCGCTCTGGGGGTAGCCGTAACCCCCACGGACGAATCCGTGGAGGGCGTCGCCTCCGTTGAAGTAGCTCACCCAGGGGATGCCCGGGTCCGAGTACTTGGACCCGTCCGGATTGGTGCCCTTCATCGTGGTCGTCAGGTACCGGAGGTAGACCGGGAAGGTGCCCTGTGCGGTCGGCGCGGCGGGCACCCCGGTGTTGACCCGTGTCGAGTACACGGCGGCTCCGTTGCTGAAGACGGTGGCCTGCTCGGGCCGGGAGGTCGAGACGTAGACGTAGTCGTAGGGGGCGCTCTGGCCGGTCCCGGCGGAGGCGTCTGCCAGCAGCTGCTGCCACACGGCCGGCCCGGCGACCCCGTCGGTCCGCATGTTGTGCCTCGACTCGAAGGTCATCACCGCCCCCCTCGTGATCACGTTGGAGGTACCCGGGCTCCAGAGGGATGTGAGCGAGTCGGGCTCCGGCGATCGCCACCCGAAGGTTCCCTCTTGTGGCTGGATCTCCTCCTGGGGGGCCGACACCGGAGCGGTCGGGGTGAAGCCGACCGGGAGGTAGCCGAGCTCGGCGAGCAGCTGCTGCAGCCGCAGGGTGCTGCCCGGGGCCACGGTGAAGTGGACGGTCGAGGAACCTGCCAGCCGCGCCCCACCTGTCGCGGTGACCCCTCCCACACCGCCGGGGACGGTGACCGTCTCGGTCGAGAGCGGGAGCAGCGGTCCTGTGGCGACGAACGCCTCGGCGGTGGGGGAGACCCGTTGCCAGGCACCGGCCAGCGGTGGGGTGAGGGTCGGCGTCGGCGAATGGGCCGAGAGCGGTCGGGTGAAGCTCACGGTCACCGTCGCGTCGCTCGAGATCCCGGTTGCTCCGTCAGCCGGAACGGTCGAGCCGACTGTGAAGGGCGTCGTCGTGCGGGCGGGGGAGGGAACGGTGGGGCTCGCGGAGGCGGGAGCACCGGGGGTGCGTGTGGCCACGGCGACCGCACCCACCCCGACGGCGACGACCGCGACCAGCGTGATGGTCAGCGGCCAGGCACGCAGGTACCGGCGGCGGTCCGGCGACCGCTTCGAGTGTGGATGGGTGGCGGACATGGCGAGGTTCCGGACCGAATCTACCAGTCGAGCTGCACGATCCGGCGCCGCTGCCGGCCGGTCGTTCGGGGTCAGCCCGCCCGGAGGACCCGCCGTTCAGACGGAATCGAGCGTCCCGATCCGCTCCACGATGGCGCGCTCGACCGCCGCGATCCGCCGGGGGTCGGTGAGCTTCTTCCCGTCGGAGTCGCGGACGTAGAAGGCGTCGACCACGGCCGACCCGAAGGTCGAGACCTTGGCCGAGGCCACGTCGAGGTGGCAGTCCACCAGTGCTCGGGTGATCCGGTGGAGCTGGCCGACCACGTCCTCGGCTCGGACCTCGACGACGGTTGCGGTGTCCGAGGCGTTGTTGTCGACCGCGACCTCGGTGGAGACCAGATTGGGCGCGACCGCCCGCTTGGCGTTGCGGTAGGTATGGGCTCGGGCCGCGAGCAGGTCCTCGATCGACAGCGTTCCCGCGATGGCCTCGGCGAGGTCCTCCGAGAGCCGGACCGCCTCCGGCCAGGTCCCGCGTTCGGGCTCCGCGGTGAAGACCTCGACCGCGACCCCCCCCTCACCCGCCACGACGGCAGAACGGACGTTGAGACCGTGGAGGGCGAGCGTGCCGGTGACCTCGGCCAGCAGGCCGGGCCGGTCCGGCGCGACCACGGTGACCGTCGGGGCGTCGATGGAGAGGGCGGGCACCCCGTGGGTGCGGACGGTCTCCATGATCATCTGGAGGTCTTCGGTGATCAGCGGCGCAGGTGGGGCCGCCGACTCCCCGGCGAGCAGGCGGCTGGCCCGCTCGACCAGATCGGCCACCAGGCCCGCCTTCCAGGGGCCCCATGCCGAGGGCCCGGTTGCCAGGCTGTCCGCTTCGACCAGCGCGGCGAGCAGGTCGAGCATCGGGCGGCTGCCCACCTCGTCGGCCACTCGCTGCGCGGTCGCCGGGTCGTCGAGGTTCCGGCGTGTCGCGGTGTCGGGCAGCAGGAGGTGGAGCCGGACCAGGGTCACGATCGCCGCCACGTCGTCCGGGGGCAGACCCATCCGGCCGGCCACGTCGGCCGCGACCACCATCCCGACCTCGGTGTGGTCGCCGGGGAATCCCTTTCCGATGTCGTGGAGCAGGGTGCCGAGGAGCAGGAGGTCGACCCGCTCCACCCGGTGGGCGATGGTGGCGGCGTTGGCGGTCGCCTCGAGGAGGTGCCGGTCGACGGTGAACCGGTGGTAGGGGTTGCGCTGCGGCTTGTTGCGGACCGCAGTCCACTCCGGGAGGAACCGCTCGACCAGGTGGCGCTGGTCGAGCGCCTCGAGCGGGGCGATGGCCGGCGGTCCGGTCGCGAGGACACGGACCAGGGTCGACCGGAGGCCTTCGGGCCAGGGCTCGGGAGGCGGTGGGGATCTGCGCCCCAGCAGGTTGAGCGCATCGCGGGAGATGGGCAGTTTCCGTTCGGCGGCCACCAGCGCGAGCCGGAGCGGCAGAGCCGGGTCACCGGAGACGTCGGCACCTTCGGTGAGGACGACCTCGTCGTCGGTGAGCCCGATGCCCGCCTCGCCCTCGACGGGAGTGATGGCCACCGTGCCGGATCCGGCACCGCGGGCGCGCCATCCCCGTCCGCGGGCGCGCGACCATGCACCCCGTCGGCGCCAGGCGTCGTCCCCCTCCCAGGCGACGGTGCGACCGGCCGTGGCCACCGACAGCATGAGCGCGTCCGCGTCCTCCAGGTCGAGCGCGGCGGCCACCTGGTCCTGCTCCTGGAGGAGCAGCTTGTTGAGCTCGCGGCCGGCGCGCCGGTGGAGCTCGACGCGGACCGAGGTGAGCACCGACCGGGCATGGTCGAGCGCCACGGTGTCCACGTAGTCGCCGAGGATCGGCACCGCCTCCATCATCGCCCGGAGCGCTGCGATGTCCCGGAGGCCACCGTGCGACTCCTTGAGGTCGGGCTCCAGCAGGAAGCCGAGGTCCCCGTTGGCCCGGTGACGCTCCGCCACCAGGTTGGCGAGGACCCCGAGCCAGGGCGGCTTCTGCTTGATCCATCGCTCCCGAGCCCCCTCGAGGACCGGATCGGCCACCTTCGACTCGCCGCAGACGACCCTCGCATCGAGCAGCCCGAGTGCCACCCGGAGGTCGTCGCCGGCCAGGTCGAGCGCCTCGTTCGGCCGCCGTACACTGTGGTCGAGCGAGATCCCCTCGTCCCAGACCGGGTACCAGATCCGGTCGGCTGCGGTCGAGACCCCCTTTCGTCCCTTGTGGACGAGGACCACGTCGAGGTCGCTGAACGGGCAGAGCTCCCGGCGGCCGTACCCGCCGACCGCGATGAGCGCCATCCCGCGACCGTCCCCGCCGGTTGCCTCGTCGAAGAGCGCGCTCAGCCACTCGTCCGCGGCGTCGGCGTAGGCCCGACAGAAGGCATCACCCCGCAGCTCGGTGCGCTCGATCAGGCTCTGGCGTCGAGCTCGGAGGGACACGGCCGGACCGTACCACCGGCCGCTCTGAGCGACCCCGTCCGGCACGCCGATGTGGCGGACCGGTCGCCGCGCCCGGTGGCCACGTCGGTGCGGGTAGCGTGGGGGAGTGGCCGAGGATCAGGACCAGCGCAAGGGGCTCAGCACGATCGACGTCGTGCTGCTCGTGGTCGGAGCGCTCATCGCGGTCTGGGTGGCGTTCGCCGCGCTGCACTTCATCGCCGGCCTGGTGTGGTTCGTGATCAAGGTGGCGCTGGTGGTGGGCATCGTCGTCGTCGCGGCACGTTTCCTGTTCCGGCGCCACTGACCTCCGGGACCGGTCCCGGCGCACACGGCGACGGGAGGGCCCCGCTCACCGGGTCAGGCGGTCATCGACTCGAAGAGCTCGATGTGCTCGGCCACCATCCGCTGGGTCGAGAAGTAGCCCTCGACGGCCAGCCGGCAGTCGGCCCGCTTGAGCTCGCCGAGGCGGCCGATGGCATCGACCATGGCGTCGTCGTCCTCGCAGAGGAAGCCGGTGTTGCCGTCGGCGACCACCTCGGGGGCGGCCCCCTCGGGGAAGGCGAGCACCGGGGTCCCGCAGGCCATGGCCTCGATCATCACCATCCCGAACGGCTCGTTCCAGCGGATGGGGAAGAGGAGGGCGGACGCCCCGGCCAGGAGCTCGAGCTTCCGGTCGTGTGAGACCTCGCCGAGGTACCGGGCGTCGGGTCCGAGCAGCGGCTCGACCTGTTCGGCGAAGTAGCGCTTCTCCCAGACCTCGCGCATCTTGGCAGCCATGAGGATGCGGATCCCTGCCCGGCGTGCGATGTCGACCGCGCGGTGTGCGCCCTTGTCGTCGGCCATCCGCCCGAGGAAGAGGACGTAGGGGCCCTCCTCGTCGCCCGCGCCGTCACCGATCGGGAAGAGCGAGGCGTCGATGCCGTGGTGGATGACCCGGGTGACCGGAATGTCCGGAGCACCGCGGCGCTGGGCGTGGGAGATGGCGATGAGGGGCACCCGGCCGGACTGGGCCCGGTAGAGGTCGATCAGGTCCTCGTTGAACGGTCCGTGGATGGTGGTGGCCACCGGGAGCTCCGGGTAGCGCTCGCAGTGGAACGGACCCATCATCGTGTGATCGTGCACCACGTCGCACTCCCGGAGCGCCTCGTAGGCGTGGATGACGTGGCGGAGCTCCGGGACAGCCATCCCGATGCGCTGTCCCTCGGCCTCGGGGAGCACCCACGCGCGGGGAACCGGGCAGGTCGAGTCGCCGGTCGCGTAGAGGAGCACCTCGTGCCCGGACGCCTGGAGGCCGCGGGCCAGCTGGTCCACCACCACCTCGATCCCGCCGTAGAGGTCCGGCGGGATCGGAGTCCAGGGTGGGGCGATCAGTCCGATGTGCATGGGCAGATTCAAGCATCCGACCGGGGAGGGTAGGATCCGGGCGCGCTGGCGGCGTGGCCGAGTGGTTTAGGCAGGGGCCTGCAAAGCCCCGTACGGCGGTTCGATTCCGCCCGCCGCCTCTGGGGTCCCGTGGGTCCCCGTACCGGCCGAGGAGTGCGCCATGGCGTGGAGACCCCGGGTGGAGGATCCCGACCACCGGTCGCTGCGGAAAGGGGCGCGCACCGCGCTGGTCATGTCGGCGTCGTTCCTGATCGGCGACCGCCTGTTGCACAACGAGCAGTTCGCGGTGCTGGGCGCGTTCACCGGTGCGGCCCTCCTGGGCATCGCCGATTTCGGGGGCGAGCGGTACCAGCGGCTGCAGGCCACCGCTGCCAGCCTGGCGGCCGGCGCGGTGCTCCTCGCGATCGGCACCGCCGTCTCGACCTCGACGGCGGCGGCGACGATCACCATGTTCGTCGTGACCTTCTCGGTCGGGTTCAGCGCGGTCTTCAGCGGCTACTTCGCCGCGGCCTCATCCGCGGTGATCGTGTTCTACGTGGTCGCCACCGGACTGCCGGGGAACCTGAGTGTGCTCCCTGCCCGCGAGGCGGGGCT
Organism: uncultured Acidimicrobiaceae bacterium; assembly: GCA_963776225.1. Taxonomy (GTDB): domain Bacteria; phylum Actinomycetota; class Acidimicrobiia; order Acidimicrobiales; family RAAP-2; genus Bog-756. The sequence goes on along the minus strand of CAVZLL010000004.1, from coordinate 462,463 downwards.
GGCTCTCGGGGGTGCCCTCTCCCTGATCGCGGTCGGGTGGCTCTGGCCGTCGCCCACGGTGACCCGATCGCTGCAGGCGCTCGGTGAGGTCTATCGGGTGCTCGCGGCCGCTGTTCGGGGACTGGTCCCGGAGGGCATCCTCCCGCGACCGGACGCCGCCTGCGGTCCCGACACCGATGAGATCGACGGGCGCATCCTCGCCGCCGAGCGGGCCATCGCCGAGTCGGCCTGGCGCCCGGACGGCCTCTCCAGCCCGCACAGGGCGCGCATGTACCTGCTCCAGGGGGCGCGTCGGATGTCGGTGGTGATCGCCACCCTCCGGGCCGCGCCGGGCACGTCGCGGGCGACGGTCGATCCGCCGGAGGCCCGGTTGGTGGAGACGATGGCCTCCGAGCTCGACCGCTGCGCCGATTCGTTGGCCGGACGTGGTGGGGAGCTGCCCGTCCCGTCCCGCACCGAGGCGGCCGAGGCGGCCTTCGCCCGTGTGGCCGAGGCAAGGTTCGTGTCCGAGGTACACGAGGGCGCAGCATCGCCACGCCTGCACGACCTCGCGGCAGGCGCGTTCTGGCTCCGGCAGCTCGGCTGGGGTGTCGTGCTGGCCGCGGTGCACCTCCGGGTCATGATGCGGGCGCCGGCCGATGTCTCCGCCACGGTGCGGTGCTCCGACCTGGTCCGCACCGTGTCCGACGGCCCCTCGATGGCCAAGTGGGTCCGGCGGGCCCGTAGGAACCTCACGCCCCGTTCGATCCACCTCCAGAACAGCATCCGCCTCGCCGCGGGCCTGGCCCTCGCCCGACTGGTGGTCGGCCTGTTCGATCTCCAGAACGGGTTCTGGGTGGGGTTCGCCACGCTGGTCGTGCTCAAGACCAGCGCGGCAGGCACCAGGGCCACCGCGGTCCAGGCGGTTGTCGGTACCGCCATCGGGTTCGGCGTCTCGAGCGTGCTCATCACCACGTTCGGGGTGGATGCGCTGGTCTACTCGCTGGTGCTGCCCCTGGTGGTGTTCGCAGCGTTCTACCTGCCCGGGACGGTGAGCTTCGTCGCCGGACAGGCCTGCTTCACCCTGGTCATCGTGATTCTCTTCAACCTGCTCAAACCGGCAGGCTGGACGGTGGGACTGATCCGGCTCGAGGACGTCCTCATCGGCGCGGGCATCGGGCTGGCCGCCGGGCTGGCCATCTGGCCGAAGGGGGCGACGCCGGAGCTCCGGGCTGCGCTGGCACGACTCCTCTCCGCCGGAGCCGACTTCGCCGAGTCCACCGTCCGCGTGCTGGTCGGCCCGGCGCCGGGCCATCCGGCTCCCGATACCGATGCGCGGGACGAGACCAGCCGGCGCGTCGCAGCGCGCGCACTCGACGTCGAGGATGCCTTTTCGCAGTACCTGTCCGAGCCGCACCAGCGGGACGCTCCGGTCATCGCCTGGTCGGCGCTGGTGGCTTCAGCCCACCAGCTGTGGTTCGGCACGAGTGTCGTCGCCCTGGTCCCGGTGATGGCGGGACCGGGGGGGACCGCACCGGGATGGTCGGCGCACCTGGACGCATGCGCGGAGCGGGTTGCCGGGGCCTACTGGAACATGGCACGCTCGCTGCTGGGGGATCACGCCCTCGTCGTGGATCCCCCGTTGCCGTGGACCCGCACGCAGGGTATCGACCCGGTCACCGAGCTCCGAGGCCTGGAGCTCGAGGTGTGGCTCGAGGGGCTCGCCGGAACGGCAGCACACCTGCGCCCGGAGCTCGCCGAGCTGACCGATCAGCGCACCGGGTTCGCCGCCTCGGTCGGATCGTCGGCCGGAGCGTAGTCCCAGATCAGCTGCGGGTCGACGTCCGAGCCGAACAGCAGATTGGCCGGGACCCGCTTGTCGATGTGGCCGATGAGTCCCCGGTAGATGCCGAGGCCGATCAGCTCCCGGAGGCGGTCGGGGAACGTGCGGATCGTGGAGGACGGGATACCGAGTTGCTGGTTCTCCTGCTGTCGGATGTACCCGGCGCAGTAATTCATGGCGATGCCCACCCGACGCTCCGTTGTGGAGTTGGCCCCACCTCCGTGCCAGAGACTGCCGTGCCAGACGAGCACGCTTCCGCGCTCCATCTCGGCGGGAACCGAGTCGTACTGCAGAGACAGGTCTGGTGAGTCGTCGGCCGTGTGGGAGCCGGGCACGACGCGGGTCGCACCGTTGGCCTCGGTGAAGTCGGTCAGCGCCCACATGGTGTTGCACACCGTGGCGGGGTGCGGTTTCGGAAGGGGGATGATCTGGTCGTCGGCGTGGATGGGCTGGGCTGTCTCGCCGGGGCCGATGGCGATGGACGACAGCGAGGAGACCAGGAGGCCCGGATCGAGGACCCGCTCGCAGACGGGTAGGACGGCGGGATGAACGGGGATCTCGACGAATCGCGGACCCCGGGCGAGCAGGTTGTAGATGCGGGTGGTGCGGGTGCCCTCGAACAGGTTCATGGCCGGGACCACCCCGAGCTCGTCCTCGAGTCGCTCGAGGTCGTCGAGCAACGCCTGGACCAGCTCGGCGTCGATCACGCCCTCGAGGATGGTGTAGCCCTGCTCCTCGATCTCGCGAACATGCGATTGGATGCTGGCGGTCATCGCGACCCTTTCCTTGCTCCTGGTCAGCCTATTCTTCGAGGGTGCCCCCGAGGAAGCGGCCGGAGAACCGCTACGAGTTGCTGACCTGCGCCCTCAAGGGCCATGACCTGGTCGGTGGCGATGCCGCGCTGGTCACCTCGGAGGACGCGCTCGTCGTGCGAGACCTCGACGAGCTGCGGTGGTGCCGCTGCCTGCGGTGCGATGCGTGGATCCCGTCGGCGCTCCCGGAGCAGCCGACCACCCTGCGGGTCCCTTCCAGGGAGGAGATCGAGCTGCCCCTCCGCGGTCGGCCACTGCGGGACCTCTATGTGCTCCGCCTGATCGCCATCGACCGGGCCATCCACACCGTCGTGCTCACCTTTCTGGCGGTGGTGCTCTTCACGTTCGCCCGGCACGACGCCTCGCTGCACAGGGACTACATCAACATCATGAACGCGCTGTCGGGGAACGGGGCCGCAGCCAGCCGGGTGCGAGGGCTCCTCGGTTACCTGCGCAAGGCGTTCGAGTACTCGCCGAGGCATCTGGTCGTTCTCGGATTGGTCTTCCTCGCGCTCGCCGCGGTCGAGGGGACGGAGATGGTCGGCCTCTGGCGGGGGAGACGATGGGCCGAGTACCTCACCTTCGTCGTCACCAGCGCGTTCCTTCCCTACGAGATCTACGAGCTCACTCTCCAGGTCACCGTGTTCAAGTCGGTCGCGTTCGCGATCAACCTGCTGATCGTCGCCTATCTGCTCTACGCGAAGCGACTGTTCGGTCTCCGGGGTGGGCATCGAGCCGAGGAACACGACCATGAGGGTTGGGAGGCGATCGAGCGGGGCACGCCCCCGGTCCCGAGCATGTCGAGCTCGTAGGCGGGGGCTATCAGAGGCAACGATCGGTCCGTCCTGAGACTGCAGGTGAGGTCGGTGCCGGCTCGGGGGCCTGGCGGGCGCGGTGGTATCGTTCACCCCACGGGCCGTTGGCGCAGTTGGTAGCGCACTTGCATGACACGCAAGGGGTCGTGGGTTCAAGTCCCGCACGGCCCACCAGGGGTTTCACTCCGTGTCAGCACTTCAATAATCCCGAAAAGGGGAAGTTGAAGGGGAGAATCACCGTCACAGTGGGCCCGAAATGGGTGCGTAGACGTCCATGGGATCCAGTTGAGTAAATGTTCTATGTCATGCCGATGATCTCGTCCGGTCCCTTTTCTCCAGAGCAACCCGACGCCGTCACGGTCGAGGCGATGAGCATTTCGATGAGACGACGCAGAACGTCCGGCTAACGACCAGAGTATTGGTGGCCGAACAGTTTGTTATCAACCTTCGGCAGCCCTTCAAGGACCGTGCAAAACGATCACCAGCAGGCCCTTCTGTCCGTCCGATTGGCCGATTTGCTCGATTACACCGCTGATGTGCCCGAAGACGCACCCGATTGGAGCGTTGACGACTCAGTTGACATCCCGGATCCGCAGCCGCCGCCTCTCGTTGGCGCTCGCACCACAACAGCACCACCGCCACTCCCCGCACGCTCGTGCCGGGTGAAGGATGCGTTGACGACCTAATCGACCTCTCACATCTCCCTCGGCTCCATGTCAGTGAGAGGTCGGAGAGGAAGAGATGTCAGGCATCACCGAACCCATCGGGCCTAATCGGGCTGCACGGCGTAAGAAGGGTGCACCAAGCCGTAAATCAGCCGTCGCTACGGAGCCCGCACCAGGCTCACTCGCCCTGACGGTCAATGAGGCGGCGTATGTGCTTCGGGTCAGCCCGAACACTATCTGGAACTTGCTCGCCGATGGCCGACTCACCGGATTTCCCGTTGGGCGCAGGCGGCTCATCGCCCGCACCCAGATTGAGGATTTCATCGCCGGTGGCGGAACAGACCCACGGGAATGTGCGTCCTAGAGCAATAGCTCCATTCTCCGGTGGGTCCACACCTGTAATGCACCGATGCCCCGCTCTGGAAAGCGAGGCATCGGATCTTCTCCCCAGTCTTCCGAACAAGAAGGAGTTGAACCAATGTCAGTATCTCGCAGCAATCCGAACAGGTCAACGGGACGCAAAGAACTTCGACGCCAGATCGCCACGTACGTCGACACGCTTTACGGTGATCGGAGCGGATGGGTGAGCTGCAGCCTCGGCGTCGGAGGACATTTTGCATCCGGCAAGAGTGGCAAGTCCACCTACACCATCCGCACTTGGATGCCAGCGTTCTTCCGGTGGCCGGACGAACGGTCGGAGCTGATCGAATGGATAATTGATAACCGCAAGGATTACGACGTATTCATCTGCCCAATCCTGCAGAGCAAAGAAACTCGGGGTAAGGGTTTCGCTGCTGCAGGCACCCACGTTTGGTGCGACATCGACATCGACCTTGACTCCGAGGCTTTCCACGAAGAGTTGGAACAACTGCTTACCCGGGGCTCGATGTTCATTGTGAGCGGAGGAAGAGGAGGGAGGCATCTGTACCTCGCCCTCGACGGCACCTATCCTCCCGAAACCGTCGAGGAGTTGAACAAGGCTCTCCGGGATTACATCAACTGGTGTGCGCAGCTGTACAAGGGCAACGGGGACAACCTCGGCAAGGCGGACAACCTGATTGCCACGAACGCCCTCCTCCGACCCCCCGGCACCCTCAATATGAAGGGACGGGCCACTCGGGGCGCACACCCCTACCCGGTCCTCCTGGAAGAGGTGGAGTACTCCAGAGCCCCCTGGACGCCCAACAAGCTGCTGCGAGAGTTACGGGTACCTTCCTCACCAGCAGTCTCCTCACCATTCAAGGGCCAGAAGAGAGCACCAGCCAAGAAACGGGTCACGGCCCCGCCAGCCCTGCCTCCGGTCGACGAGGTTGCTTTGCCGTTCACGCTCTGGCCAAAGCTTCAAAACCTCAAGACTTTCTATATGCCTAAAGGGAGTGACCAGTCCCGCTCCGCCCAGCTCTTCGGGCTCGTCGCTGCTGCCATTGAGGAGGGTTTCACGGACGAGGAGCTGTTGATCATCGGTCGACTGTCAGAGCCAGGGAGAGAGCGAGCCAGAGAGAGGGCCGGTGATCGGTGGGAGGAACGGCTTACAAATGATGTCTGGCGCTGCATCGACAGACTCCGATCTCACCACGACCACGCAGGGTTGACCTGCGGTGAGGCAGCCTGCCAGTCGAGTGGTCCTGTAATCGTCGGCCAGCTTGAGGAGTTGTGGGAGCACTTCGTAATCCATTACCGGCCGAGAACGAGGACGCTCTTCACAGACAGACTGGTATTTGCGTCCTTCATTTCCGTAGCCCACCAGACCGGCCGCCTAGATATTGACATGTCAATCCGCCGATTAGCCCTTTTGGCGGCTAGGAATACTGGAACCGTGTGGAAGGCGCTCCAACGGATCACCAAGGCCTGCTACCTCCAACAACTTGAACAGCCCCATCGTGGGACGAACTCGCCGAAGGCTATGACTGCTAACACCTACTATCTGAACTGGGACAACACCAAACGTCGCACACATACCAATCACAAAAAAGAAAGGAAAAAAAGTGTGGGTATGTGTACCAACTTTGATGCACTCGGCCACGATGCCGTGAGGTTTGCGGCGTTGGGCAATGCGTTTGCCACCTACCAGGCATTGGAGGGTGGTGCGTCGACGATCGGCGAACTCTCAAGCATTACGGACTTCTCCGATGTAACCACCCTCCGGCACCTGAAGAAGCTGGTGGCTCACCAGCTCGCAGAAAAGAGGCAGGATGGAACATGGGTCTTCCTTCGGCGCTCATTGGAGGAGGTTGCCGAAGAGTTTGGCACCACAGGCACCCGTTCCCGAAAGACCTCCCGCTACGAAATGGAGAGGGCCGAGCATCGTGCCGAACTGGCGGAGCGCTCTACCGCCTGGGAGTCGGAAATGCTCGCCCGGGGCTACGTGAACGTGCGTGGCAGCCTCTTCGCCCCGCCGCCCTCCAAGGACGAGGCCATTGAGGCCGAACTCATAAACGTCGATGGTCGGCCTGAGGTCACGAGACCGGGCGACATCATGGAACCCCTGTCTCGCAAGATGAATGAGCGACCCCCATTGGAGGAGAAGCAGTTCCAGAGGCTTATCGATCTGGGGTACCAGTGGAGGGGCCCCTACAAGAACATCTTGGTGCCGCCCAAGGCCGTCTGATGGGCTTCAATTAGAGCCCCTCTTAGAGCTGGCCTGAAGTAATGATGCCCCTAGATTCTGCTACTTAGCCCTGGGATTTGACGAGAGGCCCCTCTGATTACTCCTAAGCGCCGCTATAGCTGGCTGCGGTATTCAACCCATCTATAGGTCCTTCAGGAGGGCGTGCACGGCCCCACAACCCCAGAATGTGCGCCCGCCAGAGGGATAGCGGGAGAGAGCAACAGTTGTTTCGGGTTTTGAGGTATCAGACGAGGGCGTGGCTATCGGGGTACCCAACCCTGTCGGACTGGTGCCGTTGGTTGGGAGGTCGCCAGGCTTAGGCAACAGCAAATAGAGATTCTCTATGGCGTCCGGGCCGGGGGACCCTCCCGCAGCATGCCCAAATGCGCGTGGTCCGTAACCCGTCAGGCACTAGGGCGCAAAGGTTCTAATGCCTCACGGTACGCACACCAGATGTCATTTTGAAATCGACACCAGTCAGATCGGTGCAGACGACGGCCAACATAACCCTGGTCTCGGATTACGGAGATCGATCTCACGAAGCGCTCAGGGTAAACACGTACCTGATTACCCTGCAACCGGTAGGGGGCGGGCGGGAAGAGACCTGTGCACTCCCACTGCTTGATGCAGGTGGTCGTCCTACCGCAGGCGGCAGCCACGTGACCGATGGTGAGAAGCTTGACCGGCTGACCGTTGACCAAGGCGCTGATCGGACGTCGAAGACCCCTCGTTGAGCGCATGGCCTAATCGTGGCTACCAAGAGTCGGTCGGGAGTAATCACCCATGCCCCCGTGCACTCCAAACCTGTCTGGTCTTGGCCTGTGATTCGTCAAGCGGTAGCAGGCGTCGGTCGATTAGTCCGCTGCTCCCTCTAATCGTCGGGTCTGTCCTTCTCGCATGCCGTCGGCCCGTCCTGACTCAGTTCGGAGCGTGGGGCTGATCGGGCGTTCGGGACATGCTCTCCACTGAAGGAGTGAGAGTGGCCTATGTCACCTGCGCATCGGATTCGGCGGCAATGGCCTTGATTTCGGTTCGGACAAAGGCCTCCAGGTCGGCGTCGGGGTGCCACATCACATGGTGGTGGGCACTGCGCACCTGCGCTCGGTTGACAGATTCGACGAAATGGCTGGGGCAGCAAAAATCCTGTTTGCCGGTCCCGTAGCAATCAGGTGGCGTCGTCCTAGCGGCATGAGGTGTGTGTTGGCCTGCATCCAGGGGACCCCGAAGCCCTTCTGGTGATCGAGCGTCAGTGCTGGCGCATCGCCGATGAGGAACTCGCCTTTTTCCGCCACACTGATTTCAATGGGCTGGCCTTCGAGCTGGCGGCTGATCAGTGCGAAGTAGTAGATGAAGTGACTCGGGATCTGCTTCTCGGGCCTGAAGCCGAGTCCCTTCACCCGCTCGACCACGTCGCCTGCCATGATCGCCCTACCTTCGTCTCCGGTTAAGACCAATCCGCTACCCGTGGTGAGCCGCGGGTCAATAAGCATCCGCTCTCTGGCGTTTTCGAGCATCTGTGGACTGATGGCTTGACTCATCAACTCAATCGTGCGAGACCGGGAAAAGTGCAGAGCCAGGCAACGGCGCAGCACCCCGACCAGGCGGTCATCGGCGAAGATCGTGCCCGCCTCGACGGCGCTCATGGCATCAGGTAGGTGTTGCTCGACGGGTTGCCAGCGCTCCTCGAAAGCAAACGGGTCGTCCGGCTCGATGTCTCGGGTAAAGCAGACCGCCCGTGGTCCCTTGCGTCTAACCCGGTCATTTGGATGACGAGGGTCCAGCGTCGCCAGGAGGCCCCTGTTGCCCGCAATCGCGGAGCAGCACCCGGGACAGTAGGTGAAACTCCTTCGGCGGTAGGTGCAACTTGGCCATACACACCATGATGCCGGACAATTGTCTGGCTCTTGGTCATTTCTCCCCGCCGCCCGCTCGCCGCATGCCTGCGACCCGGTGCGGACGCCCGAGTCTGGCCTTTTCACAGACTTAATGGATGCCGTCGCCGGGAAGGGCTGGTCCCCAGTGGTCGGATGTGCATTGTGTACGATCAAACGGGTGAAGCTGAGCAAGGTTTGCAACATCGAAGACTGGCAATCCGACGGTCGGGGGACCGTGATGCGCCAACTCCTGCCTTACTTTCTGCAACAGAGTGCTGAGCTTCCGATCCAAATGGAACACCGAAAGCACTGGGAGTATGCGCAGATCCTTCTCGGTCTGGAGCAGCTCGAAGTGCTCGATCGAGATGCAATGGTGCTCGCAGTTGCCGCTGGACAAGAGGAACTCATCTTTGAGTTGACCAATCGCACTCGATGGGCATTTGCCACCGATATCTACGGAACGGGACCGTTCGCCGAACGTGAGGCGGACATGGCGATGCTCAGGGACCCAGACTCGGTTGCACGGTGCGCCCTACAACCAACGGCGATTGGTCGTTCAATGCATGGATGCTCTGGACCTTCGCTACGAGGATGAGACCTTCGATGCGGTGTACAGCCTCAGCTCAGTCGAACATTTTGGTGGGCTTGACGGTGTCCGCGCGGCACTGGCCGAGCAGTGCAGGGTGGTAAAGGTCGGCGGCATCGTGGCGTTCACAACAGAGGTCATCATCAATGATGCCGACAGCTATCACGACGGCCATTTGCTGCTCAGCACCACAGCACGAAATCGACTCGGTGAGTCGGAGCGTGCCAGGGCTCAGGTTGATTGAGCCGATCGATTTCTCGGTCAGCGATCGGACAAAGGACAAGGTGATATCTCTGGCTGATGCACTTGCCGACTCGCACCGTGACCACACCGAGTATCCGCACATTGTCCTGGAGCAAGACGGACGATGGTTCACGTCGATTGCCGTTTTTCTGGAACGCACTAGCTGACGAGTGACCCACATGTGGCGGCCGGAGGCATCCCGGGGGCGCTCCCTGACCCGGTGTTGTGGGCAGATCCCGTCACGAGAGCGAAAGCCGTCACCTACTTGACAGCCTCGATGTCCTCGGGGTCAGGAACGATTTCGCCCTCAGAATCCAGGATCGGTGCAAGCAGATGTAGATCTGGATTATCAATATCCGGGCTGTTGGGGTCGGTGCCCTTGTCAGCACAAAACCTGAGCAGTCGGCGTTCCTGCGCCATGCGCAAAGTGTGTCCCGTCAGTTCATTCGAATCTGCCATGGTGTCCCTCTCGGAAGTCATTGAAGAGGCTACCCAGACCCCAGCAGGGCCTGGCATCAGCTCACCGAGCGCGCCAACTTTCCGTGCCGCCGAGGCAGGTGGGGTTGACTCAACACATCCGAACGGGTCATCATGGGTGTTCCTAATCAAGAGGAGTCGAGGGTCCTGGCCCGTTTGACGCTCCGCCAACCGACCCAAGGCACGGTGGCAATGCCAGGTTCGATTGGAGAGCATCATGGCAATCACCCGTTAATGACGCCGTGCCCGTCAACGCCATCGCTGCTGGGAGCGTTGACGACCCTGCACCACCCGAAATCCAACCAGACGACCTGAACCTTCAGCTATCGACCTTCTTGGCCCGGCGTCTGCGTTTGGCCCTACTTGACCTCTGCGCCAGGGTGCCCGAGGCCTGGGTCACCGCAACGCCGAAAGGCATCGACTTCGAAAGGCTGACAATCCGTCAATGCGACCGGCTGGTCAGGTCGCTGGAGGACGCTGCCCGGGCCCTAGAGGAGTCGACGGAGCCTCATCCCTCTACCGCTTCAGATCCGCTTCAACCCACCTTGTTCGGGGCCGGTCGGTGATGGCAGGCACCAGGGCCCGGAAGCCTCGACTGCGCCGAATCAGCGAATGCCAGCTCTACCGGGCCGGGCACACGGTTCATTACATCCAGGCGCTCCGCAGCCAGGAGCAGCCAAGCCGAGTAGGTCGGCTGGCGGCAGCCGAAGGGAACCACATCACCGTCGACTTCGGCGACACCGAAAGCTACCTGAATCACGATGTCGAGCGGTTGCTGGGAATCATCAAGATCGGATGGTCGGTACGGGTTTGCGAGCGCTACAGGATCCTTCAGGGGGCTGGCGGTCACTGCTTTTCGATCGCCAACCCCGCTGATCCTTTGATCCCGTGTGACTTCGAGCCCCTCAGGTCGGCCTCTCCCGGGGCCCTGTCAGAGCGCCTGAAGACCCACGGAGGCTTCCTCGTCCCTGGTCAGCGGTTGCTGGCCGAGCAGTCGGGGGGTGGCCATGACTGAGCCCCTGCAACTACAGGACCGAGCCATTGACCGGAGGGCTCGGAACGTGATCCGGTTCTGGATTTTCCTTGCTGCTGTGGCGGTGGCTATCCCCACTGGAATCATCGGGGCCCACATCGAGGTCTCTAATCAGAACCTCATCAGCACCGCCTCTGATTACGGGATTACCCGTCCTCCGCCCGACTACGTCGGCTATGTCGCCATCATCGCTGGACTCGTCGCCTTCTGGGCCGGGCCGGTGATCGTGGTCAAGAGGTGGCTGGACGGGATTGTCGATCCCATGATCGAGGCCTTTAATCAACGGATCTCGACCCCCCACGAGATCGTCTCGGTCTTCCAAGACCAGTATGGGCGGTCGCCGACCGTCGAGGAGGTCTATTACATCCAGCAGATGCAGCGGCAACGCCGGAACGATGGACTACTTGGCCTCGGGTGTCGCGGCGCTCACGGAACCTCGCGGTTCTCGCTCACTGAAATTCGCGGTCTGATCTGAGGCCGCGCTCCTCCTGACCGGGCATCCACCGGTCGGGGTCATGGCCCCTCCAACTTGTCGGTGCTGGCAAGCACCCGACGAGCTGGAGGAAGCCGAAAGAGATGATGACCCAGGAGGAGTACATGAATGTGAAGGCCCTGCACGCCGGGGGCTGGACGATCAAGCAGATCGCCGAGCACCTCGGCTTCCACCCCGCCACGGTGTCGTCGTGGCTGAAGAACGGGGGACCGCCGCCCAAGCGGATCGTTCCCGAAACGAGCTGGTCATCGACGAGCGCTGGCGGACCCGCATCGGCGGCCTGTTGGCCCACAACGCCGATCTCCAGGGCTCCTCGATCATGCGGGTGATCGAGGCTGAGGGCTATGCGGGCTCGTATCAGACCCTCACGCGCTACCTGCACTCGGTGCGGGGCCCGACGAGAGGTGCGGTCATGGTCACGATGCCCATCGAGACCGTGCCCGGTGAGGAGTTCCAGTTCGACTGGTCCGACTGCAACAGCTTCGCCCGTCGCTGGGGCTGGGACCACGAGCTGCACTGCTTCGGGTGCGTCCTGTGCTGGAGCCGGATCAAGTTCTGGTTCTTCGCCCCTTCCATCGACCAGCACCACACCCTCGAGGGCCTGGTCCGCTTCTTCGAGCACATCGGCGGCGTGCCTGCCGTGGGCCGGACCGACCGGATGGGCCAGTTGGGCACGACCAAGTCCAAGGGGTTCGTCTTCCATCCCCTCGCTCTCACCTTCGCCCGCCATCACGACCTGGCGCTCACGGCCTGCGATGCCGGGGACGCCAAGCGCAAGGGCAAGGTCGAGCGCCCCTTCCGCGACCTCAAACGCGGGTTCCTCTCCGAAGCCGACCTCGACCCGCCAGAAGACGTCGGCGAGCTCAACCGCCGGGCGGCCCGCTGGCTCGAGCGCTACTTCCACGCGGTGCCGCATGGGACCACGGGTGTTCCTCCGGCCAAACGTTTCGAGACGGAGCGTCACGTCCTCGGACGTCTGCCTGCCGTGCGCTTCGACACTGCAGTCCGCGACACCCGTCGGGTGGGGCGCATCCCCCTCGTCGAGTGGAACACGGTCTTCTACTCGGCCCCGCCACAGCTCGCCGGCAAGGTGATCGAGGTGCGCCAGCCCATCGGCTATCCGGTCATCGAGCTGCGGTTCTTGGGCCAGATGGTCGCCATCCACCACCTGGCGCCGGCGGGCTCAGCACCCCAGTGGCTGTCCGAGCACAAGCGTGAGGCCGAGGCCATCGTGCTCGGACGGAAGCGGCTCGGCATCGTCGAGCCCGCTGGGGCGGCGACCGCGATGACGCTCGATCTCGAGGTCGGCGACTACGACGTGGCCGTCCCGGATCTGGCTGCCATGGGCGTCATCGGCCCGCACCCCGACACCGACCTCCCTGTGGATATCGCCGCAGGGGGCAACGTGGCGGGCGCCATCGACCCCGACGGAGCGCTGTCATGAGCAAAGCCACCCTCGTCGAACAGATCAAGGGGGACCTCGACTACCTCAAGCTCGTCCGCACGGCCGAGGTGTTCGCCGAGCTGGCTGACGACGCCGAGTCCCGCGGTGCGGACCATCTCGAGTTCTTGGCCAACGTGCTCAGCGCCGAGGTCGACGCAACCCGCCAGAGGCGTCTGTCGGCCCGACTGCGCTTCGCCCACTTCCCGTTCCGAAAGACCCTCGAGGAGTTCGACTTCGACTTCCAGCCCTCCATCGACCCCAAGGTCATCTCTGACCTGGCCGAACTGGACTTCGTGCGAGACGGTCATCCGGTCCTCCTGCTCGGACGACCGGGGTGCGGCAAGTCCCATCTCGGGGTGGCCCTCGGGATCAAGGCGGTCGAGGCCGGCTATCGGGGGTACTTCAGCGGAGCGACCGACATGACCAAGGCCCTGGTCAGCGCCTGGGCAGAGGGGACGTTCAACCAGAAGATCCGCACGTACACCTCACCGAGCATCCTCGTCATCGACGACGTGGGCATCACGCCCTTCGAGCGGACCGAGGCCAACGCCTTCTTCCAGGTGGTCAACCGGCGCTACGAGTTGCGCTCGGCCACCATCGTCACGACCAACCGGGGCCTGCCGGCCTGGGCCGAGCTGTTCGGGGGTGACTCCGTCGTCGCGGCCGCCATCTTGGACCGCCTGCTCGACCGGGCGACGGTCATCAACATCAAGGGACCGTCGTGGCGCCTGCGCGAGCACGAGGCCCTCACCAAGCCGATCACGGACCTGGCCGGTCCTCCCGAGAAGACCCCGGGGAGGCGGGGCTAGCCTGTCACCCGGAGCACGGACTCAACGCGAGTTTCGGTGAGCGAATAACGCGAATTTCGATGAGCGGCGACATCGGGCTCCTGTTGGGTGGCGCTGTTGCCGTCCACCGCACCCTTCACCATCATCATTAGCCAACACCCACGGGCAGTCGGCAAGAAGGTTCCGACAGGTGGGAGGTCATTGACCAGTCCGGCGGGAGGTGCCTCCTGTCTGGTTCGACGAAGAAGATCCGTCGGTTCATGGTGTCGTCGAGTGCCATCGTCAACCTGGAGCCTCCTCTAGCCAACCCTAAAGGTCCGCTAACGACGCTCTACCTCGAATTCGAGGAGATCAGGGCGCCGTAAGACGTCTGGCGATTTGGGAGTTCTGAGGAAGAGGCGGGGTTCGGCGAATCCGAGTACGGGTGGCATGTCCTCCGATTTAGTAGCGGGCAGATTGGATTGCTGGACCGAGGATGCCAGGTTCTTGCGGGAAGAAGTTGCTCGGATCGGGAAATCAGCCCTGCAACGCAGGGCTGACGCAACCTGTTATCCCGTAGCGCCGTAAGGGATGTCGGACGAGTACGTCGGGCAAATGTCATTGATGGCCAGGGACACGAAGGCTCCATCATCGGGACCAGTGATGCGAAAGCTGGTGAATCCGTTCAGAGAACTCATTGGCTATCTGGTTGAACGCTGAAGGGCCTGGGCCGTAGGTGTTCAGGTACTGGGGCATCAGGTTGCAGATACTGTCTCCGTAAGAGCCGAGCCCTGAGGTGGTCAGTGTTCCGCTGGCGACGGCGCTGCTGACCGTTTGGATTTGAGCGGTGGCATCAGATGCGAACTGCTGCTCGGGTGTCAATGCCACAGTCGTGGTGGTTGTGGTCCCCGAAGGCGGAGCGCAGACTTTCCTGCCAAGTGCCTGAAGGGCGGCGGGAGGATATTGAGAACATGGGTCCCATCCCGGGCCTCCCCCCGAGTCATCGATCATCGTAATGAACTGCCAGCCTGCGCCCACCTGCTTGAAGAGGGCGATGCCGTTTCCACTTCCGGCTTGGACGGTAAAGTTTTCCAATATGGCCCAACCCCCTGCGCAATCAACAGAGATCGGGGTGCCGTCAATCGGAACGTCGGTGGAGGTCATAGACGGCTCGGCCTGCACAACGAGCGGAAACAGCACTGCCGAGGAGCATGGAGGCTGGACTGGCGGCGGCGCTGTAGTTGAAGTTGTTGGGCTTGATGTAGCGGTTGCCGCGAGCGGATGGTTCACGGTGTCGCTTGGACTGACTGACGAGATCGTCGACATTCTTGTTATGTGTCTGGAAACGCAAATACAAGCTCAGACCACCGACAAGCACGACAAGTAGCGCAACAAGTGCAACCACTTTCGGCTTCCTGTTTCGTGATGGTGCCGATTCGCTGGACTCTGGGGGGATCAGTGGCGCACCGCAGCCAGAGCAGTACGAGGCGACTCGAAATTGCATTCGGCCGCACACAATGCAGGCCGAACCATTGCCGGGACCGTCCGCAGAGACGGGGACGACGGAGCTGCTGCTGTTGGGCGTCGCAGTTGGCACGGCCCAATCTGGGATGGAGTTCGGGCGCATACCACTTGCCATCGCTCGCCTTCCACCAACCTGGGCCCTTCGAGGCGTCATCACTTCGCCCCCATGATCAACCGGCGGGTCCGCTCATCCCACCGGTCGGGCCCCCCCGCCAAAACCCTTGTCCGCTCACAACTCCACCTTTCGGCCCGCCTGCTACAAATCATTGTGGACTGGACCGGCCGGAAGGTGGACCCGGCAAAACGGAGCTTGGGTCAAGGCTCCCGTAATTCCCAAGTCAGATCTGGTGTCCGCAAACGAGTGTCTATGAGACAGACCCTCCAAGCTCGATTGCCATGCACAGGTCGTATGTCATATATAAGTTCAAGAATCAGTGTCATGTAAACTATCTTTGATTCTGGTACACTCTTAGGCATGGCTACCTTGGGATATGCACGGGTTTCGACCAGCGAGCAATCGCTTGACCGCCAGAAGGATGAGCTGACGGCCGCTGGAGCCGAAATGGTCTACTCAGAGGTGGGTTCGGGCAAGAAAGGCGCTCAGCGGCCTCAGTGGGATGAGCTTCTCCGCTCCATCCGCCAAGGGGACACCCTGATGGTCTGCGAGCTTTCCCGGCTGGGGAGATCGACCAGCCAGCTCTCTCAGCTGGCCGATGACCTGTCCGAGCGGGGGATTGCGCTCCGGATACTGAACCTGGGGATAGACACGGGCACACCCTCAGGACGGTTGATTTACCAAATCATCGCTGCCGTGGCCGAGATGGAGCGGGAGCTGCTCATCGAACGGACGAACTCCGGGTTGGCTGCCAGCCGAGCACGAGGTCGAAAGGGTGGCCGGAAGCGGGAGTTCAGTCCTGCAGCCGCTCGGAAGGCCCAAGAGCGATACGACAAGGGTGAGTTGTCAGTGTCCGAGATTGCCCGATTGGCCGGTGTCAGTCGCCAGACTCTCTACCGGTACTTGGAAATCGATCGAAATCGAGAACTGACCCAAGCGGGCTAGCCGGACGGTTGTTCGACGCCGTGTCGGAGGGAGCCGAGGTGGCCAAGTGGAGGTGGCCGCCTATGACCCCTCCCCATCATCAGGCGATCAGGCGTCGGATTAGGTGGCGCAGGAGGTAAAGGGCTTCAGCCCTTGGGGTAATCCGATAACCCACCACCCTTGGTCTGGCACCAATCCGAAACAACGCCCAATCGCACTGCCATCATTGACCCGCTCGCTGGCCACGGTACCTACGGTCGTGCAGCCGTCGCCGGAGGACGGCACTTTATCGGCGTCGAGGCCGACGCTGGCCGTTTTGCCAAGGCTGTCGAGGTCCTGGGGACGCAGGACAGAGGCTAAACCGACAGACCCAAAGGACCTGGGCGGCAATCTGGTCCAGGTCGTAACCTCAGCATCGTGGATGGCGACATTCCTGGCTGGGACGAAGGCATCTATACCTCAATCAAGACCGTGGACTCACTCGTAGATGCCAAGTTGGCGTACATGAGTACGGGACAGAACGCCCCGTTGGTCCGGCAGATGTCAGCCGCATACCTTGCCCGAGTGCGGCGGCTGATCGTGGCAATGGGAGTTCTGTACGAGGCCGGACTGCCCGACGTGATGGGTGGCGTGCTCCGAATCTGCGTCGAGGCGTGGATTATCGGCATGTGGGTTCACTACACGGGAAATGATGCCCTTGAACGCCTACACGCAGAGTACGTCGACCGGTCAAACGCTCTCATCACATCAGCGAAACTGCCAGGGCCAACGTTCGACGTCATTGAGGAGAAAGCGTCCTGGGTCCCCCATATCGAGAAGGTAACCAAGGCGGTGGAGAAGCATCTGGTGGACGAGGATGGTGCCGAGGTTGGGGAGTTGCTTTGGAGTATCTATAAGCTTGTCTACCAGGCCGAATCCCTCATGAGCGTCCACGCCGGATACGCATCCGTGAGTGGACATCTCGACGAGCATCCCGACTGGACGGGCATTCGTTCGGAGCGCCAGGACGGCAACAACGGTTCGGGCAAGCTTCTCTGGGCAGCGACGCTGCTTGCCATGCTTGCTCGGAGAGTGTTTCTGGAGTTCGGCCTCGATGTGACCGAGCTTGACCGGGCAGCAGAGCCGATCCAGCGCCTTGCAGTCGAGTTGAACGAGGCCACAGCTTTGGACTGATGCCCGCCAGATCAGCGTGAGGGAGTGAGATTGTCGACACAATCGCCTCCGTTATTGTCGCTGTTCGTCCCATCAGGGCACGTAGTGTTGGACCAGGTAACGCCTCCCAGGTTGGCCCCCGACAGGTCAGCACGCTTCAGGTCGGTGTTTGTTAGATCAGAGCCTTTGAGGTCGGCACCAGATAAGTCGAAGTCAACGAGATTGAGTCCCCCTAGCTCGTCGTCCTCCAAGTTGGTTGCGGGTCCAACCAGGATTCGGCCGACAACTCGGTACCCGGCCGGGAACGATGCCGGAGAGCTGGTGATGTCGTTGCCTATTACGCCTCTCATTGTCGCTCCCGTCATTGTCGCTCCCGTCAGCGTTGCCAACGTAAGAACGGCATCGTTGAGATTTGCGTTGTTGAGATTTGCGTTGGTCAAGTTCGCACCGACTAGGTCTGCACCTTTCAGATTCGCACCGGTCAGATTCGCACCTGTGAGGTTCGCTCCATCCAGTTGAGCTTCGATCAGGACTGCACTACTCAGGTTGACACCCGAACACTCCGTTCTCGGTTCGATGACGCAGCCGCCAACTGTGATGGGTGGGGAGGTCGTGGTGGTCGGGGGAACCGTGGTGGCTGGGGGAACCGTTGTAGAAGAGGAGTCATGGGATGCAACCGCATTGCCGATGAAGGCAACGATCGCCGCACCAACCGACACAACGATTACGAACCTCACGATTCGCTTTGCTGTTCGGTTCTTCCTTGTGGGTTGCTCCTCTGTGCTAGCGGGTTGTGCCCGATCCCGATGATCTAGCCCGGACCTTTCAGTAACAAGCGCTGCGTTCCTGCCGGATTGACGCGGAAAAGCCCTCGTGGCAAGGGAAACTGTTGATTGCGAAGCCAACAGTGACCCAAACCAGGAGGGCACTTCCGAGATGAAGCGTAACGCGGGCCGACCCGGCATTGTGGTGACTACCGGCGGCAAAGGTGTCGCCGCCCATGCGGGTGCTCGGCTGTTGTGCGAACTGGCCGACGTGCTTGGGTTGCGCCCAGGGCTCTCAGAGGCGATGGCGCCGACCAAGATGCGACGACGGGGCCATGACCGGGGCCAGGTGCTCGTGGATCTGGCCGTGGCCATCGCCGACGGGGCGACCACCATCAGCGATCTGCGGGTGCTGGCGGATCAGCCGGCCCTGTTCGGCGATGTGGCCTCGGTGCCGACGACGTGGCGCACCCTCGAGGCCGTCGATGCCGCGGCCCTGGAACGGATCGCCGCGGCTCGGGCCGACGGCGCGGGCCGAGGCCTGGGCGGCCGGCCTTGACCCCGGCTTCTATGTGATCGACCTCGACGCCACGTTGGTGGGCGCGCACTCAGAAAAAGAGGGGCCGCCCCGAACTACAAGCACGGTTTCGGGTTCCAGCCGCTCATGGCCTTCCTCGACGCCACCGGGGAGCCACTGGCCGCTCGATTGCGGCCCGGCAACGCTGCGCCGGGCAACGCCGAAGATCACGTCAGCGTGCTCGACGACGCCCTGGCCCAGTTGCCGGTCGATCCGAAGCGGTCGCGAGGTGATCGCCCGGACCGACTCGGCGGGCTGCTCGCACCAGTTCACCGAGGCCTGCACGCACCGAGGCGTCCGCTTCATCGTCGGCCACAAGCTCAGTGCCGAGCTGGCAGCCGTGGTGACCGACTGTGCCCAAAGACCGCTGGCACAGCGCCATCTCGGCCGATGGCACCGAAGAGCGCGAGTCCGGAGAGGTGGCCGAGATCACCGACCTGGTGGACCTGTCGCGCTGGGGAGCGGGCACCCGGATGATCACCCGGCGCGAGCTGCCCCACCCCGGTGCCCAACTCACCTTCACCGATGTCGAGGGCTATCGCTACCAGGTCTTCATCACCGACCACCAAGAAGACGACGTCTGCTTTCTCGACGCTCTCTATCGGGGCCGGGGACGCTGCGAACGTCGGATCTGCGACACCAAGGACACCGGACTCACCAACCTGCCCTCGGCCAGCTTCGCCATCAACGCCGCCTGGCTGACCCTGGTCCTCATCGCCGGTGACCTCTTGGTCTGGATGAAGGGACTGTGCCTCGAAGGCGAGCTGGCCCGGGCCGAGCCCAAGCGGCTGCGCTACACGCTCTTGCACACCGCCGGCGTGCTGGTGCGTTCCGCCCGGCGCACCACCTTGCGCATCGCCGAGGGATGGCCCTGGGCCGACGACCTCGTGATGGCCTTTACTCGGCTGCCGAACTGGTCCAGCGCCTGAACAGATCGCGGCTCTGGATCACGGGAGGTGATCACCATGGTTCAACGCGCCCTCGGGCGGGTTCGCCCGGCTCTGTCGCGTCTCACGAGCCCGGACCGTTGGACCGGCAGCCTGTGTTCAACCGCTCATCGTGCTTGATAGACGAGACCGATGCATCGGGGGGTGGAAACCCACCTCACAGCGGAGTTAGTGAAAGGTCCGGGCTAGAGCTAAGAGTTCGGGAGGTGGTGGAGGAGGGAGTCGGTTATCAGCGTGCAGTTCGGGGCGATACCACTTGCCGTCGGACGCTTGCCACCAGCCGGGACCCTGAGAGGCGTCACTCATCCCCGAACCGCCAGCCGATCACCGAATCAGAATATGTCAACGTCCTCACTCACGGAGCACCGCCATACGAGGGCGGAGCTGCTTGACTCTGTCACTCGCTGAGGCGAGGATTCCGGCGTGGGTAAGAAGCGTCAGCAGCGGGAGGCGGTCATCGCAAACGTGACCGAACTGGAGGAGCAGCTCGACTCGGCGTACGCAACCCTTCAGGAGCTAGCGGAATCCCTGAGGCTGGAAGGCACCGCCAGGGCACGATGCGGGGAGCTGTTCGGCCAGGCACAGTCGAAGCTGCAGCGGGCGGCACAGAGGACCGAACAGCTTCACGACGAATACGAGGCACGAGGCACCATGGCGGCTGACGTGGCGTTGAAGGGCAAGGCATGCATCACGTATATGGGGGTGCAGCTCTCGGCGCTCGGCATGGAACTCGATGCTCTCGCGCTCATAGGAGTGGCCGAGGGAGACGACCAGGAGTACATGAGGAAGGTGGTACACGGATGCGCTGAGGTCTACGAGTCCCACCAGTCGATTGTCGGGTCCGCTCTGGCGGCGAAAAGCCCGTCCGCCCTGGTCGCAATGGGCTATGTCTATAGCACCGACCCGTCGTTCGCGGCCTACAAGGCCGTCCTGGCCGAGTTCCCAGAAGTGAAGCAGCGGATACTCGCTCGGCGCTCATCCGCTCCCGAGGCAATCCCCGATTGAGCGCGATCATTGTAAGGGACGTCTCAATCGACGACGGCGATGGGTGTCCTCTACCCGCCGGAAACGGGGTGGAGTAGGTCCTGGCAAAATAAGACCATGTCATCCTTGCGGTCGGGGGAAGTGCGGCTCATGGCGGTGGGGCACATTGCGTATGAGATTGAGACGATGGTCCAAGCAGCTATTCGGTTCTACGACCTAAACGAAGAGGATAGCGACGGGTTGGCTCGGAACGTCTTTCTGGAGAGTGCACTGCTACACGCTCGTAACTTGGTGGAGTTCATAGCGACGCCACATGATGACAAGTACATGAGGCCAGAGGATTTCGCTCCAGGTTGGGACTATCGACCGTGGACGGAGCTGAAGAGGGAGCTTGGGCCTCTCAACCAACACCTGTCGCACCTGTCATGGAAACGCCTGGACCCGAATGCAGCGGCACTATCAAGGAATCTGTTTCGCCGGGTTCTGGATGGCTGTGAGGCATTCCGAGTCCACCTAGCCGCTTCCCCCTCCGTAGGCGACGGGACGCTCGTTGACGTGTTGAAGAGAGTGCAACAACTGGCTACGCCAAGACTGAAGACAGCGACCTGCAGCAATGCTCCGGCCCTAACGACTTCGGTTACTGAGTCCAGAATGTCTGTAGTCGAGGACCCCCTTGACCTGAGGTTGTGATGGCCGATTCCGAGCCGATAGCGATGCACCGACGAGCGGGCCGACTCCGATCGCCGTACAGGATGCACGTCGTGGTACTCGTGGTGACATTCGTCGTGATCGCACTCGTGCTCGTGGCGGTCAGTGCCGTCAAGCAGCACACATGTCTGGTCGAGATGCAGGCCGATTCGCTCGGCGGACTTCCAGCGTCAGGAATCCCGGCCTTATGTGCAAGCCGGTTCCACACCCACGTTGAACACAGCCTTGTGGTCGCCGGAGCCATCGCCCTGTTCGTGGCTCCTGCGGTTGCCATCTGGACGATGTCTGGCCCACGCCGTCGCAGGCCCAACAGGGCTTGATCAACGGGAAGGGGACATACCCGGTGGCTGGTTCGGTCGTCG
Organism: uncultured Acidimicrobiaceae bacterium; assembly: GCA_963776225.1. Taxonomy (GTDB): domain Bacteria; phylum Actinomycetota; class Acidimicrobiia; order Acidimicrobiales; family RAAP-2; genus Bog-756. The sequence continues at coordinate 440,767 of CAVZLL010000004.1, read as the reverse complement.
CTGGTCCCTTTCGGATGAACAACCGAATCCAGGGTTAGAGTTGACTGTTGCTCAACATTAGGGAGTCCCGATGATGCGTCTCCGCCGATCATCTCTGATCTGGCGAAGCGTGACGCTCGGTGCAGCTTGGCTTTGGGCAACTGGAGTCGTCGCCTTCTACTTCAGCTACCACTTCAGCCAGCAGCGAAGTCCATTCCTGGTCGCAGGCGGACATACCTACTACACCAACCCGCCCGCTCAAACATTGAGCCAAAGCGATCCGGTCTCGGCCAGAATCGTCGCCGGAGCAGTAGGAATAACGGTGCTAGTGGGCACTCTCGATCTTCTTGTTCGTGTGCTTCGCAGCATGACTGGAGTGGGGATTGCCGCAATGACGGTTGGAGCCTTGCTCATTGCGTTCTCACTGTTTGGATTGCTCCGAGGTCTGTTGGGCATTGGCACTGTGGGCCTCTTGGTCTTGCTCTCGGGACTTCCGGTAAAGGCATTGGAGCCTGAGGTTCGTCAAGAGAAGAGAGTTGAGGCATCGGACGTAGTACCCCGCTGATCCGGTGGCAGGGGACACTGCGGCTGTGCTGTGCCAACATTCGAGGGTGAGACGGTTGAGCGTCGCCCTGGCGGTGCCTTGGGTACTCCTGATGGCCGGGTGTTCCGCAACGGCGATCGGTCATCCGACCACCTCCCCGACTTCGATTTCAACAACGACTCCTCCGAGACCGACATCTCTTGCTCCAACGCCGACCACGACTTCTGCGGCAACGGGCGAGGGGGGGCTGGGCTCCGTCTCCTGTGCTCCGAGCGGCACGTGTGTCGCCGTAGGAAACACGTATTCTCCATCGATCACGGTGACCCGAGTGGGGCCAGGGAGCCAGTGGTCGACAGGGACACCGGCGCAACTGGCGGGCAACGAATCGGTGTCGTGTGTTGGTGCGGGAGTGTGCTTGATGATTGGTAGTCTGGGGCTCCAAAACGGGTTTGCAGCGACTGGATTCCAAGAAGGGGACGGCCAAACCTGGCACCAGCTTCCCTCCCTTCCCGTCGGACCCGTCGACGGTCTTGCTACAACAGGTCCCTTTCAGATTTCGTGTTCCAGTATCAGCTTCTGCGTCGCCGTCGGCGGTTACGCCATGGATTCTACGAGTACCACAGGCGGGCAGGAAGCAGTGGTTGAGAGATGGACCGGGCAGGCTTGGGCAACTCCGCTCACCCCTGTCGTGCGTCCAGCAAACAGGGAGTTCTTCAACCAACTCTGGGCCGTCTCTTGCGTCACCCCGGCGTTCTGCATGGCCGTTGGTCAAAACAGTGTGGGCACCAAAGCACCCGCATTGGTCGAACGCTGGGATGGATCACAATGGAAGGAAATGACCACGCCACCAGTGAACGGATCGGCATCGTTGCACAGCGTCTCCTGCACGTCGAGTTCGTTTTGTCTCGCCCTCGGCATCGTCGAGAATGACGCCATCCCGACTACTCGGATCATCGTTGAACGTTGGAACGGCACAACGTGGTCGATCGCTGCTGCTCCGCATCCGTTTGGCCGTGACCTATGGTTGTCCGCATCAGCTCTAGCGTGCACGTCGCCGACACACTGCTTGGTGGTCTGGTCGTCGACTTGGGCAATCGCACGGCAAGGAGGACCTACTCCGTCGAATGCAGGATTCCCGGCCGTCTCGCAGTTGTGGAACGGGTCGAGCTGGAGCCTTCTGCCCATGCCCAACCCGACTTCGAGGTCGGGTCAGTTCAACATCCTGTTCGACGAATCGTGCCGACAAGCGAACGACTGCGTGGCCGTGGGCACCACGATAGATGGGGATACCTCGCCGACGATGCTCATCGAGAGCTGGGACGGTTCAAGGTGGACGGAGGACCAGGTTCCAGGCACGTGATCCCGGTGGAGTGCATCCGATGGTTGTCCATACGCCCGGATGTGCGGGTCGGCGGCAGCTAGCCGCTTGCTAGCAGGCCACGATCGATAGCCGCCGCGCTCCCGGGTATCTGGGGTAGGCCACCCTCACCTGTCGTAGTTCTTGGCCAACTCTTCCAGTATCCAGTCCTCATCTCGGCCCGTTTCGCGGCTGGCCCATCGAATCGTCGCCACTGCCAAGGTCACAGCCTGGTACAGGCTTCCGGGCATGGCCTCCAGTTCTGACAATGACTCGGAGAGGCGTCGAAGGGACAGCGGATCGATTCCCGAACTCTCCGTCCCGAAGGCAGCGAGGCCGAGGCGCACGGCCTCCAGAAGCTGCGTGCCCTGATGTCTCTGCGGTAACCGAGAGATTGCTTCCTCTCTCAGTCTTGCGTTGAGAGCGGCCCGTCTTTCTTCCGCTGATTCGGGGTCACCTGGATCGGACATCCACGGCAGCCTACGCCCCGTGCCGTGGGGCTGGAGGGGGGCCGAGAAGCGCCGCTGACCTGGCGTTGGGGGTCAGGGGCTCACAGTCGACTTGACGGACCCGGCGAGTGGCTCATCGACGGACGACTCATCGAACATGTTGTTGGATCGACGGGGTGCCCACAGGATGAGGACACAGGCCGCCAGCCAGACGACCGCAATCAGCGCCCAGAAGACGCAGACCACCCACAACGACCAGTGGCCGTCGAAGTTGAACGAGAGGGCCACCTTCAGTTGGTGTGCAAGGCACGCCCTGTCGGGTGGATTAGTGGGGCACTTCGGGATCTGAACAGTCGGCACCTCCGACGTTTGCGACTCGAACAGGTGGACTGACCAGGCCGTGAAGATGACCGTCAGGGCTGACGCCACAACGATTCGGAACACCCGCTCGATTGTCCGCACGTCCTGAAGCGTAGGCTCGGGGCGGTCCAATGTGCTGGTGGGCATCACCCTGGGTGCGTCCATGCCGGTGATCGAGGGCAGGGCTGGACTGGTTGGACTATGACGATGGTGTGAGTGAACCCGGGATCGTCAGGGAGTGGCATTCGGCGGAAGGTTGGGGCGTCATCGATTCCCAAGACGCCCCCGGGGGCTGCTGGGCTCACCAGTGTCACCTTGACATGGAGGGCTTCAGGGAACTCCACGCCGGACAAGCGGTGGAGTTGACGTTCGATGACCGAGGCCAAGATGGGTACCCATTCAGAGCGATACGGGTAATCGTTCCCGGGGTACCGGCCTCACAGACGTTCGGTACCAATGCCCGATCGGACGCCTACCGAAGCCATGTGGTCATCCGATTCGACGAATAGGCGCCCGTCGTCCTCCGACTTCACTTACCCACCGTCTCTCTGACCCGTGGTCAGGGCCAGTCAGACCACAGGGGTATTAGGGGATCAGCCGTAGGACTCGATGAGTTTCAACTCGCCGAAGGGTGAAGCGTTGTAGTTACCCACGGCTTTGCACGAAGTTATCGAAACACACGACACGCCGCCCAGGGAATTGTCCTTCGTCCCGTCATTGGGGCTCGCTTCGAGCGCCCACTTCGTCCCGTTCCAAGACTCGATGAGCGTCCTGCTGACGCTTCCGTTGCTGTACCAACCGACAGCTTGGCAGGAGGTTGTCGAAACGCACGACACGCTGTTCAGGGCGTTGGAACCCGAACCGTTGTTGGGGGTGGAGGACCGTGACCAAGTGCTCCCGTTCCAGGAGAGGACGAGAGTCCGACTGGCCCACACGCCCACTGCTTTGCAGGATGTCGCTGAAGCGCACGACACGGCATCGAGGCCCGTGAATCCTGAGGGGTTGAATGGGGTGGCGGAGAGCGACCACATGCTGCCGTTCCAAGATTCGACCAGAGACTGATTGCCATCGCCGTAGGAACCGACTGCCTGACACGAAGTCATCGAGACACACGACACACCGAAAAGCCAGTTGGCCTTGACTCCTTTATTTGGAGTGGTGGAGACGGACCAGTTGGTTCCGTTCCAAGATTCGATCAGTGTCTGCCCGACACCGGCAAAGGATTGACCCACGGCAATACACCAAGTCACCGAAACGCACGACACGCCCCAGAGAATGAACTCCGTACTTGGAGGACTTGGGGTGACCGACCAAGTGCTCCCGTTCCACGTCTCGATGAGGGTCCCAGGAACGTCGGTGCTCCCACGCACGGGCGAAGACTGACGACCTACGGCCACACACCAGGTTGCAGAGACACACGACACGCCTGCGAGATCGTTGTTCACTTCGTAGTTCCCGACGTTGGGGCTCGGGGATCGTGACCAGGTGTGTCCGTTCCAAGATTCGATCAGCGTTCGGTCGAAGCGCTCGGTATTTTGGGTGGAGCCCACGGCCACACACGATGTCGTCGAGACACAGGACACGCTGCCAAGGGAGTTGTAACTCGACCCGGTGCCGGGGCTGGTCGAGATCGTCCACGATGGGGCAGCGAATGCAGAAGCTGAGCCCACGAACACGAATCCAAATACCAGGGCCACTGCCCCGACTGCCGCCATTGCACTGCGTCTGGTCTTCGTGGTCAGCATCGCTGTCACCCCCTACGGCCGGACTTCTGTTGGCCGACCGCTCGATCCTATGCAAAGGCTCCCAGCACTGCACAGGACACGCCCATAGGTGCCGGTCGGGTCACCCCTTGACCCGAGCCGCTCGCACCGGGCGAACGTCCTCAAGACCCTCGACGTGGCCATCGCAGGACCTAGTAGAGCGAGAGAAGCTCTCCGGTCGAGGTGGCAATCACGGCAGCCCAGAATGGCGGACTGAAGGGATCGACGGCAATGTCGACTGCTGAGACTCCGGCGGCATGACCATTGATGAGTCCCACGCCCGAACCGCCGAATACAGCATCTCCGAAAGTAAAGATTCCACCGTCAGCTCCGGCAAGGAAGTAGCCGGACGTTGTTGGTGCGATTCCCACGATTGGAGCATTGAGGACCTGGCCACCCGTTGAACCATGGAAAGCTGCGTCTCCGAAGGCAAAGACCCCGCCATCGGAGGCGACGAGCCAGTAACCCTTTCCATCCGGGGTCGAGGCCATCCCGACGATCGGTCGATTCAGGATCATGGCACCCGTAGAGCCGAAGAATCTGGCGTCTCCGAAGGCAAAGACACCGCCATCGGAGGCGACGAGCCAGTAACCATTCCCGTCATCCGTCGTCGTCATCCCCACGATCGGTTGATTCAAGTGCTTACCTCCCATCGACCCCAAGAATGGTGCACCTTGAAACGAGAAGATGCCTCCGTCGCTTGCCGCAAGCCAGTAGGCCGAGTCGCCAACGCCGGATGCCAATGGCGTGACACCGACGATGGGGGCTACCAGAGGGTGGCCGTCCATCCCAGGAAGTTGGCCTGCGTGACCGTAGACGGCTCCAGAGGAAGTCACAGCCAATCCGGGGTAGTAGGCGAATCCCACGATCCTCGGAGAACCAGACGGACAGGGTCCTGACGGGAAGCCGGACGCATAGACGTTCGAGTCGGTCAGGCACGTGAGCATCGTTGGTGATGCCCCAGCAGGGTTCGGGGCCAGCGTGGTGACCCCGATCGTGGTCATGACTAGTGCTGCCAGTCCTACCACGACTTTACGAATCCCCAACACCTTCTTGGCACCTCGACTGATCTTGATCATCCGCAGGCTCCTGTCCAGGTTCGGGACGACCTGTCGGTCGACCCTACATCCGGCGTCAGCGTGTGATCAGCCGGATGTCCTCTAGCGTGGGCAACCGACTTCGGTGCTCAGGAGGGATAGCCTCTGGGCTCATGGCAGAGCTGCTGGTCGCTCGACCTCCGGCGAAGGAATCGGCCAGGCAACCTCCGAGACGGATTCGGAAAGTGTGGTGGGTGCTCACGACGTTCGGGGTCGTGCTTGGTCTGGCAGCGATTGCCCTGTACCTCTGGGTCCCAGGTGCGACCCCGTTCCACTATGGCGGCGATCCTGGAGGTTCGATTGTTGGGTCACTACGAGCACAGGTGACGGCGGCGATGCCTCCTGACGCCAAGGTTGTCGATTCGCACACAACCGGTGCCAAGTGGATCACCCACGGATGTGATGGAACCAGCGGTTGGACCACCCCAAGATTCGATCTCGTGTTCACCTCCAAGGAAGCCCCGGCCACTGTGATCGAACATCCGAGCCGATCGTTGGCATCGAGTGGCTGGACCAAGTTCAATCAACCCGTCTACGAAGGTATTGGCCAGCTGTGGACTCAACCATCCCCAAGCGTTGGAACGATGTACCTGAGCACCGATCAACCACCGAAGCTTCCACCCGGAACATGGGACATGGGTGGCTACCTACCGCCGGTGGGCCAAGCAGTGCAGGGCTGCTGAGGCCCTCGTGACTCAGTCACGCCGACCCGAGGCACTTGGTGCCCAAACCGCACCGATGACCAGGTGGGCCTTAGCCCTCCAGATCGACGTTGACCGTGTCGCCCGTCCAGAACGGTGAATCGTTGAGGCGCACCTGCATGGCCTCCAGAAGGTCGTCTGAAACGACCACGTCGATCAACTTCTGTGATCCTCCGACGTAGGTCCAGGCGTAGTCAATCTCGGTCACCACGATCCACGTGTGATCGTCAGGCCACCACAGATTTGGGGACTGGTCATCCCACGGCACGTCGAGAGGTGCCATCGTCAAGTCAATCGGACCCCCGTAGAGCCCGTAGTTGCGCCCCGGCAGCCGGACCAGCCGTCCACGCACGTCGATGTCGCCGTAGCCCTCCCAGATGCAGAACCAACAATGCTCAGGGGTGCTGGTCTCAGGTCGAACGAGTTCCAGGAGGTGCTGGCGCTCCCTCGGTGGGAACGTGCCTACCCACGGACCGGACCCTTCATGCCCTGGATCGGGTACGGGACTGCCCATGGGCCTGTTGATCATGTGGAACTGCATGTTCGGATGGGCAATGCGCCCATTACCCTCGGCAATCTGGGCCCAGGAGCGGAACGATCCGTCGGGATAGATGGGTCCGTCCGGATGGAACACCCGGCAGTACGCCTCAAAGCCGTCGGGGACCACAGAACCCGTGTCCTGGTTGAACGGGTGCAACCGAGGCCCGATCCAGCTTGCGGGATCGATGTCGTCTGCCCACTGGACTCGCTCATCCACGGCCATGGTGTTCATCATGCCCCAGGGTGAGACCATCCCACCGACCCAGCAGTCAGGGGCCAGTCAGGTGACTTCCAGTAGATAGTCCGAAATGGTCCTCAGCCTCTGTCCGGGGAAGCGTTCCTCGTCCTCCCACATGCGCATCCGGTCGATGGGTCGGAACTGAACGCTGGCCAGATTGGGTCGCCAGCTATTCGGCTCATCATCGGGGACGGCGGTCCACTGTCGGACGAACAGTTGCCTGACTGTGTAGCTACGAATCAGCGGATCAGGGGGTTCAAGTGTCAGGCTCGGCTGGGCATATAGCCGTGACTGAAGGCTGAGCACGGCTCCAACTGACCAGGTCTCGTAGGAGACCGGCCCGACCACCAAGCTTCCGACATCGAGGCGGGTTCCATGGTTGTCGTCTTCGTCTAGGACTCTGGCGACGATGCTGTAGCGAGGCCCTTCGACCGAGAGTGGCTCACCGACAAGATCAAGGCCGAGTGGCGTAGAATTGGGGACCTCCCGAGCGTCGGCGAGGGAGACTTCGATCCTGGTGTCCCAGAGATCGCCGACTCCCACCTCCACTCCGCCGTCCTGAACGATCCAGATCGAGTTCTGAACCCACATGCGGCCAGCCTCTCATGAACCTTCTGGGTGTCCCCAGTCCCCGTGTTGGGGGTACGCCGCCTGGTTGGTCAGTTTGAGATCGAAACGGCCTTGCCTCGGCGGCGTCGAATCAACAGGATTCCGACCGTTGTCATGCTAAGGACTCCGGCCACGAATGGCAGCAGGCCCCATGGGCTTTCGGGTGGGCAGACCAGGGGACCCGAACGAGTCATTCCTGAAATCGTCAACGTGGGGGCGCTGCAGCTCGTCAGCACGGCGTTTGGATCGACACGCAACAAGATGTAGAGGGCGACCGCCAGCACCACCACGCCAGCGATGACCGCTATTCCAAACCCTAGGGCGATGCGCCCTACTCGTCGCACCTACCCATTATGACTCTCGGGTCCCCTTGGTGCCCGCTGAAACGGTGTTGCGGGCAGTCCCAGGAGATCGCCTGAGTTACGATTCGATTCCCAGACATGGAGAGGGATCGCCTACGCCCACGCTCAACCTCAGTCCAGGTATTGGACCCCACGAGTTCGATAGACAGGCGGCAGTCACGATCGGCCACCTGCAACACGGGGACCGAGTAGTCGTCGAGGTGCGGCTTCGGCGAGCCGACCCGGCCCAACAAGAGGTTGCGGCGAAGCTGCTCGATCGGATCGCCTTCCTGGCCGATGGCGTCGGCTCGGTCGAGTATCGAGAAAATGTCGATGCACGGACGGTGCGGATGCTTCTGGTACCTGGAGGACCTACACCTGAAGCACTAGCGGTTGCTCACTGATTCACTCTCCGGCGATCTGGGACAGGAGGGCAGAGGTTCAGAGCAGCCTCCGACTTAGCGCTGAACTTGCCACCCGTGTGGACCGTCTGTCCTGACCCACTTCTCAAGAGAGTCCAGGTCAACGATCTCTTGGCGGATGCCAATATTCTGCCTGTATCCGCCGCCTGCAAGGGCCATCACTCTGTCGGACGACCTCATGGCGGCATCGGAGGAATCGCACATTAGGAGCCAGGATTCAACGCAACGCTCACTGTCCAGGTGCTAGATGTACATCCGCTTCTCCGGGTCCGGGAGCTGTCCCATCGCAAGTCAAGTTTAGGCCCAGGTTGACGACACGAACACCGGAGGCCGAGCCAAGGGAGCACCTCTAGGTGTGTCGCCTTCCCGGTGATCGGGCACAGGCTGAAAGTCTCGTCTACCGGGCTACCGCTGTCTTGCGTTGACAGGAAAGTCGACAATCTTCGCCAAGGTTGGACGAAGGAACTCTCTGATCTTCGACCAGGGTGAGCGTCGCACTGGACTCTCGGTGGACTTCAGATCAACACGGGTCACAGCATCGCCCAGTGCTTCCGCCAGCAGGCCGATCAAGGCGGGAACCTCGGAAAGGTCGATGGGCGCTGACGCCACGCAGACCCCATCCCGCCAGTGGCTCAACACCACTTTGTTCTGCTTAGGGTGCCTCGTGACCCTGAGCGACGCTCCCTGACCTCTGCCGTCTGGGATCGTGATGCGATTCGGGGCGGCACCCACGTGTTTGAGTATGCACCCCTACGGCGAAGCTGTCGACCGACATGGTGCCGTTTAGCCGCAGTCGATAACCGCCCCGCTCCTGATGTGATGAAGGGGCGGGGCCTCCGTCCCTCGTGAACGGCGATAGGAGACACCTGGAGTTCGCCGAGACCGACACCGACTTAGCCGTCTAGTGAAGTGGAGTTTCAATCGCTGGTGTCGTTGCAGAAACCACTTCGACAAAGAGCAACCAGACCTCAAACACAACACCCGCTGCCGAATGTGGGACGAATCGCAGTAGCTGTCGGTTTGGATTCGCATCTCTCCAGGAGTTCAATCCCTCCCCGAGCGTCGATCCCCGGCGACGAAACTGCCCCTTGACGAGGACGAGCTTCTCAATCTGAAAGAGGCGACCCGTCGGCTTGTTGATACCTACGCACGACAAGGTCAGGTCAGCCACTATGCCTTGGCTTCGATTGATGATCAGGGATGGTATGTCGAGCAGCCCACGTTCACCTGTGAGCCATTCGTTGGTCTCTGCGACGAGATTCTCGGGGCGATAAGACCCGAACAGAGTGTGGCGGAGAGTGAAGGTCTTCGCATACGCATAGGGTACGACCTCGTCGTCCTCCGGTGCGATCCCCGAGGCGCAGTTGGGACATGGCTCGTCCAGCGATGGAACGAGCAACCCGCAGTCGGGACAGCGCTCATCGTCCACGAGGGGGATTATCGACACGGAGGACCCACCTCTGAAGTACTTCCGGTTGGTCACTGACGCTCACCCGCTGTTCGGGGTCAGTCGGCGGGGGATTGCTCAATCATGCCTGTGACGGTCGTCCTTCAGCGCCCATCCGACTGGCCGATCGGAATCGCTGCTGGCTGCGTCTGCTGTGCGACTTCGTTCTGTATCTCGTTGTCTCATCCCAGCAAGTGCGTGAATGAGGCCGATGAGGCAAGCAGAGAGTCCGAGGATCAGGAAGACAACTGATTCGACATCCGTCTGGCCCCGTGAGATCACCAAGGCAAACAGCATGAACACGAGGCAGAAGGACGCTTGCAGCAGCCACATCCTGGCAACGAGAGCTTGTGCCGCATAGCAAGCCCCATACCGTTCGGAGGTCTTGCAGAGGAAGGAGTCCGGTCCAGCGGCAACCTGTCTGCTGATCACTCGCCTCCAGAGGAGTCGATCAACAGGGTTGAGGCATTGGAGGACCTTCTGATCAAGAGGGCGTTCGCTTGCCAACTCTTCCATGAGTGAACTATCGACCGATCCAGGACCTGCTGGAGGCCCAGTTATCCGCACGCCCACAGGTGCCTGGTTGCGGGTCACCCCTTCGCCGGAGTGACATGGACCTGTCGAACGTCCTCCAGGCCGTCGACGTGGCCATCGCATGAAAAGAGTTGCATCCGATGCTTGCCGACCATGGCCCGGCCCATCCACGGAACGGCTTGGGGCAGTCGGTGAGGGAGGTTCGGTAACGGCCCGTGTACTCATCGCCACGAGTGCAACAGCGCTGGTAATGATGCGTGATGTGGAGGCTCGATAGGCTCGCCGGATTGTGTTGGGCTCTGCTGGTCCGCCTGGCTGCCCGAGAGGCTGCCAATGGGGGGAGCCCCACCGTTAAAGATCGACATCGATCCGGGCCCCCCGGCAGGGGCCGCAAGGGCCTGAGTGAGTGGGATATCGGTTAACCCAATGAGGCACTCCGGCTGACTACAGCCGGAGGGATGGAATCTACTCAGCTCCCGAACATCCGGCTCTGGCCGTCGGTGAGATCGACCACTCCTCGCTGATGGCGATAGTGCTTGGCTAACATGCGGGTGTCCTTGTGACCGAGCATGTCGGCGACGTCATGGATCGGGATTCCCACCTCGCTCAAGAGGGTGGCCGCAGAATGACGGAACTCATTGGGCGAGATCACGGTCACCCCAGCCTCACTGTCGCGGCGCTCACGGAACCTCGCGGTTCTCGCTCACTGAAATTCGCGGTCTGATCTGAGGCCGCGCTCCTCCTGGCCGGGCATCCACCGGTCGGGGTCATGGCCCCCCCAACTTGTCGGTGCTGGCAAGCACCCGACGAGCTGGAGGAAGCCGAAACAGATGATGACCCAGGAGGAGTACATGAATGTGAAGGCCCTGCACGCCGGGGGCTGGACGATCAAGCAGATCGCCGAGCACCTCGGCTTCCACCCGGCCACGGTGTCGTCGTGGCTGAAGAACGGGGGCCGCCGCCCAAGCGGATGGTCCCCGAAAACGAGCTGGTCATCGACGAGCGCTGGCGGGCCCGCATCGGCGGCCTGTTGGCCCATAACGCCGATCTCCAGGGCTCCTCGATCATGCGGGTGATCGAGGCTGAGGGCTATGCGGGCTCGTATCAGACCCTCACGCGCTACCTGCACTCGGTGCGGGGCCCGACGAGAGGTGCGGTCATGGTCACCATGCCCATCGAGACCGTGCCCGGCGAGGAGTTCCAGTTCGACTGGTCCGACTGCAACAGCTTCGCCCGTCGCTGGGGCTGGGACCACGAGCTGCACTGCTTCGGGTGCGTCTTGTGCTGGAGCCGGATCAAGTTCTGGTTCTTCGCCCCGTCCATCGACCAGCCCCACACCCTCGAGGGCCTGGTCCGCTTCTTCGAGGCCATCGGCGGCGTCCCTGCCGTCGGGCCGCACCGACCGGATGGGCCAGCTGGGCAGACCCAGTCAAGGGGTTCGTCTTCCATCCCCTCGCTTCACCTTCGCCCGCCATTACGACCTGGCGCTCAAGGCCTGCGATGCCGGGGACGCCAAGCGCAAGGGCAAGGTCGAGCGCCCCTTCCGGGACCTCAAACGCGGGTTCCTCTCCGAATGCCGACCTCGACCCGCCAGAAGACATCGGCGAGCTCAACCGCCGGGCGGCCCGCTGGCTCGAGCGCTACTTCCACGCGGTGCCGCACGGGACGACGGGTGTTCCTCCGGCCGAGCGCTTCGAGACGGAGCGTCACGTGCTCGGACGCCTGCCCGCCGTGCGCTTCGACACCGCCGTGCGTGACACCCGTCGGGTGGGGCGCATCCCCCTCGTCGAGTGGGACACGGTCTTCTACTCGGCCCCGCCACAGCTCGCCGGCAAGGTGATCGAGGTGCGCCAGCCCATCGGCTATTCGGTCATCGAGCTGCGCTTTCTTGGGCCAGATGGTCGCCATGCACCACCTGGCGCCGCCGGGCTCAGCACCCCAGTGGCTGCCCGAGCACAAGCGTGAGGCCGAGGCCATCGTGCTCGGACGGCGCGGCTCGGCATCGTCGAGCCCGCTGGGGCGGCGACCGCGGTGACGCTCGATCTCGAGGTCGGCGACTACGACGTGGCCGTCCCGGATCTGGCTGCCATGGGCGTCATCGGCCCGCACCCCGACACCGACCTCCCTGTGGATATCGCCGCAGAGGGCAACGTGGCGGGCGCCATCGACCCCGACGGAGCGCTGTCATGAGCAAAGCCACCCTCATCGAGCAGATCAAGGGCGACCTCGACTACCTCAAGCTCGCCCGCACGGCCGAGGTGTTCGCCGAGCTGGCCGACGACGCCGAGCACCGCGGGCGGACCATCTCGAGTTCTTGGCCAACGTGCTCAGCGCCGAGGTCGACGCCACCCGCCAGAGGCGGCTGTCGGCCCGGCTGCGCTTCGCCCACTTCCCGTTCCGAAAGACCCTCGAGGAGTTCGACTTCGACTTCCAGCCCTCCATCGACCCCAAGGTCATCTCGACCTGGCCGAGCTGGACTTCGTGCGAGACGGCCATCCGGTCCTCCTGCTCGGACGACCGGGGTGCGGCAAGTCCCATCTCGGCGTCGCCCTCGGGATCAAGGCGGTCGAGGCCGGCTATCGGGGCTACTTCAGCGGAGCGACCGACATGACCAAGGCCCTGGTCAGCGCCTGGGCCGAGGGGACGCTTCAACCAGAAGATCCGCACCTACACCTCACCGAGCATCCTCGTCATCGACGACGTGGGCATCACGCCCTTCGACCGGACCGAGGCCAACGCCTTCTTCCAGGTCGTCAACCGGCGCTACGAGCTGCGCTCGGCCACCATCGTCACGACCAACCGGGGCCTGCCGGCCTGGGCCGAGCTGTTCGGCGGCGACTCCGTCGTCGCCGCCGCCATCCTGGACCGCCTGCTCGACCGGGCGACGGTCATCAACATCAAGGGACCCTCGTGGCGCCTGCGCGAGCACGAGGCCCTCACCAAGCCGATCACGGACCTCGCCGGTCCGCCCGAGAAGACCCCGAGGAGGCGGGGCTAGCCTGTCAACCGGAGCACGGACTCAACGCGAATTTCGGTGAGCGAATAACGCGAATTTCGATGAGCGGCGACACTCACGGCACTGAGTCTGGACCGCCCTACGGAGATTTGAGAAGTCCATCGAAGTCCCAAGTGCCGACGGGAATACAAGTCCGTGATCAGCCCACACCGAGGACTTCAGCCGCTCCCTCTTCTGATTGACCCGGTGGACCCGCAGTGCCTCAACGATCTGGTGCGGTAGTCGGACAGTGCGGTAACTCGCACTCTTGGGAGGGCCGATGACCAGCTCACCACCGGGCAGGCGCTGTAATGCCTGCTTGACTGCCAACGTGCGTGCGTCAAGGTCGATCGCCTTCCAGGGGAGGCCGAGAACCTCTTGAGGTCTGAGTCCCAACGTCATAGCCACAAGGAACATGGCCTCCCAGCGGCCACCAGCAACATGGTCGAGAAGGCGCTTGGCCTCTTCCTGGGTCAGCGCTCGTCTGGCCACTGGTCTGGCCGCATCGGAAGACAACTCAACCAAGAGGGCAATATTGCGGTCAATGAGGTCTCGTGCCTGCGCCTTCTTGAGCGCCGCTCCCAGGCATGACCTAATCCGGGCGAGGGACGTCCTGCTGAGGGGCTTCTGACGGCCTCCACGTCGCTTCTGCGCCCCGCCGGGTACCTTCCTGTCGGCCAGCGAATCCAGTAGCACCTCAACATCCCGAGGGGTCAGTTCACGGAGACGTTTTCCCCGGAGAGGTTCAAGCTGTGTGAACGCCCAGGCGTAGTTGGCCGCAGTGTTCGGGTGCTTCTGCGTCAGGATCTTCTCGGTGTACCAGTCGAGGTACTGGCCGAGGCGGGTGTCGTCTCCCATGGGTAGACCTGCCGCCGCAGTGGCTCGAAGCTTGTCCAGCCGCTTCAGCGCATCACTTCGTGAGGTCCCCGTCACCCGGCGTCGCTTGCCATCGATCGTGATCTCACCCCGATAAACAATGACAGTGCCACCCGAGCTGCGGCGTGCCTCGGGGTAGATCGAGCCCTCTCCGTACCCGAGTCTGCGTGCCTTGCCCATGGGCCAAGCCTAATGAAAGAGGGGAGATGTGAGGGGAGGTTCGGAGTCCTCACTGAACCCCACCATCACCCATGGGGTCATAAAGAACCAGCTCAGAGGGGTGCGTGGGTTTCTGTGGGTACGCAGGGAGCGAATGACACGCAAGGGGTCGTGGGTTCAAGTCCCGCACGGCCCACGCAGGCACGGACCGCGCACGGCCCGCTCAGGTACGGACCACGCAGGTACGGACCGGTTTCTGGGCCAGTCACTTCTTCAATTACTGGACAAGTACGCAACGGAGTACGCAACCCGGAACACGGGTTGTCCTGCTGTCCGGATTCAGCGGGCGTGAATACCCGAGCAGGCCCCCCGCTCCCAACCCTTGCCCGCCCCAGGCACGTGTGGGATATTCGCACCGAGTCTTCGACAGTCAACCTGGTCGACCCTCGACGGTTCCGTTGGTGATTGCCCTAACGAGCTGAGCATGATCTCGCTCATTCTGGTCGGCGTACAGACACGCGAACTGACTCATTGATCTGGCAAACCTCGCACCCTTCCCGATGTAGCCATCGATGGCAATTGGATCGCCGGTGCGTGCGTGGGCTCGTGCGAGCGTCTCGCCACATGCGGTGGCGAATTCGACGAGGCGAGGAGCGATTAGCTCCGTGGTCGGGATGATCTTCATGTCACGAAACTGCCGCACGTAGTAATCCTTCCCGTGCAGAGAGCCCCAACCGACGAAGATATCGGTGGCACTCTGGACCAGTCGCTTGCCGTTGACTACCCGAGCGCCGTGATTGTCGTGGCGGCTGGGCTGAATGTGAGTTTCGTACACCGAGGGTCCAGCTTGTTTGACCTGCAAGAACAATGGATCAGCGCCGGTACGTCCCTCCATGAGCACCAAGTACACCTGCATTCCCACGCTGCCCACCCCGACGACCTGGCGCACCACGTCGGCCTCCGTGAACCGATCGAACAGGGTCCGTCGATCCTCTTGGAGTGTCCGTCGATACTCACCCAGTAGGTGGTCAACGAGATCGGCCTGTTCCTCGTCGTTGATCGCCACGCGGATCGGTGGCTCCTCGGTGATCCGGGGCCGTCCGTGGGCCATGGTCGTGAGCTTGGCGAATGCGCCACGACTGGTACGACGCTCTTGCTTCTTCTCGATGTGGACCGACACCCGCCCCCGGTCGGCGGGCTCGAAGTAACTGATCAGGCTGTCGACGTGCATTCCGTCGTACCAGATATCGAGTTCGGGCATCTGTGTGTACCTGCGCATCCGTTGTCGATACGCCTCGATCGCCGCGGTGACTGCAGCATCGGCCCTTGTCTGTTTGACTCCGTTCTCCCGTGCCACGACCACCAGACTCGCCGCAAGGCGCTTGACATCCCATTCGAATGGACCCGGCAACGTCTCGTCGAAATCGCGTAGGTCAAACATCAGGTTCCGCTCGGGTGTGGCCCACAGCCCGAAGTTGAGGACGTGGGCGTCTCCACAGAGCTGCACTCCCAGCCCGCTGTTGGGCTGGGATGCGAGGTCGCCGGCCATCACCGCTGCAGCACCCCGGTAGTAGTTCCAAGGAGACGAAGCCATTCGCTGGTGCCGGACTGGAACAAGCTCGGGGATGCGGATCTGGTTCTGGGCCAGGAGCGTCGTGAGCGCGTCGTGCCCGCGCTCCTCCTCCCGCCAATACCCGACCGTGCCCCGCTGAGCCCGCTTGCGAGCCAATTTCCCGGACTGCCGTCGCTCTTTGCTCGTGGCCGACAGATCATGCAGGAGAGTGGGCACCGGCGATGGTCCAACTGAGTTGAGCTCCGTCATGAGAACCTCCCCTCGAAGTGGACAGCGGCGCTGGCCGAACGAGGTCACCTGAACCCGACCTTACGACGCCAATCGATCCAGGCATGCAGTGAACTGACTCGTGATGCCCGTCAGACCGCCCCACAACCGGTGGGGCAGCTGTGGCTGCCTTCGATCGCAGGCATGAACCAGTGTTTCCTTGACATTCGGGGACCGCCGCAGGATCATGCCAAAGAGGGCATGGGGGGCAAATCAACCGCTATGCACTGTGGGTGTCACGCGGTCCACCGTCGAGTATGGGCCGCGCTAACAAGTGGAGGTAGCCCAATGAAGAGCAAGCGTCATGCCCTCGTTCTTGCCGTCGTGTGTTCATCACTTGGGGTGGTCACGGGTGGGGTGATCGCCCACGCAGCGACGAACCCCGTCCCCACCCCGGAGATCAACCGAGCAAATGCCACAATTCAACTGAGCGGCACCCTCACTGCCGCGACATGCCAGGGTGAGGATGCTACGAAGTACCTGACATACACCGGCACCTGGACGGGTGGAGAACGTCGGTTCGCACCCGAGGCCACCGACTATTCGTTGGCCGGCGCCGTGACCGTGAGCCACATCGCTTGGACGATTGACCTTGCGACGGCACGCGGCGTCTTGACTGGCAACATTTCGCTGGTACCACCCGAGGGGAAGTCGAATCAGTACTCGGGAAAGCTCATCCTCGTCACCCAGGGCTTACCCATTGCGGGTCACCCTCCGACTGTCCCAGCACGCGGCTGGATCAGTGCTGGCTTCACTCAGCCCGACGAGGGAGCAGCCTCCGGTGATGACAACTTGATCGCAAACGTCGAGTTTGAACTTGGTCTCAACACCGCCAATGGCCGGTTCGGAGACAATCTCTCCTCGCTGGGCTATCCCGACTACTCGGTTGTCACCAACGTGGCCCCGACAGCCCTTGACGGGATCTGCTGACCACGCTCGTATCAGCCGCAATCTCGCACCTGCCGATATAACTGGCAGGCGTGGAGTCGAGCCCGACGCCATCCGGATCCCACCGACGGCGCGGATCCGGCGGTAGATGAAGGTAGTCAGCCTGCCGGGAACCCAGTGACTGCCTGGGCCCAGGCGTTCGTCACCCAGACGTTCGTCTTATCAGAGTAGATGCCGTCCGGGTGGTTGAAGCCGTAGGCAGAACCCTCGAACGTCTTCACGAAGCCGCCCGTCGCGGCGCTGAGCTCCGCGATGTCGTTTCCGGTGACATCCGTCACCCAGACATCAGTCCCATCGGAGGAGATCGAAACGGGGTCGGTAAATCCTCTGACCGACCGAACATGCGCACCCGTGGCAGCGTTGAGCTCAGTAACCGAGTGCCCGGCGTTGTTCGCCACCCAGACACGACTCCCGTCCGAGGAGATCGCGATTGGTACGCTGAACCCGTAGCCCGAGCCGGAGATCACCCGCACGAGGCCACCTGTCGAGGCGTTGAGCTCGGTCACCGAGTTGCCGAAGTAGTTCGTGACCCAGACATCGGCCCCGTCACTGGAGACGGCGTCCGGGTAGTCGAATCCGTAGGCCGAGCCGGAGATCACCCGCACGAGGCCACCCGTCGAGGCGTCGAGCTCGGTCACCGAGTTGCCGAAGTAGTTCGTGACCCAGACATCGGTCCCATCAGATGAGACACCGTTTGGGTAGCTGAACCCGTAGCCGGAGCCGGAGATCACCTGCACGAGGCCACCCGTCGAAGCGTCGAGTTCGGTCACCGAGTTGCCGTTGAGGTTCCCGACCCAGACATGGGTCCGATCACATGAGATGGTCTCGGGGTTGTAGAATGTTACGTAGTCCGAGCCAGAGATCACGCGCACGATGCGCCCCGTCGATGCGTCGAGTTCGGTCACCGAGTTGCCGTCGGCGTTTGTTACCCAAACGTGAGTACCGTCCGAACAGGCGGCGCTCGGGTAGTTGAACCAACCGGGGTTGAGTCTCACGAGGCCACCCGTCGAGGCATTGAGCTCAGTCAGTGAGTTGCCGCTGTAGTTCGCGACCCAGACATGCTGCCCGTCTGAGGTGATCCCTTCGGGGTTGTTGAACCCGTAGGCCGAGCCTGCAACCAGCTGTACGAGGCCGCCTGTCGCAGCGTCGAGCTCGATGACGCCGTCGCCAACATAGTTGGCCACCCAGACGTGAACCCCATCTGAGGAGATGCCGCGTGGGTTGAAGATCCCGTCGCCTGAAACCACCTGCACGAGGCCACCCGTCGCAGCGTCGAGTTCGGTTACCGAGCTGCTGTTGTAGTTAGCCACCCAGACATGCGTGCCATCCGATGAGATCCCTTGCGGGCTGCTGAACCCGTACGCCGAGCCGGAGATCACACTCACCAGGCCACCAGTGGCAGGGTCGATCTCGGTCACGGAGTTGCCGTCGGCGTTTGCCACCCAGACGTGGGATCGGTCGGCAGCAATGGCATATGGGAAGTTGAAGCCGTACGCCGAGCCGGAGATCACTCTGATCAGGCTGCCGGTGGCGGCGCGGAGCTCGGTGACCGTATTGCCGGCGAAGTTTGACACCCACACATGGGTGCCGTCTGACGCGATGGCACCTGGGTAGGCAAACCCGTACGCCGAGCCGGAGATCACTTTGATCAGGTCGCCGGTGGCGGAGCTGAGCTCCGTCACAGAGTTGGCGAAGTAGTTCCCTACCCAGACGTGGGTGCCGTCAGAGGAGATCGCGAACGGGGTGTTGAACCCGTAGGCCGAACCGGCGATCTGCCTCTCGAATCTGCCCGTCGACGCGCTGAGCTCCGTGACCCAGTTTCCTGTGTAGTTGGTTACCCAGACGTTGCTTCCATCGGATGAAATGTGTGGAGGGCTCTCGAAGCCCCACCCGGTAATTTCGGGGTGTGGCAGAGGCGTTTCCGCAACGCCCTCCGATGGGACGCCGGAGAACGGCTTTGCTGTCGTTGCCCCAGCGGGGACTGCAACGCTGGCGATCAGAATGAAGGCCAGCGCCGCTATTCCATGCCAGCCAGATGCGCGCTTCATGTGTGCGCCCCTCCTCACTGGACCGACATCGTGTCCAGCACATTCCGGGCGCGAGCCTAGACGAGCATCCTCGTCGCTCGGTCGACTCAGCGTGCCGCCACGGCTCTTGGGAGGTGCCCCGCAACCCCGGCTCGGAGGCGTTATCGAATGGGGTGCGCGCGCGAAAGTTGCCTGTCCATGATCAGCACCTCGGGGATACCCGCCAACCGTCTCAACCACCCGACTCCTTGGGGCTGACCAGGTTAGTAGGTCTTGGTGAACAGATCACTCAGCGCTACTACTGGCCCCACCACGGCAGTTGCGCGAAATACGGCACCTTCCCGGACTTGGCGTTGGGACGAGAACTGACACGGGACGGGGCTGCCTCCGGCGCAAGATGGGACTTTCAGCCCTTCCCGCCGGGGTAGGAATCGTTCACCATGTGAGTGAGGGTCAAGCACCGGCAGACACGGAGGGGCTGGAGGGTGCCCCTGACCGGGAGCGGGTGAGTTGCCGACTGCGGCTAAACGGCACCAGGTCGGTCGACAGCTTTTGCGTAGGGGTGCATACTCAAATATGTGGGTGCCGCCCCGAATCGCATCACGATCCCAGACGGAAGAGGTCAGGGAGCGTCGCTCAGGGTCACGAGGCACCCTAAGCAGCACAAAGTGGTGTTGAGCCACTGGCGGGATGGGGTCTGCGTGGCGTCAGCGCCCATCGACCTTTCCGAGGTTCCCGCCTTGATCGGCCTGCTGGCGGAAGCACTGGGCGATGCTGTAACCCGTGTTGATCTGAAGTCCACCGAGAGTCCGGTGCGACACTCACCCTGGTCGAAAATCAGGGAGTTCCTTCGTCCAACCTTGGCGAAGATTGTCGACTTTCCTGTCAACGCAAGACAGCGGTAGCCCGGTAGACGAGACCTTCAGCCTGTCCCCTGAACTCGCACCTGATCAGGGGGTCACCTTGGGTACCTCCGATCAGCACCATAGGGATATCCGGCTCTTCGGATCCATGGGTGAGGACCTCTGGCCCTATCTCCGTTCAGTGGCGATTGCAAAGAATGGACGTGGAGGCTCCATGAGATCGACGACCGACAGCAACCGCTCGGCTTGCAGGTGCCCTGTTTATCGCAGCGACCGTCGCCAGCTTGGTTGCTACGGGATTGTTGAACCCGATCGTCAATGGCTCGGGATACCTGGCGCGCATCTATGCCAACCAGGACCGTGTCCTGATCGGGGCATGCTTCGAACTGCTCGCCGCGTTTACGAGTGCCGGAATCGCCATGGCGCTCTATCCGGTCCTTAGGAGACACGGACAGGGCCTCGCTATCGGTTCGATTGGGTTCCGGCTCGTCGAAGGGGCGCTCTACGCCATGGGGGCCGTCGGCACGCTGCTGCTCGTTTCCCTCAGCCAACAATATGCACACGCCGGGCACCCCGTGAGTTCGTCCTTCCGGACGGCGGGCGAGTTGTTGCGAGACCTCCGCCACTGGTCTGGCTTGGTAGCCGCAATGGCCTTCTACGTTGGAGGCTTCATGTACTACTGGCTCTTCTTTCAGTCCCGGCTCATTCCAAGGTGGCTGTCGATGTGGGGCATCATCAGTGTGGGTCTTGGATTCGTCGCTGGCTGTCTCGTTCTCCTCGACGCCACGGCCTACATGTCGTCCGTCCAGGTTGGACTGAATCTACCGATCGCCGTGAACGAGATGGTCTTGGCCATTTGGCTCATAGTGAAGGGCTTCGCTCCCTCCTCAAGCGTTCCCAGCGTTACGAGTCCGCTGCCCGTGGAAGGGGTGACAGCACCGACCCCGACTGCTAAGGGGTAACCCAGACTGCTCGGTGCTTGAGACACCAAGCCACGCCCAGCACGTGCGCGCGACGAGCGTTGGCTGCCCTACGATCAACGCAGTCGGTACGCGGCTCGGGTTGAGAAACGGAAGGTGCAAATGGATATCCGCTCGGTCAGAGACGTGGCCCCTGTCATCGAACACGCGGGGACCGTGCCGGTCTGGTGGCTCATTCAACCTGGTGAACTCAAGGACGCCACCAGTGGTGGATCCCTTGAGCTTGTCAGTGAGTGGGAAGTAGCTGGCGGAGGTCTCGTGGACCCGCACTCCCATCCCACCCATGAGTTCTACTAGATCATTTCAGGACGCGGCATCATGAAGATCGCCGATGAGGAGCGCGAAGTGGGCCAGGGAGACCTGATCAGGATTCCCCCGGACGCCGTGCACAGTATCTGGCCGCTGACAGCCAACTCGGGGCTCCGGGGGTTGGCGTTCGCCGTCGGGATCGAAGGAGCAGGCCCAGTCGACTACACGAGCTGATGCACGGGATTCACGTCCCGTCATTGTCAAGCTCAACCCCCTGGGGTGTCCCCCAACCGGATATGCGTGCCCCCGACCGGCGCATGACGCCTCGCTCGTCTCTCTCGATTGCTGGGTTCGTCACCCTGCGGAGCCCCTTGGCTTTTGGGCACCCTTCGGAGCCCGCTGATACTGTCGCCGGTGCTACGGCGGACGAACAAGGAGAAGAGCCCGATGGCAGTGTTCAATGGCGCGTTCCCGATCCTTCCCGGTAAAGAACAGGGAGGCAAGGACTTCGCGGCCGCGTGCATGGGTGAGCGCCGCAAGGGGTTCGATGCTCAGGCGGCTCGGTCGGGACTTGCCCGGGAGACCTGGGCTCTGCAGGAGACCCCGATGGGGAGCTTCATGTTGGTGTGGTTCGAGGCTCCCGACATCGAGAAGGCGTTCACGGAACTCGCCACCTCCGGCGACGAGTTCACCGTCTGGTTTCGTGGCCAAGTCAAGGACGTGACTGGCGTTGACCTGGGCGCTCCACCCGAAAGCCCGCCCCCCACCGTGCTGGTCGACTGGACCTCTTGAAGAACGACCTCCCCCCTGTAGGTCCGGCAAGGGCCTGCCCAAACGGGAGCGGGACGCTATTCGGTGGAGGGGTGCTCGCCGACCCATGATCGCTACTTCGGAGTCAGGTACATCGGCTCCGCCCTGCTGAATCGCCGCCCTTCATGTTCCGCCCATGTTGCCGTTCATCGTCCAGTCGTCCCAGTTGCCGATGCGCTGCTGCATCCAGCTGACCATGCCGTCGCACCAGCCAGGCGAAGTTGTGGTGGAGATAGAGGCCCGTGAGCCCGAGTCCATCCACAGTCGGCAAACAGAATCCATCGATGATGCAGTGCCCCAGATCATCGGCCCGGTCATTTGTCCGTTTTGAAGCTGCTGGCCCATCCAATCGGCCATTGTGGAACATGCCGTACTGGCCGAACTCCTCCCCAGGCTGGCACCGGAGTTCGCCGACCACTCGTTGCAGACACGCCGCACTGACGCCAGTCGCTGCTGGTCGGTCACACCGGAGCTGTCGCTGCTGAAGAAGATGACCCCGACGACGACCAGTACGACAACCGCCAGAATGATCGGGATAAGCCACATGGCATGGCGCTTGACCTGGGGTGCCCCATGGGGTGCTTCTGTCAGCGCACGGGTCACCTTCTGATCGTCAGGCCGTGCGCTTGATTGCGGTAGGGCCATAGGTCCCCCTCCCGACGGTTGTTCCTGGTGAGCAACTGGGTGACCCTGACCACTGGGCAGATCGGACAGTGACTTCGGACTCTGGTGGAAATTCGCCTGGGGGTCGATCATGACCATGAATCCACTACGCAGTAAAGGGAGTTCAGATGCAAGCGAAAGTCGGGGACAGGATTGTTGTCAAGGGGCATCACGTGGGCGAGCATGATCGTGATTGCGAAGTCCTGGAGGTTCGCCATGAGAACGGGGAGCCTCCGTACCTCGTGCGGTGGGAGGACACAGGCCACGAGGATCTCTTCTTCCCAGGACCGGATGCATCCGTCGTCAACTTCACGCACGACTGATTGCTCCTGGGCGTGTTTGGATGGGCGACGAAGCAGTGACCCTGTCAGCGTCACCGGGTACCGGCAAGGCCCAGCTCGACAGCTGTCAGATGCGTGCGTCGTACTAGGGTCGACGCCAATGAAGCCCGGCCCTCGCGGACTGCCCCCCACTGAGAGCTCCCGGCCCACGCTGGTCGGAGATCGGTGGATGGCGGTCACCGGACATCCAATGACCGTTCAGGTTGCCGGCCGGGTTCTTGAATCTGGGGGAAATGCCATCGATGCCGGCGTCGCCGCTGCCCTGGCGACGAATGTCGTCCAGGTCGACATGTGCAACCTCGGCGGGATCGCACCGATACTCATCCGGCCAGCTGGCGCGCAAGACGTTGTGAGCGTGGCCGGGATCGGACGGTGGTCGTCGACCGCTACTGCGGACGCGTATGTCGGACGCCACGGGTCGGAGATGCCACCTGGGTGCGCAGCGAGCATCGTGCCGGGAGCCCTGGCAGGCTGGCTGTCGGCGCTAGAGGCCTTTGGCACATGGTCGTTCGCCGACGTGGCGGCCCCGGCGATCGAGCTGGCAACCGAAGGATTCGTGCTCGATGCCACCGTGGCCACCGGACTCGAAATGTTCGCCTGGGTCTATGAACAGTGGCCCTCGTCGGCGACTGTCTACTGCATCGGCGGTCGCCGGGCCCAACGAGGGGATCGCCTGGTACAACCGGATCTCGGCCGCCTTCTCATCCGCCTGGCCGAGGCCGAGGCGACCTCGCAGTCGAATGCGGACGGTTGGCCATCCAGTGACCGCCGTCGAAGCGAGCTCGACGGTGTGCGCAGAGCGTTCTACGAGGGCACGGTGGCCAAGACGATGGTGGAGTTCGTAACGGAGGGAGGGGGATTCCTCACGGTCCAGGACCTGGCTGAATTCCGAGCCGAGGTGGCGCCAGCACCCGGTCGGTCCTTTCCGGGCCTCAGTCATCTCACGGTACATACGACCCCTCCGCAGTGGTCACAGGGCCCCGCGCTCCTCCAAGCGCTTGCGATCCTCCAGCAATTCGACCTGGATTCGTTCGGGAACAACTCAACGGCATACTTGCACCACCTCATCGAGGCAGTGAAGTTGGCCTTCTCTGATCGTGAGCGCTATTACGGGGACGCCGGGAGCGTCGACATGACGTATCTGCTGTCGGACGAGCACGCGGCCGAGCTGGCTGCCTACATACGACCCGATCAGTCGCTTCCCGACCTGTTCACGCTCCGTCACGAGGCCGATCAGGCAAACTCGACCACTCAGGTGACGGTTGTCGACAGCCTGGGCAATGCTTTTGCATCGGCACCGAGCGATCCGCTCGCCATGAGCCCGATCGTCCCCGACCTCGGTGTGCTCGTGTCAGGCCGGGGAGTACAGAGCCGTACCGATCCCAATCATCCTGCCTGTCTGGGTCCGGGTCGGCGCCCTCGTGTCACCCCATCGCCCGTCATCGTCATCGACGATGACGGAATGGTGTGGCCCATTACCTGCCCGGGCGGTGACATGATCGTCCAGGCGATCCTTCAGTCTCTGCTGAACGTTGCCGTCTTCGGCATGACCGAGCAACAGGCCGTAGAAGCTCCTCGCGCGATCTCCATGGCCTTCCCCAACTCTTTCCATCCCCATGGCCACCACGAAGGGATGGTGGCGGTGGAGAATCGGGTGCCCGAGGCCACGCTCCAGGGCTTAACGTCTCTCGGACATGACGTCCGGGAATGGCCTCCGTTCGAATTCGAGGCGGGATCTGTGGGCATGATCCGCCAACGCTCTGCGCCCGAGGCAGGAAGACGAAGCACGCTACGCGCGGGCGCCGACCCCCGGCGAGCGGCGTATGCTCTCGGGCGATAGCCCCCGAACTTCAACTGTGTCGCATCCAGGGGATCACGGCCAGAATCTCACACGAGTTGGCCGACTCCTGGGTCAGGAATCATCGCGTGACTCTCAACCAGGCATCCGGGCGTGCGGGATAGTGCTCGAATGACGTTCCGGACTTCCCGATCAAAAGGTTGGGACCTGGTCCTCCGTCCACCGTGAACCGTCCCAACTCTCGATCAGCATCGTCGGGGATGTATATCCATCTGCTGTGGTGCCCGCGGCCACACAGTCGATCGCGGCACTACAGGATTCGTCATACAGGATGTTGAACTGACCCGAACTCGAAGTCGGATTGGGCATGGATAGAACGCTCCAGCTCGACCCGTTCCACAACTGCGAGACGGCAGGGAATCCTGCGTGTGCAGGAGTCGGACCCCCTTGCCGCTCAAGTGCCCATGTCGATGACCAAACCGCTGAGCATTGCGATGGAGAGGTACAGGCAAGCGCAGATCGGGAGAGTGAGAGGATCCCACCGAATGGGATGGGTGCGGGCACTTTGGCCCACGAGGACCCATTCCAGACCTCAGCAATGATCGTCGTCTCGGGTTCGGAAGGGCCCGCGTCTGAAGACTCCTGGGTTCCCAATGCGAAGCAGAACTCAGCAGACGTGCAGGACACGCTTTCAAGGCCCGCTGATGGATCGTCAACAGGCGGCGTCGGAGTCGTCCTCCACTGGCTCCCGTCCCATTCCTCTGCAAGCGTGTGAATCTGTTCGGTTTGGCCCACAGCCATGCAAAACACGGACGACACACAAGAGACGCTCCAGAAAATGACATTGCCAGGATGCGTGGTTGCCAACACCGGGGTTTCTGGAGCCGCCCACGCCAGCCCATCCCATCGTTCGATCACCGCCGTCTCCCCTCCAGCAAAGGTCGACGGATTGTCGATGCTTCCGCCTACGGCTACGCAGAAGTTCAACGCTGTGCAGGACACTTGCGAAGGGATAGGCGATTGCCCGTTGATCGTGCCAGTCGGTGCCGGTAGCTCAGTCCACGAGGCGCCGTTCCACTGCGAGAACGTGGCGGTCTGCCCATCGTTTCCAACTCCCATGCACTCGGTTCCACTGACGCAGGAGACAGAGGCGATGGGGTTTGTTTGCGGTTGAGAAGCAGTGGCCCATTGGGCCTGTGGGCCAGGACGAGTGAAGGTCACGCCGGTCTCTCCGACAGCCACACATTGACCACTCGGAACGCAAGAAACGGAGTTCAAGATTCCTTCGTCGGAGGAGCCACTGGAAGGATGCGTGGGGATGGACGTGGGACTGGAGACGGTCGTGATCGGTGATGACGGTTTGAGAAGCTGGTGGGTCTGAGCGGTGGACGATGTTCCGGAGGTGCATCCCGTCAGTCCCGCGATCGTGAGCACCAGCATTGGAATGACTGCAAATCTCGCTTGCCGCAAGGTACTGGTCCGACTCAATGAATCCTCGTTGTCCTGTCAGTGGTCCAGGCGGTCGTCTGCACCACCACACCCGCACAGTACTCACTGGCCCCGATCTGAGGAGGTGCCTCGCGGTTCGCCGGCGAGCCTGCCTCCTATCGCGGTGTCGGTGGCGCGATTCGACGCACGCGAGGAAGGGACCCTTTTCCCCAGCCGTTGAGTCCGTAGAAGCGGCACCCTCCGAACCGTGCCGCAACCCGACGGCGAAGGGCTCCCGGGCCGGTCGGCGCGGATGACGGCCGCCGGTACGCTGGGTTCGCCGCCGAGCACGCAGCTGATGGTCGTTCGAAAGCAAGAGGAGTTCACGAGATGTCGGCAACGCTGCAGTTGACGCATGAGGCAATCGGGGCGGAGGTACGTCGTGGCCCGTACGATGTCGTGGTCGACGGTGAGCGGGTCGGGTTGGTCGAAATGAACGACACGGTCGAGGTGCCAGTCGAGCCTGGACGCCATACCCTGCAGGTTCGCAATGGCCGAAAATCGAGCAGCACTGAGGCATTCGACGCCGCCGAGGGTGAGGTCATCGCATTCCGGTGCACCGGAAAGCGGTTCTTGCCGGTCTTTCTGGCATCCTTCGTCGTTCTCAGGCTGGCGCTGAAACTCGTTCGCGAATGAGCCGGCGTCGCCGTCGTATGCTCACCTGCACGTCGTGATCCCTGCATGGCTCGCCAGCAGCGGGCGTACGGGATCCATATGGCAGATCACGCAGCAATGCCGACGCATTTTGTCGAACGGTGTCGAACGATGGCGCTTTGACTTCCCAGGCCGGCTTGCCTAAAGGGACGGTGCCCGCTGACCGATACGTGCGTGTGGGACCAGGCGCGGCAGTCTCGTGGGCACGACCATGACCGCGGTCACCGGACCACCCGGGTGGTGGCTGGCATCAGACGGCAACTGGTATCCGCCGGACCTGCATCCCGACGGGACGGCTGCGGTCGAGGGTCCCGGCAGCGAACTGCCGGGATTCGTCACCATCCCGGTCGGGCAGGCTCCTCCGGCTTCGACCCCGCCGGGACTTGCTCTGTTCCCTCCCCTCAGTCCGTCTGTCGAGCCACCTGGGCAGGGATTCCACGCAGCGTACGGCTATCCGAGTGCTCCGCCCGCCGACCCGTTTGCCGTGGTGCCCGGGTACGGATACCCGGCAATGCAGCCGTCAACCAACGGACTCGCCATTGCAAGCCTGGTTCTGTCGATCATGGGTCTTGGTCTGCTCGGCATCGGGTCGATCGTCGGCATCATCTTCGGATTCGTCTCGCGGGGCCAGATCCAACGATCGAACGGCACGCAAAAGGGAGCGGGTTTGGGCCTGGCCGGGATCATCGTGGGATTCGCCACCTTGTCATTTGTCCTGCTCGCTATTGCCATCCCGACCTTCCTCGGTGTGCAGAAGGCGAGAACGGATTCGGTGGTCCACCTCATACCGACGCCGATCTCACTTGGCGCTCCTATTGCTGGCGGCCCGGCGGCTCCGATGCTCTGGGAGTCGAAGTCACAGCCGGTCGCAACGACACTGACCGCAGTTCCCGGTGGCGTCGAGATGGCGATCGGAACCACCGGCGAGTCCGAATGGTCGGGCTTGCCGGTGGAACAGGGCTACCAATCCATGCAGCTGTCGGCCTCCGTGGCGATCATCGCCGGGGATCGTTCCAACGACATCGGCCTGGGCTGCATCACACCGACCCAGGGTGATCAGTTCGTCTTCGATGTTCGAGGCTCGGGGTACTGGCAGATCATCCTACTGACAAACCCTGGCGCTTCCATCGTTGATGAGGGCAACTCCTCGGCAATCCGCGGCACCGGCAGCAACACACTGACCATTGCCTGCAACGACGGCACCGCCAGCCCCAACAGTACGCAGCTCGCTTTCGAGATCAACGGCACACCGGTGGCGAACGACATCGTTCCCGTTGGGTCTCCCCAATGGAATCCGACGATTCACCTCTGCTCCTGTGATGGGTCGGACACCGGCCGGTTCCTCAACGCCGGGTACTACGCCTCTGCGGGTCCGTCCACCACCACCTAGTCCGGATCCGGTACTGAAACGGCCAGCTCACTGAGACGATCAGTCCAACGCCCGAGCCGGACCGCGCGACCGGTTATTGAGCCTAGGAAACCGGACCCGAGGTCACGACGTTGGAGTTCACCCGATATGTCCGGCCAGGGCCCTCGGCCTGTACCGCGACATCGATGGTTGCACCAACCGGCACCGCCGTCGGGATGGCTTGATCGACGGGGCCCCAGTTGCCGCTCGAGCTCAAGGGAATGGTGGCGTCCTTCAGAACGCCTTGTTCACCCTGATAGTGCCACGAGATGAACAGGACGGCATCGGCCCACTGTCCGGTTCCGAACCCGCCACCGTCACCGACGGTCATGGTCGACCCACGTTGGGGATCGGTCGGCGAGATCGTCGGAGTGACGGAGGGTCCGGTGACGTGCATGGTGACCGCGGGAAACGCATGGGTCGTTCTCCACTGCGGTCGGTTGCCGGCGATGCCGGTCACGCAATCGACCTTGAAGGAATAGTCTCCGACCGGAGCAGCCAGCGCCGTCTGCTCGATGAAGTGATAGGTACCCGGCGAGAACGTGTATTCCCCGCTGGACAGTTCGCTCGGTGCCACCACGTCTATCCCGATGTCTTGATCGGTGCGAGGGCAGGTCACCGCGAACTGCGTGGCGAACCCGGCGGAACCGGATGTCGAGGCGAGAGGCTTCAGCATCGGCGGGGCCGCCGGCGGTGCATGAATGACGCCGATGACCGCATAGGTCCATCCGTTCCCCCCCGGGGTCGTCACCGACCCGTTTCCGATCGACACCTTGATCTGGACGGTGGCGTTTCCGGAGGTTCCGGTGTCCTGACTCACCGTGGTCACGGTGCCGCTGCTCACGGCGGCGCCGTCGTTGACCACCAACAGCGCACCACCGTCCGGAGTCCCGTTGTGCGAGACGTTGATGTCGACCACGTCACCGGGTCCGAGATGGGAGACGGATCCGTTCGAGTCCTTGACCAGATTGGACGGGGCATCCGCAAAGAAGGTCGATCCCGCACTCCCCGGCCAGGTGGTCATGATCCAGCTCTTCGTCAGGTAGAGCCGATTGACCAGCTCTGCGCCCTGCCACTTCTGCCCGGTTTGCGTCCCGTTGAAGTAGTTGTAGGCGGTACCGCCGGGGTTCACGCAGTCCTTCCGGGTGCCTTGGTAGGTTCCATTGCTGTAGACGCTGACGCCCGTTCCGCCGAGCCATTCGCTGCCGCGCAGCAGGACCGTGCCGCAGCCGCCCGAGCCGGCGGCACCCGCGGGAGAGGCAGTGAGAACGCTCCCCGAGGCCGGTGCTCCGACGGCGATCACGGTTGCGGTCACTCCGAAGAACCGGCGAAGCGCGGGCCGCTTCATGCGGCCGATCGTATCGCGTATCGGGAGCCGCCGCTCGGGTCATCGGCTGCAAAAACACCAGTTCAGTGGCGGTGGACGCCGTGGGTCGGAGGCCCTCCGTGCTCCTCTGCCGGGGTGAGCTCGGTGGCCGGACGGAAACGGCACAGGGGCAGGATTGGCAGAAGAGGTGGGTCGAGCGTCGTAGCCTCTTCGGGGTGACCAGCAGTGCGGGCTCGCGGTGAGCAGCTACGTTCTGATCCCCGGTTCCGGGGGCTCGGCGTGGTACTGGCATCGGGTCGCGCCGCTCCTCACGGCGGCAGGCCACGAGGTGGTTCCAGTCGACCTGCCTGCTGGTGATCCCAAGACCGGACTGGCCGAGTACGTCCGGATCGTGGCCGCGGCCGTCGCGGAACGTGCGGACGTGGTGTTGGTCGCCGCCTCACTCGGAGGATTCGTGGTCCCTCTCGTCACCGAGCGCACCCCGGTCCGCGCGATCGTCCTGATCAACGCCATGATCCCGCTCCAGGGGGAGACGGCGGGGGAGTGGTGGCGCAACACCGGGGCTGTCGAGGCGAGAGAGACGGCGGCGCGCTCCTGCGGGTATCCCGTCGAGTTCGATCCGGCGACCTATTTCCTCCATGACGTCCCGGACGAGGTGCTCGCCGACGGTGAACGTCATCGACACGAGGAGGCGGAGGTCGTCTTCACGTCTGTCTGTGACTTCATCTCGTGGCCGCGGGTTCCGACCAGGGTTGCCGCTGGTCGAGAGGACCGGTTCTTCCCCTTCGAATTCCAGCGACAGATCACCCTGGAGCGCCTCGGGATCGAGATCGACGGGCTCCCCGGTGGACATCTGATCGCACTCGCCCGGCCGACCGAGCTGGCGAATTATCTGCTCTCGATCTGACCCGGCCCCCGCTACTCCTCAGGCGCGGGCGGCGTGCAGGAGACCGGTCACGAGAGGATGCGGTCGTTCCGCCGTGCTGGACATCTGGGGAACGAACAGCGTGCCCACGAAGAAGCGGCGGTCGGGAAGCTCGACGATGCGTGGCTCATCGTTCTGGTCGACGCCGGAGACGACCAGACCGGCCGCCTGGAGTCGTCCGATGTACTCGGCGTTGAGTCCGAAGGTGCAGTAGTAGCGCTCGGCGGCATGGATCACCCCGTAGCAGGAAGCAGCGAGCGTGCCCGCTCGGAGGTCGACGCCCATCGTGGTCCCGGCCAGCGAGCACTCGAGCGCGGTGATCAACAGAGGGGAGGCGGCGGGGTCGTATTCGGCGTGCGCCGCCTCGTGGATTCCCATCACGTTCCGTGCGTACTCGAGCACCACGTGTTGGAATCCGCCGCACGTGCCGAGCAGGGGAGCATCGGCGATCCGCGCGATGCGGATCGCGTTGAGGGCTCCGGCCATGCTCCGATAGGGGCTCCCCGGGGCGATCCAGACGGCGTCGATCGACGCGAGATCGTCACTGGCCAGTGACTCGCAGGCCAGGGTGTCGATCCAAGAGACGGTGGTCGGCCCGGAGTCGATCGCGACGTCGGAGTGACCGATCGCGGTGCCGATCAGCGTGTGGGTCGGGGCGGTCGGATCGAAGTCCCCGATCACGGCCACCGAGGTCATGCGTGCGATCGTCCGCAGTGAGGAGGACGCGACCGGGCGACCCGTCGGGGTGCGCTGCCGGACCTCGCTCCCGAGTCGGTCATGTCGTCGCGTCGAAGCGCTCGCCGAACCGCTCAGACGGCTCTGGTTGCGCGGGAGCGGTCGCGGTAGGCAGCCTGCCGGCACGCCGGCGAGCAGTACTTCGCGGTCACACCCCGGCTCACCACGTGATCGCAGTGGTCGCACCGGATCAGCTGCCGGAGCCTGCGACGCCTGTGGGTCCTGATCGGAGAAATCAGTCTGGTCATCGACGAAAATCGTACTTCCCCACGCTGCGTGGCGCTGTGGCTGCGCTCGCCGTTCACGGGCACCTGAGAACGCAGCGGTCGACTCCTCCGCCGCCGTCGGTCACCGAGCGGTGTTCACCGTGGCGTCACCGTGTGAACGGGTGTCGTCGCTGCGCTGTCCGACCTGTCGCGTCGGTGACGGACGGGCGTGTGACGACGCACACGGTGACGCGCCGGTACACGTCGGTCACGGTGCGCGCGGATGCTTGACGGCTCCGTTGCTCGCGGGTGATGCTGAGGCCGGTCGACAATCGACGGACGCCGTGGGGGCGTCAGAGAGGCGGCATCGATGTTCTCCAGACGAGTGGCACGGATCTGCGCGGCGGCGGTCGTGGTCATGAGTGTGTGCTCGGTGATCGGCGCGGTCCCCGCCGGTGCGCTGCCCGAACCGGTCACCAACCTCTCCTACGGTGCGGGTCCCTACGAGACCCTCTCGGTCTACCCCGGGCCGATGCCCGGGGCCCGCCTGGTGGTCATGGTGCACGGCGGTGGGTGGCTCTCCGAGTACCAGAACTACGGGAACACCCCGGCCGCGGCGACCACCCTGCAGGCGGCGGGCTTCACCGTGGTCGTGGTCAACTACGCCTCGGCCACCCTGTCCTTTGCGGGCACCCCGCTCCAGGTCCAGACCCAAGAGGTGACCCTCGCCACGGAGTGGGCGCTCGCCAACGCGACCCTCTACAACGGGGACCCGAACAACCTCACCCTGGTCGGCCTCTCGGCCGGCGGGGACCTGGCGGCCACCGTCTCCCAGATGCTCCCCCCCGGCACGGTCAAGGCGGTGATCACCCTCTCTGGGGCCTTCGACTTCACCAGCCTGCTCCCCGACGGGTTCTTGGGCCTCACCACCCTCTCCCTCGCCTACCGGGCCTCCCAGGCCCTCGGGTGCCAGCTCTCGGTCTGCCCGAGGTCGACCGAGGTGGTCTGGTCACCGGACCGCCACGTGACCCCGACCGACTGCCCGGGCACCTCGCTCCTGTTCAACAGCGAGAACGAGCTCATGCCGCTCGACCAGCCCGCATCGATGACCGCCGCCCTTCTCGCCAACGGCTGCAACGTGCAGGAGGCCATCGTCCCGGGCACCGGGCACGCCTACGACTACTGGAACACCGTCGTCCAGCAGGTCATCGCCACCATCCAGGCGAGGGGCTGACCGGAGGGGACGGAGGGATGGCCTCCGGCCGGGCTCGCGCCGGACGAGGCCCGGATCCGGGCGATGGGCTCCCGCCGAGAGGCAATAATGACGGGGTGCGCACCACACCCCTGATCGGAGACAAGGCCTGGTTCGGGCCTCGACGGGTGGGCTGGGGTCTGAGCCCGATCACCATCGAAGGTTGGATGGTGACGGTCGGATTGCTCGGGCTGGCCGCTGTTGCCGCACGCAGATGGCCGGAGAACCAACTGGCCCGCTCGGCGCCATCCATCGGGCTGGTGGCGATCGCACTGGCCAAAGGCACCGCGCCCGGGGGCCGTCGGGCGCGGGCGGCCCTGCGCGCCCCCGAGTCCCCCGAGCTGTCCCCGTCCCCCGAGGGCTGATCCCCGGGCCCGCGCGGATGTGGCGCCGTTCGCGCGAGATGGTGCGTGGTCCGCGCGCCGACCCACGCCACCACTAGTGCTCCGAAGCCCTCCGTGCTCGCTGGGGACGCCCGGTGGAGGAATCCAGCCGGTAGATGGCCATCGGGGCGCCGGTCGGCTCGGTTGCGAGGGGGCGCACGCCGAGAAGCTCGAACCGGTTGTGCTCGAGGACCCGGCACGAGGCGATGTTCGCCGCCTGTGGGTCGGCGACGATCCCGGAGCCTGGGTGCTGTCGGCGCAGGTGCTCCACCAGTGCACCGACGAGCCGGGTGCCGATGCCGCGCCCGATGCACGAGGGGTCGCCGATCGCGTAGTCGATGCCGACGTCGCCCGGTGCGCCTCCGACCGCGGCGGCGTGGTCCGGGTAGGCGCTGAGGAGGTACCACTGGCACCAGCCGACGGGGCGATCGCCGTCGAGCACGATCGCGAGATGGGTCGGCCCGGCCCCGCCCACGCTGCGGCGCAGATCCTCGAGCTCGTCCCTGGCGCTCGAACCGGCGAGGTACCAGCGGGCCACGTGGGGCTCCTCGAGCCAGGCCCCGACCAGTTCGAGATGGGCCGGACGGAACGCCCGGATCGTCACCATGTCCCGCACACCATCCGGTCGACGGATCCGGACCGGGCCGATGATCTGGACGCCGGCGACGATGGGGTCAGAGGCCGAGGAACCAGGAGCTGACCCGTCGCGCTCCGTCCGTGATGGCGCTTGGGCGCACGGCCGCCGCACGTCGGAGGAGCCGCCGGCGCGACTCGTAGGTCGAAAGGAGAACCCCTCCGAGAAGGGTGAGCGCCGACCCGACGATGATCAACGCGCGCAGATCCACACCGGTGAAAGGGAGGGTGGCACTGGCCTGAGTGGCCGGTGGTGCCGTCGTGGGGACCACGCCGTCGGCGGTGGTCACCACGGTGGTGGACGCGGTGAACGGCAATTGTGAAGTCGGCGTGGTGCTGGAGGAGGCGACCCTGGGCGCGGCGGTCGTCGAGGTCGTGCTGCTCGAGGTGCTGGAAGGGGCAGTCGTCGTGGTGGTGCTGGTGGTGCTGGTGGTGCTGGTGGTGCTGGTGGTGCTCGTCGAGCTCGTCGTGGTCGTCGTGGTGGGCGGGGGGCAATAGTTGACGTGCTCGCGGATTCCGGTCATGTAAGTCCAGTTGTAGTACGAGCCGGTGCTGATGAGCGCGTCGGCCTGGTAGTACCCGCACTTCTCGACCGGCAGCGAGAGGCGCCCGGAGGTCCCGATCACCCACTGGTGCGGTCCGGGAGCATCGACGAGGCTGACGTAGAGCATCCAGTGGCAGTGCCGCGACCACTTCGGGCAGGGAGGACTGGGGATGACCAGGACGGCCTGGCGTAGGTAGGTGTCGAATCGGAGGTGGGGCTTCGAGTCGTGGAAGCCCGCGCTCCATGCGGCTCCGGCCGTGACCATTCCCACGCCCACCATGATCATGGAGACGGCGATTGCGGCGACCGCTTTGTGGATACGCGCGACGCCCATCGTCAGCCTGCCCGCTTTCTGTCTACCCCCCTCCGACACGGTTAAACGATAAAGGAGGCCCGTCCGTTACGCTAATCGCGAGCAAGCGGCTTCTTGCGCCACGCGAGCAATGGCACCCGCCCTTTCAAGGGTTCTCCTAAAATTTTGGGAGAGTGTGATTTGTGGTCGCGTGGTCGCGGTCAGCGCGGACGCAGCCAGTCTCCGCGGTCGCACGACATTTCACATTCCCGACACGGATCCCATGATGCTCCTGGGTGGTGGACGCGGGGTGTCGAGGGGTGTAAGACAGGCAGCGGGGACGGGGGGCTGTCCGAGCAACCGAGACCGAGGGTCCGAATCGTGAACGACTTCAGGGGGACGCTGGCTTCCGCCAAGCGGGGAGACGAAGAGGCTTTCGCCAGGATCTGGCGGGCCTTCCAACCGGGATTGTTGCGCTACCTGCGGGTGAAGGCCGCGACGGTCGCCGAAGACCTCGCCGCCGACACCTGGATCCGGGTCATGCGCGGGCTGCCCACCTTCGAGGGTGAGGAAGATGGCTTCCACGCGTGGCTCTACACGACGGCGCGTAACCGGGTGACCGATTGGTACCGCGGCCGGGACCGTCGACCCGAACCGTCCGAGTTCGCCACGATCGCGCTCCTTCCGGCATCCAACGACGTGGAGGCCGAGGCCGCCGAGCATTCATCGACCGAGATCGCCCTCGGGCTCATCGACCAGCTCCCTCCCGATCAGGCAGAAGCCGTCATGCTCCGCATCGTCGTCGGGCTCGATCCCGCTTCGGTGGGGCGGATGATGGGCCGGACCCCCGGTTCGGTGCGCGTGCTCTGTCATCGTGGACTGCGTCGATTGGAGGGTATGCTGACCCCGACTCCCTCCGCACCCGGCGCGAGGGAGGACGCGGAGCGGGAGCCGGTCGGCGCGTCGGCGACCGCGGTCATGGCGGGACGTTCATGGGACGAGGACGAGGGACGGCGGCGACATGGTTGACCTGAGCACCCTGCTGCCCGATGCCGATGTCTTCTCGGAGAACGGCAACATCATCGAGCTGCCGAACGTGATCTCCGGTCCCCTGTCGGAGTTGCTGGCCGCCGCCGGCACTCAGGGACACGCATGGGAGCTCGCCGGGGAGGACGAGATGCGCAGCACGTTCCGGGCGACGGTGACCGGGTGGCCGACCTCGCACGGCCATCCGCGGCGCGCGTCTGCTGCGTTTGCAGCGACGCTCGTCGGCGGCCTGGTCCTCGCCACGACGGGACTCGCCGCGGCGACGGGTCTCCCGCTTCCCACGACTCACTTTGTCGATCAGGCGATCAGTCAGTTCGACCACGACGCCGGGTCGTCCGCGACTCCGGTGATACCCGCCATCCATCATCCCGTCGCCGCCGCGAGCCGGCATGCGCGGGTGGTCGGTGGAGGGGCGACCATCCATATCGTCCGGCACACCCATCCTGTGGCGCGGGTCACCTGTCCGTCGGGCACCACGCCGGTGAACCGCGTGACCTGCGCGCCGGCCTCCTCCGCTGTGGCGACGACACCGGTCACCGGTACCGGGACGGCCGGGACGGCCGGTGTCACGGGCGCCGCGACCGGCAGCGAGCAGGCAGCAGGCACGACGGCCGGCCGCGTCGGTCCGGGGACCGGTAGCGGAACGGGCCGGACAGGGAGCAGCGGAACAGGCCGGACCGGGACCAGCGGTTCGGGCGGTGGATCGAGCCGTGGGGGCAACCACGGGACCGGTGGCGGAACGGGCCGGACCGGGGGCGGTGGATCGAGCCGTGGGGGCAACCACGGGACGGGCGGCGGGCACTGCAAGGGCAGCAGTCCGGCCACCATCACGACCGTCGGAGCCCCGGGCGGTGCGCCGGCAGCCGGGGCGACCGGCACCGTTTCGAGCACAGGTGTGGCTGATCACGCTACGGGGAAGTGCGGGGGATCGGGCCACGGGCGTGGCCATCGTCACGGGACCACGTCCCCGTCGCCGAACCCCTCCGGGGCGACCGGCCAGAGCGCGTTGGGGGGCAATGGAACGGGCAGCGGCACCTGACCGGCGAGGCCGGCCGCTCTTCAGGCGCGCTGGCCGGAGGCGAGCGGTCGCCGCTCGGGTCGGATCCCTGACCCTGGTGGTCGGCGTCGCTTTCGCGGCAGGGGCGCCCGGCGCGGCCCCGATCACGGCCGGTCGCGCGGTCGGACCGGGGTCCGTGAACCATCCGGTGCGGGGCCTCTCGACGAACGCCGGCAAGTCGACCTCGCTCGACTGGGCCGGGTACGCAGTGACCGGCGCCGGGTTGAAGACCATCTCCGGCGGTTGGCGGGAGCCGGCGGTCACCTGTCCGGTCAACCAGGTGCAGCAGTCGTCGTTCTGGTTGGGCATCGACGGGTTCTCGGCCGGCGATCCGACCGTCCAGCAGATCGGGACCGACTCCGACTGCACCAGGGCGGCCGGTCACACGTCCGGGACCCCGAACTACTACGCCTGGTACGAGATGTACCCCCAGAAGGTCTTCACGCTCTCGAAGACCAACTATCCGGTGGCGCCCGGGGACAACATGATCGCCCGTGTCTCCCACGTGGGCTCGACCTACACGCTCAGCATCTCCAACGTGAACCGATGGACGTTCAATACCACCCAGGTGGCACGCACCCCCCCGTTGAACTCGTCGGCGGAGTGGATCACCGAGGCCCCGTGCTCGGGCTCACCCTGCACGATCCTCCCGCTGGCGGACTTCAAGGTCGTCCCCTTCTCCAGCTCGTTGGTCGACGGGGGCACCATCACGACGTCCGGGCTTGCGTGGCACCAGATCACCATGACCACGTCCACAGGGATCGCGAAGGCCGTGCCGTCCGCGCTCAACCCCACGGGTGCCGCGTTCATGGTGACCTGGAAGCACCACTGACCCGGTCCGGCGCCCGCACGCTGCGCTCCGTCGGGTCGGTCAGTCCGCGCCGTAGAACGGCGCGTCGAAGGCGAAGATCCCTCCGTCCGCGGCCACCATCCAGTAGCCCCCGGTCGCGCCATCGGTCGCCATGCCGGTCACCGGCGCGTTGAGCACCCGGCCCCCCATCGAACCGTGGAAGGCGGCGTCCCCGAAGGAGAAGATGCCGCCGTCCGACGCGACGAACCGGTACCCCGCCCCGCCCCTGCCGACCGACATCCCGTTGACCGGCTCGGCGAGCCTCAGGTTGCCGGTCGATCCGTAGAACGGCGCGTCGAAGGCGAAGATCCCTCCGTCCGCGGCAACCAACCAGTACCCGCCCGTTGGGGTGTCGGCGGCCATCCCGACCACCGGCTGGTTGAGAGGGTACCCGCCCATCGAACCGTGGAAGGCGGCGTCCCCGAAGGCGAAGATCCCGCCGTCGGCGGCCACCAGCCAGTAGCCGTGACCGTCCGGAGTCGGCGCAAGTGACACCACCGGAGCGTTGAGCCGGTGCCCCCCCATCGAGCCGTAGAACCCGGCGTCACCGAACGCGAAGGTTCCCCCGTCGGCGGCCACCAGCCAGTACCCACCACCATCCGGAGTGGCCACGATGTGGGCGATCGGAGCGTTGAGCTGCCGGCCTGCCATCGAGCCGAAGAACCGGGCGGCCCCGTGCACGGTCACCGCTCCCGACCCGTCGACCAGCCAGTACCCGTCACCCCCCGGGGTGGCCGCCATCCCGGTCACCGGCCCGGCGAGCGACGCCGGGGAGAAGCTGGCCGGTGCGATGAAGAGCTGCCTCGCGCCCACGCAGTTCCCCCCGGTGTAGCTGGTGCACCCGGGCGCCCACGCGGCGTACG
Source organism: uncultured Acidimicrobiaceae bacterium (assembly GCA_963776225.1). Classification (GTDB taxonomy): domain Bacteria; phylum Actinomycetota; class Acidimicrobiia; order Acidimicrobiales; family RAAP-2; genus Bog-756. The sequence continues at coordinate 402,173 of CAVZLL010000004.1, read as the reverse complement.
CGAGGTACCAGTTTCCCCCGGCACCCTGGAAGAACGACCCGCCGCCCGGTCCGGAGGCGGTGCGGTACGAGGTGAGGAAGGGCACGGCCTGGGTCTGGGTGCACGGTCCGACCGGTCCGTCACAGGTGGCGAATGCCTCGGCGTAGTTCGCCGAGTCCCAGGCACCCGACGAGAAGGTGAGGAAGTAGGTCGCGCCGACCTGGACCATGTCCGGGTTCTCGACCGTCGTCTCCCAGGAGAACTGCGCCGAGTTCTGGGTGAACAGCAGGTGGGGAGCCCCGACCAGGGAGAGCCCGTCCGGGCTGAGCTGCTGCGACCAGAGACCGGCCGGCTGGCTGGAGCCCCCGTCGTTCGATTTCCAGACGAGGTAGGCGACTCCGGTGGCCTGGTCGACGAACGGGCTCGGGTCGATGGCCCCTCCGAACCGCGGCTGGCAGAGCAGCGGCCCGGTCGAGGTGTCGCTGAACACCGGGTCCGTGGGGGAGAGGGTGGCCGCGGTGGCCACCGAGATGCAGTCCGCTCCGCTGTCTCCGGGGCGGCCGCCGGTCGCAGCGTCGTAGTACATGAGCCACTGACCTCCCCAGCGGAACACGCCGGGCGAGGTCTGGGTGTTCGGCGTCTCCCAGGACGGGGGGGAGGGGAGCGCAGTCGAGCCGTAGTCGGTGGTCGTGTAGGGCCCCCATCCGGTGAGGGGTGATTCCACGAGCGCCTGGAGGCTGTTGCCGAGATCGGTGCCGGTGGTGAACGCGTAGTAGGTCGAGCCGTCGAGCACCACGTCGGGATCGGGCGCGTCCATACCGAACACCGGTTGGGCCGTCGGCGCGACGGTGATCGTCCCGTACCCTGCGGCCCGGGCGGACCCGCCGTCGAGGATCGGGAGGGCGACCGAGAGGCCGGTGGTCACCAACACCAGGGCCGCCACGAGTCGCGCTTTCCGGATCATCACACCGCCTGGTCATCGGTCGTCGGTCCGGGGAGGACCTGGCATCGGGGGCTGCCCAACCGACCGGGCGCTCGGTGGTCCGTACGGGACCACCCGTCCTGGGCGTCGGCGTTGCGCGACGATAGCGCCGCCGTCGCGAAGATGGAAGGCGCGACCGCGAGAACGACGAGAGGAGGAGAACCCGTGCCCGAGACCGATCCCCACGCGGTGGACCCGGCCGACGAGGGGCGCCACCCTCCGGACGCAGAGCCGTTGTGGAACGAGTCCCACTATCTCGACTTCGTCTCCGCCGACGGGACACTCGGCGGGTACGCCCGCATCGGGCGCTACCCCAACCTCGGGGTCACCTGGTGGACCACCATGGTGGTGGGAACGGAGCGGCCCCTGGTCGCCTCGGTCGCCTATGACCTCCCGGTCGGCGGCGGCACGGGGCTCGCCCTCCGGGCGGGTGGGTACGCCGTCGACGGCGTGGTGGAGTCCCCACTCGCCCGGATGCGCCTCGAGGTGACCGCGCCGGCGACCGTGCTGGCAGACCCGGCTGCCGTCTACCGGAGGGAGCCCGGTGCGGCGACCACCCTGACCTTCGACCTCACCTGGCTGACCGACGGGGTTCCCTACCACTACGACGTCACCACCCGGTACGAGATTCCGTGCCTGGTCGCGGGCACGGTACGCGTCGGCGACGAGGTGCTCACCGTCGAGGGGCACGGCCAGCGCGACCACTCCTGGGGGGCCCGTGACTGGTGGGCCTTCGGGTGGTGCTGGCTTGCCGGCCGTCTCGACGACGGCACCAGGGTGCACGCTGCCGACATCCGCATCCCCGGGCACCCGGTGGCATTCGGGTACCTCCAGCCTCCGGGTGGGACGGTGGTGCCCGTGGACGGGCTGGAGGTGACCGAGGAGCTCGGCCCCGACGGGCTGCCCCGGAGTGCACGGGTCCGCATCGACCCCGGCGGGCTCGACCTTGCCATCGAGCCGCTCGGCTTCGGCCCGCTCCGGCTCGAGGCGCCCGACGGCCGGGTCAGCCGGTTCCCCCGGGCAATGGTGGGCCTCACCGCGACGGACGGGCGGTCGGGCACCGGTTGGATCGAATGGAACCAGCCCCAGCCTTCCGGCGACGGCGGGCAGTAGCCTCCCGCAGGTGCGCGGAGAGGGCCGGCTTCGGCGCCTGCTCCTCACCGACCACCATTCCCTGGGGACCTCTGGCTCTAGCACGGTGGCCATCACGCGCTCGATCCACGGGGATCGCGCAACTGGCCGCGGTGGAGGGGTTCGGATCGGCGGTGCTCCCCGGGGTCGGCACCCATCGGTGGCAGCGCACGGCAGGCGGGCCCGGTCGGCGGGCGCGAACCGCAGGCTGCGCCGCGAACCGTATGCTGCGGAGCGCGGCGCCCCGGCGTTGCACGGACGCCCTGCCGGACGGCGGGGTCCGACCGCAAGGAGATTCGCCCATGACCATCGCAGTAGGCGACAGGATCCCCGACGTCGAGGTGATGCGTCCCGAGCCCAAGGGGCCGGTCAAGGTCCGGACCGGCGACGTGCTGGGCACGGGCAAGGTGGTCCTCTTCGCGGTGCCCGGTGCGTTCACCCCGACCTGCTCCGACTTCCACCTTCCCAGCTACGTGCTGCGCCGTGACGAGTTGGCCGCAAAAGGGGTCACCACGGTGGCCTGCGTCTCGGTCAACGATCCCTTCGTCATGGGCGCGTGGGGCGAGGCACAGAAGGTCGGCGACACCGTGCTGCTGCTGGCCGACGGCAACGGTGAGTTCACCGCAGCGGTCGGGCTGGAGATGGACGGGAGCGCCTTCGGCCTCGGGACCCGCTCCCAGCGGTACGCGATGGTCATCGAGGACGGGGTGGTGACCGCGCTCGCCGTCGAGCCGGGCCCCGGCCTCACCGTGAGCGCGGCCGACGCCGTGCTGGCCACCCTCTGATTCGGGTCGGGAGCCCATGGAGCTGATCGACGCCCTCCGGACCACCGGAGCGGTGCGCGAGTTCACCGCAGAGCCGGTCGACGACGCCACGCTCTACCGCCTGCTGGACTCCGCTCGATTCGCCCCCAACGGCGGCAACCGACAGGCCTGGCGAGTCGTGGTGGTGCGAGATCCGGCGCTCCGTCGCGCGATGCGCGACTGCTACCTGCCCGGCTGGTACGAGTACCTGGCCCAGGTGGCCGCCGGGTTGACCCCCTGGGCCGCGGTGACCGACCGCGAGCTCGAACGAGCGGCGCTCGGGGGGGCAGCCGAGATCGCCGCGACCGCGGGGGCGGGTCCCGGCGGGTTCGCCGAGCATCTCGACGGTGTGCCCGCCATGCTGGTGCTCTTGGCCGACCTCACCCGGCTGGCCACGGTCGACCGGGACGCCGATCGCTACACCCTGGTCGGTGGCGCGTCCATCTACCCCTTCGCCTGGAGCATCCTGCTCGCCGCCCGGGCCGACGGGCTCGCCGGGGTCATGACCACGATGGTGGTGCGCGACGAGGCGACGGTTCGGGACCTCCTCGGGGTGCCGGAGACCCACGTCGTCTGCGGCGTGCTGGTCCTCGGCCATCCGGTGCACCGTCCGACCCGGCTCCGCCGAGCGCCGGTGGAGGGGTTCGCCACGGTCGACGGGTTCGACGGTCCCCCGCTGGAGGGCGGGTGAAGGTCCGGATCGGCGTCGGCCTCGGAGCGGACGCGGGCGACGGCCCCGGCGGGTTCGCCGGCCTCGTCGACGATCTCGACGAGCTGGGGTTCGACTCGATCTGGCTGCCGGAGGTCCTCACCGCGCCGACCCTCGACCCGTTGGTGGCACTGGCCTTCGCCGCCGCACACAACCCGCGGCTCAAGCTGGGCACCACGCTGCTCTTGCCCGGTCGGAACCTGGTCCGGGCGGCCGGGCAGCTGGCGACCCTGGACCGGCTGTCGGGAGGGCGCCTCCTGGTGACCTTCGTGCCCGGCCTGCCGAGGAGCCCCGAGGCCGGCGCCGTCGGGGTGCCCGGGCCGGAGAGGGCACGGTGGATGGAGGAGGCCTTCCCGCTGCTCAGGTCGCTCTGGGCCGGCGAGACCGTCGAGTACCGCGGCCCGATCGCCGATCTCGGCGGGGTGACCCTCTCGCCGCTCCCGCTCCAGCAGCCCCTCGAATTCTGGACCGGGGGGATGGTGCCGGCCGCCCTCCGACGATGCGGCCGCTACGCCGACGGGTGGTTGCCGTCTGCCTGCACCCCGGCGGAGGTGGCCGCGGCCCGCCCGGTCATCGACGAGGCCGCGGCCGCGGCGGGGAGGGAGATCAGCCCGGAGCACTTCGGCGTCTCGATCGCCTACGCCGCGGGCCCGCTCGACCCGGCGTCGCTCGCGGCCCTCGCCCGGTCCCGCAAGGGGGTCGACCCGGCCGACGTGGTCCCGACCGGCCTCGGGTCGCTGCGGTCCATGCTCGAGGCCTTCCTCGAGGTCGGGTTCTCCAAGTTCGTGGTGCGCCCGCTGGCGGCGCCGGGGTCGTGGCGGTCGGAGCTCGAGGCGTTGGCCGGTGCCGTCCTCGACCTCCAGACATGAGCCGGTCACGGCCGGTCGAGCTCGAGTTCCTCGCCCACGACGACCCGGAGCTGCTCGCACGGATGGCGACGGTGCAGGCGGGCGGGACGGGATGGATCAACGTGGAGCCGGTCATCGAGGAGCAGCACGAGCCGCCGCCTCCGGGTCCGTTCGCGTTCCTCGGGGGCTCCACCCACAAGATCCCGGTCGTGACCTGGATGCCCGGCCGCACGCAGGCCGGCGGACCCAAGCCCACCACGGTCGGGCTCCAGCACGCCTCCGGGCCCCGGCTCGCCTGGCGCCTGCGCGACCTCGGTCACCCGGTCCCCGAGGGGTGGCGGGTGACCCAGGACCACCCGCGGCGCGGGATGGTCGCAACGGTCCCGGCCACGGCGGACAACCGGGCGGTGATCGACTGGCTCCTCCGGGCGGCCGCAGCCGTCTGCCAGGTCCCGTCGACCGGCCGGTGGCTCGCCTCGATCCACGCCGGCATTCCCGACCGAGGGGCGCGGCCATCCGCCTGAGCCCGCCGGCCGACGCCCGTCGGCCCGCTCAGTGCGCCTCGGCGACGGCTCCGGCCACCCCGGCAGGCTGGACCACGACCATCGGTGGGAGCGGGATCGCCTCGTCCGGCGACTGCGGCGGCATCGGCGTCGCCGTCGTTCCGGCCCCGGCGCGCGGATGGACGCGACCGGCCACCGGACGCCAGACCAGTCCGGCCACGGCGAGCGCGGTGACGGTGATCGCCGCCACGGCGACGAACGGGAGCCAGGTGGCAGCGGCGAACGCCGCGCCGGCGCAGGCTGCCGCCAGCGCGGTGCAGCTGGTCTGGACGGTGGCGTAGGTTCCCTGCACCCGCCCGACCTCGGACTCGGCCGTGCCCTGGGTCAGCAGCGACTGCATGGCCGGCATCGCGGCGGCGAAGCCGAACGCCTCGATCGCGCCGAGGGTGATCAGTGCCGGCACGCTGTGGATGAACGGGTACGAGGTGCAGAAGAGCGCGGCGAGGCCCAGCCCCCCGAGGACGAGTGCGCGCCGGTCCATGTGGTCGGCGAGCCAGCCACTCGGCCGGGCGAGGAGCACGAAGGGCACCGCGAACATCGTCCAGGAGACCCCGATCTGCCAGCCGGACGCGCCGCGGGCCACCAGGAGGAGCGTCCAGCAGATGTCGTAGACGCCGGTGGTGAGGCCGAGCGCGGTCGCCGCGACGAGGGCGCCGGTCATCGGCCGCCGCCACACGACGCGGGTGAGGTGCCGCCCGCCCGGCTGCACCGGGGACTGGGTGACCGGTGTCGCCTCGGTGATGCGGAGCGCGGGGATGCAGGCGACGAAGGCGGCGACCCCCGAGCCGAGGAACATCAGCCACATGTGGTGCACCCCGACGATGCTCCCGATGAGCGGGCCGACCGCCATCCCGGCGATCTCGCCGGCGTAGATGGAGGCGAACGCCCGGCCCCGGCGCTCGACCGCGACCGCTCCCGAGATCATGGCGAGGGAGGCCACCGCCGCGGCTCCGGCGCCGAGCCCCTGCAGTCCGCGCAAGAGGATGGCCATGCCCGGGACGATGGGTGCGAGGAAGGCCAGACTGGCGAGGCCGTAGACCGCGAGGCCGGCGACGAGCACCGGACGTCGGCCGATCCGGTCGGCGAGTCTCCCGGTCGGGTACTGGAAGAGGACGCCCGCGGCGAAGAACGACGCCATGACCAGGCCGGCGAGGAAGTCCGACCCGCCGAGGTGCCGGATGTAGACGGGCAGCATCGGCACGATCGCGGTAGCACCGAGCCACTGGATGAAGACCGTCACGGTAAGGGTCCGGATGAGCCGGCGCGACCCGTCGGTGCGCTCGACCGGAGTGCCCGGGTCCGACCGCGTCATCGGGGTGCCCCGGCCATTCGCTCGAGGGCGGTGCCCAGCGCGTCGCGCCGCGCGCCCGTCGGCGGCGCCAACCCGAAGAGATCGCAGAGCCAGAGCCCGTCACAGGCGAGGCGCACGAGCGAAGCGAGCACCGGGTCGAGCCCGTCGGCCGCCAGCCGGGCCTGCCACCGCTCGGCGGCATCCCGGAGGGGGACCAGGAGCTCGGGCTCGGCGGCGGCGGCGGCGATGAGTGCCGCGCCCAGGCGGTCCTGGCGGGAGGGGCCCCGGGTGCCCGCGGTGCCGGGGTCGAAGGTGGCCGACACGTAGGCTCGGGTGAACGACCCTGCCGCGCCGGAACCCTCGTCTCCATCTGCCGGGAGGTGGCGGGCGATGGCGGCCTCGAACTCGTCGATGATCGCTGCGACCATCGCGGCGACCAGCGCGTCGCGGGAGGGGAAGTGGTAGAGGACACCACCCTTGCTGAGGCCGGCTTCGGCCGCGGCCGCGTCCAGGGTGAGGTGCACGACGCCGTCGCGCAGGACCACCTCCTCGGCAGCGGTGAGGATGCGACGCTTGGTGCCGGCGGCGTCCCGGTGGGGGCCACGGGGGGCGGCGTGTCGCCTGGTCGCGGCGGTCGGCATCTGCGCACTTTACCGTCCAGACGGTACAGTCAGGAGCCCGGCCGTCGCCCCGCGGCCCGGTCGTGGCGGGCTCCGGGTGGATCACTCCCGCCGACTGCCGAGGTGCCACGCTCCGCAGAACGAGCAGGGGTAGGGGTCCAGATCGGACCCGTCCTCGAGCAGCCGCTGCAGCGCCATCCGGTTGGCCTCGTCCTGTGAGGAGTACTTCGTCTTCGGCGATCCGTCGTCCCGCCAATGCTCCCGGGCCGCGCCGTCGCGCCCACCGCCCGCCGGACCGCGCCGCCGCCGACCACCCCGCCGAGCCTTGGGCACCGCCGGCTACTCCGTGTAGACCGGAGGCCGCTTCTCCCTGAACGCGGCGGTCGCCTCGGTCAGGTTCCCGGTGTGGCCCGCCAGCAGCTGGGTCCGGTTCTCGAGGTCGACCGCCGTCTGCAGGCTTCCGACCTCGAGCGCGGCCCAGAGGGTGTCCTTGGTCAGCGCCAGTCCGAACGGGCTCAGCGCGCACATCCCTTCGGCAAGGCGGACCGCCCGCTCGAGCAATTCGTCGTCGGCGAGGACCTCGGAGACCAGCCCGATCCGCCCCGCCTCCTCTGCACCGACCCTGCGCCCGGTCAGGAGGATGTGGTTCGCGTGCGAGGTCCCGACGGCGCGGTGCAGCAACCAGCTGACGCCGAGCTCGCAGCCGCTCAGCCCGTTGGTGATGCCTGCACCGCAGAAGACCGCGCTCCGTCCGGCCAGCCGGATGTCCGCCCCGAGGGTCAGGCACATCCCGCCGCCATAGGCAGGCCCGTTGACGGCCGCGACGATCGGCTGGGGGATCGCACGCATGGCGGGGACGATGCCTCCCATGAACTCCATCGCCCGCATCCCCATCCGGTGGCGTCCGAGGTCGTCGGTGCCCGGGGGGAGCCGGCGTGCTCGAGCTCGAGGCCCGAGCAGAAGGCGCGGCCGGCACCGGTCAGCACGACCACCCGGCAGTCGTTGTCGGCGGCCACGGTGTCCAGCGCGGCGTAGAGGTCGCCGACCAGAGCGAACGACATCGAGTTGAGGCGGGCGGGATGGTCGAGGGTGATCTGGCGCACGTGAGGCCGGACGGTGGTGATCGAGACGAGTGCCATCGGCCCAGCCTCACCGACCCTCCCGCCCCGCGCCACTCGGGGTCCCCCGTGGGTCATCATCGTGTCGTGCCGATCGACCCGTTCAGCGCCTTCGACCCCTACGGCGGCGAGCCCGCGCCGGCGGTCCTCGGGGGCTACCTCCTGGTCGCCACCCCTGCGATCGAGGACCCCAACTTCTCCCGACGGGTGATCCTGGTCCTCGACCACGGTGAGCACGGCGCGCTGGGGGTGGTCATCGACCGCCCGGGCGGGGTCGCGGTCGACGAGCTCATGCCCCAGTGGCACGGGCTGGCCACCCCTCCTGCCGAGCTGTTCACCGGCGGGCCGGTCGCCCGTAACGCGCTCATCGGGCTGGTCCGCCTCGCGTCGCGGGCGGACGGGGTCGCCGGGGCGACCGGTCGACCGACCGGCTGGCGGCTGCTGGTCGATGCCGAGCGTCCGGTCGGCACGGTCGACCTGGGGGCGGACCCGGCCGAGGTTGCCCCCTCGATCGTCGGGGCGCGGCTCTTCTCCGGGTACGCAGGGTGGGAGGCCGGACAGCTCGAGGCCGAGATCGCCGAGGGGTCGTGGTACGTGGTGCGGGCGGAGGCCCGCGACCCGATCTCCGCCGATCCCGAAGGCCTCTGGCGCCGTGTGCTCCGCCGACAGGGCGGCGCGCTCGGGCTGGTCGCGGGCTATCCCGAGGATCCGGCGGCGAACTGATCCCGGGCGCGTCGGCGGTGGTCTGGGGACGGTCCCCCCAGCCGCCGCAGGGTCCGGTCGGCGCGGCCGATGGTAGCGTGGACCCTCCGGGCCGAACGGTACCGACCGGGCCGCGGACGGGGCCGGTGAGGTGCAGCGACGGCCCGCGGACGGCACGGACGGGGACGGGTGATGGCAGCGGGATCAACGGGCGATCGATCGAGGGCGGCCACCGGCCTGGTTCGCTCCGACGGTGCCGCCACCGGCCATTTCCTGCAGCCCACCTGGGGTGAGGGGCAGTGGGGGAACGGGTCACTCGCCGACCGATTCGAGGCGGTGCGCCCGATGCTCGAGGGCCGGTCGGTCCTCGACGTCGGTTGTGCCTCGCGCTACGGCCGGCCCGACTGGGTGCACGGTCTGGTCGAGAAGGCGGCCTCGACAGCGATGGGCATCGACATCGACGCCGGCACGATCGAGGCGCTGCTCGCCGAAGGTCACGACGTGCAGCTGGCCGACGCCAGGGACTTCGACCTCGGTCGCACCTTCGACGTGGTCTTCGCCGGGGAGATCATCGAGCACCTCGACGACGTGCATGGCTTCCTCGCCGGCGTGCGCCGCCACCTCCGTCCCGGTGGACAGCTGGTCCTCACCACCCCCAACGTCTTCTACGTGGGAGGGTTCGTCTACCGGTTCGGCGGCCATGGCCAGGTGCATCCGCAGCACACCTGCTGGTACTGCGAGGACACCCTCCGCCAGGTGCTCACGGCCAACGGCTTCACCGACATCGAGATCTCCTTCACCGGGCACGCCAGCCCGACCACCCTGCGCAAGGCGGCGACGGCGACGGCCCGCCGGCTCCTGCCGCCGCGGCTCGCCCTCGACACCCTGGTCGCGGTCGCCGGGGTCGGCTGACCGGTCGCTCAGGGAGCGCTCCGCGGCCTCAGGCGGGGAGGTGCAGCCCGTCCGGCCGGCCCTCGGCCGCAGCGACCACCGCGGTGAGCAGGTCGATGAGGGCACGGGTCGGCGCCGAGGGAAGCCCGCGGCTCCGCTGGGCCACGCCGACCCGGCGCCGGGGGAGCCCCTCGACCGGGACCGGGCGGAAGCGGTCACGGAGGATCCCCGGGATGGCGGTGGCGGGCAGGATGGCCGGGCCGTAGCCCTCGAACGTGAGCGACGCGATGAGGCGGAGCCCGTCGAGCTCGGCCGCCGGCAGAAGCGTGATCCCGAGCGGCCTGGTGACCGCGTCGAGCTCGTCCCGGAAGGCGGTGCCGGGCAGCGGGAGGAGGAGCTCGAGCTCGGCGAGGTCCTCCAGGGTGAGCGGGTGGTCGGGTTCGGCCAGGGGATGGCCCTCGGGCACCACCAGCATGAGGTCCTCCTCGAAGAGGAGCCGGCCGACCAGGTCCCGCCCGGGCAGCGGGAAGTTGACCACGGCGAGGTCGAGCTGTCCGGAGGCGAGCTGGGGCTCGAGGCTGGTCGTGTTCCCCTCGACGACCATGAGCCGCAGCTTGGGGTGGCGCTTGGCGGCGGCGTCGAGGAGCCCGGGGACCAGCCACCGGGCGGTCGTGCCGATCATGCCCACCCGGACGGTGCCGGACACCTCGTCCCTGCAGGCGGCGACGTCGGAGACCAACGCGTCCAGCTCGGCGAGGATCCGCCGGGCCCGCGCCACCACCACCGTCCCCTCTTCGGTGAGCCGGCCGTCCGAGCGGTCGATCATCGGCGAACCGAGCTCGCGCTCGAGCCGCGCCACATGGGCGGAGACGTTCGACTGGACGGTGCCGAGGTGTGAGGCCGCGGCCGAGAAGGTCCCGTGGTCGCTGATCGCCGTCAGCGCCTGGAGGTGTCGGAGCTCCATCGTTTCACACGATAGCAGATATCGACATTAACTGCTTGACTGATTGCTCGCGACCGTTATACAGTGAAGGCACGACCACAGGAACAAAGGAACCCCCCTCCTTTCCTTGTTGCGTCAGTGCAAAGGGACCGCCTCCCCCCCTGGTGGTCCCTTTGCCGCGTCCGGGGGCCGGTCGCCGGTCGCCGGTCGCCGGCCGCGTGGAGCGCCGCCGGCCCAGGATGCCCGGCGGTAGCGTGAGGTGATGCCGCCCGCACGCTCTGCCGTGTTCGTCGACCTCGACCGCACGCTCATCCGGTCGGCGAGCGGACCGGTCCTCCGGGAGGCGATGGTGGCCGAAGGGGTCCTCCCGGCCGGGAGCCACCTTCCGGGGGAGGACCTCCTCTACGCGGTCTACAACCGATTCGGGGAGACCGTCCCGTTCATCGCGCTCGCCCGCGCCGCGGCCAGGGTGATGAGTGGCCGACCGGCAGACGCAGTCAGGAGGGCGGGCAAGCTCGCCGTCGAGTCCCTGATCGATCTGGTCCAGCCCTGGGCACTCGAGGTGCTCGCCGGGCACCGGGACGACGGCCGGCTCCTGGTGCTCGCAACGACGACTCCCTACGACCTGGTCTCCCCCCTTTCCGAGGCGCTCGGCTTCGACGACCTGCTGGCCACCCGCTACGCGGTCACCGACGGTCGCTACACCGGCCGCCTGGACGGTCGCTTCGTCTGGGGAACCGCCAAGCTCGCGGCGGTCCGCACCTGGGCGGACGGGCACGGCGTGGACCTCGGGTCGTCGCACGCCTACTCGGACAGCGTCTTCGACCTCCCCCTCCTCGGTGCTGTCGGCCGCCCGCACCCGCTCAACGCCGATCCGAGGCTGGCCGCGGTCGCGCTGGCCCGCCGGTGGCCGCTCGAGCACTGGGACCGCGCGCCGGGCGTCCCTTCGGCGATCGGACTCGAGCCGTATCATCTGCTGCGACCGTTCGTGCGGCCCGAGGCGTTCCCCTACGCACGCTTCACCATCCGCGGCGTCGATCACATCCCCGACCGCGGTCCGGTGCTGCTGGCCTCCAACCACCGGAGCTACTTCGACGTGGTGGCACTCGCGCTGGTCGCGGCCCGACTCGGTCGGCCGGTCCGCTTCATGGGCAAACAGGAGCTCTTCGACGCGCCGCTGGTCGGGCAGCTGGCCCGGGCGCTCGGCGGCATCCCGGTCGACCGCGGGAGCCGCTCGGGTGATCCGATGCGTCGTGCCGCAGCCGCCCTGCGTGCCGGCGAGGTGGTCCTCGTGCTGCCCGAGGGGACCATCCCCCGGGGCCCGGCCTTCTTCGATCCGGTGCTGCACGGCCACACCGGTGCCGCACGCCTGGCCGCCGAGACCGGTGCGCCGGTGATCGCGATCGGGCTCTGGGGGACCGAGCAGGTGTGGCCGCGGTCCTCCAGGGTGCCGGGTCTCGGCACCCTCCGACATCCGCCGACGGTCAGCGTGACGGTCGGCGGGCCGGTGACCCTCGGCCTCGACGACGCGGTCGCCGACACCGCGACGCTCATGGCAGCGATCGCCGACCTGCTGCCCGAGGAGGCCCGGGACGCCCGGGTGCCGACGGAGGAGGAACTGGCCCGCACACGACCCTCGGCGTGACCGACCGCAGCGGGTCCCACCCTGCGGCGGGTCGGCGGAGCCCGCGCACCTCGGTCGCGGTCGCAGCGGTCGGCGCCGTCAACCGGCTCTCACGGCTCCTCGGGCGGGGGAGCGGGACCGTGGTCGGGGGGCGGGCCGGGCTCCTGGTCGACCCCGGTCTGCTCCGCACGCTGGCCACCGGCCGCACGGTGGTCCTGGTGAGCGGTACCAACGGCAAGACGACCACCACCAGCCTGCTCGCCTCGGCTCTCGCCGGGCCGGACGGTGTGGCGACCAACGACACCGGCTCCAACATGCCGCCCGGTCACGTGGCGGCCCTGGTCGGCGCCCCCGCCGCGCGGGTGGCGGTCCTCGAGGTCGACGAGGGCTATCTCAGCCGGCTGATCGAGGAGGCCCGACCGAGCGTGGTCGTGCTCCTCAACCTCTCCCGCGACCAGCTCGACCGCATCGCCGAGGTGCGCATGCTGGCGGAGCGCTGGCGCACCGCGCTCGCCGCGCTCGACGCGCCGGATGCGGCCGACCGGGTGACCGTCGTCGCCAACGCCGACGATCCGATGGTCGTCTGGGCCGCACTGGCCGCGCCGCGGGTCCGCTGGGTCGGGGCCGGCCAGCCCTGGCACGAGGACGCGGTCGGATGCCCGGCCTGCGGAGGTCGGATCATCTTCGCGCCGGACGGCCACTGGGCCTGCGAGCGGTGCGACTTCGCCCGGCCGGTCACCGACGCCTCGCTCGACGGCGACGACCTGCTGTTCGCCGACGGCTCCCGCCACCCGCTCCGGATCGCACTGCCCGGGCGCTTCAACCGCGCCAACGCGGCCATGGTGGCGGTCGCCGCGCTGGCGATGCCCGCCGGGACGGTCCCGACGGAAGGGGTGGAGGGGGTCCTCACCCGTCTCTCGGCGGTCACCGAGGTGGCCGGCCGGTTCTCCACGGTCACCCGGCGCGGGCGCCCGGTGCGGCTCTTGCTGGCCAAGAACCCGGCCGGGTGGGCGGCCGTCTTCGACCTGCTCGAGGAGTCCGGCGACGAGAGCGCGCCGGTCGTGCTCGCGATCAACGCCCGGACCGCCGACGGCCTGGACCCGAGCTGGCTCTGGGACGTCCCGTTCGAGCGTCTGGCCGGACGTGCCCTGGTCGCCACCGGCGACCGGCGCCTCGACCTCGCGGTGCGCCTCCGCTACGCCGAGGCCGCCCACGAGGTGGTGGCCCGCCCCGTCGACGCGGTGGAGCGCGCGCTCTCCCGCAACGGCGACGCGACCGTCGAGTTCGTCGGCAACTACACCGCCTTCGCCGACATCCGGCGCGAGCTGTGACCCGCGCCGCTCGAGGGAGGCTGACCGTCGCGGTCGTCTATCCGGACCTGCTCGGCACGTACGGGGACGGCGGCAACGGGCTGGTGCTCGCCCGCCGCGCCCGGTGGCGGGGCTGGGAGGTCGACCTCGTCCAGGCCGCGTCCGGACGGCCGTTGCCGAATGCCGACCTCTACACGATCGGCGGAGGCGAGGACGGACCGCAGGTCCGGGCGGCAACCGCCCTGCTCGAGGACGGGACGCTCGCCCGCGCGGTGGAGGCCGGCGCGGTGGTCCTCGGGGTCTGCGCGGGCTTCCAGCTGCTCGGCCACACCTTTCCGGACCGCGAGGACCATCCGCACCGAGGGCTCGGTCTGCTCGACGTGACCACCCGCAAGGGTCGGGGGCGGCGCGCGGTCGGAGAGCTCGTTGCGAGTCCGCTCCCCGACGCGCCGCGGCCGGCCGGCGCTCCGCTGCCCCGGCTGACCGGTTTCGAGAACCACGGAGGGGTGACCACCGTCGGACCGCGGGCTCGACCGCTTGCCCGTGTCGAGCACGGGGTGGGCAACGGGGACGGAGAGGGGAGCGAAGGGGCCTGGTCCGGCAGGATCCTCGGGACGTACCTGCACGGCCCGCTGCTCGCCCGCAACACCGCGCTCGCCGACCTCCTGCTGCGCTGGGCGTCGGCCGGCGACGGGTCCCCGGGCGACGGTGCCACCGACCTCGAGCCGCTCGACGACTTCGAGGAGCTTGCCCTGCGGGCGGAACGGCTGGAGGCCGTCGACCGCACCCGGTCCGGCCTGTTCGCCCGGTTCGGTGTCGGTCGCGCCTGAACAGACCGGCCGGTCAGTCCCGTCCGGTCTTCCGGGGCCACCCGGACCCGTCCCCGGCGTCGGTCGAACGTCGCGCCGGGGCCACCGGCAGGGCCCAGGATCGCCGCCAGGTGGAGGCATCCGGTCCCTGGAGCGCCGGGGTGGTCCCGCGCGCGGCCAGCCGCCGGGCCGTCCACCAGTCGGTCTCGGTCTCGGCGGCCAGGGTGGCCACGGCGGCTTCGATCCGGGCCGCGAACGAGCGGGTGTCCTCTGCGGTGTCGGGCCACAAGGGCGTGCCGAAGCTCACCGTCGTCCTCGTACGGCGGAGCGCGGTCCGCCCCTTGGGAAGGATGTGGCGGGTGCCGTCGATGTGGACCGGGACCACCGGGCGCCCGGTGCGTGCCGAGAGGTAGGCGGCACCCCCCCGGAAGCTCTGCGCCCATCCGTCCGGTGAACGGCCGCCCTCGGGGAAGATGATCAGGTTCCACTCCTCGGCCAGCAGCTCCGCCGCGAGGTCGGCCGACCGGCGGTTGACCTTGGTGCGCTCGATGGGGATGGCGCCGAGCAGGAAGGAGAAGGCGTCGGCCTTCCATCGCCGGTCGAAGAAGTAGTCGGCCGCCGCGGCGACCAGCGTGTGGTGGCGGAAGCGCAGGGGGAGGCAGGTGAGGAGCAGCGGAGCGTCCACGTGGCTCACGTGGTTGGCCGCGAACAGGACCGGTGCGTCGAGACCGACCAGCCCCTCCTGGCCGCGCACGACGGGGGCGGCGACGATGCGGGCGAGCGGCCGGGTGACGTTGTCGAGGACCATCGCCCGGGCCAGTCGCACCGGGTAGCGGCGCGACCAGGCGGTGTCGTAGTGGACCCCGAGCTCGGGGGTGGGGGCCGGGCGGGGGACCGACCCCGGCCAGGTCGGGGCGGCCAGCGGGAACCGGCGCCGGCCGAGCGAGCCCAGCAGGTCGGCGGGGGTGGGGACCCGGGCACCGCCGGTCCCGGCAGACCGGCCCGAGCCGAGTGCCGCGTCCGCACGCACCTCCCTGGTCGACCGCAGCGCGCGAGCGGTGGCTGGTGGCGGGCTCACTGGACGTCGGCCATCAGGATCGGCGGGGTGTGCAGATGGGTGAGGGTGGGTGCGTTCCCGACGGTGTCCTGGGCCATCTCGAGCGCGTCGGTGAGGGTCGACGCCGAGCGGAACCCGAGCCGGTGGACGGCTGCGGGATCGCCGCCGACGACGATCACCGCTCCCAGGTGCTGGAGGGCGTGGGCGCACCAGTACCACATGTAGAAGGGATGGACACCGTGGTAGGCGTGGCCGGTGCGGTAGAGATGGATGTACCAGGGGTCGGTTGCGAAGGACTCCTCGTAGCAGGCGGCCACCGCCATCGGGTCGGTCGTCTCGCTGAGGACCTGCTCGAAGAAGTCGATGTAGCTCGGGTGGTGGACCGGGTGGAACTCCCAGGGGGTCGGGTGGCTCATGATGACCACCCCGCCCTCGCGGACCAGTGGCTTGCCCCGGTAGAGGTTGAAGAAGTAGCCGAGCCCGAGGCACGCCACCAGGATCGGGTTGAGGATCGAGTTGACGTTGTAGGGGCTGATGTAGGGGAGCCCCATGGTCAGGATGTCGGTCTGCCCCTCGACCACCACCCCCTGCTGTCTCCACACGTTCTCCGTGGTGAGCGCGTGCACCGCCTCCACCTCGCCGGCCTGGACCGAGGTCATCCGGTGGGGCGCCCTGGTCGAATGGAAGATCTGCCGGGCGTAGCGGGCCGGGATCCGGTCGAGCGCCTTCGAGGTTGCCAGGAAGCCCGCCCGGTCCCTCGCCTTCCACTCCCATTCGCGCTTCTGGAGGAAGCGGAACCCCTCGGGGAAGGTGTCGTTGTTGAGGGTGGTCTCGATCTGGAAGACGCGGACCCCCGAGGCGGCGAT
The DNA here is from genome assembly GCA_963776225.1 of uncultured Acidimicrobiaceae bacterium. Classification (GTDB taxonomy): domain Bacteria; phylum Actinomycetota; class Acidimicrobiia; order Acidimicrobiales; family RAAP-2; genus Bog-756. Next base: position 385,927 of record CAVZLL010000004.1, on the reverse strand, counting down.
GAGTCGGCCCATCCTCCAGTTCGACGAGTGCAGTTCGGACCGGTGCTGGTCCATGAAGGAACGGCTCCGCTGCATGGTCTCGGGGTTGTGATGGTGGCGGAGACTCCGGTAGCTGGCGAGCCCGGTTGCGACGCTCTTGTGACCCCCGTCCATGGTGACCAGGTTGATGTTGACGTAGACCAGCAGATCGCTCTCTGCCGCGCGCCGGTTGATCTCGACGTCCTCACCCTGGTCGGTGAGCCCGAGGTGGACGAGCTGGGCCGGGTCCTCGGCATCGTGCTGGGTGAGGAGTCCGTTGGGCGCGAAGGCCTCGTAGATCCGGTCGCCGAGTGCATGGCGCAGTTCCGGCTCGGTCATCCGGCGGTGGAGGGCGAGGGCGGCGATGAGCTCGACGTCGTCCACCCCGGCCTCCGCCGCCATGTCGAGCACCTGTTCGATGACCAGCGGAACGGATGTCGGGCCGCTGCATCGGCGGCAGGGGCAGGGAGATGTCGTCGAAGGCGATGGTGAGCCGCATCCCGGGCCGGAGCAGCGCCGGTAGCGGGTCCCGGTCGCCCACCGGATGGGTGAGCGCGTGACGGATGGCGGCGGCGGGGTCGGTGAGCGGGTCGATCGGCTCCGGGGCGTAGACCACCCGGCTTCCCTCGGGAAGGCGCTCGAGGCGGAAGCCCTCGCCGTGCCAGAACAGCGTCGAGGGCGTCGAGTGGTCGACGTCGAGCACCAACCCGGGTCGCGGGCTCACCGGGAGGCTCCTGTCCGGATGCGCAGATCGAACGCGACCTTGACCGCTCCGCGCCGACCGGCCGCCCCGGCGTGGGCGAGCGCCTCGGCATAGCGCTCGAGCGGGTAGGTGGCCGAGACCAGCCGGCCGAGCCGGCCGGCGGTCACCAGCTCCATGGCCACCTCGAAGGTGCGCCGCGGCGGGCCGTCCGGGGCGGAGCCGCCGTCGGGTCCCGGGACCACCTCGGTGCCATAGGTGTAGGCACCCATGAGGACGAGCTCCCGGTGCCAGAGCCGGGCGAGGTCGATCGAGACCCTGCCCGGCATGCCGACCAGGACCACCCGGCCGCGGGGCCGGACCATGGCCAGCGCGTCGGACAGCGACTCGGAGCTGCCGACGCAGTCGAAGACCACGTCGGCTCCCTCGATGAGCCGTCCGCCCACCACCAGCGAGCCGGTGCGGCGGCGCACCGCGCGGGCGAGCTGGTCCGGAGAGACCACCTCGTCCGCCCCGAGGGCCTCGGCCAGCTCGCGCTGGCGCGGGTGCTTGGCCCCGACCACGACCGCACAGGGGGCCTCCGGTCGGACCACGTGGTGCAGCGCGGCCACCGTGAGCAAGCCGAGCGTGCCGGCGCCGATCACCGCGACCACCTCACCGGCGCGCACACCGGCGGACAGCGTCGTGTGCACCGCGCACGCCGTCGGCTCGACCATCACCGCGTCCTCGTCGCTGAACCGGTCGGGCACCGCGTGGAGCTGGGAGGTGTGAGCCATCAGTGGCGCGGCGGACCAGCCGCCACCGGTGTCGGTGCAGAACCCGGTCTGCAGACCGGGGGCGAGGGCGCCGAAGGCCACGTTGCCGCACAGTCCGGTGTGACCGGTCCGGCAGTGGGGGCAGAGCGGGTCGATCCCGCGGGGAGCACACCCGAGGACCGGTTCGACGACGGCGCGGGTGCCGGGCGGGAGCGCACGACCGGCGCGGTCCACGCCACCCTCGTCGAGGACCCCGGTGACCTCGTGGCCGGGCACGAACGGGAAGCTGACCAGATCCTCGAAGTACCGGGAGGCCCGGCCGTCCACCGTGGCGAGGTCCGAACCGCAGATGCCCGAGAGCACGGGCCGGAGGGGGAACCACTGCTCGCCCGGGCGTTCGGGGGCCTCCGCGTCGAGCAGCTGGATGGGTCCGATCCCCGCGCCGCGTCCCGACCCGAGCAGGGAGGCCATCCGGGACGCGGCCAGCCGGGGCAGGTTCCGTTCGAGCACGAGCGCCTTCACCGTGCGCGGTCCCCTGCGAGCCGCCGGGCCCGGCCGGTGAGCACCGCCGCACTGCTCGGACCCCGGCGCGCCCCACCGCGTCGGTCGAGCGGACCGAGGGGAAGGAGGGGTGGCGCACCTCCCGGAGCCTTCTCCCACGTCTCGACCAACCAGCCGCGCCGGCGGGCGATCGCGGCCAGCTTTGCCTCCGGGTTGACCGCCACCGGGTAGCCGACGGCCTCGAGCATCGGGAGGTCGCTCGCCGAGTCGGCGTAGGCCATCGACTCCTCGAGGCTGAGTCCCTCGGCCTCGGCGAAGTCGGCCAAGACCAGCGCCCTGGCTTCACCGGTCGGTGGGAGCTGCTCGAGTCGACCGGTGTAGGTCCCGTCGACCTCCCCCAGCCGGGCGCAGACGATCTCGTCGAAGAGCGGCCGGAGCGGCTCGACCACCAGGTCGAGCGCCCCGGTGATCAGGATGGTGCGATGGCCGAGCGCCCGGTGCTCCCGCACCCGGGCGATCCCCGCCGGGAAGGACTTGGCGAGCAGCAGGTCGTGGAAGAGCTCCCAGCTGTCGTCGCGCAGCCGGTCGGCGGGGGCACCGTCGTAGCGGCGGTAGAAGGTGCGCAGGAAATCGCCCCGGTCCCGCCTGTCGAGCGCGAGCAGGGAGGGTGCTTCGGCGACGAGGTCGGCGACGAAGGCGGCCCGCTCGCCGGCGGGCAGGTGCCGGGTGGCGAGCCACGCGTAGGAATCGACCACGTTGGAGGCGATGAGGGTGTTCTCCAGGTCGAAGGCGGCAAGGTGGCGGTCGGGCGAGAGGATCGCCCGGCGCGTGCGGTCGGCCCGGTTGGTCCGGGTCGACCGACCAGGAGTGGTCTTGACGCGGGCGTGCTCGATGACCGAGGGCAGGTGGATCTCTCGCACGTAGACCGCCCAGTCGACCGCGGCGGGATCGAAGCAGAAGGCGGCGCGGTCCTCCTCGTCCATCCGCTCCCAGAGCGCGAGCAGCCTGTCGACCCGGTAGAGGGCCTCGGTCTCGGTGTAGGCGCCGTAGAGCTCGACGTAGCCGAGCGCCCGGTCCACGGCCAGGTGCTGCTCCTCGAGCGAGGCCATCCACTCCGCCTGGCGACCCCGGATGGGCAACGATCCGACCACCCGCTCGGCCAGCCCCATGGCGCGGCTGGCCCGGCTGAGCTGGCGTTGCACCCGACCGCGCCCGGGGAGGGACCACTCGGGCACCACGATGGGCTGCCCGTCGGCGTCGTAGAGGGGGTGCTCGATGAACCAGGCGGTCGCGAGCTCGACGAGCCGTCCGTAGCGGAGCGGGTTCCGGACGCCGGAGGCCACGTGGTACACGGTCGGGTCCGGTGCGGGCGTCGACGCGAGGAGGCTGTCAGCGGCGACCGCGACGATCGCGGCCACCACCAGGTCGACCGGGATGACGTCGGTGATCCCCTCGGGCACCCCGGGGAACTCACGGAGCAGGCCCCGGGCGTAGGAGATGATGATCGGCTCGGCCATCCGGAAGCCGCGGATCCAGCCGGGCCGCGGCTCGGCCAGCGCCGACTCGATGATCGACGGGCGGATGATGGTCATCGGGACCGACCCCCCGAACTCCGCCACAAGCGCCCGTTCGCCGAGCGCTTTCGTGTAGGGATAGGCGTCGGGCCAGCCGAGCGATTGGGCGCGGGCCTGACCGATCTCGACCATCTGCCGGCGGACCCAGTCCTCGCGCAGGCGCTCGGCGCGCTCGGCGAGGAGGTGGAGCCCGGCACCTCCGAGCTCCCCGCGGGCCGCCTTGTGGAACCGGGCCAGTTGCTCGGGGCGGCGCGACTCGGCCTCTGTGTCCCCGCGCTGGCGGCGCGCGGCGGCGACCTCGACGCGCCAGTCCACCTCGACGCTGAACCGGCTGCCGCCGAGCAGCTCCTCTTTTGCCTCGCCCTGGTGGGTGCCGGCCACGTAGGCGGTCGACACGGGAAGGTAGTGCCGGGGCCCCACCCGGCCATCGGCCTCGGCCAGCTCGCGTGCCTGCACGAAGGCCGCGGCCACCCGCGACGGGCCGAGCAGGTTGATCTCGACCGCGGTGTCGAGCGGTGAGTCGAAGCTCACCGCGGCCGCCGCGTGCACGACGAGGTCGCAGCGCGAGAGCGCCTCGAGGCCTGCGGGGTCCATGCCCAGGCCGTCGGTCCCGACGTCCCCGGCCACCGCTGAGACCCGCCGCCCCATCTCGTCGTCGAAGCGGTCCCCGAGCGCCGCGCGCAGGTGGTCGAAGCAGTCGTTCCGGAGGATCTCCCTGGCGGCCCGCTGGGCGGCCGTTGCCCGCCGGCCCGGCCTGATGAGGAGGACGACCTCGCTGTCGGGGATGCAGCGCAGGATGCGCTCGACGAGGGCGGTTCCGAGGAACCCGGTCGCGCCGGTGACGAAGAAGCGCTTTCCGGCCAGAGCCTCACGGACGCGAGTCACCCGATCTGTCTACCATATGGTAAGTGACCGGGTCGACCAAGGGACGCAGAGCACCGGGGGCCCGTGACCGGAGCCGGCCGCGCCCTTCCCCCGACGGGGAGCGAGGGGACGCCGACCCGGCGAGCACCTCGGAACGCATCCTCGACGCCGCCCTGGGCTCCTTTGCGGCCCGGGGCTACGAGGCGACTTCGCTGGACACCCTCGCGGTGGGGCTCGGTATCCGCAAGCAGACCATCCTCTACTGGTTCCCGTCGAAGGAGGTCCTTCTCGAGGCCGTCGTGGACCGCAGCGCGGTCGAGCTCTCCGCCGCCCTCGAGGCTTCCCTGGCGACGGCCGGCGGCGGCTGGTCGCGGGTCGAAGCGGTCGTCCGGTCGGTCTTCCGCCTCGCCGCCCGGCGGCCGGAGCTGCTCGGGCTGCTCCGCGAGATGGGACGGCTCGGGACACCGGCGGCCGCCCGCTTCATGACCGCTGTCGAGCCTCTCGTGGGGCGCGGCGACCGACTTCCTCGAGGCGGAGATGGACGCCGGGCACATGCGCCGCCACGACCCCCGGCTGCTGCTGCTGGCCATCTACTCGACGGTCATCGGCATGGTCACCGAAGTCGAGGTGTTGCGCGCCCTCGGCGAGGAACCCACCATTCGCTCGCTGGTCCGGCGCCGTACCGAGATCCTCGGGCTGCTCCGCTCGGCACTGGTCACCGACACCGGTTGAGCCGGGCCGCCCGATCACTCGGTCAATCGGTCGTCCTGGCAGCGCGCCGCTCGCGCCACGACGGCTTGGGCGGGGGCGGTGCCGGTCGGGTCGGCTGCTTCGGGGTGAACCGCTTGTTGGGTTCGGGGCCGGCCGGTCCCTTGGTCTTCGACCGCCCGCGTGTGGCGGAACGCGAGGCGGGGGCGGCCTTGGCCGTCGTCGCCGTCGAACCCTTCGACGACCCGGCAGACGGAGCGGCGGCCTTCGCATCCCCCTTCGCCGCACGCCCGGCCCGCAGGTCGGCCGCAGCCGCCTTCTGCACCTTGTAGGAGCGGTAGAGCAGCCATGCGGCGAGAGCGAGGAAGGGGAGCCCGAGGACGAACGCCGAGTTGGAGAAGGCGAGGAACGTGAAGAGCGCGACGAACCCGACCAGGGCCCGCCGGCCGATCAGGGTGGCGACGAGCAGGAGCACGGCCGCGGCCAGGCCGACGACCATCGTCGTGAACGGGGTGAACTGGCCCTTGGCGAGATGGAAGTGCTTGTCGTTGGTCTCGGTCACGTAGATGGCGATGCCGAAGACGAGGGCGACCGCCGAGGAGACGAACGAGTAGCGCCGTTCGCGGGGGTCGAGCCGGTCGACCGACCACTTGGTGGTCCGTCCGGTCGGGGCGCGCCGCCCGGACGGACGCGTCGACGGAGCCTCCGGTCGACCGTGGTCGCCGAGCGTCTCCGGGGCATCGCCCCCGTCCCTCTGCTCGTCGTCCACCGGCTCGGTCACCGCCCGTCAGGCTACCGGTCGGGAGGTGTGAGCACGATGCCGAGGCCGAGGTTGTCCACCGGGTCGATCTCCCAGAGCCGGTCGTGTTCCGGGTGGGCGGCGACGACGACCGCCGAGGCGGCCGGCACGGCTCCCCGGACCGCCTCCGGCTCCTCGACCTCGAGCTCGATGTGGTGCATCCGGCCCGGACGGCCTGCCAACCAGCCGGTCAGGTGGCCGGGGCGGCCCGGCTCGGAAGGGCCCAAGAGGCGGACCTGGAGCGGTCCGTCCCAGCACAGGTCGACCGAGGTCGTCGCGCCGGCGCTGCGCTCGGTTGCCACCTCGCCGCCGAGCAGGTCGCCGAAGAGGGCCCGGGCGGGTGCGAGGTCGGCGACGACGTGGCAGACCCGGAGGAGCCGTGCGGGCGGGACCGGTCCCGATCCGTCACGCAGCGGGCGGTGACCGGTCGGGAAGTCGGGCGGCGGCGGACTGCTCCAGGGTGCCGGCGCCTCGGCCAGCTGTACCACCACGCCGCACGCGACCTTGGGGTGGAGGAAGGCCTCCATCCACTCGGGGTCGCTCAGGTCGATCCCGATCGGTTCGAGGCCGTGAGCGCGGACCCGGTCGAGGGTGTCTGTCAGCGAGGGGACCTTGAACGTGAGGTGATGGGGACCCGGGCCGAGGGACGCCAGGAAGCGCTCGAGGAAGTCGTTCGACCCGGTGTCGTTGGGCATCAGCAGCTCGAGCCGGGCCCCGTTGTCGAAACGGAGCTGTCCGGGCGCGAACCCCGACGAGAGACCGCCAGAGCTCCACCGCGCCCCGAAGTCGACCGCGTAGCGCCCCCAGACGTCCTGCCAACGGGGGACCGCGTGGGCAAGGTGATCGAGGACGGCCCCGCTGGTCGTGCCGGAATCCGCCATCACCGGGTGACCAGGGTGCCGGTGCGCGGTGGCTGTGGGACCGTGTGCACGCCCCAAGCGTGGCGCCGGAGGGACCCTGCTGTCGAAACGGCGGATTCCGGTATGCGGTTGTCGGCCGGCCCGCCCACCGGTACGGTCGCGACATGGACTTTCGCACGGCGTCGGTAGTCGGTCTGGCATCGCAGGTTCGCAACGGGGAGGTCGCCGCAGCGGAGTTGGTCGATCACGCGCTCGAACGGATCGCCGTGGAGAACCCGACGATCAACGCCTTCGTGGCCGTCGACGAGGAGCGCGCACGGGCCGCAGCGGCGGCGGTCGACGGGCAGGTCGCCGCCGGTCGGGACCCCGGACCGCTCGCCGGCATCCCCCTCGGGGTCAAGGACCTCGAGGACGCGGCGGGCTTCGTGACCACCCACGGCTCGGCGGCCTTCTCCCAGGATCCGCCGGCATCCCGGGACTCCGCCCTGGTCGCCCGGTTGGTGGCGGCCGGCTGCGTGGTGGTCGGGAAGACCAACACACCCGAGCTCGGTTGGAAAGCCGATACGGACAACGGGGTGTTCGGGCCGACCCGCAACCCCTGGAACCCGGATCACACCCCAGGAGGATCGTCCGGCGGGAGTGCGGCCGCCATCGCGGCCGGGATGGTGCCGTTGGCGACCGGATCGGACGGCGGCGGGTCGATCCGGATCCCCTCGTCGTGTTGCGGGCTGTCCGGGATGAAGGCCTCGCTGGGTCGGGTGCCATCGGGAGGGGACCAGGCACCCGACTGGCAGAACCTCTCGACGAGGGGGCCGATGGCCCGGCGCCTCGCCGACGTGGTGGCCGCCCTCGAGGTCGTGGTCGGTCCCGATCCGACCGATCTCCGCTCGCTGCCGCGTCCGGAGGCGTCCTGGCTCGCCGCGCTCGACGACCCCAGACCGCCCCGACGGGTGGCCTGGTCGCCGACCCTCGGGTATGCGGACATCGACGCAGAGGTCCTCGACCTCTGTCGACGGGCGGTCGACCGGCTCGCCGATCTCGGCTGCGAGGTGGTGGAGGTGGACACGGTCTGGGACGAGGACCCGGTCGGTCCGTGGCTCACCCTCTCGGGGGTCTACAACCTGCGGACCTACCGATCGGTGCTCGGCACCCCCGCCTTCGACCTGGTCGACCCGATCCTGCAGATGGTCATCGAGGGCGCGGCCAAGACCAGCGCGTTGGAGATGGTGCACGCAGAGGACACCTGCCACGCCCTCAACCTGCGACTGGTCGATCTGTTCCACGATGTGCGCCTGCTGGCGACGCCCACCGTGGCCGCGGCGCCGCCACCGCGTGCGCTCGAGGGGGCAGCGATGATCAACGGTACGAGCGACTTCAACTGGGTCAAGATGACCTACGGGTTCAACCTCACCCGTTCGCCGGCTGCCACGGTGTGCGTGGGGCTCACCTCTGACGGGCTCCCGGTCGGCCTGCAGCTGGTCGGTCCGCAGCACGGAGATCTGGTGGTCCTCCGGTCGGCGGCGGCGCTCGAACAGGCACTCGAATTCGATGCGGTCGCTCCCGACCCGGTGGCTGCGGTATGACCGATGCGATCGGCGCCGCCTCGGGCGCCCCCCGGTGTCTGTGCCACCGTTCCACGGGAGCACCCTCGGGTTAGCATGGCACCCCTACTCGGCTGCACCACACGCACCGAGCACCCGGGCGTTTAGCTCAGTTGGTTAGAGCGCAGCCTTCACACGGCTGAGGTCGGAGGTTCGAGTCCTCTAGCGCCCACGTTGTGATGTCCCAGGACATCGCGGACAAACGAACCTATGCAGGCTACGTGATCACGGGTCCGCGGTGATGGGTTGGTAGTCCTTTTTCGGGTCGAGGGTGAGGTGGCGGAGTAGTTCTCCCGCCTCGCTGAGGACCCGAATGTCGAGGTCGGCGACGAGGACGATGACCCGCCTCCCCTTGTGGGCCCGACCGACCCCTATGTGGTGGAGCCTGGTCCCGTGGCGGAGCGTGAATACCCCGGTCTTGTCGATCTTGTCGTGGCGGACCCGGGTGTGGGGAGCCATCGGGTACCTCTCACGGTCCGGGGCAGCCTTGGTCAGGGCATCGAAGGCCTGTCTCGGCGGGATCATGCCCCGGGCCGAATGGGGCCGGATCTCGTTGTAGTAGCGGACGAAATAGTCGACCTGTCCCTGGAGCTCGGCGATGGAGGTGGCCGGCTCCTGTTTGCGCAGCCAGCGCTTGAGCGTCTGGTGGAAGCGCTCGATCTTTCCCTGGGTCTGGGGGTGGTAGGGCTTGCCGTGCTTGATGGTGATGCCCAACGTGGCGAGCTCGGTCTCGAATCCGCAGCGGCCGTTGCGGAACTGGGCGGTGAAAATGCAGCCGTTATCGGTCAGCATCGACGCCGGCAGCCCGAAACGCCCCGCACCCTGGGAGAACGCGGCCACCACGTCGGCGGCGGTCGTGACCGGCAACACGACGGCGACCGTGACCATCCGGGAGTAGTCGTCGACGAAATCGAGGATCTCCACCCCCGTCCCGTCGGCGAGGGACCAGTGGGTCATGTCCGCCTGCCAGGTCTCGTTGGGCAGGTTCGACTCGAACCGCACCCAGGACGTCCGTGGCCGCTTCTGGGGCTGGGGGACAACGAAGCCACGCCGGACCAGGGCCCGGTGGATGGTGGACCGGCCCGGAGCGGTGCCGTGGCGCTTCCGCAGGTGGTACTGGATGGTGAGCGGCCCCGCGTCGAAGCCGTCCTCCGACAGCTGCTTGCGCAGGGCCACGATCTCGTTCTCGAGCTCTGTGGCCACCTGGGTCGGGCGGCGGTGGGGCGCTGTGGACAGCGGGGCGAGCGCTTCGTAGCCGCCGACCTGGAATCGGGCCACCTGCTTGCCAACCCAGGACTTCGACACGCCGAGCGACGAGGCCACCGACCGGAGCGACCGGCCCTCTGTCATCACAGCATCAACGGCGTAACGGGCACGGTCCATGGACACCACCTGAGCAGGTGTCCACGATGTCCTGGGACATAGTGTCCACTAAGCCTCGATCCACCGATGAACGACCTGAGTAGATAGCCGCGCATCCGCGGAAAGTGCCTCCCGGACTGGGAAAATTGCGGTGTCGAGTCGCAGTTTCGCCCAGAACCGAGGAGGCACTTTCAGTGACCGAAGTATCGCGCGGAATTGACCGCATCGAGGTGACCTTCGACGAGCCCAATCTGGTGGCCAACGCCGGGCTGCTGCTGGTGGCCACGCTGGTGGTTCGCCTCGGGCTAGAACGCCTGATCAACGCCACCGTCGACCTCTCTGGTCGTGTCGGCGGGGCCCTGCCAGGACGCAAGGTGCTGACGCTCGTGCACGCCATGGCGGCGGGAGGTTCCCACATCGACCACGCCGACATCCTGCGCTCGGGGGCCACCGGGTCCGTGCTCGGTCACCGGGTGATGGCGCCCTCCACGCTGGGCACGTTCCTCCGGGCCTTCACCTTCGGCCACGTCCGCCAGCTCGACCGGGTGCTGGCAGAGGCGCTGCGCCGGGCCTGGGGCCTCGGGGCGGGACCGGGATCCGAGCAACTCGTCATCGACCTCGACTCCACCATCTGCGAGGTGTGCGGCAAGGCCAAACACGGTGCCGGCTATGGCTACACCAAGGTGCTCGGCTACCACCCCTTGATCGCCGTCCGGGCCTGGACGGGCGAGGTCCTCCATGTCCGCATGCGCAAGGGTGCAGCCAACACCCAGCGCGGGGCGAAGCGTTTCGTCGAGGAGGTCGTGGCCCGGGTGCGCCGGGCCGGGGGCAGAGGGGAACTCATCATGCGTTTCGATTCCGGCTTCTGGTCCAACGCCACCCTGGCCACCCTGGAGCGCCTCGACGTCGGGTACACGATGGGCGTGCGCATGATCAAGCCCGTGACCAGGGCCGTCGAGGGTATCGACGAGTCCGCCTGGACACGAATCGACTACACCGTCGACGGCGAGGCCGAGGTGGCCGAGTGCGACTACAAAGGCCGACGTCTCATCGTCCGCCGCACTCGCCTGGTCGGGCGCCAGGCCACCCTGTGGCCCCAGTGGCGGCACCTCGCGTTCGTGACCGACATCGGAGGCCCAGCGGTCGACGTCGACGCCTTCCACCGTGCTCATGCCACCGTCGAGCTGGCCATCCGCGACCTGAAGGAGGGTGCCGGCCTCGAGCACGTCCCTTCCGGGAACTTCTTCGCCAACTCGGCCTGGCTCCTGTGCGCGGCTCTCGCCCACGACGTCATTCGTTGGGCGGTCCTGCTCGGCAACATCACCCAAGAGGGTGATCTCACCGTCGCCCGCACCGTGCGCACCCGGTTCTTGTCGGTCCCTGGGCGTCTGGTCAACATCTCGGGCACGCCGACACTGCGCGCGCCGCTCGAGTGGCCGTGGGCTGATGCATTCAACCGCGCCCTCGACCTTCTGCGCGCCCTGCCACCGGTCCCCGTGTAGCCCCACCTCCGCGGCCGGCGCACCGCAGACGTTCGCAGGACGGCGCTGACAACCGAAGCCGAGCTTCACGAAGGCTTGACCGAGCGCGCCCTGCCTGCCGACGAGGAGCTCACAGTGCCGTGGCTCGCCGCGTCCCATTGTCCATCACTTCGTTCTGTGTCTCACCAGGTCGTCAATCGGTGGATCGAGGCTAAGTCATGGAACCAGACACTCTAGCGCCCACTCGTTGTCGGAATCACAACGTTTTCACTGGCCAGGGGGAATTTATCGTGTCCCGTCGCCCGGGCAAGCTTTGATTCCTTATTCAAACCCTTCACCTCTGCTGCGGAGCGCAGACCTCGTCAGGCGGCACGACCAACACTGTTGAAGCCCTGCTCAGTGGCGTCGGATGAGATTTTCAGCACCGACAGGTTTGGCCTGGTAGGCGGTCGACCGCGAGGTGGCACCCTTCACGTCAACCATCATGGGGTTGAGATCCGACATCAGACCAGGCGGCGTGTTCCCCGGCTACTCGTTGCCGGATCACACCAACATCGTTCGCAGACTCAGTGAGCTCCAAGGTGACGATCCAATGATCCTTACGCTGGCACGAGGCAATTGCTGTCCGAAGGAACACCAGCAGCACCTCTCGCAGCGAGACCTTATGGGGCCCCTGGTGGGATTTCTCGGGGCGGACGATCCGAGGGTGCTGGCCACGGTCGACGCGACAGAGGAGCGGCTCACCGACCAGCGGGGATTGGTCTATCGCTATCGGTCCCGCGACGACCTCGAGGGTGAGGAGGGCACCTTGCTGTTGTACGCCTTCTGGCTAGCCCGGGCCCTGGTCCAGACAGGCCAACCGGTTCGGGCCCGGGCCGTTTTCGAGCGTGCCGCTGCCTTGGTGAATGAGGTCGGCCTGCTGGCCGAGGCGGTCGATCCAGTCAGCGGGGAGCTCCTTGGCAACTTTCCGCAGGCGTTCAGCCATATCGGGCTCGTCAACGCGGCCTGGGCGACCTCTGAGAGCGAGCGGCTGGCGCAACCCGCTTGAACATCTGCTGGACTCCCGTGGGATCGTTGGATCAGACCCTTTCGAGTTTGGAGGCCACATGCGTAGCGACATCCGTGAAGGCGAGACATTTCCCGACTATGAGCTCGCCGATCAATCCGGCCGGCGGCGGTCCCTGTCGGAGCTCCAGGGGGGCAACCCTATGGTGCTCCATCTGTCCCGTGGTGGCTTCGATCCCAAAGAGCATCAGTTCGTAGGTCAATTGGTCGACGTATATCCCGAGTTCAGGAATGCTTACACGCGATTGGCCCTCATCTCGACCGACAATCAGCTGAACATCAATGAGTTCCGGGACGCGCTGGGCGCCACGTGGCCATTCCTGTCTGACCCCGATCGGGTCGTCCAGAAGGATCTGGACATCAAAGAGTTCACGGATGAGCCGCACGATCCGATGATCCCCCACACGTTCGTCCTCGAGCCCGGACTCAAGATCTTCAAGATCTACAACGGATACTGGTACTGGGGCCGGCCAACCATGTCAGAGCTCCACGTAGATCTGAGGGGCGTGTTCAAAAAGATTCGGGCCGACTTCGACTTGGCGGCTCCGGGGTTGAGGGATGCGTGGGAACGAGGAGACCGGGATCTATTCCTCGTCGACACATTGGAGGAGCCGATCCGGTACACCGAAGGCAAGAGCATCGGTATCAAACGCTGACCCTGGGGGTCGGGGCGCCCGTCCCCCGCTCGAGTTCTCGACCATAGGAAACTCGAGCCGCTCCGTCGGGGCCGGGCGGAAAGGTTCAGACGTGCACCCGTGCATCGCCATTCGACCCTATGCGCTGGAACGACGTCGAACCCCGAGTGCGAGGCTGTTTTCAGGTGCAAAGCGTTCGCCTGGGTGCGACAATCGTTTCGGGACCAGACAGAGGAGAGCCGGATGAGCACCCTCGATGGACAGAACGCACCCGGCGGATCGCCGAGCAGCGAACCGGCCGATCTCAAGCTGGAGGCGGTCGTCATCCCTGTGGCTGACGCCGATCGCTCCAAAGCGTTCTACGCCGGGCTCGGCTGGAGGCTCGACGCCGACTTCTCCTTCGACAACGGATTCCGGGTCGTGCAATTCACGCCACCGGGATCGCCGTGTTCTGTGCAGTTCGGCACCCATATCACGGCGGCGCCACCCGGATCTGCCCATGGCCTGTACTTGATCGTGTCTGACATCGAAGCCGGGCGCGACGAACTTGTCAGCCGGGGAGCCACGGTCAGTGGGGTGTTCCATTCCGGAGCGCCCGGAGCGCAACTCGACCCTGAGGGGACGGGTGATCGGGTCGACGGGCCGGATCCGGATCACAGGAGCTACAACTCCTTTGCCACGTTCGAAGACCCCGACGGCAACAGCTGGCTGCTCCAAGAGGTGACCGATCGTCTCCCGGGCCGCCTCGATCCCACCACCACCTCGTTCGCCTCCGCCGGTGACCTGGCTGCGGCGTTGCACCGCGCCGAGGCGGCCCACGCTGAGCACGAGAAGCGCATCGGCCGGGCCGACCCGGACTGGCCCGACTGGTATGCCGAGTACCTGGTGCGCGAACAGAGCGGGCAGGAGCTTCCTGTATGAGCGATTTCGACGTGATCGTGCTGGGCGGTGGTGCGCCCGGCGAGCACTGCGCCGGGGCCATCGCCGCGCGTGGGCTTCGGGTCGCCGTTGTCGAGCGGGAGCTGATCGGCGGTGAGTGCTCATACTGGGCGTGTATCCCGTCCAAGTCCCTTTTGCGCCCGGGGGAGGCGGTCCAGGGCGCCCGCGATGTCGGCGCCAGCGCCGAGGTGAACGTGCAGGCGGCGCTGGACTGGCGGGACTACATGGTGTCCGGCTATTCGGATGCGGGGCAGGAGAAATGGCTCGCGGATCGGGGGATCGCGCTGGTCCGGGGCGTGGGCCGGCTCGCCGGGCCCGGTGCGGTCGACGTGGACGGCACTCGCCACACGTCGAAGCATGTCGTCCTAGCGACGGGCGCAGCTCCTTTCGTACCATCCATTCCGGGGCTCGACGGCCTGGTCGGCGTGTGGGGCACACGCGAAGCGACGGCCATGAAGGCGGTTCCCAGTCGCCTCATCGTGCTCGGCGGTGGCTCGGCCGGTGTCGAGATCGCACAGGTGGTACGGCGGCTCGGTGGTCAGGCCGTGCTCGTCGAGGGCGCCGATCGCCTGATCCCACGAGAGCCGGCCCCCCTCGGCGCGGCTCTGACCGAGGCACTGCGGCGGGACGGGATCGAGGTGCACCTCGGAGTCCAGGCCGCGGAGGCCTCGCGCGACGGCGACGACTACGTCCTGAGGCTCTCGGACGGGACCTCGGTACAAGGAGAGCGACTGCTGGTGGCGACCGGCCGCCGCCCCCGTGTCGAAGGCATCGGGCTCGAGACGGTCGGTATCGAGGCAAACCCACGCGGCATCGTGGTGGACGAGTTTCTGCGTGCCGGGGACAACATTTGGGCCATTGGCGATGTCAACGGGATCTGGCCTCTGACACACGTCGGCGAGTACGAGGGAGACGTCGTGGCGGCGAACATCGCCGGAGAGAGCCACCCGACGAACTACGAAGCCGTGCCGCGCGTCACGTACACCGATCCGCAGGCGGCCGCCGTCGGTGCCGCGGAGGCTCCCTACAGCAGCACAACGCTCCTGACCGACGTGTCCAAGACCGCGACGTACAGCCACCAGTACGCCCAGTCGAACGGATTCTTGACCCTGCTCAGCGACGGCGCCCGCTTGACCGGCGCTTACGCCCTCGGACCCGAGGCCGGCGAGTGGCTCCAGCAGGCAACGCTCGCCATACGCGCCCGCGTTCCGTTGGAGGTGTTGAGCGACGTCATCCAACCGTTCCCGAGTTTCTCGACCATCTTCGATTCGGCCTTCAAAACCCTTCGAATGAAGATCGCCAAAATGCCGCCGCCTCTGCAGCCCATGCAGGCGCAGATGGCACGGCTATGACCGTGGAAGATCATCGGAGGTGACAGATGGCCGAGGCCCCACCGCCCCAAGAGGAGATCCTGCTCACACACTTCATCGTGTCAAACGACGTCGCGCGCTCTCGGCGCTTCTACACCGACGTCCTTGGGGGTCGGGTCGTCTTCTCCAGCCCCGGAGGGCCGACCAACGTCGCACTGTCCAACAGTTGGATCGTCATCAATGCCGGCGGAGGCCCGACCGACGACAAGCCGGAGGTCACCCTGGAGACACCCGACGACCCAAACCGGGTGAACAGCTTCGTCAACATCCGGGTCAAGGACATGGAGGCGGTGTACTCCGAATGGAGCGCGCGGGGTGCCCAGTTCCTGACGCCTCCGAAGCAGCACCAGTACGAGATCCGTTGCTACATCCGTGATCCCGACGGGCACCTGATCGAAGTGGGACAGACCACCGACCCGCAGGGGGACTGGGTGCCCGATCACTGGCCATCGAGTACGCCCGTCGACGAGCTCCCGACGCCCCCAGAGGGAATCGTGCTGGCGCACTTCATCGTGTCCGACGACGTCGAGCGCTCTCGCCGCTTCTATATCGATGTGCTCGGGGGCAGGGATGCGTTCTCCGGACCTGGAGGGCTCACGTATGTCCAGCTGTCGAACAGTTGGATCATCATCAACGTCGGTGGAGGGCCGACCGACGACAAGCCGGAGGTCACGCTTGAGACGCCCGCCGATCCCAACCGGGTCAGCAGTTTCCTCAATATACGAGTGACGGACATGCACGCTGTGTACACCGAATGGAGCGCGCGCGGTGCGGAATTCCTGACGCCACCGAAGCAGCACCAGTACGAAATCCGTTGCTATATCCGCGATCCCGATGGCCATCTGATCGAAGTGGGACAAACGACGGACCCGGGGGGAGATTGGTTCCCCGATCAATGGCCATCGAGCAAGTCGGAGTGAGCTACCTGACGGCGCGGAGGTCTCCATCATGACCACGGCAATCATCGGCACCGGAGGCATCGGATCGGCTATCGCGCGTCAGCTTGCTGCCGGTGGCGAGGCCCTCCAGCTCTCGAGCGCCGACAAGGAGTCGGCGCGAAAGCTGGCCACGGCAATCGGCGGAGCGGCGGTCGTCGCGCTCGACAACCGGAGCGTTTTGCAGGGAGCCGATGCCGTCGTCCTCGCGCTGCGGTTTTCCGTGTTGAAAGATGTCATCGACGAGATCGCCGACGCGCTGGGAGCCACGTCTCTCGTCGTTCCGAGCAATCCGGTCGGACTCGACGCACAAGGCAAGGTCGTGCGACTACTACCGGAAGGGCAGTCATCCGGCCAAGTGTTTGCTGGGTGGTTGCCGATCGGGACACGCTTTGCCATTGCGTTCGGCACCATGTCGGCCGATCTCTTCGAATCCTCGAGCCACCGTTCGCCCGAGCCCGCGGTTCTGTTCTACGTGTCCGAGGACGAGCAGGGGAGCGACGAAGTCGAGCACTTGATCCGAACGGCGGGGTTTGAGCCGATGAGGATCGGAGGGATCGAACAGTCGAGCCGACTCGAGGTCGGCGGCGATCTTCACGATCTTGTGGTGGGCTCCGCAGAGGCGCGGTCCTTTGTCGTGGGGGCCTGAGAGACGACGGGGTTCGCCTGGTATTCACGTAGTCTTTCTGTGGCGCCCGTAGACGCCGACACCTTGGCGGTGGCGAGCGCCCTGCTGGGTTCCTTCGCATGGAACGAATTTCGACCGATTGTTGATGCATGGGAAAGCTAAGCGAAGCGTTGAGCGACGGCGGTGCAGACCAAATGGCAAAACGCCTTCTGGGCTGTCATCTGATTCGCACATTTGCACACCAGAGAGTGGTCTGCATGATCGTTGAGACTGAAGCCTATGACGAATTAGATCCTGCGAGTCACAGCTACCGGGGAATTACGCCGAGGAACAGCGTGATGTTCGAGGAAGCTGGCCATTTATATGTCTATCTTTCCTACGGAATACATTGCTGCATGAACATCGTGACTGGCGCCGAGGGCCACGCCTCTGCAGCTCTAATAAGGGCCGTAGAGCCCGAGAGCGGGCTGGAGCTCATCAAAGCCAACCGACCGAACGTAAGGAAAGAGAAGATGCTCACCAATGGACCAGGCAAGGTTTGTGAGTCCCTCGCGATAGGACTTGAATTTAACGGGCATGATTTGACGAGAGAGCCAATCACATTGTCGTTAGATGAACCGCTCGCGCCATCCAAGATTGCCGCCAGTACCCGGATAGGCATCACCCGAGCCGTGGACCGCAAGTGGCGCTTTTACATTAAAGATAATCCCTTCGTTTCAATGTAATGTTGGGTTCTATCAACAGTGATCAGTAGCAAGTGAGGTCTCAGGGATTATGGGATAGCTCGGCCGTTGATGACCTGCAGCGTCGGGACCACCTCGATGACCCTTCATGGACGGACGACCAAGACCATCTTTCCCGGGTTGTGCGGTGCCGGCGGCGGGCGGTAGGCGGCCACCGCTTCGGCCAACGGAAACGTACGGGCGATGATCGGCCGTAGGCGCCCCTCGTCGGCCAGCGATGCCACCATGCCCAGGTCATTGCGGTCCGGCGACACCACGAAGAAGATCGCCTCGATACCTCGGGTGCCGGCGAGCGTCTGGTCCGGCGGCTCGGAAAGCGTGACCAGGCGGCCGTGCGGGCGCACCAGGGCGTAGGACTCCGTGGGCACCGCCCCTTCGAAGGTGTTGAGGAGCACGTCGAATGCCATCTCCCCTGAAACGAGCGCTGAGGCCGGCGACTCAACCACCCGGTCAGCGCCGAGCGCCGTGACGAGCGGTTCATCCTGTGCCGTTGCCGTGGCAGTCACATCGGCGCCGAGATCCTTCGCCAGCTGGACCGCCTGCGACCCGACGCCACCGCCGCCGCCCTGGATGAACACCCGCTCCCCGGCCTGTAGCTGGGCATGAACCGACAGTGCCTGCCATGCGGTGAGAGCAGCGAGCGGCAGCGCCGCTGACTCGATGTGAGTGAGTCGGAGTGGCCGGCGGACCACCGCCTCGTGTGGCAGGGCAACAAACTCCGTCGCGTCCCACGCCAGCTCCCCCGGAGTGACCGCGGCGGCGTATACCTCCACCAATACCTCGCCTGCATGAACCTCGGGGACGGGCGCCGCCTCGTACCGCAGGACCTCTGGACCCCCGCGCCGGTGGCCGCGGATCGCCATCATCTCCTTCACCGTGACCTCCTCATTCCTGCTCGCTTCTGATCAGATGCTTCATGCTCATCGCCGCCGAGATTGTGCGCCTGATGGCAACGTAGTGCCGACACGACTCGTATACCTCGATGCGAATTGACCGGGAAGATCTTCAGCCGGAATTCGTCGACGAGGTCGTGTTCAACCAGCGTGCGCGTCAGCTGGAAGCTGGCAGCGACTTGGAGTTCCCCGCGTAGACCGCATGAACGCGCACGACGTCCAGTAACTTCTCCTGGGGGGGGGTCCTGAACTCGGTTCCCCGCAGAGGACCGACGAGGTGGTCGGACAAGGTGCGCTTGCGGAAGTTGCCTGCCACGATCAGGCACATCTGGGCGTTGGGAAACGTGCTCGACGACAGCTGCCAATCAGTGTGAACTCATAGTCGGACGCCGTCATAGGTGGTCACATCCGCGCCGGACTCATAGGCAGCGTGCCAGTCGTCCGCCCACAGCGGAAGTGGCTCGTGGGTCGGGTCGTGTCGCGGTGTCTGGGCCTTGGCCTCGCGCCAGAGCATGGTCCGTAGGTCCCGGCCAGGAACGTCGCTCAGCATCGACGGATGGGTTGGAGGTCGGCCGAGATAGAAACGATCGCGAAGTTCGGAGAGGTACAGTCCGCTCGGTCCGACGGCCTTCGTCGAGATTCGGCGATCCTCGAGCGGAACATGTTCCTCGAACCCAGCGAGCACCAGCTTGTAGATGTCGGCGACGTGATCGAAGACCTTGTACGCGTTACGGATGCGGTACCAGCGGTCCGGGGTGACATGGTGGTGGATGAGGAGCGCCGAGCAGCGGTGTTCGATCTCCTCGACGAAGTGCCACAGCAACATAGTGCCTACTCGTTCGTCACTTCCCGCGAACAGCTCGTGTCGGTTGTCGAGGACCATCTTGAAGAGGGGCGTGAACGTCGCTTCGAGGTTGGCGATGTAGGCCAGGTGGAACTCAACATCCTCACGGTCGAGCAACTCGTCGTAGGCGGCGTTCGTGGCCGCGTAGGTCTCGCTGAGGCCGGGGTACTGGGTGATCATCACCTTGGCATGCGCCCGGTGCGCTCGGGCGTGCTGGGCTTCCTGGCGGACGAATGCGTCAGCTTCTTCAGCGATGACGGGGTCGGTTACGCGGGGAAGGGCCTGCCGGGTGGCCGAAACGATGTACCGCTCGAATGCGAGGGCCAGGAATGTGAACGTATTTCCGAACAACCCGAAGGACGGATTCGACGGTTGCCACTGGAACGGGACCGTCCCGTCGATCCCGAACTGTGGGCTTCGGACGGTCAGATTCGTCATATCCCGCGAGGATTACACATCTATGCCAAAGTGTACAGATCATGGAGGACACGGAACCACCCTCGATGCGCAACCGCCTGTTAGAGGCAACCTTTGAGGTGCTGGGTCGGGCTGGGCCGCGGAAGCTCTCGATGTCGGCGGTTGCGGGCACTGCCGGAGTGTCCAGGGTGACCCTTTACCGCTGGTTCCCGTCGAAGGAAGCCCTGCTAGAGGCATTCGGCGCGTACGAACAGAAGAAGTACGACGCCGGGATGGCCGAGGCGGTCGTCGGGCTCGATGGCGATGCACGCCTCAACGCCG
This sequence comes from uncultured Acidimicrobiaceae bacterium, assembly GCA_963776225.1. Lineage (GTDB taxonomy): Bacteria > Actinomycetota > Acidimicrobiia > Acidimicrobiales > RAAP-2 > Bog-756. The sequence continues at coordinate 365,914 of CAVZLL010000004.1, read as the reverse complement.
TACTGCGCTTCATCGTCCAGTTCCAGCACAGCTACTCGCTACGGCGCATCGTGGACGTTGAGCCAGAGCACGTTGTCCACCAGATGACCCGGGTCATGCCCATCATGCGCGATCGGCTCCTCCCGCACTTTCCAGGCCCGGATGGCCGCGTCGTTGCGACGGTCGTCACAAGGATCGCCCTCAGCCACGCCCTTATCCCCGACGACGACTCCGAGCTGTTCTATGCCGAACTCCGCCACGCCGCCGGTCTCGAATCCGATCAAACGAACACCGCTCGTCGTCGCCAGCGACCGGCGCGGTCGACCTCACCGGAGATGATCCCATGAAAGCAACACGGCACCGCAGGCTTACACAGGGGTTCCTGGTCGCGAACTCGCTGTTCTGGCTCCCCTGGGGTCTCATCAACCTCATCAAACCGGAGTCCTGGTCCGGTGAGGTCATCCCGGGCATGGAGGTGTACGACCTGTCAAGCCCCGTCGCCCGTACCGAGGTCCGAGCCATGTACGGCGGCCTCCAGATGGCAATCGGGACTGCGGCGCTTGTTGGAGCGACGCGGGAGAAGCACCGGGACTCAGCGCTCGGCTTCTTCGTCCTTGCGCTGAGCGGCCTCTCCCTGTGCCGCCTGGGCGGCATGGTCGCAGAAGGAGAGACCTCCTACCTGTCGTTCAGCACCAAGATCGCCCCGGGCAAATACAACCAGGTCGGTCTGGCTATGTATGAGCTACCGAACATGATTGTCGCCTGCATCCTGTTCATGATGCGACCGCGACGACACCTCATGGGCACGGATTAGGCCGAGGCACTGAGTCGGGAGTGGAGAACTCTTCCCGCAGGGCAAGCAATGCCGAAGTCCATCAGAACTACCGTCCATGCCGCACGACTCGCTATCCCACAACAGCTCGGAGGCGTTATCGGGCTCTACGCGACCAGCCGTGGGTGACGGCCCCGGATTCGAGCAGTTGATGGAGTGTCCCATTTGACGCCCGAGTGCAGCAAGAGCCGGAGCCGGTAGTTGTCGAAGTTCCGGAACCCGTGGGCGTTGCGGCGGAGCTTCTCGGTGATCAGGTTCATGGCCTCGCTGCCGGCATTCGATGCGTGGGTCTCGAAGAAGGTGAGGATCTCTGGCTCCCATCGCTTGATCGTCCGAGCCAGTCGTGAGATCTCCGTCACCCGTGCGGTTGCAGCATGACGATAGAAGCGGTCGAGGCGTCGTCGTGCGGTTGCAGGTGTCTTCGATGCGTAGAACTCGCGAAGGAGCTCCTTTCCGGCGATGGCCGCACCCACCTCGTCGAAGATGTCGCCTTGGCGGAGGGCCTCCATGAGGCGAGCGACCTGGTGCTCGGGGAGGCGCTCCCAACCCCTGGTCATGAGCCGACGGGCGCCATAGAGGGGATCCTCCTTCCGGCCCCGATGTCCGAGCGTCTCGCGTTGGACCCGGCGGCGCACATCGTCGATGGCGGCGTTGGCGAGCTTGATCGCGTGGAAGTGATCGATGGTCACCGTCGCCCGAGGCAGCCTCGAGACGAGGGCGTTGTGATAGCCCCGGTGGGGATCGATGGCCACGACGTCCACATGGTCACGCCAGTAGCGGGTGCGCTCATCCAGCCAGGCGGACACCGACTTCGCGCTCCGACCTGGGACGACATCGAGCAGCCGGCCACGGCTCAAGTCGACCAGCTGGGTGGCGAAGACGGTGTGGTGCTTGGGTCCTGCGGCGAGCATCTTGTGCTCGTCGACCCCGAGCGTGCGCACCTTGTGGAGCCGGCGGGCATCTTCGACGAGCGGCCTCCCGTGGTCCCGGATGGCGGCCATCGCGGTCGACCAGCCGATGCCGAACCGCCGGGCCTGCTCGGCGACAGTGTGACCTCCTTCCCCGACTGCCCGGCAGATCTCGGCCCGGGCCCGACGGGTCAGCGATCCCTCGACGAGCTCGCTCTCCTCGATGAAGGTCCGCCGCTCGCAGTCGGGATCGGGGCATCGCCACCGGCGCTTCCGCCACACCAGGCGGACCGGACCGCTCCCGTTCGGCAGATCCCGCACCTGGACTGTGCTCCGTCCGTGGCCGGTCGCCCGCACGCCACAGTCCGGGCAGCCCACGATGGTTGCCCTCGTCTCGACGAGCAGCCACCATTCGCCATCAACCTGGTCCATCGCCAGGACTACGAACCCGTCCATTCCCAACAACGCGGTCGCGTCGCCACTACGTTCCATCATGTCCCGTGTCCCTTTCGATCCTTGGGTCTCAGCAACCGCAAGAATCGGGGGCCACGGGGCCCTACTGGTGGATACCTATGGGCGGGTCACCGGTGAGGTACCGCCCCACGGCCGAACGCGAAGAGCCCGTTATCGAACGGAGTGCGCTTACTGCGGGCTAACCGGCACCGATCGGGCACTCGCCGGATGAGACTCGGATGCCTCAGTGATGCATCACGAGTAGCGCTCGACAAGGGTCAAGTTCTTGTGGTAACCGACCGCAGTACACGCAGTGGCTGACGTACACGACACAGCCATGAGATACGAACCACCAGTCCCGTTGACGGTGGCTTGAATCGCCCACGCGTGTCCGTTCCAATACTCGGCCAAAGTGCGATTCAACTTACTAGCGGCGTCATAGCGGGACCCGACTGACGTACAGGAGGTGGATGAGGTGCATGTCACTCCATTCAGCACCGAGTCGGACCCGCCTGGATTTGGCGTGGTCTGGAATACCCAGGCCGATCCGTTCCACCGCTCGTCCAGCGTGTAGGTCCCCGCCGCCGGGCCAGCCTCGTTGATATAGGAACCGACCCCATTGCATGCGGTAACCGAGGGACACGACACACCGCTGAGAACTGCGCTAAAGCCACCAATATTCGCCATGGTCTGCTTGGCCCAGGTCAATCCATTCCACCGCTCCGCCAGGGCGCCCATGCCGAACGAGGAACTCCCGACGGCCGTACATTTAGTGGCTGAGGCGCACGACACGCCACCCAAGACCGACCCCTCGTCTGGATCCGGGGGGGTGGTTTGGATCGCCCAAGTGGAGCCGTTCCACCGCTCGGCGAGTGTGACCATGGTGGAGTTCCCGGTCCAGCCCACCGCCGTACATGCGGTAGCCGACGTGCACGAGATTCCATTCAGCATTGAATCGGACCCGGTTCCATTCGGCGTGCTCTGGATGGCCCAGGTCGATCCGTTCCAGTACTCGGCAAGCGTGAAGGACACGTTGCTTGCACTCTCGGAGTACCCGACCGCAGTACACGAGGACGCCGAGGTGCACGACACGCTGTACAACGCTGAGTTGGTGGACCCGGCTGGAGTGGGCGGGTACTGGATGGCCCAGGTCGATCCGTTCCACCGTTCGGCGAACATGGACGGTGCTCCGCCATTCGGAGGGAAGTCGTATCCAACTGCCATACAAGTGGTTGCGGCTGGACATGACACGCCCCGAAGGGCTGTCAGGTAGTGCTGACCTGCTGGGTTCGGACTGGGCTGGACATGCCACCCTGGGGTAACCGCCTCCGCGAGACTGGACATCATCAATGGGGCGGTGGCCAGCCCCAGGATCGCCACCGAAGAGGAAAGAAATAGGGTTGGGATTCTCCGTCGGATTCGGGAACTCATTCGGTCCGTCCTCACTCGCTCCAGGACACCGATCGCAAGTCTTCCACGGCTCTCCGAGGGGCGCTCACTGACCGACACCAAGCGTCCCCGATCGATGGGTCAGAGGCGTATATCAACTGGCGATCCCGAGCACCTAATTGTCGTTGCTGGACGCAGTCTCGGCCTTGGACAGATGCCAGATTCGCTTCTGTGAGAAGTCCTTGCTCTTGCAGTTCGGGCAGGCAGCGAACTGGGCCACCTGATCCAACATGGCGTCGTTTTCGCTGAGCACGATGTTCACACCGCCAAGCGGGTCCCGTAGGTCTCCGTTCCCAACGCCCCCCCTCCACAAAGTCTTTGCGTGTGGCCTTGCGTAGTACCGAGGCACCATCCATTCGTTTCCACATTTGCGGCATGTACGTAGGAGGGTCGGCCTAGCAAGCGCACGATACACACCCGCAGGCCCGCCGTTCTCACTCATCACGCCATTTTAGATCGGCCCACACCCCTTCAGCCATGCCGGGTGCGCCCGATCACCGGGTCAGGGCGTCGTGGACAGGGATCAACGAGCGGGCAAGATGTTCATGTGCCCGAAGCGCAGCCCTCCGATTATGACGCGCTGCCATCTGCCCTAAGGGCGCACCTCCAAGATCGCTTGATTCGCCTTCCGGTCGGCCGCATCCGCAGGATGGCCGACTACTACGCACTGCGATCGGTGGAGTCAGAGCACATCAATCGTATTGCCCGGGACTTTGTCCTTACCGAATCCGAACACGACCTGCTCGAAGGCTGGTGGCAGCAACGGGTCCATCACGAGCTTGGTTCCCGGATCGAGCAGATCGCCAATCGTGATCACGAGACACTTCGGCGCTGGATGACTTCGAGACACCGCCACCGCCCGGCCCGTCGACTGCCACCCCGCTCGCCCGGCGTAGTACGTACGGTCCTGTTTCAAGCCAGGTTCAACACCGTCGGCCCAGGAGGCCGAACGTGGTTCGGCAACCGCTATGTCAGTATTCGGCGGCACACCTTCCGCTTGCACTGGCGACCCTGATCGAACGGAGGGGTTGACCTGCCCCTGAACCGGTTGTGCCTGCCCACGACCACCCGGTCAGGTCCCAGGGTTGACATCGTGAGCGCAGCAGCAGACTCTGAGTTTGTCGGTGGGCGCCGTTCCCCGGCGGAAGGAGGGCGACGGGAAGACTCGACCGCTGCTTTTGGGAGTCGTAATCGGTGGGCTGATGGCTGGTGCTCTTGCATTCGGAGTGGCTGCGTCAGCCACGACTCCGAGTACGACGTACTACGCGTGCCTGGGCGGCGGGTCTCTGTCCAAGGTTGCAGCTGTCAAGCCGACCTGCACACTCCCGACGAAACTGATCTTTTGGAACCAGACCGGACCGCAGGGACCACCCGGAACCACTGCCTTTGGTTCGAAGACCCAGGGAGGCACGCTCGCCAGTAGTCAGACGTGCATCATTGGCCAGGTTTACTTGCAAGCGGGCACTTACTATGAGGGCACTCCTGCAAACGGGCAGATCATGACCATCGCCTCGAACTCAACTTTGTACGATGTGATCGGGGCGAAGTACGGAGGCAACGGCACGACTACCTTCGCTCTGCCCAACCTCAACAAAGCCGCTCCTAACGGGCTGACTTACACAATCTGTACCTTCGGTATCTTCCCGTGAGGAACTAGCCAACCCCGGAGTGTTCGGCACTCGTTGACCTAGAGGGCAGGTCGGCTAAAGTCGGGCACCGACCTCGTGTCCCAGATCACCTGCGAGTTCAGGGTGTCACCGACCGGCACATCCGGGCGTGTGGGTAATTAGGGCTGGTGCTCTTCCAACGCCCGACACGCCGGAAAATAGCTGGACAAAGACTGCCCCTCTGCTCGATGCAGGGCCACCTCTGCGTGGAACATGTGCTGCTCGTCTGAGCAGGTCTTGTCGTATAGAGCAGTACCACCAACTCCACCTACGTGCATTTGCTGAGCGTGTACGTCCTGCTTACTCACGTGGCGTCCGTGATCGAGACACCAGGTGTTCATGCACGGGCCAAAGGTGTTTCGTACTACGCCTTCACCACTACCGATTGGAACAGCCCGGAAGAGTTGAGTGAAGCTACGACCGTGCTCACACTTGTGGCCGGGTTGCTGATCGTGATTTCGAAGGTGGTCTGGCTCGGCGTAGGAGCGTTCCAATCGTCGAATGCTGAATTTCCACCCCCGAGGTAGGGATTGATCACGTCAGCCAGCGCCTGCCCGTTGACATTGGGATTGCCGATGGCCTCGATCGAGTGGAAAACGGAGATCCATGCCGGGAGCGCCGACTGATCGACGATCGAGGGGCCGGGCACAAGGTCGATCCATTCTGTGGAAACCCCATAGGACACCCCATTGGCATAGACCGCGGCGGTCGGACTCCCGACGAAGTCCTGCGCTGCGCTTTCGAGGACGGGAATGGAGAAGTTGCGCGCCTCAAGGAGCGCTCCCGTCTTCGGGTCCAGGAGTACCACGGGGCTCGGAGGTGCCGCAGTGGCGGTGCCGGTCTTCGGGTTCAAGATTACGACACTGCCGGTGCTGAATCCAAGGCCGGACCGACCGGAGTGGGCTGTCATTCGACCGAGGGACACTACGCCCGGCAGCAGTGCCATGGTCCGCAGCATCTCCTGGTCGTAACCACTCCAGGCTCCGCTGGTCGGACCGACGATCAGGACGGCGAGCCGGGCGAATGCCCTCCGGTGGAGAATGGCCTCGGTTGCAGGTTGAGAAGAATTCTCCATCTCAGCCGCGCCCATTTGATCGACGGAAGCCACCCCCGTGGTACCCAGCTGGAGTTCTTGAGCCAGGACGGTGGGGTCGTGGGTCATTTGGGACACGTTGATCGGCGTCATCGCCGAGCCGCCCCCAATCGTGGCTTCCACGCCAGCGACACATCCGGTCGCCGGTTGGCCAAAGGGCGTCGCAATGAGACCGATCGACGCCCACGCCTGAGCGTTCACGGGACTTGCGAACGTCGCCGTCCCGAATTGTTGTGACGTGCACGTCGTACCCGTGGAGTTTGACCACACACCGATCGTGACCGGCACGGACGCCTTGGCGTCCGGCGTCTTCGTCGATCCGACCGAGCCGACACTGGCGAGGAGTTCGCCGGTCAGCTGCAACGAGGACCATTGTCCGGGCGCCAAGGCGGGCGTCGGCTGGACCACACCTGCCAGCTGGGAGATCTTGGTAGCCGCGGCGATGTGCGGGTGGGCGATCGACGTGGAGAACGTGGGGAGGATGAGGACTGCGACCGCCGCCAGGGCCACCACGGCGCTGATCAGCACGTTCCGGTGCAGTTTCGAACGGCGCCGGTCGCGCTGTCCGTGTTCCGACTCCTGCTCAGCTGCATTGCTTCGCGCCATTTCAGAGCGGATCGCCTCGTCGAGCACGGAACGGGCTCCGTCGAGCTGTGCGGGAGTCGCACTGCGTCCACTGAGGTAGTCACTCAGCAGCTCCAGTTCTTCTCTCATCGTGATCCTTCCTCAGGGAGTACCCGGACCTCGTCCAACGAGGCTCCGTCTAGGTATTGCCCTGGCATCCCCAGCAGTTCCCGGAGTTGATGCCGAGCTCTCGCCAACCTGGAGCGGACCGTCCCCACGGGAATGTGCAACGATTCGGCGACTTCGTCGTAGGTAAACCCCGGTCCAGCGACGAGGAGCAACACCTCAAGAAATGGGTCGTTGATCTGGGAGAGCGCGTGGGAGATCCCCCTTCTCTGCGAGTGGAAGAGCACTGTGTCGGTGGCGACCTCGCTGAAGTCGGGCTCTGCAACTCTGGTTCCTCCCGAGCGTTGATCCCGTTCGGCTCGCCGTGCCTCGTCCCTCCAGTGGTGGCGGGCAAGGTTCGTGGCGATCCCGAACAACCAGGGGCGCGCGTCGGAGCGATCGAGGTCGAATGAGGAGCGGGACCGAAAGGCGGTGGTGAATGTCTCTCCGACCAGGTCCTCGGCAGGGCCGGGCCCGACACGCACGGTGAGGTAGCGATGGACCGATGCCGAGTGGCGCTCAAAAATGGTGGCGAACGTTTCGGGATTGCCGAGGGACTGTCGAATCAACTCAGCATCAGACCCGCCGTCCGATTCTCGATCCCTCATCAACTGAGTATTGCCCGCCGACCTTGATTCCGTTCCCGGCCTTCCTAGCCCGCCAGAACTCCTGCCATGCCTAGCCGCTTAGTGCCAGGAGCACGGAGGTGCAGCCTGAGGAGGGCAGGGGTGATAACTCCACGAGGCAAGGACCACCTGCCCTATAACGCCGGGGCAAGGGGATGCAGAGTGTCCTTGGATCTTCAGAAATCCAGACAACGATTGTTTGGAGGTTGAAGATCGTTGCCTCAGGGGGAAGGCACGGTACCTGCTTGCCACTGTCTATCGCCCAGGCGACGAGTGACAAGGCCGACCCCAGAGAGGCTAGTGCGGCAAAAGTCGTAGTGAAGTTTTTGACTATATGACCGTCCTCATGGCCCGGTGACGCATCACCTCTTCCTGGTTGCCAGTTGCTGTCCCAAGAACTCACGGAACCAACTCCTTGTGCAAATCAGTCCGGGGAAAGCCGAAGCGGCCATTTGCGAGATCCAGTGGCGACCGCCCAACCTTAGGCCGGGCTGTCAAGCCTGTCCCCGAACCGGGAGCGGGGCGGCCACCGACCGGGACGTGAATGACACGCGTGGGGCACGAGTGGTCAGGACCCTGGTGGGTCCGTCGGCCCGGTTATCCTGGGCGATGGCGAGCGGCGGATGCTTGCGAGGAGGGTCGGACAAATCTCCCAGGACACCCATGGTGGCGACGACCTCATTCTCGGATGGTGCAAGGACCCCTTCGGTGCCCACGAGCTGCGATGGATCTCAAGTGGGACTCCGACCTCGCTCGTGCGGGACGGAAAGGACGAGGGCAACGACCCGCCTCCAGCAGACCAAGAACCGGCTCGACCATTTGTCCCGGTCGATACGATTTTCGGGTCCAGCGATCCGCGCCGGGCGGGCCAGGGCGGCAGCGCAAATGTCGACTACGGGACGGTGGCCTTCGACGCCAATGCGGTTTATGACAGCGCGGGCACTAACAATGCCATTGCCCCCTCCGACGGACGGCCAACGTCGGGCTGGGCTACGTCTTTCGACCATAAGATGCGCAAACGAGCGCGGAAGCAGCGGCGGGCTGAGCGTTGGGACCGGTGGTTCGGTCGCAAACCGGACTGACGACGCGAACGGGGCTAGACCCGGAGCGCCTTGGATTGACGGCCCCGCCCCTGACCCCGAACACCGGGAGTGGGTCGGTTTGACTGTGGCCTACCGGCGCAAGTGGGGGAGGGCCGTCCGTGCGTAATTGGCTGGTGATCAACTCACTTGAGCTAACCGATGCTCGAAGTCGTTCAGAGTGGGTTTCGGGTGGTGGTTGAGGGCCTACAAGGGGAGTGGGTTGCTGAGGACCCCTTTGCTGGGCAGTCGGCCGGAGAGGGTACGAATGAAGTCCAGCGCGTCGATCTCGATGCGCTCGCCGCCCGCGCCCTGTGTGAACTTCCCGCCGGCGGGACCGTCGAGCACGAGCTCAAAGGGTTGGCCGTGGATATCGGCCCACTCGGCCACAATGTCGGCGACAAGGCGGCCGTCGTGATCGGCTGTGAGTTGCATCGGACGGTCGATGGCCGCGTGGACGTCGATCCGGTGGGCCCAGACGTCACGGGTGAACCCGACGTCGAGCAGGTATTTGAGGGGTGCCCATCCGATCGGCGGCCCGAATGGAAGGGGGATGTAGCGGGCGGGAGGTGGCGTGCGCCACCGACCCTTGACTGCCTTCGGGCCCACCGCAACCACCTGCACGACGAGCTCAGCGTTCGATAGTTGCTTGCGTTCGCGAATCTGCAGCTCGTTCATGCCGTCGACCCAGTGGTGCGAGTCGATCTCCTTGTTGAGCGGCATGCCCCTCCTCAACTGGTGGACGAACTCTCGAACTGATGCTTGGGCTTCGCCTGAACCGAGGACGTGCAGCACCATCTTGCGGACGTCCCAACCGGTGCAATCGGTGGGTGCCGCCCATTCCTCCGGCGTGAGCGACGCGACCAGGTCCGCGAAGCGAGTGAACTCCTCCTCGGCCAGCACCCGAGCCTCCGGACGGGTGATTCGGTTTGCCATCATGTTTGTTCGCTCCTTTCGAGCACGTCGTCGACATACAGATCGACAAGACGGTTGAGGTGGCGGATCCAACGGTTGCCTCCGGGGTCATTGCTCAGCTGCGCCTCCATCAAGCCGGCGACCATGGCCACGATGCAGTCGATATCCCCCTGTTTGGTGACGCCGGCCTCGTTGATCAACTTGTAGACGCGTCCCAGCACTTCCTCGGCGAGGACGTAGGACGTTGGTGAAGGCGTGAATCCCGGTACGTGACGCTCGAACAGCAGCTCATACCGCGCCGGGTCCTCGAGGGCGAACGCAACGAACTCGGCCAAGAACTTCTTCAGAGCCGCACGCGGTTCTCGCGGGAGTTTGACCAGGTCCAGCTGCTGAAGCAGCCGCCAGTTGCCGTCGGCGAACATGGAGTCATACAGCGCAAGCTTCGAGTCGAAGTAGGCGTAAAGCGACGGTTGGCGCATCCCGACCTCACGGGCTAGAGCGTGCAACGACAGCCCAGCGATCCCGTGCTCGCTGGCGAGTTTCCACGCCGACTCGACGATGGCGGCCAGCCTGGCCTCCCGTCGCTGCATGACCTTGCCCGGCCTTAGCCGAGAGTCACCTCTCGTTGACGTCCCCGCGAGTGGTGTAGTTCCCCGGGGTCCACCACTTTGAGGGGGTCACCGGGTGATCTTCGGTTGAACCAGCAAGCTCAACCAAGGAGACACCCAGTGACCATCACCAATAGTGACCTGAACGAACTGCTCGACGCTGTCCGCGCCGGTGGAGACATCGACGTCGTGCGCCGAGGCGTGGAACTCATGCTCCAGGCCCTCATCGATGCCGAGGCCACCGCCCAGATCGGTGCGGAGCGGTTCGAGCGTTCGAGCACTCGGACCACCCAGCGCAACGGCACCCGTGACCGGCTGCTCTCGACCAAGGCCGGTGACGTCGATCTGAAGATCCCGAAGCTCCGCCAGGGCAGCTTCTTTCCGAGCATCCTGGAGCGCCGCCGGCGCATCGACCGAGCCCTGTTCGCCGTGGTCATGGAGGCCTACGTGCACGGGGTCTCGACCAGGAAGGTCGACGACCTGGTGGCCGCTCTCGGCCTCGAGTCCGGCATCTCCAAATCGGAGGTCAGCAGGATCTGTGGCGAGCTCGACGAGCAGCTCGGAGCCTTCCGGTCGCGGTCGCTCGCCCACGTGGAGTTTCCCTACGTGTTCTTGGACGCCACGTACCTGAAGGGCCGGGTTGACCACCAGGTGGTCTCCCGGGCGGTGGTGGTGGCGACCGGGGTCTCGATGGACGGGAACCGGGAGGTGTTGGGATGTGCCGTCGGCCACTCCGAGGACGGGGCCTTTTGGACCGAGTTCCTGCGCTCACTGCGAGCACGAGGGCTATCCGGTGTCCGTCTGGTCATCTCTGACCAGCACTTGGGCCTGAAGAAGGCCGTCGAGGCGGTGATGGTGGGGTCTTCCTGGCAGCGGTGCCGGGTCCACTTCATGCGCAACGTGCTCGCCCGGGTGAAGCGGAACAACACCCACATGGTCATCGCCGCAATCCAGACGATCTTCGCCCAGCCCGACGCGAACTCGGTCCGGGAGCAGTTCGATCGGATCGTCGGGACCTTAGAGGGCCAGTTCCCCGACGTCGCCACCATGCTCACCGACGCCAAGGAGGACCTGTTGGCTTTCTCCGCCTTCCCCGAGGCCCACTGGCGGAAGGTCTGGTCGTCCAACCCTCTGGAGCGGCTCCATCGGGAGATCAAGCGCCGGACCGACGTGGTCGGGGTGTTCCCCAACGACCGAGCGGTCGAACGACTGGTCACCGCGGTGATCGTCGAGACCCACGACGAATGGCAGGTGGCCGATCGCCGCTACCTGTCGGAGACCTCGATGGCCCAGCTCCGCCGGAACGAAAAGGCGGCGATCGCCGAGGCTCCGGCCGAGGCCCTCGAAAGCAGACCTCTCGCCGGCTGAGGTCGTTAGCCTTCTCGGGGTGGCCATCGTCCTCCCCGAACTCGATGTCGAAAAGGTCAGGCGGTGGTGCAGTGACCGCGTCCCCGCCAAGTTCGCTGACGAGGTCCGCCTCGAAGTGACGACCCGGGGGAAGTCCATCTCTATCCACGAGTGCCGCCCCGTCTGGAGGGGCGCGCCCGGGGACTGGACGAAGATGCCCATTGCCCAGATCCGCTACGGGGGAGATGGCACCTGGACGCTCTACTTCGGCGACCGCTACGGCAAGTGGACCGAGTACTTCGACCTCGACAGCAATCAACCCATCAACGTGATCCTCGACGAGATCGGCACGGACCCCACCTGCGTCTTTTGGGGCTGATTCAGCCCCACGTGAACGGCGACATCGGCGCGCCTACCATCGCGCCAGACCGAGGATCACTTCTCCACCACTCGGCGGGACGTCATCCACCTCTCTCTGGCTTGTCTATCACTAATAGGTAGCACACCTATTAGTGATAGTGGATGTCAAGAGGTATCGGGCCCAGCCCGTGACGGTCTCGTGTTGGGAGCCCTGTCTCCGACCACCGGCAGAGGGGCGATATCGGGCAGACAGGCGCTTGCCGGGCGCCAACTCACCTTGATCCGGGACGTCAAGGATGGCTTCGCTGTGACAAAGGACTCTTCTCGATGAGGCCCTCACGTGCTCTTATAGGTTGCAAGAACGCGTCGAGGAGCTGAGGTTGAATTGTGAGCACGATCCCAGTGACCAGATCGTTGGATCGGCGAGGGAAGTCCATCACGACGTTCGTCATCTTCGATGCCGCTGCCGAGCTCACAGGAGTCCAAGAGGGCGAGGTCATCGAACTTCTGACCGACGACTTCGAGCCCTTCACCCACGATGTCGCCGCCTGGTGTGATGCAGCTGGCCACAAGCTCATCTCGTCCGTGCCCACAAGTGAGGGCCATCGCTTTCTCATAGAGCGAGGCTCAGCGCGAAGCACCGATGCCAGCTTGGCCGTTGTGATCTCATCCGACGGACTCGAGGAGCTCCTGTCACCCCTTGGCTTCGCCCTCGCTGCGGCCTTGGAAGGCATGGCAGTACACATTTACGTGCAAGGCCCTGCCGTCCGGGTGCTTAAGCGAGGTTTCCGACCAAAGCTGCGCGCTTGGGCCCGGCCATTCAGCCGGTTCGCCGCATCTGGTCTGAGTAGGGCCGGGCACATCCCCGCCCAGGACAAGTTCCGCCAGCTTCGCAGCCTCGGCGCAATGATCTACATGTGCGGGCCCTCGATGCAGCACTTCCACGTGAAGTCCGATGCCCTGATCTTTGACGACCTCCCTCTCGTCGAGTACTTCACCTTCATGTCAGTAATGAGGGATGCCGACGCCCATATCTTCGCCTAGACCTCAGCGACCGGGGCTGATCGATACCCTGTGGTTCGTCGGGTGGTTCGACGAGCTTCGGGTACTTGAATAGCGCGCCCGTTACCGCTCCCGGACCGCGTAGGTCAGATGCGTCACCCGCTGCGTCGGCTCCGCGCGGACCGGCTCCAGGGCCACGCGGCCCGCGTCCACGCCCTCGAACAGGCGGATTCCGGAGCCGAACAGCACCGGTGAGAGCGCGATCGTGAACTCGTCGATCAGGCCAACGTTCACGTACTCCAGGATCGTTGCGCCGCCGCCCGCGATGCGGACCTCCCGGTCGCCGGCAGCCTCGAGGGCCTGGTCGAGCGCGGCCTCGATTCCGTGGTTGACGAAGTGGAAGGTGGTACCGCCCGGCCGCTCCCAGGGGTCGCGCTTCTCGTGCGTGACGACGAACACCGGGGTGTGGAACGGCGCCTCCTCCGGCCACATCTGCTCGCCGGCGACGAACATGCGCTTGCCCATCACGCTCGCGCCGGTCCGCTCGAACGTCTCCCGCGCGATGTCGTTGTCGCGCCCTTCCTCACCGCCCTCGCCAAGTTTCAGGTTCTCCCGGAAGAACCGCTGCGGAAAGAGCCATTGCTGCAGTTCCATCCATTGCTGCCCCATCAAGTCCCCGAGGGACCCGGGCGCGATGAACCCGTCCAGCGACATCGACACGCTGAAGAACACCTTCCCGGCCATCAGTCCTCAACTCCCTTCCGAACGATCTCGGTGGCGTAGGCGGCCAGGTTGCTGAGGGTCTGCTGGCCGCCCTCGATCGCGTGGTACCTCTCGACCGCCTCGTCGCGCAGCTCCTTGGTGGGAAACACCGTGCGCATCTCCATACGGGTCACCCCGCCGTCGGGCGCGAACGTCAAGACCGACTCGAAGGCGTTCGGATCGTCTCGAGTCTCACCGTGCAGCAGCGCGATCCGCTCCGGCGGGGCGATCTCGGTCCAGGAGATCCACTCCTGGTAGTCCGTGCCGTCCGGCCCGTGCATCACGAATTCCCACTCCCCGCCGACGCGGAACTCGAACGCCCGTGTGGTGGTGGTGAACCCCTCCGGTCCCCACCACCTCGACAGATGCCGCACTTCGGTGAACGCCTCGAACACCACCTCCCGTGGGGCACTGATGACCCGGGAGATCACGATCTCGCGGTCGGCCGTGGCCGGCTGCGCCGGCGCACCTCGTCCTGTCGCGGGCATCAGTTCCTCCTCCTGCCTTGCTGCGTGAGGTCCTGTACGTACTCGTCCAGCCGGTCGAAGCTCTCGTTCCAGAACCGCTCGAACCCGCCCGTCCACTCGTGGACCGGTCGCAGCCCGCGGGCGTCGAGGCCGTACAGGCGTTGCTTGCCTGCCTTGCGGTCCTGCACCAGCCCGACCTCCCGGAGCACCCGCAGGTGTTTGGACGCCCCGGGCTGGGTCATCCCCAGCTCCTGGGCCAACTCGGTCACCGACCCCTCACCTGCCCGCAGCAGCACCAGGATCTCCCGGCGCTGCTGCTCGGCGATCGCGTTGAAGACGTCCGACGTCGTCGCTGCGCGAGCCATGGCCTAATCATATGCTGATATCGGCATATGTCAAGCTGGGGGGAATGTCAGATCACGACGTCGTTCAGGCGAAGTAGATCGCGCAGGAGGTGCCCATGACCAGGCAGTAGATCGAGAATGGCCACAGGGTCCGCGTCTCGAACCAGCGCAACAGGAACCGTACCGAGAGGTACGCGGCGACCGCTGCGACGACGCTGCCAACGAGGATCTGCCCGCGCAAGCCATTCCCCAATGGTCCGAGGACGTCCGGGATCTTGAGGACACCTGCGGCCAGAATGACCGGGGTGGCGAGGAGGAATGAGAATCGGGCTGCCTCTTCATGGCTCAGCCCACGAACCAGGCCGGCAGCCATGGTCACCCCCGATCGACTGATCCCAGCGAGGAGCGCGAAGATCTCGGCGATTCCGATCGTGAATCCGTCGCGCAACTTCAACGTTGCCAGTTGACGAGTGACGCCGCCATGCGGGTCGGCCACGTCCGAGGAGAGCGCGTCGGCAGGGGCGAGCTCGGGTTCCGCGCTCCGGCGCCGCCGGAGCAGTTCGGCACCGGCCAAGATGAACCCGTTGATCGTCAGAAATATCGCAGCCGCCTCTGGCTTCGCGAACAGGGTGCGGAACGTGTGCTCGAAGAGGAGGCCGGTAATGCCCACCGGGATCGTGGCGACGAGCAACAGCCACGCCATGCGCTCGTCCGGATTCGTGATCCGCCGTGTCCTCAGCGTCGAGACGAAGCCACGGATGATCCGGATCCAGTCGCTCCAGAAGTAGGCCACGAGTGCGAGCGCGGTAGCGACGTGCAGCCCGACAACGAACGCCAGGTAGAACGACTCACCAGCCGACTGGCTGGTCACCAGGTCGTGCCAGCCGAGCAGCGCGGGGATGAGCACACTGTGTCCCAGGCTCGATACCGGGAACATCTCCGCGACTCCCTGGAGGAGACCGATCACGATTGCTTGGAAGTACGACACCGGCAGCCATCCTCCTGTCGCGCGACAGGGTAAGTCTGACACCCCGCTCGCCAACGCATTGCTCTGCGGAGAGAGCACATCGACAGCCAGGCGGTGACCCAATGGTTCGAGCAGTCACCGATCGTCCTCATCCCGGGGTGCCTGGTCGAGACCCTTGAGTACCCCGACCACCTGGTGACAGGGGACACGAGAAGTCTCAGACATCTAGGGAGATTTCGTTGTCAGCTGCACAGCGACCGGACGAGGCTCAGGCAGCGGCAATCCGAAGCCGATCAACACGGCGTCGTTGGCCCCCCGGGAAGTGGAGGCATCCCGTTCGGGCATAGAGAACATCACCGCAGCTCCACATCGAGCCCGCGCTAGGCAGCCGCTGCTCTCCCCGTCAGGAGCTCGGGCCGGACCGCGGGAACGACGGCAACGATTGCCGCTGCCACGGCGAGGAGGCCGAGCGCGCCCCGGAGGCCGACGGCGCCTGCCACCCACCCGACCAGTGCCGGTCCCGCCACAAGCCCGACGTAGCCGCCGGCGGTGACCGCCCCGACGGCGGCGGCGCCATGGGGGCGGCCCGTACCGGCGGCGGCCACGAGCAAGGGCCAGCACATCGAGATGCCGCCAGCCGCAAGCACGAGCCCGATGGCCCCCGTGACAGGCACCTGCGCCGTTGCCAGCAGCAGCGTCCCGACGGCTGCGACCCCGGCGCCGATCGCCACGCCCCGCGGCGGTCCGCGGCGACCGACGGAGGGTCCGAGCGTGGTGCGGGCCACCGCCGCCACCGTGTAGCCGAGGACGGCGCCACCTGCCCCGAGCAAGAGGCCGGACTCGAGGTTCGATCGAAGGAAGAGCACCCCCCAGAGGTCGATCCCGCCTTCGACCATTGCGGACAGGGCGAAGATCCCGGCGACCACGTAGAGCCGGTCGTGGCGCAACAGGGCGAGCGCCCCGTGCCAGGGGACCTGGTCGCCGCGCGCTGCACCCGGCAGGGGTGATCGGCGACACACGACGGCCAGGACGGCGGCAGCCGTGGCGACCGCCACCCACATCCACCGCCACGAGAGGTGCGCGGCCAGGAGGCCTCCGCAGATGGCGGCACCCACGGCGGCACCCGCGTTGAACCGTGCGTGGAACGCGACCAATCGGCCGGGTTCATCGCCCAACGCGGTCATCGAGGCCACGTTGATGGTGACATCGATGAGTCCGGCGGTGACCACCACCAGCACGATGGCGAGCCCGAGCAGGCCCGGGGGTCGGCTGATGGCGCCGAGCGCCAGGAAAGCGGTCCAGGTCCCGAGCGCGATGCTCAAGATCCGCGCCGTCCCGAACCGCTCACAGAGTCCACCTCCGACCACATTGGCCGCCGCGCTGCCGATCAGGCTGACCGAGAGGAGGAGCCCGAATCCACCGACCGACAACCCGAGTGACCGCTCGATGTCGATGGCGGCCACGGCCCAGGCGCCCCAGAAGAGACCGAAGAGCACGAAGACCACGGCAACCGGTCGCAACGTCACACGCCCGTTCTACTTCGTCCCGGCCCGTGCCAGGGTGGGAGGCTCCGCCGGTGACACCCCTCGCTGCGAGGCTTCCTCGACGACCCGGGGCGGGGTACGGCGCCTAGAGGTAGCTGTTCGCGGGCGTCAGCTCGGCAAAGGTGAGCGTCATCGTCCCGGCGGGGGTGGCTCCTCCCGCACGGCGATCCCTGCCGTAGCAGTCGATCGCGACGCGGATCTGACCCGAGAGGCCGCTCACCGTGCCCGACACGCTCGGCGGAGACCGGGAGTACGCCGTCCCCGCGTACCACGCGGCCAGCAGACCCGAGTACGGGGTCTCGTAGGGAGTGCGGGCGAGGAACACGTCCATGCTCTGGCAGCCGGCCAGATCGATGCTCGCGCTGGCGTCGAGGGGGATCAGGGTGGCATCGGAGAAGGGCATGGTGGCGGAGTAGACGAGTCCGCTGCGGGTCGCGGGAAGTGGCACCGTCCAGGTCCACACACGCGAGCCGTGCACGGGAACGCTCGGCCGGCCAGAGGCGCCCGGGTTCCCGATCGACTTCCAGGCGACGGGGATCACGGTCGAGATACAGGCGAGCGACACACCGTCGACTCCGACCAGTCCGGGCAACGGGGTGCACGCGGGGGCGCCGCTGGAGGTCGCCGTGTGCACGCCTGCCGCGGTGCCACCGGCGAGGAGTGCGGCGGCGACCACAGCGGACACGAGCCATCGGGGTTGCACGACGGCATCCATTGTGGCGGATAACGCGGAATGCTGGCGGATGACGCGATCCTGTCGGCTATGGCCCCTCCTGGCTGGCGTTTCTCGGCGGAGCTGGGCCATCCGGGAGCTCACCGGACCAGCGTGCCGGCCGCTTCTCGAGGTAGGCGAGGACGCCTTCGCGGGCGTCGGAATGGCCCATGAGCTCATGGTGGAGGGCGGTCTCGCGGCGCTCGACCTGTTCGGCGGAGAGCTCCCAGGTCGACCAGAGGAGCTCCTTGCTGGCGGCCACGGACAGCGGCGCCGCGTTGTCGGCCACGTCACGGGCGAGGAGGAGCGCAGCCGGGAGCACCTCGTCCGCAGGGAGCACCCGGCTGCACACCCCCAGCGCCTTCGCCTCGGTCCCGTCGAAGGTGCGCCCGGTGAGCAGGATCTCTGCCGCGGCCGACTGGCCGACGATCCTCGGGAGCGTCCAGTGCGAATAGGCGTCGCCCATCACCCCACGCCGCACCTGCGGGATGCCGTATTTGCCCTCGGCGGCGAAGATCCGGATGTCGCACTGGAGGGTGAGCGTGAAGCCCACTCCGATCGCATGGCCGTTGACCGCCGCGATGACCACCTTTCGGACCTCCCAGGCGGCGACGGGAACCGCGGCGGCGCTGAACCCCGGGTCGTCTCGCTTCGCAAAGGTCTCCCCGCCGGCCGAGAGGTCGGCCCCCACGCAGAAGGTCGGGGGAGTGCCGGTCAGCACGACCGCCCGAACCCGGCGGTCTCGATCGCACGCACGGAACGCGTGGGCGAGCTCCTCTCCCATCCCGCCCCCGAAGGCATTGCGAGCCTCCGGTCGGTCGAGGGTGATCGTCGCCACACCGTCGTCGACGTCGAGCAGGATCGATCGGTAGCTCACGCGCCTGCACCCCGGCGGCGCGATCCTCGAGAGCCCACGAAGGCGCCGACGAGCTCTCCCATCGTGTCGTCGCTGATCTGGTACGGCGTGTAGAAGGCGATCCGGTCGACGGTGCCACCGAACCGGTCGTCGATGATCGCCGAGACCTCCTTTGGCGAGCCGACTGCGGCGAGCGTGGTCAGCATGGTGTCGTCGATGCGGTCCGGCATCTCGCCCCAGCGCCCCGCCTTGGACAGCGCGTTGAGCTCGGGTTGCAGGTCCTCCCACCCTTCGACCTCGAGAACCGGCCGGTAGGACGGGGTGGAGGCATAGAAGGCGAGCAGCCGGCGGACCCCTGTTCGCGCAACCTCCATCTCGGTGTCGTCACGCCCACATCCGACGATCACCTCGGCCGTGACCTGGAGGTCACCGCGGGCCCGACCGCCCCGCACCAGGCCCTCGTCGATGGCGGGCAGCGTCCGCGCCCGGAAGTGCTCCACGGTGTTGAAGGGCATCACCAGCAGCGCGTCGGCCACCTCTGCGGCCAGGCGGACCATCTGAGGACCGAGACCCCCGATGCCGATGCGGGGCATCCCGTACGGGTTGGGTCCCGGGTCGAAGGTCGGGGGCATGAGGGTGTGGGAGGAGAACGCACCGCGGAAGTCGAGACGCCCTCCGGTCTCCCAGGCATGGAAGATCGCCTGCAGCGCGGCGACCTTGTCCCGCATCCGGGCGACGGGACGCTCGAAGTCTGCGCCGTAGCGGCGTTCCACCTGCGCTCTGACCTGGGTGCCGAGCCCGAGGGTGAAGCGGCCCTTCGAGAGGAGTTGGAGGTCGTACGCCTGGTGGGCGAGCTGGATCGGATTGCGGGGGAATGCGACCGCCACGTTGGTGATCAGCTCGATCGACCGGGTCGCCCCGGCCGCGAGGATCAGCGGAGTGAACACGTCGTGCGGGCCCTCGAAGGTGAAGACGCCGTCGATGCCGAGCTCCTCGAGCCGGCTGGCTTCGAGAGGGGCCGTCTCACAACCCGTCAGCTGCGTGTCGAACTTCATCTGGTCACCGGTTTCCCCCTGTGGTCGGTGGGACGCCTCTGGTGAGCGGTCTCCATCCCTTCACACATCATGGTGCAGGGGCAGCGCCGGCATATCATGGTCGTCCGTTGTCGGGGCCGAGGAAGCCAGGAGCGACGGCAGAGCCCTGTGGGGACCCGACCTCTGTGCGTCCAGTGAGCGGAGGTGCCGAGATGGTGTCCGTCGAGGAGGTACCCGGTCGGTCGATCCCGCGGTCTCGCCGGTCTCGCCGGTGGCGGCTGGTCGTGCTTGCGGCCCCGGTCGTCGTGGCCGGAACGGTGGCGGCTGCACTCCCGGGAGCTGCGGCACCTCGCACCGTTCGCGCCACATCGGTGTCCAACTGGCCCGTCTACCACCGTTCGTTCTCGGGATCCGGCGTCGCACCCGGAACGACGACCTATCAGTCGGCGAGACCGGTCTGGACCTCCGCGGTCCTCGACGGACAGCTGTACGGCGAGCCCCTCGTCTACGGGTCGACGGTCGTGGTCGCCACGGAGAACGACACGGTCTATGCACTCGATGCGGGCACCGAGGGGAGCATCCTCTGGTCCCGGCACCTCGCACCCCCGGTCCCCGCCGGACAGCTGCCGTGCGGTGACATCAAGCCGATCGTGGGGGTCACCTCGACCCCGGTGATCGACGGCGCCCGCGACGAGGTGTTCGTTGTCGCAGACGAGTACACCGGCAAGACGATCTCCCACCATCTGGTGGGTCTCTCGTTGAGGACGGGACGGGTCCTGCTCGACCAACGGGTGGATCCGCCGGGTTCGGACCCTGCCGCACAGCTCCAGCGGACCGCGATCTCCCTGGCGGCGGGCCAGGTCCTCATCGGGTTCGGGGGAAACGCCGGGGACTGCTCGACCTATCATGGCTGGGTGGTCGGAGTGCCGGTGACCGGCGGAGCGGTCCGGACCTTCGAGGTCGACGGGGCCGCAGGGAACGACCAGGGGGCCGTCTGGATGGGTGGAGCGGCACCGGTCGTCGACGGCTCGGGGGACATCTGGGTCGCGACCGGAAACGGGTCCAATACCTCCGGCTCCTCGCCGGATGACAGCGACGCCGTCATCCAGCTGTCGCCGCAGCTGCGTCCGCTCCAAATTCTTCGCCCCGTCGACCTGGGCGGCCGACAATGCGACCGACAAGGATCTCGGGTCTGCCTCTCCGGCGCTGCTCTCCGACGGGCTGGTCTTCCAGGCCGGCAAGTCTCAGAACGCGTATCTCCTGAGCGCCGCCCATCTCGGCGGAGTCGGCCACCCGCTCGCCCGCCTCGGCTCGTTCTGCGGCTCGACCGTGGACGGGGGGAGCGCCGTCGACGGCCAGACGGTCTACGTCCCGTGCGCGAAGGGTGTCATGGCCGTGCGGGTCGGCGCCTCGCCACCGACGTTGACCGTGCTCTGGCGGTCCTCGTCGAACGCGTCGGGTCCTCCGATCGTGGCCGGCTCCCTGGTGTGGACCATCAGTCAGGGGGGAGTGCTGTTCGGGCTTGACCGGAGCACCGGCTCGCCCCTGGTGCAGTTCACGATCGGCAGTGTCGCCAACCACTTCCCGACGCCCTCGATCGGCGACGGGCTGCTGCTCGCCCCGTCCGAAAACCGGGTGCACACGTTCGGGTAGCTGGTCGGCGGCTTGCTCCGCCGCCGTCGGTCACCGAGCGGTGTTCACCGTGGCGTCACCGTGTGAACGGGTGTCGTCGCTGCGCTGTCCGACCTGTCGCGTCGGTGACGGACGGGCGTGTGACGACGCACACGGTGACGCGCCGGTACACGTCGGTCACGGTGCGCGCGGATGCTTGACGGCTCCGTTGCTCGCGGGTGATGCTGAGGCCGGTCGACAATCGACGGACGCCGTGGGGGCGTCAGAGAGGCGGCATCGATGTTCTCCAGACGAGTGGCACGGATCTGCGCGGCGGCGGTCGTGGTCATGAGTGTGTGCTCGGTGATCGGCGCGGTCCCCGCCGGTGCGCTGCCCGAACCGGTCACCAACCTCTCCTACGGTGCGGGTCCCTACGAGACCCTCTCGGTCTACCCCGGGCCGATGCCCGGGGCCCGCCTGGTGGTCATGGTGCACGGCGGTGGGTGGCTCTCCGAGTACCAGAACTACGGGAACACCCCGGCCGCGGCGACCACCCTGCAGGCGGCGGGCTTCACCGTGGTCGTGGTCAACTACGCCTCGGCCACCCTGTCCTTTGCGGGCACCCCGC
Source organism: uncultured Acidimicrobiaceae bacterium (assembly GCA_963776225.1). GTDB lineage: Bacteria > Actinomycetota > Acidimicrobiia > Acidimicrobiales > RAAP-2 > Bog-756. The sequence continues at coordinate 343,942 of CAVZLL010000004.1, read as the reverse complement.
TCCAGGTCCAGACCCAAGAGGTGACCCTCGCCACGGAGTGGGCGCTCGCCAACGCGACCCTCTACAACGGGGACCCGAACAACCTCACCCTGGTCGGCCTCTCGGCCGGCGGGGACCTGGCGGCCACCGTCTCCCAGATGCTCCCCCCCGGCACGGTCAAGGCGGTGATCACCCTCTCTGGGGCCTTCGACTTCACCAGCCTGCTCCCCGACGGGTTCTTGGGCCTCACCACCCTCTCCCTCGCCTACCGGGCCTCCCAGGCCCTCGGGTGCCAGCTCTCGGTCTGCCCGAGGTCGACCGAGGTGGTCTGGTCACCGGACCGCCACGTGACCCCGACCGACTGCCCGGGCACCTCGCTCCTGTTCAACAGCGAGAACGAGCTCATGCCGCTCGACCAGCCCGCATCGATGACCGCCGCCCTTCTCGCCAACGGCTGCAACGTGCAGGAGGCCATCGTCCCGGGCACCGGGCACGCCTACGACTACTGGAACACCGTCGTCCAGCAGGTCATCGCCACCATCCAGGCGAGGGGCTGACCGGAGGGGACGGGGGTGACCCCTGGGTGTGCTGTACTCCCGTATGGCAGCGGCACCGGCCGCCGGCAGGGGAAAGGAGGGATCGAGCGTCATGACCCACGTCGAGACGACCACCGCGGTCCACATCGGAGCCGACGAGCTGCCGTTCGTCGACATCGGCGACGGCAACATGCTCAAGGTGATCCAGGTGAAGCCCGAGGAGGGACTCTGGATCGTCGAGAACATCTTCCAGGCCGGCTACGCGGTCCAGACCCACCGGCACACCGGGCCCGTCTACGGGTACACCACCTCGGGGGCGTGGCGGTACAAGGAGTACGAGTACGTCAACCGCGCCGGGTCGTTCCTCTACGAGCCGGCGGGTTCGCAGCACACGCTCGAATGCATCGAGGACCAGACCCGGGTCTGGTTCCAGATGTACGGGGTCAACCTCAATCTCGACGCCGACGGCAATGTGGAGAGCGTCTTCGACGGACCGGGCACGCTCGCCGCCTACGAGGCACTCTGCGAGGCAGCGGGTTTCCCTCCGCCGAGGGTCCTGGTCGGCTGAACGGCCCGACCCGTCGCGGGCGAACGACCGGGAGGCCCACATCGATCGGTTGGCCGCGCCCGGGTCGCCGTCTCCCGACGCCCGGTGCGGTTCAAGTCGGTCCGGGGTTCTGCCGATGGAGGGGCAGACACCAGGGCCGAGAACCTGAGCCCGGACGGGGAGCGACTCGTGCCGGCCTGCCCGACCGGCACGAGTCGCTGCAACCCTGTGGTCCGCCGACAATCGCACCGGGGAGGGTGTGCATCGGACCGCCACCGTTTCTAGCCACTGCTCGGTGACGCCGTCGTCACGAACGGCTGAAGCTTGGGTTAACAAGTCGTGACCTCCGGGGCCTCCGGCGTTCACCGAACTCCGGAGCGCCGGTCAGATCGTCGAGAGGGTTCCGGTGAGCGCCGGGGGCTCCTCGCCCGCCTCCCGCTCGGCGAGCTCCTCGATCATCGCGTCCGCCCTGCGCAGCCGTGCACCGAGCTCGACCAGGAGCTTGTAGGCGACCGACGGGGCCGTCGACTGCAGGGATCGGAACTCCCGCCTCGAGAGGACGAGGACCGTCAGGTCGGTGTCGGCGACCACGGTCGCCGTCCGGTTGCCGCCGTCGAGCAGCGCGAGCTCCCCGAAGAAGGACCCCGGTCCGAGCACGGCGAGCGTGAGTCCCATGCGCGATGCGGTGGCCGATCCGCCGATGATGACGAAGAACTCCTGGCCCGGCGTCCCGAAGGTGGCCAGCTCGGTTCCGCGCGGAACCTCGATCACCGACGTGAGCTTCTCGATCTCGACGAGCTCCCGCCTCGAGCAACCCGAGAACAGGTCGACGCCCCGGAGCAGTTCCAGCCGTTGGTCTTTGCGCATCCGAGCTCCCGCCGTGAGGACAGCCTCCGACGGCCATTGTCATCGCCGTGACCGGCCAATTGCAAGCATCGCGGTCTCAGCGGGCGGTGATGTACTCCATGAGCTCGTTGCGGTCCTTCTCGAGTTCGTCGATCCGGCTCTTGACCACATCGCCGATGCTGATGATCCCGCACAGCCGCCCGTCCTCGACGACCGGCACGTGGCGGATCCGCTGCTCGGTCATCAGGTTCATGATCGACCGCACGTCGTCGCCGGGTGCGCACACCCGGACGTCGCTCGACATGATCGCGGTGACCGGCTGGTCCAGCAGGTCGCTTCTGACCTCGCTCAGGTGCCGCACCACGTCGCGCTCGGAGACGATGCCCTCGATGGTGCCGTCGCCGGGCGAGACGATGAGCGCCCCGACCCGGTGCCGGACCAGCTCGGCGACGACGGTTCCCACCGTGACGTCGCTGGTGACCGAGGCGACGCCGGTCCCTTTGGCCTCGAGGATGGTGGCGACGAGCATGGTCCCTCCCGTTCCGGCGCGGCGAACTGCTCCACGCCTCGATGCGGCCGCGACGTGGCGACCGATGTGGCAATCATCGCGCCGGGCCGCCGGAAAAGAAACCACGCCCCGGGTGGGGCACGGCGGAAGGTCGGTCAGACGACGACGGCGCGCTCGGGGAAGTGGCAGGCGACCGGGTGGCCACCCCCGCGGTCGACCAGCGCGGGGACCTCGTTCGCACAGAGCTCCTGGGCCTTCCAGCACCGGGTGCGGAACCGGCACCCGCTCGGGGGGGCCTCGGGGCTCGGGACCTCCCCCTCCAGCACGATGTGGCGCCGGGTGCGCTCCTTTCGCGGATCGGGGACCGGAACGGCAGACAGGAGCGCCTGGGTGTAGGGATGCTCGGGATGGCCGTAGACATCGCCCCGGGTGCCCATCTCCACGATGCGTCCGAGGTACATGACCGCCACCCGGTGCGAGATGTGCCGCACCACCGAGAGGTCGTGGGCGATGAAGAGATACGACACGCCGAGCTGCTGCTGGAGGTCCTCCAGGAGGTTGACCACCCCGGCCTGGATCGAAACGTCCAGCGCGGAGACGGGCTCGTCGAGCACCAGCAGCTTGGGATCGAGGACGAGGGACCGGGCGATGCCGATCCTCTGGCGCTGCCCGCCGGAGAACTCGTTGGGGAACCGGTTGGCGTGGAGGGGCTCGAGGCCGACCAGGCGGAGGACCTCTGCCACCTTGCGGCGACCCGACCCCCGCTCCCAGAGGCCGTGGATGTGGAGGGGCTCGGCGATCGACTCACCCACCGGCATCCTCGGGTCGAGGGAGGCGAACGGGTCCTGGAAGACGACCTGCATCTCGCGGCGCACCTCCCGGATCGCCCGCGGCTCCAACCCGACCAGCTCCCGGCCCTCGAAGCGCACCGACCCCGAGGTGGGTTCGATGAGCTGGAGGACCGCCCGTCCCGTGGTGGTCTTCCCGCAGCCCGACTCGCCGACCAGCCCGAGCGTCTCACCCCGGCCGATCGAGAAGGTGACCCCGCAGACGGCGTGCACCGTTCCCCGTTCCCGCCGGAACGCCTTCCCGCGGATCGGGTAGTGCTTGACCAGATCGGCAACCTCCAACAGCTGGGTGGCCCGGTCCGCCACCGGCGGGAGATCGGGTCGGGAGGCGGTCGGCGGCTCCGGTCCGACGGTGGCGGTCACTGCACGCCTTCGTGGTCGGCGGCGGAATCCGGGAACATCGAGGCGATCGGCATCCCGGCCACCTGTTCGGAGAAGTGGCAGGCCGCGACGTGATCGGTGCTCGGGACGAGGATGATCTCCGGTTCGCCGTCCCCGGGGACCGGCGCGGCCACGGCGGCCGGGGCGGGGTCGGCGGCGACCTGGACGAGCGGGGGCTCCTCGGAGTCGCAGATCTCGGCACGCATCGGGCACCGCGGGGCGAAGGGGCACCCGCGCGGTGAGCCCACGATCGAAGGGGGCGAGCCGGGGATCTGGCGTAGCCGCTCGGCCCCGTCCTTGTCGAGGCGGGGGAGCGAGCCCAACAGGCCGTGGGTGTAGGGCATCGACGGACGGTAGAAGATCTGGTCGACCGTGCCGACCTCCACCGGGCGGCCGGCGTACATGACCAGGACCCGATCGGCCAGGCCGGCGATGACGCCGAGGTCGTGGGTGATCAGCAGCAGGGACGCCCTGGTCTCCTCGAGGGCGGTCCGGAGCGAGGCCAGGACCTGTGCCTGCACGGTCACGTCGAGCGCGGTGGTGGGCTCGTCGGCCAGGATGATGGCGGGGTCGTTGGCCATGGCGATGGCGATGACCACCCGTTGGCGCATCCCGCCGGAGAACTCGTGCGGGTAGCTCCGTACCCGCTCGGCCGCGTTCGGGATCCCGACCACCTCGAGCAGGCTGACCGCCTTCGCAAGTGCCTCGTCCTTGCTCAGGGACTGGTGGGCACGCACGGCCTCGGCGATCTGCCAGCCGACCGTGTAGACCGGGTTGAGCGAGGTCATCGGGTCCTGGAAGATCATTGCGATCTTCCGCCCGCGTATCTCGGTGAGCGCCTTGTCCTTGAGGCCGAGGAGCTCGCGGCCGTCGTAGGTGATCGACCCGGTGACCGAGGCGCTCTTCGGCAGGAGCCCCATCGCTGCGAGGGCGGTGACCGACTTGCCCGATCCGGACTCGCCCACGATGCCGAGGACCTCCCGGGGAGCGAGAGCGAAGCTGATGCCCCGCACCGCGTGGACGGTACCGGCGCCTGTGGCGAAGTCGACGACCAGGTCGTCGACGACCAGGGAATCGTCCATGTCAGGCACGGATCCGGCTCTTCTTCGGGTCGAGCGCCTCGCGGAGGCCGTCACCGATGAAGAAGACCGAGAGGATGAGCAGCACCAGGAAGACGACCGGGAAGACGAACAGCCACCACTCGGTGGTGGCGGAGTCCTGACCCTGGTCGATGAGCAGACCCAGGGAGACGTTCGGGGCCTGGATGCCGAGGCCGAGATAGGAGAGCGTCGACTCGAGGACGATGCTCAGTGCCACGGTGATGGTCGCGTTGACGATGATCGGGCCGGCCGCGTTGGGAAGCATGTGACGCACGATGAGCCGCTTGTTGGAGGCCCCGAGCGCCCGTGACGCCTCGACGAAGTCCCGCTCCCGCAGGGTGAGGAAGTCGGCCCGGACCAGACGGGCGATGTAGGTCCACGAGACGGCGCCGATGATGACCGCCAGCCAGAACCAGTTGCTCGACTGCTTGGCGACGATGTGGGCCAGCACGACCAGCACGGCGAGCACCGGGACCACCAGGATGAGGTCGACGAAGCGCATGAGCGCGGTGTCGACTCGCCCCCCGTAGAAACCGGCGAAGGCGCCGACCAGTGACCCGAGGACGGTGGCCAGGACGGCCACGGTGAGGGCGATCTCGATGTCCTGCAGGGTGCCGTGCATGACCTGGGCGAACATGTCGCCGCCGATGGTGTTGGTGCCGAAGGGATGGGAGAGTGACGGCGGGGCGTTGAGCGTGTTGGTGATGGCGGTGTAGCTGTAGGTCCAGAAGAGCCCGGTCAGGATCCCGGCGACCGCGAGGAGCACGAAGAGGGACATCCCGAACACGGCGAGGGGCTGGTGCAGAAAGCGCCGGGCCACGGTGGCCAGCTGGCCGTGGGCCTCCCCTTCGATGCCGTGCAGATCGAGGTCGTCCTCACCTGCGGGTGGCGGCGCCCCGGGCAGGGTGTGCATCCCGACCTCGACCGTCTCGACACGGTCGGTGCGCTGCCGGCGCGGCGAGGGTTGGGAGAGCTCAGACATACCGGATCCGTGGGTCGAGATAGGCGTAGACGATGTCGGCCAGGAGGTTGAACAGGATCACGAAGGTCGCGGTGATCAGAAGGTAGGCCAGGGTCACGTTGACGTCGAGGTTGTTGACCCCGTTGAGGAACCAGATCCCCAGTCCCTGCCAGCCGAACACGATCTCCGTGATGAGCGCGCCCCCGAGGACGGCGGCGAAATCGAGGGCGATGACGGTGGTCACCGGGATGAGCGCGTTGCGGAAGATGTGGCGGAACAGGACCCGGCGGGGGGCGATCCCCTTGGCCCGGGCCAGCCTCACGTGGTCGCTGTCCATGGTCTCCAGGATCGAGGCGCGCTGGTAGATCGCCCACGACGAATAGGTGACCAGGATGAGGGTGATGGTCGGGAGCACCGTGTGGGCCGCGTAGTCGGGCAGTCTCGAGAAGAACGGCCCGGAGAGGGTCGGACTCTGTTCGCCGTTCGTGTAGAACACGATGCGGTTGAGGTGTTGGTTGACCGGGATCGCCACGAACTCCTTGAGCAGCAGTCCGACGACGAAGACCGGGGTGGCCAGGAAGAGGAAGTTGGTCACGGTCGCCACGTGGTCACCGACCCGCCCCTGCCGGAGGGCGGCGTAGACGCCCACAGCGAGGGCGAGCACGATCGAGATGAGCGTGGCCAGGATGACCATGCGCAGGGTGACCAGCAGGTGGGAGCTCAGTTGGGGACCGACCGACTGACCGGCCACGGTGGTGCCGAAGTTCCCGCGGATGACGTGGGAGAACCAGATCCAGTAGCGGTCCCACAGCGGATGGTTGAGGTTGAGGAGCTTCTCCCGGGCCACGATGGTCGCATGGGTGGTGTGCGGGTTGGCCCTGAGCAGGGCCAGGGGATCACCCGACTCGGCAACCAGCACGAATACCAGGACCGTGGCCAGCAGCAGCACGGCCACGCTGATCAGCAGGCGTCGGACGATGTATCGGGTCATCGATCGCGGTTCGGTCGCGGCTCACCGTGTGCAGGACGGGGAACGGGCCACTGCGCCGTTCCCCGTCCTGCCGGTCACGGACGAACTAGGAGGCCTTCACGCCCCAGAGGTTTGCGTTCCACGGGATGCCGACATTGGACACGTTCGGGATGAGGTTCCCGTATCCGTTGTTCCAGGCGAAGTACTGGGGCTTCTGGTAGAGGGGCAGCGTTGCCATGTCGTCCCAGAGGAGCCGGTCGGCCTGGTTGAAGTCGCTGGCCTCCTGGCTGGCCGAGGAGGCCGAAGATCCGGCGGCGAGCAGCTTGTCGACCTCTGGATTCGCATAGTGGATCCAGTTCTGCCCGCAGTTGGTGGCGTTGGTGTACGAGCAGTAGATGGACTGGTTCTGGGAGACGAACGGCGTGGAGACCCAGGCGAACTCGGCGATCTGATAGCTGCCCTGGGGGAGGTTGGTCCCGAAGAAGGTGTTGGCGTCGTAGTTCTGGATGTTGATCTTGATGCCGATCGCCTTCATGTCGGCCTGGAACAGCTGCTCGGTCTGGGCCCGGACCGCGTTGCCCGAGGTGGACTGGATGGTGAAGGTGAGGTCCTGGCCGGACTGTGGGCCGGAGTTGGGATGGAAGTACCCGTCGGATTCCTTCTTGTACCCGAGCCCGGTCAGCAGCGACTCGGCCTTCCCGGTGTTCACCGTGGCGTACGCGCCCCCGTTGTCCACGTACTGCGACTGCGAGGCGACGAACATACGGTCGCCCAGCGGGACGGTCTGCGCGTAGACCTCGCCGACCGTGTGGGAGATGATCTCCGGGCGGTTCGTGCCATAGGCGATGGCCTGGCGGACCTGGAGCTTGGCCAGGTAGGGGTCGGCCTCGTTGAAGTCGAGGTGCTCGAATTCGAGCCCGGGCGCGGTCACCCGGGTCGTGTTGGGCACCTGGGCGGCGCTCTGGACGATCGAGGTGCTCACCGTGGCGGGGTTGATGACCTGGACCTCGTTGTTCTGGAGGGCGGGCACCTCTTGGGTGTCGTCCGAGAAGAACTGGAAGACGATCTTGTCCAGCTTGCCCGGGGTTCCCCAGTACTTCGGGTTGCGGACCAGGACCACCGACTGGTTGTTGGTGTAGCTCTGGATCTCGTACCAGCTGCCCGAGATCGTCTGGGTCGGACCGCTGAAGCCGGTGTTCCAGCCGACGGTCCGGGAAATGTGGGCCGGGACCAGGTTGATGAAGAGGCCCTGGTAGTCGGCGTACGGATTGGTGAACTTGACGGTCACCGTCTTGCCGTTGGGGCAGAGCCCGGCGTTGCGATCGGCCGACGAACCCGGGTCGCAGGCCGCCCCGCTCGGCGGGTTCGAGCCGGTGACCGAGGCGATCAGGCTGTAGCCGGCGGACGACGCGGTGTCGTAGGGCTGGCCGCCGACGTCGGTGTACGTGGGATCGCCGCTCTGGGCCTGCCAGTTGTAGATGAAGTCATCGGCGGTGATCGGGGTGCCGTCCTGCCAGACCGCCTTGGGATTGATCGTGTAGGTGACGGTCTGGGGGTTGGTGCTCACCGAGACGTTGGTGATCAGGTCGGTGTTGAGGACCGGCTTGAGGCCGGCGGTGATGATGTAGGGCTGGGGCCAGACGGTGTCGAGGATCTCCTGGAGCACGAACTCGTTGGCGGCCGAGGTGTTGATGTTGAACCCGGCCAGGTTCTCGTCGAGGGCCATGGTCATGGTGCCGCCGGACTTGACCGCACTGGCGCTCGCCGCCGAGGTGGAGGGTGAGCTGCTGCCGCTGCTGCAGGCACTCAGAAGGATCGAAGCGGCACCCACCAGGGCCGCCGCCACGGCAATTCGTCTGTTTGGTCCCATCGACGCTCCCATCGTCCGGCCGCCCCTCGGTAGGACGACGTAACGAAAAGGTAACCCAAATCTCAGGGAACGGTAACCCTTTGGATTCAATTGGCCGGCGGTGACCAGGTCCTGGTCGGGTGGGACCTCCGGACGGAACAGCCAGTCGGGCCCCGACCTCAGACGGTGATCTCGGACTGGATGCGTTCGGATGCCTCGATGAACTCCTCGACCATCGAGAAGACCACGTCCTTCGCCTTGCGCACCTGGGTGGCCCGCCCGATCACCTGACCGCAGGGATTGAAGTTGACGTCCTTGGCCTGTTCCGGGTAGCGGTGCCCGCGGGACACCGCCTCGATGGCCACCATCATCTGGAGGGGCATCGGCAGGGGCCCGGGGCTGTCCTCGGCCTCCCAGGCCTCGGTCCAGTCGTTGCGGAGCATCCGGCAGGGCTTCCCGGTGAAGGAACGCGACCGCACCGTGTCGCGGCTGCTGGCGGCCAGGTAGGTCTCCATCTGCCTGGGGGGGATGTCGGCCTCCTCGACGGTCAGCCAGAGGGTGCCCGACCAGACCCCCTGTGCGCCGAGCGCGAGGGCCGCAGCCATCTGGCGCCCGCTACCGACGCCCCCGGCGGCGAGGACCGGGATGGGGGAGACCGCGTCGACCACCTCGGGCCAGAGCACGATGCTGCCGACGTCGCCGGTGTGGCCGCCGCCCTCCGAGCCCTGACAGACGATGAAGTCGAGGCCGGCCGCCTTGTGGTTGAGGGCGTGCTTGACCGATCCGGCCAGCGCCCCGATGAGCCGTCCGGCGCCCTGGACCCGCTCGACCACGTCCGGTGGCGGGGTGCCCAGTGCGTTGGCGACCAGCTTGACGTTCGGATGGCTCAGGGCGACCGAGAGGAGGCCGGCCGCGTGCGCCGCGGTCCAGCCGATCATCCCGTTCGAGGTGCGCTCGTCCTCGGGGATCTCGGGGACGCCGTGATCGGCGAGGATCTTCAGGGCGAACTCCTTGTGCTGGGGCGGGACCAGCCCCCTGATCTGGGCCTCGAGCTTGTCGGGGTCCATCTCCTCCATCCCCTCGTACTTGGCCGGGATCACGATGTCGACCCCGTAGGGCTTGTCGCCCACGTGCTCGTCGATCCAGGTCAGCTCCACCTCGAGCTGTTCGGGGGTGAAGCCGATGGCACCGAGGACCCCGATGCCGCCCGCGTTGGTGACCGCGGCGACCACGTCGCGGCAGTGGGTGAAGGCGAAGATCGGGAATTCGATGCCGAGCGTGTCGCAGATCTCAGTGTGCATGGACGGGCTCCTCGGTGGGGTTGGTGGGGGACGGGATCGACTGTGCTGATCGCCCGGTGGCGGTTCCGGCCTCTGCGTCGAGGGGGAGACCGACCAGCGTGGCCAGTCCCCGGAGCGCGAGGTCGTCCGTGACCGAGTCCGGCGCGAGGCGCCGTTGCAGGGCCAGGCCGGTGAGGAGGGCCTTGACCAGCACGGCGAGGTCCGGGGGCGGTGCAGCCGGCCGGGCACCCACCGCGGTGGTCCAGCCCTCGAGCTGCCGCGCGCTGTAGCGGAGCGCCTCTGCGTTGCGGGCACGGAGCACGTCCGCCACCTCCCGGTCGCGTGCCGCCCGCAGCGAGAGCTCCTGCTCGAGCAGGGACCAGGAGTCCGCCCGCCCGCCGGCCCGCTCGGCCAGATTGGCCCAGACCGCGGCCAGCTGATCGGCCGGTGAGTCGCTCACCGCGACCTCTGCCAGCAGGACGGTGAGGAGCGAGTCCTTCCACGAGTCGAGCAGGGCGAGCAGGAGGCCCTGCTTCGAGCCGAAGTGGGCGTAGACCGCACCCGAGGTGCGTCCGGCCGCCTCGGCCACCGCGTCGACCGAGACCGCGTCGATGCCCTGGGCGGCGAACAGGTCGGCGGCGGCCGCGAGCAGCCGTGACCGGGTCTCCGCCTTGCGCTCCTGTTGGGTCCTTGGCACGTTCCCCCGACGGGAGGGCGGCACCGTCCGTGCGGACGGGTGCCCCTTCTCCGACCCACAGCATATATCGGAAGCGTTACGCAAGAGCCGGCGCCGCCCGGCGGGGCACGGCCTACAGTGACACCGAGGTGGTGTCGCCACCACCGCACCGTGAGCAAGGGAGGGTCCCCGTGGCATTCGAGACCGTCGTCCGGGACAAGCTGTACATCGGGGGGACGTGGGTCCCCTCCACCGGGTCGGGCACCATCTCGGTGATCGACTCGACCACCGAGGAGGTCATCGGGACGGTTCCCGACGGGTCCGCCGCGGACGTCGACCGGGCCGTCGCCGCCGCACGAAGCGCGTTCCCGGGGTGGTCGTCGACCCCGTTCGCGGACCGGACCGCGTTGCTGACCTCGGTGGGCGAGGCCCTCGGCGAGCGCGCCGGCGCCCTGGCCGATCTCATCGCCCACGAGGTGGGCATGCCACGCCTGTTCTCCGAGCTGGTCCAGGTGGGACTGCCCCGCAACACCTTCGGCACCGTGGCCGAGGTGTCCGCGGCGTTCACCTGGGAGGAGACGGTCGGCAATTCGCTGGTCGTGCGCGAGCCGATCGGCGTGGTCGGCTGCATCACCCCGTGGAACTACCCGCTCCACCAGATCGCCGCCAAGGTGGCCCCGGCGCTCGCCGCCGGTTGCACGGTGGTGGTCAAGCCGAGCGAGGTCGCTCCTCTGAACGCCTTCGTCCTCGCCGAGATCTTCGACGAGCTGGGTGCCCCTGCCGGGATCTTCAACCTGCTGTCGGGACCCGGTCCGGTGGTGGGCGAGGCCATCGCGGCCCACCCCGATGTCGACATGGTCTCGTTCACCGGGTCGACCCGGGCGGGCAAGCGGGTGGCCGAGGTCGCCGCCGGAACCGTCAAGCGGGTCGCGCTCGAGCTGGGCGGCAAGTCGGCGAACGTGATCCTGGACGACGCCGACCTGGCCACGGCGGTGCCCGACGGGGTGGGCAAGTGCTACTTCAACTCCGGTCAGACCTGCAGCGCCCTGACCCGCATGCTGGTGCCGCGTGACCGGTTGGCGGAGGCCGAGGAGCTGGCCCGGACCGCAGCCGAGACGTTCACCACCGGGGACCCGTTCGACGAGGGGACCCGGCTCGGCCCGCTGATCTCGGCCGTCCAGCGCGACCGGGTGCGCGCCTACATCGACAAGGGGATCGGCGAGGGGGCGACGCTGGTGACCGGGGGTGCGGAACCGCCCGAGGGTCGCCGGACCGGCTTCTTCGTGCGGCCCACCGTCTTCTCCTCGGTCACCCCGGACATGGTCATCGCCCGCGAGGAGATCTTCGGTCCGGTCCTCGCGATCATGCCCTACGACACGGAGGAAGAGGCGATCGAGATCGCCAACGGGACCGACTACGGCCTCGCCGGTGGTGTCTGGTCCGGCGACCCGGAGCGGGCCAAGCGGGTTGCCCGGCGGCTGCGGACCGGCCAGGTCGAGGTCAACGGGGGCGGCTTCAACCCGATGGCCCCGTTCGGCGGCTACAAGCAGTCGGGCAACGGCAGGGAGTTCGGCCACTTCGGTCTCGAGGAGTTCCTCGAGGTCAAGTCCATGCAGCTCTAGTGGCCGCCCGTCAGAACCCGATCTGGTCGGGGGTCAGCCCGAGGTAGATGCGTGCCGCGTCGATGTAGGTCTTCTCGCCGATGAAGACGTGCTGGGTCCCGGTGTAGAGATCACGGAAGGCACGCTCGAGACGCGAGCCTTCGCGGATCGCGGTGGTGCCGGCGGCGAGGTGCGCCCACTGGCCGACCTCACGCGCGGCCTCGGTCGCATAGGTGGCGGCGACCCGGAGGTCGGCGCGCATGGAGGGGGTCAGCTCGGCGCCGTCGAGGACCGCCTGTTCGACCTCTGCGAACGTGGTGAGCACCAGGAGCCGTGCCGCCCTCCACATGGCGAGGTGGTGGGCGAGACCCCGCTGGAAGGTGGCGCGGTTGACCAGCGCGCTCTCGTCGCCCATCCGGACCTTGGTCGCGGCGAGCTCGGTGACGTCGTCGAGCATGCTCTTCGACACCCCGAGTGCCCATGAGGCGTGCCCTGCGGCGGTGATCGGGATCAATCCCATCCGGAACGCCGCGGAGCGGCCGCGCCTCGGTGATCGGGTGAACAGTTCGAAGGTCCGCGCCTCGGGGACGAAGCAGTCGGTCACGTTGTAGTCGTAGCTGCCGGTGCCCTTGAGCCCCTGCACGTGCCAGCCGTCGGTGAAGACGATCTCCTCCCGGGGGAGGGCCGCGACCAGGAGGGGAGGGATGCCGTCGTCGCCCGCCTCCATCTGTCCCTCGACGGTCGGGATGAACCCGGCCGCCACGTATGCCGAGTGACCGGTGCCCGAGCCGAAGTTCCACGAGCCGGTGAGCCGGTAGCCGCCCGCGGTCCGCTCGCCGAGGCCGTTGGGGAAGAACTGCCCTCCGAGGGTCACCCGGTTGTCGTGGGCGGTGAAGACCTCGGCGAACCCCTCGTCGGGGAGATAGGCGGCGCAGGTTGCCGCGGACGGGAGATTGGCGATCCCGATCCACCCGAGCGAGCCGTCCTGCCAGGCCAGCTCCGTCCAGGTCTCGATCATCTCGGCGAACGACGGCTCGGTGCCCCCGGCCGCGGTCGGGTTCGCCCACACCATGAGCCCGCTCTCCCACAACGCGTCGACCATTCGGCCGGTCAGCGTGCGCTCGCGTTCCGACTCCCCGGCCTCGGCGGCGCTCACCTCGCGGAGCGTCCGCGCCGCCTCGGGGCCGGTCAGGGCCCGGGTCGGGGCGCTCACATGAGCCCGATCTGCTCGAGCAGACCCACCCGCAGCCCAGCGGTGAACCCGCCGTCGACCACCAGGGCGTGCCCGGTCATGAAGGAGGCGTCCTCCGAGGCGAGGAAGGCGGCGGCCGCGGCGATCTCGTCGGGCCGGCCGAACCGTCCGAGCAGGTGCTCTTCGCGCAGGCGCTCGCGGTAGAGGTCGAGGCCGTCCGAGTCGGTGATCGAACGCAGCAGCGGGGTGTCGATGCCCCCCGGACAGATGCAGTTGACCCGGATGCCTCGCCTGCCGTAGTCGATCGCCATCGACTTGGTCAGCATGACCACCCCGCCCTTGGAGGCGTTGTACGCGCTGCCGCCCTCGGTGCCCTCGATCCCCTCGATGCTGGCGATGTTGACGATCGAGCCGCTGCCCTGGGCGAGCATGTGGATCGAGCTGTGCTTGTCGACCAGGAAGGTTCCCTTGAGGTTGACGTCGATGACCCGGTCCCACTCCTCGGCGTCGAGCAGGTGCACCGGACCGCCACCGGCGACACCGGCCGCGTGTACGACCGAGTCCAGCCGACCGTGCTCCTCCAGGACCGCCTCGAAGGCCGCCCGAACCGCCGCTTCGTCCCGCACGTCGAGGACGTGGTCGACCCCCTCGGTGATGTCGATGGTGGCGACGGCGGCCCCTTCCGCGGACAGGCGCTCCGCGCAGGCGGCGCCGATCCCCGACGCCGCGCCGGTCACCACCGCGACGGTCTGGTCCAGTCGTCCCATCGACGGTCCCCCTTGGTCGTCCCGGGCGGATCGCTCGACCACCGCGGTGGCCAGAACGTAGGTGGAGCCGCTCGCGGGGGTCAAGACCGCCGGGCGTCCGTCCCGCTCAGTTCCCCGTGTCCGGCAGGGGTCCGAGCGTGTGGTGGCTCAGGTTTCCCGTGAGGTCGATCAGGTACCGGCGTTCGGTGAAGTGCCACGATCCCCCGTCGGAGGCGAAGCGGTCGTGGTACCGGCCGGCCAGGATCGGCTGCAGCGGGAGCCCCGGGACCGCCTGGAGCACCGTAAAGTACGAGCGGGCCGCCGCGGACCCGGTCTCCTCGTCGAGCTCGAGGATGACGTTGGTGGTCACGTGCTTGGTGCCGGGTGTGCCGTCCGGGTAGCGGCGGGTGGTGGAGGTGAACATGGCCAGGACGGCGTCGTGCCCGGTCAGGGTCGGGCCCGCGTCGCCCGAGCCGATGGCTGCACCCCCGAGGAGACCGGCCAGTCCATCGAAGTCCCCTGCGTCGATCAGCTCGGCGTACCGGAACAGCAGGTTGTGGATGGCGGTCGCGGCATCGGTCATCGCGGTGTGGTCCTCGCCCGGTTCGCGTCAGGCGCCGACCGCGTGCATGCCGCCGTCGACGTGCAGGATCTCCCCGGTGGTCATCGGGAGGAGATCGGACAGGAGGGCGAGGCAGGCGCGGGCCACGACGTCTGCGTCGAGCACGTCCCACCCGAGCGGTGCCCGTTCCGACCAGCTCTCCTCGAAGGTGGCGAAGCCGGGGATGGACTTGGCGGCCATCGTCTTGACCGGTCCGGCCGCCACCAGGTTGACCCTGATGCGCTGGGCACCGAGATCCCGTGCCAGGTAGCGGGAGAGCGACTCGAGGGCCGCTTTGGAGACGCCCATCCAGTCGTAGGCGGGCCAGGCCACCGTGGCATCGAAGTCCAGACCCACCACCGACGCCCCCGGACGGCCGTCCTCTCCGGCGGCGACCAGCAGGGGCCGGAAGGCCTCGACCAGGGCCTTGAGCGAGTAGGTGGAGACGTGGAGCGCCACCTGGACCTGCTCCCAGGTGGCCTGGAACATGTCGCCGCCGAGACACTCCGGTGGCGCGAAGCCGATCGCGTGCAGCAGGCCGTCCATCCGGTCCCACCGCTCGGCCAGCCGGGCCCCGGCACCGGCGAGCTGCTCGGACTCGGTCACGTCGATCTCGAGCACCTCGGCCTCGGTGGGGAGCTTGCGCGCGGTGCGCCTGGTGAGGGAGAGCCCGCGTCCTGCGCCGGAGAGCACCACCTCGGCCCCCTCCTGTTGCGCCGACCGGGCGACCGCGAACGCGAGGGAGGCATCGGTGAGCACACCGGTGACCAGGATGCGCTTTCCGTCGAGGAGTCCCATGGGCGCAAAGGGTAGCCCCCGCCCGCGGAACCCCCGGCCTCCGTTCCCCCGGAGGCGGTGTGCAAGGGTAGGACGATGCAGATCGGAATTCTCGGAGGGACCGGGCCCGCGGGTCGCGGGCTCGCCGTGCGCCTCGCCGCAGCCGGTGATCGGGTGGTCATCGGTTCGCGCGACCCCGGGCGCGCCGCCGGGGTGGCCTCGGGGCTGGTCGCCGCGTGGTCGGACCGCCGGCTGGAGATCACCGGGGCCTCCAACGAGCAGACCGCAGCCGCCGACCTGGTCGTCGTGGCCACCCCGTGGGAGGGGGTCCTGGCCACGGTCCGTCCCCTGGCTGCCGTGTTGTCGGGGAAGGTGGTCGTGTCGATGGCCACGGCCCTGCTCAAGGCGGGGCGGGAGTTCCTCGCGCTCCTGCCGCCGCGGGGATCGATGGCCGCGACCCTCCAGGCCGTGCTTCCCGACGCCCTGGTGTCGGCCTCCTTCCACCACCTGCCGGCGTCGCGGATGGAACAGCTGACAGAGCCGATGGAGGCCGACGTCCTGGTCTGCTCCGACCACCCCACGGCGACCGCCGCCACCCTCGCCCTGGTCGACCGCATCGAGGGGCTGCGCGGCATCGACGCGGGGAGCCTGTCGCAGGCCGCTGCCATCGAGTCCTTCACCGCGGTGCTGATCACCCTCAACATCCGCCATGCGGTGCACTCCGCCGTGCGCCTCGCCGGGTTCGTCGACGGGTGAACGACCGGATCGGCCCCCGGTGATCCGTCTCTACGACACGGCCCGCCAGGAGGTCGCCCCGCTCGAGGCCGGGCCGCTGGTGACCCTGTATTCGTGCGGGATCACTCCGTACGACTCGGCCCACCTCGGGCACGCCAAGGTCTATCTGACCTTCGACGTCCTCCAACGCCGGCTGCTCGACCTCGGACACCGGACGCGTTGCGTGCGCAACGTCACCGACGTGGACGACGACATCCTGCGCAAGGCCCGTGATCTCGGTGTGCACTACCTCGACCTGGCCGCTGAGGAGATCGCACGCTTCGACGCCGACATGGCCGCGCTCGGGCTCCTCCCGGTCTGGTCGGAGCCACGGGCCACCTCCGCGATCGCCGAGATCCTGACGCTCGTCGGCTCGGTGCTCGACTCGGGACACGCCTACCGGTCGGGCGGTGCGGTCTATTTCGACGTGACCACCTTCCCCGGGTTCGGTTCGGTCAGCCACCTCGGGACGGACGCGATGCTGGCGCTCGCGGCCGAGCACGGCGGCAACCCTGGCGACCCGAACAAGCGCCACCCGCTGGACTTCGTGCTGTGGCAGCCCTCCCTTCCCGACGAGCCGTCCTGGGAGTCCCGCTGGGGCCCCGGCCGACCGGGCTGGCACATCGAGTGCTCGGCCCTCGCGCTGCGCGAGCTCGGGCAGACCGTCGACGTCCACGGCGGAGGGAGGGACCTGGTCTTCCCGCACCACGAGTGTGAGGCGGCCCAGTCCGAGTCGGTGACCGGCACCCGGTTCGTCCGACACTGGCTCCACGTCGGGTTGGTCGGGATGGACGGCACCAAGATGTCCAAATCCCTCGGGAACCTGGTCTTCGTCCGCGACCTGCTGAAGGAGTGGGAGCCGGCCGCGGTGCGTCTGGCGCTGCTCTCCCACCACTACCGGCCCGACTGGGAGTGGTCCGACCACGACCTCACCCGTGCCGTCGCCCGTCTCGAGGCCTGGCGGTCGGCCCGCGGCGACGGACCCGGGGAGCAGGGGCTCGAGCTGGTGCGCGCGGCCCTCGACGACGACCTCGACACGCCGACCGCGCTCCTCGCCCTCGACGACCAGGCCGCCGCCAGCCGTCCGGTCGTCGGTGGGGCGGCGTTGCTGGGCGTTACCCTGTAGCCGGTCCGGGGTTCGGCGCACCGGCCTGCCCGTCCGTTCCGCCCCCGGACGCCCTCGTCGCCGCAGGACCGAGCGCTTCCCACCGGACCCGCAGATCCGAGAAAGGCACACCAATGGCAGCCGTCAGCGTCCGACTCCCCGATGGCTCGGCCAAGGAGTTCGCGGCCACCACCACGGCCCTCGAGCTCGCCGCCGCCATCGGTCCGCGTCTGGCCAAGGCGGCGCTCGCCGCCACCTTCGACGGCGTGCCGGTCGACCTCTCGGCCACCCTGCCCGACGGGGTGGCGGTGACCGTGGTGACCGCCGAGACCCCCCTCGGTCGCGAGGTGTTGCGGCACTCGACCGCCCACGTCCTGGCCCAGGCGGTCCTCCGGCTCTGGCCGGGAGCCCACTACGCCATCGGGCCGGTCATCGAGGACGGCTTCTACTACGACTTCGAGCTGCCCGGCGGCGCGCACTTCAGCGACGACGACCTCGAGCGGGTGACCGCGGAGATGCGGGCGATCATCGCCGAGGACCAGCCGTTCGTCCGTGACGAGCTCTCGATCGGTGAGGGCCTCGCCCTCTTCTCGGACCAGCCGTTCAAGCGAGAGATCATCGAGGCGGTCGCCGCAGGGGGGGACGAGGTCGACGCGGCAGCGGAGGGCGCCGATGGGGGAGCGGTGTCGATCTACCGCAACTCGGCGGCGTTCACCGACCTCTGCCGGGGCCCTCACGTGCCGAGCACCGGCCGGTTGGGACACTTCGCCCTCCTGCGGGTCGCGGGCGCCTACTGGCGCGGGGACGAGAAGCGACCGCAGCTCCAGCGCATCTACGGCACCGCGTGGGAGTCCGACGGTGCGCTCGCCGAGCACCTGCACCGGCTGGAGGAGGCCGAGCGGCGCGACCATCGCAAGCTCGGGGCCGAGCTCGACCTGTTCTCCTTCCCCGAGGAGATCGGGTCGGGCCTCCCGGTCTTCCACCCGAGGGGCGGCACGATCCGGCGGCTGATGGAGGACTACTCCCGCCAACGACACGCGGCGGCCGGGTACGAGTTCGTCAACACGCCCCACATCACCAAGTCCGAGCTGTTCGAGACGTCGGGCCACCTCGACTGGTTCTCCGAGAGCATGTTCCCGCCGATGGAGCTGGAAGGTGGACAGCGCTACTACCTCAAGCCGATGAACTGTCCGTTCCACGTCCTCATCTTCAAGAGCCATCAACGCTCGTACCGCGAGCTCCCGCTCCGGCTCTTCGAGTTCGGCAGCGTGTACCGGTACGAGAAGTCAGGGGTGGTGCACGGCCTGACCCGGGTGCGGGGCATGACCCAGGACGACGCCCACATCTTCTGCACCCGTGAGCAGATGGCCGACGAGCTCCATTCGACGCTCACCTTCGTGCTCTCGGTCCTCCGCGACTACGGGCTGGAGGAGTTCTTCCTCGAGCTCTCCACCCGTCCCGAGGGGAAGGCGGTCGGGTCGGCCGAGGAGTGGGAGGAGGCCACCGGGACGCTGCGCACCACCGCGCTCGCCATGGGCCTCGAGCTCGTCCTCGACGAAGGGGGTGGCGCGTTCTACGGCCCCAAGATCTCGGTGCAGGCCAAGGACGCCATCGGGAGGACGCACCAGATGTCGACCATCCAACTCGACTTCCAGACGCCGGGGCGCTTCGGCGCCGAGTACGTCGGGGCGGACAACAGCCGGCACCTGCCGATCATGATCCACCGGGCGCTGTTCGGGTCGGTCGAGCGGTTCTTCGCCATTCTGCTCGAGCACTACGCGGGGGCGTTGCCCACCTGGCTCGCGCCCGAGCAGGTGCGGGTCCTCGGGGTGCGCGACGACCACCAGGGGTATGCGGACAAGGTGATCGACCGTCTCGCCGCGGTCGGCGTCCGGGTGGGGACCGAGCCGGCGGACGAGCCGCTGGGCGCCCGGATCCGCCGGGCCAAACTGCTCAAGACGCCCTACATCCTGGTCGTCGGGGACGACGACGTGACCGCCGGCACGGTCGGGGTCAACCGGCGGGGTGGCGACCGTCCCGAGCGCGGCGTGCCGGTCACCGAGTTCACCGAGGCGCTCGAGCGGGAGATCGTCGAGCGCCGGCTTCCCGAGACGACCGCCCCGACCTCCGGCGCGTGACCCTCGACCGCCTCTGGGCCGGCTGGCGCAGCCCGTACGTGACCGGCACGTCCGGAGCCGAGTCCGACGCGCCCGACGCGAGCGGTGCCGACGACTGCGTCTTCTGCCGGATCACCGCGAGCGGTCCCCCGAGCGTCGACAACGGCGTGCTCTGGGTCGGGCCCACCACCCTGGTCGTGCTCAACGCCTACCCCTACGCGAGCGGGCACCTGATGGCTCTGCCGCTCCGGCACGTACGCACGCTGGGTGAGCTGACCGACGCCGAGGGCGCCGAGCTGTGGTCGGCCCTCCGCCGAGGGGTCGCCGCGCTCGAGGCCGCCTACCACCCCGAGGGGGTCAACCTCGGAGCCAATCTGGGGAGAGCCGCGGGGGCGGGGATCCCGAGTCACCTCCACCTCCACGCGGTGCCCCGCTGGGTCGGGGACACCAACTTCATGACCACGGTGGCCGAGAGCCGGGTGCTTCCGGAGACCCTCGCCTCGAGCTGGGAGCGCCTGCATGCGGCCTGGCCGGGAGCGGGCGGTGCACCCGGAACTTCGACATCCGTCGGGCCGGAGCGGACGCGGTCCGGAGGCTGACCGGGTGGTACGCTGAGCTGGACCTTCTGGAGGAACTGATGTTCGACGGGCGATGGCGCGAGACGGTGGACCGGGGCACCGGGCCTGTCGGGCGCACGCTGCAGCGGATGGGCGTGACCGCCGATCTCCTGACCGCCACCGGGCTCGTCTCCGCCGCAGCCACCGCGGTGGCGGTCGGCAGCGGCCATCTCCACCTGGCCATCGTCCTGCTGATCCTGACCGGCCTCCACGATCTGCTCGACGGACCGGTGGCAAAGGCGTCGGGCACCACCTCGGTGCGCGGGGCCTTCTTCGACTCGGTGACCGACCGGGTCTCGGACGCGCTGATCCTCGGCGGCGTTGCCTGGTACCTCGTCTCGACCGATCCCGGGCACCTGGTGCTCCTGCCCTTCGCCATTCTCGGGGCGACCTCCCTCGTCTCCTACCAGCGCGCCAAGGCGGAGTCGCTGGGCATCTCGGCAAAGGGCGGTCTGATGGAGCGCGCCGAGCGGATGATCCTGCTCGGCATCGGGTTCCTCTCCGCGTCGTTCCTGGTGCCGGTGCTCTGGGCGATGTTGGTCCTCACCCTCGCCACCGCGGCGGGACGGTTCGTCAGGGTCTGGAACCTCGCCGAACCGCCGGCTCCGCATGCGACCGTCCGGCGCGCCCGGCGCCACCGCGCCGCCAGCCGGGTCGGTGGGCGCACCAGTTCGTCGTTCCCTTCCCGCTGGCGTGCCCGCCGCCAGGGGGAGTTGGCGAGCCGGTCCGGTCGGACCTGGCGGGCCAGGCATGCCCGTCAGGGATTCCGTCAGCGCGCAGCACGCCGTCACGGCTGACCGGTCCAGGCGCCACACCGTCCGGGGCTGACGTCCGGTGCAGAGAGGACGAGTCGTCCTCCATACCTACAAGACCCTCGGCCGTTGCCTCGGCGCGTTGCCGGAGCCGGCGGCGCTGGGGGTCGCATCGGTGGTCGGTGACGCCCTCTACCGGGTGCGCCGCCAGCACCGGGCGATGGTCTCGGCCAACCTCCGCCGGGTCGTCGGCGGCGGTGCTGACGACGCCGAGCTGCTCGACCATTGGGCACGGCGCGCGTTTCGGGCCTACGCTCGCTATTGGGTGGAAGGGGCCAGGATCGGGAGCACGCCGCGGGACGAGATCGTCCGGCGCACGTTCGTGGAGGGTCTCCACCACCTTCAGGATGGGATGGCCCGAGGCAAAGGTGTGGTCATGGCGCTTCCGCACATAGGGAGCTGGGAGTACGGTGGCGCGTTCCTCGCCACCCAGGGGCTGCCGATGACGGCCGTGGCCGAGCGCCTCGACCCTCCGGAGCTCTTCGACTACTTCGTCGAGCAGCGGGCCGCCATGGGCCTGACCATCGTCCCGCTGGACCAGCGGTCGGGCGGCACCCTGATGGGCACCCTGCGGGACGGAGGGCTGGTCGGGCTGCTGTGCGACCGCGACATCGAAGGCACCGGGATCGAGGTCGAATTCTTCGGCGAGACGACCACGATGCCGGCCGGGCCGGCCACGCTGGCCCTCCGGAGCGGAGCCGTCCTGGTCACCGGGGCCGTCTACAGCGGTCCGGGTCGCGACCACCGGGCCCTGGTCGAACCGCCGCTCGACACCACCCGGACCGGCAGCCTGCGAGCCGATGTGGCCCGCCTCACCCAGGAGATCGCCACCCGGCTCGAGGGTCTCATCCGTCGTGCTCCCGAGCAGTGGCATGTGTTCCAGCCGCTGTGGCTGGCCGACCGGCCGACCGGCGGACGGGTCGCCGGCGAGGTGCCGGTATGAGTGGGACCGAGCGCGCAGCCGGGGGCACCGATCGGGGAACGACTGCCGTGCCGGGTCCCGCGGGTGGGTGGGCCGACCGCACGGTCCCGCCGCTCCCGGTCCCCGATGCCGATGCGACCGCACCGAACGGCGCCCGGAGCAACGGCACCGGGCCGTCGGGACAGCCGCGCTTCCACACCCTCGAGGAACACGAGTTCGACGTGGTCGCAGTGGTCAGTGCCGAGGGGCGGTTCCTCTTCGTGAGCGCGTCGGCCGAGCAGCTGCTCGGGTACGACATCAGCAACGTGATCGGCCAGGACGCCTTCGGCCTCTTCGACTCGCTCAGCGTGGAGCCGGTGCGTGCGCTCTTCAACGACCTGGTGGCCCGACGGCGGCTCTCCCTCTCCCTCGAGCTCGAGACCTTCCGGGCCGACGGGAGCCCGATCGACCTCGAGCTGGTGGCAGCGAACCACCTCGACGACCCGATCGGCGGGATCGTGCTCAACATCCGGGACATCACCGAGCGCAGGCGGCTCGAGCAGCGGGTGCGGGCGGTCGACCGGCGCCAGGACGTCATCGTCGAGTCGCTCGCCGACGGGTTGATCATGGTCGACGCAGCCGGCCGGATCGTCCGGGTCAACGAGGCCTTCGAGGTCCTCTTCTCGGTTCCACGGGTCCGGCTCCTCGGACGACTGTTCCAGGACGTGCTCCAACTCCAGCGGGCACAGGGGCTCGACCTGTTCGACGAGGACGGGGAGACCGTCGAGGACGAGGCCCATCCGGTGCTGGTCAGCCTGCGCCGCGGCCGCCGGGTGGTCGGTGTCGTGCTCGGCTTCAGGCACCGGGAGGGGCCCTCCCGGTGGGTGCGGTTCAACGCAGCACCGATCCTCGAACCTGACGGCACGATCGGCGGCGCGGTGGGTTCGGTCAGCGACATCACCGGTGCGCGCGCCGCGGCCTACGCGCTGCGCGAAGAAGAACAGTTCCTCCAGGTGCTGCTCGACACCCTCGACGAGGGCATCGTCGCCTGCGACGCCGAAGGCCGGATCACCGTGTTCAACCCCGCCGCGCGCCGCCTGCACGGCCTCACCGAGGACGCCGACCCGGTGGGGAGGCTCCTCTCGGGCAGCCGGCTGCTCCGCCCGGACGGCACGCCGCTCGAGCCCGAGGAGAGCCCGCTCCTGCTGGCGATGTCCGGGGAGCGGCTCCAGGACATCGAGATCGTGCTCGAGTCCGCGGACGGCGAGCAGCGCAAGGTGAGCGTGAACGGGCAGGCCCTCGTCGACGACGAGGGCTGGAAGCTCGGAGCGGTCGTCGCCATGCACGACGTGACCGAGCAGAAGCTCAACGAGGAGCGTCTCGCCGAGCTCGCGCTCCACGATCCCCTCACCGGGCTGGCCAACCGCGCGCTCCTCGCAGAACGGCTCCAGCAGGCCATCGACAGCCTGGCCCGCGGTGTGGAGGCGGGGGTCGCAGGGCCGGCCGCCGCGAGAAGCGCCGGGGTTGCGGTCTACCTGCTCGACCTCGACGAGTTCAAGGAGATCAACGACGCGCTCGGTCACGAGGTGGGAGACGAGATGCTCGTCGCGGTGGCGCGCAGGCTCTCGGCCATCGTCCGGCCCTCGGACACGGTCGCCCGGCTGGGCGGCGACGAATTCGTGGTGGTCTGCGCCATCGAGAGCGGCGAGGAGGAGATGCTGCGGATCGGGGAGCGGATCTCCGAAGCACTGGGCCGGCCCTACCGGATCGAGGGGCGAACCCTGGTTGCCGAGGCCTCGGTGGGCGGTGTCTTCGCCGACAATCCGGACACCGACCCGTCCAAGCTCCTGAGCCGGGCCGACGACGCCATGTACGGGGTCAAATGGAGCCGCCGCCGCCACCGCCGTGCGATGACGGACTGACCGGTCCGTGGCGGCAGCGGGTACGCCGGAACCGGCGTTGCGGGTCGCGCTGGTCTGCCCCTACAGCCTCTCCCGTCCCGGTGGCGTCCAGGGGCAGGTCCTGGGCCTCGCCCGCTCCCTCGGTGGTCGGGGCCACCGGGTCACCGTGTTCGCCCCGCTCGACGGCGCGGCCGGTGCTCCCGAGGGGATCGCGCTGGTATCGACCGGCCGCCCGGTCTCCCTCCGGGCCAACGGCTCGGTCGCCCCGGTCTCCCTCTCGGTCCCGGCAGTCCGGAGGGCGCTGCGGTCCCTCCGGCGCGTCGACGCCGACGTGGTGCACGTCCACGAGCCGTTCGCCCCGGGGTTGCCGTACGGCGTCCTGGCCGCGCACGCGATGCCGCCGGTCGTCGCGACCTTCCACCGCAGCGGGGACAGTGTCCTCTACACGCTGCTCGGACCGCTCGCCCGGGCCGCCGCACGTCACCTCGCCGCCCGGTGCGCGGTCTCCGAGGCGGCCGCCGCCACCGCCCGACGGGCGCTGCCCGGAAGCTACGAGGTGCTGTTCAACGGTGTGGAGATCGACCGCTATCTCGGGGTCGAGCCCTGGCCCACCACCGGACCCACCGTCCTGTTCCTCGGGCGCCACGAGGAGCGCAAGGGCTTGGCGGTGCTGCTGGAGGCCGGCGAGCACCTCACGCGGGCCCGCGATCCCGTCGCAGCCACCGGTCCACCGGCGCCGGTGTTCTGGATCGCGGGGGACGGCCCGGAGACCGCCGCGCTGCGGCGCCGCCATCCCGAGTCGGGCACCCTGCACTGGCTCGGGCTGCTGAGCGAGGAGGAGAAGATCCGCCGGCTGGCGGCCGCGGACGTCCTCGCCGCGCCTTCGCTCGGGGGCGAGTCCTTCGGGATGGTGCTGCTCGAGGCCATGGCGGCGCGCACGGTGGTCGTGGCGAGCGACATCGACGGGTACCGGGCGGCGGCAGGCGACTGCGCCGTGCTCGTGCCGCCGGGGGACCCCGAAGCCCTTGCGGCCGCCCTTGCCGGAACCCTCGGCGGCCGGGTCGCTCCATCCCGAAGCCCCCTCATCGGGGACTCCGGCGCGGCCCGGGCTGCCCGTGACCGGAAGGAGTGGCTCGACCGCGGGTCGGAACGGGCGGAGATGTGGTCGATGGAGGCCCTGGCCGGGCGCTACGAGCGCATCTACCGCGCAGCGGTGGTCGGGGCGGGGCGCTGAGCGGCCGTACACTGCTCGGACCATGAGCGAAGTTCCCGATCGTCCAGGGCAGTCCGGTCCAGGTGGCGGCCAGTCCGGCGCCGGGTCCGGGCGGCCGGCTCCGGCGGGCGGCTCGGGAGGCCGATCGGGCGGTCGGTCCCGCAACCGACGCCGGCGCGGCGGTGGATCCTCCTCCTCTCCTTCCCCTTCCTCCTCCTCCTCCTCTCCTTCCCCTTCCTCCTCCTCGTCCTCTCGGTCCTCCCCGTCGACCCGGTCCGCCGGGGGAGGCGGGGATCGCAACGGCGGGCAGCCTTCCGGACGATCCGGCGGGTCGGGTACCCGTGCCCGTGGCGGATCGGGCAGCGGGTCCGCGCCGCCTTCTGGGGGGGGACGACGGACGAGCGGGCAGAGCAGCACCTCCTCCGCACGGGCGCGCTCCGCCGGCGCCGGCTCCGGGGGTGGTGCGGCGGTCACCGCCACGACCGGACCGGTGACCGCAACCGTCGCGGCGAGAGTGGACGGAACGGCGGATGGCACCGAGGCGGAGGCGATCGTGACCAACCGGCGACGCGCCATGATCCTCTGTCTGGTCCCCGGCACGGTGCTCGGGATCGTGCTCGCCCTGGTCCTGCTCGCCCTCGGTCAGCCCCTGGTGGCCGTCCTGGTTCTCGTCGTGTCGGTTTCCCTGGTCTCCGCCCTGATCTGGCGGCGTGCGCCCGCCATCGTGACGCGGTCGCTCGGGGCTCGACCGAGCGACGAATGGGAGCACCCCCGCCTGCACAACCTGGTGGACGGTCTGTGCGCCACGATGGGACTGGACCGGCCGGCGGTGCTGGTCGTGGAGAGCGACGTGCCCAACGCGATGGCCGTCGGCCGCGACCCGGCCTCGGCGTCCCTGGTGGTCACCTCGGCGCTCGACCGCGTCCTCGGTCTGGTCGAGCTCGAAGGGGTGCTGGCCCACGAGCTGGTGCACATCAAGCGGCACGACACCGTGCTGGCCGGGGTCGCGGTCCTCGTCACCGCGCCCTGGTCGCTCGTGCGGGGGACCTCGGCCGGTATCGCGACGGTGCACCGGTTGACCGGCCCGGGTCGGGAATTCTCGGCCGACCAGCGTGCGGCGGTCGTGGTGCGCTATCCGCCGGGGATCCGCTCCGCCCTCCAGACCATGCTCGGGTCGCCGGCGCCGGCGGAACGATGGCCGCCGGCGGACGGGCGCATCGCCGCACTCACCCGGTGGCTGTGGGTCGACCCGATGGCCGGGCTCTCCCCGGACGAACCGCCGGAGGGGAACCTCGACGACACCCGGGTCCGGTTCGCCGCGCTCGCACTGGACTGAGCCGCCGGCCCGGGCCGAGCCCGGCCGGGGCTGACTCGCTCAGCCGGCGCTGGGGCAGATGACGATGTCGTCGGGCGGGTCGCAGGCCCAGCCGGCCCCGGCGTTCTGCTCGCGGACGTGATCGCGCAGGCGCCGCAGCAGCGAGGAGAGCCGCGCCTCCTCGGCGGGGGAGAAGAGCTCGGTCAGGAGCTGGTCGATGTGGGCCAGGTGCTCGGGGATGGCCCGGTCCATCTTCTCCTTGCCGGTGGGTGTGAGCTCGGCGAACGACCCACGCTTGTCCTGGGGGCAGGTCCGACGGGTGACCAGGCCCTGGTCCTGGAGGCGGTCGACGGCGCGGGTGAGCCCGCTCGGCGAGAGCGACGTCTGGGCGGCGAGCTCGCTCATCCGCAACGCGTTCCCCTCGGTGCGGGCCAACCGGATGAGCACGTCGAACGACTGGTTCGAGGCGATGCTGTCCGGCTCGAGCCGGCGCTCGAAGAGGCGGCGCAATCCGGCGGCGGACTCGAAGAGCAGCCCCACCGTGGTCAGCCGCTCGTCGGCCGGATCCCTCTGGTCCGTGCTCGTTCCCATGGGCTGCAGCCTACAGGGATCCGAAGGTACTTGCGACTGCAAATATCTCGGGGTATACTTGCTTGTGCAAGCACGGAAGGGCTGAACGAGCCGGACCGTGGCCCCAGAGGACCCAGAAGGAGCAGACATGACAGACACAGCCCAGGTCACCAGCAGGACGGTCAACGGCGCCGAATACCCGGCGGTGGGGACCTATGCGCTCGATCCGACCCACACCCGTCTCGGCTTTGCGGTACGCCACATGGCCGTGTCCAAGGTGCGCGGCGGATTCAACCGGTTCGAGGGCACGCTCGAACTCGCCGAGGATCCGGTCGACTCGAAGGTCTCGGTCACCATCGAGGCCGACAGCGTGGACACCCGTGACGAGAACCGTGACAACCACCTGCGGACCAACGATTTCTTCGACGTGGCCAACCACCCGACCTGGACCTTCGTGAGCACGAAGATCCACCCGGTGGACGCGACCGACTGGAAGGTCGACGGAGACCTGACCATCCGGGGTACCACGAGGCCGGTGACGCTCGACGTCGAGCTCGAGGGAGTCGTGAAGGACCCCTACGGCAACCACCGGGTCGGGTTCAGCGCGAGGACCACGATCGACCGCGAGGACTTCGGTGTCGCGTTCGGAGCGGTCATGGAGGCCGGCGGGTTGGTGGTCGGCAAGAAGGTCGACATCGAGATCGAGGCCGAGGCAGTCCTCCAGTCCTGAGGCGGCGGTCCCGTCCCGCGGGGTGCAGACAGGCGCCGGCTCGCGACCGTGGCACCCGATCGGGTGACCACGGTCGCGGCTGTGGGGCGGGCGGAACGCCGCAGGTAGAATGAGGAGATGACCGCCGCACCGAGCCCCGACCGACCGACCGGTACCGTCACCGTGAAGCGCGGCCTGGCGGAGATGCTGCGCGGCGGGGTGATCATGGACGTGGTCGACGCCGAGCAGGCCAAGGTGGCCGAGGATGCCGGCGCCGTGGCGGTCATGGCGCTCGAACGGGTCCCGGCGGACATCCGGCGGGACGGCGGGGTCGCCCGGATGAGTGACCCCGCCCTCATCGAGGGCATCATCGCCGCGGTCACCATCCCGGTGATGGCCAAGGCCCGCATCGGGCACTTCGCCGAGGCCCAGGTCCTGTCCGCGCTCGGGGTCGACTTCATCGACGAGAGCGAGGTGCTCACCCCGGCCGACGAGGCCCACCACATCGACAAGTGGGCGTTCGAGGTCCCCTTCGTCTGCGGCGCGACCACGCTCGGCGAGGCCCTCCGGCGCATCTCGGAGGGCGCGGCGATGATCCGCTCCAAAGGCGAGGCCGGGACCGGGAACATCGTCGAGGCGGTCCGCCACCTCCGGTCGATCCTCGGCGACCTCCGCAAGGTGACCGAGGCGGACTCGGCCGAGCTCTACGCCTGGGCAAAGGAGCTGGCCGCCCCGATCGGACTGGTCCAGGAGATCGCGTCCACCGGGCGCCTGCCCGTGCCGCTCTTCTGCGCTGGCGGGATCGCCACCCCGGCCGACGCGTCACTGGTCATGCAGCTCGGGGCGGAGGCGGTGTTCGTGGGCTCGGGGATCTTCAAGAGCACCGACCCCTCGCGCATGGCGAGTGCGGTGGTGGAGGCCACGGCCCACTTCGCCGACGCCGAGCTGGTGGCCAAGGTCTCCACCGGCCTGGGCGCGGCCATGGCCGGCCAGGAGATCGGCACGCTCGGCGTGCGCCTGGCCGATCGTGGCTGGTGATCGGGGCACCGCGCTGTTCCACCGGTCCACGGGCCGATGACCATCGGGGTGCTCGCCCTCCAGGGTGACGTGCGCGAGCACGCGGCCGCGTTCGCCGAGCTCGGTGAGGCGGTGCGGGGGGTGCGCCGGCCCGACGAGCTCGAGGGACTTTCGGGACTGGTCATTCCGGGCGGGGAGTCGACCACCCTCTCCCTTCTCCTGGGCACGTCGGGCCTGTTCGACCCTCTGGGAGACGTCCTCTCCGGCGGGCTGCCCGTGTTCGGCACGTGCGCCGGGATGATCCTGCTGGCGGGCCGGGTGCTCGACGGGCGCCCCGACCAACGGCAGTTCGGGGTCATCGACCTCACCATCCGGCGGAACGGCTACGGCCGTCAGGCGGCGTCCTTCGAGACAGCGGTGGCCGTTGCCGGACTGGGGGAGGAGCCGCTGCCCGCCGTGTTCATCCGCGCCCCGGTGGTCGAGGCGTGGGGGCCGCGGGTCGAGGTGCTGGCTACGCTTCCCGGTGCGGGGAGCACCGGGGGAGCCGGTGGTGGGGGAGCGCCGGGCTCGGCGGTGGTCTGCCGGCAGGGCTCCGTGCTCGTGGCCGCCTTCCACCCGGAGCTGACCGGGGACCGTCGCCTGCACCGGCTGTTCGTGGAGATGAGCAAAGAGGAGAGACGCTAGGAAATGTCGGGACATTCGAAGTGGGCGACCACCAAGTACCGGAAGGGAGCGCAGGACGCGGCCCGGGCCAAGGTGTTCGCCAAGCTGATCCGTCAGATCGAGGTCGCGGCCCGGGAGGGCGGAAGCGACATGACCGCCAACGCCGGACTCAGGACCATGTACGCCAAGGCCCGCGACGCGTCGGTGCCCATCGACACCATCGAGCGCGCGATCAAGAGGGGATCGGGCGAGCTCGAGGGTGTCCGCTACGAGTCGATCTCCTACGAGGGCTATGCACCGGACGGGGTGGCCGTGATCGTGGAATGCCTTTCGGACAACCGGAACCGGACCGGTGCGGAGATCCGCAACCTCTTCAACCGCAACGGCGGCACCATGGCCGAGCCGGGTGCAGTCAGCTGGCAGTTCGAGCGCAAGGGCGTCATCGCGGTTCCCCGCAGCTTCGACGAGGAGCGGGTCCTCGAGGTGGCCATGGAGTCCGGTGCCGAGGACCTGGCCGACGAGGACGAGCGGTGGCTGGTGACCAGCGCACCCTCGGACCTGGCGGCGGTGCGCACGGCACTGGAGGGCGCGGGTCTCGAACCGGGAGCCTCGGAGCTCACCCTGGTCCCGACCTCGACGGTGGAGGTCGCATCGGACTCCGAGGCGAAGCAGGTGCTCCGGCTCGTCGAAGCGCTCGAGGACCACGACGACGTGCAGAACGTCTACGCCAACTTCGACATCCCCGACGAGATCATGGCGGCCTACGCGGGCTGACCCGATCGGTCGCCGAACGCAGCCGACCGGCCGTTGGGTGCAGCCTCGGGGGATCACCCCACCTGCCGGCGAGTGCGGCTACCATCGAACGCGTGTTCGTCCTCGGGATCGACCCCGGACTGTCGCGCTGCGGGTACGGCGTGGTCACCCGCCGTGGGGACGGCCTGGCCGCGGTCGCCGGAGGGGTCGTCACCACCCCGCCCGACATGCCGCTTCCGGATCGTCTGCACACCCTCTCCGAGGAGCTCCGCTCCCTGGTGGACGAATTCTCACCGGGGGCCGTCGTGGTCGAGCGGGTCTTCTTCCAGATGAACGCGCGCACCGCCATGGCGACCGGACAGGCCGCCGGCGTCGCCCTCGCCGCCGCCGCCGCATCGGGCTGCGAGGTCGCCCAGTACACGGCCAACGAGGTCAAACAGGCGCTGGTGGGGTTCGGCGGCGCGACCAAGGAGCAGGTGCAGCGCATGGTCGCCTCCGTGCTGGGCCTGCCCGAGCCGCCACGGCCGCCCGACGTGGCCGACGCCCTCGCGCTGGCCGCCTGCCACCTCACCGGGCAACCGCTCCGCAGGGCGGTGGCCGCGTCGACCGGGGGTGGGGTGTGATCGGCTCCCTGCGCGGAACGCTGCTCGAGCGCCCGACCGCCGGAGAGGTCATCGTCGAGGTGCAGGGAGTGGGCTACCGCGCCTCGGTCCCGACCTCGGTGCTGGCCTCCCTCGGCGGTGCGGGCAGCGAGGTCTTCCTCCATGTGCACACCCACGTACGCGAGGACGCGATCGTGCTCTACGGGTTCGCCCACGCCGACGAGCGACGGTGCTTCGAAGCGCTGCTCGGCGCGCACGGTGTCGGTCCCGCACTCGCACTGTCCATCCTCTCCTCGCTCTCGCCGGCCGCGCTCTCCACGGCGGTCCTCGAGGACGACGTGGACACCCTCTGCCTGGTACCCGGGGTGGGGAAGAAGACCGCGGCGCGCCTGCTGCTCGAGCTCAAGGCCCGCCTCGACCTCCCCGAGCTCGGCGGGGACGCAACCGGAGCGAGCCGGCCGGGCACGCCCCGCGGCGAGGCACGTGCCGCACTGGTCGAGCTCGGCTACGCGCCGGAGGAGATCACCGGGGTGCTCGACGGCGTCGACGGCGACCAACCGGTCGAGGACGTGGTCCGTGCCGCGCTGCGCGAGCTCGCCCACCAACGATGACCGCCGAGGCCCGTCGGGAGGTCCTGGCTCCGGCGAGCGGGGGAGCGCTGCTGGCCGCCGATCCGCGGCGCCCGGTCGACCCGACGGCGGGAGCGGTCGAAGAAGCCGAGGAGGTCGGGCTCCGTCCGCGCACCCTCGACGAGTTCGTCGGCCAGGGACAGCTCACCGAGCACCTCCGGATCGTGGTCGAAGCGGCGCTCCGGCGCGAGCAGCCCGTCGACCACCTGCTCTTCGCCGGGCCCCCGGGCCTGGGCAAGACGTCATTGGCCGGCATCGTCGCCGGTGAGATGGGGGTGGGGCTGCGGGTGACCTCGGGCCCGGTGCTGGTCCGCGCCGGCGACCTGGCCGCGCTGCTCACCGACCTCCAGGAGGGGGACGTCCTCTTCATCGACGAGATCCACCGCCTGCACCGCTCGGTCGAGGAGATCCTCTACCCGGCCATGGAGGACTTCAAGCTCGACATCCTCATCGGCAAGGGCCCGACCGCCCGCAGCATCCGGCTCGACCTGCCCCGGTTCACCCTGATCGGTGCCACCACCCGGACCGGGCTGGTGGCCGGGCCGCTGCGCGACCGGTTCGGGTTCGTCGGGCGCCTCGACCTCTACGACGTCGACGAGCTCGAGGCGATCGTGCAGCGTTCGGCGGGTCTGCTGCGGGTGCCCATCGATGGCGGGGGGGCCCGTCGGATCGCCGAGCGGTCCCGGGGCACCCCCCGCGTCGCCAACCGGCTGCTCCGCAGGGTGCGCGACTTCGTCGAGGTCCGGGCGGAGGGGGCGATCACCGCGGAGGCGGCCGTCGCCGGGCTGGACGTGTTCGGGGTCGACGTGCTCGGTCTCGACAAGGTCGACCGCGCCATCCTCGAGGTGCTGTGCCGGCGGTTCGGGGGACGGCCGGTGGGGCTCACCACCCTCTCCCAGTGCATCGGCGAGGAGTCGGACACCATCGAAGAGGCCTACGAGCCGTATCTGCTGCAGCAGGGACTCATCCAGCGGACCGCCCGCGGCAGGATCCCCGGTCCCGCTGCCTGGGCCCACCTCGGGATGAACCCGGTCGACGCCCCCTCCCTCTGGGCCTCCGCGCCACCCGGGAGCGCCTGAACGGCCCCACCGGCCTGTTCGGCGCCACCGGAGGTCCGCGCGGCCCGGCGCCGTGGTGCGATCCGAGGCCACGGTGCCACGATGGGCCGGTGACCGCGCCCACCGACCACCGCTCGGTCCACCTGCCCGCCCGGACGGTCGACCCTGTGGCACGGGACGAACCGACACCGATGGACGCCTACGAGTACGGGCTCCCCGAGTCGGCCATCGCCCAGGAGCCGGTCGAGCCGCGCTCGGCGGCGCGGCTGCTCGTCGGTCCCGGGGTGAACGGGGCTCCGGGGAGTCGGCACGCCACCATGGGGGACCTTCCCGGTCTGCTCCGCCCCGGTGACCTGCTGGTGGTCAACGAGACGAGGGTGCTGGCCGCCCGCCTCGCCCTGGCCAGGCCGGGCGGTGGCCGGGCCGAGGTCCTGTTGGTCGAGCCGCTCGTGGACAGCGGGGCAGCGGGAGCCGACGGACCGGAGGGGGACGAGTGGGAGGCGCTGGTCCGCCCGGGTCGTCGCCTCCGCCCGGGGACCCGGCTCGTCGCTCCTGCCGGGTCGCGGCGGGCGGTGGTCGAGGTCGGTGAGCCGCTCGTCGGGCGTGGGACGAGGCGGGTCCGGCTCCTCGATCCGGATGTCGTGGACCGGGCGGGCTCGATGCCGCTTCCGCCCTACATCCACCGGCCACCGTCCGACCCCGACCGGTACCAGACGGTCTACGCAGCCGACCGCCCGCTCGTGGACCGCTCGGCGGCCGCCCCCACCGCCGGGCTCCACTTCACCGACGACCTGCTCGCCGAGTGCCGTGCGGCCGGCGCGCGGCTGGCCCGGGTGGACCTGGCGATCGGGCTGGACACCTTCCGCCCGGTCACCGCGGCCACCGCCGAGGGCCACGTCATCCACAGTGAGCGGTACTCGGTACCGCCGGAGACGGTCGCGGCCTGCCGGTCGGCCGAGCGGGTCGTCGCGGTCGGCACCACCGCGGTACGAGCCCTCGAGTCGGCGGCAGCCACCGGAGTCCTCTCGGGGCGGACCGACCTCTACATCCACGGGGCGTTCCCGTTCCGGGTGGTCGACGTGCTGGTCACCAACTTCCATCTGCCCCGCTCGAGCCTCCTGCTGATGGTCGAGTCGTTCTGTGGGCCGGGCTGGCGGGACCTCTATGCGACCGCGCTGCAGGCGGGCTATCGCTTCCTGTCCTTCGGGGACGCCATGATCGTCGGGCGGGCCCGTCCCAAGGGGGCCCCTCGCTGGGCGGACCGAACCCCCGCAGCGGGACCGGGATGAACCCGCTGGTGGTGGAGGTCACCGCCACCGACGGCACCGCACGCACCGGCCGGGTGGTCACCCCGCGGGGCTCCTACCGGGTGCCGGCCTTCATGCCCGTCGGCACGAAGGGGGCGGTCAAGGCCCTCGACAGCACGGACCTCGAGGCGCTCGGAGCCGAGGTGGTGCTCGCCAACGCCTACCACCTCCTGCTCCGTCCGGGCGCCGCAGTCGTCGCCGCCCTCGGCGGGCTCCACCGGTTCACCGGGTGGAGCGGGCACACCCTCACCGACTCGGGCGGGTACCAGGTCCACTCGCTGCGTCCCGTGGTCGACGACGACGGGGTCACCTTCACCTCGGTCTACGACGGCTCGGTGGTCCGGATGACCCCCGAGTCGGCCGTCGAGACCCAGGCCCTGATCGGCGGCGACATCCAGATGGTGCTCGACGTCTGCGAGAGCCTGCCCGCGAGCTCCGAGGCGCTCCGCCTCGCCGTCGAGCGCACCTCGGCATGGGCGGCCAGAGCGAGGTGCCACCACCAACGCATCGAGACCCGGCCCGAGCACCAGGCGCTGTTCGGGATCGTCCAGGGCGGCACCGATCCCACCCTGCGGGTCGAGAGCGCCGAGCGGACGGTCGCCCTCGACCTCGACGGCTACGGCATCGGCGGTCTCTCGGTCGGAGAGCCCCGCCCGGCGATGCTGGAGGCCCTCTCGGTGACCGTGCCCCACCTCCCGGCGGACCGACCGCGCTACCTGATGGGAGTCGGGGACCCCGTCGGCATGCTCGAGGCGATCGCCCTCGGGGTCGACCAGTTCGACTGCGTTGCGCCGACCCGGTTGGCCCGACACGGCTCCCTGTGGACGAGCGTCGGTCGGCTCAACCTCCGCAATGCGATACACGCCACCGACGACCGACCGATCGATCCCTCGTGTGGCTGCCCGACCTGCGCACGCTGGTCCCGGGGGTATCTCCGGCATCTGCTGTCGGTCGGCGAGCCGACGGCCTGGCGCCTCCTCAGCCTCCACAACCTGACCTACGTGCTCGACCTCATGGACCAGGCCCGGGACGCGATCGAGCGCGGGGAGCTCGACACCCTGCGTGCCCGCACCGCCGAGCGCTGGGGCGACGGACCGGCCGGCACCGTCGGTGGGGCGGCCCTGGGCTAGTGTCAGGGCGCTGTGCCGACCGTCCACCTCCTTCTCCCCTCGCACGATGACTGACGTCCCGGGCCAGGTCGGGCCCCTCCTTGCCGCGGCGTCCAAGACGCAGAGCAGCGGCTCGTCGATCATCTACATCCTGCTCATCGTCGGCGTGGGGTTCTACTTCCTCATCTACCGTCCTCAGCAGCGCAAGGCCAAGGCCGTCCGTGAGCAGGCCAATGCCTTCGAGGTGGGCGACGAGGTGGTGACGGCCGGGGGCATCGTCGGACACGTCATCGACATCGACGGTGACCGGATCACCCTCGAAACCAGCGTGGGCGCCTCGTTCGTCGTGCTGCGTCCCTATGTGCTGCGCAAGCTCGAACCGCGCGTCGTGGACCAGGAGGAGCACGAGGTCGACTCGGATGCCGACCACCACGACGCGGGGGGCCCGGAAGCCGTGGCCCACGAGGAGCCGGACGGCCACGCCGACCACCAGGACCCGGGTGAGGGGGACGGCAGCCATCGGGACGACGGATACGACCAGCCGAGCGGGGCCGACGGGTCCCCGGCCGCCTGAACGGCCATGAAGGACAAGCGTTCCCTCTGGATCAGCCTGCTCGCGGTCGTGATCATCGCGGTGGTCATGCTCGGCGCGACCCTGGCCGCCGGGTGGTCGCCCAAGCTGGGCCTCGACCTCGACGGCGGGCTCTCGGTCGTCTACCAGACCCATACCCAGGTCAGCTCCGCCGAGCTCGACACGATCGTCACCATCCTCAACGACCGGGTCAGCAACGGCACCAGCGGCGCCACCGTCTCGAGCCAGGGCAAGGACCAGATCTCGGTGTCGGTGCCGGGGGCCAAGAACTCCCAGCAGATCCTCAAGTCCCTCGGCAACACCGGCCAGCTGTTCTTCCGGCCCGCCCTCTGTTACGCGGATCCCCTCCAGGTACCCAAGGGCCAGAAGCCGATCGCCGGCCCGTTGCCCGCCTCGTGTGCGCCGACCTCGCAGCTCACCGCCGCAAACCTGGCCATCGACACCAGCACCAGCGCCGCGACCAAGTCGCCGCCGCCCGATCCGCAGTTCACC
Source organism: uncultured Acidimicrobiaceae bacterium (assembly GCA_963776225.1). Lineage (GTDB taxonomy): Bacteria > Actinomycetota > Acidimicrobiia > Acidimicrobiales > RAAP-2 > Bog-756. The sequence goes on along the minus strand of CAVZLL010000004.1, from coordinate 308,288 downwards.
CCCTACGCCACCACGACCTCGGAGAACGACAAGGAACATTCGATGGTCCTGTTGCCGGGCGTCGGGGCGGCGGCGGTCAACGGGCGGTACGTCCTCGGGCCCGCGGGCCTGTCGGGTACCGGGGTGCACTCGGCAACCGCCGCGGTCCAGAACGGGCAGTGGGTGGTCAACCTCAGCCTCAACTCGCAGGGGAGCGCCGCCTGGGACACCCTCGCCATGCAGCAGTTCCACGCCATCATCGCGGTCGATCTCGACGGCCAGGTGATCACCGCCCCGATCACCCAGCCCGGGCAGACCGCATTCAGCCCCTTCAACGGACAGGTGCAGATCTCGGGGAGCTTCGGCGAGACCCAGGCCAAGACCCTCGCCGCCGACCTCAATTTCGGCGCACTGCCGGTCAAGCTCGACCGGCTCACCGTGCAGACCGTCTCGCCCACCCTGGGCAAGTCCTCGCTGCAGGCCGGTCTCATCTCCGGTCTCTTCGGCCTGGCCCTGGTCATGCTCTACACGATCTTCTACTACCGCCTGCTCGGGGTGGTCGTGGTCACCGGCCTGGCGGTGACCGGCGCGCTGCTCTGGTCGATCATCGCCATCATGGGGCAGACCCTCAACACCACGATCAACCTCGCCGGCGTGATCGGCATCATCGTGTCCATCGGCATCACCGTCGACTCCTACATCGTCTACTTCGAGCGCCTGAAGGACGAGGCCCGGTCCGGGCGCACCGTGCGCACCAGCGTCGACCGCGGGTTCAAGAGCGCCTTCCGGACCGTGCTCGCCGCTGACTTCGTCTCCTTCCTCGGCGCGGTCATCCTCTACGAGCTCTCGGTCGGACCGGTCCAGGGCTTCGCCCTCTTCCTCGGGATCTCGACTCTCCTCGACGTGTTCGTGACCTTCTTCTTCACCCGCCCGTTCGTCATCCTGCTCGGCCGGAGCCGGAGCGCGACCGAGGCGAAGGGGATGGGCGTCGCCCGCGGTCTCGGCATCCACGCGGAGGCGGCGGCGTGACCCCGGACCGCGACGGGGACGGCACGACCGGCGACGAGGTGGTCGACGAGCTGGCCTCCCCGGCAGAGGAGCTCGCCGAGGCCTTCGACGAAGAGCTCGAGCACGCCGCCGAGCGGCGCAACGGTGACGGCGGTCAGGCGAAGCGGCCGAACGCCTTCTTGCGCCTCTACCGGGGCGAGACCTCCTTCGACTTCATCGGCAACCGGCGCTGGTGGTTCGGGATCTCGACCCTGATCATCGTCCTCGGAGTCATCTCGCTCGGGGCGCGCGGCCTCAACGAGGGGATCGACTTCAAGGGCGGGCAGTCCTGGATCGTCTCCTCCCAGACGCTGACCGTGCCCCAGGCCACCACGGCGGTCGAGGGGGCGGGGCTCTCCCAGCCCACGGTCGTCCAGCTCACCAACCAGCTCAACCACCAGAAGCAGATCCAGGTCACGGTCGACCTCAACTCGAAGTCGGTGAGCCAGCGCCAGGCCATCGAGACCCAGGTCCAGGACGCGCTCGCCCGGGCCGCCCACCTGAACAACCCCAACGACGTGAGCTTCACCGAGGTCGGGTCCACCTGGGGGTCGCAGGTCACCAAGAAGGCGATCGAGGCCCTCATCGTCTTCTTCATCGCGGTGACCGCCTACATCTCCCTGCGTTTCGAGTTCAAGATGGCGGTCGCGGCGATCGTGGCGGTCTTCCACGACATCCTCATCGTGCTCGGCATCTACTCGATCTTCGGCTTCCTGGTCACCCCGGACACGGTGATCGCGGTGCTCACCGTGTTGGGCTACTCGCTCTACGACACGGTGGTCGTCTTCGACCGGATCCGTGACAACGCCCAGGGGCTCGGTGCCTCGGGCCGGATCACCTACTCCGACATGGTGAACCTCTCGATGAACCAGACCCTCGCCCGGTCGATCAACACCTCCCTGGTCGCGATCATCCCGGTGCTCTCGGTCCTGATCATCGGATCGGTGGTCCTCGGCGCGGAGACACTCCAGAGCTTCGGTCTGGCCCTGGTCATCGGCCTCACCAGCGGTGCCTACTCCTCGATCTTCATCGCCTCACCGCTGCTCGCCCTGATGAAGGAGCGGGAGTCCCGGTACGTGACCATCCGCCAGCGTCTCGAGGCGCGCGGGGAGCGCGGGCCCGCCCTCACCCCGGCCGCCGCAGCCGCGCTCGCCGGCGCCGCAGCCGGGAGCGGGAGCGGGCGGGGCTCGTCGAAGGTCCGGACCTCCAGCGGCGTCATCCGTCCCGGGCAGGGCGCCTCCGCCAAACGGTCGGGCCGGCCGGCGGCGACCGCAGGGACCGCCGCCGCGACCGCCGCAGGCGCCGCCGAGGCGGGGTCGTCGGGTTCGGCGCGTGCCGGCCGCACGGGACCGCCCGGATCGGGCTCGACCCGGCCCGCCGGCAGCCGTCCCCCGCCCCGGCCCCGCAAGGGCAAGGGGAAGGGGAAGGGAAGGCGGCGCTAGCCGTCGCGCGACCGCTCCGCGGCCGTCTCGCACCGGTCGGGGTTCGGTGCCGGGTACCGTGTAGAGATGGCTCTGGCCACACCAGTCCCCGCCGGGGGGGCCACTGGTCGCGGTGACGCGATCCCGTCCGGGTCGACCCTCCCCGCCGCCGAGGCGCAGCTCCTGGGGCCGGTCATCGACGCGTTCCTGCGGCGCCACCCCGGGGACGACACCTCGATCATCATCCGCGCCGCGGAGACCGCGACGGTGGCCCACGCCGGGCAGTTGCGCCGGTCCGGCGAGCCCTACATCACCCATCCCATCGCGGTGGCCGGGATCGTCGCCGACCTCGGGCTCGACGGCCAGACGGTGGCGGCGGCGCTGCTGCATGACGCGGTCGAGGACACCGGGATCACCACCGAGCTCATCGAGCGGGACTTCGGGCCCTCGGTCGCCCTCATCGTGGAGGGGGTGACCAAGCTCGACCGCCTCCAGTTCGATTCGAAGGAGGCCCAGCAGGCGGCCACGGTCCGCAAGATGCTGGTGGCGATGGCAGATGACTGGCGGGTCCTGATCATCAAGCTCGCCGACCGTCTGCACAACATGCGGACCCTCTCGGTCATGCCCGAGTGGAAGCAGCGCCGCACCGCGCAGGAGACCCTGGACATCTACGCGCCCCTCGCCCACCGACTGGGGATCCAGGAGGTCAAGTGGCAGCTCGAGGACCTGGCGTTCGCCACCCTCCACCCCAAGCGCTACGCGGAGATCGAACAGATGGTGGCCAGCCGGGCCCCGCTGCGCGACGAGTTCCTGGCCAGGGTGCTGGTCTCGGTGCGCGAACGCCTGGCCGCCTCCGGTCTGACCGCCGAGGTGACCGGCCGCCCGAAGCACCTCTGGAGCATCTACGAGAAGATGGTGGTCCGGGGGAGGGAGTTCGACGAGCTCTACGACCTGGTGGGGATCCGGGTGATCGTCGAGTCGGAGAAGGACTGCTGGGCGGCGCTCGGCTCGATCCACGCCATCTGGCCTCCCGTCCAGGGCCGGTTCAAGGACTACATCAACTCACCCAAGTTCAACCTGTACCAGTCGCTGCACACCACGGTCATCGGGCTCGACGGCAAGCCGATCGAGGTCCAGGTCCGGACCCACGAGATGCACCGCCGGGCCGAGTACGGCATCGCCGCCCACTGGGGCTACAAGGAGAACCCGGGTCGTCCCGGGCCGGGGGGACCCGGGACCGCCGACACCGGAGCGGCCGCCGTGGCCACCCGACCGCGCCGGGGCCGCGGTGGCAAGTCCGGAACCGAGGGCAGACGCAAGGAGCCGCGCACCAAGGCGCCGGCGATCACCCCGACCGAACGGGCCGACCTCGCCGAGCGCGACCGCCGGGCCGAACGCCAGGCTCTGGCCCGGGAGACCTCCTCGACCACCGCCGAGATCGAGTGGATGCAGCGGATCGTCGACTTCCAGAACGAGACGACCGATCCGATCGAGTTCCTGGAGGCGCTCAAGCTCGACCTCGAGGAGGACGAGGTCTACGTCTTCACCCCGAAGGGCAAGGTCATCGCGTTGACCGCCAACGCCACGCCGGTCGACTTCGCCTACGCCATCCACACCGAGGTCGGTCACCGGTGCATCGGAGCCAAGGTCAACGGCCGGCTGGTTCCGCTCGACACCAGGCTCAATTCTGCGGACACCGTCGAGATCTTCACGTCGAAGGCCCCGACCGCGGGCCCGTCACGGGACTGGCTGGGCATCGTGGCCTCCTCCCGGGCCCGGACCAAGATCCGGCAGTGGTTCTCCCGCGAGCGCCGCGAGGACGCGATGGAGCTCGGGCGCGAGGAGCTGATCAAAGAGCTCCGGCGGGAGGGCCTCCCGGTCCAGAAGCTGGCATCGGAGCACTCGCTCGCCGAGCTGGCGACCGCGATGAACTTCGCCGACGTCGACGCGCTGCACGCTGCGATCGGGGACAACCGGATCTCGGCCCGGGCGGTCGCACAACGGATCCTGCGGGAGCTTCGGGGAGGCGTCTACGAGGAGCAGCTCCCGGTCACCGCCCGCCAGCAGCCGACCGCGGTCCGTCCGGGACGGGGCTCGGCGGTCGGGGTCTACGTGGAGGGGCTGGACGACCTGATGGTGCGGCTCTCCCGGTGCTGCACCCCGGTGCCGGGCGACGAGATCGTCGGGTTCGTGACCCGCGGCCGGGGGGTCTCGGTCCACCGGGCCGACTGCGCCAACGCGGCCTCGCTGGCCAGCCGCTCGCGCGAGCGGCTCATCGAGGTCGAGTGGGACCACCGGTCCTCGGGTGTCTTCGTGGCGACCATCGAGGTGGTGGCCATCGACCGCTCGCGGCTGCTCAGCGACGTGACCAAGGTGGTCTCCGAGCACCACCTCAACATCGTGAGCGCCAACACCCAGACCGACTCCGACCGGATCAGCCGGATGCGCTTCGACGTCGAGCTCGCAGATCCCGCCCACCTGGAGTCGGTGCTCAACCTGATCCGCCACCTCGACGCCGTCTACGACGTGTACCGGATCCTCCCCGGCAAGAAGGACTGAGGCCGCGTGCCCGGCAAGGCGGTGGCGGCGCGCGCCCCGAGTGGCACCCATGACGTCCTCTACCCCGAGTCGACCCGCTGGGAGGCCCTGCTCGCCCGCTTCGCCGACCTGGTCGAACGGGCCGGGTACGGCCTCGCCCACACCCCGACCTTCGAGGACGTGACGGTCTTCCGGCGGGGGATCGGTGAGGGGAGCGACGTGGTGGGGAAGGAGATGTACGAATTCGAGGACCGGGGCGGCCGGCTCCTCGCCCTGCGCCCGGAGGGAACCGCCCCGCTGGTCCGGGCCTTCGTGCAGCACCGGCCGCCGTTGCCCTGGAAGGCGTGGTACGCGACCCCGGCGTTCCGGTACGAGCGTCCCCAGGCCGGTCGCTACCGGCAGCACCACCAGCTCGGGGTGGAGGGCCTCGGACCGGCCGACCCCGACCTCGACGTCGAGGTGGTCGCCCTCGCCGACGGGTTCTTCCGGGGGCTCGGGCTGGCCGCGTTCTCGTTGCGGCTCAACTCGATGGGCGACGGGACCTGCCGGCCCGGGTACCTCGATCTGCTGCGCGAGTACCTCGCCTCCCGACGCGACCAGCTCTGCGACGAGCACGCGGACCGCCTCGTGGCAAACCCGCTGCGGGTCCTCGACTGCAAGCTCGACACCTGCCGCGAGGCGACGCTGGACGCCCCGCGCCTGGTCGACCACCTCTGCGAACCCTGCCGCGACCACTTCGCCCGGGTCCGGTCCGGCCTCGACGCCCTCGCGGTGCCCTTCGAGCTCGACCACCGGCTGGTGCGCGGCTTCGACTACTACACCCGGACCACCTTCGAGTTCTCCTCCGATGCGCTCGAGGCGGCCCAGAACGGCATCGGGGGGGGAGGCCGCTACGACGGGTTGGTCGAGATGCTCGGCGGCCCGGCCACGCCCGGGATCGGGTTCGGGATCGGGATCGAGCGGGTCCTCCTCGCCTGCGACGCGGAGGGGACCTTCCCGGTCGCCCCGACAGCGCTCGACGCCTTCGTGGTCGACACCGCCGGCGGGACGGTCGCCCGCGACCTCACCGCTTCGCTGCGGAGCGCCGGGTTGTCGGCAGACCGGGCCTTCGACGGCCGCTCGATGAAGGCCCAGCTCAAGCTGGCCGACCGGTCCGGTGCGGTGGTGGCGCTCATCGCGGGGCCGGACGAGGTCGCCTCGGGTACGGTGTCACTCCGGCACCTGCGGACCACCGGGGACCAGCGCACCGTGCCGGTCACCGAGGTGGTCGCAGCGGTGCGCGCGGCCACCCGGCCCTCCGGAACCGCCGGGACCGCCGGACCCGCACCGGAGTGACCCACCGGGCGGGCGGCCCCCATCCGTTCCCGTCATCCGAGCCAGCCACCGGAAAGGACCCCTGTTGACCAGTCCACCCGTCCCGCCGCCGTCGCCCGATTGGGCCACCGTCATGCGCGACCGCATGTGCGGTTCGCTCGGCGCCGTCGACGTGGGGAACCGGGTGCGGATCTGTGGGTGGGTCGCCAAACGCCGGGAGCACGGGGAGCACCTGGCCTTCGTCGACCTGCGGGACCACACCGGGATCGTCCAGTGCGTCGTCCCGGGCACGGTCGACGTCCGCAACGAGTACGTGGTGGCGGTCGAGGGCGAGGTCCGCCACCGCCCCGACGGCACGGTCAACCCCGATCTCGCGACCGGCGAGGTCGAGATCGGCGACTGCACGGTCACGGTGCTCAACGCGGCGGACCCACCGCCCTTCCCGGTCGACGACCGGGTCGAGGTCGACGAGGTGGTGCGGCTCACCCACCGCTACGTGGACCTGCGCCGGCCGCGGATGCAGGCGAACCTCCGCCTGCGCGCCACCGTCAACCGCGCGCTGCGGGCGGCGATGGACCGGCAGGGGTTCGTGGAGGTCGAGACCCCGATGCTCTGGTCGCCGACCCCCGAGGGCGCTCGCGAGTTCGCGGTCCCCAGCCGGCTCCACCCGGGGTCCTGCTACGTCCTGCCCCAGAGTCCCCAGCTGGCCAAGCAGCTCCTCATGGTGGCCGGAGTCGACCGGTACTACCAGATCGCCCGCTGCCTGCGCGACGAGGACCTCCGGGCCGAGCGACAGTTCGAGTTCTCCCAGCTGGACGTGGAGGCCTCGTTCGTCGGCCAGGAGGACATCCTCGAGGTCGTCTCCGAGGCCGTTCTCGATGCAGCCGAGGCCGCGACCGGCGAGCGACCGGCCGCCGTGCCGCGGATGACCTGGGCCGAGGCGATCGACCGCTACGGCACGGACAAGCCCGATCTCCGCTTCGGGATGGAGCTGGTCGACCTCTCGGAGCTCTTCGCCACCACCGAGGTCAAGGCGTTCGGGGCGGCGTGCGTGAAAGCCGTCGTGCTCGGGGGAGGAGCGACCGTGACCCGTTCCCGCCTCGACGCGCTCACCGATCGGGCCAAGGCGCTCGGGGCGAAGGGGTTGGCCTGGTTCCGGGTGACCGCCGGGGGTGAGGGGGGGACCAGCCTCGACTCCCCGCTCGACCGCTTCCTCTCGGACGACGAGCGCGCCGGGCTCCTCGCCGCGACCGGCGCCGCCGCCGGCGACCTGGTGCTGGTGGTGGCCGACGAGCATCGTCTGGCCTGTGCCGTCCTCGGCGCACTCCGCTCGGAGCTCGGCGGCCGGCCGGTCTCGGAGGGTCCCTACCGGTACCTGTGGGTGGTCGACTTCCCGTTGTTCGACGGGGTCGACGACGCCGGACATCCGATCGCCGCCCACCACCCGTTCACCATGCCCCACCCCGACGACATCGACCGGCTCGAGTCGGACCCGGCGTCGGTGCGCAGCCAAGCCTACGACCTGGTCCTCAACGGCTGGGAGCTCGGTTCGGGAAGCGTCCGCGTGCACCGGGCCGACATCCAGAGCCGCATCTTCTCGGTGCTCGGCATCAGCGAGGAGGAGGCCGCGTCCCGCTTCGGGTTCCTGCTCGGTGCCTTCCGGTTCGGCGCGCCGCCCCACGCCGGCTTCGCCGTCGGGATCGACCGCCTGGCCGCCATCTTCGCCGGCGAGGACAGCATCCGCGAGGTCATCGCCTTCCCCAAGACCCAGTCGGGCTGGGACCCGATGACCGGCTCGCCCAAGCGGCTCGCCCCCGCCGCCCTCGCCGAGCTCGGGCTGTCGCTCCGGCCCGCGCCGGACTGAGGGTGCGCGGTGGCCGGTGACGACCTGTTCTCGGGGGCCGCACAGGAGCGCCTCACCGCCCGGGCCCCCCTCGCGGCCCGCCTGCGACCGCGGACCCTCGACGAGATCATCGGTCAACAGCACCTGATCGGGCCGGGCGCACCGTTGCGTGCGCTCATCGAGTCGGACCGGCTGACCTCGGCGCTCCTGTGGGGCCCACCGGGAACCGGCAAGACGACCCTGGCCGCGGTCGTGGCCACCGCCACGGCCAAGCAGTTCGTCCCGCTCTCCGCGGTGACCGCAGGGGTCAAGGACGTCCGCGAGGTGGTCGACGGCGCGCGGCGGCTCCTCGGGGAACAGGGTCGCGGCACCATCCTCTTCCTCGACGAGGTCCACCGGTTCAACCGCGCCCAGCAGGACGCCCTGCTCCCCTCCGTCGAGGAGGGCCTGCTGGTGCTGATCGGGGCCACCACCGAGAACCCCTTCTTCGAGGTCAACGCGCCGCTGCTCTCCCGGTCGACCCTGTGGCGCCTCGAGCCCCTCTCCGACGACGAGCTGTCCGCGGTCGTCGCGCGTGGGCTGGACGCCGAGGGCGCCTCGGCCGAGCCCGAGGCGGTGGCCGCCCTGGTGGGGCTCGCCGACGGGGACGCCCGGGCGGTGCTGACCACCCTCGAGGTTGCCCTGACCCTGGCCGGCACGCGGCCGGTCTCCCTCGACGACGTGGAGCGGGCCCGCCACACCCGGCTCCAGCACTACGGCGAGGACGGCCACTACGACCAGGTCAGCGCCTTCATCAAGGCGGTCCGGGGCTCCGATCCCGACGCGGGCCTCTACTGGCTGGCCCGGATGCTCGAGTCGGGGGAGGATGCCCGCTTCATCGCCCGCCGCCTGGTGATCCTCGCCAGCGAGGACGTCGGGGAGGCCGACCCGCTGGCCCTGGTGGTGGCGGACGCGGCGGCCCGGGCGGTCGAGTTCGTGGGGCTGCCCGAGGCCCGGCTCAATCTCGCACAGGCGGTCGTGCACCTGGCCTGTGCCCCCAAGTCCAACCGGGTCACCATCGCACTCGGGCGTGCGGTGCAGGACGTCAGGGAGGGACCGCGGGGCGACGTGCCCGCCCACCTGCGCGACGCCCACTACCGCAGCGCGGCGGCAATCGGGCACGGTGAGGGGTACGAGTACCCGCACGACCACCCCGACGCCTTCGTCGCCCAGGAGTACCGGCCGCCCGGGATGGCCGCCCGCTACTACGAGCCGAGCGACCGCGGCCACGAGGCGGTGGTGTCCGAGCGGCTCCGGCGGTGGCGATCCGGAGCGGAGCCGGGGGAGGAGTCGAGTACCGGGTCGGGTGCCGAGCCGGGGAATGGCCCGGGGCCGTCCGCTGCAGTGGCGGATCGGGAAGACTGACCCGATGCCGGCGTCGACATCCGCGGTCCCCGCCACCCGATGGGTCCCCGCCATCCGATGGGTCGTCACTGCGCTGGCCGTCGTGGTGCCGACCCTGGGCTTGGCGGGTCCGGCGACGGCCGGTCCGGCGCATGGCCCGGTGATGACCCCGCTGGTGGGCACCGGCTCGACCCTGCCGACCGGGGCCGCCGTCGAGGGTCCGGCCGACCCGGCGTCCATCGTCCACGCCGAGGTGGTGCTCCGGCCACGGGACCCGGCGGCGCTCGACGCGTTCGTCCTGGCCGTCTCCACCCCGGGGAGCCCGGACTACCGCCACTATCTGCCCAAGGGCCGCTTCGGGACCGCCTTCGGTCCCGCTGACGCGACGCTCGCCGCGACCCGGGCGTGGCTCTCGTCGAGCGGGCTCGAGGTCGGCCCGACCGCGTCGGACGGTCTGTTCGTCCCCGTGTCGGGTCCGGCCGCCGAGGTGGAACGGACCTTCGCGGTGCGCCTGGTCGAGGCACGGCTGCCGAGCGGCACGGTGGCCCGGGTCGGTCTCGGCGATCCAACGGTGCCGGCGGCGCTCGCGCCCGCCATCCGGGGGGTGATCGGCCTGTCGGAGAAGGCGGCCCTGCACCCCCGAATCGTGCTCGGTGGTGGCCCCACGGGGACCGGACGCCTCCCGGCGACGGCGAACCCGGGCGGATCGGCCACTCCGGTCGCCCATCTCGGCCCGTCGCCGTGCCCGGCGGCTGCGTCGCTTCGTGGGCAGGGGGCCTGGACCGCCGATCAACTGGCCTCGACCTACGGCCTCTCCACCCTCTACGGCGAGGGACGGGCGGGCGCCGGCCAGAGCGTCGGGGTCTTCGAGCTCGAGTCCTACCAGCCGGGCGACATCCAGACCTACGAGTCCTGCTACGGAATCCACGTTCCGGTGACCGACGTCACCGTCGACGGTGGCGCCGGCACGACCGTCGAGTCCGGTGAGGCCGCGCTCGACATCGAGACGGTGGCGGGGCTCGCACCCTCGTCGTCGGTCATCGTCTACACGGGCCCCCAGAGCCCGACCGGACCGATGGACACCTATCGGGCCATGGTCGACGGCGACAGGGCCAAGGTGCTCTCGACCAGCTGGGGCCAGTGCGAGCCGGTCATCGATCCGACCGACCGCGCGACGGAGACCACGCTGTTCGCCCAGGCCGCCGCTCAGGGACAGACCGTGCTCGCCGCCTCGGGAGACTCGGGCTCGAGCGACTGCTACCCCGAAACAGGGTCCCAGACGCTCGCAGTCGACGACCCGGCCGACCAGCCCGACGTGACCGGCGTGGGCGGCACCTCGCTCACCGCGGCCAGCCCGAACGCCCCGACCGAGACGGTTTGGAACGGGGCCGAGGGCGCCGGGGGAGGGGGCAACTCGACCGTGTTCGTCGCCCCCACCTGGCAGCAGGTGCCCGGTGCCCAGATCCCGGGCACCACCCAGTTCACCTGCCCGCCGCACGGGAGCGGACAGTGCCGAGAGGTCCCCGACGTGGCGGCCAGCGCCGACCCGGACCACGGTGCCGTGATCTTCTTCGGCGGCGAGTGGCTTCCGGCGGGCGGGACCAGTGTGGCCGCCCCCCTCTGGGCCGCGGTGGTCACGGCCACCGACCAGGGGTGCGCCTCCCCGGCCGGGCGGCTCGGCCCCGCGCTCTACTCGTCGGGGGCCGCCTCGTCCTTCAACGACGTGACCCTCGGCAACAACAGCATCTTCCCGGGGATGACCGGGGGGCAGTTCGCCGCCCGGGCGGGCTACGACCTGGCCACGGGGTGGGGGAGCCCGAAGGCCGCCCTCCTCCTCGGCCTGCTCTCGGGGTCTGCCGCCGGCTGCCCGGCGGTCACCGGGCTCTCGCCGGCCTCGGGAAGGGCGTCGGGCGCCCAGACCGTGGTCATCGGCGGCTCGGGCTTCGGCTCCGGCACGCCGACCGTCCGGTTCGGGGGGACCCCGGCGGTCGTCACCGCCCACACCCCGACCACGGTGACCGTGACCACCCCGGACGTGGTGAGCGGTCGGCAGTCGGTGGTCACGGTCACCACCACGGGCCCTGCGGCGGGGACCAGCGCCGCGGTGCCGGCGGCGACCTTCACCTTCATCTCCCCGGAAGTCACCTCGGTGGTCCCGACCAGGGGTCCGACCGCGGGCGGCGGGCAGGTCACCATCAGCGGCTCCGACTTCGGTGGCGCGACCGCGGTCCGCTTCGGAACCACTCCGTCCCCCTCCTTCAGGGTCACCTCCAACCGTTCGATCGTGGCAGTCGTGCCGCCCGGTCCGGCCCGCGGGGCCACCGTGGACGTCTCGGTGACCTCCCCGGACGGGACCAGCCCGGCGATCACCGCCGACCGGTACACCTTCGCGCTGCCCGGCTACTGGCTGGTCGCCACCGACGGGGGCATCTTCGACTACGGCAACGCCGGCTTCTTCGGCTCATCGGGCAACCTCGTCCTCAACCGTCCGGTGGTCGGGATGGCGTCCACCCCCGATGACAGGGGGTACTGGCTCGTCGCCTCCGACGGCGGCATCTTCGCCTACGGGGACGCCGGCTTCTACGGCTCATCGGGCAACCTCGTCCTCAACCGTCCGGTGGTCGGGATGGCCGCGACCCCCGACGGACGCGGCTACTGGCTGGTGGCCTCCGACGGCGGCATCTTCGCCTACGGGGACGCCGGCTTCTACGGCTCATCGGGCAACCTCGTCCTCAACCGTCCGGTGGTCGGGATGGCGTCCACCCCCGATGACAGGGGGTACTGGCTGGTCGCCTCCGACGGCGGCATCTTCGCCTACGGGGACGCCGGCTTCTACGGCTCATCGGGCAACCTCGTCCTCAACCGTCCGGTGGTCGGGACGGCCGCGACCCCCGACGGACGCGGCTACTGGCTGGTCGCCTCCGACGGCGGCATCTTCGCCTACGGGGACGCCGCCTTCCACGGGTCGACCGGCAACCTCGTCCTCAACCGTCCGGTGGTCGGGATGGCGCCCTCGCTGACCGGACGCGGCTACTGGCTGGTGGCCTCCGACGGCGGCATCTTCGCCTTCGGGGACGCCGCCTTCTACGGGTCGACCGGCAACCTCACCCTCAATCGCCCGGTGGTCGGGATGGCGTCGACCTGACCGGAGGACCGCCGCGGGGCGCGCCGGCGGGGGCGCAGGCGACCCGCCCGGACACCCGGGTCCGAGCCGGGGCGATCTAAGCTGCTCCGATCATGACCGCTGGAGAGATCGCCGTCCTGGTGGCCAGCATTGCCTGTGTGACGGCCGTGGCGGGCCTCCTGGTCGCCATCGCATCGCTCCGGCGCCAGGTGCAGCGGATCGGCACGATGGCCGACGAGCTGCGCCGGCAGACGGTGCCGCTGGTCGCTGACGCCCACCGTGTGGTCGACCAGGCCGCAACCGAGATGGAGCGGGTCGGCGCCGTGCTCGATTCGACCGAAGCGGTGCACGCGACGGTCGACTCGGCCTCGCGCCTCGCCTACCGCGCCTTCGCCAACCCGGTGGTCAAGGTCCTCGCCGTCCGCGCGGGTGCGGCGACCGGGATCCGTCGGCTCGCATCGGGCGACGCGGACCGCAACGGCACCCCGGTGCCCCGCGACCGGAGCCGGTGATCGTTCCGCGGCGCGCGCTCTGGTTGATGACCGGGGTGGTGGCCGGGGCGGGATCGGCGCTCTGGGCGGAACGCAAGGTCCGGCGCACCATCGAGCAGGCCGCGGCTCGGATGCAGCCCGAGTCGCTCGCGGCGGAGGTCGGTCGGTCCGCACGCCAGGCGGCCGGGACCGCCGGCCGGCGGGTGCGCGAGGCGGTGGACTCCGGTCGTTCCGAGAAGCAGCGCCGGGAGTCGGAGCTCTGGGAGCAGCTGGCGCCCTCCGGCGCGACCGTCCCCGACCGCCCCCGGCCGGTGGCGCGAGCCGAGAGGGCTTCGAGGCGAGAATCAGCCTCTCACCTGGGCCATTAGGATTGCAGGTCGTGACCTCCGGCACGGCGCGCGACGCCGACCACCTCCGAGCCGCGTTCACCGGCTTCTTCGCGGACCGCGGTCATACCCTGGTGCCGTCGGCGAGCCTGATCCCCCATGACCCGACCGTGCTGTTCACCATCGCCGGGATGGTGCCGTTCAAGCCGTTCTTCCTGGGGGACGAGACACCCCCCTGGCCCCGTGCCACCTCGGTGCAGAAGTGCTTCCGCACCGTCGACATCGACCTGGTCGGCACCACCCAGCGCCACTGCACGTTCTTCGAGATGCTGGGCAACTTCAGCTTCGGCGACTACTTCAAGTCCGAGGCCATCCGCTACGCGTGGGAGCTGGTGACCGGGGTGCTGGGCATCGACGGCGACCGGCTGTGGATCACCGTGCACGAGGACGACGACGAGGCAGCGGCCATCTGGCACGACGCGGTCGGGGTCCCGACCGGGCGCATCCAGCGGATGGGCGACGACAATGTGTGGAAGGGCGATGGGGTCGGTCCCTGGGGTCCGAGCTCCGAGCTCTTCTTCGACAAGGGTCCCGAGTACGGCGCCGACGGCGGACCGGCGCACGGCGGCACCGAGCGCTTCGTCGAGATCTGGAACCTGGTCTTCATGCAGTACGACCGCCACCCGGACGGCACCACGGACGCGCTGCCGCGGCCCAGCATCGACACGGGTGCGGGCCTCGAGCGAATCCTGCCCGTCCTGAACGGTGTCGACTCGATCTTCGACACCGAGCTCTTCGTGCCGCTCCTCGAGGAGGCCCAGTCGATCACCGGCCGGACCTACGGCGAGGACGAACGGGACGACGTGGCCCTGCGCATCCTGGCCGACCACGGCCGGGCCATGTCCATGGTGGTCGCCGACGGCGTGCTGCCGGCCAACGAGGGTCGGGGCTACGTGCTGCGACGGATCATCCGCCGGGCGGTGCGCCGGGGCCGCCAGCTCGGGGTCAAGGAACCGTTCACCCCGCGCCTGGTGGACGTGGCCGTCGCGGTCCTCGGGGGCCCCTACCCCGGGCTCGCCGAGCAGCACCAGCTGGTGAACGACGTGGTGGCACGGGAGGAGGATGCCTTCCTTCGGACCCTGGCCACCGGGTCGGCGATCCTCGAGGAGCAGCTCGCCACCGGGGAGATGACCGTCCCGGGAGCGGTGGCCTTCCAGCTGCACGACACCTACGGCTTCCCGGTCGAGCTCACCGTCGAGATCGCCGAGGAGGCAGGTCGGACGGTCGATCTGCAGGGCTTCGAGGCGGCCATGGACCGCCAGCGCTCCCAGGCCCGGGCAGCGGCACGGGCCGGCCGCGCCCCTGCCGGAGAGGAGGCCTACCGGTCGATCCTCGACACCGAGGGCCGCACCGTCTTCGTCGGCCAACGCCCCGACGCGTACGCGGCACCGGCCCGGGTGGTGGCCGTGCTGACCGACCGCACCCCCGACCGCGCCGGCCAGGTCGAGCTCTTCCTCGACCGGACCCCGTTCTACGCGGAGGGCGGGGGACAGATGGGCGACACCGGGACCATCGCCACCGAGACCGGGACCGCGTTCGTCTACGACACGGTCTCCGCTCTTCCCGGGCTGACCTCGCACCGGGCCACGGTGACCGGCGAGATCTTCGTCGGACAGGACGCGGTGGCGACCATCGACGGACCGCGGCGCGAGGCGCTCCGGCGCAGCCACACCGGCACCCACCTCCTGCACGCCGCCCTGCGCAGCGTCCTCGGCGACCAGGTGCGCCAGCAGGGATCGCTGGTCGCGCCGGACCGGTTGCGCTTCGACTTCAGCCACCACTCGGCGGTCGCGCCGGCCGAGCTCGCCGAGATCACCGCCGCGGCCAATGCCGACGTGCTCGCCGACGACCCGGTGGTGGTCGAGGAGCACACCAGAGCAGAAGCCGAGGCGATGGGCGCGCTCGCCTTCTTCGGCGAGAAGTACGGCGATCGGGTCCGGGTCGTGCAGGCCGGGCCGCACTCGACCGAGCTCTGCGGCGGCACCCACGTCGGCGCCCTCGGGATGATCGGCCCGATCACCGTGGTCTCGGAGTCCTCGATCGGCTCCAACACCCGCAGGATCGAGGCGGTGACCGGTGCGGGTGCGCTCGAGCGGATCGCATCGCGGGAGCTGCTGCTCGCCACGGCGGCCGCCCAGCTCCGCACCGACCCCGAGCACGTCGGCGAAGCGATCGAACGACTGCTCGACCGCCAGCGCGCCGCGGAGAAGGCCCTCGAGCAGGCCCGTTCCCGCGAGGTGCGTGCCGACGCCGACGCGCTGGTCGCCGCCTCGTCCGATGGGGTGGTGGTCGCCCGCAGGGACGGCCTGAGCCCGGACCAGCTCCGCGACCTGGCCCAGACCGTCCGGTCGACCGGCCGGCTCCGGGCGGTGGTGCTCGGCGGGAGCCCGGACGGCGCCAAGGCCTCCCTCGCGGTGGCCGCCGACGGAGAGATCGACGCCGGAGCCCTGGTCAAACAGCTCTCCGCGCTCCTCGGCGGCGGCGGCGGCGGCTCGCCCGAGGTCGCCGTCGCCGGAGGCAAGGACCCGAGCGGCATCGACGCGGCCCTCGAGGAGGCACGTCGGGTGCTCGGGGGATCCTGAGCTCCGTGGGGACGGACGGTCCGGCCCGACGCGGGCGGGCGGTCGGCGTCGACCTCGGCACCCGCCGCATCGGCATCGCGGTGAGCGACTCGGGGGGAACCCTGGCCACACCGCTCGGCACCGTGGTGCGCACCGGGGACCCCGAACGGGACCGCCGTGCCCTCGTGGACCTGATCGTGGAGGAGGAGGCGGCCACCGTGGTCGTGGGTCTGCCGCTCTCCCTGGACGGGACGCGCGGAACGGCGGCGGCGGCGGCCGAGGCCGAGGCCGCTGCACTGCGCACCCTCCTGGAGGGACGCGGCGTCAGCGTGGAGCTCTTCGACGAGCGCCTGACGACGGTGACCGCGGAGCACTCACTGCGCCGCGGCGGGCACGAAGGGCCGCCGGAGGCGCTCGGTGGTGGACCGGACGGCTGCCGCCGTGCTGCTCGGGGCCTGGCTCGAGCACCGGGGTTCCCGAGCGTGACGGGACCGCGCCCGGGGGAGCCGGTCCTCTCCGCGCCGCGCGATCGCGACACGGGTGCCACCGACCCGACCGACGGGGTGGACGTGGGCCCGCGGATCTACGGGCGCCAGGGCGGCGGTGACGGCGGTGACGGCGGTGACGGCGGTGACCGGGGAGGGGTCGCCGGTGGTCGCCGCCCGTGGCTGCGGGGGCATCCCTGGAGGACGGCCGTCCTGGTGGTGCTGGTGCTGGTCGTCGCCATGGTGGTCGCGGTCGCCCTCTGGGTCCTCTCGGAGGCCTCCCCCTCGGGGCCCCCCGGCGCGCAGGTCGTCGTCACCGTGCGGGCCGGGTCCGGGGTGGACCAGGTCGCCACGACCCTCGAGGCGCAGCGGGTCATCGGCAGCTCGCTCGCCTACCGGATCTGGTCCCAGTTCCACAGCCTCCCGGGGGTCCTGGCCGGTTCGTACGCCTTCCGGCGCAATTCGAGCTTCGCCTCGGTCAACGGGATCCTCTCCTCGGGGCCCAACGTCTTCCCGATCCAGAACCCGCCGGGATTCACCGTCGCCGAGCTCGCCGGGCGGGTCGGCCAGCTCCCCGGCCACAGCACCGCCGGCTTCGGGACCGCCGCGACCGACGGGAGCGTGCACTCGCCGTGGCAGCCGGCCGGCTCGACCAACCTCGACGGGCTGCTCGGAACGGGGACCTACGTGGTCCTGCCCGGGCAGACCGACCACCAGCTGCTCACCGGGATGGTCGACCGGTTCGACGCGCTGGCCGCGCGGGTCGGACTCGCCGCAGGCGCGGCCCGCCTCGGTCTCACCCCCTACCAGGTGGTCATCGTGGCCTCGATCGTCGAGAAGGAGGGGGTGATCGGCCAGAACCTGGGGCCGGTCGCCCGGGTCGTCTACAACCGCCTCGCCCGTGGGATGCCCCTCCAGATGGACTCGACGGTGCTCTACGCGCTGGGCCGCGACGGTGGCCCGGTGACCCCGTCCGACCTCCGGACCCAGTCGCCGTACAACACCTACCTGCACGCGGGGCTCCCTCCGACGCCGACCTGCTTTCCCTCCCGGGCCTCGCTGCAGGCCGCCCTCGACCCTCCGGCCGGCTCCTGGCTCTACTTCGTGGTCGTCCAGGCCGACGGCACCGAGGCCTTCTCCGACACGCTCGCCGGACAGCGGGCAAACGAGGCGCTGGCCGCGTCGCGCGGTGTGGGCTGAGCGGCAGACTGCACCGTGATGCCGCCGACCGTCGATCCGCCAGATGACCCCGGCCCCCTGTCCGCGTCCGCACCGGGGCGCGTCCCCGGTCTCTCGGCGGCCACCCGGGTGGTCGGTGTGGTCGGTGACCCGGTTGCCCACTCACTCTCGCCGCTGCTGCACAACACCGCGTTCGCCGCGCTCGGAGTGGACGTCGTCTCGGTGGGGTTCCCGGTGGCAGCGGGATCGGCCGCCGAGGCGCTCTCGGGTGCCCGTGCGCTCGGAATCTGCGGCCTCTCGGTGACCATGCCCCACAAGGAGGCGGTGGCGCGTGCGGTGGACGAGCTCACCCCGCAGGCGGCTCGGCTCGATGCGGTCAACTGCGTCGTCGCCGCCGACACCGGCTGGCTCGGGGACAACACCGACGGCGCCGGTTTCGTGGCCGCGTTGGCCCGTGCCCACCGCTTCGACCCCGCCGGGCAGCGCTGCCTCGTGGTCGGGGCCGGGGGTGCGGCACGGGCGGTGGTGGCCGCCCTCGCCGACGCGGGGGCCGGTGAGGTGGTCGTGGTCGGGCGCACCCCCGCACGTGCGGCGACCGCCGCGGCCCTGGCCGGGGCGGTCGGGCGGGTGGGCCGGCCGGAGGATGCCCGGGCCAGCCGGTTGGTGGTCAACGCCACGCCGCTCGGCATGGGCGACCGGGGCGAGGGACCGCCGCCCTGGCCCGTCGACCCGGAGCTCCTCGGCGCCGCCCAGGTGGTGGTCGATCTCGTCTATCACCCCGCCGAGACCCCGTGGTTGGAGGCCGCGCGACTGCGTGGGGCGGCGGTCTCCAACGGCCTCGGGATGCTCGTCCATCAGGCCGCCCTCCAGGTCGAGCGCTGGACCGGGCTGGCGGCGCCGGTCGAGGAGATGTGGCACGCGGTCGGTGGACAGGGATCGCCGCGTCATCCCGGGGGTGCGCCCACAGCCGGGTAGCCTGGGTCCCCGGATGGTGACCTACGCAACCGACACCCTCGCGACGCGCTCCCGCCATCTGTCGGTCCGGATCGACCCGGTCCTGCTCGGTGCCACCTTGCTGCTCGCCCTCACCGGGATCGTGATGATCTACTCCGCCACGAGGGCCAAGCTGGCGCTCGCCGGTGAGGATCCCCACTACTACCTCAAGCGGCAGGCCGCCTTCTTCGTGATCGCCGTGGTGGTGTTCGTCGTGGCCGCCCTCTTCGACTACCGCAGGCTCGAGCAGATCGCCACGATCCTCTACGTCGGGATCCTCCTCGCCCTGCTCGCGGTGCTCTCGCCCTTCGGCTCCCATGCGCTCGGGTCACAGCGCTGGTTCTCGCTCGGGCCGCTCCAGCTGCAACCGTCCCAGTTCGCCACCCTGGTCCTCATCGTGGCCATCGCCACCTACTGCACGCGCCGGCCGGAGGGTCTCGACTTCCGGGACCTGGTCCGGATGGTCCTCATGGCGGCGCTGCCCATCCTGCTGGTCATCAAGCAACCCGACCTGGGCACCGCCATCGTGATGTCGATCATCCTGCTGGTGATGCTGGCGGTCGCCGGGATGCCCGGGCGCTACCTGGTGTTGCTGGTGATCGGGGCGGTCGCGGTGATCTTCGTCGCCCTCAACCTCGGCCTGGTCAAGCACTACCAGATCCAACGGCTGACCAGCTTCATCTCCCCCAACGGCGCGAGCCAGGACGTCACCTACAACGTGACCCAGGCCAAGACCGCCATCGCCCACGGCGGCTGGACCGGCCAGGGGCTGTTCAAGGGCGCCCAGACCAACCTCGCCTACGTGCCCGAGCAGCAGACCGACTTCATCTTCTCGGCGGTCGGGGAGCAGCTCGGATTCGTCGGGGCGGGCTTCCTGCTGGTCGTCTACGCGATCCTCGCCTGGAGGGTGCTCCGGGTGGCCCAGCTGGCCAAGGACACCTTCGGGCGCCTCATCTGCTCGGGCGTGTTCGCGCTGCTCACCTTTTCGATCTTCGAGAACGTGGGCATGAACATGGGGATCATGCCGGTTGCCGGGATCCCCCTCCCGTTCCTCTCCTACGGGGGATCGGCGATGATCGGCTTCATGGCGGCGATCGGCCTGGTGGCCAGCGTGCAGTACCGGAACGCGCGGTGAGCGACCTGGACACCGACCCGGGGGTCGGCCCACCGGCCGCGCCGGTGACCGCGCTGCGCACGGTCCTGGTCTCCTCGGTCACGGTGGACCTCCCCAACCAGCACCCGACCGTGCTGCTCCGCGAGACCGAGACCCCGCGGCGCCAGCTGTCCTTCTCGATCGGGCTCCCGGACGGGATCGCCCTCTCCCATGCCTTCCGCCGGATCCCGTCCCCGAGGCCGCTCACCCACGAGCTGATGAGCTCGGTCCTCCAGCGATTCGACATCGACCTGGTCGCGGTGCGGATCGTCGGGCGGCGCGGCGCGGTCTACTTCGCCGAGCTCGACCTCCGCGGCAGGAGCGGGCGATCGGTCCACTCGTGCCGGCCGAGCGACGCGCTCACCCTGGCGCTCCATCAGCCGGTTCCGGTGCCGATCCTCGTCGACCAGCGGCTCCTCGAGGGACCGGACGACGTCGAGCCCGGAGGCGCTGCGCGCTCACCGGTGAGCTGACCGGCGCCGGGCGCGTCAGGTACGGCCGGTGAGCAACCGGTGGCGCCGCTCCTGCTCCTGTTCGTACTCGGTCTGCTCGGCGGTGTCGGCGGCGGCGGTGCCCTCGTCGGAGATCCGCATGAGCATGGCGATGAGCACGTAGTTGGCGATGAGGGCGGAGCCCCCGTAGGAGACGAAGGGGAGGGTGATCCCGGTCAGCGGGAGCAGCCGGACGACGCCACCGATGATGAAGAAGGCCTGGAAGCCGATGATGACGGTGAGTCCCGCCGCGGTCAGCTTGGCGAACTCGGAGCGGGCCGCTTGGGCGATGCGCAGGCCGGCGCCGACCAGCAACAGGAAGGCCACGACCACCATGGTGGAGCCGAGCAGGCCCATCTCCTCGCCGATGGCCGCGAAGATGAAGTCGGTGCGGACGTTGGGGATGCTGTAGGCGCCGAACCCGAGGCCGAGGCCCGATCCCACGATGCCCCCCGATCCCATCGCGTACCACGCCTCGCGGAGCTGGCCCCCGGGATCGAGGGGCGGGATGACCTTCCAGGGGTCGAGCCAGATCTCGACCCGGACGTGGGTCTGGTAGAAGTAATGGCTGGCCAGATAGGCACCGATGGCGAACAGGACCAGCCCGAGCGCGAGGTACCCGGTCCTCCCGGTGGTCAGCCAGAGCATCCCGATGAACAGGGTGAACAGCAGCGCCGAGAACCCGATGTCGTGCTCGAGGCTCATCACCCCGATGGCGAACCCCCAGGCCAGGAGGATGGGGACCAGCGGGCGCGGATCGAGGATGAGGCGGTTGCCGAGTCGGGCGGTCGGGATGGTCAGCAGCTCGCGCTTCTCCGCGAAGTAGGAGGCGAAGAAGACGCAGAGCACGATCTTGGCCAGCTCGACGGGCTGGAAGGTGAAGCTGCCGAGCTGGACCCAGAGCCGGGCCCCGTTGATGTTGGCGCCGAGATGGGGCACGAGGGGGACCAGCAGCAGGGCCACGCCGAAGGCGAGGAGCAGGTAGCGGTAGCGGTCGAGGTCCCGGCTCCGCCGGATCACGAACAGGGTGAGCACGTACGCGGCCACCCCGGCGGCCGTCCAGGCCGCCTGCAGCGGCGCGAAGTTCCTGCCGGTCGCAAGGTCGATCCGGAGGATCATCACGTACCCGAGCCCGTTGAGCAGGAAGGCGATCGGAAGGACCACCGCGATGGCGTCGGGCGCGAAGATGCGGTTGGCGACGTGGGCCACCCCCCCGAGGGCGAGGATGGCCAGCAGGAGGGGGATCACGTCGGAGGGGACCTTCGACGTGTTGCCGAGGATCATCAGGCTGTAGGCCGCGACCACGATGACCCCTGCCGCGACCAGGAGGCCGAGCTCGGTGCGGCGCCGGGCCTTGACCCCGCGGCGCGACCGCCGGGACCGGGAGCGCTGGGTGAGCGGCGGCACCGCGGGGAGCCTACCGGCCTCCGCCCCCACGGAGAGGGAGGTGACCCTGCCGGGACGGCCCGGCTCTCCCGGCCGGCCGCGGACCACGCGGGATACGATCGGCCGGGATGGACCCCCCCCTCAGTCCACCGGCATCGACCGCCGTGACCCGCTCGGGGGGCCTTCTCCGGCGTGAGCCCCCCTGGCCGGGGACGGTGCCCGACCCCGGCCGACCCGGCCCCGGCACCAACGGCGATCCCCCCGGTCGTCGCTTCATCAACCGCGAGCTCTCGTGGCTCGACTTCGCCGCGCGGCTCCTCGATCTCGCCGCCGACCGTCGCCTCCCGCTGTTCGAGCGGATCAAGTTCCTGGCCATCTTCACCGAAGGCCTCGACGAGTTCTTCCAGGTCCGGGTTGCCGGCCTCGAGGACCAGGTCGCAGCCGGACTGCGCACCCGCTCGCCGGACGGGCTGAGCCCGGCAGAGCAGCTGCGGGCGATCACCGCCCAGGTGACCGCACTGGTCGGGCGGCAGAGCCGGATCTACGCCGACCACCTGGCACCCGCGCTGAGCGAGGCGGGGGTGGTGGTGGCCGACTGGCACACCCTCGACGGGGAGGACCGCGGCCACCTCGTCGAGGTGTTCGACCGCCGGATCCTCCCGATCCTCACCCCGCTCGCCGTCGACCCGGGCCACCCGTTCCCGTACATCTCCGACCGCTGTCTCAACCTGGTCGTGCGGGTGGTCGACCCCGCGACGGGAGGCCAGCGGATCGCCCGGGTCAAGGTGCCCCCCCTGCTGCCGCGCCTGGTGGCCCTGCCCGACGGGATCCGGTTCGTGCCGGTCGAGCAGGTGATCGCCGCCCACCTGGAGAGCCTCTTCCCGTCGATGGCCATCGCCGAGCGCCACGTCTTCCGGGTGACCCGGAACGCGGACCTCTCGGTCGACGAGGACGACGCGCAGGACCTCCCGGCCGCGGTCGAGCTCGAGCTGCACCGGCGTCGGTTCGGCCAGGCGGTGCGCCTCGAGGTGTCCGCCGGCATCACCACCGAGTTGCTCGAGATGCTCATCACCGAGGTCGGCGTTCCGGACGAGAGCGTCTATCTCTTCGACGTGCCGATCGATCTCGGCGGCCTCGGTCAGCTGAACAGCCTGGACCGTCCCGACCTCATGCCCGAGCTCTGGTCGCCTGTCGTCCCGCCCCGCCTGTCGGCCGGAGCCGACCTGTTCGCGGTGCTCGCCGAAGGCGACGTCCTGCTCCACCATCCCTACGAGTCCTTCTCCGCCTCGGTCGAAGCGTTCGTCGCCGGGGCGGCCGAGGATCCCGACGTGGTGGCCATCAAGCAGACCCTCTACCGGACCGGCGACGACAGCCCGATCGTCGCGTCGCTCATCCGGGCGTCCCATGCCGGCAAGCAGGTGACCGCGGTGGTCGAGCTCCAGGCCCGCTTCGACGAGCAGGCCAACATCGCCTGGGCCCGGGCCCTCGAGGAGGCCGGCGTGCAGGTCGTCTACGGCCTGGTCCGCCTCAAGACCCACTCGAAGACCTCCCTCGTCGTGCGGCGGGAGGGCGACCAGATGCGTCGCTACTGCCACGTCGGGAGCGGCAACTACAACTCGCTCACCGCCCGCACCTACGAGGACGTGGGCCTCTTGACCGCCGACCCGGCCATCGGCGCCGACGTCGGCGAGCTGTTCAACCTGCTGACCGGCTGCGCGGTCCAGGCCGGGTTCCGACGCCTGGTGGTGTCGCCGCTCTCGACCCGTGCCGAGATCGTCCGATCCATCGAGGCCGAGGCGGCAGCCGGCGCCCACGGCCGAATCGTGCTCAAGACCAACGGGCTCACCGATCCCGAGGTCATCGATGCGCTCTACCGGGCCTCGGGGGCCGGGGTCGCGATCGATCTGGTGGTGCGCGGGCTCTGCTGTCTGCGTCCACAGGTGCCCGGACTGTCGGAGCACATCCGGGTGCGCTCGATCGTCGGCCGCTTCCTCGAGCACTCGCGGGTGTTCCGCTTCGGCGGCGAGCACGGGCGACCCCTCCGGGTGTCGTTCGGCTCCCCCGACCTGATGGAGCGAAATCTCGACCGGCGGGTCGAGGTGGTGGTGCCGGTCGAGGATCCGGCCATCCAGCGGCGGCTGCTGTCGATGCTCGAGGGCGCGCTCCGCGACCAGGCGAACGCATGGGAGCTCGGAGCCGACGGGACCTGGCGGCGGGTCGCCCCGGACCGGGGTCCCGACAGCCTGGGGTTCGATCTACAGGATCACTTCCGGACGGAGGCGCTCGCCGCGCTGCAGCGCCAGCGAGACGTGGTCAGGGCCGTGCCAGCACCTCGAGCTCCGGACCGGCGCTCCCGGTCGGAGGACGCTCCGCCGCCGACGGCCCCGACCGCCCGTCGGGAGTCGCAGCCGCGAGAGGAACCGCGACCGGGGACGGGGTGGTGGCGGCGCCGGGGACGCCGGAGCCGGTGATCCGGTCCGAGACCGTCCGGGCGGCCCGCGCCCGGATCCTCATGGCGAGGGTGCGCACGCGTCCGGTCACCACCTTCGTCCGCATCCGGGCCGCCGAGAGCCGGAGGCGGCGGAGGGTGGCCTTGCGTTCGAGCTCGAGTGTCGCGTAGGCCAGTCCGCCGAAGGGGATCGGCAGCCAGAAGCTCACCGCCCGGTAGGCGAGGACCGCGGAGAGGGCCTGGCCGTCGGTGAGGCCGAACCCGGTGAGCATCGAGACCAGGACGAACTCGACCACCCCGAGCCCGCCGGGTGTGACGGGGATGGCGGCGAGGATGTTGGCCAGCCCGTAGGCGGTCAGCAGGTCGATCGGCGAGATCAGGTGGCCGAAGGCGGCCACGAACACCCAGAGCGAAGCCGCGTCGAGCAGCCAGTTCGCCGCAGCCCAGGCCACCGCGGTGCGGAGCAGGGTGCGGTCGTCGGTGAGGACCGCGAACCGCTGGGCGAGGCGTTCGACCAGCGACGTGACCCGGTCGGGGTCGACGAAGCTGAGCCGGCCCGATACCCGCCGGATGATCCGGCTGGCCCGCTGCTGGCCGCGGGTGAGCAGGGTGAACAGCCCGCCGAAGGCGCCGAGCAGGACCACCCCCACGCCGGCCGCGACCATCACCAGGATCGACCCCGACTCGGACTGGTGCCCGTGCAGTCCGGTGGGGGCGTGGAACCCGTGGACGAACAGGAAGCCGACCAGGGCGCACCAGAAGATCACGTTCAGCACGACCGCCGAGCCGATCCCCTGGGTGCCGAGGGCGAAGCCGGTGTCGGCCCCCGACACGCCGGACTGGGTGAGGAGCCGGTAGCCGAGAGCGGCGCCCGGGGCGGTCCCGCCGGGGGAGACATGGCTGAGCGAAAGCGTCGAGAGGTTGATGCGGAAGATGCGGAACCGCCTCGGCCCGCCCGCCGGCAGGACCGAGTGGGTGAGCTGGGTGTAGGCGGCGAGCGCGGCGATCTCGAGGAGGACACCCAGCGCGAGCCAGGCGACGTTGACGTGGGCGAGGTCGCCGAGCTGACTGCGGTGGCTCGCCAGCAGCGGGATCGCCACGTAGAAGAAGAAGAGGAAGACGAGGACGGTTCCGACGCTGAGGCGGACCTCCCTGCGCACGAAGGGACCACGGTGCCACCAGCGGCGGTGGGGCCGCGCGTCTCCCGGATCGGGCGCCATGACCGCAATGTTGGCACGGCGCGACCCCCCGGACCTGCCATGCTGAGGATGTGGCCGAGTCGCGAGAGGAGCCCCGAGGGGCGGTCGGGACGTCCGGCCCGGGTCCGCCGGACCCGGGCGGCGGGACCGCACCGGCGGCCGCGCAGGCCGCGACGACGGTCGTCAACGAGACCGCCGCCGAGCTCGCCGACCGATCGGTCGGCCCCGACGCCCCCCGACGCGAGCGCCTCTTCGCCGCAGCCTCGGGCAAGGGCATCCCGCTCCGCACCATCCTGACCGTCGACGCGGTCGTCATCGCCACCTGGGTCCTCTACCGGCTCATCGGGCGCCTCCGCGAGGTCATCCTCTGGATCCTCATCTCGGCGTTCATCGCGCTGGTGCTCAACCCCTCGGTCGTCTTCCTCCAGCGCCACCGCTTCCGGCGGGGCAGCGCGGTGGGCGTGGTCTTCGCCGGGGCCGCCCTCGCCTTCGCCGGCCTGCTCGCACTGTTCGGCTACCCCCTGGTGCACTCCCTCACCCACGTGGCGGAGCGCCTCCCGACCATGGTGGACCAGGTCCAGAAGGGGCACGGCTGGCTCGCCCACACCCTCCAGCGGCTCCACCTCCTGACCTGGGTGCAGAAGAACGCGCCACGGCTGAAGTCCGCTGCCCAGAGCCTGAGCAAGCCCGCGCTCTCGTTCGGGACCAACCTGGCCTCGGCGGTCTTCTCGACCATCCTGGCCCTGAGCACCATCGCCTTCCTCTCGCTGTTCATGCTGCTCGAGGCCCCCCAGCTCCGTCGGGGCTTCCTCGGGGCGATCAATCCGGAGTTGCGCCGGACCATCGAGGAGATCTCGCACACGGTCTCCCGCTCGGTGACCTCCTACGTGCTCGGGAGCATCGCCCTCTCGCTCCTCTTCGGCATCGTGATCTTCGTGACCATGCTCGTCCTCGGGGTGCCCTTCGCCCTGGTGATCGGTCTCTGGGTGGCCCTCGTGGCGATGATCCCCCTGGTCGGTGGTCTGATCGCCGGCGTGCCCAGCGTGGCACTGGCCACGCTCCATTCGCCCAGCGCGGGAATCGTGGCCCTGATCGTGTTCATCGGGTTCCAGCTCGTCGAGAACCACTTCATCTACCCGCTGGTGATGAGCCGGGCCGTCAAGATGAACCCCCTCTGGGTGCTCCTCGCCGTGCTGGTCGGGGCCAACCTCGGCGGGGTGTTCGGCTCCTCGCTGGGCGCCCTCACCGGGGCCCTGGTGGCGATCCCGGTCGGGGGCGCGATCCAGGTCATCTTCCGCGAGGTCTGGGAGCGCACCCGGGCGTCCCCGACGGGTCCGGCGGGACCCCCCGGGGTGGCGGAGGCGGGGCACGTCGACCTCGCAGGGCAGGGGGTCGGCCCTGCGGAGGCACCGGTCGGAGTGAACGGCGCGCCCCAGGTCCCGTCGACCACGGGCGACCGGTGACCGGACCACCGGTCCCGAACGGCCTGGCCGGGCCGACCGATCATCAGACCCGCCGTGACGGCGCGCGCCCCGATCCGGGCGCCCCGGGACCGGGCCCTAAGCTGCCGTGATGGACGTCCTGGTGGTGCTCCCCACGTACAACGAGTCGCAGAACATCGACCACGTGCTCCGCCGGATCCGCACCGCGGTGCCTGCAGCGAGCGTCCTGGTGGTCGACGACGGGAGCCCCGACGGGACCGCGGACATGGCCGAGCGGATCGGCAAGGAGCTCGGCAGCATCGAGGTCCTCCGGCGCGACGAGAAGTCGGGACTGGGCAGCGCGTACCGGGCCGGGTTCCGCTGGGGCCTCGAGCGGGACTTCGACGCCTGCATCGAGATGGACGCCGATCTCTCCCACGAGCCGGAGGCGCTCCCCGGGCTGATCGACGGGCTGGCAGGAGGGAACGAGCTGGTCATCGGGTCGCGGTACATCCCGGGCGGCTCGATCCCCAACTGGGCCTGGCACCGGCGGCTGCTCTCGCGGGGTGGCAACCTCTACGCGTCCGCGCTGCTCGGGCTCGGGGTCGCCGACGCGACCGCCGGGTTCCGGGCCTACGCCGCCCCGATCCTCGAGCGGATCGATCTCGACCGGATCAGGGCCGAGGGCTACGGGTTCCAGATCGAGATGACCTACGAGGCGAGGCGCGAAGGGGCTCGCATCCTCGAGATCCCCATCCGCTTCGTGGACCGGGTCGAGGGCGAGTCGAAGATGTCCACCTTCATCGTCGTCGAGGCGCTGGCACTGGTGACCTGGTGGGGGGTCAGGAGGCTCCTCGGTGTCGACCGTCGCCGTCCCCAGGTCGCCCGCACCTGATGCCCGTGCTGTGACCGGCGCCGCCCGGGTCCGCGTCGACCGCCTCGCCAGCCGCCCCGAACGGTTCGTGCGGTCACCCGCCACGGCGCGCCGGTAGGCGCGCCGTGCTGTTCACGGTCGATCGGGGGTCCGGCCCGCCGGTCGTCCTGCTCCACGGACAGCCGGGCACCCACGCATCCTGGGATCCGGTCGTCGATCTGCTCGAGCCGTCCTTCCGACTGCTGGTGCCCGACCGCATCGGCTACGGGGCGACGGCCGGCGAGGCGCGGGGGGTCGCCGAGAACGCGGACCTGATCGCCGACCTCATCGACGGGCGCGGGGCGCGACCGTCGACCGTGGTCGCCCACAGTTGGTCGGGCGGTGTCGCGGTGTTGCTCGCCGACGCGCACCCCGAGCTGGTCGGCGCGCTCGTCCTGGTCGGCGCCGCCTGCACCCCGGACAGTCTCGACGCGGTCGACCGCCTCCTGGTGATTCCCGGGGTGGGGGAGGTGCTCACCGTCGCCGGACTGGTCGCGCTCGGGGAGGTGCTCCCGCGGGTGGGCGGACTCGTCGATCGTGCGCCTGCGCGCGCTATCGGGACCGGCTCCGGACCGCCCTTCCCGACCACGGCGTCCGAGGCGGGGAGGGCGGTGTGCTCGGCCGCCACCGGCGCGCGTTCGTGACCGAGCAGCGAGCCCTGGTCGAAGAGCTCCCGGCGGTCACCGCTGCGCTCGGCCGCATCCGGGTCCCGACCGCGGTGGTGGTCGGGGAGTGGGACCTCGTCGTGCGACCGGCGGCGGGACGGACCCTGGCCCGGTCCGTGCCGGACGCGGAGCTGGTGTGGGTGCCGCGGGCCGGGCACTTCGTTGCCCGGGACGCCCCCGAGCTCCTTGCCGGGGTCATCGCCCGCTACGGTCGTCAGCCGACCCGCGAGCGGCCGGTCGGCTGATCCGGCTGCTCAACCCACCGCGGCCGGGGAGGTCCGTCCGCCCGACCCCGGCAGCGTGATGGACGTCGAGAACGGCTGCCCGGGGGCCACCGCGTCGAACACCGCGGTGAACTTGAGGGTCGTCTCGACCAGCTCTGCATCGGGGTGCGACCCGCGCACCACACCGACGCCGGCCACCATCCGGGCGCCGGGCCCGTCGACGGTGACCGCCCGGATCCCGACGACCCACCGGCCGTCCCCTGCCGCGTCGACCGATCCGACCGGTCCCGCGTAGACGTCCCGACCGTCGGGCTCGAGCCGGGAGATGGCGTCGAGGGCGGCGTCGGTCGGCACCCCCCCGACCGCCGGGGTCGGGTGCAACGCGGCCACCAGGTGGAGGGCGCTCGGTGGTCCACCCCGATCTCCGCCGCGCGGGCCATCGGCGGCGGCGAGCGTTCCGGTGATCGCGCTGCCGAGGTGGGTCATGTTGTGGAGGTGGACCAGGTCCGGTCGCTCCGGAGCGTCGATGTGGATGCTGAGCGGCGCGAGCGCGTCGAGCACGCCCTCGACCACCAGCCGGTGCTCCTCGGCGTCCTTCGTCGATTCGAGCAGCTCGGGGGGGAGTCCGTGCGCACCGCTGTCGGGACCTCCGGTCGTCCCGGCGAGCGGGACGCACCGGAAGCGCTCACCGACGCGATCGACCAGGAGCTCCGGGCTGGCCCCGACGAACTGGCCGGCGGGAGTGGGGAGGGAGAACAGCGTGCAGGTCGGTTCCAGCGCGCCCCACCGGCGGAGGAGCCCGGTGACGTCGATCGGTCGGGGCAGGGTCACCTCGGCCTGGCGGGCGAGGACGACCTTGGCCAGCTCACCGCGGTCGATGGCGGTGACCGCGGCCGCGACGGCTGACCGGAAGTCGTCGTCCGAGCAGCGCAGCTCGATCCTGGCCGCCCCGGCAGTCCGGTCATCCGTGGCTGCGACCTCGGGCCGGTGGCGGGAGGCGACCCCCAGCAGCCGGGCGCGGAGGCGGTCACCGACATCGGGGTCGCTGTCGGGATCGGGCAGGCCGCCCGGGGCGTCGGCCACCAGGGTCACCCACTCGCTCCCGTCGGGTTCGAGGCCGTAGAGGAGGGCGGGGACGGTGAGCCCGGTCGCCGCGGCGCGGTCGAAGGGCAGCGCCCCGAACGCGCGGACCGCGTGCCCCGCGGTGGTGGCGGCCGGCTGCCCGAGGCGGTCGTCGCAACGGATCGCGCCGAGCGCCTCGAGGAGGCGGTCGAGATCGCCGACCGAGGTGAGCCCATCGGGGAGGTCGAGGGTCGCCGCGGCACCGAGCCCGACCCGGAGCCGCCCCTCGGCGGCGAGCAGCACGCCGGACCCACCGGCCAGGGCGTAGGGGTCGATCGCCGGGCCGGCCGGCAGCGGGAGCCGGAGCGCAACCCGGTCGCGCGCGGATCGGGCGGTCACGGCAGCCCCCTCCTCGTCGCGGTGAGCAGTTGAGAGAGGCCGCCGCTCAGGGCGCGCCGGTTGACCGTCGAGAACCCCGCACCGTCGAGCATGGTCCGGAGCTGGTGGGTGCCCGGCAGATAGGCGGTCGACCGCGGGAGGTACCGGTAGGCGGAACGGTCGGAGAGGAGCCCCCCGATGGCCGGTACCACCCGGCGGAACCAGACGCGGTGCCCGGAACGGAGGGGGCCGCGCTCCGGCTCGGCGACCTCGAGCAGGCTGATCCGACCTCCCGGCCGGACGACGCGTCCCAGCTCGGAGAAGACGGCCGCGAGGTCGGTGACGTTGCGCAGCGCGTAGCCGCAGATGATCCCGTCCACCGATGCGTTGGCCAGGGGAAGGGCGGCACCGTCGGCCTGGGCCAGTGGTCGGCCGCTGTGGTTGTGGGCGAGCATCCCCCACGAGAGGTCGACGCCGAACGGCCGGTGCCCGGCGTCGGCGAGCATCCGGAGGAAGTCCCCGGTCCCGCAGGCGAGGTCGAGGACGACCGATCCGGCCGGCAGACCGAGCGCCCGGAGTGCGCGCCTGCGCCAGCGCTGGTCCAGGCCCAAGGTCATGGTGCGGTTGACCAGGTCGTAGCGCGGGGCGATGGTGTCGAACATCGAACGGACCACCGCGGTCTTCTCCGCACCGGTGGGAAGGCCCGCGTCCCGGGCACGGGCGGCGGTCCCCGGCGCGGCGGCGCCGTCCACGCCGTCGGGTGCCCCCGTGCCGGTGGCGCAGCTCACTGTCCCGCCGCGGTCCGGTCCACCGGCGGGACGCCGTCGAACCCGTCCCGGACGATGCGCTCGCGGATGGCGCGGCGCTCCGCCGCGCTGCCCACCTGCTCGACGTGGTCGAGGGCCGCCTTGACCAGGGTGCGGGTGAAGTGGTGCGCGACCAGGGTGGTGACCGCGGGGAGGAGCTCGGCGTAGGCCTGCAGCAACCGGTCGACCTCGGGCCCCTCGGGGGTGCCACCACGGACGGAACGACGGGCAGCCGGGCGGGACGCCCCATCCTCGCGCAGCGGCTCACGGACGAACCGGGAGAACAGGTCCACCGCCTGCAGCGCGACCGCCTCGGTGGACTCGCGGTGCAGACGGGCGAGGTCGAGGAGTGCGGGAAGCGGGATGCCCCATTCGAGAAGCAGCAGGCCCGCGCCCGCCGCGGCGACGTCGTCGTCGGTGTACCGCTCGACGCCCCCGATCCGGCGGGGGACGAGCAGTCCCTCCGCCTCGACCGCCTTGAGGAGTGCCAGCGGGATCGCGGTCTCCGCGGCGAGCTCGGTCAGCGTGTAGGTACGGGGCCCGGCGAGGTGACCACCGTCCGGGCCGGTGACCGCGCTGGCGGCAGGACCGGTCCCCCCGGGGCCGGTGGGGGGCAGCCCGGAGAGCTCTCCGAGGAGCGCCTCGTCGGCCGCGTCGAGCTCCCCGGAGACCAGTCGGGCGATGGTGGCGAGGGTGAACCCGCGCTGCTGGAGCTCCCGGATCCGCGACAGGCGTGCCAGGTGACCCTCGTCGTACCAGGCGATCCGGCCCTCCCGCCGGGGCGGGTCGAGGAGGCCCTTGCTCTGGTAGTAGCGGACGGTGTCCACCGGCACGCCTGCACGCGTCGCCAGGTGCTCGACCCGCATCTCCACGCACCCACTCTAGGAGTACCTGCTCGCATCGTACGAGTCGGCGCCCGCCCCGTCGCCGGCCTGCGGGTTTGGCCAGGATCAGCCGTAGTAGCGGTAGACCACCTGCGCCGCGCAGCTCGGCTTCGAGGCCCCCTCCGTCTCGAAGGTCAGGTCGAGCACGACCTGGACCCCGCCGGAGACATCTTCGACACCGCCCACGCCGACCCCCATCCGGAGGTTGCTGCCGACCGGCACCGGTGCGGGGAAGCGCACCTTGTTGCAGCCGTAGTTCACGCCCATCGTGGTGCCCTCGACGGTCATGACCTCGCCGAGGAGCGCCGGGGCGAGCGAGAGGGTGAGGTACCCGTGTGCGATCGCCCCGCCGAACGGTCCGCTCTTGGCCCGCTCGGGATCGACGTGGATCCACTGGTGGTCACCGGTGGCGTCGGCGAAGCGGTTGACCTGGTCCTGATCGATGCGGTGCCACCCGCTGTACCCGAGATGGGTGCCGATCAGCTCCTTGAACCCCTCGATGCCCTGCACGGTGGTTGCCATGGCCGAGACTGTAGGGGACCCGGCGGGCGTGGACCACCCGGGACCACCCGGGGTGAGGGGTCCCTACCGCTCCGGTGCAGCAGCGCCTCAGCGCGCGCCGGTCGGTACGATCGCACCGTGAGCGAGCACCGGCACCGCGATCTGAGGGGCGGTGGTGCGCGGGCAGCCGTCTTCGGCATCAGCGACGGTCTCGTCTCCAACGTGGCGCTCATCCTCGGCGTCGCCGGTGCGCACTCCTCGGCGGCGGCGGTCCGGCTGGCAGGCGTGGCCGGGCTCATCGGCGGTGCCTTCTCGATGGCGGCCGGCGAGTACGTCTCGATGCGGGCCCAGTCCGAGCTCATGGAGCGGGAGCTCGATGTCGAACGCGCGGCGATCCAGCACGAACCCGAAGACGAGCGACGGGAGCTCGCCGCCATCTACGAGAGCCGCGGTCTCGAGGCCGGGTTGGCCGAGGAGCTCTCGGCGAAGATGATGCGCAATCCCCAGCTCGCGCTCGAGACCCATGCACGGGAGGAGCTCGGCTTCACGCCCGGGCACACCGGCAATCCGGTGCAGGCCGCGGTCTCCTCGTTCGCGGCATTCGCGGTCGGCGCGTTGATCCCCCTGCTCCCGTGGTTCTTCATCGGCGGGACCCCGGCGATCCTCTGGTCGGTCGCTCTCGGCGCCGTCGCCTCGCTGAGCGTGGGCGCCGCCCTGGCCGTCTTCACCGGGCGGTCCTTGTTGTGGTCGGCCACCCGGCAGCTGCTCATCTCGGGCTGCGCCGCAGGGGTCACCTACACGATCGGGCACCTGATCGGCTCGGGCTGACCCCGGTCATCCCGCCCCGGTCGGACTCCCGGTCCGGTCGACCGATGCGAGGTACGACCGGTCGACGTGGTCCACGGTGAGCCCCATCGACCGGTAGAGGGAGACCGCAGCGGTGTTCGCGCCGTCGACGTAGAGCATGCCCACCGTGAGGCCCTGCGCGGCGAGCCAGTCGAAGCCGGCCCGGGTGAGGGCCCGGCCCCACCCGCGGCCCTGGAGGTCGGGGTCGACACCGATCACGTAGATCTCGCCCATCGGTGGGCGGGCGCCGGCGTGCACCTTGGTCCAGCACCACCCGGCCATCCGGCCCGCTTCCTCGAGCACGAGGAACCCCTCCGGATCGAACCACGGCTCACGCTCGCGTTCGAGGAGGTCGGCGCGGTCCCACCGTCCCTGCTCGGGGTGGGTGGCGAACGCACGGTTGTTGAGGGCCAGCCAGGCGTCCTCGTCGACCCCGACCCGGAAGGGCCGGGTGCGCACGGTGACCGCCGGCCGTCCGGTGCCCGCGACCGGCTCGAGGGGGAGCCGGCAGCGCATCTGGAGGAGATCGCGTTCGTGGGCGAAACCGCTGAGGGCGGCCCGCCGGTCGTCGGCCGCGCCCGCCCACGGCGTCCACAGCCGCACCGTCCCCCCACCGGCATCCCGGACGGCCCGGACCACCGCGGCGAGCAGCACGCCGGCGACCTCGTCCGCAGCCTGCCCGGGCTCGACGACCAGCTCGACGACGTAGGGCACCGCCGGATCGTGCGCCCCCCCGGCGTCCACCTGCGCATACCCCACCAACGGGCCACCCGGACCGCGCCTCGCCAGCACGGCGAGGAACGCCTCGGGGCCCGTCGCGAGACGCGTCTGCCCGCCTGTCCGGTCCTGACCCGGCGCCCGTGACGCGGCGTGCTCGAGCGCACGGAGCCGGTCTGCGCCGAGGGGGGGATGGCCGGAGGCGGCCCCGACCCGTTCGAGCAGCTCGCCGATCTCGGCGACCGTCGCCGCCCGGGGCGCGTGGTCGGTCTCCACCTCCACTGCCTCCATGGGGGAGAAGCTACCGGTAGTCTCCGGCAATGGCCCGACCCCGCACCCCGGCCGGGCGCGCCCGCCTGGCCGACGAGCGCCTCGGGCAGCTCTTCCCCGGAACCGCCGCCGAGCTCTGCGCGCTCCACCACGCCGATGCCTTCCAGCTGCTGGTGGCCACCATCCTCTCCGCGCAGTGCACCGACGAGCGGGTCAACCTGACCACGCCGGCACTCTTCGCCCGCTATCCGGACCCGGCCTCGTTGGCTGCCGCGGACGGACCCGAGCTCGAGGGGTTGATCCGCTCGACCGGGTTCTTCCGTGCCAAGGCGCGCAACCTGATCGGCATGGCGACGGCAGTGGTGACCCGGTACGACGGCATCGTGCCGTCCCGGATGGAGGACCTGGTGACCCTGCCGGGCGTCGGGCGCAAGACGGCCAACGTGGTGCGCAGCGTCGCATTCGGGCTTCCCGGGCTCCCGGTGGACACCCACGTCCAACGGGTCAGCCGGCGCCTCGGGCTGACCGAGGAGACCGACCCGGTCAAGGTCGAGCTGGCCCTCGACGCGATGATCCCGCCTGCCCGGCGGGGTGCGTTCAGCATCCGGGTGATCCTCCACGGCCGGGTCACCTGCAAGGCCCGCACCCCGCTCTGCGCCGACTGCGTGCTCGCCGACTTCTGCCCGTCGGCATTCGCTCCGGCCACCGGCTCCACGCGCAGGCGCACCGAGCGGGCCCCCCGGTCCCGGTCGGCCCTGGTTCCCGGCGTTCCGGAGGCCCGGCGTCGCTGAACCGGCACGTGTCGGCAAATCGTCGCCACGACCGACGTTCGTGGCGAAAATCGGCGCCTAGCAGGAATTCTGATCACGGAAGCGTTTCAACCGGGGCGATTTCCGAACCTGGCGCCGGCTGGTGACTGGAAATCCGTCCGAGAACGTGCTGTCCTGGGGTTCCGCGGAACCGGTTCCCGCCAGCTGGTTCCGTGAGAGCGGTGTTCGGGATCCGCCGCCCGACCTGCTCGCGCGAAGGCACCCCACGGGGTGCCTTCGCCGCGTCCACGGCCCGCTCCGGCGAGCTATCTCCGGTTGAGTGACAACGCGAGGCGGGCGAGCCGGCGGTTGGCGCTGTCGAGGGCGCGCTCGACGGCGAAGAGTTCCTTGGCGGTCTCCTCGTCCTCGACCGAGTGGGCGGCATCGGCGTGCGCGGTCACCCGGCGGGTCAGCTCGTCGAGCGCGGTTGCGAGCGAGGAGAGTTCTGCGGAGCTGGCTGCCATCGGACGATCATGGCACCCCCGTGCCGATCCCGGTACGCCGGGCCCGACGCCGGCGCGGAGCGTTCGATCCCCGGGGACCGCAGCCGAGCGTCCGGTAGCATCGTCCGGCTATGGGTCTTCGTCGCCTCGACCTCCGCGGCTTCACCGGCGGACCGGGCGCGCTGGCGGCCGTCCTGCCCCGGCCGGTCGACCAGCAGGACCGCTCCGCCGAACAGGTGGCCGCCATCATCGCCGAGGTGCGCGCCGGCGGCGATGGCGCGCTGCGCGGGCTGACCGCCCGCTTCGACCGGGTCCAGCTCGACGAGCTGCGCGTGCCCGACGCGGAGATCCGGGCAGCGCACGGCCGCGTCCCGGCCGCGCTGCGGGACGCCCTCGACGTCGCCCACGACCGGATCCTCGCCTACCACTCGCACGAGGCCCCCGGTCCGGCCGCGGACGTCACCTCGGGCGGCATCACGGTCCAGCACCTGGTCCGACCGGTCTCCCGGGCGGGCTGCTACGCACCGGGTGGGCGCGCCCGGTACCCCTCGACCGTGCTGATGTGCGCGGTGCCTGCCCGGGTGGCCGGTGTCGAGGAGACCGTGCTCTGCGTGCCCCCCGGACCCGACGGGCGGGTCGACGACGCCACCCTGGCCGCCGCGGCGGTGGCCGGGGTGACCGAGGTCTACCGGGTGGGGGGCGCCCAGGCGGTGGCGGCCATGGCCTACGGGACCGAGAGCATCCGGGCCGTCGACGTCATCGTGGGTCCCGGCAACCGCTACGTCGCCGAGGCCAAGCGGCAGGTCTCGGGGATGGTCGGGATCGCCTCGGCGTTCGCCGGACCGTCCGAGGTGGTGGTGATCGCGGGCCCGGAGACCCCACCCGGGCTTGCGGCCATCGACCTGGTCGTGCAGGCCGAGCACGGCCCCGACGGCCTGGCCTGGCTGATCACCTGGTCGGAGGCGGTCGCCGACGCGGTCGCCGACGAGGTCGAGCGGATCGTCGAGCGGTCCCCCCGCCGGTCCGACCTCGACGCGACGCTCGGCACCGGCGGCACCGTCGTCCTGGTCGACGGGGCCCGCGAGGCGTGCGCTGTCTCCAACGCGGTCGCCCCGGAGCACCTCGAGATCCTGACCGACGACGCCGGGTCGCTGCTCGGGGAGATCACCTCGGCCGGAGCGGTGTTCCTCGGGGTCAACGCGCCGGCGAGCGTCGGGGACTACCTCGCCGGGCCCAACCACGTGCTCCCGACCAACCGCACGGCCCGCTTCGCGAGCGCACTCCGGGTCGACGACTTCCGCAAGCACATCCACGCCGTCTCGGTCGACGATGCGGCGCTGCAGACCCTCGGTCCCTACGTGGTGACCCTGGCGGAGACCGAGGGCCTGCCCTCCCACGCCGAGTCGGTACGGCTGCGATGGCCGAGCTAGGCGAGCGGGTGCCGGGCAGCGGCCGTGGCGGGCGGGTCCCCGGACCGGAGTCCCCGGTGCGCCCGCTCCCGGCGGTCCGCCCCGACCTCAGCGCGCTGACCGGCTACCACTCGGCACAGGTCGAGGTCGAGGTGCGCCTCAACACCAACGAGTCGCCGCTCCCCCCGCCACAGGCGTGGTACGACGCGCTCGCGGCCGGGGTCGCCGGGATCGAGTTCAACCGGTATCCGGATCGCGAGGCCGTCGCGCTCCGAGCCGCGCTGGCCGCGAGCCACGGGGTCGACCCGGAGCGCGTCTTCTGCGCCAACGGATCGAACGAGGTGCTGCAGTGCCTCTTGCTGGCCTACGGGGGACCGGGACGGACCGCCGCCCTCTTCGAGCCGACCTACACGCTCCACCGGCACATCGCCAGCATCACCGGTACACGGGTGGCCGCCGGCGCCCGCCGGGAAGACTTCGCGCTCGACCTCGACGAGGTACGGCGGGTCGTCGACGAGAGCGACCCGGTGCTCACCTTCCTCTGCTCACCCAACAACCCCACCGGACGCGCCGACTCGCCCGGGGAGATCGCCGAGGTCGCCTCTCTCGCGCCGGGCCTGCTCGTGGTGGACGAGGCCTACGGGCAGTTCGCCCCCTCCTCGACGCTCGAGCTGCTCCGCGACGGCGGGGCCCGAGCCGACCGGACGGTGGTCGTCCGCACCTTCTCCAAGACGTGGTCGATGGCCGCGGCCCGGCTCGGCTATCTGGTGGCCTCGCCGGAGGTGGTGCGGGCCTGTGAACAGGTGGCCCTGCCGTACCACCTCGACGCCGCCAAGCAGCTGGCTGGCCGGCTCGCCCTCGAGTACGTGCCCGAGATGGAGCAGCGGGTCGCGCTCATCGCCGAGGAGCGGGGGAGGATCGCTGCGGCGTTCGCCGGCCTCCCCGTCGAGACCTGGCCGTCGGACGCCAATTTCCTGCTGTTCCGTCCGACCTCGGTCGACGCCCGCGTGGTGTGGTCCCGTCTCGTGGAGGCCTCGGTGCTCGTGCGAGACTGTTCGGAGTGGCCGGGGCTCGCCGGATGCCTGCGGGTGACCGTGGGCCTTCCCTCCGAGAACGACCGGTTCCTGGCAGCACTGACCGAAAGCCTGCGATGAGCTCCCCTCCACCCACCACCCCCCGCACGGCCGAGGTCGGGCGTTCCACCAAGGAGACCGCGATCGAGGTCCGCATCGACCTCGACGGGACCGGGACCACCCGGATCTCGACCGGGTTGCCCTTCTTCGACCACATGCTCGGCCAGCTGGGCCGCCACGGCGGGTTCGACCTCACCGTCGAGGCCGAGGGTGATCTCGAGGTCGACGCCCACCACACGGTCGAGGACGTGGGGATCGCCCTCGGCGAGGTGGTCGCGACCGCACTCGGGGACAAGGCCGGGATCCGGCGGTTCGGGTCGGTCTCGGTACCCCTCGACGAGGCGCTGGTCGACGTCGCGGTCGACCTGTCGGGACGCCCGTACCTCGCCTACGGCATCGAATTCGCGCCGGACACCGCCGGGCTCGGGTCACCGCCGTTCGACCCGCAGCTGGCCGAGGAGTTCTGGCGGGCGTTGGTGACCGCGGCCGGCATCACGCTGCACGTGCGGCTGGTGTCGGGAAAGAACACCCACCACATCGTCGAGGCCTCCTTCAAGGCGGTCGCCCGCGCCCTGCGCGACGCGGTGCGGGTGGAGGGCGGGGACATCCCCTCGACCAAGGGAACCCTGTGAGCCGGCGGACGGTGAGCCGGCAGAGGGTGAGCCGGCGGAGGGTGAGCCGGCGGAGGCGCCCGATGATTCGCCGCCACCGGTGATCGCGGTCCTCGACTACGGCATCGGCAACCTGCGCTCGGCCGAGAAGGCCCTCCAGCACCTCGGTGCCGATGCAAGGCTGATCGACGATCCGGCGCGTGCCGCCACGGCCGACGGCCTGGTCCTGCCCGGGGTCGGGGCCTTCGGACGCTGTGCGGCCGCCCTGCGTGCGAGCGGGCTCGCCGACGTCGCCCAGGACGCGGTGCGGCGGGGCCTGCCGTTCCTGGGGATCTGCGTGGGGTTCCAGCTGCTCTACGAAGGCTCGGAGGAGGATCCCGGGGTACCGGGCCTCGGGGTCCTGCCCGGCACCGTGCGCTGCCTTCCTCCGGGCGTCAAGCACCCCCAGATGCAGTGGAACGTGCTCATCCCACTGCCCCGGGCGGATCTCCCGGCCGACGACCCGGGTGGACTGCTGGAGGGTGTCGTGCAACCCGCCTGGGTCTACTTCGTCCATTCCTACGCGCCCGAGCAGACGGCCCAGACCACCGCCATCTGCGACTACGGCGGCTCG
The DNA here is from genome assembly GCA_963776225.1 of uncultured Acidimicrobiaceae bacterium. Classification (GTDB taxonomy): domain Bacteria; phylum Actinomycetota; class Acidimicrobiia; order Acidimicrobiales; family RAAP-2; genus Bog-756. The sequence continues at coordinate 269,161 of CAVZLL010000004.1, read as the reverse complement.
GTCACCGCCGCCGCAGAGCTCGGCCCGGTGTGGGGGACCCAGTTCCACCCCGAGAAGTCCGGGGCGGTCGGGCTCGGCATCCTGTCCAACTTCGTGCGCGCGGTCGCCGAGGCCGGTGCCCGCGCGACCCCTCCGGACCGACCGGCGTGATGGACCTCTACCCGGCGGTCGACATCCGTGACGGTGGCGCGGTCCGTCTCGTCCAGGGCGACTTCGAACGGCAGACCGAGTACGGCGATCCGGTCACCCTGGCCACCCGCTTCGCGGCCGCCGGCGCTCCCTGGCTGCACGTGGTCGACCTCGACGCAGCCCGTACCGGTCACCCGGTCAACCGCCCCTCGGTTCTGGCCGTGGCGGCAGCGGTCGACGTGCCGGTGCAGAGCGGCGGCGGGGTGCGCAGCCTCTCGGACGTCGAGGAGCTGCTCGCCGGCGGGGTCGCGCGGGTGGTGCTCGGGACCGCCGCGCTCGAGGACCCCGGCCTGCTCCGGAGGGCCACCGCCGCCTTCCCGGGCAAGGTCGCCCTCGGGCTCGACTACCGCAGGACGCCGGGCGGCCGGGCGGAGGTGGCCGTCCGCGGCTGGGAGGAAGGGTCGGGACGGACCGTCGGCGAGGTCCTCGAGGACATCGCAGGCGCCGGGCTGGCCGCAGTGGTGGTCACCTCGATCGCCCACGACGGGATGCTGACCGGTCCCGATTTCGAGGGCCTGATCATGGTCCTGGCCTCGACCGGGGTACCGGTCATCGCCTCCGGCGGGGTCTCCTCTGCCGACGATCTCGGGGCACTGGCGCTGATGCGGGTGGCGACGGACGCCGCTCGTGGCGGGTCCGGCCCGCCACGCCGCCTGCTCGGGGTCGTCGTGGGCAGGGCCCTCGTCGACGGGCGGCTGACCGTGGAGGAGGGGGTGGCGGCGTGCGCACGGTCCGGGTGATCCCCTGCCTGGACGTGGATGCCGGCCGGGTGGTGAAGGGCGTGCGCTTCACCGATCTCTTCGACGCCGGCGACCCGGTCGAACTGGCCACCCGCTACGACGCCCAGGGAGCCGACGAGCTGGTGTTCCTGGACATCACCGCCTCCTCGGACCGGCGGGACACCATGGTCGAGGTGGTGTCCCGCACCGCCGAGGTCGTCTTCATCCCCTTCACGGTCGGCGGCGGCGTGCGCTCCCCGGACGACGCGCGCCGGCTGCTCCGGGCCGGGGCGGACAAGGTCGGGGTCAACACGGCTGCGGTCGACCGACCGGGACTGATCACCGAGCTCGCCGGCGAGTTCGGGAGCCAGTGCGTGGTGGTGGCCGTCGACGCGCGACGCCGGCCCCCGGGAGCCGACGGCGGGGTGGGCTGGGAGGTCTTCACCCACGGCGGCCGGACCGCGACCGGTGTCGACGCCCTGGACTGGGCGGAGCGGTGTGCAGCCCTCGGGGCGGGCGAGCTCCTCGTCACCTCGATGGACCGGGACGGGACCCGTGACGGCTTCGACATCGAGCTCACCCGGGGCATCGCCGACCGCTGCCCGGTCCCGGTGGTGGCCTCCGGCGGAGTCGGCGAGCTCGACCATCTGGTCGAGGGGGCGGTCGAGGGTGCCGCCGACGCGGTCCTGGCCGCCTCCATCTTCCACCTGGGGGAGTTCACCGTCGCCGAGGCCAAGGCGCACCTGGCGTCGGCCGGGGTCGCGGTGCGACCCCCCGATCGTTCCGGGGCGACGCGCTCGCGGACGACCCGCAGCACCTGAGCGATTCCGGTAGGGCCGCGCGGGCCCTGCGGTAGCCTGGGGCGGTGACTCCCACGACCTCCGAGGCGCCCGCGGTCAGCCGGAACGGGGACGCCGACCCACCGAAGCTCCCGATCAACGTCCTCGCAGACCGTGTCCTCGTGCAGGTCGGGCAGAGCGACGGCGAGCGCCGTTCGCGCGCCGGCATCCTCATCCCGGCCACGGCGCAGGTCTCCCGCCGGCTCACCTGGGCCGAGGCGATCGCGGTCGGACCCCATGTGCGGTCGATCAAGATCGGGGACAACGTGCTGTTCAACCCCGAGGACCGGTTCGAGGTCGAGGTCCACGGCGAGGAGTACGTCATCCTGCGCGAACGGGACATCCATGCCGTTGCCGCGACCCGCTTCGACGGCGGGACCGGCCTCTACCTCTGATCCGTAGCCACAGCGGCGGCCGACCGCCCCGATCAGCCCGACCGCCCCGACCGGGACGAGCACTTCGCCAACACCAGATCGACCCACAGGGAGCAGCACCGTGCCCACCTCCGCCACCCCCGCCTTCACCGCCACCCCGGTCCCCTTCGCCGAGGCAGAGCTCGACGCGGTCAGCTACAACGCCGACGGCCTGGTCGGCGCCATCGTCCAGGACGCCGCGGACGGGACGGTGCTCATGTTCGCCTGGATGAACGCCGAGTCACTGCGCCGGACCCTGGAGACCGGGCGCACCTGGTTCTGGAGTCGCAGCCGCCAGGAGTTCTGGTGCAAGGGCGAGACGTCCGGCGACCGCCAGTACGTCCGTTCCGTCCGCTACGACTGTGACGGGGATGCGCTCCTGGTCACCGTCGACCAGGAGGGGGCGGGCGCCTGCCACACCGGCAACCGCACCTGCTTCTATCGCGCCTTCGGGGAGGGGGGTTCGGGCTCGTGACCGGACGTCCCGCAGTCGGCCGGTGACCCCCTCCTCCGGCCCCGGGCCGGAGGGCTTCCGGGCCCTCGCCCGCCGCCACCGGATCGTGCCGGTCTGGCGCGAGCTGGTGGCGGACACGGTCACCCCGGTGGCCGCCTTCCTCCAGATCGTGGGCACCGGTGAGACGCCCGGGTTCCTCCTCGAATCGGTCGAGGGTGGGGAGCGGTGGGGACGGTACTCGTTCGTCGGCCGCAACCCGCTGGCCACACTGACCGCCTACGGCACCGAGGTGCGGACGGACGGCGCGCTCGACCTCGACGCGGTCACCGGCGGGGCGGTGAGCGGCTCCGACGGGGTCCTCTCCGCGCTGGAGGCCGTGCTCGGGGCCTTCGACGCGCCGGACCTCCCCGATCTGCCGCCGCTCCACGCGGGGCTGGTGGGGTTCCTCGGCTACGACGTGGTCCGGGAGGTGGAGCACCTGCCTCACCCCCCGCCGGACGACCTCCACCAACCCGACGCGCTTCTGGCCGTGATCGGTCAGCTGGCCGCCTTCGACCACTGGCGCCAGCGGGTGGTCCTCATCGACAACGTGGTCGTGGACCCGGCGTGGGGGACCGACCGGCTGGACCGCGCCCACCGGGAGGCCGGGCACCGCCTCGACCGTCTGGCCGCCGACTGCGTGCGTCCGCTGGAGGAGCCGCCGCGCCCACTCCCGACCCCGGTCGCCCCGCCTGCAGACGTCTCGCGCACCATGTCCGACTCCCTCTTCGAGGACGCGGTGCGCGCCGCCCAGGAGCACGTGACCGCGGGCGACGTCTTCCAGGTGGTGCTCTCCCAACGGTTCGACCTCCCCGAGCTCGGCGCCGACCCTTTCGATGTCTACCGGGTCCTGCGGCTGGTCAACCCGAGCCCCTACCTCTACTTCCTCCGCTTCCCGGAGGTCACCGTGGTCGGCGCGTCTCCCGAGCCGATGGTCCGGCTGCGGGAGGGGACGGTGACCTCGCGCCCCATCGCCGGCTCACGGCCCCGAGGGGGGACACCCGAGGAGGACGGCCGGCTCGAAGCCGAGCTGGTGGAGGACCCGAAGGAGCTCGCCGAGCACGTGATGCTGGTCGACCTCGCCCGCAACGACGTCGGACGGGTGGTCGTCTTCGGCACCGAGCAGCTCGACGAGCAGATGGTGGTGGAGCGGTACAGCCACATCATGCACCTGACCTCGCAGGTCTCGGGGGCCCTCTCGCAGGGGAAGGGACCGGTCGACGTGCTGCGGGCGACCCTCCCCGCCGGCACCCTCTCGGGCGCGCCAAAGGTCCGGGCCATGGAGATCATCGACGACCTGGAGCCGACAAAGCGGGGGGTCTACGGAGGCGTGGTCGGCTACCTCGACTTCTCGGGCAACCTGGACACGGCCATCGCCATCCGCACCATGACGGTCGCCCCGGATGGCCGGGCCTCGGTGCAGGCCGGGGCGGGAATCGTCGCCGACAGCGATCCGGCCTCGGAGAACGCGGAGTGCGCCCACAAGGCGGCCGCCCTCCTCTCCGCGGTCGCCATGGCACGCGCAGCCGCTCTGTCCACTGATGGCGACGCGCCCTGTTCCGCCGCTGAGCCCGCGGAGGGGGCGGGGTGACCCCCGGATGACCCCGGCATCTCCCCCGTCGGAGACCGACGCCTACGAGGCCCTGCGCTCGTCGGCGGCCGTCCGGGTGGTGCCGCGCGACGTGCTCTCGGTCTCCGGTCCCGAGTCCCTCTCCTATCTCCAGGGACAGTGCAGCCAGGATCTCGCCGCCGTGCCGGTCGGCGGATCGGCCGAGGCGCTGCTGCTCAGCCCGCAGGGGAAGGTCGACGCCTACCTGCGGGTCTCGCGCACCGGCGACGAGCACTTCGTGCTCGACACCGACCCCGGTGTGGGGACCGCCGCCAAGGTCCGTCTCGAACGCTTCCGGTTGCGCACGAAGGTCGAGATCTCGACGCTCGAGTGGGTGTGTGTGGGGATCCGGGGACCGGATGCCTCACCGGCCGTGGTCCGCGCCGCGGGATCCGCCGGGGCGCCGACACTGGTCCTTCCGGTCGCGTGGCCGGGTCTCGACGGGATCGACCTGCTCGGCCCCCCACCCGAGTCCGGGCCGCTGGCGTGGGTCGAGGACACGGTGACGCGCGCAGATGCAGGGTCGTGGGAGGCGGCGCGGATCGAGGCCGGGATCCCGGTCGGCGGGAGGGAGATCACCGAGGGAACCATCGCCGCCGAGGTCGGACTGGTCGAGCGCACCGTCTCGTTCACCAAGGGGTGCTTCACCGGCCAGGAGCTGGTGGCCCGGCTGGACGCCCGGGGCTCCAAAGTCGCCCGGAGGCTGTGCGGCGTGGTGGGCGCTCCTTCCGACGCGGCCGCGGACCTCCCTCCGGTCGGAACGATCGTACGGACCACCGACCTGGCCCACGAGCTCGGCGCCCTCTCGTCGGTCGCCTGGTCCCCGGGTGTCGGCGGATGGGTGGCCCTGGCCACCCTCCACCGCCGGGTGACTCCACCGGGAGCGGTGGCGCTCCGCTGGGAGGATCCCTCCGGGACCGACCGGATGTGGACGGCGGAGGCCCGGCCGCTGCCACTGGTGGCCTGACCCCCCTGACTTCCCGCCTGGGCGGCTCCCGACGGTGCGGGGCAGCGCGATACTGAGCGCCGGCCACCCACCGCCCGCCGGACCGGTCGGGGCGGGCGCGCCGAGAGTGGGGGAGACCAGATGACCAGCGACCTCCAACCGGGGGGCGCCCAGGCAGCGCCCGAGGGCCGCGTCGACATGGACGCAGAGCACATCACGACCTCGACCCGCGACCCGGCCGAGATGGCCGCCCAGCTCGAGGGGTGGCTCACGCACACCCTGCCTCCGGGCAGCCATCCGGCGATCACCGAGGTCACCAGCCCCGAGGGCAACGGCATGTCCTCGGAGACCCTGCTCTTCACCGCTCGCTGGGGCGAAGGCGGGGAGGTCTCCGACCACCGCCTGGTGGCGCGCATCGAACCCCCGGCCGGTGCGTACCCGGTCTTCACCACCTACGACCTCGAGATGCAGTTCCGGGTCATCCGCCTGGTGGCCGAGCACACCGCGGTCCCGGTGCCCGAGACCTACTGGTACGAGCCGGACCCGTCGGTCCTCGGCGGCCCGTTCTTCGTGATGGCCCGGGTCGACGGCCTGGTGCCTCCCGACGTGCTTCCCTACACCTTCGGGGACAACTGGGTCTTCGACGCGACGGATGCCGACCGCCGTGCGATCCAGGAATCCGCCGTGCGCACGCTGGCCGGTATCCACTCGGTGACCCCGGACGTCCACGACCTCTCGTTCTTGGAGATCGACCAGCCGGGAGGGACCTCGCTCGAGCGGTGCCTCAACCACTGGCGGGACTACCACGAGTGGGTGGTCGGCGATGCCCGATCGGACCTGCTGGACGAGGGCTTCGCTTGGCTCGGGGACAACCTGCCTGCAGACGCCGGGGCCGACGCGCTCTCGTGGGGTGACGGGCGGATCGGCAACATGATGTTCCGGGACAACCAGGTGGTGGCCGTCTTCGACTGGGAGATGGCGGCCGTGGCCCCACCCGAGGTCGACCTCGGGTGGATGTGCTATCTGCATCTCTTCTTCCAGGACCTCGCCGTCGACCTCGGAGCGCCGGGCCTGCCGGAGATGTTCCACCCGAGGGAGGTCCGGGACTTCTACGCCGGGGTCTCGGGCACGGTGCCCGGTGACTTGCGCTGGCCCATCGCATTCGCCGCCATCCGCCACGGGGTGATCATGCGGCGGGTCACCGAGCGGTCGATCTTCTTCGGGGAGACCGAACGTCCCGCCGACATCGACGACCTGATCATCCACCGGGCCACTCTCCGCGGGATGCTCGACGGGACGTACTGGGAGGGCGTGGACCTCTGAGGAGATCGAACGGGGGCGCCTGCGGGCGGCCGGGTTCACATGGGAGGCCAGTGTGTCGGCCCACGCCCGGATCTGGACGTCGTTCGCTTCCTGACCGCACCGCACCGCCCGACCGTGCCGTCGAAGCCGCCCCGGCTCAGACCCTCGGCGGGGGCCGCGCCGGTGCGTCGATCCCGAGCCCGGGCTCCTGTCCGAACGGCGCCTCGGGAGCAAAGCTCCACCCCGGGTCCTCGTCGGTGGGTCCGGTCCGGCTGAGCTGCCAGCCCTCGTAGGTCTTGAGGAAGTGGTGGTGGTGGCAGAGGAGCGCCAGGTTGTCGAGCGTGGTGGATCCGCCGTCTGAGAGCGGCACCACGTGGTCGATCTCCAGTCCGTAGGCGACCGTGCAGCCGGGCACCACGCAGTGGCGGTCGCGGAAGGAGAGGGCGGTCCGGAGGCGCCGGTTGATGGTCCGCCCGTGGTGGGCGACCGCCCGGATGTCGCCCGCCTCGGTGAACAGGGTGGCGAGGAAGGAGTCACCCAGCAGGTCCTGTGCCATCGGGACCGGGATCGGTCCCTGCCCGTCCAGCTCACAGGTCTCTCCGGGACGTGCCCGACCCCGGCGGAGGGCCGAGAGGTCCACCCGGACGATGACGGTCGCCCGGGGCGATCGGTCCACGACGGTCCCGGGGCCCGCCGCCTCCTCGGTGGCGGGGGGTTCTGCCTCCCCGGCGGCCGTGCCCTCCCGAGCGGCCGTGCCCTCCCGAGCGACCGTGCCCTCCCCACCCACGAGGAGGGCGAAGAGGGCGTCGGCACGGAGGGCGCCGTGGGGCTCGGACGGCGGGGCCGCAGAGCCTCCCCTGCCCGGTCGCTCGTCGGCCTCGGCCCGGGAGGCCTCCCGGCGGGTCTCCACGAGACGGTTGGTGACCGGCTCGAGCCGGGAGAGCAGGAGGGCCCCCCGCTCGGCGGTGTCCCTGCCCTGGTAGCAGAAGGCACCCTCGGCATCAGACCAGGAGGTGAAGTGCCGCTCGGCGTGGATGCGGGAGAGGGCGGCCACCGGGTCGCGCCGGGCAGCGGTCGCCCGGACCCGCTGGCAGCGCTCCCGGGTCGCCTGGAGGGGTTCGTCCTCGACGCCACGGAGGAGGGAGGACTCGGCTCCCGGGTCGAGGGTGGCGGCCGCGGCGATCTCGGCGACCTTCGGGCCGGAGAGCCGCCCGTTGCGCAGGGCGCCCTCGGTCGAGGGGAGGAGGGAGAGGCGCTGGCCGGTCTCGAGGGTCCGCCGCGCCTGGCCGGCCGAGACCCCCTCCAAGGAGGCCAGCAGGCCCGCCGGGTTCCGGTGGCCCGCCGTCCGCCAGTGGTGGGACTCGGCGATCCGGGGGGCGAGGAGGGTCTTTCCGGCCAGCACCAGGCGCTCCACCGAACAGAGCTCGCCATAGAGCGAGGCGGCGTCCGCCCCGAGCAGCCGGCTCGGGTCGAGGGTCGAGACCACCGACTGGAGCACCGCCCGCACCCCGGCCACCGTCGTGCCGAGCCCGGCATCGCCGGACGTCGCTACGGCGCCCGAGTCGAGGACCGTCGGGTTCGCATCGGTGGCCAGCGCCATGTGGCCATCCTTCCGCGGGGGTGTGACGGTCACCCACGGAACGGAACCTGTCAACACGAATGAGACACCGGTTACTCAGATGGCGATCGGCTCCTCGTCGGGTCGATTGATCCAGGCGACCTCGGGGATGCGGGGTGCTTGGGGTGGTTTCCGGAACCGTCCCGGCATGGCCGTGTAGGCGGCATCCAAGATCTCCTGGCGTTTCTCCCGAACCACCTCGGCCAGACCGAAATGGACGTCGGCTGGAGTGTGGAGCCCGATGCCTGAATGGCGGTGCCCGTTGTTGTAGTACTCGAAGAAGCGGTCGCAGAACGATCGGGCTGCAGCGATGTTGGCGAACCGCTTCGGGAAGGTCGGTGAATACTTGAGGGTCTTGAACTGGGCTTCTGAATAGGGATTGTCGTTGGACACATGGGGCCGGGAATGGCTCTGCAGCACACCCAGATCGGCGAGGAGTTGGCTCACCGTCCTCGAGGTCATCGACGACCCCCGATCGGCGTGCAGGGTGAGCTGACCGTTGGGTACGTCGTGCCGGTAGATGGCATCCGCGATGAGCTGCTCGGCCAGGGTGGCCGACTCCCGAGGCGCCACCTGCCACCCCACCACATAACGGCTGTAGACGTCGAGGATCGTGTAGAGCTGGAACCAGGTCCACTTGTAGGGCCCGGCGAGCTTGGTGATGTCCCAGCTCCAGACCTGGTTGGGGGCGGTCGCCACCAGCTCGGGTTTGATCAGGGCCGGGCGACGGGCCTGCGCCCTGCGCTCCCGGACCTGGGCCCGTTCCCGCAGCAGGCGGTACATGGTGGACACCGAGGCCAGGTAGACCCCCTCGTCCAAGAGCGTGGCCCACACCTGGGCTGGGGCCTTGTCGCAGAACCGCTCCGAGTTGAGGGTCCCCATCACCATCTCCGCCTCATCGTTGGTCAGCCGGCGGTGGGATCGCCTTGGCGCCGGCGGACCGCACCGTGGCGGCCGGCGTCGCCGATAATGGCTGGCCCGGGACCGACCGAGCGCTGCACAGGCGGCCTTGCGGCCCACTACCGGCGCGAGCTCGTCGACTGCCTCGTCAATGATCGCGTCCACTACTCCTCGGTATCCGCGCTCTTCGAGATCTCCTCCAAGAGCGCGTGCACTTTTCCCTGGACGTGTATCACCGCCTCAGCCTGGGCCAGCTTGGTCCGCAGGCGCTCGTTCTCCGCTCGGAGTTTGGCGACCTCGGACAGGCTCGGTCCTCCTCGGCCACCGTCGGTGCGTCCAACCGCCGCCTTCAGCAAGCCCTGGCGGTGTTGGCGCCGCCAGTCGGTGATGATGCTCGAGTAGAGCCCCTCACGCCGGAGGATCGCTCCCTTCTCGCCGGCCTCGGAGCACCCGTCGTACTCGGCCAGGATGGCCAGCTTGAACTCGGGGCTGAAGCTCCGCCGCACTGGGTTCTTCGCCGGGGGACTCCCGGATCCATCCGTCGCCACGCCGTCGTCCACGTGCCAATTATCGGCCCTCTTGATCAATGCAGGGTGAGTTGCCACGGTGATGCACCTCCTCTGTCCTCATGCTCAGAAGCTTGACCGTCGCGGTGTCTCACACATTGTGGACAGAGAGGGGAAGGACCGGGGGGCGGTCACAGGAGGCGCGAGCAGACAGACGGTGCTCCCGGGCGGGACCCTCTGCTACAGGCGACGGTCTCAGCAGGCGGTCGGCCACGAGGACCTCGACCTCTACCTGAAGGTGAGGCTCAACCTGAACGATAGGGAGAGAGTCGAGCGGGTCGAATCGACTGTCCAGCCGATGGACCGATCATCCAAATGAGGTGGGACAGCTCAGCCTGCCGGAGATGGCGGAGCCGTGGGTTCCGGCGGCGTGGAGGGGACCTGTTGTGGGGACTTCCGCACCGGCGGGAGGGCGATGGCCGGACCGGATGGGAGCGCAGGGGAGACCCGCGGGGGAAGCGCGCGGGTCGGGCGGCCGCCGGAAGGCCCGCCCGGTGGAGCGGCTGTGGCCTGCGTGTTGACGACCGGAGGGGAGGCTGGGCGCAGGGAGACCAGCATCCTCGTCCCGGGATCGCGGCCCACCGGGGACTCGACCCTCACCGCGGCGCCCATCGCGGTCGCCAGCTCGGCGACGATGGCCAGCCCGAGGCCCGAGCCCTGCCTGCGCCCGCGGACCCGGTCGGAGCTGAAGTGCCGCTGGAAGACCCGGCCCAGGTTCTCCGGAGGGATGCCGGGTCCGTCGTCCTGGACCCATACGTACGGCGCGCGGTGCCTCGGGGTGTGACCGTTGGTGCCGACACCGACCGCGATGCGGCTGCGTGCGAACGAGGCGGCGTTCTCGACCAGGTTGGCCATGATCTGACCCAGGCGGTCGGCGTCCGCCAGCACCCACACGGGATCCTCCGAACCGGGGGCGAGCTGCAGGTCGAGGCCGAGCTCGTAGGCGGAGGGGCGGAATCCCTCGACCACCTGGCGGGCCACGAACGCGGCGTCGATCGCCCGGAGGTCGAGCGAGAAACGGTCGGAGTCCAATCGGGCGAGGTCGAGCAGGTCCTGGACCAGGCGCTCGAGCCTCCGTGCCTCCGAGCTGATGACCGCGGCCGCAGCCGCAGGGTCGTCGGTCGCACCGTCCAGGACGGCGTCCGCATAGCCGCGGATCGAGGTGAGCGGTGTCCGGAGCTCGTGGGAGACCGAGAGGAGGAACTGCCGTTCCTGGTCGCGGGCCCGGGCGAGACTGGCTCCCATCGAATTGATCGAGTCGGCCAGCTTGGCGAACTCGGGATCCTCACGCCGCCGGACCGCCACGGTGGCGTCGAGGTCGCCCGAGGCGATCCGCCGGGTGGCGGCGACGGCGTCCACCAGTGGCCTGGTGAAGCGACGGGCGAGCGCGGCCGCCACCAGCGCTGCCACGAAGAGGCCGATGGCCCCGACCAGGAAGAAGTATTTGAAGCCGTCCGCGGGGTCGTGGGCCTGCCGGGTGATGATCACCACCCGCACGAAGGCGGTCACGCCGGTCACCGGGGTGGGGACCGACGTGTAGACGAGGAGTGAGGGGGTGTGCCCGCTGGTCTGGTCCCCGGCGAGCAGCGAGGGGACGTCGAGCTGGGCCACGGTGAGTCCGTCCGGGAGCCGGCCGGTGACCCTTCCGTTGGCGTGCAGCAGGACCACCTGGACCGACTGGAAGTCCCCGGCCTTCCGGATCAGCGCGATCTGCCGGTGGAAGGCGGCCGGGCTGAGGGTGGTCCGCTCGGTCAGGGTCCGCGAGATGGCGCTGCCCTGGCCGACGAGCTCGTGCTGGGTGGTCGTCACGGCCGCCCGCCGGATGAGGACGTAGCTGACCACGCTGGTGGCCACCAGCGTGGCCGCCACCAGGGCGAGGATGGCGATGGTCAGCCGGCGTCTCATCCGAGTCGGTACCCGACGCCCCAGACCGTGGCGAGCGGCAGGGCGTCGCCGAGCTTCTTCCGCAGCTGGCGGACGTGGACGTCGACGGTCCGCTCGTCCCCGTACCAGTCCTCGCCCCAGACCCCGGAGAGCAGCTGGCGTCGGGAGAGGACGAGGCCCAGGTTCTCCGCCAGATAGGCGAGCAGGTCGAACTCGCGGGTGGCGAGCGGGACCACGGTGCCGGTGACCCGCACCTCCCTGCGCCCCGAGTCGACCTCGATGTCCCCGATCTCGAACACCGTCGCCGGCGCGGCCTGCGGGGCTCCGGTACGCCGCAGGATGGCGTGGACCCGGGCCACGAGCTCGCGAGCCGAGAAGGGCTTCGTCACGTAGTCGTCCGCGCCCAGTTCGAGACCGAGCACCCGGTCGACCTCGTCGTCGCGGGCACTCAGGATGAGGACCGGCACCGGGCCCGACGAGCGCGCTGCGCCGTCGCCGCCGCGGAGGCGACGGCAGACGTCGAGCCCGTCGAGATCGCCGGGCAGGCCGATGTCGACGATCACCAGCTTCGGGTGCTCGCGCTCGACCACGGCGAGGCCCGCCTCCGCGTCCCCGGCCTGGAGGACCCGGAAGCCGTCGCGCCGGAGGTACATGGCCACCAGGTCGGAGATGTGGTGATCGTCCTCGATCACCACCACGCACTCTTCGGTCGACGCCACCGGACCAGCCTGCCACCGGTGCGGGGCCGTCCGCCGACAGGGTTAGGGAAGTATGACGGCGGCAGTCTCCGGCTGCTCGTCCAAACGCGGCCGCCGAGCAGGGCGCCGGTAGGCTGCGGAGGTCATGCCGGCCTATCTCGACACGATCCTTGCCGCGCATCGTGCCTCTGCAGCGGCGGACCCCCGCGACCCAGAGGCAACCGTGTCCGCGGCCAGGGCGGCCACAGCCGAGCTCGGGCGCACCCCGGGCCCGGCCGGTCCTCGCGGGTTCTCCGCCGCGTTGCGGGCGGCCGCGGAACGGGACGGGATCGCGGTGATCTCCGAGATCAAGCGCCGGTCGCCGTCGAAGGGCGACCTCGACCCGGGCCTGGACCCGGCCCGAGTGGCCGCCGAGTACGAAGCCGGGGGGGCGGCCTGCCTCTCGGTGCTCACCGACCAGCAGTTCTTCGGCGGCAGCGAGGCCGACCTGCAGGCGGCGCGGTCGGCCTGCGGGTTGCCCGTGCTCAGGAAGGACTTCACGGTCGGCGTGCTCGACGTCTGCGACGCCCGCCTCATGGGAGCGGACGCGCTGCTGCTCATCGTCTCGGCCTTGGACGACCGCCAGCTCTCGGCGCTGCTCGAACTGGCCCGCTCGTTCGCCCTGGACGCGCTGGTCGAGGTGCACGACGACCCGGAGCTCGACCGGGCGCTCGCCGCCGGCGCCGACCTCGTCGGTGTCAACCAGCGCGATCTGCGCACCTTCGAGGTCGACCACCAGCGCGCGCTGCGGATGGCCCGGCGGCTGCCCGACGGCGTGGTGACGGTCGCCGAGTCGGGCATCCGGGACGCCGCAGACGTCCGGCGTCTGGCCGAGGCCGGGTTCGACGCCGTCCTGGTCGGGGAGACCCTGGTGCGCGCTGCCGACCGCGGGTCCGCGGTGACCGGGCTGCTGGGGACCCACCGGTGAACGAGGACCGGTCCCAGGGCGGGACCGCGGGGGCCTCCGGCGCCGGTCCCGAGGGCGGTCCCGACGACGGTCCGGGCATCTTCGTCAAGATCTGTGGGATCACCTCCGAGGCCGATGCCCTGCTGGCCGTCGGGATGGGTGCGTCGGCGGTCGGGTTCGTCTTCGCCCCCTCCCCGCGGCAGATGGCGCCGGCCGCGGTGGCCGACATCGTCAAGCGCCTGCCCCACGAGACGGTGACCGTCGGCGTCTTCCGCGACGAAGCTCCACGGCGGGTCATCGACATCACCAACCAGATCGGGCTGCGCGCGGTGCAGCTGCACGGGGTCGAGTCGGCCGCCGACACCCAGTGGATCGCCGCCCGGGTCAACTGGACCATCAAGGCCTTCCCCGCCGGCCACCGCAACATCGAGCGGTTCGGCGGGTACGGTGCCCAGACCCTGCTCGTCGACGGCGCCAACCCGGGAGCGGGCGAGCTCTTCGACTGGCGGCTGGCCGAGGGGGTGGTCGACCCCTCCCGGCTCCTGGTGTCCGGCGGGCTCCGCCCCGAAAACGTCGGAGCGGCCATCGAGCACCTCCGTCCCTGGGGGGTGGACGTCTCGAGCGGGGTCGAATCGGCCCCCGGGGTCAAGGACCCGGGGAAGCTGCGCGCCTTCATCGGCACAGCCCACGAGGCAGCGCGACGGGTGGCGAGAGCCCGGCAGTCGACCCCGGGATCGGCTGCCGGCGGTTCCGGGGGTGCGGAGGGCACAGCCGATGACGGGACCTCGGGGCTGTTCGACTGGCAGGACGAATGAGCGGCGCCATCATGGGTGACCCGGGTCCCGCCGGCCGGTTCGGCGACTTCGGCGGCCGCTACGTGCCCGAATCGCTCGTCCCCGCGTGCGCCGAGCTCGAAGCTGCGTTCCGTGACGCCTGGTCGGACCCGGTGTTCCGGGGCGAGCTCGACGACCTCCTCCACCACTACGCCGGCCGGCCCACCCCGGTCAGCGAGTGTGCCGGACTCTCCAAGGAGCTGGGCGTCCGGATCCTGCTCAAGCGGGAGGACCTGGCCCATACCGGCTCGCACAAGATCAACAACGTGATCGGCCAGGGACTGCTGGCCCGACGGATGGGCAAGACCCGGCTCATCGCAGAGACCGGGGCAGGGCAGCACGGGGTGGCCACGGCGACCGCTGCCGCGCTCCTCGGGATGGCGTGCGTGATCTACATGGGAGAGGTCGACACGAGACGCCAGGAGCTCAACGTCTTCCGGATGGAGCTGCTCGGCGCCGAGGTGCGAGCCGTGACCAGCGGCAGCCGCACCCTGAAGGACGCGGTCAACGAGGCACTGCGGGCCTGGGTGGCCGAGGTGGGGGACACCCACTACTGCCTCGGGTCGGTGATGGGCCCGCATCCCTACCCCTGGATGGTGCGCGAGTTCCAGCGGGTCATCGGCGAGGAGGCCCGCGGCCAGTGCAGGGAGCTCCTCGGCGGAGCCGATCCCGACCTGGTGGTGGCCTGCGCCGGCGGGGGCTCGAATGCCGCTGGGGTCTTCGCCGGGTTCGCCGACGCAACCAGTTCCGCGCTGGTGGCCGTCGAGGCGTCGGGTGGCGCTGCGGTCACCACCGGTGTTCCCGGGGTGTTGCATGGTATGCGCAGCGCGCTCCTCCAGGACGAGGCCGGCCAGATTCTGGAGGCGACCTCCATCTCGGCCGGACTGGACTACCCCGGCATCGGACCCGAACACGCCCACCTGGCCGAGATCGGCCGGGCCCGCTACGTGTCGGCCGCGGACGACGAGGTGCTCGAGGCGTTCCAGCTCCTGGCCCGCACCGAGGGGATCCTCCCCGCCCTCGAGTCCGCCCACGCCATCGCCTGGGTCGTGGCCGCTGCAGCGAGCGGGGAGCTCGCCCCGGGCTCCACGGTCCTGGTCAACCTCTCCGGCCGCGGTGACAAGGATGTGGCAGAGGTCCGCGACATCCTGCGCGCCAGGGGATGAGTGCGCCACCGGTGCACGGCACCCTCGAGACGGCGCTCCGACTGCGGCGCGACGCCGGCCACAAGCTCCTGGTGCCCTACGTCACCGGCGGGATGGACGACAGCTGGCTGCTCACCCTGGAAGCGCTGGCCGGGGCCGGGGCCGACGCCATCGAGGTCGGGATCCCCTTCTCCGACCCGATGATCGACGGACCGACCATCCAGGCGGCCTCGACCCGGGCTCTCGAGCGGGGCACCACGCCCGACGGGATCCTGGCCGACCTCACCCGCGTCGACGTCGGGGTGCCACTGGTGGTCATGACCTACTACAACCTCGTCTACCGGGCCGGTCACGAGCGCATCGCCGGTCTCATGCACGGATCGGGCGTGTCCGGCGCGATCATCCCCGATCTCCCGCTCGAGGAGGTCGGGCCGTGGGCGGTGGCCGCCGACTCCGCCGGCGTGGCCACCGTGCTGCTGGTGGCACCGTCGACACCCGCCGACCGGATCGGGCCGATCTGCGATCGCTCCCGTGGGTTCGTCTACGCGGTGGGACGGATGGGGGTCACCGGCGAGCGGGACGAGCTGGCCGACTCGGCGCGTGAGGTGGCGGGGCGGGTCGCTGCGGTCACCGACCTGCCGGTCTGCGTCGGGATCGGGGTGTCCACGCCAGAGCAGGCCGCCGCGGTCTGCGAGGTCGCCGACGGGGTGGTGGTCGGTTCGGCCCTGGTCCGCCGGCTCCTCGAGGGTGGGGGACCGGACGGGGCGGCCGCCTTCGTGGCGGGGTTGCGGCGGGCGCTCGACGCGGGGTGACAGGGCCGCGTGAGCGTCCGCGAATCACGGCTCCCTTCGCCGCAGGATCCTCCAGGCGGCCCGAAGGGTCGAGGTGCGTGTCCGTTGCTCGGATCGGTGCTCGAGGCGCCGGCGGATGAGCTCGCGGCGCTCCTGCAGATCGCGGAAGGTGATGGCGTCGGACGGACCACTGTCCGCGAACCCCATCGCAGCCCGGTAGGACTCGAGGTCGAGGGTGTCGGCGTCGATCTCGATCCCGACCTCTCGGGCGATGCGCTCGCCGTGGTGTTCGGTGAAGTAGGACACGACGGCCACGATCTCCCCGAGGATGTCGATGTCCGGTGCCATCGACGCCATCGCACCGTTGAGGAAGAGGATGTTCTTCACGAAGAGCATGAGCTCCTTGGGAAGTCGGGCGCCGTAGCCGAGGAGCGCCTTGGTGACCTCCCGGAGCTGGTCCACCATCTCGTCCGCTGTCAGGGTGGTCGGGTCGATCGGGGGACGGTCGAGTCCGAGGTCCTCGATGACCCGTGCGACGTCGATGCCCGACGGCAGCGCCCCGAGATCGCGCAGTGCCTCGATCTGAATGGCGACGTTGTTGGTGCTGGCTCCCATCTCGAGCCGGAGGAACGCCAGGCGCTTGTGCTCGTCCAGCCGGCCGGTGATCCCGAAGTCGAGCAGCGCCACCGTCCCGTCAGGCTGGACCATCAGGTTCCCCCCGTGCAGGTCACCGTGGAAGACGCCGTAGATGAGCACGCCCTCGAGGAAGGCGATGAGGCTCGAGCGGAGGGCGGCGGCGGTGTCGATGCCTGCGGCGCGCATGGCCTCGGGGTTCCCCCAGGCGAACCCGTGCAGGTGCTCCATGACCAGTACCCGACGGGTGACCAGCTCCGGATGGGGCCGGGGGACCACGATCGCCCGCTGCCCGGTACCGGAGAGGACGGCCGCGATGTCGAGCATGTTCTGGGCCTCGAGCCGGAAGTCGAGCTCCTCGACGATGGTCTCGGCGAACAGCTCGATGAGGGCCGGAGGATTGGTCAACGCGGTGACCGGGATGCGCCCGACGAGCTGTGGGGCGATCCAGGCCATGGCCGAGATGTCGAGCCGGACCAGGTCGGCGACCCGGCTCCGTTGCACCTTCACCACCACCCGCTCGCCGGTGCGGAGGGTTGCCGGGTGGACCTGGGCGATGGAGGCGGAGGCGATCGGGGTCGGGTCGATGGAGGTGAACAGCTCGGCGAGGGGTCGGCCCAGATCCTCCTCGATGGTACGGCGCACCACGGAGAACGGTTCGGGCGGCACCCGGTCGCGGAGGAGCCGGAACTCCCCGACCAGCTCCTCGGGGAAGAGCCCCTCACCCGAGGAGATGATCTGCCCGAGCTTGATGTAGGTCGGACCGAGACGCTCGAAGGCGGGCCGGAGCCGGCGCGAGAGTCCGGCGCGCGATCGCGGGGTGCCCCGCTCGTGGGTGCTCCAGCCCAGCAGGGCCCCGCCGAGGTACCGCACGACGGTGGCCACCCGGAGCAGCGATGGCAGGTGCCCACGCCGGACCAGGGTGCGGGCAAGGTCAGCGGCGTGTGCGCGGAGGGCCTCGATGTCGTCCCCGCCGTCGTCGGCGAACCGCCAGGACATTGCCTCGGGGTCGACGATCCAGGGTCCGTCCCGGGTGAAGGCACCGATCGCGAGATCGGCCGGAGCCTCGGTCGGACTCTCCCCGGTGGCTGCCGGCACGGCTGTCGTGCCGCCGGTCACCGGACGCGGCTCGCCGGGTCCGTCGGGCGCGCCCGCCGGGTCCGTGTCGGTGAGGTGCTCGACCATGGGCCCTCAACGGTAGAGGGTGCGCGCAGGTACCCGATCACGTTCCCGGTGAGGACGGCGCACGTCCCGCGGGTCGCAGGTCAGAGCGGACCGGCCCCCAACGACGATGCGGCCTACGCGGGGGCGATCAGCAGGCACCCGTTGTGCCCGCCGAATCCGAACGAGTTGGAGAGCACGGGGGCGGGCTCCCACGGGCGGGCCGCCCCGGCGACGATGTCGAGGTGGATCTCCGGGTCGGGCTGCTCGTAGCCCGCGGTCGGGGGGATGAGCCGGTGCTCGATGCTCAGGACCGATGCGACCGCCTCGATGGCCCCGCTCGCTCCGAGACCGTGGCCGGTGATCCCCTTGGTCGAGGTCACCGGTGGCGCGTCACCGCCGAACACCGTGCAGATGGCGTCGGCCTCGGCCTTGTCGTTGAGGGGCGTGGAGGTCCCGTGGGCGTTGATCTGACCGACGGCAGCACCCGAGATGCCGGCGTCCTCCATGGCCAGCTCCATGCACCTGGCCGCGCCCGCACCGCCCGGCACCGGAGCGGTGATGTGGTGGGCGTCGGCGGTGCTGGCCGCCCCGGCGAGCTCGCCGTAGATGTGCGCGCCGCGGGCGATCGCCCGCTCCCACTCCTCGAGCACGAGGGCGCCGGCGCCTTCGGTGATCACGAACCCGTCGCGGCGACGGTCGAACGGACGGGAGTGTCCCGAGGTGGACAGGGCGGTCATGTTGGTGAAGGCGGCGATGCCGACCCCGGTCATGCCGGCCTCGGCGGCCCCGCCGAGCGCGACGTCGCACCGGCCGGAGGCCACCAGCCGCGCCGCGTGGGCGATGCTGTGGGCGCCGGCGGCGCACGCGGTGATGACCGACTCGGACGGTCCGTGCCAGCCGAACCGGATGGACACCGCGGCAGCGCCGGCGTTGGACATCATCATGGGCACCAACCGCGGCGAGATGCGGTTCGGCCCCTTCTCGCCGAAGACCAGGATCTGGGTCTGCAGGGTGTCGAGGCCACCGACCCCGGTGCCCATGACCACCCCCGACCGGTCCGGGTCGGCGTCGAGCGAGCCGGCGTCCTCGAACGCCATCGTCGCGGCGGCGACACTGAATTGGGCGAACCGGTCGAGCTGGCGCGCCTCCTTCGCAGAGAACCACGGCGCCGGATCGAAGTCGGGCACCCGGCGTTCGCCGGAGGGCGGCAGGGCGTTGAGCCCGGTCCAGAGCGCATCGGTGCCGATCCCGCAGCAGGAGACGACGCCCAGGCCGGTGATCGCCACCCGGCGCCCGGGAATCGGCCCCTGCGCGCCGACACCCAGGATCATCAGAGCTTGGCGGCGATCAGGTCGTAGGCCTGCCCGACGGTCTCGATGTCCTCGAGCTCGGTCTCCTCGACCGAGACGTCGAACTGCTCCTCGAGGGCCATCACCAGCTCGACCAGGTCGAGGCTGTCGGCGTCGAGGTCCTCGGAGAACCGAGCGTCACGGGTGATCTTGTCCGCTGGGACCTGGAGCACCTCCACCGCACACTCCTTGAACTTCTCGAACGTCTCGTCGTTGCTCACTCCGTCTCTCCTTGATCGAGGTCCAACACTGCTCTGCATCCCTGCCCTCGCCCTCCCGCCGCCCGGCCCGTACGCCCGCAGGCGTCCCGGCCTCCGGTGGGTGCCCCGTCTGCCCGCCATGTCAGCTGCCCACCCGGTCACCGAGCTCAGAGACCCATGCCCAGGCCACCGTCGACCGGGAGCACCGCTCCGGTGACATACCCGGCCCCGGCCGATGCCAGGAACCCGACGGCCTCGGCGATCTCCTCCGGCCGGGCGACCCGCCCGAGCGGAACCCTGGCCGCGAACTCGGTGACCCGGTCCTCACCGAGTGCCGAGAGCATATTCGTTCCCACCAGGCCCGGTGCCACCACGTTGACCGT
The DNA here is from genome assembly GCA_963776225.1 of uncultured Acidimicrobiaceae bacterium. GTDB lineage: Bacteria > Actinomycetota > Acidimicrobiia > Acidimicrobiales > RAAP-2 > Bog-756. The sequence continues at coordinate 249,541 of CAVZLL010000004.1, read as the reverse complement.
GATCGACCTGCTGGCGACCTCGCTCGCCAGCGACCGGGCCATCCCGACCAGCCCCGCCTTCGAGGCCGCGTAGTTTGCCTGGCCGGCGGAGCCGATGAAGGCGCCGACCGAGGAGATGAGGACCACTCGCCCACGGTGGAGCCGGATCATCTTGGCGAGGGCACGCTTGGTCACCCGGAACACCGCGGTGAGATTGGTGTCGATGACCTCGGACCAGGCCTCCTCGCTCATCCGCAGGGCGAGGGTGTCGCGGGTCACGCCGGCATTGGCGACCAGGACCTCGACCGGCCCCCAGGCCTCCTCGATGGTGGCGAAGGCCTTCTCGACCTGGTCGGGCGCGGTCATGTCACAGGTCAGCGAGAGGAACCGGTCGGGCCCGGCGCCGAGGTCGCGCTCGGTGCTCCCGGTCCGCGAGGTGATCGCCACCCGGTCACCTCGCCGGAGGAACCAGTCCGCGCAGGCCAGGCCGATCCCGCGGGAGCCCCCGGTGACCAGGGTCACCCTCCCGGCGCCGTCGGCCTCCACCGGCTCGTCTCCGCTCATGTCGCCGATCGGATCATGCAGCGGGCACCGGACCCAACCGGTCCGGGCTCATCAACCGATCTCGGTGCTGCGGATCCAGGCGACGGGCTGCCCCTCGACGACCCGCTCCCCGCGCACCGCCAGCCATCGAACCAGGATGCCGTCGAAGGGGGTGCGCACGTCGGTCAGGCCGACCGTGCCGACGAGGTCGCCGACGGCGAGCAGCGAACCCGGGTCTGCTCCGTCGCCGCTGCCCGGGGCCGCGGTGGCCTCGGCGAGGGCGGAGCTCTCCAGGGCGGCGAGGTGGACGGCCGGCTCGAAGACCCCCGGAGCCGGGCTGATCACCACCCGCTCCGAGGTGTAGAGGTGCTCACCCTGGTGGCTCGGTCCCGAAGCGGTCCACTCCTCGGCTCCGGCGATGGTGTCCATGAGCTTGTCGAGGTCGTCCGGTACCGCGACCGCCACTCCGCGGACGTCGGGTGTGGCCCGGCGGACCATCCCGGTCAGCACGCCACCGGGACCGAGCTCGGCCATGGTCGTCGCACCGCGTCCGGCGAGGGTCTCGAGGGAGTGACGCCACCGGACCGGGCTGCAGAGCTGTGCCGAGAGGAGGCCCGGCCACTCGGACGGATCGGTGTGGACCCGGGCGTCGACGTTGGCCACCACCGGGACCTCCGGCGCGTGGAAGGTCGCGGCTGCGAGCCGTTCGCGCAGGTGCGCGCGGGCGGGGAGCATCATCGGGGTGTGGAATGCCCCCGAGACCGGGATCGGGAGGATCTTGCGTGCTCCGAGCTCCTTGGCCCGGTCGGTGGCGGCGGCGATACCCCCGGCCGAGCCGGCAATGACCACCTGCCCGGGGGCGTTGTAGTTGGCGACCCAGACGTCGGCCTCGGCCAGCTGGCAGGCGGCCTCCGCGTCGTCGTCGGCGATCCCGATGAGGGCGGCCATGGTCCCCGGGCGCTCGTCCGCGGCGGCCTGCATCGCATCGCCCCGTTCGATGACGAGGGAGGTGCCGTCGGCGAGGGAGAGGGCACCGGAGGCGACGAGCGCGGTGTACTCCCCGAGGCTGTGGCCGGCGCAGGCGCTCGGGAAGAGGCCGACCCGCTCGACCGCGTCGAGCACCACCAGGCTCATGACGAAGGTGGCCAGCTGGGCGTTGGCGGTCCGGGTCAGCTCGTCCATCGGGGCGTCGAGGAGGAGCGCGGTCAGGTCGCGACCGGCGATCTCCGAGGCCTCACCGGCGACCTCCCAGGAGGGGTGCTTGATCCAGGCATGGCCCATCCCGGAACGCTGGGACCCTTGTCCTGGGAAGGTGAAGGCCAGCACCTGCCGGCTCCTCTCGAACGATCCCGGCAGACGCCGGCTGTGGCGGACGGACCAGTGTGACACGGCTGCGACGGGAGACGCGATTACCGGGAGGTCACCTGGCCCGTGAGCGCCGGAGGCGGGTGGGACGTTCCCCGGCCGGTGCCCCGGAGGGGAGTCGAGGGCCTGCCCAGGACATCCGCATCGATCAGGGCAACCGCCGATCGCTCACCGACGCCAGGCGGGAACCGAGCGTCAGCTCCGACACGTTCGACAGGTGAAGGAACGGGGAGACCCGCGCCAGTCCCGCCGTGTCCACCTCGAAGACATCCCGCATGTTGGCCGCAGCCCAATCGTCTGCGCTGCGGACCTGCGCATTCCAGGTGGTCATGTTCGCGTTCTGGGTGGCGGTGATGGTGCCGGCGCTCAACAAGTCGCTGTTGTAGGCGGTCCGGTCCTCCTTGGCCAGCACGACGGGAGCGGTGCCCGCCATGGGCAGGTCGGTGCGCAGGGCGTCGATGAAGGCGACCAGGTTTCCTTCATAGGCTTTGGCATCCGCCCAGATGCCGGCGTCGCTCTCACCCTGGTACCAGAAGAAACCGCCCAGGACGTCGAACTGTCCGTCGGCAGCGTCTTGCGCCATTACGGCGCGGATTTTGGAGACCGTCGCGGGGAACAATCCCTCCGGGGGGACCCCCTGACCCGTCGGCGACCAGTCGACTGCCAGACTTGCTCCGGGATATGCGGTCTTGACGATCGTTGCCGAACGTCCGGTGTCGCTCCACAACTGCCGTGCAAGACCGATCTCGGGTCCGAAGACGGTGGGGTGGTAGAAGCCGCTGTGCAGGAAGAGCGACTTCTGCGGCGAGTCGAGCGGTACCGGGGTCGCGCCGTTGCCCTGCACGAGAAGCCACGGTTCCCAGGTGATCAGATCGTGGCTGTCCGCGCCATTGGTATACGGCGGCGCCAGGTAGTCGGTCTTGGTAACGGGATCCGTTGCGAACGAGCTCGCTCCGGTGGCGTTGGACTGTCCGGCCACGACCAACACCAGATGAGGCCTCATCGGTGCGGTTGGCGCCGATGGGACTGAGGTGCCGTAGCCAGTCTTCGCGGCGATCACGGTGAACGTGTAGGGGACGGAGGAACGATCCTGGAACACACACGACGTGGCGTCCACGACATGGCAGTAGAGGCCACCTGGGTGCGAGGAGACCGAATAGGTGATCCCGGGTTGAGCATCCAAGCTCCACGACACCTTCACCGCTCCGACCTCGGGAGCCACGGTGACGCCGGAGGGAGCGGCGAGGACCGGGGTGGCGGCCCGTGCGGTGGCCGGCGTGATCAGTGCCAGCGTTGCGATGGCCGATATCGTGACCAACAGGGTCCGCCTGCTCGGGTGCTCGTTGTTCCCGTTCGGCACCTGGTACCCGCGTCTTCGTTGACTCACGTTCGCGCTCCGCGGGAGAGTTGTGCCGGCAACCGCGTATCGTAGTCAGCCGGGGGTCCCGGGGTGGACCTCACGATCCTCTGACCACTGGCAGCGCGATTCGACTGGCGATTGTTACTGCCAGTAGCGAGCGTGAACTCCTTGAAAACTCCGAGACCAGGTGTCCCGACCACGTTCGTCGGATCGGTACCACTCTGGCGACGGGGCGACCCGCGGAATCGTCCAACTCGGAGTGGCTGTTTGTGAAAGTGATACCCTCAGCTCTGGGCAAATTCACGGCTGAGTGCGGACCAACCGTGTTCAACGGAACAGGGTGGGGCACCAGATGCGTAGTCGGGGTAGCCGGATCATCGAGGCGATGAGTCTGACAGGCGTTCTGTCGCTCGGGGGGGCCACCCTCGGGGCGGGACAGCCTGCCGGTGCCGGCGCCGTTACCGCCACCGCCATCACCGCCGGGGGGTACGACACCTGCGCGCTGCTCAGTACCGAGAACGTCAAGTGCTGGGGGCAGAACGCGTACGGCGCGCTTGGCAACGGGTCCACCACCAACTCGGACGTCCCGGTGGCCGTCACCGGTCTGACAGGGGTGCATGCCATCGACGCCGGGGAGTACCACCACACCTGCGCGCAACTCAACACGGGGACCGTCAAGTGCTGGGGGTGGAACGCATGGGGCCAGCTCGGCAACGGGACCACCACCAACTCGGACGTCCCGGTGGCCGTCACCGGTCTGAGCGGGGCGAACGCCATCGCCGTCGGGAATGGCCACGGCTGTGCGCTGCTCAGCACCGAAACGGTCAAGTGCTGGGGGCTCAACTCCAAGGAGCAGCTTGGCAACATCAGCGTGACGAACTCTTCGGTCCCGGTGGTCGTCGCGGGAAAACTGGCCGGGGTAACTGCAATCTCCGCCGGGAGTTTCGACAACTGTGCACTGCTCACAGACGGAACGGTCAAGTGCTGGGGGGATGGCTCCTTTGACGACCTGGGCGGCGGGAACGGCACCTCGGCCAACGCTCCGGCCCCGGTGGCCGTCAAGGGCCTGAGTGGGGTGACCGCCGTCGCTGCCGGGGGGTACGACGCCTGCGGGTTGCTCACCACCGGAAGGGTCGAGTGCTGGGGGGACAACCGCTACGGCGCCCTGGGCGATGGGTACACCGGCGGCTACACGACCCCGGTGGCCGTCAAGGGCCTGAGTGGGGTGGCCGCTGTCGCCGTCGGATACGAGCACACCTGTGCACTGCTCACCACGAGAACCGTCGAGTGCTGGGGGGACGACAGTAACGGCCAGTTGGGCAACGGGACCACGACCAACTCGGACGTCCCAGCGGCCGTGAAGGGCCTGAGTGGGGTGACCGCAATCTCGGCGGGGTATCTGCACACCTGTGCGGTCCTCAACACGGGGACGGTCAAGTGCTGGGGGTGGAACGCAGACGGCCAGCTTGGCAACGGCGCCAGGACCGATTCTTCGATCCCGGTGGCCGTCAAGGGGCTGTGACGCTTACTGGGAGCCTGACCGTGGTTTCGGCACCGTTGTGAGGAAGACGAGGCAGCTGGGGAGGTCACGCGATGGTCTCCCAAGTTTGGCATTTTGAGATCTCATTGCAAGGATCGCCCTATCGGCCTGATCGACCGTGACGGGGGAGGGCATCACATTTTGAACCCGAGGGGGAACTGGTCATGAGGAACTCGCGATCCGTCCGCGCAGCAGCGGCTTGGGCGGCCGTGCTCGTCGGGGCAGCGACCTGCGGGGCCGCCACCCTGGCCAGCTCAGGCGTTGCGGCCGCAGCAGGCAAGGCCGCAAGCACGCCGGCAGCCCGAGCACATTCAATGGTTGCGTCGCGGAACGCGGTCGCCGCGACCGCGGCCACGCTTCCCGACGGCACGCCGACGGCCATCCACAAGATCAAGCATGTGATCGTGATCATGCAGGAGAACCGGTCGTTCGACGACTACTTCGGGACCTTCCCCGGAGCAGCCGGCATTCCGGCGGCCAACGGTCAGTTCACGGTCTGCGTTCCCGATCCGGTGACCGAGGGCTGCGACAAGCCGTACAACAACCCTTCTAGCACCGACATCGGGGGCTGCCACTCCTACGCCTGCGCCGAGTCCGTCCTGGACGGGGGCAGGATGGACGGATTCGTCGCCTCCGCGGAGCAGTTCGGGTACCCGACCGACGTCATGGGCTACGAGGACGCGAGGGAGATCCCCAACTACTGGGCCTACGCCAAGAACTACGCGCTCGACGATCACTTCTTCGCGTCCTCGTTGAGTTGGAGCCTGCCCCAGCACCTGTACCTGGTCTCGGGCTGGTCGGCCCTCTGCTCGACGACGCAGGCCTCGAGCTGCGTCAACAACATCGCCGGGCCCTACGCGCCGGCCGGAGAGCAGAAAGGGATCAGCCAGGCACTCGCCACCGGCCAATCGGACATCCACTCGTCGTGGACGGACATCACGGATCTTCTCTACCTGCACCACGTGACCTGGCGGTACTACATCGAGAACGGCACCAAGGTCGACTGCTTCGACGGGGACCTGGCCACCTGCCCCACCAGCGCCTCGGATTACCAGACGCCCGGTATCTGGGACCCGCTGCCGATCTTCTCGGACGTCCAGGCGCACAACCAGATCTCGAACGTCACACCGCTCAACTCGTACTTGTCGGCCGCCAAGAACGGGACCCTGCCCACCGTCTCCTGGATCGAACCCAGCGTGCCCAACGCCGAGCACCCCGAGCTCGGGGTACCGGGTCAGGCCACCGATCTCGGTGGGATCCACGAGGGGCAGGCCTACGTGACCAAACTGATCAACGCCGCCGAGAGCGGGCCCGAGTGGGACTCCACCGCGATCTTCCTCACCTGGGACGAGTGGGGGGGCTTCTATGACAACCTCCCGCCCCCCACGGTGGACGGGAACGGCTACGGATTGCGAGTCCCGAGCCTCATCATCAGCCCCTACGCCAAGAAGGGGTACATCGACCACCAGACGCTGAGCGACGACGCCTACCTCAAGTTCATCGAGGACGATTTCCTCGGCGGGGCTCGCCTCGATCCCGCGACCGATGGTCGGCCCGACCCCCGCCCGGACGTGCGGGAGAACGAATCCATCCTCGGCAACAGCGCTGACGACTTCAACTTCAACCAGACGCCCGGGGCGCCGATGATCCTGCCCCTCAACCCGGCCCCGGGTCCGCCCTCGACACCCGGAGGGTGACGGCTTCGTGATTGCCAATCCGGGGCAATCCGAAAGCGTCTGCGACCTCGTGGTGACCCGCCAGGCTGCAACCCTGTCTCAGGGGTTGGCTACAACACACTCCGAGCCGAATCTGGTCAGCCGAGCTGGACTCGGATGACCGACGCGTCCATCACCGCCCCATTCTCGGCGGAGGTCGTGTAGAGCACAACCGCCCCATGCTGGATGGTGGCCTTTGAGAACACGAGCGAGCCGCTGAACGCAGCCATCGCCGTGCTACCGCCGGTGACATGACCCTCACCGAGAGGTTTGTTGTTGTCGTCCACGCGCACCTGCGTCTGGACGGTGCCCTCATACGCCATGGCGGTCCCCTTCAGCGTCACTGGAGACGTGATGGAGGCGTTCCAGGGCGGATCTGTCAGATTGATGGTGCCTGTTCCCGCTCCGAGGACCCACCATGAGTTGTCGGAGCCGAGTTCCCTTACCAAGACGGTCGTCACGGGCCCAGCGGCACCCGGCTGGACGGGCACCTCCCCCGAGCGGGCATCGCCTCGGTGGAACTGGCCGATCACCGGATTGACCATGTGGAGGTAGTCGGTCACGAAACCGGTGGCAGCTGCGTCTGGTGTCCGTGAGTGCTACTCGCCTCTGTCGGCCATACTGCCGTCCACGCGGCCGATCTGGGCGACGTGGTGCTCGTCGTTGCTGAGACGGTTGTCGACGTCGACGATGAAGTGGAAGCGTTGTTGCTCGAAACGCCCCATGATCGCCCGATCAGGCATGACCGGCAACGACGCCTTTGTCCGACCTCGCCGGCCTGACGATGACCAGCGGGCATTGAGCGTGGCGGACCACGTCCTGGCTCACCGATCCGAGCGTGAACTCCCTGAAAACTCCGAGACCCCGTGAGCCAACCACCAGCAGTTGAGCGTCCTTGCTGACGTCGACAAGCAACTCGGCCGCCGGTGGATCGCCGATCCGGCCGACAACGGTGATATCCGGTGCCAAGTCCCTGGTTTTGGCGACAGCCCCATCGAGAATGGACCGTTCGCGCTTCTTGAGATCGGCGAAGGAGTCAAGCTCGAGTGCCTCTCGGCGGAAGAATGTCGCGTGCACCACCTCGAGGGTGGCCCCCCGCAGTCGGGCTTCTTCGACCGCCCATTCGAGGGCAGCGAGTGACGTCGGCGAGCCGTCGACGCCAACCACGATCCTCGGCTGCGCCGACTCGCTCCTTTTCGAGTAGTCATCCACTGTGGCCATGTGCGACACCTTCGGCGAGTCTCCCACTCAGTGTCGCCCCTCGTAGAGGAGGGTGACCAGGGAATTTGGTCCTTGCCCGGGCACGGGTCCCGGAGGGCTGGACTGGGGACTTGCGACTCTGGGCCGCTCCCAATTCTCCCGGCACAATTGGCACGTGAAGCCCCCGAGTCCCACGTCGGCGCGTGCTTCTTCAGACTGGCCCAACATCGTCACGAGCGACTGGGGTGCCCTGGGGACCGAAGAATGAGCGCAGTCGGTGTTGCCGAGCGTCGCGGCGACCCCACCTCTGCTTCGCGGACGCCGGTTGCCGGGGTTGGTGGAACGACAGACTCGAGCCACGGCTCGGTGACGCGACCCGGTTTCGGGCCCTGGTCGGCTCGGAGATGAGCACCGACGTCTCACTCCCGGCGGGGCTGACCGAGCAGGAGGTCGCCGAGCGGATAGCCGCTGACCAGGCCAACATCTCCGACCGGCATGGAGGCCGGTCTCTCGCCCAGATACTGCGGGCGAACGTCGTTACCCGGTTCAACGCCATCCTGGGGTCGCTACTGGTAGTGGTCATCTTCGTCGGACCGCTCCAAGACGGCCTGTTCGGGGTGGTCCTTGTCGTCAACACTCTGATCGGCGTCGGGCAAGAGCTGCGGGCGAAGCGGACGCTGGACCGCCTGGCGGTGCTCGCCGCTCCCACCGCCCATGCGGTCCGAGCTGGCCAGCCGGTCGAGCTGCCCGCCGACGCCGTCGTGCTCGACGACGTGCTCGAGCTGCGGCCCGGCGACCAGATCGTGATCGACGGCCTGGTCATTTCCGCCGACGGGCTCGAGATCGATGAGTCGCTCCTGAGCGGCGAGGCGATCCCAGTGGGAAAGTTGCACGGCGACGAGGTCCGCTCGGGGAGCTTCGTCGTCTCGGGGACGGGCCGCATCCGGGCCATCCGGGTCGGCGACGACGCCTTCGCTCAGAAGCTGCAAGGTGACGCCCGGCGGTTCAACCTCGTCCGTTCGGAGCTGCAGCAGGGTACGAACCAGATCCTGCGGATGGTGACGTGGGTCATGATCCCGGCCGGCGCGCTGCTGATCACCAGCCAGGTCCTGCGGTCCGGCCAATCCCTCGACGACGCCCTCCGGTCGTCGGTGGCCGGAGTGGGCGCCATGGTGCCCGAAGGGTTGGTGCTCCTGACAACGCTCGCATTCGCTCTCGGCGCCATTCGACTGGCCCGGCAACGGGTACTGGTCCAGGAGCTGGCGGCCATCGAAGGACTCGCCCGGGTCGACGTGCTGTGCATCGACAAGACCGGCACGCTCACCGAGCCGGGCATGGCGATCGGCACGATCGAGACACTCGGGGACACTTCGGCGCAGGACGCCCTGGGAGCCCTCGTCGCCAGCGACCCGTCGCCCAACGCGACCATCCAGGCGCTGGCTACCCTGCCAGTCCCCGCATCGTGGGTCCCCGAGGTGCGGGTCCCATTCAGTTCGGCTCGGAAATGGAGCGCCGTCCAGTTCTCCAGGCGTGGCACCTGGGTGCTTGGGGCGCCCGACCTCGTGGCGGTGAACGGTTGCCTCTCGGCCTCGCTCTCGGCTCGGATCGAGACCTCCGCGAGACGGGGCGACCGAGTGCTCCTTCTGGCTCACAGCCCAGAGCCATTGCGCGGGGAAACCCTCCCCGAGGACCTCGAGCCGGCTGGTCTGGTGGTCCTGGAGGAGCGGATCCGTCCGGAAGCCAGAGCGACGATCGAGTACCTCGTCTCCCAGGGGGTGGAAGTCAAGGTGCTCTCGGGCGACGACCCACGCACCGTCGCCGCGGTCGCCGAAAAGATCGGCATCCCGGGCTGGATGACGGCCGTCGACGCGTTGGACCTCCCCGACGAGCCGACGCGCCTGGCCCCCATCGTCGACGCCTCGTCGATCTTCGGCCGGGTGCAGCCCGACCAGAAGAAGGCGATCGTCTCGGCGCTGCAGAGCCGCGGGCACGTCGTGGCCATGACCGGCGACGGCGTCAACGATGTACCCGCCCTCAAGCAGGCCGACCTCGGCCTGGCCATGGGATCGGGCAGCCAAGCCACCCGCGCCGTGGGCCGGATCGTCCTTCTGGACAGCTCGTTCGTCACTGTGCCCGGCCTTCTGGACGAGGGTCGACGGGTCATCGCCAATATCGAGCGGGTGGCCAACCTGTTCGTGACCAAGACGGTCTATGCGGCGATCCTGGCCGTCGTTGTGGGACTCACCGCCATCCCGTTCCCCTTCTACCCCCGTCACCTGACCATCGTGAGCACCCTGACAATCGGGATCCCGGGGTTCTTCCTCGCCCTCGCCTCGGGCACTCCGCCTGCCCATCCGGGCTTCGTCCGGCGTGTCCTCGTCTTCACCGTCCCGGCCGGGGTCGTTGCCGCGACGGTCACGCTCTTGACCTATCTGATCGCCCGCGGCCCCGCCCATGCGACCACGGCCCAGGCCCGGACGGCTGCGACGCTCGCCCTCGTGGCGATCGGCCTCGCCGTTCTCGTGTTGGTCGCCCGGCCACTGAACGCGGCGCGGGCGGTTCTCGTGGGGTGCATGGCAGGTGGAGCCGCCCTCATCTGGGCGATCCCGCTCTCGCGGCGAGTCTTCAGTCTCGAATCCCCACCGGCCGCCGCACTCTGGGCCACGGCCGCAATCATCCTCGTCGCACTGCCCCTCTTGTGGGTCCTCGTCGGCACCGGTGCCCGACTCGGGGCGCGTTACTGGCCTCCGACGTCGGATGGGCGGGTATCAAACCTGGTCGAGCAGGACCGGCACGACCCGAGACCGTGAGAGGCGGTACTCGTCGGACTCACTCCATGACACCCAGTTCGGCGCAACCGTCGGTTGTGACATTCGGCCCTTTCGCACAGCGGAATCCTATGGAACCGTGAACTGTGAGCGACCGCTCAGTGTTGAGGAGAGAGGATCATGGGTCACAGTGGCGAGGAGCAGGCATTTGAGTACCTGACCTTCGATCTCGTGAAACGGAACACGGAGATCGAGGGTCTCAATCGGCTCGGTCGGGATGGATGGGAGGCCGTCGCGATGGTGTCATCGTCGGGCGTGGGCTGGCGCTTCGTACATCCCATCGTTCTCCTGAAGCGCCCTGTCGCGGATGGCGTCCGGTGATGCTCCGCGAAGCCTCGACGTCCTCCTCGTGGTTCATGCGGCTCTTCCAAGTGTGAAACCGCGATCCGGCATGGCTGAACCGTCGCACCACCCCGGCTCCGTGGGACGCGATAGCCGTCACGGCCTGACCGGGGTGCGGCTCCGCCGCCGCAAGATCCGCCCAACAGACCTTGGTGATCTGTTGACATTCGACCCTGGTGCCGCACTGCAGAGTGGAAAGGTGGTTGAACAAACGGCTCACCGAACCCTCCGCCCCGGACCGGCGCTGCCAGGGTTGCTGCTGGCGGTGACTGGGGCGTGCCTTGTCGCCGGTGCCGCCCTCCATCTCGGGGGAGCGGGCGGCGCGGGCAACCTGGCCTGGATCGTTTCGGGTGCCCTGGGGGCTCTCTACGCCGGCTGGGCGGTGCTCGACAGCCTCCGCCACCGGCGGCTCGGGGTCGACGTGATCGCCCTGTTGGCGCTGCTGGGGGCGTTGGCCGTGGGCGAGTACCTGGCTGCGGCGGTCATCAGTGTCATGGTGACGAGCGGCCGAACGCTCGAAGCCTGGGCGGCCGGACGAGCGCGCCGGGACCTGCAGGCGCTCTTGGCGCGGGCACCGAGAACCGCCCACCGCTACCGGGGCGACACCCTCGAGACGGTCGGCCTCGCCGAGTTGGTGCCGGGCGATCTGGTGATGGTGGGCTCAGGGGAGCTGCTACCGGTTGACGGAACGCTCACCGGTGACGCCGTTCTCGACGAGTCGGCCTTGACCGGCGAGGCCCTCCCGGTCGAGCGGGGGGCGGGCGATCCGGTGCGGAGCGGGGTCGTGAACGCCGGACGGCCGTTCGACCTGCGGGCCACGACCCGCGCGGCCGACAGCACGTACTCGGGGATCCTCCGCATGGTGTCCGAAGCCGAGTCCTCTCCGGTGCCCTTCGTTCGGCTGGCCGATCGGTACGCGCTCTGGTTCCTGGTGCTCACCCTGACGGTGGCCGGAGGAGCGTGGGTCGTCGCCGGCGCCAGCCGAGCGGTGGCCGTCCTCGTGGTGGCGACACCCTGTCCCCTCATCCTGGGTGTCCCGGTGGCGCTCGTCTCGGGACTTTCGCTGGCGGCGCGCCGAGGCGTGGTGGTGAAAGGGGGCGGCGTGCTCGAGCAGCTCGCTCGCTGTGGGACCCTCCTCTTCGACAAGACTGGGACGCTGACCAGCGGGCGACCGGCTCTGGCCGCCGTCGTGACATCCGGACCGCTACCGTCCGGCGAGGTTCTGACCATGGCCGGCTCCCTCGACCAGGTCTCGCCGCACGTGCTGGCCACGGCAGTCGTTCGCGCCGCCGTCGACGGGGGCTGTGAGTTGGTCCTTCCCGACGACGTGGAGGAGGTGGCCGGACGGGGGATCCGGGGGACCGTGGCCGGCCGGCCGGTCGCCCTCGGCAAGGCCGAGTGGGCAGGAGTGACCGGGGCACCACGGTGGGCGCGGACGGCCCGTCGTATGGCCCAGGTGGACAGCGCGCTGACCGTGTTCGTGGCGGTCGACGGCCGGCCGGCCGGGGTGCTCGTGCTCGACGATCCGCTCCGGCCCGACGCCGCCCGAACCATCCGGGCACTCCGCCGGGGCGGCATCGAACGGGTCGTGATGGTGACCGGCGATCGCGCGGAGGTGGCCGAGAGCGTCGGAGCGGTGATCGGCGTGGACGAGGTGCTGGCCGAGCAGTCCCCGGCCGAGAAGCTCGACGCGGTGCGCCGGGAGCGCAGGCGGGCGCCCGTGATCATGGTCGGCGATGGGATCAACGACGCTCCCGCGCTGGCCTTGGCAGACGTCGGCGTAGCCATGGGAGCTCGTGGCGCCACGGCGTCCTCGGAGGCAGCCGACATCGTCCTCACGGTCGACCGTCTGGATCGGGTCGGTGAAGCCGTGGCCCTGGCCCGCCGCACCCGCCGGATCGCCCTGCAGAGCGTGATCGCCGGGATGGCGATGTCCGTCGTGGCCATGGGCGCAGCAGCGGCGGGACTCTTGCCGGCGGTCTGGGGGGCAATTCTCCAGGAGTGCATCGACGTCGCGGTCATCCTGAACGCCCTGCGGGCGCTCGTCCCCTCCGAGGACTTCCATGTGGCCGAGGAGGACGCCGCGCTGACCCGACGCTTTCAGGATGAGCACCACGCCATCAGGGCCGACATCGACGAGGTGCGCTCGGCGGCCGACGCCCTCGGCGAGCTCGAGCCGGCCGATGCCGTGGCCTGGGTCCGTCGCGTGCACCGGCTGCTCGTGGACGAGGTCGAGCCCCATGAGGAGTCCGAGCAGGAGGTGCTCTACCCGGCGATCGACCGCCTCATCGGCGGCCGGGACCCCACCGGTCCCATGAGCAGGGCGCACGTCGAGATCGCCCACCAGATCCGGCGCCTCGGCGCTCTCCTCGACGACATCGGTCCCGACCGTCCTGACGCGGAGGACATCGCCGATCTGCAGCGTCTCTTGTACGGGCTGCACGCCATCCTCGCGCTGCATACCGCGCAGGAGGAGGAGAGCTACCTGTCGCTCGCCGACGACGGCGCCCCTGCCCCTCCCGGCCCGATCGACCAATGCCGCTCGCCTGCAAGCCGAACACAAGGTGGTCCCTGACGAGATGACGGGTCCCACCCGCGGGTTGGGGACTTTTGACTCTGCCGCTCCGATTGAGAGCGGGGAGAATTGGTTCTGTGGCCTCTGGCGCAGCTCCATCGACCAGTTCTGCGCGGCGCCGCGGTCTCGCCCTTGGCGAGGGTCTGACGGCCGTGTCGGCGATCGCAGGTGCAGTCGGACTGATGAGCGGCTCGATCGACCTCGGGCCCACGATCAATGCTCGCCTCCCCTTCAAGAGCCCGGCGTTCGCGGGCGCTGCGCTGACAGGGGTGGTTGCCCTGCCCATGGCCGCCGGTATGACTCTGAGCTGGCGAGCCGCGCAGCGCACCGACAGCGTGGCCACCGCTGCGGGTCTGCTGCTGATGGGCTGGATCGTCGTCGAACTGGCAGTCATCCGGTCCTTCTCGTGGCTCCACCCCACCTATTTCATCATCGGAGGGGCGATTGCCGCTGCGGGTTTGCGCGGTTCGCCGCCCACCTCGAAGTGGGCGATCCCCATCACGTACGAAGTGCTCGTCGATTCGGTGGTCCCTCTGTCATCACTGGCCCTGGCATTGTGAGCCACCGGTGGCCACCGGGCGGCCAGACACCGGGGAAGACCGACTGCGGAGCGACGGGGTGAAGCGGGCTGCGCTGAGCGTGGTGACCGTCGGACTGATGGTCGGCGCCGTCGCGGCCTACCTCCGCGTCGGTCGCAAGCCCTGCCTGACCTGGGGCGCCACACGCGAGGAGGTGGATCGGAGCATGCCGGGGGATTGGTTCTTGGACCGCCCGGATCTCCTCTCGACTCGTGCGGTCACTGTCGAGGCACCGCCGTCGTCGATCTGGCCGTGGCTGGTGCAGATGGGCAGCGGGAAAGGCGGGGTCTATACCTATGACTGGATCGAGAACCTGTTCGGCCTCCACATGCACAGCGTCGACGAGATCCTGCCGCAGTTCCAGGACCGCAAGGTCGGTGACATCGAGCAACTGGGAAAGAACGGCCCCCGCCTGCGAGTGGACATCCTCGATCCCGAGCGGACGATGGTGTTGCACTCCGAGGACGGCAATTGGGTTTGGGCCTTCTGCCTGTACCCCACCGGTCCCGACCGCACCAGGCTCGTCAGCAGGAACCGCATTGCCACTCCAGGAGCAGGATGCCTGCAACGGGTCGTCGGGGTCCTGGTGATGGAGCCGGGAAGCCTCGTCATGGAACGCAAGATGCTTCTCGGCATCAAGAGCAGGGCAGAGCACCTCGCAGCACAGGGTGGTCCCGGGTCGACCACGGAGGGAATCACCCGCGGCGAAGGTCCTGTGCCGTCGACTTCGGACAAAGCAGCAGGAGGGCGCCGGCCTGACACCACCGGTACAGCGCCACCGCTGACGGAGGCGGAGCCGTCAGCGGTGGCGAGAGTGACCGACAGGATCAGAGCGACCCCTTGATCGTGCAGGTCTCATGAGTGACCGGGTTGACGGCCTTACCGACCACCGTATTGGTGCCGACCTTGGGGGCGATCAGACGGGAGATGCTGAACGAGCCGTCTGAGATCGTCTTGGTTGTCGTGCTCACGAACACTGTCCCGTTGTTGGACTCGGTGACCTTCCACGGAACGCCAGCGGTGTGGCGGGCCATGTCGACGCCGAAATCGACGCTGAGCTTGCCGGTGTCCTCCCTCTGGACTTGGAGATTGGCGACGCTGGTGCCGCTGCACTTGGCGTTGATGTTGATCGATGACGCGGCAGCTCCGGCCTGGGTGACGGGGAGGGCGACGAAAGTGCCCAGACCGGCAGCTCCGACTGCTCCGACGGCGATGAGGCGGCTGATGCGGTTGGTTGTCATGGGGTTCTCCTTGATGGTAGGGGGTTCCTATGACAACTATCGGATGCGCCCATGAGACCCACGTTGGGAAAGGATGAGAATCCTCTCATTCTGGACTGGCTCCACCCATCCGATACCCGACGCCTCGAACCGTTGAAATGACCTCCGGTCCAAGCTTTTTTCGCAGGTATCGGACGTAGACATCAACCACATTGGACCCCGTGTCGAAGTCGTAGCCCCAAACATGACTCAGGAGCTGCTGTCGTGACAGCACCTGTCCCTGATGGGCAAGGAAGGTTTCAAGGAGTGCGAACTCCTTGGCAGTCAGCTCGACCACCCGGCCAGCTCGCTCGACGCGCCTGGCCGTGGCGTCAACCATGACGTCACCGAACTCGTACTTCTTGGATTCGGCGTGCCCGGTTTCCCGGAGTCGGGAACGAATCCGGGCGAGGAGTTCGTCGAACCGGAAGGGCTTGGCGATGAAGTCGCTCGCCCCGAGGTCCAGACCGGTGACCAACGTGTCGACATCGTCCCGTGCCGTCAAGATGACGACCGGCATCTGATTCCCCCCTTTGCGAAGTTCCGCCAAGACCGACAAACCGTCCATGCCGGGCAGCCCGAGGTCCAGCACCAGAAGGTCGAACTCACCAGAGCGTGCCTCCCACAGAGCACTGGTCCCGTCCTCGACGACATGGGCGGTGTGCCCTGCGGCCTTCAGGCCTTTCACGACGAACGAGGAGATCCCCGGTTCGTCCTCGGCCACCAGGATGCGGCTCACGGCCGTGCCCCTGATGGTGCGGAGGTCAGCGGCAGCCGGATCACGAAGAGGGCCCCGCCGAATGAGCTCTCCCCGACGGACACCTCACCATGATGGGCTTCGGCAATCGCCCGCACAATGGGAAGACCCAGTCCGAAGTGTTGACCGGTTCGACGACTCCCTGCAGCTCGTGAAAAGCCTTCGAAGATCGACGAGCGAGCGGACTCCGGGACACCTTCTCCGTCGTCCGCCACCCAGAGTTCCACTCGGTCACCGACGACCCGGGAGCCGAGCTCGATCCGTCCTTCTTCCGCCGTGTGCTGAGTCGCATTCTGAGCAAGCTGCATCCACGCCTGGGTGAGCCGTTGCCGGTCGGAGAGGATCTCGACGCTCGCCTGCCCGCCCATCCGCCATTGACGGCGTGCGAGCGAGCGTGCCTTGCCAACCACTTCGGCCGTGAGTGTGGCGATGCTGACGGGTGCAAGCTGCAGGAAGTCGGGACGCTCCGCTCGAGCCAACAAGAGCAAATCGTTGACCATACGGGCCATCCGATCGAGCTCATCGGTGATGATGCCCTGCACCTCTTCGCGCTCGCCGGGAGCGTCACCCAGCAGTTCGAGATGCCCACGGATGACGGTCAGCGGTGTGCGCAGTTCGTGTCCCGCATCATCGATGAACTGTCGCTGCGAGTGAAACGCCGACTCGACCCGGTCGAGCATCGCGTTGAAGTCTCCTGCCAGTCGGGCGAGCTCGTCATGTCCCTTGACTTCCAGCCGGTACGAGAGGTCCGACTCGGTTACTGACCGAGCTGCCGACTCCAGGTCCCTGACCGGCGCCAAGATCCGTCCAGCAATGACCCAGGCCACGAGAATTGCCGCGATCAGGGCCACCAGTCCGACTGTGGATGCGATGCCCACGGTCGTGTTGACCTCGGCGCGTCCAGGACCCACAAATGACGCTGCTACGAAGACGTCGGAGCCGGCCTGGGATCCAGAGACAACGGAGATCGGTGCTGCCAGGAAGCGGGCGGCCCCCGCCTTCGTCTGCACTGTGCCGAATGTCGGGCGGCGCACGGCGGCCCAGCGGTGGACCAGCGCGGCATCGGACTCCAGTGGGAAGAGAGGCCGCGCTGGACTCTTGGCCATGACTTTTCCATCAGAGATAGCCAGGAGCTCTTGTGATTGGGTTGGGGTTGCCCGGTTCAATGCCGTTCGGAGCTGCTGATCGAGATCGGCCTGCGAGCTCACCGGCGCGCCGGTCGGGACATGATCCAACCCGATCTCATTCAACTCATGGGTGAGCTCACTGTCCGTCTCCTGGGAGAGGTGATCGAGCAACAGGATTCGAGTTGCCACGATCGACGCGGTGAGGGCCAGGGCAACGAGGAGCGTGCACCAGAGAAGGATCTTGAAGCGGGTGGAGAAGCCGGAGACGCCGAGATCGAGCCACGCTCGCGCAGGAAATTCATGCGTGACATGGCTCATCTGGCCAGGTCTAGCAGAGGTGAGCAACGCATCGATCAGCGCTCGGATCGCCTTCCGGCGAGCAACGGTAGAGGCACGGTGCAGAGTCTCCAACGGCAGATCAGGTGAGAGGACTCTCATCGGTCTCCAACGTTGGCCTCATGCGCAGGGCTCACACTGACGTCGGTAACCACCCCGACGACCAAGGAGAACCCAATGTCAAAGAACCGCATCACCCGCCTCGTCACCGCCGGAGCCATCGCCCTTGTCGGCTTCGGAGCGGTTGCAGCCGTGCCGGTCGCTTCGGCCTCTGCAGCTACCCACGCCGTGTCCCACACTGTCGAAGGTACCGGTCGAGACAGCATCGACCGAGGTCAACGTGAGAACCCTCGGGACACGACTACGGACAAGGGCACCGACTCAAGCGGTGACGGCAGGGACACTGGAACCTCGTCCGACCCTGGGTCGACTGGGCGCGACGGGACTGGTGATTCCCAGTCGTCATCGATCGATCACATGGAGTCCCGGGCCTGACCGTCGAGGCCACCTTTCACGCACTCCACCCGACCGCCGGTGTCGAGCCGGCGGTCGGGTAGTGCCCCTCAAAACAGTGCACCCGGGGGCTCATCCCTGTGATCTCAGTCCACGACGAGTCCCCGCGCTCTCTTGCCTGCGGGCCTGGACCAATCCTTCGGAGATCTTCACGATTCACGATTCCTTGCTGGACGAGCTCGGACGTCGCCACAGATCTAGGAGGGGATGGTCGATTTCGACGGTGGACCGAGAAGGGCATGGGATCCGGAGGCTTCGACTCTCCGGAGAAGCAGTACGCCTAGGGAGTCAACATGGCCATTGCTGTCTCAACAGGCAAGATGACGAGCTGGTTCGGCAAGGACATTGACCGTGATTACGACGCTGAAACGTCCAGGGCCTACCACGACGGGATCGCTCTACTGAACAAGGTGATCGAGTACGGCGACACCCCCGAAGGCGACTTCCAAGCCCTACTCGATGAACCGTGGGGCATACCGCTCGGGGGTGCCTGACCTAGAAGTGACCGCCGGCCTTCGCCAGCTCGACGAGCAACCCAGCGGCGACCGCTTTGCCGACGTCTGCCAGACTGCCCCGGACCGCCTGGAGCATTGTCTTCCTCTCCGGGGACGTCGTCTCCTCGATGTGACGCCGGAGGATCTCGTCGAGGACCTCGTAAGGGTCATCGCTCGGCCAGGCCCCGACTACTCGAAGACCTCGCTCCCCGAGGGGGCTGTCTTCCAGAAACCATGGCCGAGCATCGCCTCCGCTCGCCATCTTGTGCGGAGGACCCGTGAGATAGCCGGCGGCACAGAGACTCTCCACCGCGTCGGTGACGTCGTTTGGATCAAGGCCAGTTCCAGCCGCGGTGGTACCGATCCGGACGTTGCTCAGCTGACCCCCGTGCTCGTGCACAACTCAAGGATCGGGACTGCGACTGAGTGCCAGCTGTCTTCCGCCATTCGGCCGTCCCTCTACTGCTTGTGACCCGCTCGTGACCCGACACCGCACTTCATGCCTTTTTGTCTGACGCGCTCAACCTTCTGACCTGCCCGAACGTATCTCAGGGCCGGTGCCCGGGGCGGGAGTCGAACCCGCACGCCCTTTCGGACAGTGGATTTTGAGTCCACCGCGTCTGCCATTCCGCCACCCGGGCCGGTTGCGGGCGAAGCCTACCCGCGGCCCTTCGAGCGACCCGAGATCGGGGTGTCGAGTGACGCGCACACCGTAGGCTCCTCCCGTGGACGCGGGCGACACGGACCAACCGACCGCGGCGGGCCCGGCGGCGTGGGCCGGCCTGGGTACCCGGCCGGCGCCGATCCTGGTCTCCGCGGAGCTCTGGTGGATCGACCTTCCCTTCCGCCGTCCGGTGACCACGTCGGTCGGCACCCACAGCCACCGCCCCTTGCTCCTGGTCCGGCTCGGGTGCCGCACCGGTGCACGAGCCGTCGACGGATGGGGTGAGTGCGCCGCGCTCGGCGACACCGCCTATCACGACGAGGACGTCCCCGGCGCATTCGACGTCCTCGGCCGCACGCTGGTCCCCGCACTGGTGGCGCGGGCGCAGGCTCGCGGCGGGACCCTTCCCGGGACGGCTGCACTCGGTGAGCTCCCGGGCGCCCGCGGCAACCCGATGGCCTTCGCCGCGCTGGAGATGGCGGTCGCCGACGCCCACCTCCGGTGCGAGGGTCGCTCGCTGGCCGATCTGCTCGGCGTCGCCGGACGGCGCGTACCGCTGGGAGCCGTGGTGGGGACGCAGCGCTCGGTGGACGACCTGAAGACCGAGGTCGCCGTCCTGGCCGACGAGGGGTATACCAGGCTGAAGCTCAAGATCGGACCCGGATGGGACCTGGAGCCGGTGGCGGCTGTCGCAGCCCTGGGTCGGAGGGCACCGGCCGACGGCGAGGGGTCTCACCCGACCCGCAACGGTCCCGCAGCGCTGCTGATCCAGGTCGACGCCAACGGCGCGTACCGCGAGCAGGACGCCGACCATCTCGCCCGCCTCGATCGACACCGACTGCTGTGTCTCGAGCAACCGCTCCCGCCCGGCGATCTCGAGGCCCACGCCAGGCTCGCCCGGCAGCTGGCCACGCCGATCTGTCTGGACGAGGACCTCGACTCCCCGTCGCAGGTCCAACGGGCCGTGCGCAGCGGGGCCTGTTCGGTGGTGTGCGTCAAACCGGCCCGCCTCGGTGGGGTGGCGGCGGCACTGGAGACCATCGACCGCTGCACGGCGTCGTCGACTCCGCTCTGGCTCGGTGGCATGTTCGAGTCCGGCTACGCACGCGGCGTGAACACCGCGCTGGCCGCCCTCCCCGGGTTCTCGTGGCCGGGGGACCTGAGCCCGGCGCGGTCCTATCTGGCCGAGGACCTGGTGCAGGCGGTGACCCCCGACCGCCGGGACCCGGACGGCGCGCTGGAGGCGTGCCTGCCGACCCAGCCCGGCATGGGCCCCGCGCCGGAGGAAGAGGTGGTCCGGCGACGGTGCGTCCGCCGGCTGGAGGTACCGGTGGACGGTGCCTGACCGGACGGCGCCTGACCGGCATGGGCACGGGTGGCGGGTGGTCCTCCCGAGGGAGTCGGTCGGGGACGCCGCGGGTGTGGGCCGGTGCCGGGGATGCGTACAATTGCCGTCCCATGCATCGGACCATCATCGAGCGGCGGCTGAACGACGCCCATCAGCGGCTCCGGCGCGCCCGCAGCGAGCTGGCGGTGCTCGAGGAGCAGTTGGTGGTGGTCACCGAGATCGCCGACGACACGCGCCTCCGTGCCCTGGTCGCAGAGACACCCGTGGCCTCCAAGGAACACGACGAGGCCAGCCGCCACGCGACCGCCATGCTCCACACCCGCGAGGCGCTGCTCAAGCAGATCGCCGACCTGGAGAAGCGACAGGACGAACTCCTGGACCGGCTCACGATCGGACCCGGTTGAGGGACCGCTCCCTGCGGGTGGACAGATGACGGAACGAGGCGGGGCGTGCCCCGCGGACCACCAGGCGCTCGCAGCGTCCCCCCAACGGCCGGCGTCCCCCCGACGGCGAGGAGTCCAGACACCATGAGCAGACGAGTCGTCATCGCAGAGGACGAGGCGATCATCCGCCTGGACCTGAAGGAGATCCTGCTCGACGAGGGGTACGACGTCGTGGGGGAGACCGGTCGGGGGGACCAGGCCGTGGCTCTCGTGCGCGAGCACCGGCCGGACCTGGTGATCCTCGACGTCAAGATGCCCGGGGCGGACGGTCTCGAGGCCGCCCGGGCCATCCGCGATCTCGACCTGCGGGTCGCGGTGCTGATCCTGACCGCGTTCAGCCAGCGCAACCTCATCGACGAGGCCCGCGACGCGGGAGTGGTCGCCTACCTGGTCAAGCCCTTCCAGCGGATCGAGCTCATCCCCGCCATCGACCAGGCGGTCGCCCGCTGCGAACAGGAATGGGCGATCGACGAGGAGACCCGCCGGGCGGTGAGCGACGGGATCGTCGGGCAGCACACGGTGGCGGAGAACAAGCTCGAGACCCGCCGCCTCGTGGACGGGGCGAAGGCGGTCCTCATGGAGCGGTCCGGCCTGACCGAGGCGGACGCCTTCGGCTTCATCCAGCGGACGGCGATGGGGACCCGGTCTCGGATGGTGGACGTGGCCAGGCAGGTTCTCGACGGCACACTCGCCCCGTAGCCCGGGCCGAACGACCGTCATGCCCGCCACACGCCCTCCGGCCGGGTCGGAGACCGCGCCGCCCGACCAACGCCCGCTGCTGCTGCTCGACGGGATGTCCCTTGCCTTCCGGGCGTACTTCGCGCTCCCGGACACCCTGGTGACCACCGACGGGATCGTGACCAACGCGGTCCACGGCTTCGCCTCGATGGTGATGTACCTGGTCCGGGACCACCGTCCGTCCGGCCTTGCCGTCGCCTTCGACCTCCCCGGCGACACGTTCCGCGACGAGATCGTCGACGACTACAAGGCGGGACGCGACGAGACACCGTCCGACCTGCTCCCGCAGTTCGGTCTGATCCGTCGGATCCTCGAGTCCCTCTCCATCCCGGTGATCGAGTGCGAAGGATTCGAAGCGGACGACGTGCTCGCGACACTGGCGACCGAGGCCCGGGACCGTGGCCACCCGGTGATCATCGTGACGGGCGACCGGGACTCCTACCAACTGGTCGAAGACCCCTACGTGCGGGTGCTCTACAACCGTCGGGGGGTGAGCGACTACGCCCTCTACGACGAGGCGGGCATCCAGGAGCGGACCGGGGTGTCGCCGACCAGGTACCCGTTGCTGGCCGCCCTTCGCGGCGACCAGTCGGACAACCTCCCCGGGGTGCCCGGGGTGGGGGAGAAGACCGCGGCGAAGCTCATCAACGAGTACGGGACGCTCGACGAGCTGTTCGCCCACCTGGACGACCTCTCCCCGAAGCTTCGGGCCAACCTTGCCTCACACGAGAAGCGGGTCCGGTTGAACGCCGAGGTCATCCCGCTGGTGCGGGACGTCCCCCTCGACGTGCACGTCGACCAGCTGACCCTGGGGGGCTGGGACGCCGAGACGGCCCGGGTCACCTTCGCCGACCTCGAGCTGCGCACCGTCTGGCCCCGGGTCGCGTCGCTCATGGCAGACGGCCTGCTGGGCACCCCGGCGAGCGGGTCGGGTCCGATCGACCCGGGTGCCGGCGCAGCGGACGGCGAACGTCCCGCGATGCCCACCCCGCAGTGGTTCGACGCGCCCGAATGGGTCACGCCCGCCGACCCCGCCGCGGCCGTGGAGGCCCTCTCCGTGCTCTTCGAGGCGGCACGCGCCGGGACGGGCAACGTGGCGCTGGCGGCAGGGTGGTCCGGCGATCCGGGTCGGTCCGAGCTCACCGGGCTCGCGCTGGCCGTCGAGCCGGCGTCGCCCGACGGACCCGCCCCGGCCGACCCTCCGGGCGCCCCCACGTCGGTCCACCTCGGCGCGGCGGCCGACGGCGGCGGATCGTTGCTCGCCGATGCGGCGGTGCTCGCGGCGCTCGCCTCGGAGCTCGGCCCGGAGGGCGTCGGTGTCGTCGCCCACGACGCCAAGGAGCTCATGCGCTCGCTCCTGCCGCTCGGCGTCGACATCACCGGGCTCACGCTCGACACCGCGGTCGCCGCGTACCTGCTCGACCCCTCGACCGACCAGTACCGCCTCGCCGACCTGGCTGCCCGCTATCTCGAACTCGCCCCGGGTGACCCGGCGGGGACGGGACAGGGTGCCCTCGCCCTCGACTTCGCCGAGGGGGCGGTCGACGAGACGGCGGACCGGGCGGAAGGGATGGCCCCGGCCGACGCCGAGGTCCTCGAACGGGTCCGGTCGGCAGCGACCCTCGCCCGGCTTCGCCAGCCGCTCCTCGGCGAGCTGGCCGAGGTCGGGGAGGAGGCGCTCTTCGTCGACGTGGAGCGTCCGTTGGTGCGCGTCCTGGCCCGGATGGAGGTGATCGGCGTCCCGGTGGATCGCGAGGTGCTGCGCGCCATCGCGGCCGGGCTGGTCGACGAGTGCCGTGTCCTCGAGTCGAGCATGCACGAGCTGGCCGGCGGTCCGTTCAACGTGAACTCGGTGCCGCAGCTGCGTTCGGTCCTCTACGAGCAGCTGGGCCTCGTACCGGCGCGCAAGACCAAGACCGGCTACTCGACAGACGCGAGGACCCTCGAGCTCCTCCGGGGACAGCACCCGATCGTCGAGGTCCTGCTCCGGTACCGCGAGGTCGAGAAGCTCCGCTCGACCTACGGCGAGAACCTGGCGGACGAAGTGGCCGAGGACGGACGCATCCACGCCACCTTCCGGCAGACCGTCGCCCGGACCGGCAGGCTCTCCTCGGACCGGCCGAACCTGCACAACATCCCGGTCCGCACCGAGGAGGGACGCCGCTTCCGGGAGGCCTTCGTGCCGTCGGCCGGCCGCAGGCTGCTGGTGGCCGACTACGACCAGATCGAGCTGCGGGCCATCGCGCACCTCTCCGGGGATCCCGGCCTCACCGCCGCGTTCGCCGCGGGTGAGGACATCCACCGCACGGTCGCCGCACGGGTCTTCGGGGTCGACCGGGACCGGGTGTCCTCCGAGCAGCGCTCGACGGCCAAGATGGTCTCGTACGGACTGGCCTACGGGATGGAGGCCTACGGCCTCTCCCAACGGCTGGCGGTGCCAGTCGACGAGGCGCAGGGGATCCTGACCGCCTTCTTCGACGCCTTTCCCTCGGTCCACGACTACATGGACCGGGCGGTCGCGGACGCCCGCCAGAGCGGGTACACGGTCACCGCCTTCGGCCGCCGCCGCCCGCTGCCCGATCTGCACTCGACCAACTTCCAGGTCCGCCAGGCCGCCGAGCGTCAGGCACGGAACGCAGGGATCCAGGGACTGGCCGCCGACCTCTTCAAGGTCGCCCTGGTCCGGCTCGACTCCGGCCTCGACGCGGGGGGCCTCGCCTCCGACATGGTGCTCCAGGTGCACGACGAGATCCTGGTCGACGTGGACCCCGACGAGGAGGCCGCGGTCGCCTCCCTCACCGAGCAGGCCATGACCGGTGCCGCCGAGCTCTCGGTCCCCCTCAAGGTGGCCATGGCCTGGGGATCCTCCTGGGCCGAGGCGAAGGGGGGCTGACCGGGACCCGATCGGGGCCCGGTACCGGTCGGGTAGGATTGCTGCCCGGCCGCAACGTCGTGGCCAGTACCTTTGCGGCCGCGCCCGACGGGGGATCCCCCCGGACGCGGCCCACCCCGTCCGGAAAGCGAGCTACCTACCTTCATGACCGATACTCACGTCGTGCCCGCGGGCACCGATCTGCTGTCCCCCGAGGCCATGGGCCACTTCGACGATCAGGGGATCTACATCCCCAGACCGGTGACCGAGGACGACCTCGGCGGCGCGTCGCTCGAGGACGCCATGGCCGGAACCATCGTCGAATTCGAGGACGGTGATCTGGTCCAGGGCACCGTGGTCAAGATCGACCGTGACGAGGTCCTGCTCGACATCGGCTTCAAGTCCGAGGGCGTGATCCCGGTCCGCGAGCTGTCCATCCGCAACGACGTCGACCCGTCCGAGATCGTCTCGCTCGGCGAGGACATCGAGGCGCTGGTCCTCCAGAAGGAGGACAAGGAGGGGCGCCTGATCCTCTCCAAGAAGCGAGCCCAGTACGAGCGTGCGTGGGGAACGATCGAGAAGCTCAAGGAGGCCGACGAGGTGGTCACCGGCCCGGTGATCGAGGTGGTCAAGGGCGGGCTCATCGTCGACATCGGCCTGCGCGGCTTCCTGCCGGCCTCGCTGGTGGAGCTGCGCCGGGTGCGCGAGCTGCAGCCCTACGTGGGCCGGACCATCGAGGCGAAGATCATCGAGTTGGACCGCAACCGCAACAACGTCGTCCTCTCGCGCCGGGCGTGGCTGGAGGAGACCCAGAAGGAACAGCGGGGCGAGTTCCTGGTCAACCTCAAGCCGGGCGAGCGGCGGCGGGGCGTGGTGTCCTCGGTGGTCAACTTCGGCGCCTTCGTCGACCTCGGCGGCATGGACGGCCTCGTCCACGTGTCCGAGCTCTCCTGGAAGCACGTGGACCACCCCTCGTCGGTGGTGTCGGTCGGCGACGAGATCGAGGTCGAAGTGCTCGACGTGGATCTCTCCAAGGAGCGGATCAGCCTCTCCCTCAAGGCCACCCAGACCGATCCGTGGCAGGAGTTCGCCAACTCCCACCAGGTCGGCGAGCTGGTCTACGGGCGGATCACCAAGCTCGTCCCGTTCGGCTCGTTCGTCCAGGTGGGCGACGGCATCGAGGGTCTCGTGCACATCTCGGAGATGGCCGTCCACCACGTGGACCTGCCCGAGCAGGTGGTCACGCCCGGCGAGGAGCTCTGGGTCAAGATCATCGACATCGACCTCCAGCGCCGGCGGATCAGTCTCTCGATCAAGCAGGCCGCCGAGGGGGGCGAGGTGTCCGAGGAGTACCGCGAGGCCTTCGGGGAGCACGCCTACGACGCCGAAGGGAACTACGTGGGTCCCTTCGAGGCCGCGGGCGCCGAGTTCACACCTGAGACCGAGGCGCAGGCTGCCTGGGCGGACTACGTGGCCGAGCACGGGCCGGCCGAGGGCGGCCCGGAGGACGGCGGCACGACGGCCCCGCCGGCCCCGACGGCGACGACCGACGCAGCTGCTCCCGAGTCTCCCGCCGACCCAGCCGCGGCCGCGGCCCCAGTCGAGGACGCCGCCACCGCTGTTCCCCCCGCGGAGACTCCCGCGGCCGAAGCCGTCACCGCGGATGCCCCCGCCGCCGATTCCCCTGCTGCGGCCGCGGACGACCCGGCGCCCCCGGTCGATGCCCCCGCCGCAGGCTGAGCGGTGAGCGGGCCGATCCGGGCCGCCTCGCCCGGCCCGCGCCGCTCGCAGTGAGCGACTTCAACGCTCGCATCATCGAGGAATTCCGCCTGAATCACGGCAGGGTCGCGGGCCCGTTCGAGGGGGCATCCCTGGTGCTGCTCACCACGACCGGTGCCAGGAGCGGCGAGCCCCGGACCAACCCACTGGCGTCCCTGGAGGAGGACGGACACCTCTACGTGTTCGCCTCCCACGCCGGGGAGCCGACCAACCCGGCCTGGTACCACAACCTGGTGGCAAACCCTGTTGTCGGCGTCGAACTCGGCGACGACCGCTTCGAGGCGACCGCCGTGCCGGTGACCGGCACGCGGCGTGACCGAGATCTACGCGCGCCAGGCCGAGCGCATGCCGGGGTTCGCCGAGTACCAGGAGAAGACCGACCGGGTCATCCCGGTGGTCGAGCTCGTCCGCTCCTGACCACTCGCCCGGCTCACCCCGGCGTGGCGTTCGACGCGGCCGGCTCCGGTGCCGGCTCCGGTGCCGGATCACCCTGCAACGGGAAGTGGCAGGCCACCTGGTGGCCGGGGGCGACCTCGCGCAGCAGGGGCTCCTCCGAAGCGCAGCGGTCCTGCGCGTAGGGGCAGCGGGTCCGGAAGCGGCAGCCCGAGGGGGGGTCGAGCGGGGACGGCAGCTCCCCGCTGAGGGCCCGATGGTCCGATGTGCGGTCGGGGTCCGGTTCGGGGATCGACGCGAGCAGTGCCTCGGTGTAGGGGTGCGCGGCCGAGCGGTAGAGATCGTCGGAGCCCGCCACCTCGACCAGCTTGCCGAGGTACATCACCGCCACCCGGTCGCTCACGTTCTTGACCACGGCCAGGTCGTGGGCGATGAAGACCATGGTGAGGCCGAACGTCTGTCTTGAGGTCCGCGAGGAGGTTGAGGATCTGGGCCTGGACCGAGACGTCGAGCGCGGAGACCGGCTCGTCGCAGATGAGCAGGTCGGGCTCGGCCATGAGGGCCCGGGCGATGCTGATCCTCTGGCACTGCCCGCCGGAGAACTCCTGGGGGCGACGGTCGCCTGCGGTGTCCGGATCGATCCCGACGGCCTCGAGCATCTCGCGGACCTTGGCCGCCCGTTCCTCCTTCGAGCCGCGTTTCCAGATGACCAGGGGCTCCGCCACGATGTCCTTGACCCGCCGCCGTGGGTTGAGCGACGAGATCGGGTCCTGGAAGATCATCTGGATCTTGGTCCGCACCGCGCGCAGGCTGCGTCCGGACAGTGCGCCGAGGTCCTGCCCGAGATAGGTCGACCCGCCCCGAGGTGGGACGCTGGACCTGGACCAGGGTCCGGCCGGTGGTGGACTTCCCGCACCCGGACTCCCCGACCAGCCCCAGCGTCTCGCCCCGGCGCACCTGGAAGGTGACCCCCGACACCGCCTGGACCCGTTGCCGTCCGCTCCGGAATTCGACCACCAGGTCGCGGACGTCGAGGACGGTCTGGTCGCCGTCGGGGCCGGTGCCGTTACCGGTCGTGCCGGGCGTGCCGGTCGGTTCGCTCACCCGCCGGCCTCCGCGGCGGGGTCGGTCGCGGGCAGCGCCGTCGTGGTCCGGGCCGCTCCTGTGCCGGCCGCTCCTGTGCCGGCAACGGGCACGGTGGCGTCGCTGTCCTCCGGTGGAGCGGTGGAGACCCCGTTGACCAGCGGGAACCAGCAGGCGAAGAGGTGATCGGTCGAACCTGCGGTGCGGAGCGGAGGCGCCGACTCGCGGCACTTGTCCCGCGCATAGGGGCACCGCGGGGCGAAGCGGCACCCTGCGGGGGGGTGGATGAGGTCGGGAGGGCGGCCGGGGATGGCGGTGAGGCGGGCACCGCTCGCCCCGGCCAGCTTGGGGATCGAGTCCATCAGCGCCCGCGTGTAGGGCATGCGGGTCTCGGTGAACAAGGTGCGGGTCGGTGCCCGCTCGACGATCTGCCCGGCGTACATGACGAGGATGTCGTCGGCCCGGTTGGCCACGACCCCGAGGTCGTGGGTGACCAGGATCACCGCCATGTGGCGCTCGTGCTGGAGATCTGCGAGCAGGTCGAGGATCTGGGCCTGCACCGTCACGTCGAGACCGGTCGTGGGCTCGTCGGCCAGGACCAGGCGCGGGGCGCAGGCGAGCGCGATGGCGATCATGACCCGCTGGCGCATGCCGCCCGACAGCTGGAAGGGGTACCAGCGGACCCGTTCCTCCGGTGAGGGGATCCCGACCGAGCGCAGGAGCTCGATCGCGGTCGCCCGGGCCTCCTTCCGGTCCATGTCCAGGTGGAGGAGGAGCGACTCGGTGATCTGTACGCCGACCCGCTTGACCGGATTGAGGGCGGTCATGGGGTCCTGGAAGATCATGCTCATCTCGGCGCCCCACACCTGGCGCAGCTCGGCCTGGCCCATGGCGGTGAGCTCGTGACCGGCGAAGTGCACCGTCCCGCTGCGGATGACGTCGCGTTGGGGGAGGAGGCCCATGATCGAGCGGGAGAGCACCGTCTTGCCCGAGCCCGACTCGCCGACGATCCCCAACGTCCGTCCCGAATCGACCTCGAAGGAGACCCCGTCGACGGCCCGTACCGTGCCCCTCCCGGTGCGGAAGGCGGTGCGGAGATCCTCCACGACGAGCAGCGGGTCGATCTGCTCTCCGACGTCGCGGAACTCGGGTTCCGCCGCGCGGCGCGCCCGGCGGCGCAGGCCGATCACAGCAGACCCTCCCGGATGTCGAACCGCTGGCGCAGGCGGTCCCCGATGAGGTTGATCGAGAGCAGCAGCAGGAACATGGAGAGGGCCGGCCACAGCATGATGTACGGGTTGGCGCTCAGGTTGCCGTTCGCGGTCCCGGCGTAGATGAGGTTCCCCCACGACGGAGTCGGCAGCGCGACCGAGAGCCCGAGGAAGGCGAGGGTCCCCTCGATCACGATCACCGCGGCGACCGTGATCAGTCCGAAGGTGACCGCGACCGGTACCACGTTCGGGAGGATCTCGCGGAAGAGGATCCGCGGTGTCGTCGCCCCGATGGTCTTGGCCGCGATCACGAAGTCGCGGTTGGCGAAGGAGAGGCTCGAGGCGCGCACCACCCGGAACATGATGGGGATGGTCGCCACCCCGAGGATGATGGTGATCTTGAACAGCGACTGCCCCCAGAACGCGACGATGGCGATCACCGCCACGATCGCCGGGAACGCCAGGAGGATGAAGGACACCGCGTTGAGGCTGACGTCGAGGGTGCCACCCCGGTACCCCGAGACGAGCCCGGAGGTCCCTCCCACCAGCAGGCCGATGGCCACCGCGGCGAAACCCACGATGAGGGAGACCCGTGCCCCGAAGACCAGCCGGGCCAGCAGGTCCCGGCCGAGGTCGTCGGTGCCCAGCAGGTGGTGGATGCTGGGTCCCTGGTTGAGCTGGGTGTAGTTCTGGAAGTCCGGGTTCTGGAGCGGCAGGACGTTGGCCAGGACGGCCGAGACCACCACCAGGGCGACCCACCCGACGGCCACCCAGAACAGGAACCCCATCGGCTCGGCGAGCAGGATGTCCTCGCTGTCGAGGTGCTCGCTCTGGCGGGAGACGACCAGCTCGTCGTCGGCCGCCTGCCCGGGGAAGCGGTTGCTCAGGAGCTGTGCGGTTGCGTGGGTGGACTGGAGCTCGCGGTCGTCAGCCATCGATCACTCCCGCACGACCCGTGGGTCGACCACCGTGAAGAGGAAGTCGATGATGAATTGCAGGATCACGTAGGCGATGGCCACGACCAGGGAGATGCCCTGGATCACCAGGTAGTCGCGCTGGTTGACCGCCTGGACCAGGGCGAACCCGAGACCGCTCAGGGCGAACAGGTACTCGACGACGAACGTGCCGGCGATGAGCGCACCGATGTTGACCCCTGCCGCGGCGAGCAGCGAGAAGGTCGAGGGGCGGAACGCGTGGCGCCACATGATGCGCGAGTTGGAGAGCCCCTTGGAGCGGGCCATGGTGATGAAGTCCTCCTGCAGGGTGCTGATCAGGTCGGAGCGCAGCAACCGGTAGTAGACCGCGATCGATCCCGCCGTGATGCAGAGCGAGGGGAGGATCATGTCGTGCAGGTTGGTCGCCGGGTTCTGGGTCAGTGGCACGTACCCGGTGGCCGGGAACCAGTGCAACCCGACCGCGAAGATGGCCACCAGGATCGGGGCGATGACGAAGGGGGGCAGGGCGAGCAGCCCGAAGGTCCCGGTCGTGGCGACGTTGTCGAAGGGACGGTTCGGCCGGCGCGAGGTGATCAGGGCGAGCGGGATGGCCACTGCGAAGGCGATGACCTGGGAGATCACGATGAGCTCGATGTCGATCGGGGCGCCGGTCGCCACGATGTGGGTCACCGACTCGTGGTCGAGGTAGGACTGCCCGAGATTTCCGTGGAAGACCGCGCCGAGCCAGGTCGTGTACTGCTGCCAGAGGGGCTTGTTGAGGCCGAGCTGGTGGAGCAGCAACGCCCGGTTGTGGGCGGTGTCGTTGGCGCCGAGGATGGTGATCGTCGGATCGCCCGGCAGCAGATGGACCAGCAGGAAGGCCAGGACGGAGATGACGAACGCCACGACCAGCAGCTGGATCAGCCGTCTGATGAAGTACTTGAGCACGGTGCGCTGCGCCTGGTGACCGGAACCGTTACCCGCCCAGCCAGATCTGGGTCGGGAAGATGATGCCCTCGTTGAAGGAGTAGCCGGCCATGCCGTTCGGCAGGACCAGGTTGTTGAAGTTCTGGACCCGGTCGGCGGCGACCGCGCTGAAGAAGTACTGGGAGAGCCAGATGTACGGGAGGTCCTTGGCCAGGCGGGTGTTGAGGGTCCGGTAGGCGGGGACCCGGACCGCCGGGTCGTTGCTGGCCCGCCCCGTGGCGATCGCGGCGTCGATCAGGGGGTCCTTGTTCCGTGCGAAGTTGAGGCCGACCGACCCCACCGGTCCGGCGGTCTTCGAGCTGAACCACCAGTAGTTGAGGTCGGGATCGATGGTGCCGAACTGGTAGATGGTGCCGGCCTGGTAGGTGCCGAAGATGAAGTTGTCGAGGAGCTTCGCCTGCTCCAGGGTGGCGAGGTGGACTTCGAAGCCGACCTCCGTCCACATCTGCTGGAGGACCTGGACGATCCTGGCGAGGAGCGGGTCGGTGATCGTCTGGAGCTCGATGACGGGCGTGCCGTGCTCGGCCTTGTAGGCGGCGACCAGCGCCTTCGCGGCGGAGGGATCGAAGGTCGGGAAGCCGGTCGCGCCGTAGTACTGCGATCCGGGGAGGAAGAGTCCGTTGACCGGCCGGCCGAAGCCGTAGTCGAAGATGTACTGGACCGCGGCCTGGTTGGTCCCCTTGGCCAGCGCCTGGCGCACCCGCAGGTCGTCGGTGGGTGGCACCGCGGTGTTGAGCATGATGAAGCCGAGGGTGGGCTCGCCGATGACACCGGTCCGCGAGTCGACCAGCTGGTAGGTGGACTGTCCGGAGAAGCGCTTGATGGTCCCCGGGTCGGTCGAGATGATCAGGTCGACCGCACCGGTGGTGAGCGTCGCCTCGCGCTGGGTCGTGTCCGGAATGGGCTTGAAGGTGATCTGGTCGAGGTAGGGGAGCCCGGCACGCCAGTAGTGCGGGTTGCGGGTCGCGGTGAAGTGGTCGTTGGGCTGCCAGTCGGCGTACACGAACGGCCCGGTGCCGATCGGGGTGGGTGTCTTGTTCCCGGCGTTGGCCTGGTCGATCATGGCCTGGCCGACCGGGTAGGCCGCCTGGGAGTCGGCCAGCGCGGCCGGGAACCGCGCCGCGGGACCGGTGAGGGTGAAGACGACCGTATGGTCACCGGTGGCCGTGACGCCGGCGATGATCTCGAGCGGGATCGAGGTGAGCGCGGAGGTCCGGAGCGCGTCGGTGTTGGCGACGATGACCGCCGCGGTCAGGTCGGACCCGTCGTTGAACTTGATGCCGGGCCGGAGGGTGAGGGTCCAGACGTCGAAGGTCGCGTTGGGGGTGAGCGACTGGGCCAGGTAGGGCTGGATCGAACCGTCGGTGGCGACGTACATGAGCGGGTCGTAGACCGCGTTGGCGTAGAGGAACCCGTTGGTGTCCCAGTGGTTGGCGGGGGGGTAGAAGCCGTCGATGTCGGCCGGGATCCCGATGGTCAGCGAGCCGCCCCGCACCGGGGTCCCGGTCCCGACCCCCGGCTTCGAGTTCGGCGAGGAGTCACCGGTCCCCGGAGAGGACGAGCATCCGGCCAGCGCGCTCCCGGCGGCACCGCCGAGGACCACCGCACCACCGGCTGCGGCCCCGCGGGAGAGGAAGGATCGGCGGCTGATCCCTTCCGGCGTGGTCACCGGGCCCCCCCGGTTGCCGCAGCTTCCCCTGTCACAGCAACTCCCCCGACACGGACTCTCCCACGGGGTGGGCGTGCCGTGGCGCACGTTACTGCTCCCCGTGGGAGGGGTGCACAGCATCGGAGAGATCCCGCGGCGACCGGGACGCTGGGTACCATGCCAGCCATGGACGCTCCTCCCCTCGGGCCCGCGCCCGTCACCGACGCCGGGGCGGACGCTCCCGCCCGGGCCGGCGGGCGCCGGAGCGGGCTGGCCGAGCCGGCCGCCGAGCCGGCGACCACGCCGGAGGACCGGACGGAGCCGGACCGCGGACCCGGCCAGCTCGTCACGGACGACCCGGAGGGCGCCCCCTTCGGGCACCTCCTCACCGCCTGCCTGCGGATCGGTGCGCTGCTCGCCCTCGCCGCCGCGCTGGTGCTCCGGTTCTGGACCCGCTCGGACCTCTGGCTCGACGAGGCCCTGACCGTCAACATCGCCCACCTTCCCCTCCACGAGCTGCCCTCCTTCCTCCGCCGGGACGGGGCGCCGCCCCTCTACTACGTGCTCCTCCACTACTGGATCGACCTGTTCGGCACCTCCGATCTCGCCGTCCGCTCGCTCTCCGGGGTCATCGGGGTGGTCACCGTCCCCCTGGCGTGGCTGGCCGGGAAACGGCTCGGCGGGAGGACCGTGGCCTGGGGTGCCATGTTCCTGGTGGCGACCTCCCCGTTCGCCGTGCGCTACGACACCGAGGCACGGATGTACTCGCTGGTCGCCCTGCTCACCGTCCTCGGCTTCCTCGCACTCGACCGCTCGCTGCGGCGCCCCCGGGCCGGCAACCTGATCGCGGTCGGCGCGGTGAGCGCGCTGCTCCTCTACACCCACTACTGGTCGATCTACCTCCTGGCCACCACACTGGTCTGGCTGGTGTGGCAGGGATGGCGGGGTCGACCCGAATGGCGGGCCGGGGCGCGTGCGTCGGCGGTCGCGGTGCTCGTCGGCTGCCTCGCGTTCCTCCCCTGGGTACCGACCTTCGTCTTCCAGTCCCTCCACACCGGGACGCCCTGGGCCACCCCGGCCACCTTCGCCGCCATGGTCAACGCGGTGTCCTCCTTCGCAGGGGGGAGCACGAGCCAGGGGCGGGCGCTGGCCCTGTTCTTCTTCGCCCTGGCCGGGCTCGGGCTGTTCGGGTTGGCCACCGACCGCCGCCACATCGACCTGGACATCCGGACCAGGCCCCTCGGCCGGCCGACCGCGGTGATCGTCGCCGGGACGCTGGCCGCGGCCATCATCGGGGGGTTCGCCACCAGGAGCGCGTTCGACGCC
Source organism: uncultured Acidimicrobiaceae bacterium (assembly GCA_963776225.1). Taxonomy (GTDB): domain Bacteria; phylum Actinomycetota; class Acidimicrobiia; order Acidimicrobiales; family RAAP-2; genus Bog-756. Next base: position 215,603 of record CAVZLL010000004.1, on the reverse strand, counting down.
CGCTACGCCTCGGTGGTCTTCATCCCGCTCATCCTGCTGGTCTCGCTCGGGCTCACCGTCTTCCGGGACCGGCGGGTGCGGGTGGGCGTCCTCGCCGCGGCGATGGTCCTCGGTCTCGCCGCCTCGGTGCCCGACGTCACGACCAACCGGACCCAGGCCGGTCAGGTGGCCGCCGCGATCGCCCGGACCGGGCGGCCGGGTGATGTTGTCGTCTACTGCCCCGACCAGCTGGGTCCCGCGGTCGACCGTCTCCTCCCCGCCGGCCGCTATGCGCAGAGCACCTTCCCCCGCGGCAGCGGTCCGGAGTTCGTGAACTGGGTGGACTACGCCGACGCGGTCCGTGCCGGGTCACCGTTGACCTTCGCCAAGCACGTGGAGTCGCAGGCCGCCGGGCGTCAGATCTTCGTGGTCTGGGCACCGCAGTACCAGTCCTACGGGGTCAAGTGCGAGGGGGTCGTGCAGACCCTGCAGGCCGATCCGCACTACGTGGCGACCAGCGTCGTCGTGGGCGACAGCGACACCTTCTACCAGCCGATGTGGCTGGTACGCCTGAGCCCGACCGGGACCTGACCGGCATGGCCGGTGCAGGACGGGAGGGTCCCCCGTGACGCTCCCGGCACCCGGCCGCGCCGCGGGGGCGGTCGACGGGGTCGAGGCCGTCGGCGGTGCCGGCAGTACCGGCGGTCCGGTCGGGACGGTCGGGACGGTCGGGCCCTCGCCGGACCCGGCGTGGCGCGGGCAGGCGGTGACGCTGGGCCGGGCGGTGCTCGGGGTGCTGCCGGCATGGCTGGTCGCCCGGGTCATCGTCGTCGGGGCCCTGGGCCTGGCCCGGGCCACGGTGCACACCGTGCGCCGCGGCGACCCCGGCGCCCTCCACCGGGTCCAGCAGGGGCTCCTGGTCTGGGACGCGGGCTGGTACCGGGCGATCGCCACCCACGGCTATGTGGCCGCCGGGGTGCAGTCCCTCCGCTTCTTCCCCCTCTACCCGTTGCTCGGCGGCGCGCTCGGCCGGGTCCCGGGGGTCGGGGTCGGGCCGGCACTGGTCATGGTGGCCAATCTGAGCGCCCTCCTCGCCATGGCCGGGCTGCTCCTGCTGGTGCGGGTCGATCTCGGTGACCCCGCGCTCGCCCGGCGGTCGGTGTGGCTGCTGGCCCTCACACCGTCGGCCTACACCCTGGTGCTCGGCTACGCCGACGCGCTCCTGCTGCTCGCCGCGGTGGTGGTCTTCCTCGGTGCGCGGACCGGGCGGTGGTGGTGGGCGGCCTCCGCCGGGCTCGCCGCCGGTGCGGTCCGGCCCCTCGGTGTGCTCCTGGTCGTGCCGGTGGCGGTCGAGGTGTGGCGGACCCGGCGCGACCACCCGCCGGTCCGGCGCCGCGGACCCGGTGCAGGATGGGTCGCCCGTGGCGCGGCGCTGGTGGCGCCGCTCGCCGGCGCCGGCGCCTACCTCTCCTGGGTCGGCGTCCGGTTCGGTGACGGGCTGCTGCCGTTCCGGGTTCAGGAGCAGGGCGGCCACCGCGGACCGCTGACCTCGCCGTTCGCGGCCGTCTGGCGCAACGCCCACGGTCTCCTCCACGGCCACCACGTCGGCAGTGCTCTGCACGTCCCGTGGATCGTGCTCTGTTTGGTCCTGCTGGTCTACGCCTTCCGCAGGCTGCCGCTGAGCTACGGGCTCTTCGCCGCCGCGGTGCTGGCGGCCTCGCTCACCACCTCGAACCTCGACTCGTTCGAGCGATACGCGCTCGGCGCCTTCCCGCTGGTGGTCGCCGCCTCGACCCTGACCGGGCGTCGACGGGTCGAATGGCCGGTGCTCGCCGGGTCGGCGGCGGCGATGGCCGGCTACGCCTATCTCGCCTTCCTGGGCGTCGTGGTGCCCTGAGCGGCGTCGGGACCGCCGGAGCCGGAGGGTTCCCTTCGCCGGCAGGCCGGTCCCGACGGATCAGGAGGGGAGCCACTATCCTCGTGCCGGGCAGGACGTGGCCGAGGTCCACGGTCGTGACGGTCCCTCGCTCACCGACCACGGCTCCGGACCGCACCGGCGCCCCGCACCAACGAGGAACGGATCGCACCGCATGGCATCGCCGACCGAGCCCAGGAGCACTGCGGGCGCCGGCGCGCCGCGGGGGTCGGCGCCGGACCCGGCGCTCCCGACACACGAACAGCCGGTGGTCGTCGTCGGGGGTGGGCCGGCCGGTCTGACCGCCGCGCACCGGCTGGTCCACGCCGGTGACCCGGTGGTCGTCGTCGAGAAGGACCGGGTGGTGGGCGGCATCAGCCGCACGGTCGAACGTGACGGCTGGCGGTTCGACATCGGCGGCCACCGGTTCTTCACCAAGGTCACCCCGGTCGAAGAGTTCTGGCACGAGGTGCTCCCGCCGGAGGACTTCCTCCTCCGCCCGAGGATGAGCAGGATCTACTACGGGGGGAAGTACTACGACTACCCGATCAAGCTGGGCAACGCCCTCTCCAACCTGGGCGTGCTCGAGGCGATCCGGTGCGGGCTGTCCTTCCTCTGGGTGCGGGTCCGTCCGCCGAAGGACCTCACCACGCTCGAGGGGTACATCGTCTCGAACTACGGATGGCGGCTCTACCACCACTTCTTCAAGACCTACAACGAGAAGGTCTGGGGGGTGCCGGCCTCCGAGCTCTCGGCCGACTGGGGTGCCCAACGGATCAAGGGGATGTCCCTGTGGGACGCGGTCTGGCAGCCGCTCCGGTCCTCCGTCGCCGGGCGGCACCGCGACAAGTCGCGCCAGGTGACCAGCCTCATCGAGGAGTTCCAGTATCCGAAGTACGGCCCGGGGATGATGTGGGAGCACTGCGCCGAGCAGGTGCTGGATCTCGGCGGCCGGATGATGATGGAGACCGCGGTGACCGCGGTGCACGTCGAGCAGGGTGCGGCGGTGGCGGTCACCGTCCGGAGGGGCGGGGTCGAGGAACGGCTCCCGGCCTCCCATGTGATCTCCTCGATGCCCTTCACCGAGCTGGCCCGGATGGTCGACCCGCCGGTTCCCCCCGACGTGCTCCGCGCCGCCGGCGATCTGCACTACCGGGACTTCCTGACGGTGGCCCTGGTGGTACCCGAGGACCGTGGGTTCCCGGACAATTGGATCTACATCCACGCCCCCGACGTGAAGGTCGGCCGGATCCAGAACTTCGGGTCCTGGTCCCCCTACCTGGTCAAGGACGGGAGGACCTGTCTCGGGATGGAGTACTTCGTGTTCGAGGGCGACGAGCTGTGGACGCTCGACGACCAGGACCTGGTGGCGCTCGCGACCAAGGAGCTCGATGCCATCGGGCTGGTCGATCCGGCCGACGTCGAGGCCGGCTACGTGGTGCGGATGCCGAAGGCCTACCCGGTCTACGACGACCACTACCGCGACAACGTCGACGTGCTGCGCCACTGGTTCGAGGCGCACGCCCCCAACGTGCACCCGGTGGGCCGCAACGGCATGCACAAGTACAACAACCAGGACCACTCGATGTACACGGCCATGCTCACCGTCGAGAACATCCACGGTGCGCGACACGACATCTGGTCGGTCAACGTCGAAGAGGAGTACCACGAGACGAGCGACGACAGCGGCCCCTCGCCGGGCACCGGCCGGACCGGGCGCGACGCCCCCGTCCTGCCCCGCCGCGTCGGCTGACCACGACGGCGTGGCTCGTCCTCCCCGACCCGACGCCGGTCCCCGTCTCGATCTGATCCTCGACGAGGTCGACACCGTGGTCGACCCGGTGGCCGAGTCGGCCGCGCTGGCCCCTGCGGTCGGGATCGCGGTGGCCGGCGGTCCGATGGTCACCCTGCCACCCGGCGAGCCGGTCCCCGCGCTCCGGGAGCAGGGCGGTCCACGGGACACGGTCCGGGCCGGACTCAGCCAGGCCGGTCCGGTCGCGGTGGCCGGCATGCTGGTCAACGCGGCCGGTGCGCTGCTGGTGGTCGCGGTGGCCCGGCTGCTGTCCTCCCGCTCGTACGGCGAGATCGCCCAGCTGCTCGGTCTCTTCTTCATCCTCTCGATGCCCGGATCGGCCGTCCTGGTCGGTGTCGTGCGCCGGGTCACCGGGCTGCAGGCCGCGGGCCAGGGGCACCGGGTGCGCCGGTGGGTCGCCCGGGTCCACCGCATCGCGCTGGCCGGCCTCGCCGTCGAGCTTGCGGCGGTCCTGGCCCTCCAGGGAAGGATCGCCCGGGGGCTCTCGCTCCCCGACGGGCGGGGGGTCGTGCTCATCCTGATGGCGGCGGGGATCTGGATCCTGCTCAGTGTCGACCGTGGCCTGCTGCAGGCGCATCGCAGCTACCGCCCGCTGGCCGGCAACCTGCTGGTCGAGGGGGGCATCCGGACCGGCTTCGTCCTGGTCCTCGTCGCCGGGGGCTTCGGGGTCACCGGCTACGCCCTCGGGGTGTTCGCCGGCGAGGTGGTGGCCACCGTCCACGCCCGCTGGCTGGCCTCGAGGGCCTGGGCCGACCCTCGGAGCGCACCGATCGTGGCGGGCGCGCCGGGCGCCGAGACCGTCCTCGCCCGCCGCAAGTTGATGGCCGACGTGTCCGCCGCCTTCGTCGGGCTGGCCCTCCTCGGTCTCCTGCAGAACGTCGACGTGATCCTGCTCGGCCGCCTCGACCATGCGCAGGCAGGTCCCTACGCCGCGATCTCGGTGGCCTCCAAGGCGCTGGTCTTCGGGGCGCTCGCCCTCGGCGCCTACCTGTTGCCCGAAGCCACCATCCGGTGGAACGAAGGAGGGCATGCCGTCCGGCAGCTCGGCGTCACCCTCATCTTCCTCGCGGTGCCGGCCGCACTGCTGGTGGTGCTCTCGGTGTTCGTCCCGAGGTGGTTCCTCACCCTTGTCTTCTCGGCCCGGCTGAGCACGGCGGCACCCGCATTCTCCACGCTCGTCGGCGCCATGATCTTCCTCTCCTTCACCGTGCTCGTGACCAACTACCTCTTCGGCACCGGCTCGCGCTGGATCGTCCTCCTCCTGCTGGCGGGCTCGGGGTTCGCGGTTGCACTGGTCGACGCAGCCGGCGGACAGCCGCTCGCCACCGCCCGCGCCGACCTCCTGGTCCAAGGAGTGCTCGCCGCCGCGATGGGTGCCGCCTTCGTCGCCATCCACCGGCGCCACCGCGGGCAGCACTGGACCCGGCGACGAGGCTGGCAGCGGCCGCCGGACCCCGCGCCGCACGACGGAGCGGCCTGAGGGTCCGCTGTGGGCCGGAACGGGGTCGGTTACACTCGGCCCCGCAATGAGCACGGCCATCGCGCCAGGGGAGGCTCGCCGGTGAGCCGGGGCGCACGGCCACCGGGCACCGCGTCACCCCGTCACCCACCCGCCCGGCCGGCCGCATCCGACGCAGCCCTTCCCCGTCTGGTGCCCGTCCCCGAACCGGGACCGTCGGGCCTTCCGGACCCCGATCAGCAGACGCCCTCCCCGCGCACCCGGGTCGCCGGCGCCGACCGAACCGGACAGGGGCCGGTCCCGCTGTTCGCCGGGATGACGGTCGGGGAGATCGCCGAGCGCGCCGGTCTCCGGCGCATCGACGTCCTCGCCTGGCGGGACTTCGACGACCCGGAGGCAGGAGGGTCCGAGCTCCACGCCCACCGCATCCTCTCGGCCTGGTCCACCGCCGGTCTCGACGTCTCGCTGACCACCTCCTCGGTCCCCGACGGCCGCCGGGTCATCCGCCGCGACGGCTACCGGGTCATCCGGCGGGCCGGGCGGTACTCGGTGTTCCCCCGTTCGATCATCTCGGGCGCGCTCGGCCGGATCGGCAGCGGGGACGGGGTGGTCGAGATCTGGAACGGCATGCCGTTCTTCTCACCCCTCTGGTCGCGCAGCCCGCAGATCACCTTCCTCCATCACGTCCATGCGGAGATGTGGGGGATGGTGCTGCCCCACGGCATGGCGGAGCTCGGCTACCTGCTCGAGCACCGGGTGGCGCCTCCCTGCTACCGGCGGAGCCGGATCGTGACCCTGTCCGAGTCGTCGAAGTCCGAGATCGTGGAGCGCCTGCACCTGCGGCCCGGCCGGATCTCGGTGACCCCGCCCGGCGTCGAGCCGCGCTTCTCGCCCGGCGGTGAGCGTTCGGAGGCGCCGCTCGTGGTGGCGGTCGGGAGGCTGGTCCCGGTCAAGCGGTTCGACCTCCTGGTCGACGCCCTGGCGGCGCTCAAGGCCGACCATCCCGAGCTGCAGGCGGTCATCGCCGGTGAGGGGTACGAGCGCCCCGCGCTGGAGGCGGCGATCCGGCGGCACGGGGCGGACGGCTGGATCGCGCTGCCCGGTTTCGTCACCGATGACGAGCTGGTCGGCCTCTACCGCCGCGCCTGGGTCCTGGCGTCGACCTCGCTGCGCGAGGGCTGGGGGATGACGGTGACCGAGGCCGGAGCCTGCGGGACCCCCGCGGTGGCCACCCGAATCGGAGGGCACGAGGACGCCGTCCACGACGGGCGGTCCGGCCTACTGGCGCAGACCCGCGACGACCTGGTCCGCGGCATCGACGCGGTGCTCCGGGACGACGTGCTCCGGCGCCGCCTGGGCGTCGGGGCCGTCGAGCACGCCAGGCGGTTCACCTGGGACGCCACCGCCCGCGGTGCGCTGGCGGCGCTGGGCGAGGAGGCGGTTGCCCGGCCCGGTTGAGCCTCGCCTTCCGGCGCCGCTGCACCACGTCGACCACCCCCTCCGCCCCGAGGAAGACCACCGCGGCCCAGGCCCACTGGCTGGCCTTCCCGAACGACGCCGGCCAGGCACCGTTGTCGGGGACCGGGGACTGCCCCTGGTGGACCGTCACGTAGACGCCGGCGGCGACGATGCAGGCCACGGCCACCAGCCCGAGGAGCACCCGCGCCCGTGGCACCAGCATCGCCGCCAGGGCGGCCAGACCGGCGGCCGCGCCGGCCCAGGGCGAGGCGATCGCGGCCGCCACCAGGCCGGTGACCAGGGCGGTGGGCACGGCCAGCGAGAGCGGCAGCGGCGGGTCACCGTCTCGGAACGGGACGGCGAGGGTCGGCCGGTCGTCGTCCGGAGCGGTCGCTGCGTGCACCTGCGGGTCGGCCGCGGTCACCATCGCCGCGGCGGGATCCGCCGTCGTCGCGTGCGCTCCGCGCCGGCGCCTCCGCCTGCGGGCCGGGAGGAAGGCCAGGACGACACAGCCGACGATGGCCGCGCCCGAGATCAGCAACGCCACATCGACGTTCCGTTGCGGGTGCCAGGTGAGGTCCACCTCGAGGGTGCCGTCGTGGACCGAGCCGGCCACCGACGCCGGGTCGACGCGCCATCCGTTGGCGAAGGCGTCGACCAGGACGGGGTGGCCGAGGGTCGGGCCGCCGACCACCTGGGCCCCCCACCCGGCGTCGAGGCTCTCCCCGAGGACGAGGTCGAACGGGGCCGCACCCGGCGCGGTGTCGACCCCGGTCACGGTGAGGTGGAGCGAGGTCGCGGTCGCCCGGTCGACGGTCACCACCGGCGAGGGAGCGAGCGGCGGCGGCTGCACCTCGGTGGGGGAGCGCAGCGTCATCGCCCCACCGCCGGGTGCCGAGTCGAGCACGAGCTGGTCGATGTCGAACCCGGTCACCTGGCCGAGCGCCGAGCGGAGGGTGTGGGTTCCGGCGGGGAGGGGCAGCCCGTCGGCGTCGGGTCCACAGAGCGAGACGGTCAGGGCCTGGCGGTCCAGTGCGGCCGCGCTGGACCCCGAGACGCTCACCCAGAGGGGGGCACCGTCGACGGTGAGGAGGTCACCTCGGCAGCTGGTCGGGATGGCGGCGGGAACCGGCGCAGCCGAGACACCGGGGATCCCGATCTCGGCGACGCCCATCGGCAGGGTGATGGGCGTCTGGGAGTAGTAGTCCAGGGTGTCCTCGGCGGCCACCGCGTCGACGGTGATCCGGATGTTGCGGCCCCCGAGCTGGGGGAAGCCGACCGGCACGTCGACCACCGAGCCGGGCACCGGGCTGTCCGCCACCGGCGGCACGCGGACGGTCGCGTCGCCGTGGTCGGTGGTGATGGTCAGCTCGGTCGGGATCGAATGCTCGCCGTCGGCCACGAGCTCGAGGTCGAGGTGGTCGAAGGAGACCGGGTCCCGGAGGTGGTACTCGAGCCACTGCCCGACCTGCTGGGAGAGGCCGAACCCCGGCTGCCAGACCGTGCCCGGGTTGCCGTCGACCGTGGCCATGGCCCCGGCCCGCAGATCGTCGGGGAGGCGCCCCCCCGAGTAGGCCACGGTCCCGGTGTAGTCCGAGCCGGGGCGCCCGACCAGGCGGTCGATCTCGTCGTCGGGGACCAGGGGGGAGATCCGCGCCTGGCCGGTCAGCGAGAAGGTCCGCGCGGTGGGGAGCCAGAAGGTGCGGGCGAGGGAGGGCTCGGGGTCCCGGCGCGGCGGGGTCCCCGAGGACCGCTGCCTGGTCATGACCAGGGTGAGCCGGTCGAACAGCGAGGCGGGTCCGGTGGCCCGGAGGAGGTCCTGGGGCATCGAGACGACCTCGTCGGCGGTGACGCCGGGGATCCCCACCTCGGCGAAGCCCACCGAGCTGCGCGAGCCGACCGGCGAGGAGGGATCGGCGACGCGCACCCCGGCCACCGTGATCCGGAGCGTGCTGAAGGTCCTGGCAGGGAAGGTGACCACCTGTCCCGCCGGGGTCAGGGACGACGGGCCGAGCGGGACGGTGACCGGGTGGCCCCCGTCGAAGGTGAGGGTCACCGAGCTGATCGACCGGTCCGGGAGCCCGGTCTGGGGCTGGACGAGGAGGAGCGAGTGCTCGGTGCGCGGACGGAGGAGCGCCACCTGCCACCACTGGCCGGACTGGGTGGCGAAGGAATCGGTCAGCCACGCGGTCTGGGTGTTGCCGTCGAGCGCGGCAGCAGGGCGGTCCTCGGGGAGGTACGTGATCGAGGAGCCGTAGGAGGAGGCGGTGACCGAGGAGATCCCCTGGAGGACGGTGGTGGTCTGGGCATCGGCCGGCGCACCGGGGAACAGGTCGAGCGGCGCGTCGCTCGGGTCGGCGGTCTGGGGCGGCTGTGAGGCGGTCTCGGTGTAGCCGGTGTTCTCGTTGAGCGAGTTCCACCGGTAGCCCTGCTTGCGGTTGGTGTCGGTCACCACCAGGTCGGCGGGCTTGCCGAGGGTCGCCTTGGCGAGGGAGGGGTGGGTGTCCAGGGTCCCCGAGTAGAGGATCGTCGGGTTGCCGGCCAGCAGGCCGACCGAGGAGGCGGCGACGAGCCCGCCGGCATCGCCGGCGACCACCAGGGGATGGGTGGTCGACTCGGTCCGCACGATGGGTCGGGGATCGGTCACCGTGTAGGACACCAGCGGGGACGGCCAGCCGACGGTCGGGGGGAGTGCCAGGTACGCCTCGTCGACGATGGGGAGCAGCGGCACGTTCGGACGCGGCGTGCCGTAGTGGACCGGATGGCTCAGACCGGCCGGGGTGGTTGCGAGCTGCTCGGCGAGCGCCTGGGGGTCGGGTGTGTCGTAGCGCTCGTAGGCCTGGTCGTACTGCACGAGCACGTCGCCGGCGCCGAGCAGCGACGCCATCGGTGCGAGGGCGTTCCAGTCCATGACCCCGTCCTGGAGCGGACCGTCGACCGCCTCGAGGACGTCGGCGGTCGGCAGCGATCCCATGATCTGCTGCTCGTGGGTCACGAAGGGCCGGGTCATGAGCCCGGGGTACACGGTGTCGATGGTGTCGCCCCACCGCTGGGCGGCGAAGTTGTCGCCGGGGAGCGCGTAGACCCGGGTCCCGGGGTGCGCCCGGTCGAGCGCGGTCGCCGCATCGCGCACGGCCTGCGGGGGAACCGCCGGCTGGGTGAATCCGTCGGCGACGATCTGCCCGGTCCAGAGCGGGCTGGTCGCAGCGGCGACCGCGGCGACGACGAACCCCCCGGCGATCAACCCGGTCCGCCGCACCCGGAAGGTCAGCGCGCTCACCCCCGCACCGAGGAACATCGCCAGGCCGAGCAGGACGACCGGGGACGCCCGGTCGGTCGACCGCAGGGCGAGTCCGGCGGTCGTGTCGACCATGAAGGCCTTGACGAGCGAACCCAGACCCGACGGGTGGGCGTAGGGATTCGGGCCGACCGCCAGGACCATGCCCACGACCGTGATCAGGATGAAGTAGGAGCGGTAGCGCCAGCGGGCGGCGAACGCGGCGACGAAGGCCAGGGCCGGAACGGTGAAGCTGAGGGCGATGAGCCGGATGTTCTGGGTGTAGGCGACCGAGTTCTGGGTCCAGGCGCCCACCCGGTCGGTGCCGTAGAAGTACCAGTAGCCGAGGCCGCGCAGGATCTCCGAGGCCAGCGAGGCAGCGCTGGTGGCAGGGACCGTCTCGGTGTACTTGAGGACGTTGACCCCGTAGGCCGCCTCCACCTGCAGCCCGACCGCCCACCAGAGGGAGACCAGGGCGGACAGCAGTCCCACCTTCCAGGCCACACCCCAGGCCCGGCGCCAGGTGGCTTCGCGGGTGACCAGGACCGCGTAGGGGAGCCAGAGGGCCGGCGCGATGCCCACGTAGAGGATGGAGCTCGCGTTGATGCCGCTGACCAGGGCCACGACCAGCGCGAAGAGCGCCGGATAGCGCCACCCACCGCGGCGCAGCGCCAGGATCACGAAGGCCACCATCCACGGGAGACCGGCCCAGGGCATGAGGATGACGGAGATGCGGCCCGAGTACTGCAGCACGTAGGGGGTGAACATGTACCCCACCGCGGCCACGTACCGTCCTGCTCCCGAGAGGCCGACCACCCGGCAGAGGTAGAGCGCGCCGGCCCCTGCCGCGTAGAGCAGGCAGGCCATCCAGAGCCGCTGGGCGACCCAGAGCGGCACGTGCAGCTCGGCCATGACCCAGTAGAAGGGCCCCATCGGGAGCAGGTAGCCGATGTTCTCGTGGGTGACGGTGCCGAGACCGACGCTCGGGTCCCAGAGGGAGACCGCCTGGCGGATGTAGCGGCCGGGGTCGAGGTAGAGGTAGGTCTTGGTGTCGTCGGAGACCACGCCGGGTTGCGCGGTCACCATCGGGATCACCGCCAGCACGGCGAGCGCCAGGTAGTCGAGCCACGCCCGGAGCCGGCTCGGCGACCGGAGGCGGTCGACGAGGATGCGGTCCCGGCCGGTGGCCGGGGCGGTGGGCGCGTCGGGGGAGGGTTCGGAGTCCTGCACGAGTGCTCGGTAGTGTAAACAACCGCACCATCGGGACGGCAGCACCGCGCGACCGACTCGCGGGCGCTGTGCGGGACACCGGAGAGACCGCCGGCGACCGACGACCGGGTGGACCGGAACGAACGGACCAGGGATCGACCAGCACGATGCAGGCCAGATGAGCGAGCCGGCGGGGGCGCGGCGGCGGCCGCGCGCGCCGGGCGTCGGCTGACCGGTGAACGGCCGCTGGAGGGGGTGACCCCCGATTCGCTGCTCGCCCTGCACGCAGCCGGGTACCGGACGGTGGTCGAGCGGCTCGGTGCGGGCACGGTGCTCGACGTGGGGTGTGGGCAGGGATTCGAATCGGTCGGGCTGGTGTCCGACCGCCGGCGGGTGATCGGGGTCGACTACAGCGGTGACGCGGTCGGATCGGCGCGCGGACGGTGGTCGGGTGACCGGTTCGTCGTCGCCCAGATGAACGCGCTCGCCCTCGGGATGGCCGGCGGGTCGGTCGACTGGGCCTGCTCCTCCCACCTCATCGAGCACTTCGACCGTCCGGAGGGCCACGTCCGCGAGCTGGCCCGGGTGCTGGCCGACGACGGGACCGCGTTCTTCCTCACCCCGAACGCACCGGCCGACTTCGAGAACCCGTTCCACATCCACCTGTTCGATCCCGACGAGCTCGGCGAGCTCCTCGGGCGCCACTTCCGGGATGTCCGGGTCCAGGGTCTCGACGCGGTTCCCCACGTGAAGGCCGACTTCACGGCCAGGCGGGTCCGGGCCGGCAAGGTGCTCCGGCTCGACGTCCTCGACCTCCGTCACCGGATCCCGCGCTCCTGGTACGTGGGGATCTACACCCGCCTGCTCCCGGTGGCCTACCGGGTCATGGCCCGCGGGGACTCGGGCGGGTCGACCGGGATCACCGCCGACGACTTCTTCGTGACCGACCAGCTCGACGAGACCACCATGGTCCTGTTCGCCACGGCAACCCGGCCGCGGCGGGTGGCCTGAGCGGGCGGACCGGTCGGTGCTCGCGGTCGGCCTCACCGGGAACATCGGCGCCGGCAAGTCGACCGTGGCCGAGCTCCTGGCGGACCACGGTGCGGTGGTGGTCGACGCCGACCGGGTGGCCCGCGAGGTGGTCGAACCCGGGGCGCCCGCCTACCAGCCGCTGGTCGACCGGTTCGGCCCGGGCATCCTCGACCCGGACGGGCGGATCGACCGGCCCGCGCTCGCCGCAACGGTCTTCGGCGATCCCGACCAGCTGGCCGACCTCAACGCGATCGTCCATCCGGCCGTCGGGGTCGCGATGATCGAGCAGAAGGACGCCCACGCCGACAGCGACCGCATCGTGATCATGGACATCCCGCTGCTCAGGGCCGTGCACAAGGAGCTGCTCTCGCTCGCCGCGGTGGTCGTGGTCGACGCGCCCCCCGAGCTCGCACTCGAGCGGCTGGTCGGCCAGCGCGGCATGACCGAGGAGGACGCCCGCGCCCGCATGGCCGCCCAGCCGGACCGCGGCGGCGCGCCTCGAGGGCGCCGACCTGGTGGTGGACAATTCGGGCGACGCCGACCACCTGCGACTCGAGGTCGACCGGGTGTGGAAGGAGCTGCTCGCGCTGCGGCGGCGGGTCCCGGACCGCGCCGATCCGGACAGCGGCTGACCGCTGATCCCCTCGCGCGGCGCGCCTCTCCGCGGCCGCTCCGCCGGATCTGCGGGAGCCGCCGGCCGGTACCATCGTTCCCGTGCCCCCCTTCGAGGTCGTCTCCCCCTTCCGGCCCGCGGGCGACCAACCCCAGGCCATCGCCGGGCTGGTGGAAGGAGTCGGGCGCGGTGACCGGTTCCAGACCCTGCTCGGCATCACCGGGTCCGGCAAGACGGCCACCATCGCCTGGACCATCGAGGGCGTCCAACGGCCGACCCTGATCATCGAGCCCAACAAGTCGCTGGCCGCGCAGCTCGCCGCCGAGCTCAAGGAGTTCTTTCCTCGGAACCGGGTCGAGTACTTCGTCTCCTACTACGACTACTACCAGCCCGAGGCGTACGTGCCGTCCTCGGACACCTACATCGAGAAGGACTCCTCGATCAACGACGAGATCGACCGCCTGCGCCACGCCAGCACCTCCTCGCTGCTGTTGCGGCCGGACACCATCGTGGTCGCCTCGGTCTCCTGTATCTACGGGCTCGGCTCCCCGGACGAGTACCGCGACCGGATCGTCGCGTTGCACCCGGGAGAGGTGCGCGAGCAGCGGGACCTCCTCCGCCGTCTGGTCGATCTCCAATACTCGCGCAACGACGTGACCCTCCAGCGCGGCCAGTTCCGGGCCCACGGCGACACGGTCGAGATCCACCCCGCCTACGAGAGCCGGGCGGTGCGGGTCGAGTTCTTCGGCGACACGGTGGAACGGATCCGGCCGTTCGACGTGCTGACCGGCGAGATCGGGAACGATCTCGAGGACCTGGTCGTGTTCGCCAACACCCACTACGGGGCCGGCGAGGAGCGGCTGCGGACCGCCGTCCTCGGGATCGAGGACGAGCTGCGCGCCCGGCTCGCCGAGCTGCAGTCGGAGGGCAAGCTCCTCGAGGCGCAGCGGCTACGGATGCGGACCGAGTACGACCTCGAGATGCTCGCCGAGACGGGGGTGTGCAGCGGGATCGAGAACTACAGCCGGCATCTGGACGGACGGTCGGCGGGGGAGGCCCCGTTCACCCTGCTCGACTTCTTCCCGAAGGACTTCCTGGTGGTGCTCGACGAGAGCCACGTGGCGGTCCCCCAGCTGCGCGGGCAGTTCGCGGGCGACCGCTCCCGAAAGGAGACCCTGGTCGACCACGGGTTCCGGCTGCCCTCGGCCCTGGACAACCGACCGCTGCGGTTCGAGGAGTTCCTCGACCGCACCGGCCAGATCATCCTGCTCTCGGCGACCCCGGGCAACTGGGAGCTCGAGCACAGCGCGAACGTGGTCGAGCAGGTCATCCGGCCGACCGGACTGGTGGACCCGGAGGTGGACATCCGGCCCACCACCGGCCAGATCGACGACCTCCGGGAGCGGATCGACGCGACCGTGGCCGCCGGCTACCGGGTCCTGGTGACCACCCTGACCAAGAAGATGGCCGAGGACCTCACCGACTACCTCGCCGAGCAGGGGGTGCGGGTCCAGTACCTGCACTCCGACGTGGACACCATGGCCCGCATCGAGCTCCTGCGCGAGCTGCGCCTCGGGCTGTTCGACGTCCTGGTCGGGATCAACCTGCTCCGCGAGGGGCTCGACCTCCCGGAGGTCGCCCTGGTGGCGATCCTCGACGCCGACAAGGAGGGGTTCCTCCGCTCGACCTCGTCCCTCATCCAGACCATGGGACGGGCGGCCCGCAACGTGCACGGCCGGGTGGTCATGTACGCCGACACGCTGACCGCGTCGATGACCGACGCCATCGGCGAGACCCAGCGCCGGCGCACACGGCAGATCGCCTACAACCAGGCCCACGGCATCGACCCCCAGACCATCACCAAGGCGGTCACCGACATCCTCGAACGGGTGCGGGACGAGTCGTTCGCCGACAGCGGCACCCCGCCGGGCCGCGGTGGGCGGGGGCGCGCCGGGCAACGCGGGCGGGGCGGCGCGGCGGACCGGGGTCGACCCACGCGCGGCGGCGACCGGGATGGCCCGTGCGCTCGGTCCGGACCCCGACGAGCTCTCCGCCCTCATCCACCGGCTGGACGCCGAGATGGCCAAGGCCGCCGAGGAGCTCCGGTTCGAGGAGGCCGCGCTCATCAGGGACGAGATGGCCGAGCTGCGGGCGTTGCTGGCGAGGGATCCGGTCGACGGCACGGCGGTCCTGGCCGGGAGCGGGACCGGCGACGAGCCGCCGACCTCCGGCTGAGTCACCCGGTCGGTCTCGCGGTGCCGGCGGCCGCCGGCGGCCGCGGGGGGCGGGTCCGGGCGCCGGTATCCTCACCGCCATGGCCGATCGACTGGTGGTGCGGGGCGCGCGCGAGCACAACCTGCAGGACGTCTCCCTCGATCTGCCCCGCGACCGGCTCATCGTCTTCACCGGACTGTCGGGATCGGGGAAGTCGTCGCTCGCGTTCGACACCATCTACGCCGAGGGCCAGCGGCGGTACGTGGAATCGCTCTCCGCCTACGCCCGCCAGTTCCTCGGCCAGATGGACAAGCCGGACGTGGACTTCATCGAGGGGCTCTCGCCGGCCATCTCGATCGACCAGAAGTCCGCCTCGCGCAACCCGCGCTCGACGGTCGGCACGGTGACCGAGGTCTACGACTACCTGCGGCTGCTCTACGCCCGGATCGGCAAGCCGCACTGCCCGACCTGCGGGCGACCGGTGGCCCGGCAGAGCCCGCAACAGATCGTCGACCGGATCCTGGACATGGAGGAGGGAACCCGCTTCCTCGTCCTGGCCCCGGTGGTCCGCGGCCGCAAGGGTGAGTACGGAGCCCTCCTCGACGACCTCGCCAAGCAGGGGTTCGCCCGGGTGCGGGTCGACGGGGTGACCGTCGAGCTCTCCGAGCGGGGCGCGGTCGACCTGGCCCGCTACGAGCAGCACACCATCGAGGTGGTGGTCGACCGGCTCATCCGCCGGGACGACATCCGCCGTCGCCTGACCGAGTCGATGGAGACCGCCCTCTCCCTGGCCGAGGGGGTGGCGGAGATCGTGGTGGTGGACACCGACGGCACCGAGCAGGAGGCGATCACCTTCAGCCAGCACCTCGCGTGCACCCACTGCGGGATCAGCTTCGAGGACCCGTCGCCCCGCAACTTCTCGTTCAACTCCCCGTACGGGGCCTGCCCGGCCTGCACCGGGCTCGGGACCAAGTACGAGGTCGATCCCGAGCTGGTGGTGCCCGACCCGGGCAAGTCGCTCTCCGAGGGCGCCCTCGCTCCCTGGTCGGGGGCCCGCAGCGAGTACTTCTCGGGGCTGCTCGCCGCGGTCGCCGACCTCGGGGGCTTCTCGGTCGACGAGCCCTGGGAGTCGCTGAGCAAGGCGCAGCAGAAGCTGCTCCTCTACGGCGCGGGCGGCAAGCAGGTCCACCTCCGGTACCGCAACCGCTACGGCCGGCAGCGCTCCTTCCACTCCTCCTTCGAGGGCATCGTGCCCTGGCTGGAGCGCCGGCACGGCGAGGCCGACTCCGACTTCGTGCGCGACCACCTCGAGGGCTATCTCCGGGAGGTCCCCTGCCCGGTGTGCAAGGGGGCCCGCCTCCGCCCGGAGTCCCTGGCGGTCACGGTCGGCGGCTACAACATCTTCGCCCTCTGCTCGCTGCCCATCGGGCGGGCGGTCGAGGTGGTCGGCACCCTCGACCTGTCCGACCGCGACCACCTGATCGGCGACCGGGTCTTCCGGGAGGTGCAGGAACGGATGCAGTTCCTGCTCGACGTGGGCCTCGACTACCTGACCCTGGCCCGGTCGGCGGCCACCCTCTCCGGGGGGGAGGCGCAGCGCATCCGGCTCGCCAGCCAGATCGGCAGCGGCCTGGTCGGTGTGCTCTACGTGCTCGACGAGCCGTCGATCGGTCTGCACCAGCGCGACAACCAGCGGCTCATCGGCACGCTCAAGCGCCTGCGCGACCTGGGCAACACGGTCATCGTGGTCGAGCACGACGAGGAAACCATCAGGGTCGCCGACCACGTAGTGGACGTCGGGCCGGGGGCGGGGGAGCACGGCGGCAAGATCGTGCACTCCGGACCGGTGGTCGGTCCGGGCGGTCTCGTCTCCAACCCCGAGTCCCTCACCGGGCAGTACCTCTCGGGGAAGCGGTCCATCCCGGTGCCGGCGATCCGGCGGAAGGGGAGCGGCGAGCGTCTGGTGGTGGTCGGAGCCCGCGAGCACAACCTCAAGGACCTCACCGTCGAATTCCCCCTCGGCCTGCTGGTGGCGGTCACCGGCGTGTCGGGGTCGGGGAAGTCGACGCTGGTCAACGACATCCTGTTGCGGTCCCTGGCCAAGCACGTCCATCGGGCCACCGCCCTGCCCGGGCTCCACCGTTCGATCTCGGGAGTCGCCGACGTCGACAAGGTGGTCGAGGTCGACCAGGCCCCGATCGGGCGCACACCGCGGTCGAACCCGGCCACCTACACCGGGGTGTTCGACCACATCCGCAAGCTGTTCAGCCAGACCCCCGAGGCCAAGGTGCGCGGGTACCTGCCGGGGCGGTTCTCCTTCAACGTGAAGGGTGGCCGGTGCGAGGCGTGCTCCGGCGACGGCACCCTGCGCATCGAGATGCACTTCCTGCCCGACATCTACGTCCCGTGCGAGGTCTGCCACGGGGCGCGCTACAACCGCGACACCCTCGAGGTCACCTTCCGGGGGAAGAACATCGCCGACGTGCTGGATCTCTCCTGCGAGGAGGCGCTCGCGTTCTTCGCGGCGCAGCCACCCATCGCCCGGCACCTCCAGACCCTGGTCGACGTGGGCCTCGGCTACATCCGGCTCGGTCAGCCGGCGACGACCCTCTCCGGGGGCGAGGCCCAGCGGGTCAAGCTCGCCTCGGAGCTGAGCCGTAGGTCGACCGGGCACACCCTCTACGTGCTGGACGAGCCGACCACCGGGCTCCACTTCGACGACGTGCGCAAGCTGCTCGACGTGCTCAGCCGCCTGGTCGACCAGGGCAACACGGTCATCGTGATCGAGCACAACCTGGATGTGGTCAAGAGCGCCGACTGGATCATCGACATGGGTCCCGAGGGTGGCGACCGGGGAGGCAGGATCGTCGCCGAGGGAACGCCGGAGCAGGTGGCGGTCGTGGCCACCAGCTACACCGGTCTCGTCCTCGCCCCGCTGCTCGGGGTGGTCCCCGGGACCGCCGCCCGCGCCCGCTCCGAGGCGGTCCGGGCCAGCAAGGCGACCAAACCGGCCAGGGCGACCAAGTCGGCCCCGGCGGCCGAGGCCGTGCGGTCCACCAAGGCCGCGAAGACGACCAAGGCCGCGAAGACGACCAAGGCCGCGAAGACGACCAAGGCCGCGAAGACGACCAAGGCCGCCCGGACCACCAAACCAGCCAGGGCGACCAAGTCGGCCCCGGCGGCCAAGGCAGGCAACCCGCACACGCGCGCCGATGCGGTCAAGGGGGTCGCGTCCTCCAACGGCAAGGTGCGGGCCGCACCCCGTGTGAGTGCCGGCTGAGGGTCGTTCCGGGATCAGACGGTCGCCAGCATGCGCTCCAGCGCGACCCGGGCCCACACCGCGGTCTCCTCGTCGACGGTGATCTGGTTGCGCACCTCCCCGTCGACCAGCCCCTCGAGGACCCAGGCGAGGTGTGCGGCGTCGATCCGGAACATGGTCGAGCACGGGCACACCAGCGGGTCCAGCGAGACCACCGTCTTGTCGGGGTGCTCCGCGTCGAGCCGGTGCACCAGGTGGATCTCGGTGCCGACCCCCAGGACGGATCCGGGCGGGGCCTCCTCGACCACCCGGATGATGCGGTCGGTCGAACCGACCTGGTCGGCGAGCTCGACCACGTCGTGCGCGCACTCCGGGTGCGCGACCACGATGCCGGCCGGGTGGGTCGCCCTGAAGGCGGCGATGTGCTCGGGCCGGAATCGCTGGTGCACCGAGCAGTGGCCCTTCCAGAGCAACAGTGTGGCCGACTTGAGCGTCCGGTCGTCCAGGCCTCCGGCGTCCAGGCGCGGGTTCCACACCGCCATGTCCTCCTCGCCGTAGCCGATCTCGTAGCCGGTGTTCCGTCCCAGGTGCTGGTCGGGGAAGAACAGCACCTGCTCCCCACGGCCGCTTCCCGGACCGCCGGTCCCGAGAGCCCAGCTCAGCACCGCCCTGGCGTTCGAGGAGGTGCAGACCACGCCGCCGTGCCGCCCGACGAAGGCCTTGAGGGCGGCCGACGAGTTCATGTAGGTGACCGGCACCACCCGGTCGACGTCGGTGACCCCGGACAGGGTCTCCCAGGCGTCCTCCACCGAGTCGATGTCCGCCATGTCGGCCATCGAGCAGCCGGCGTTGAGGTCGGGCAGCAGCACCGTCTGGTGGTCGCCCGTGAGGATGTCGGCCGACTCCGCCATGAAGTGGACGCCGCAGAAGACCACGTACTCGGCGTCGGTGTGGGTGGCCGCGATCCGGGAGAGGCCGAACGAGTCGCCCCGTGCGTCCGCCCAGGTCATCACCTCGTCCCGTTGATAGTGATGGCCGAGGATGATCAGTCGCGAGCCGAGGGCCGCCTTGGCCTCGCCGATCCACGTGGACAGGTCGTCGGGCCCGGCCGACGTGTACCGATCGGGCAGGGCCTGTTGCAGCCGGAGCATGTCGGGTCTGACCTCCTTGGGGAGGCGCTCCGGTCAGTGGCCGGCGGGGACAGCCTGGTCGCCCGTCCGCGGGGATGTCGGCCCCGGAGCGGTAGATGTCGCCGGAAACCAGGCCGGCGTGGAGCCAGTGTACTGCGCAGGGCCCGGCGGCGTGCGTGGAGCCGGCCCCGACCCGGGGCGCGGCGGTGGCACGGCACACTGGTTCCGTGACGACCCGACCGCTTCCCGGCAGCGTGCCCGATGCACCCGGTTCGTACCAGTTCGTGGACCGTGACGGGCGGCTGCTCTACGTCGGCAAGGCCAAGTCGCTCCGGCAGCGGATCAATTCGTACTTCCAGGACCCGGCCAACCTCGGCCCGCGCACCGCACAGATGATCGCGCAGGCCGACCACGTCGAGTGGGTCGTGGTGGACAGCGAAGCCGAGGCCCTCCTGCTCGAGCACAATCTGATCAAGGAGTTCCAGCCGCGGTTCAACGTCCGGCTGAAGGACGACAAGAGCTATCCGTGGCTCGCGCTGACGGTCGACGACGAATGGCCCCGGCCGGCCGTGGTCCGGGGGCGCAAGCGCAAGGGGGTCCGGTACTTCGGGCCGTATCCCAATGTCGGTGCCATCCGGGAGACCCTCGACCTCCTCCTGCGCTCGTTTCCGGTCCGCACCTGCACCGACAACAAGTTCCGCCGGCACGTGCGCCTCGGCCGCCCCTGCCTCCTCTTCCACATCGAACGGTGCTCCGGGCCGTGTGTCGGCGAGATCGACGCCGCCGAGTACGCCCGCCTGGTCCGTGACCTGACCACCTTCCTGGTCGGCGACACCGCCCCACTCGAGCGCGAGCTCGAGGGGGAGATGCACGAGGCCTCCGCGGCGCTCGAATTCGAGCGGGCCTCCGTGCTGCGGGACAAGCTCGACGCGGTCCGCGCCGCGGACGCCGTGCGGCAGATGGAGCTCGACCGGCCGGAGGACCTCGACGTGCTGGGGCTTGCCGGGGACGAGCTGGAGGCCGCCGTCCAGGTCTTCCACGTGCGGTCGGGCAAGGTGGTGGGCCGCTCGGCCCTCTTCGTCGACAAGGTCGAGGAGCTCACGCCGGGCGAGCTCGTCGCGCGCATCCTGGTCGACGTCTACGCCGACGCTCCGGCAGGGGTGCCGCGTCAGATCCTGGCTCCGACCGCACCTGCCGACGCAGATGCGGTCTCGCAGTACCTGGCCGACCGCCGGGAGGCACCGGTGGTCGTACGGGTCCCGGTCCGTGGACCCAAGCGCTCCCTGCTCGAGACGGTGGAGCGCAACGCCGAGGAGTCCTTCGTGCGTCACCGGCTCCACCGGACGGCCGATCACAACACCCGCTCCCGCGCGCTCGAGGCGCTCCAACGGGAGCTCGACCTGCCCGATGCCCCGCTCCGCATCGAGTGCTACGACATGAGCCACCTGCAGGGGACCGACTACGTGGGCTCGATGGTCGTCTTCGAGGACGGCCTCCCCAAGAAGAGCGA
This sequence comes from uncultured Acidimicrobiaceae bacterium, assembly GCA_963776225.1. Lineage (GTDB taxonomy): Bacteria > Actinomycetota > Acidimicrobiia > Acidimicrobiales > RAAP-2 > Bog-756. The sequence continues at coordinate 194,735 of CAVZLL010000004.1, read as the reverse complement.
CTACCGGCACTTCCGGGTCGCATCGGTGCCGGGGAACGACGACTACGCGGCGATGGAGGAGGTGCTCACCCGCCGGCTCGAGGCCCTGCTCGAGGAGGAGCGCGCCACCGGCACCCGGGCCGCGGTGGATCCCGGTGATCCGGGCACGGGGGGCAGGCCGGCCCGGACGGTGGCCCGGCGACGGTTCGCCTATCCACCCCAGCTCCTGCTGCTCGACGGTGGGTTGGGACAGCTGCACGTGGGGATGCGGGTCCTCGACCGGCTGGGTCTCACCGACCGGGTGCCGATCGCGGCGTTGGCCAAGAGCTTCGAGGAGATCTACCGCCCCGGGAGCAACGAGCCGATCCGGCTCCCGCGCCAGTCGGAGAGCCTCTACCTGCTCCAGCGTCTCCGGGACGAGGCACACCGGTTCGCGGTCTCCTATCACCGCACCGTGCGGGGCAGGCGGATGACCGTGGGCGCCCTCGACGGGGTCCCCGGCCTCGGTCCCAAGCGGCGCAGCCGGCTGGTCGAGCAATTCGGGGGGCTCGCCGAGCTGCGAAAGGCGTCGCGCGACGAGCTGACCGGCCTATCGTGGTTGCCGGGCGAGGTGGGTGCCGCCGTGTTCGAACGGCTGCACACCCCGCTGGCACCCAGTCGAGCGCCGACCGGCAGGTGAGCGTGGAGCGATGAGCGAGTACCTGGTGGTCACCGGCATGTCCGGCGCGGGCCGGTCCACCGCGGGCGCCACGCTCGAGGACCTCGGGTGGTTCGTCATCGACAACATGCCGTCGGCCCTCATCGCCAAGGTCTCCGAGCTGGTCGACGGCACGGGGTCGGAGATGGAGCGGGTCGCGTTCGTGGTGGGCCGGGGAGGCGGTGATCTCGACGAGGTGCTTCCCGCGGTGGACGCCCTGGTCGCGGGCCGCAACCGGGTGCGGATCCTGTTCCTCGACGCGCAGGACGATGTCCTCATCCGGCGCTTCGAGGGGACCCGGCGCCGTCATCCACAGGCCGCCCGGGGGGTGGTCGACTCGATCGCCGACGAGCGGCACCTCCTCGGCGCGCTCCGGGACCGGGCCGATCTGGTGATCGACACCGGGGAGCTCAACGTCAACCAGCTGCGCACCCGGCTCATCGAGGTCTTCGGCGGCGACGAGCCGGGCAGCACGATGCGCACCTCGATCGTCTCCTTCGGGTTCAAGCACGGGGTGCCGCTCGACGTCGACCTCTTGTTCGACTGCCGCTTCCTCCCCAACCCCTACTGGGACGAGGACCTGCGCCAGCACAGCGGGCTGGAGCCCGAGGTGCGTGCCTTCGTGCTCGGACGGCCGGAGACCGCCCGGTTCCTGGAGAAGCTCGACGACCTGCTCACCATGCTGGTCCCCGCCTACGTCAAGGAGGGGAAGTCGTACCTGACCGTGGCCATGGGGTGCACGGGCGGACGCCACCGATCGGTGGTGCTGGCCGAGGAGCTCTCCCGCCTGCTCGACGCCCGCGGGCTCCCCACCACTGTCTTCCATCGGGACGTCGACCGGTGAGCGGCGCCGCGTACGCGCCACCCCCGCCCGGAGGGGAACCCCGGGTGGTCGCGATCGGCGGCGGACACGGGCTGGCGGCCACGCTGATGGCCGTCCGCTCCTACACCGACCAGGTGACCGCCATCGTGTCGGTCGCCGACGACGGGGGATCGTCGGGCCGCTTGCGCGAGCTCCTGCACATCGTCCCGCCCGGCGACCTCCGCAAGTGCCTCGTCGCGCTCGCCGAGCCCGGGTCTGCCCTGGCCCGGGCTTTCGAGGTCCGGTTCGCCGACGAGGAGCTGACCGGGCACTCGTTGGGCAACCTCGTGCTCGCCGGCCTGATGGAGGGAGCGGCCGGTCCGGTCGAGGCCCTCGACGCGGCCGGTCGCCTCCTCGGGGTCCGGGGGAGGGTCCTCCCGGCGACCACCGAACCGGTCGTGCTCAAGGCCGAGACCGAGTGCGGGCAGGTCGCCGGACAGGTCGCGGTCATGGGGACCGACCACATCCGCAGGGTCTCCCTCGTCCCGTCCGATCCGCGGCCGCCGGCCGAGGCGATCGAGGCGCTCCGCCGGGCCGACCAGATCGTGCTCGGCCCGGGATCCCTGTTCACCAGCGTCCTGGCCGCGGTGGCCGTCCCGCAGGTCCGGGTCGGGATCGAGGAGTCGTCGGCGAGCACGGTCTACGTCTGCAACCTGCGGCCCCAGAACCCCGAGACGGCCTCGTACGACGTGGCCATGCACGTGAGCGCCCTGGTCAACCACGGGATCTCGGTCGACGTGGTGCTCTGCGACACCGCGGCCATGGAGGTCGGCGCCTGCCCCGTCCCGGTGGTCGACGTCCGGCTGGCCAAGGCCAACGGACGGGCCCACGATCCGGCCAAACTGGCGTCCGCACTCTCCGATCTGCTCGGATGATGGCCCCGACGCCGGGAATGCCCTAGCGTGGACGTGCTCCGCTCGTCGGAGGGGCACTGGGAGCAGAACCCGCAGACGACGGGTGCGCATGGCTGAGCGAGGAGTGAGGCAGGAGGAGATGACGGTACGGATCGGAATCAACGGTTTCGGGCGCATCGGCAGGCACTTCTTGCGGGCGGCCCGGTCCCTCGGCGCTGACCTCGAGGTGGTCGCCATCAACGACCTCACCTCGCCGGAGACGCTCGCCCACCTGCTCCGCTACGACTCGACCCACGGTCGCCTCGGAACCGAGGTCACGGTGTCCGACGGTGCGATCGTCCTCGACTCGGGGCCGATCGAGGTGCTGGCGGAACGCGATCCGAAGGGCCTGCCGTGGGACCGTCTCGGCGTCGATCTGGTCATCGAGTCCACCGGGCTGTTCACCACCCGGGAGACGGCCGCCGCCCACCTCGAAGCCGGTGCGACCCGGGTGATCATCTCGGCCCCGGCCAGCGGCGTGGACGCCACCTTCGTGGTCGGGGTCAACGACGACCAGTTCGATCCGGCCCACGACTTCGTCGTGTCCAACGCCTCCTGCACCACCAACTGCTTCGTCCCGATGGTGAAGGTCCTCGACGACACGTTCGGCATCGAGTCCGGCCTGATGACCACGGTGCACGCGTTCACCAACGACCAGAACCTGCTCGATCTCCCGCACCGGGACCTCCGCCGGGCGAGGGCGGCCGCGGTCAACATCGTGCCCGCCTCCACCGGTGCCGCCCGCGCCACCGGCCTGGTGTTGCCGGCCATGCAGGGCCGGCTCGACGGGACCGCCCTCCGGGTCCCGGTCCCGGACGGCTCGATCACCGACTTCACCGCACTGGTGCCCCGGTCGGTGACCGTCGAGGAGGTCAACGCAGCGTTCGCCGCGGCAGCGGCATCCGGCCCCCTGTCCAAGGTGCTCGACTACACCGAGGACCCGATCGTCTCGACCGACATCATCGGGAACCCGGCCTCCTGCACGTTCGACGCCGGGCTGACAATGGTGATGCCCTCGGCGTCGGGTGTCTCGCTGGTCAAGGTGCAGGGGTGGTACGACAACGAGTGGGGGTACGCGAACCGGCTCGTCGATCTCTCGCTGGTGGTCGGCACGAAGGCGTGAGCCCAGCGGCGACGGGCAGAAGGGGGGATGCGACGATGAGCGAGGGTGGGGACAATCCGTTACTCCGGGGGTTGCCGCTCCTCGGCGACCTGCCCGACCTCGAGGGTGCGAGCGTCCTGGTCCGGGTCGACTTCAACGTGCCGCTGCGCCCGGTGTGCAACGGCGAGCCCGCCCGGGTCACCGACGATTTCCGCATCCGGGCGGCCCTCCCGACGCTCGGGTACCTCCTCGACAGCGGCGCGTCGGTCACCGCGTGCACCCATCTCGGCCGGCCCGAGGGCGTCGTCGACCCCCGATGGGAGATCGGTCCGGTGCGGGAGGACCTGGCCCGGCTCGCGCCCAAGGTGGAGCTCCTGGAGAACCTGCGCTTCGACCCGGGCGAGACCTCGAACGACCCGACCTTCGTCGAGAAGCTGGTCAACTCGCACGACGCCTACGTCAACGACGCCTTCGGGGTCTGCCACCGCCGGCACGCCTCGGTGGTCGGACCCCCCGCCTACCTGCCGAGCGCTGCCGGACTCCTCCTCCAGCGAGAGATCGACGCCCTGGGCGTGCTCCTCGGGTCCCCGGCGCGGCCCTTCGTGGCGGTGGTGGGGGGAGCCAAGGTCGCCGACAAGATCGGTGTCCTCGAGGCGCTGCTCGACCGGGTCGACGCGCTCGCGGTGGGCGGTGCGATGGCCTTCACGTTCCTGGCCGCCCAGGGCCACCGGACCGGGGGTGCGCCGGTGGACGAGGATCGGATCGACGACTGCGCAGCGTTGCTGGCCTCCGGGACCCCGATCCTGCTCCCGACCGACATCGTGACCCTGGAACCGGGCGCGGCGTTCGGATGTGACTGCACCGGCGGCACCGTGCGCACGGTCGGTGCCGACATACCCGACGGGTGGCAGGGGCTGGATATCGGACCCGAGACGGCCGCCGCCTATTCGGAGCTGGTCCGCAGCGCCGGGACCGTCCTGTGGAACGGGCCGATGGGCGCGTTCGAGGACGGCCGCTTCAGTGCCGGGACCTCCGCGGTGGCCCGGGCGATCGCCGAGAGCGACGCGTTCACCGTGGTGGGCGGTGGGGACAGCGCGGCCGCCGTCGACGAGCTGGGGCTCGCAGACCGGATCAGCTTCATCTCGACCGGCGGGGGAGCGGCGCTCGAGCTCCTCGAGTTCGGCGACCTTCCGGGACTTGCCGCCCTGCGGGGCGCCGCCAATGCGCCTGGCGTGCCGGGTTCGGCGGATCGCATCACACCGTGACCGGCACGGGCCCACGCCGGCGTCCCCTGGTGAGCGGCAACTGGAAGATGAACTTCGATCACCTCGAGGCCATCCACGCCGCCCGGGACCTCGGGTTGCGGTTGCGTCCGCCCGACGCGACCGCTGTCGACGTCTCGGTCCATCCGCCCTTCACCGATCTCCGCTCCGTTCAGTCGGTCCTGGAGGGCGAGGGAGTGCCGGTCGCCCTCGGTGCGCAGAACTGTGCGGCCGAGGACGCGGGGGCCTTCACCGGAGAGGTGAGCCCGGTGATGCTGGCCAGGCTGCATGTCCAGTACGTGATCGTGGGGCACTCGGAGCGCCGCCGGCTCTTCGGTGAGAGCGACGAGGTGGTTGCGGCCAAGCTTGCGGCGGTCGTCCGAAACGGGATGACCCCCATCTGCTGCGTCGGCGAGTCGCTCGACGAGCGTGAGGAGGATCTGACCCGGGAACGGCTCTCGATCCAGGTGACCGCCGCGATGGGTGCCGTCCACCGGGACTCGGTCGCGTCGATGGTGATCGCCTACGAGCCCCTCTGGGCCATCGGCACCGGGCAGGCCGCCACACCGGACGACGCCCAGAAGGCATGCGCCTGGATCCGGGAGGTGGTGGCCGGAGCCTGCGGTCCCGAACCGGCCGAGCAGGTCCGGATCCAGTACGGCGGCTCGGTCACCGCGGAGAACACCGAAGCCTTGCTGACCTGCCCAGATGTGGACGGCGTCCTGGTCGGCGGGGCCAGTCTCGACGCTGCACTCTTCGTCGAGATCGTCCGGGCCGCGGCGTTGGGCGGCCGCTGAGTTTGGTAGCGTCTCCTCGGTCCGGACCACGAGTCCGGCGTCCGGAGTCCTGAGGAGGATGTCCCCGTGCTGACCGCAGCGATCGTCGTACTGCAGATCATCGCCTGCCTCGCGCTCATCTTCCTGATCCTCATGCACAGCGGCAAGGGCGGCGGGCTGTCCGACATGTTCGGTGGCTCGGTCGGGTCGGCCGCGGCCGGGTCGACGGTGGTGGAGAAGAACCTCGACCGGATCACGGTGACCGTTGCCGTGATCTTCGGCTTCACCAATGTGATCCTGCTGTTGCGCCTGCAGTGAGCAGCTCCGGCGCCGAGCCTGTCGCGCGCCGGAGCCGGGTTCCGTCGATCTGGAGGGAGCACCGCGCTCGTTGGACGCTGCCCCTGGTCATCATCGTCATCATCGGCGTGGTGGCCATCGTGGACCACCTCGACTCGCGACGGATCAGCCAGGTCGACCAGCCCGGTGCACCGGCCCTGGTGGCCGCCACCGGGGGATCGGCGGTGGTCCACCTGGCCGAGCCCTGGTCGGGGTTCAACCCGAACACCCCCGAAGGTGCAGCGTCGTCGTCACCGACGCTGCTTGCATCGGTGCTCCCGAGCGCCTACGTGATCTCACCGAGGCTGGTGCCCGTGGTCAACACCGATCTCCTCACCAGTGTGGAGGCGACGTCGACGTCACCACTGACCATCCAGTACGTGATCAATCCGAAGGCGGTCTGGTCCGACGGGGTGCCGGTCACCGCCGACGACTTCATCTACGCGTGGGAGTCGCAGCGCGGGACCGGGGTGGACGCCGATGGGAGGCCCGATCGGGTCGCCTCCACCCTCGGGTACCGCGACGTGAGCTCGGTCACCGGCAGTCGCGACGGGCGGACCGTGACGGTGGCCTTCGCCCTCCCGTTCACCGACTGGCGGGTCATGTTCGATCACATGGTCCCGGCCCACATCGCCCGCGAGGTCGGGTGGAATGCCGGGTTCACCCGCTTCGACCCGTCGGTCGACCTCTCGGCCGGCCCGATGAAGCTCGCCTCGGTGGGATCGGGTGAGACCGCCACCCTGGTGCGCAACCCGCGGTGGTGGGGAACGCCGGCCGTGCTCGACCGGGTCGTGGTCTCCGTGTCGCAGGCTCCGAAGAGCTGGGTCGGGCCGCTGGCAGGGAACAACAACGCCCTGTCCCAGCCGCCGCTGTTCGATCTCGGTTCTCTCAGTGCGGTCACCGGCCTGCCCAACTCCCAGAGCTTCATCAAGCCCTCGCTCGACATGCTGTCCCTCGAGTTCAACACACACTCCGCGGTGACCGGCCGGGTGGCCGCCCGTCAAGCCATCGCCCACGCGGTCAATCGGACCGCGCTGCTCGCGAGGACCTTCGGAGCGTTCGATCCCGACCTGGTCGTCAACCAGGACCACCTGGCCGTGGCCTGGCAGAGCTCCTATGCCGCGTCGACCGCGGCGGGGGCGTACGCCAAGGCCGACCCGACCTCCACCGATCGGTTGCTCAAGAGCATCGGGTACCACCAGGACGCGACCGGGACCTACGTCGACGCGATCGGAAGGCCGTTGACCCTCCGGATGGCCGTCGAGTCCGGGGATCCGTGGATCGCCGGGGTGGGCGACGCCCTCGCCGCCCAGCTGCGTGGGGACGGCATCGCGGTCACCGTGTTCCCGGTCGACGGCCGCGCCGGCGTGGCGGCCGCCGCTGCGGCCAACGCCTACGACCTGGTCCTGGTGACGCGGACCTCCAGCCCGTTCCAGTCGGCGGTCCAGGGGTGGTACTCGGACGGGGAGGGCCATCCCGGAGTCGAGGACAGCCAGGACTGGAGCATGTTCGACGATCCCCAGGTCGACCAGCTGTTCGTGCAGGCCTCCGAGGACCTCAACCCGGTGACCGGTGGGGCCGTCTACGCCGGGATCGACGACCAGCTCTGGGACCAGATGGTGGCACTCCCGTTGTTCGGTGAGCCGGGATTGGTGGCCAACGGGGTCCACCTTGCCAACGCCGGCTACAACCCTTCGGTCGACGGGGTGCTCTGGAACGTCGCCCAGTGGACGCTCCTCAAGCCCGGACCGCTCGGAAGTCAGCAGTGATCAGGGGATTTCGGCGTGCTCATGGCGACGTCGTGAGCGGTTCCCGGCGACCTGGCGGCCCGTCGGGGCGACCGGGACGGCGCCCGAGCCGCGCTACCATGCCAGTCGCCCCGATCGACGATCGGTGCCACTCGTCGGAGTGGCGGAATAGGCAGACGCGCTAGCTTGAGGGGCTAGTGCCCGCAAGGGCGTGGGGGTTCAAGTCCCCCCTCCGACACGACAGGTTTGGTACCAGCGCGCAGTCCCACCTCGGCCAAGCTGACCACAATCGGCGGCGCTCCAGCGACCTGAACAGTCAGGTGATCAGGGTAAAGGTCTGAATCGGCCCGGGTTTCCTAGAGACTCAGTTGTCTGTGAAGGCACTGTGCTTCTCATGCTCGCGGTCTGACGGTCGTAGATGGCCTCGAACTCTGCCGGCGGGATCTTGCCGATCTCGTTGTGGATGCGGCGGTGGTTGAACCAGTCGACGTAGGCGAGGGTGGCCCACTCGACGTCCTCGGCCCCCTTCCACGGGCCTTCGTGGAAGATCAACTCGGCCTTGTAGAGCCCGTTGAAGGATTCGGCCATCGCATTGTCGTAGGAGTCGACCGCGGCGGCCGAGCTCCGTCGACCACCGACCTCGCCCAGGCGGCTCGGTGTTCTTCGCGCCGATGCTCGACGGTCAAGAAAGGTATTGCACTCCCTCGCGCCCGAGTGATGCATCAGGCCGACGAGGCCCGCTGCTCGGCGTGCGTGGATGGCCATCTCCAAGGCGTCGAGGGCGAGGCCGCACTACGAAGGGAGGTCGGCGACCTGCCAGCCGACGATCGAACCGGCTGAAGACGTCGAGTCACGAAGGCCACGTAGACGAAACCGACGTGGGTCTTCACGTCGGTCAGGTCTGCCACCCAGAGGCGGTTCGGGCGATCAGCGATGAACTGCTGCTCGACGAGGTCCGACGGACGATCTTGTGGCTCGTCGCCGATGGTGGTGCGTCTCCATTGCCTTCCACGACGCACGCCGCGAGCCCCAGATCGCCCATGAGCCGCTCAACGGTGCAGCGGGCCACCGGGGTGCCCTCCCGATTGAGCTGGGTCCAGACCTTGTCGGCCCCATAGACCCGGCGGTTCTCGGCGTGCACCCGGATGATCTCCGGCTTCAAGGCCTCGTCGCGGATCCTTCGGGCGCAGGTCGGGCGGGTCTTCGCCGCGTAGTAGGTGGCGAGCGCACTGCAACACCGTGCAGATCGGCTCGACTCCCCAGCGCAGCCCGTCGGAACTGGTGCGGTCCCGATGGGCGTCGATGAAGCGCACTACCTCTTCGGTTGACCGTCGAGCTCGGTCGCGAAGAAAACCGACGCCGCCTTCAGGATCTCGTTGGCCCGCCGGAGCTCTTTGACCTCCCGCTCGAGCTCCTTCATCCGCTGGCGTTCATCGGTCGTGAGCCCGGGCCGACGCCCGCCGTCGACCTGGGCCCGGCGGACCCAGGACCGAAGGGTCTCGGCCGTCATGCCCAACTTCTTGGCCACCGAGGTCATGGCGGCCCATTCCGAGGGGTACTCGTGGCGGTGCTCGACGAACATCTTGACGGCCCGCTCACGCCACCTCTGGGGGGTAGGGGGATCTGCTTGGCATGGCTCCATCCTCTCAAGGGAAGGAGCCTCCAGGTTTCCCGGGCCGATTCACCAGGGGAGTAGCCGCCAGTCGGGATTCGGTTCAGTCCCCCTCCGACACCAGCAACCATCAGGACCCCTGGCCTTCTGGGCTGGGTCAGCCTCGAGGATTGTCGCAGTCGACCACCAGTGGGGAATCGGGTAGCAGGGTGACCGTCAAGAGGAGGGAACGGTAGAACGCGCGAACTGTCCGGCTCGACGCGAGGCTAAGGATTGGCGTGAGTCCACAGATCCACCGCTCCAACGTGTTCTCGTGCAAGGCCACACGCTGCGAGTGCACTTTCCTCCGAATCACTTTGTCCTACCCACCAAACCCGTTTGGCTACCGGACAGCCGGGACGCACGTTGACGAGTTGGCCGTTCTTGAACTGGTCTTGGGCCAGGAACAAGACCCGGAAATCTCGGCTACTCACCGTATACCCGGTAATCGAAGCACGGGAGATCATGAACGTTGGAGCGACGGGGCTGTAGAGCGCCCAGGAGAACACGTCTTGAGAAGAAATGAGTATACGGTCGCCGGGCCGGAATCGCGAGGCAATGAGACGCTCAGCTTGTCTGATTTGTGCAGGCGGATAGCCGAGTGGGTGATTGAGTGCGAGGCCAAGTGTGAGCGCACCGCACAGTGCCGCAACAATGAGCTGTTTTGAGTGGATACCGCTCAAGCTCATCGCAAAAGCCAAGGCGACGCCCGGATAGAGGTACATATCGGTTCTTCCCGTGCCAAGTGGTACGAGACTCATGACACTCAATCCGAATGCAATCGCTAGCGGTCCGACCGTCACGACAAGGAGTGACCAGTCCCGTCTCCAGAGAAGGCATCCGATTGCCGCAGCAAACAGGGCGACAGTCGCAAGGGGTGGTAACGAAGCGAAGCCAGCAAAGAACTGTCGCACGTCCGTTCCTGCCTGCACAGCCAACCGGTTCGGCGAGAGTGATGTCACATAGAGCCCGTGCCAATATGCGCGTAGAGATGGCGGAAGTGGCCGAACGACGAGCCACCAATAGGTGACCAGGAATCCCGCCAGAGCAGCCGCCAGCACCAAGGCAAGCGATCGCAGTCGCTCCTCACGAACTGCTCTGACCAAGACAAGGATCGCGCAGGCCCCGAAGACTGGCAGCGTTGCCGCGCTGATGTAGAGGCCGACTGCGCCGCAAAAGAAGAGGGCCAGGAGCCGCTTCGCCGATCCCGAACCGATACTCCGGGCTGTCAATCCGAGGAGCAAGGCAGAAATGAGACAATCGAACTCGTATTGCTTGACTCTTGTTGCGTATGTGATGGCCACCGGTGAAAGTGCGATGGTGGCGGCGGCAAGAAAAGCCAGGACGGGTTCAGCATTCCAGGCACGCGCCGCCCAGTAGGTCGCCACCACCGCGGCGATTGATGCAATGAATGTTGGTAGGAGTGCCCAGGTGGTGCTCTGGAGGTTCAAGGCAATCCACCGTGCGACTATGAGATTGAATCCCCGAGCCGTGACGCCAAGTTGAATTTGAGTGCTCAGTGGTGCCCGCGCAGCGAGTCCGACCCAGGCATCATCACGCCAAAGTTCGGCAGGGTGAATATTGGCAGCCCTGAGTGCAGCGCTGATCAGGACGAGTGCCAACAATGCACCTGTCGCCGGATAGCTGAGGAGGGTCGAAGCTCGGCTCCTCGTGATATTGAGCTCGGCCAGTCCCGGTTCCTCTGTCGCCGCTCCTTCGAGGACCATCGCTCACCTCGACGCGAGATCTTGCCAACCCCGGTCAATACACTTCTGATGGGTTGTGACTTCTAGGATCCTACGAGGGGTTCCGCCTGTAACTCGTGACCCCCTACAGTGTGGTCCAGCCGGAAGCGGGCAGCCATCGAGATGTCCCTCGATTCGGCGAAGACTTCGATGGTCGTCACCTGACCAGCCCAGGTTGGTCGCCACCTCGCGAAACGCCTCCTGGTCGAAACTGCTGCGCCTCGAGAGGATGGCATTCAGCTCCCTGTTGACGGTGATGTTGATCACCGCCAGAGGCACGAGACTGAAAAGTCAGTGACAGCTGTGTTTGCTGCGTGAGAGGATTGCTTGACCTTGGTGGCGAGCTGGATGGACCTTCTTGGCAGGGGGAACGGAACGTGAAGCAATGAGACCGAGCACTCGGCCGCGGACGCAGAATCGACCTATCACGATCAGCCGAGCCTTCCTGGCCTTGGTCACGGTTATCGCAACGGTCGCTGCAGTTGTCGCGACCCCGCTGACCACAGTCACTGCGGGAGCCTCCACAAGCGACTGGCGGGTCGGTGCCACTTACCCGTCCAGTGCCGACCCCACGAATGTCACATGCCCCTCGACGCTCCACTGCTACGCCGTCGGAACCGATCGCATCGGCCTTGGCCAGATCATGGCAACGACCGATGGTGGGAATTCTTGGACCGACCAGGCGGTGCCTTCCGGCGTCACCTACCTCGAAGGCATCGCCTGCTCATCCACATCTGACTGCGTAGCCGTTGGAAGTCACAACCCAGGCGTCATCCTGGCAACCACGAATGCAGGAACCACCTGGAGCATTGCTGACAGCGTGACTTCCGCAAGCAGCATGTGGGGCGCAACCTGCCTCCCTTCGTTGGTGTGCTTTGCGGTTGGCGACGGTGCAACTGGAGGAATCGTCCTGAAGTCGACAGACGGTGGAACGACGTGGACCGCTCAGGTTCTTCCCAGCGGAATCACGTCTTTGCATGCGGTCGCCTGTTTCTCCGATTCGGACTGCACAGCGGTCGGCACCGCTCTCGGTGGATTCGCCGGTATTGTGGAAACCACGGATGGGGGGACGACGTGGTCGACCGAGCCGGTTCCGTCGGGCGTCGGCACCTCGTACAGCGTGTCGTGTCCTTCCCTGACTGAATGCTTTGCCGTCGGAGGCGACGACATCCTTGCCACCACCGACGGCGGCACCAGTTGGACCTTGGCGTACACGGCCGCACCTTCGTCTTCTGGTTTGCTCTGGTCCATCTCGTGTCCCTCTACATCCGACTGTGTCGCTGTGGGCCATGTCGACTATCAAGGCCTGACCCTTTCAACTGCAGACGGTGGTAGCACCTGGACGAGCCTCCTCGGTCCGTACCAGGTGCAAGGACTCAATGGCGTCTCTTGCTCTTCCACCTCGGAATGCACATCTGTTGGGAATGGGGTCATTCTGGCCACCTCGGATGCAGGCACTACCTGGGTTCGACAACCCGGTCCAGCGGGAGTCAATCGGCTCAACGACATTGCCTGCCCATCGTCATCTGAGTGCGTTGCTGTGGGGGGACCCGACGACAGCCTTGATGTCGGTGGAGGAGGGACCGTACTTGCCAGCACCGACGGGGGGACGGTGTGGCAGGGCGAGAGCTTACCGCCAGGCGTAGGAACTCTCTTTGGGATCGCCTGTCCTTCGATCTCCGTTTGCTACGCCGTCGGCGACAACGAGGACGACACGAGCTTCATCCTCGCGACCACCGACGGGGGAGCCACCTGGACCTCTGAGGTCGTGCCCGCCGGGGTGATAGCGCTGAACAGCATCGCCTGTCCATCTACGTCGGCCTGTATGGCGGCGGGCGACGACCTCTCCGATGGAGGCGGCTACTACTCCGACGGGGTCATCTTGTCCACGACCGATGGTGGGAACTCTTGGTCGTCTACTGCCGAGACAGGCGTGGAGAATCTCGACTCCGTTGCCTGCATCACACTGACCGAGTGCTTCGTCGGCGGTGCGAGCAGCACCAGGAGCGCGATCTTCTCGACGACCGATGGTGGAAGTACCTGGACCAGTCAGACCTTCCCAGGAGGCGCTCTCTCTGGTATCGCCTGTTTCTCGGCCGACGACTGCACGGCAGTCGGGGGCGGGTCGATCTTGGCTACGTCGAACGCCGGGCAGTCCTGGATCGGGGAACCCGCACCAGCGGGAGTTGAAGGCCTCAGCGATGTCGCATGTCCCTCCGCTTCGGTGTGTGAAGCGGTCGGCTCCAACAGCACCAACGGCGTCATCGTCGCCACGACTGACGCTGGTGCCACCTGGACGAGCGCGACCGTTCCATCTGGCGTCAACCTCCTATCGGGAGTTTCCTGTCTCTCCAGAATGGACTGTGTCGCCGTCGGACAGGGAAGCGCCGAGCGGGACGATGGCGGGCTGATCTTGCTGGGAAGTGACCTCGATCCTGTGACGATCACCACCAGCACGCTCCCGCCCGGAGCCATCGGTCATCCGTACTCCACCACCCTGACCGCGGTCGGAGGAACGACTCCGTACAACTGGTCGATTACCTCGGGTGCCCTCCCCGCCGGATTGAGCCTCGACGAAGCAACCGGGGTCATCAGTGGCACACCTACATCTGGCAGATCATCCTCATTCACCGTCGAGGTCACTGACTCGTCGTCTCCCTCGTTCACATCCAAGGCCGCGCTTGCGATCAGGACGTCTGCGCCTGTCATCACTACCAAGGCGCTCCCAAGCGGAGTGACCGGGCGAACCTATTCGGGCAAGCTGACGGCAACGGGTGGGATCGCGCCCTACGCCTGGACGGTCACCCAAGGCGCGCTTCCGGTGGGCCTGGTTTTCAGTGCAGCGACGGGAACCATCACCGGATCGCCGAAGTATGCGGGGACTTCAGCCTTCCAGGTGACGGTCAGGGATTCGTCTGCCCCCACGCTGACAGCATCGACCGAGTTGTCGATCACGGATACCGCAGGTCCGTTGAAGATCACCACGACGTCTCTCAAGGCTGGCAAGGTAGGACAGGCTTACTCCGCCAGGCTCGGTGCAGCGGGTGGGAAGCCTCTCTACAAGTGGAAACTTGGTACAGGCTCGAAACTTCCTACCGGCTTGGTGCTTTTCGCAAGCGACGGTGTGATCAACGGTGCACCAACCGTGAAGGGCACGTTCACTTTCAAGGTGTACGTTACCGATGCGAATCTGGTCGTCATCGGGAAGACCTTGTCCATCACAATCTCGTAGGCAGCCCCTCGCACTTCAGCTCGACCTCACTCATAGTCGTGCTAGATGCGGGTCACCCCTTACCCCTGAGTGCCTATTGGTCATCGTCATCCAGGACGACCACCCCATGCAAGGGATGCCTTATTGACGAAGCACTGTCGCTCGGTCCGGCGCGCCACTTGCCTTGGTGAGTGCGCCGGACCGGGACGTCAGGAGCCGCGCCGATGAGGCGTGTACGCTTGGCAGAGATGCTGAGGGCCGCCGGTCGACTCACGTGGGGTTCGATCGGGGAGATGGCCAGGGAACTGGCAGTGTCGACCAGCACGATGAGCCGCGATGTGGCTGCGGTCCTGGCCGCCGGACGCGAGTGCCGCTGCCCTCTTTGCACCTCGGTCGTTCCGATGGACGCCCTGGAGCGCGCGGCATGAACGCGATCACCCCAACGGTCCTCGAGACCGAGGCCGACATCGCCCGGCTCATGCTCGTCGCCAAGACGCTCAGCCGCATCCGAACCGCCCGGCCACGGCTGGTCTCTAGGGTGGCGAAGTACCTCGGTATGAGCAAGGAGCAGGCGGCTGCTGACATCCTTGCCGTGCTCGCTCTCGTCCACGACGGCCAGCGCTGAGGCCTCGGTTCCGAAGGCTGCTGTCACGCTCCTGGGCGTATGACGGACCTCACGTTCGAGATCAGCCTGCGGGTGAGCATGACGATCCCGCCGCCTGTGACCACGGGGCGAGAGTCCCGGCACACCGAAGGATCGGAGTGGGTAACTGTTCGTTGTGAGAGGCTGGATGTGCGCGCCTCAGTTGCTCGGCGGGCGTGCGGAAGGAGTCACAATGGTTGCACCCGATCCTGGTCCCACGAGCAACAGAAACTCCCGACTCGGCGGGGGGGCGATCGCGTCGCTCGTCGGAATCGGACTGCTTCTTGTGTTCATCTTCCAGAACACGGAGAAGATCAAGTTGCACTTCTTGGTCTGGCACTTCTCCTGGCCGCTCTGGTTCTACACGATCATTACAGCGGTGTTCGGAGCAATGGTCTGGTTCGGACTCGGTGTCATGCGCCGCCATCGACGGCGCAGACAGCGCCGGGCGGCAGGGGTCCGGTGAAGGAGTGGGTTCCTCTGAATCCGCGAGCTGTCGTGGTCCTGGGCTGCCTGGTGGGCGTCGGCGTCGTCCTCCTGATCGGCCGGATGCGACGTGAAGGGCAGATCCAAGCCCCAGAAGACGAATCGTCTGACGATGGAGCTTGATGCAGCACAGTCGCTCGGTCCGGCGCGCCGCTTGTCTTGGTGAGTGCGCCGAACCGGGGAAGGTCTCAGTGATCCCGATCAGGACCTTCCGAGACAAACGTATTGAATGGCTCGGTTATCGGCTCGAACGAGGCGGTCCATTGTGTACGTAGGGGAGCAGGTGTACTTATCGTCGTAAACCCCCCTCCGGCACGTACTCTGACCGGGTGATACGAAGGTGCGCACTCCGGTGCATGAGCTCGGCGCCAGCCGACGTGGGGGACACAATTGGTGACGTCAGCCACTCGATTGCAAACCCACCCGTTTGATCCTGCCCCCGACCAGCCCTGACGGGCGTATGCATAACCACCTAGGGATCGCCGGTTCAGTAGGGCCGGTCAACGTGTGTTTGGGAGTCTTAGGCTTTAGTTTTCTTATCCGGCTCGCCCAGGACATCCTGGCTGGCCTTCACGAGCCTCTGTGCGAGCTGGGTTGACGTACCGACAAGCTGTTCGGTCATCTTGAACGCGGAATCGATGATCTTCTGACGTGGACCGCTGTCTGCACTCACGTCGGGAAACACACCGTTCACGGTGTCAAGGAACTTCCGTACCGATTCAAGCGCTGTCTCACCGGCATCATGAAATGACTCGATGATGCGATCAGCGCTGCCGGTCTCTGTGGTGGTGGACATGGCACCCTCCCTCTGTCGGCCCTCGATTCGCCGAAGCGTGGCTACTGCCATTCTCCGCACAAGCACGATGCGAGAACTAGAGTCCTTTGGCAGGTTCTCATCAAACAATCGGACGGCTGGGGCAGGTCAGAATCCGATTGACCTTGCCCCAGCGACTCGTGAAGATCTTCGCCCTGTCCACAGAACCGCCGGGGTATGGAAGCTGAACTCGATGGGATTTTCGGCGTCCACTGGGCGAAATGCGAGAATCAGCAGTATGGGTCGGGTCGAGGAGGCATTCCGGTCCCTCCGGCGCGCCGATTTCGTCACCGCTGAGCTCCGTGAAGTATCGGACGTTGACACCCCCTTGCCCATCGGGTTTGGCCAGACGGTTAGCCAGCCCAGCACCGTGAAGCTCATGCTTTCCTGGCTGGATGCAATGCCTGGTGACCAAGTGTTGGACGTCGGATCCGGTTCGGGATGGACCACCGCGCTGCTCGCACACATCGTCGGACCGCAGGGCATCGTCTACGCCGTCGAACGCATTCCAGAGCTAGTGAGGTTTGGCCGAGACAACTGCAGCCGCCTCGGTGTTGAGAATGCGTTCTTCTTCCGGGCAGGAAAGGAGTACGGCCTCCGAGAGCACGCTCCCTATGCGAGGATCTTGGTAAGTGCTAGCGCGCGGGAAGTGCCTGTTGAGCTGCTAGACCAGTTGACGATTCCGGCCAAGTTAGTCATTCCCGTTCAGTACAACATCCTCGAGATAGCAAAGACTGGCGAGGACGAGTACCGGACAATCAGGCACCCCGGGTTCGAGTTCGTTCCCCTGGTCTGAGAGCTGCGACCCTTGCAGCCGCGGTTGCTCACCTTCTGGAGAAAAGATCCCTGTCCTCCCGGAATCTGAAGTGGGGCCCAGCCTCCAGCATCTCCAATACCCAGCGCACACGCTCGGGCTGGCTGGCCTGTTCCCTCTTAAGGACCATCCGTTCGGCTCGCACACCCATGGCCCCCTCCTTCGTCGGCCACTTCTCCCATTGAGATGATGAGCCTGGAATCGTCGGTTCCCTAGGGTCAAGAGTCACATCCTGCTCGAGGGACGCGGCGACATGGTTCCGGCACCTCCGCGTGGTGTTGAATCAGCGTCGTTCGCCAACGGTGGTGCATAGTGCAGGAATGAGCGACCTCGGCGAATCGACCCCAGCAGTGGTGGGTTCCGCCCGCGATCCTGCCCTCCTCCGCTCGGTGCGACCGGTGCTCGAGCTGTATTCGGCATATTTTCGGTCGGAGGTCAGGGGGTTCGATCGACTTCCGAAGAGTGGGCCCTTCCTCGTTGTTGGCAATCATTCGGGGGGTCAGATGCCGCCTGACATTCCTGTTCTCTTGACCGCATGGTGGCGCGAACGAGGTGAAGACGAACGTATCTACGCACTGTTCCACCACTTCTTGCTCGGGATTCCCGGCGTAGGTGCGCTGTTGAAGCGTGCCGGCGCAATCGATGCCGGTCCGATTGATGCGGAGGCGATCCTCCGCGGCGACGGGATCCTCATCGACTACCCAGGTGGCGACTATGAGGTGTTCCGACCTTGGTGGGAGCGCAACCGCATCGAATTCGGAGACCGGCACGGCTTCGTCCGACTCGCCCTTCGCACACAGGTCCCGATCGTTCCCGCGGTCTCCGTTGGTTCCCATGAGACGCTCGTCGTTCTCAGTCGTGGAGAACGTGTTGCCAGACACCTCGGACTCGACCGCTTGTTCCGCATCAAAGTCATGCCACTTGTATTCGGGCCTCCGTTCGGGATCGTTCCAGGGGGGATCCCGACGTGGCCGCTTCCCGCAAAGATCATCGTGGAGCTCTGCGAACCGATCCGCTGGCCCATATACGGTCCTGATGCCGCTCAGGACGATGCCATCGTTCGGCAGTGCTACGACGAGGTGACCGGGTCCATGCAGGAGACGCTCGATCGCCTGGCCGCTCAGCGCCGCTTTCCGATCCTCGGATAGCTGCGCCGCCGAGTTCCCCTCGTGATCTGCAGGTCCGGCCGGTCGGTTTCGACCCTCCCCTCAGGTACGCTGTCTGCTGTCCGCGGCGGCTGATTCGGCAACCGATCGAGCCCAGGGGTAATCCGGCTTGCCGGTCGGTGACCGCATGATCTCGTAGACGACGACGATCGTCCTTGGCACCTTGTATCCCGTCAACCGGTCGCGGCCGTACCGTCGCAGCGCTTCGGCGTCGATCACGCACTGCTGGTTTGGCTGCACCAAGGCGACGACCTGCTCGCCGTAGCGTTCGTCGGGAATGCCGATCACGATTGCGTCCCGTACAGCCGGGTACCCCTTCAATGCTGCCTCAACCTCGTCGGGAAAGACTTTCTCACCTCCCGTATTGATGCAGAGGGACCCACGCCCGAACACCGTGATGGTACCATCGCGCAGTACCGTCGCCGCGTCTCCCGGCAGCGCCCAGCGCTGCCCGCGCGTCTCGACGAAGGTCGTTGCCGACTTGGATGCATCGCCGAGGTAGCCGAGGGGGACGTGGCCCCCCCTTGCCAGACGTCCGATCTCGCCGGAACCGGGTAGAACCGGGTTGAGATCGTCATCGAACACATCGGTCCGGTCGTCCACGTGCAGTTGTGGCGGCCCGAAGGGATCTCCTGGCGGCGCCTCGCCTCCGACCTGGCCGGTCTCTGAGGAGCCGAAGCGATCAGCTATGGCGCGCCCGGGCAAGAGCCGATTCAGCTCGGCCTTCGTGGACGGCGAGAGCAGCGCACCGCCCGAGCCCACCGCCAGGAGGGACGAGAGGTCGTAACGGTCGGGCTCGGCCGCGAGCACGTCGAGCAGGGGGCGGGCCATTGCATCGCCGACCACCGCGATCACGTTGACTGATTCGACTTCTACGAGTCGCCACACTTCCGATGGATCGAAAACACCGTTCTTGAGGGTGACGACCTTCCCTCCGCCGAAGAGAGTGGAGAACGCCAACCAGTGTCCGGCCGCATGGATGAACGGCGGAATGGCAAGCGCGGTCATGCCAGGGTGCAGCACCCGTCCAGCAAGCTCATCAGGGACGGCAATGTGGTTCCCCAGAGACAGTGGGTCACCGCCTCCCATGGCTGCAAAGAAGATGTCGTCATGGCGCCAGAGAACCCCCTTGGGCATCCCCGTTGTTCCACCTGTGTAGACGCAGTAGAGATCGTCAGGCCGCCGAGGAGGAAACTCCCGTCCAGGCGGAGCCGACTCCAATGCCCTCTCATAGTCGAGAGCGATGCCCGAAGGGGTGCTCCCGTCGAGAACCTCGAGCAAACGGCAGGTCTCTGAGACGGCTCCGAGCGCCCCGGTTACCGCGTCGGCGAATCGACTGTGGAAGACCAGACCCGCCAGTGCCGCATCCCCGTAGAGGTACGTCAACTCATCCGACCCGTAGCGATAGTTCACGTTGATCGGCACGGCACGGATCTTGAAGCAGGCCAGCATCACCTCGATGTACTCGGTTCCATTGGCCAGCTGGAGGCCGATGTGATCTCCGGGACGGATGCCGACAGCCTCGAAATAGTGGGCGAGACGATTAGCGCGTCGGTCCAGACCGCGATAATCGAGCCTTCGACCGCCGGACACCATGGCGGTTGCCGGCCCCATCTGATCGACCACGCTCTCGAAGAGATCGGCAAGATTGAACTCCACGACCCTCCCATTCATCGATTAGCCGTCCCAGACGGCCTTCGACGTCACGACGGCGGTAGTATCCCAGATGGCGAACCCGCAGGAGCGTGTGCGTCGACCGGAGGAAACATGGGGGAGGCCGGGATTGACGCTGGGGCCGGTGACCGGAGGGGCGGCGAAGACAAAGGGGCGACAGGCGCGACGGTGAAGAGTGCCTCTCCGAGCGCCGTCGATCGCCTGACCGGACCGGTGCGGGCCGCGACCGGCTTTCTCCATCGTCGGGCCTTGTTCCGAGCCGCCCGGGCCGTACCGCGCACGGTCCTGTTCGTCGGATCCGCCCTGTTGCGTGGCGAGGTGGCCGACTCGCTCCCCGCGCCGCGCCTGTCCGTTGGGCTTGCCGCCCAGGTTGCAATGGACGAGGCTCTCCTGGCTGTTGCCATGACCCCTCGGCGGTTACCGTTGCCCGGGGACTACTCGAGGGTGGCTGCCGAACTCGCCGAGGCCGACGACCTGTACACCCGGAGTGGCTGGATCGAGGATCCTCGTTCGTACCATCGAACACCACCACCCCTTTCCGAGGATGACATAGGGAAGCGGAGGGGTTGGGCGCTGGGCCTCGGTTACGAGCGGTTGAGTTGGGACAGCGGATTCGAGCCCTACCCGGACGAGCCCGGCAGCGATCGGTGGATGGCCTTCGGGCCCAACCAGACTGCGTCGGCCGTCGTGCTCCGTCACGCCGGCGGGCCTCGGCCGTGGGTGATCGCAGTACACGGGTTCTGCATGGGATTTCCGTTCATGGACTTCCAGGGTCTCCAGGTCGCCCGCATGCATCAAGAGCTCGGAATGAACGTGGTGCTACCGGCGCTCCCCTTGCATGGACCACGTCGGGTCACGTTGGTCAGTGGGGAGCCGTTCCTTTCCTTCGAGTTGATGAACGCGGTACATGGCCTGACCCAAACAGTCTGGGACATCCGACGGCTGCTCCACTGGGTCCGCGATCAGGGGGCAACCTCGATCAGTCTCTACGGCGTCTCACTCGGTGCCTACGCCGTCTCACTTTTGGCCGGGATAGAGGAAGGCGTGGACGCGGTGGTGGCCGGCATCCCGGTATCGGACTTCCCGGGGCTCTTCCACCATCACAGCCCCCGCCACATCCGCGCCCGATCGATCGAGCACAAGATCATGGGAGGGGTGGCTGAGAACGTCTACCGAGTCGTGTCCCCTTTGAGTTTCGACGCGCAAGTCCCAGTGTGCCGCCGCTTCATCTTTGCGGGCTATGGGGACCGGGTGGCCCGTCCCGACCAGGCACAGCGCCTGTGGGAGCATTGGGACAGACCTCGCATCTCTTGGTACGCAGGCAACCACGTCGGATACCTCTGGTCCAAGCAGGTATCCGATTTCCTGGTGGATTCCCTTGGCGGGAGTTCGATGACCTGGACGCCAGCAGCGTGAGACCCTGAATCGTGGAAACGATGGCGGCACTCGACGCGAAGTTCCTCTATTCCGAGACCCCTACCACCCACATGCACACGATCAAGGTCGCGGTGTCGGACGTCTCGGCTGACCCCAGTGGATTCTCCTACGACAACCTGACCGAGATCCTCCGGCAACTTCTCGTCCGGCTTCCGGTCTTTCGCCGACGGATCGTCTCTGTGCCTTGCGGTCTGGACCATCCCGTCTGGGTGGAGGACCCGGAGTTCGAGCTCAGGCGCCATCTCAGCCGGATGGTGCTCGCAGATCCAGGCAGCGATCACCAGTTGGCCGGTGTGGTGGCCGCATTCGCAAGCAGGCCGTTGCTTCGGGACAGGCCGTTGTGGGAGCTCCTTGTCGTCGAGGGATTGACCCGTGAACGCGTCGCAATCGTGGTGAAGATCCATCATGCGGTTGCCGATGGTACGGCGGCGGTCGCCCTGCTTCGAAACGCAGTCCAGGGCATCACCGGCCCGGTGTCCGTCGAGCCCATCGACGATCCATGGCATCCCGAGCCACTCCCCACGAGGCGACAGATGCTGTTGATGGCCGCACACGACCACGTCAGCCGTTGGAAGGGCCTACCCCACCTCGTGCGGCTGTCGATCACGCAGACCCGTGCTTCTGAGCACCGCCGCCGGACCTTCGCGACCAGGCCGCCGATCCCGCTGCATCACATCCCCAAGACGTCCTTCAATACCTCCATTACCCCTGAGCGGACCTTTGCCATGACCACCCTGCCGTTCGGGGACCTGAAGGCCATCCGGAAGGCAGCCGGGACGACGTTGAACGACGTCTACCTCGCCGTCTGCGGGGGCGCTCTTCGTCGCTATCTGTCCGACCGTGGCGAGCTACCCGATCGTCCGCTGGTGGCCAGCGTCCCGGTATCCACTGATCCTGACACCGCTCGGCTGTCGGGGAACCGAGTCGACAACCTGTACGTCTCCATCGGGACTGACATTGCCGATCCGCTCCTGCGCCTCGAACAGATCCACGATGGGATGGCAGCGTCTAAGGAGGTCAGGGGACTACTCGGTCACGAGGGCCTTGCGCAACGCGCCGACATTGTGCCACCCCAGATCTACCACTCGATCGTCCGGATCTGGGGACGCTCACACATCGCCGACCGAGTGAATCCGCCGCTCAATGTGGTTCTCTCCAATGTGGTTGGACCACGCGAGACGATCTCCTTTGGTTCCACCAAGCTCGAAGCGCTCTACTCGGTAGGACCGATCCTCGAAGGGATCGGCCTCAATATCACTGCGTGGAGCTATGGGGACGCTCTCGGTATCTCTGTGCTGGGCTGCCCCAAGAGCGTTCCCGACCCATGGCCGATCATCGACGCTCTCCGCGAATCGCTGGATCAACTTCGAACCGCGATCAGACGAGATGGCGAATGTCCCCTGTAGGGCGGTCCTGATGCTCGACGACCCGCAATCCTTGGCCGGGATCATCACCAAGCAGAGCAGCAAGTCGGTCGCAGAGACCGTCGACCGGCTGACGCGCGTGATCGCGGATCGGGGCTTCACGCTGTTCAGGGTCATTGATCACAGCGACACAGCCGAACGGGTTGGTGTGCGGATACCCGATTCAAAACTCGTCATGTTCGGGAAGCCGACAGTAGGTGCGGCGGTAATG
Source organism: uncultured Acidimicrobiaceae bacterium (assembly GCA_963776225.1). GTDB lineage: Bacteria > Actinomycetota > Acidimicrobiia > Acidimicrobiales > RAAP-2 > Bog-756. The sequence continues at coordinate 171,804 of CAVZLL010000004.1, read as the reverse complement.
CACGCGGCGCCCCTCGCGGGTTTGGATCTCCCGCTCAAGGTGCTGGTTTGGGAGGACGGGAAGGGAGCGGTCAGCCTGAGTTACAACGCACCGGACTTCATGGCCGAACGGCACCACATCGAGGGTGCCCTGCGTGCGCCCTTCGACGCAGTTGAGTCGATCGTTGAAGAGGTTGTCGGTCCAAACTGATCAGCTGGTAGGAGTCGGCATGAGATGCCGACTTGTCCGTCAGCTCAGCCCGGAGAGTCCCTTCTGGAGGTCTTCCGCGTTCATCGCAGGGGCAAACGTCACCTCTGCATTGAGTTCCATGAAGAACGGCTCCGCAAAGGCCGGAATGGCTGAGGCATCCGGCATGTCGAAGACAACGTACGCCGTTCGCTTCCCGTCGAAGGTCGTAAAGTACATGGCCTCGGGCGTCCACCGTTCGGCCATCTGCTGAATCGTCTTCGGCAGGTTTCCACTCTTGATCCCAGCGTTGCCGGCTTCAACCGGAATTGATATCCGCGCCATCGTTCGCATCGGAGTCACCTCTTTGGGTTTGAGCTCCTCTGACCCTAGCCCGGCCGGTGCCATGGCGCCGAGGCGCTGCGAGTCAACACCCCGCCCATCTCCGTGGCTCTCGACATCGCCTGCAGATCGGCAGCACGCACAGGCGCCGATGCCGGCGGCAACCACCAACGCGCCCTCAACCGCCAGCTACCGCAGCTCGAAATGTACGCTCTGTCGCGCGCCGAGTACGGCACAGCGAGGAAAGCGGAGGCTCTTGGAGATGGCGATTCGAGTGGTGCAGTGGACGACGGGAAACGTCGGCAAGCAGTCGGTCAGAGCGATGAGTGCGAATCCGGCGTTCGAGCTCGTCGGGTGCTTCGCTTGGTCGCCCGCCAAGGTCGGTGTCGACGTCGGCGAGCTCGTCGGTATCGCCCCCCTGGGAGTGACGGCCACCGATGACGTCGATGCGCTCATTGCCCTGGATCCTGACTGTGTGGTGTACAACCCGATGTGGCCGTCGGTCGACGAGCTCGTCCGCTTCCTCGAGGCTGGCATCAACGTGGTCGCTACCGCCGCGTTCATCACAGGGGCGAATCTCGGCGCAGAGCGGAACCGCCTGGTCGACGCGTGCGCCAGCGGGGGATCATCACTCTTCGGCACCGGCGTCAGCCCTGGGTTTGCCGAGCTTGTCGCCGTCACCATCGCGGGAATCTGCAGCCGTATCGACAAGGTCATCGTCTCCGAGACGGCCGACACCACCTTCTATGACTCTCCCGACACCGAACGGCCTGCCGGCTTCGGCCAGCCGATCGACAATCCGGAACTGCCGGAGATGGCCCGCGTCGGCACCATGGTCTTCGGTGAGGCCGTCGCCATGGTCGCCGATGCTCTGGGAGTCGAGCTTGACGAGATCATCTGTGAGTCCGAGTTCGCGCAGACCACGGCGGACGTCGTGATGGCGTCCTGGACGATCCCGGCAGGCCACGTCGCAGGGGTGGCCGCGTCCTGGCAGGGCCGCATTGGCGGGCGCACGATCATCGATCTCAACGTTCGCTGGAAGAAAGGCCCCACGCTCGATCCGGAATGGGTAATCGAGAAGGATGGCTGGGTCATCACCGTCGAGGGATTGCCGACGGTTACTGCCAGCCTCGACTTCCTCCCGCCGGCGGACTTCGAGGCGGAGACCATCGAGGAATTCATGGCCATCGGGCACATCATCACCGCGGTGCCCGCCCTCAACGCGATATCTGCCGTCGTGGAAGGACCCCCGGGGATCCTGACCTATGCCGACCTCGGCATGCCCCACCCGCGAGGCTGGGTGCAGGGGAAGTCTTCCTGAACGATCTGAAACAACCCATCGAACGTCAGAGCTTTGCCGTCGACCCTTGACGGGGCCGATCGCTCCTGACGGTGCCTCACGCACCCGCATCAACCCCCGGTCAAGGAGCTTCGTATGGCCGGAGTCGCCTCCAGTCACGAACCCGTTCACGTCACGCTCGGTAGAACCGAGTGGACACCCGCCCTGGCCCTTCGAGACGCTGGGCAGTGCAATTGCTGACCTCGTGTTGCCCGGTTTCCATACACGGCGTACCGGGCGCACGTCCTCGTGGATCCGTTCCGGGTTCGAGCGCGGTTGGCTACCTATCGCCTGAATCAGCTTCCGTAACAGCGGTTGTCCCGCGCCGACTCCAAGTCCAATAGTCGGCTGTCGTACCGGGTTGATGCACCCGGGGATGTCGCTCCGCTCGACGCCATGCGTGATCGGTTGCCATAGGCAACAGTGGTTGGTCACCATCTTCGACACCAAGTGTGAGTTGTCGACCGTGCTACGTGACGGTGCGCGGGTGTTGTTGTGATGCGCTGATGTTTTGGGTCGCGCAGTGACGTGCAAAGTCGGGTAGGGTCGCTCCGTCGAGTGGTGTGTGTTCGAGGATCAGTCTGAAGGGCGGGACGATGCGGGACGGACCCCGTTCTCCAACGATCATGGAGGTGGGCTCGTGAACGTAGTTCGTCGAAACACGGGGAGTCGCGGACGGTATCGGGGGCGGGGTGCTCTCGGTCGCGGTGCCATCGGAGCGCTCGGTGTGGGTCTCCTTCTGGTGGCCCTGGCCGCCAGCGTGGGCGCAACCGGGACATGGACTCAGGTCGCCAGCCCGAACAAGGGGGTGGGGGGCGATGGCCTCAATGGAGTCGCGTGCCACTCGAGCACCTCATGCGAAGCGGTGGGCACCTACATCACGGGTACCGGCGTGAAGCGGACGCTGGCTCAGGTCTGGAACGGCACCTTGTGGTCGACCCAGGTTCCTCCGAACAACGGTGTCGGGGACAACGACCTGCTGGGCGTGGCCTGTGCCACCGCGACGTCCTGCATGGCAGTCGGGTACTTCGTGAACAGCGGCAGCGTCGACCGGACCTTGGCCGAGTCGTGGAACGGGTCGGTGTGGACCCTCGTGCCGATGCCGGACAACGGCTCGGCGGCGAACTACCTCTACAGCGTGTCGTGCGGTTCGCCGACCTCCTGCAAGGCGGTCGGCTACTACATCACGTCCGGCAGCGTCCAGAAGACGCTCGTCGAATCCTGGAACGGGACGGCCTGGTCGCTGAGTGCGAGTCCCAATGTCGGGACCGGTGACGTGCTCCGGCGCGTGTCCTGCTACTCGGCGACCGCGTGCAAGGCGGTCGGATCGGATCAAAGCGGCACGGTCTCCAAGACGCTCATCGAGTCCTGGAACGGAACGGCCTGGTCGGTCATGCCCAGTCCGAACATGGGATCGGGGAGCAACGTGCTGAGCGGGGTCTCCTGCTATTTCACGACCTCCTGCAAGGCCGTCGGCAACTATGCCAATTCCTCCAACGTGCAGCGCACTCTCGCGGAGGCCTGGAACGGCTATTCGTGGACCATCGTCAACACTCCCGACAACGGGACCAATGTGAACTTCCTCAACAACCTCTCGTGCGCCTCCTCGACCTCCTGCCAGGCCGTCGGGAGCGACGAGAACGGGAGCTCGGTCAATCAGACGCTCGCCGAATCCTGGAACGGGGCCTCCTGGTCGCTCGAGTCGACCCCCGATGCGAGCACCAACACGAACTACCTGTACAACGTGGCCTGCAACGGTGCGCTGTGCAAGGCGGTCGGCACCTATCTCAACGGCAGCGCGCTCCACCAGACCCTCGTCGAGTCGTTCAACTGATGGTGCCTCGGTCCCGGTCGACGCCGGCAGGCGCATCGGCGCGCAGGCCCCGATGAGCCCTCGTCGCAGCAGCCTCCGGTCGCAGCTCTACCGTGCCGCCCGGGATCTGGGGAACATCCAGGCGGCAAGCAACGGTCCCGGCCACTATGCAAAGAGAGTGGTGAGGAGGAGGGTCTACCGGACCACCAACGGGATGACCAGGCGCCTCCTCAGGAGCTTCGGTTTCTAGCCTCCGCAGGAGGCTCACGAATCGTCGATGCCGCCCAGGTCGTCGTGGAAGACCACCGACCACACCACCGTCTCCGCGGTGGCGATCGACCGCCAGGCCGCCAGCACCGTGCCTTGCACGGCGACCACGTAGAGGGAACGGAAAAAGCGCGGCATGGGCATCTCCCGAGATGGTTTTCCGCCCTACGTCCCCCGCCAACGAGCTTCGCGCCGTGCCCGGCACATGGCAAGAGACGATTCGATGACAGATCCCGATCCGGGGCGTCCGCGTCCGCGATACTGGTGCAATGGAGCATTACGCCGAGGTGTTCACCACGGACCCGGGACAGTGCTTCCGGATGGTCCAGCGAGGCGGGACGGGTCACGCCATGCACTGCCCTGAACCGGTCAAGGTCCGGGGCCGGTTCCAGAGCGGGGACGGGCGGTGGCACGAGGTGGAGGCCTGCATCGGGCATGCAAATGACCTCCTCGACTGGCAGGTGCTGGACGGCGCCCTCCCGCCGGACCCGCTCGGCTCTGTCGAGCGGCGGGCGCGCTCCGCCCGCGGCCCGCGTCGACCGTGAACAGGTGGTGACAGGGCGGCGTCCCGCGCACGCCCAGGTCCGGGTGGCGAGACCGGTGCGCGGTGCCGTAGGTTCGTAGGCATGGACGCTCGAACGGGGGGTGGCCCGGGCCGCGCCGGGCTGACCGGTCAGACGCGGCGGTGGGCTCGCGGACTCGCGGGGGCCGTTCCCAGGGCGGTCCTGCTGGTGCTCCTCCTGGTTGCGCCGCTGGTGCCCGCCGTCCTGCTGCTGCCGGCGAGCGCGTCGGCCGCGGCACAGTCGATCCCTGACGTGAAGTACGGCTCGGCTTCGCTGGAGAACATGACCATCTACCCCGCGTCCAAGGCCGGTGCGCACCTGGTGGTCGTCGTCCACGGCGGAGGATGGGCGACCGAATCGGCCACCTACTTCGCGTCCCAGGCCGCCGCGCTGCAGGCGGCCGGGTTCGCGGTGTTCAACATCAACTACCGGCTGGACTCCAAGACCGTCGCGGCCTTCCCGATGGAGACCTATGACGTGTCGCTGGCGATCCACTGGGCCATCGCCCATGCCGCGACCTACCACGCCGACCCGACCCACGTGTCGCTGGTCGGCGGTTCGGCCGGTGGCGAGCTGGTGGCCTGGGCCGCGGAGACACTCCCGCCGGGGACCATCCGGGACGTGGTGACCCTCTCCGGGGCATTCGACTTCGCCAAGCTGGTGAACGACGGGAACGCCGGAACCGAGAACCACGACCTGGCGGTCTCCGGCGCCCAGGCGCTCGGCTGCACCCTCTCGACCTGCACGGCACCCACCGAGGCCCAGTGGTCACCGGCGGACCATCTCACCGCGACCAACTGCCCGCCGAAGTGGTACCTCATCAACAGCAGCAACGAGCTCATGCCGATGGACCAGCCGACCGAGATGACCCAGGTGCTCCAGTCCAAGAAGTGCACCGTCCTCGAGCGGATCGTGCCGGGCACCAGTCACTCGATCGGCTACTGGAGCACGGTCAGCCCGCAGGTGATCTCCTTCGTCCGGACCAACGGATAGGTCATCGGGTCGACGCCGACGGTCGGGAGACCGCGCGACCGCAACCACCAATGGCTGACGACCTGCTCGACGACGAGCTCGCATCGTGGATCGGGCGACCGCTCGGTTCGCGGGTGGCCTCCGAGGGACCCGATCCGGTCAACCAGCCCATGATCCGCCACTGGGTGGCCGCGTTCGAAGACGCCAACCCCATCTACCTCGACGCAGAGGCGGCTAGCCGGTCGCGCTTCGGTTCGATCGTCGCGCCGCCCCTCATGCTGCAGACCTGGACGATGGCCACACCGTTGATCCGAGGGATCCGCGAACGGGGGGGCTCGCCGGTCGAGAGCCGGTCGGACGGCCCCCTCGCGATCCTCGACCGTGCCGGCTACGTGGCCACGGTGGCGACCGACTCCGAATTCGAGATCGTGCGGTACCTCGGGTTGGGCGAACGGGTCTCCGCAGCCACGGTCCTCGAGGCGGTCTCGGAGGACAAGGCGACCCGATTGGGGAAGGGGCGCTTCGTGACCTGGCTGACCACCTACACCGTCGCATCCGGAGAGGTCGTCGGTCGCCAACGGTTCCGGATCCTCAAGTTCATCCCGGACGGTCCGTTGTGACCGCCGCTCGCCCGGCCGGTTCGGGCGTCGGCGATCTGGTCTGGACCCGGCTTCGCATCGGCGACCAGGTGACCCGCCTCGAGGTCGAGATGACCCCGACCCAGGTGGTGGCCGGGGCGATCGCGACCCGCGACTTCATGCCCGTCCACCATGACCGCGACTACGCGAACGCGCAGGGTGCTCCCGACATCTTCATGAACATCCTCTCCGACACCGCGTACTGCAGCCGGTTCCTCACCGACTGGGCGGGTCCAGATGCCAGGATCACCCGTCTGGCCATCCGGCTGGGCGTCCCGGCATTCCCCGGCCATCCGCTCGTCTACACCGGCGAGGTCTCCGGCCTCACCCGGGACGGTGACGAGGGGGTGGTCGAGGTGACCTTCCGCGCCACCAACGACCTCGGCGAGCACATCTCGGGGGAGGCCGGCCTGACCATGCCCATCGGGTGAGATCCGTGCAACACTGGACGCGGCGGCCGAGGTCCCGCCGGGGGAAGGAGTCGTCATGGGGAAGATCCGATACGGTGCCCGTCCGCCCGAACGGGTGACCAACCGGGAGGTCGAGGCGACCAGGAGCCCGATCTGGTCGAAGGCGGTGACCGTGATCTTCGAGACCGACCCGGACGCGGTCGCCGACGTGCTGCCGCGGCCGCTCGAGCCGTCCGTCGCGACCGCCCGCCTGCGCATCGCGGTGGTCGACATGGGGACCGGCCTCGCTCCGTTCGGCGCGGGCTGGTTCGGGGTGCGTGCCCGTCACCGCGACCAGGAAGGTGAGTACGCGCTCCTGATGCCGATGACCACCGAGCAGGCCACCGTCGGCGGGCGGGAGACCTTCGGCGAGCCCAAGAAGATCGCCGAGCTCTCGCTCGACCTCGACGGGGACCGCCTCACCGGGCGCATCGCGCGTATGGGTTCGACGATCGCCGAGGTGACCGGAACCCTCGGGCCGGAGCAGGCCGGCTACGAGATCGACAAGCTCGACTTCTACTTCAAGCTCCTGCCGGACCCCTCCGGTGTAGGGCTCGAGGGAGATCCCGCACTCGTCTACTGCCGCCGGCACGAGACGGCACGCGCGGTCCGTCCGGTGGTCGGGGAGTGCAAGCTCTTGGAGGCCCCTCTCGATCCGGTGGCGGACCTCCCGGTCGGGAAGATCCTCTCGTTCGAGTACGCCGAGCTCTCCTCCTCCCAGGTCGGAGAGGTGGTCGAGCGGGTACCGGCCGAGTGGCTGGTGCCGTACATGCACCAGCGGTACGACGATCTGAGCGTGCTCGGGGCCACGCGATGAGCGACGTCCCGGCCAGCGGCTCCGACCGGTACCTCGTGGTCTCCGCCGACGGGCACGCCGGGCTGGCCTGCGAGGACTACCGCCCCTATCTCGAACGCCGGTACCACCCGGCCTTCGAGGAGTACCTGGCCGAGCGCACCGCGCAGCGCGAAGAGTCGCTCCAGTTCAACTACGACTACATCATGGGGTGGGAGACCGAGAACGAGGAGGGCCTCAAGGGCGCGTTCGACCCGGTCATCCGGGACAAGGAGCTGGACGCCGACGGCGTCGCGGCCGACGTCCTCTTCGCCGATGCCGATGCGGTGACCGGCATGGCCTCACCGCCCTTCGGGGCAGGGCTCTTCGCCGGGGCGATCGCTGATCCGGAGCTCGCATTCGCCGGGGCCCACGCCCACAACCGGTTCCTCGCGGAGATGTGCTCCCACTCGCCGCACCGGCGGGGCGGCATCGCGCTGGTCCCGATCACCCATGACGTCGACCGGGCCACGGAGGAGATCGAGTGGGTGGCGGCACAGCCGGGCATCAGGGGGATCATGATCCCGACCATGTGGCACGACCGCCTGCCCTACAACGACGCGTCGTACGACCCGGTGTGGGCCGCGTGTGCCGAAGCCGGCCTGCCGGTCCACACCCACTCGGGCGAGGCCCCCATGGAGGAGTACGGCGACCACACCGGGGTCTACCTGGCCGAGGTGGTCTGGTGGGCGGTCCGGCCGGCATGGCACCTGCTTTTCAGCGGCGCGTTCGAGCGCCATCCCGACCTGCGGTTCGTGGTCACCGAGGCGGCCGCGTACTGGGCCCCCGACATGATGTGGAAGTGGGACCAGTACATGGGAGGCGGCCACACCACCAAGAAGCTCGCCGCGATGCTCGAGGGCAAGATCTCCAAGCTCCCCTCCGACTACTTCGGCACCAACCTGTTCATCGGGGCCTCCACCATGTCCAAGGAGGAGATCCGGCGGCGGTACGTGATCGGGACCGACGTCGTCATGTGGGGGACCGACTACCCGCATCCGGAGGGGACCTGGCCCAACACCGCGGCCAGACTGCGGGCCGACTTCGCCGGCGTGCCGGTGGACGACACCGCAGAGCTGCTCGGTCTGACCGCGGCGCGGGTCTACGGGTTCGACCTCGACGAGCTGCGGCCGATCGCCGCACGGATCGGTCCGTCGCCCGACTCGCTCGGCCAGGACCCCACCCTCCGCAGTGACCCGCGGGCGCGGGCGGAGGCCCGGTGGTGGAAGGCGGAGTACGGGGTGCAGCCTCCCGCCTGAGCCTCCCGCCTGAGCCTCCCGCCTGAGCCTCCCGCCTGAGCCTCCCGCCTGAGCCTCCCGCTCAGAGTCCCCGGCCGGGACTCACCAGGAGCGGAGCACCTGGTGGCGGTCGAAGGCGTTGCAGGTCGAGTCGGTGGGGTACTCCTCGACCGGCAGGGGGGTGGCGACCTCGGCCACCGTCGGGCCGATCCGGTCTCCGACCGTCCGGAGGGCATCGAGATCGAAGCCGTACACCCGGGAGACGTTGGTCTCGAGCATGAGCTGGGTCTCGGCCGGGTCGCAGTTCCCGAACGCCGCCCGCAGGGCGGCCAGGCTGTACGGGTACGACCCTTCCGAGTGGGGGTAGTCGGCGCCCCACATGATCCGCTCGACCCCGACCTCGTGGCGCACCGCCGCCTCGCTGGAGCGCAGGAAGCTGGCACCGACCGAGAAGTTGCGGGCGAAGTACTCCGAGGGGGTCATGGACATCCCCTTGGCGGCCGCCCCGAAGAAGTTGGCCTCCGCCGCATCCCCGAGGGTCATCCGGCCGTAGAACCAGTCGAGGGTCTCGAGCCCCCGGGGAATCCAGGCGAGCCCTTGCTCGGTGAGGACGATCCGAAGACCGGGGTGGCGCTCGAGCACACCGCCGAACACGAGGTGCCAGACCGACCGGTGCGAGAACCAGGGGATCTCGACCAGCATGATGGCCCGGGCCACTTCGGCCTCCCCGTAGTCGGGGATGCCGCCGCCGCCGTGGATGTTGATGACCACCCCCAGCTCCTCGCAGAGCTCCCAGAGCGGCTCGTAGGCCGGCTCCCAGAGGCCGGGGAGTCCCGAACCCGGGGGGAGGGACGGAAGCAGGATCCCGCCGAAGGGTGGGTCGAACGCGGCGGCCGCCCAGCGCACCTCGGCGAGGGTGTCCTCGATCCGGTTGGCGAAGATCTGGGCCACCCCGGCCCGCCGGCCCGGGGCCTTCGCGCAGAAGTCGACGAGCCAGCGGTTGTGCGCCTGGAGGCCGGCCCAGCGTCGCTCGTAGTCCTCCTGGGTCGGCGGGAGCGCGAGCAGGCTCCCCTCCTCGAAGAACGGCGGGACCGTGTTCGGGAAGAGCACCTCGGCGGCGATGCCGTCGGCGTCGTTCTCGGCGAGGCGCCGCTCCGAGTCCCAGCTGCGGTAGGCGGTCGGTGCCAGCAGGTCGGCGAAGGGGTTCACGTAGGTCGCGGCCCAGGCGTCGAACTGATCGTGCCACCGCGAGGCGAGGTAGGGCCGGTAGTCGGGGATGTCCGCCCCCGCGTGGGCATCCGACGAGATCACCGTGTAGCGGCGGTCGGGCGCGAGATCGGTGCTCATGCTCCGAGACCGCTGCTCATCGCGTCCCTCCTCGTCCGGCCCGCTCGCTCCGGTCGGGTCGTCCCGGCCTGCTCCCGGTCCTCCCACGGTAGCCATCAGCCGAGCAGATCGAGCGCGGACGGTGGCAGGGCGCCCCGGGCGATCGCGTCCGCCCGTGCGTGGAGCAGCCGCCCGGCCCGGTCGAGGTCGTGGCCGATGACGAAGCGGCCCTCCTTGAGGCCCCGCACCGCGAACCGTCCGAGCTCGTCGAGATCGACGGTGTCGGTCGGTCGACCGGCTGCGGCGAGGGCCTCCTTGAACTCGGCGAAGGTGGTTCCCGGTGCGGGTGGCCGCGGCCGGACCCTGGCCAGCGCATCCGGCCGGTTCCGCTGGGCCTCCCACAGCCCGGTCTCCAGGAGACCGCCCGAGGGATAGAACACCGCGGCACGCAGGTTGGTGTCCTGCGCCGCGAACTGGTGCGCCAGGGCCTCGGTGAAACAGCTCACCGCCGCCTTGGAGGAGGCGTAGACCGAGGCGTAGGGGACCGGTGCGATGCCCCCGTCGCCCGACGAGGTCGACACCACCATTCCCTCCTCGCCCGAAGCGATCATCCGGGGGACGAACTCGAGGACCCCGTTTGCCGTGCCGAAGACGTTGACGCCGAAGCACCAGCGCCAGTCGTTCGGCTCCTGCTCCCAGGGATTGCCCCCGCCGCCGGAGGTCACCCCTGCGTTGTTCCACAGGACATGGCAGGCACCGAGCTCCCCGTAGACGGTCTCGGCGAGCGAGGTCACCGAGGCCGAGTCGGAGACGTCGGTCACCACGCCACGGACCTCACCGCGGGTGGCGAGCTCGGCCACGGCCCGTTCGAGCACCGGCGCCTCGATGTCTGCCACGACCACCCGGGCGCCTTCCTCGAGGAGGGCGCCGACGATGCCCCTGCCGATGCCGGCGGCACCGCCGGTCACCACCGCCACCTTGCCTGCGAGATCGTCCATGGTTCCCCCATCGCCGGAGGGTCCGGACCCCGGGCGCCCGCTCATGCTCGCACACCGTCCGGGTCCGCCCGTCACCGGATCTGGTAGACACGGACGGATGCCGACCCCGGAACAGAGACGTGCACTGGTCACCGGTGCCACCAGGGGCATCGGCCGTGCGACCGCCCTCGCCCTCGCAGCAGCGGGGTGGGACGTGGCGGTGACCGGGCGGACCGCGCGGCGGGGCGAGGGTCGTGACGACTCGGACACCGGCGGCGGACGTCCCCTGCCGGGGAGCCTCGAGGAGACCGGGGAAGGGATCCGGGCCGAGGGTCGCCGGTCGCTCGAACTGGTCGCGGACCTGCACGACCGGGTGGGTCTCGAGGCGGCCGTCGGCCGGGCGCTCGACGAGTGGGACGGGATCGACCTCCTCGTCAACAACGCGGTGGACACCGCGCCCGGCAGCATGGTCTCGATCCTCGACCTCTCCGTGGCCCAGCTCGAGTCGAAACTGTCCGCCAACGCGGTCGCACAGTTCGTGTTGATCAAGGCGGTGCTCCCCGGGATGCTCGAACGCGGCGGCGGCACGATCGTCGACATCAGCTCGCACACCGCGACCGCGGATCCGCCCGCGCCGGTGGGGGAGGGGGGCTGGGGCCTGGCCTACGCGGCCTCCAAAGCCGCCTTCCACCGCTTCGCGCCGCTGCTGGCGATCGAGCTCGGGGACCGCGGGATCAGGGCCTACAACGTCGATCCCGGGTACGTCGAGACGGAGCGGCAGCAGGCCAACTCGGCCGCGCTCGGACTGCTCGGGCGCTATGCGGGGGCTCCTCCATCGGTGCCGGCATCGGCCGTCACCTGGATGGTCGACCACCCCGAGGCCCTCGAGAACGGCCAGACGGTGCGGGCCCTCAAGCTCGCCCTGGTCGAGGGTCTCCATCCCGACTGGCGCCCGGCTGCCGGGGATGGACTCCGCCACACCGGCGTCGATCCGGGGTCGTGACCCCGAAGCCCGCCCGGATCTGAGGGCGCGACCGTATCCGGGGATCAGACCCGGAGCGACAGACCGGCGTAGGCAGCGGCCAGGCCGAGGAGCCCGCCGGCCAGCAGTGCGCTGATCGCGCTGCGGCGGAGGCCGATCAGCCAGACCGCCGCGAGGAGCAGGATCCCGACCTGCCAGAGGTGGGTCAGGGCGAGTGCGAGGGGAACCGTAGAGCCGGCGATGGCACCGATCGACGCAGGACCGGCACCGGCGAGGAACCCCTGGGCCCAGGTGTTGGCGCGGAGGCGGTCGAAGTGTCGTCCGCCCGCCAGCACGAAGACGAACGATGGACCGAAGGCGACGGCCGCGGCGAGAAGACCCCCACCGATGCCCGCCGCCGCGTACCCGACCACGGCGACCGTCTGGACCACCGGGCCGGGGGTGATCTGACCGAGCGCGACCGCGTCGAGGAACTGCCCCGAGCTCATCCAGTGGTAGGTGTGCACGGCGTCGTGCTGCATGAGGGGGACGATCACGAATCCGCCGCCGTAGGAGAAGAGGCCGACCTTGAGGGCGACCCAGGCCAACGCGCCGATCCCCCCGGCCGCCACGACCGGTCCGAGCACCACCGGCACCCCCGCCGGGCGGGGCGCCCGATCCGCCCGGCGGGGCGCGGTCCGGATGGTCGCCTCCACCGCCCCGCAGCCGGCCAGGACCAGCACCAGCCATGGTCCGACCGTGGCCGCGGCCACCGTTCCCGAGACCGCGTAGGCCACCCAGCGGGACCGCGCGGACCCCACGGTCCCGGCCCGGCGCCAACTGCCCGGCACCAGCCCGCGCGCGGCCTGGAGCGCGACCACCGGGACCGCGGCACCGGCACCGGCAGCCGCCCCACGGACCCACAGCGGGGGGTGGGGGGCGAGGAAGAGGACCGAGAGAGCGAGGATCACCGCCAGACCGGGCAGGATGAAGCAGAGTCCCCCGACCAGCGCGCCCGCCGCGCCCCCGACCCGCCAGGCGGTCAGGATGGCCAGCTGGGTGGAGGCCGGTCCGGGCAGGAGGTTGGTCGCTGCGATGCCGTCCTCGAATTCCTCCGGCGAGAGCCACTGCCGCTGCTCCACGCAGAGGGTGCGCAGGAGCCCGATGTGGGCCGGGGGGCCGCCGAACCCGATGCACCCGATCCGCCCCCACTGTCCGGCGATGGTGCGCAGCGGCACCGGTCCGGGCTCGCCACCGTCTCCGGGCAATGGTGTTCCGGGTCGGCCGGGACTCAGTCGGCGGAAGCCACGTACCGGGCGGACGGAGTCCCCGGTGGGTTGGCGATCCCGGGCACGGCGTCGGGGTTGGTCACGCAGACCTCACCCTCGAGACCGTCCGGGTCACGGAAGAAGACGCTCAACACGGGACCGAAGTCGGTCACGAACGCGTCGGCGGCGCCCCGCGCGATGAGCCGGTCCCGGATGGTCTCGAACGCGTCGATCGAGGCGGCCTGGAGCGCGAAGTGGTCGAGCCGACCCCGCCCGAACATGGGGATCTGCCGGTCGGCTTCGGTGTTGCCCTCGATCTGGAACACGTTGAGCTCCGACCACGGCCCGAGCTTCACGACGGAGAGGCGGACGCCGTCGTTCCCGTCGATCTCGGGTCCGTCCCGGAGCACCTCCGCGTCGAACACCTCCTCGTAGAAGCGGTGCAGGCGGGCCGCGTCGTTGGTGAGCGTGGCCACGTGGTTGAAGCCGCTGGTGAGCACCGTTCCGACGGTCAGCCGGCCAGGTGGACGATGTCGGCGATCAGCAGGATCAGCACCATCGTCCCCACCACCGCGTAGAGGGCGGAGAAGGCCCAGCGCTGGTGGTGATCGGCCAGCCAGAACCGCCGCATGCCGAGGTAGTCGAAGGTGAGTGCGAGGACCCCGATGGGGATGGCGATGGCCGGGCCGACCCCGCGGGCGATCCCGACCGCCGGCAGGACGATCGGCAGCACGATGTACGCGAGCAGGCACCGGGTCGCCGAGAGCAGGATCGAGGCACCGAAGATCCGGTGGGTGTCGGACTCCGGGACGGGGGACGCGTGATCGGGTACCCGCAGCACACGCCGCATGGTCTGGTCGGCTCGGGAACGGGCCGGGGCAGGGGTGCCGGCGCGCCCTCGGGCTCCGACGAGCGGGGTCACTGTCGCGGCTCCCTGGTCCACGTGCTCATGGTAGACGCGCCCGGGCGAAGGCGATCTGCGGGCGGGAGCTTGTAGCGTGCCCGGGCATGGAAGGGACCTCCGCCCCGTGGCCCCCGCGCGGCTCGGACGGGTCGGTTGCCGCAGGCTGGTACCTCCTCCCGCTGCGCCTCTTCCTGGGTGCGACCTTCCTGTTCGCCGGGCTCCAGAAGCTCGCCAACCCCGACTTCTTCCGGAGCTCGAGCCCCATCTCGATCCATGCCCAGCTGGCCGGCGCGGCGCGCACCAGCCCGATCCACGGGCTGTTGAGCCACCTGGTCTCGGTCTCGCCGGTGGTCGGGGTGCTCATCGCCCTGGGCGAGGTGGCGGTCGGCGTAGGTGCGCTGGTGGGGCTGCTCACCAGGGTGGCCGCGGCGGGGGGCATGGCGCTCTCGCTCGGGCTGTTCCTGGCCGTGTCGTTCCACAGCCGCCCCTACTTCACCGGCGCGGACATCGTCTTCCTCTTCGCCTGGACCCCGCTGCTCCTGGCCGGCGCCGCCGGCGCCCCGGCCGTCGACACCTGGCTCGCCGCGCGGCGCGCCCGGGCACCCGGACAGGCATCCGAACGCGGGGAGGGGGGAGCCCTCTCCCGCCGAGCGGTCGTCTCGACCGGGGTGGTCGGCGCCATCGTGGCGGGGGCAGTGGTGCTGATCGCGGGGGTCGCCGCGGGCATCGGCCGGGCGCTTTCCCCGGCGTCGACCTCGGGCAGCACCGGGCCCTCCCTCGGAAGCGGCGGGGGAGCTCCGGCGTCGACCTCGGCGCCGACCGGCACCACCGGTCCCGGGCAGGGCGCCACCTCGTCGACCGCGGCGGCGCCGGAACCCAAGGGCACCAACCTCGGCGCGGCGTCGGTCGTGCCGGTCGGAGGATCGGCCAGCTTCACCGATCCGTCGAGTGGCGACCCGGCCATCGTGATCCAGCAGACGGCGGGGCACTTCGTCGCGTTCGACGCGGTCTGTCCACACGCCGGGTGCACGGTTGCCTACCAGGCATCCGCCAGGATCATCGCGTGTCCGTGCCACGGGTCCGAATTCAACGCTCGTACGGGTGCGGTCGTGCAGGGGCCGGCCCCGAACGGCCTGACCTCCATCAAGATCACCGAGGGTCCGAACGGGGATCTCTACGTCGCCCGCTGACCGCCTTCCGCCCTTTCGGGCAGCGCGGCTCCGCTGCGCACCGGGCGACCGGCGGTGAACCTGCCTCGACTGCGGCCCGGCGGTCGCCATCGCGCGCGGTGCGTCGGGTAGGCTGGACCGGTTGTCGTCGGACGGCGGCGCCCGTTCCCATGACCGCACCCACCACCGAGCAGACGAGCCAGGGGCCCGAACCCGTCGACGCGGCCGAAGGGTCCTCGCGCCCGCGGACCGACTGGGTCGCCGCCGTCCCGTTCCTGCTGGTGCACCTGGCTCCCCTCGCCGCGTTCTTCGTGCAGGTGACCTGGGCCGACTGGGTCCTCTGCGGCGCCCTCTACGTGATCCGCATGTTCTGCATCACCGCCGGGTACCACCGCTACTTCTCGCACCGCAGCTACAAGATGGGTCGGATCGCGCAATTCCTGATCGCCGTCGGCGGGACCACCGCGGCGCAGAAGGGACCGCTCTGGTGGGCGGGCCACCACCGGGCGCACCATCGGTTCACCGACCTCGACGGGGACGTCCACTCGCCGCGTGACGGGTTCCTGTGGAGCCACGTCGGCTGGATCCTCTCGACCAGGTACAAGCACACCGACCTCGACGGGATCAAGGACTTCGCCGCGTTTCCGGAACTGCGACTGGTCGAGCGCTTCCAGTGGGTCGGTCCGTGGGCCCTCGGGATCACCTGCTACCTCATCGGTGGGTGGGGTGGCCTGCTGATCGGCTTCTTCCTCTCCACCGTCCTGCTCTGGCACGCCACCTTCCTCGTCAACTCCCTCACCCACATGATCGGACGCCGCCGCTACGCGACCCCGGACACCAGCCGGAACTCCCTGGTGATCGCCCTGCTGACCGGTGGGGAAGGGTGGCACAACAACCACCACTACCTCCCGGCATCGGTCCGCCAGGGCTTCACCTGGTGGGAGCTCGATCTGACCTGGTACGCCCTCCGGGGCCTGGCCGCCCTCCACCTCGTCCACGATCTGAAGAACCCGCCTTCCCGCCTCCTCGATCAGGCACGGGTCCGCGACGGGGCCTTCGACATCGGCATGTTCCGCTCCTACTGGGAACGGGCGGCCAAGATCACCGGCGAACGCATCGCCGACCTGAGCGCCCGCCCCACTCCTCCGTCGACCGAGGTGGCAACGCCCGTGGTCCCGTCGGTGGCGGGGACTGCCGCGGCGGTGCCGTCGCCGGCCGGCCCGGGAGCTCCGTTGCCGGTCCCATCGGGCGAGGAGCCGCTCTCGACCCTCTCGGGCCTCATCTCCCAGGCGCTGGCATCGGCGAACCGGCTGGCGGCCGCGACCCGCCGAGCCCGGATCGGGACCACGGCGGAGTCGACCGGGACCGACCACTCCGTGGAGTGAGCTCGGCCGCACCGACCCGCCCGGACCGATCGCGCTGAGCGCGTTCGCCACCGCCTCGCTCTGGATCGTCGACCTCGACGGCGTGATCTGGCTGTCCGGTGAGCCGATCGGTGACCCGTCGGGAGCCGTGGATACCCTCCGGGCACGCGGGGTCCGGGTGGTCTTCGCCACCAACAACTCGTCGCCGACCGTCGCGGAACTGCTCGAGCGCCTCTCCCGGGTGGGCATCTCGGCCACCGAGGCCGACCTGGTGACCTCCGCCGGGGCGGCCGTCTCGTTGCTCGCCCCGGGTCAGACGGTGACGGTGCTCGCAGAAGGCGGTGTGCTCGAGGCACTCGCCGCGAGAGGGGTCCGGGTCGCCACCGCCGGTCGGTGCGACGCGGCGCTGGTGGGGTGGAACCGCACCTTCGACTTCGAGTCGCTGACCGCGATCGCCGCCGCCGCGCGTGCCTCGGGCCGTCTCATCGCCACCAACGAGGACCCGACCCACCCGACACCGGCGGGGCTGGTTCCCGGTACCGGGGCACTCCTGGCCGCAGTGGCGACCGCATCGGGTGTCACCCCGGAGATCGCGGGCAAGCCGCACCGGCCGATGGTCGAGTTCCTGCAGTCCCGGTTCGGCATCACGGCGGGAGCCACCGGCGTCGTCCTCGTCGGCGACCAGCCGCGCACGGACGGCCGTCTGGCCGAGCGGCTGGGGATCCCCTTCGCCCTGGTCGAGACCGGCGTGTACGCGCGCGGGAGCCCGGTGGACGGCTGCCCGGTGGCGCTGCAGGCACCCGACTTCGCGACCGTGGTCCGCGGGAGCGCACCCGGATAGGTCGCGTCCGCCCCCGGAGTCCCGGCTGCAGGGCCCCTCCAAAAGTGCTTGCTATCAGCTAGCAGCCCAGGTAGAGTGCCAAAATGGCCAGGAACAACGATGCATTTCAGAGGTATCTCGACGCCGGGATCGCCTTCAGCCACATGACCCGCCGCCGTGCCGAGGAGCTCGTCCACGAGCTCGTCCAGAGCGGTGACCTCCAGCACGGTGACGCCCGGGCGAAGGTCGACGACCTCATCGAGCGGAGCAAGAAGGGGAGTGAGGCCTTCGTGGCGCAGGTGCGCGCCGAGGTGACCCGTCAGCTCGAACACGTCGGGATCACCAGCCTGGAGGACCTCGCCGTCCAGGTGGCCACCCTCCTGGGCAGGAGCGCCGAGGCCGGCAGGAGCACCGTCTCGAAGAAGTCGCCACCCAAGAAGGCCGCCGCCGAGAAGGCACCCGCGAAAAAGGCTGCCGCGACGAAGAAGGCCCCCGCGACGAAGAAGGCCCCCGCGGCCGAGAAGGCCGCCGCAAAGACAGCGGCCCAGAAAGCACCCGCCAAGAGGGCACCCGCCAAGAGGACACCCGCCACGAAGGCCGCCGCACCGAAGGCCGCCGCCACGAAGGCCGCCGCGACGAAAAAGGCCCCGGCGGCCAAGAAGGCAGCCGCAACCAAGTCGGCCGGGACCGAGGGTACGCCCCACCGGACGGGATCGGCCGGCTGACCCCCCCTTCCCGCCAGCGGCTGGATCGGGCGCTGGTCACCCGGGGACTCGTGGAGAGTCGGCCGCGAGCGGTCGATCTGATCGGCAGGGGAGCGGTCCTCGTGTCGGGGACGGTCGCCGACACGCCGGCCCGGCTGGTCTCGCCGGCGGAGCCGATCGAACTCCGAGGAGACCCGCCGCCGTTCGTCGGTCGGGGGGGCGAGAAGCTCCGTGCCGCGCTCACCCGCTTCGCACTGGACCCGACCGGCCTGCGTGCGCTCGACGCCGGCGCGTCGACCGGTGGCTTCACCGACTGCCTGCTCCAGGCCGGTGCCCGGGAGGTGATCTCGGTCGATGTGGGGCACGGCCAACTCCACGAGAAGCTCCGGTCCGATCCGCGGGTTGTGGTCCACGAGCGCGTCGACGTGCGCTCGCTGACCCTGGCGACGCTCGGGGACCGACCGGTCGATCTGGTCACGGTCGACCTCTCGTTCATCTCGGTGACCCGGGCGGTCCCCGTCCTCACCGGCGGAATCGCGGTACCCGGCGCGCCGCTGCTGCTCCTGGTGAAGCCGCAATTCGAGGCAGGGCGGGCCGAGGCGTCCAGAGGACGGGGGGTGATCCGGGACCCGGCGGTCCAGCGCCGGGTCCTGGGCGAGGTGGCAGTCGCGCTCCGGTCCGCCGGAGCAGCCATCATGGGGGCCATGCCGTCACCGATCACCGGCCACTCCGGGAACGTCGAGTTCATGCTGTACGCCCGGACGCCGGCCGTGGGCACCGGGGTCGTCCCCGAGGGTGGGCCCGGCGCACAGCTCGACGCACAGCTCGGCGCACAGATCGACGCAGCGCTCGACGCCGCCGTCGACGCCGCCGTCGACGAGGCAGCCCCTCCCCACCGTGCGGGCGGGTGACCGGAGTGGCCCGCATCGTCTTCTACGCCCGCCCGGACCGCACCGAGGCGACCGCACTCGCCGAACGCGCGACCAGCTGGCTGAGCGCGCGCGGGCATGAGGCCCGCAGCGCGCTGCAGCCGGACGGGTCCATCGCGCTCGAGGGCGCAGATCTTCTGGTGAGCCTCGGCGGCGACGGGACGCTGCTGCGTGCCATCGACAGCGCGGACGACGGCGCGGTCCCCGTGCTCGGGGTCAACCTCGGCCGGCTCGGCTACCTGACCGAGATCGAGCCGGCGGGACTCGAGGAGGCACTCGAGCGCTACCTCGCCGGTGACTACCGGGTCGAGGAGCGGATGACCCTCGACGTGACGGTGCGTTCGGCCGAGGGAGAGCCGGTGTGCGAGCAGCGCGCCCTCAACGAGGCGTCGGTCGAGAAGACCGTGCCCGGGCACACCGTGCGGATCGCCGCCTCCATCGACGACCGTCCGTTCGTGACCTACGAGGCGGACGGGCTGCTGGTGTCCACTCCGACCGGCTCGACGGCCTACAACCTCTCGGCCCGCGGGCCGCTGCTCTCGCCACGCCTCCGGGCCATCGTCCTGACCCCGGTCTCGCCCCACATGCTGTTCGACCGCCCATTGGTCCTCGATCGCTCCGAGCGGCTCCGGCTCGAAGTGCTCGGACCGCGGTCCGCCGTGCTGGTCGTGGACGGCATCACGGTGAGCACGCTCGTACCGGGATCGACCGTCGAGTGCGTCGAGGGGCAGCGCCCCGCACGCTTGGTGACCTTCGGGACGCGGGGCTTCCACGCGATCCTGCGGGCGAAGTTCCACCTGGCCGACCGGTAGGGCGGAGCCGTGGACGGCCCGGTGGACGGCCCGGTGGACGGCCCGATGGACGGCCCGGTGGACGGACCGATGGACGCTCCGGTGGCTGGTGCGATGCTGGTCGAGCTCCACGTGCGCGACCTCGGCGTCATCGACGACGTGACGGTGAGGCTCGGTCCGGGCACGACCGCGCTCACCGGTGAGACCGGTGCCGGAAAGACACTCCTCGTGGAGGCGCTCGGACTCCTGCTCGGTGGCCGGGCCGACCCGTCCGTCGTGCGGACCGGCGCAGCGGAGGCGCTCGTCGAGGCTCGCTTCGCCCGACCCGGCGCAGACGGCGACCAGGAGGTCCTGCTGGCACGCTCGGTGGTCCGGGAGGGGCGCTCGCGGGCCTGGATCGACGGCCGGATGGCCACCGTGGGCGCGCTCGCCGAGGCGGCGCACGACCTCATCGAGCTGCACGGACAGCACCAGCATCGGACCCTGGTCCATCCGGCGGCCCAGCGGCGGGCCCTCGACGCGTTCGGTGCGATCGACACGACCCGCATGGAGGAAGCGCGGCGGCGGATGGCGGCTCTGGTCCGCGAATCGGAGGCCCTCGGGGGGGACGCGCGCCAGCGGGCCCGCGAGGTGGAGATGCTGCGGTACCAGATCGAGGAGATCGAGCGGGCCGACATCGAGGACGCCGACGAGGACGCCCGTCTCGAAGTGGAGGAGGACCGGCTGGCCGATGCCGCGGCCCACCGCCACGCCGCGGCGGCGGCGCTGGTCGCCCTCACCGGAGACAGCTTCGACGCAGACGGCCTCGCCGGAGGCGCGCCCGGCGGCGACGGCGGCCCGCAGGCGTCCGGCGCGATCGACCGGCTCGCCGAGGCTGCCGGCGCGCTGGCCGGCCGGGGTCCGCTGGCCCGGTTCGACGGGGCGGTGCGGTCCCAGATGATCGAGCTCGGTGAGCTGGCCTCCGAGCTACGCAGCGTGGTCGAGACCTGGGAGGACGATCCGGCCCGCCTGGGCGAGGTGCGGGCGCGCCGGGAGCTCCTCCGCCAGCTCGGGCGCAAGTACGGGCCGACACCCGGCGAGGTGCTGGCATTCGCCCAAGGCGCCCTCGCGCAGCTGGCCGTCCTGGCCGGTGAGGAGGAGCGGGCGGCGGCCATCGACCTGGAGATCGAGACCGCCCGGCACGACGTCGAGGAGTCCGAGGAGGGTGTCGCCGCCGCGCGCCGCCGGGTCGCGCCCCTGTTGGCCGCTCAGATCGAGGCGACGCTCCGCGAGCTGGCCATGCCCTCGGCCTGCTTCGCGGTCCGGGTCGACGGACCGGGCAGCGCGGAGCAGGTCTCGTTCGAGCTGGCCGCCAACCCCGGGGAGAGCGCGCTACCGCTTGCCCGGGTGGCCTCGGGGGGAGAGCTCTCGCGGACCATGCTCGCGCTCCGCCTGGCGCTGACCGACGCTCCCGGGGTCCTCGTGTTCGACGAGGTCGACGCCGGAGTCGGCGGGACCGCGGCGGTCGCGGTCGGGTCGGCGCTCGCCGGACTCGGGCGCCACGCGCAGGTGATCGTGGTGACCCACCTGGCCCAGGTGGCCGCCCGCGCCGACGGCCAGATTGCCGTCGCCAAGCGCGAGGAGGGTGGGCGGACCCGTTCGGAAGTGGTCCCGCTCGACGGTGAGGCGCGGGTGGTCGAGCTGAGCCGGATGCTTTCGGGGAGCCCCGACAGCGAGTCGGCGCGCCGTCACGCACGCGAGCTCCTCGGGACGACGGGCGAACCGGGCGCGGGCGATCCCGAACGACCGGGATCCGCACGACGCCGTGACCGCGTCCGATAGCATCTTCTGGTGCTCGACGTGGACGGACCGCCCGTACGGCAGAGCGGGACGAAGTACATCTTCTTCACCGGTGGAGTGTCCTCCTCCCTCGGCAAGGGGCTCACCGCCTCGTCGCTCGGCCGGCTCCTCAAGTGCCGGGGCCTCAAGGTCACGATGTGCAAGCTGGACCCGTACATCAACGTCGACCCGGGGACCATGAACCCCTTCGAACACGGTGAGGTCTTCGTGACCGAGGACGGCGGCGAGACCGACCTCGACCTCGGCCACTACGAGCGGTTCATCGACGAGAACCTGCACAAGGGCTCGAACGCGACGACCGGTCGCATCTACTCGTCGGTCATCGCCAAGGAGCGGCGCGGCGACTACCTGGGGAAGACGGTCCAGGTCATCCCCCATGTGACCGACGAGATCAAGACCCACATCCGCAAGCTCGGCGAGACCGGGGCGGACGTGGTCATCGTCGAGATCGGCGGAACGGTCGGGGACATCGAGATCGTCCCCTTCATCGAGGCCATCCGCCAGTTCCGGCGCGACGTCGGTCCCGACAACGTGGCCTACGTCCATCTCACCCTGGTGCCCTACCTCGGCCCCTCCGGAGAGCAGAAGACCAAGCCGACCCAGCACTCGGTCACCGAGCTGCGCAGCCGGGGCATCCAGCCCAACGTGATCGTGTGCCGCTCGGACCGGATGATCTCGGACGACCTCAAGCGCAAGATCTCCCTGTTGTGCGACGTCCCGATCGAGGCGGTGGTCTCGGCGGTGGACGCGGCCAACATCTATCAGATCCCGCTCGTCCTGCACGAGGAGGGTCTGGACGCGTACCTGCTCGACCTGCTCGATTTCGACCTGGCCGAGCACCCGATCGATCTGAGCGGATGGGTGTGCCTGGTCGACCAGGTCGACGCTGCGGTGCGTCCGGTCCGCATCGGGATCATCGGCAAGTACGTCGACCTCCCCGACGCCTACCTCTCGGTCGTCGAGTCGCTCCGTCACGCCGGGTTCCACCACGGCGCCAAGGTCGAGATCGAGTGGGTGCAAGCGGCCACGGTCCCCGATCTCCTCGAACACGACGCGCTGCGCGGCTTCGACGGGCTGGTCATCCCGGGCGGGTTCGGGGAGCGCGGGATCGAGGGGAAGATCGCCGCCGCCGGCTACGCACGTGAGCACGAGCTGCCCCTGCTGGGTCTCTGCCTCGGCCTCCAGGTGATGATCATCGAAGTGGCCCGATCCGTGGCCGGGCTCACCGGGGCCAACTCCCGTGAGTTCGACTCGACCACCCGCCACCCGGTCATCGACCTCATGGACGACCAGGTCGACGTCTCCGAGAAGGGCGGCACGATGCGCCTCGGCTCCTACGACGCGCGGCTCCTCCCCGGCTCCCGGGTCGCAGAGGCCTACGGCGACGTGGTCGTGTCCGAACGGCACCGTCACCGCTACGAGGTCAACCCGCGCTACCGGGAGCGGCTCGAGGAGGCCGGCCTGGTCTGCTCCGGCATGTCACCCGACGGACGGCTGGTCGAGTTCATCGAGCTCCCCGGCCACCCGTTCTGGGTGGGCACCCAGGCCCATCCCGAGTTCAAGAGCCGGCCCGACCAGCCCCATCCGCTCTTCCGCGAGCTGGTGGGCGCCGCGCTGGCCCGGGCGGAGGGACGCGATCCGCGCCTGATCGACCTCGGTGCCGTCGGCTGACGCTGCGGCCGGGGGCCCCGGCGACCTCCCCGTGTTCACCGCGTTGGGGGAGGAGACCGTCCTGCAGGGCCGGTTCATCTCGGTCCGGCGGGCGAGGTTCCTCGATCCGGACGGGGTCCCCTTCGAACGCGACATCGTCCGCCATCCGGGTGCGGTCGCGGTCGTGGCGGTCACCGCCGACCGCGGGGTGGTGCTCGTGCAGCAGTACCGGCCGGCTGTCGACGGGTGGGTCCTCGAGATCCCGGCGGGAACCTGTGACGTGGACGGCGAACCCCCGGAGACGACCGCCGACCGCGAGCTCGTCGAGGAGGCGGGCTACGCCGCAGGGGCACTCACCCTGCTCACCGCGGCGGTGATCACGCCGGGCTTCTGCGACGAGGTCTCCCGGGTCTACCTGGCCACCGGACTCCGCCCGGTGGCCACCGCCCGGCAGGGAGCGGAGGAGCGGTTCCTCCGCATCCTCGAGGTCCCGCTCGACCGCTTCGACGGGCTGGTAGACGACGGGACGATCGTCGACGCGACCACCATCCTCGGCGTGGCGCTGGCCAGACGCCGGCTCGAACGGACCGGGTAGGCGGGGGGCGTTGGCGACGATCGTCCTCTCTCGCGGAGCGGAGGAGTACCTCTCCTGGCTGGCCGTGGAGAGGGGCAGGTCGCGCAACACCCTCCTCGCCTACCGGCGGGACCTCGCCGCATGGGAGCGGTGGACCGACGCCGAGGCCATCGACCCGCTGTCTGCCGGACCGGAGACACTCGATCGGTACCTGGACGTGCTCCGGGAAGCCGGGAGGAACCCCGCCTCGGTGGCCCGGGCCACCACCGCCCTGCGCGGGCTGTTCCGGTTCCTGGTCGACGAGGGGGTGCTCCCGGCGGACCCGACCGCCGAGGTGCGTTCGCCGAGGTTGCCCAGGCGGCTGCCCAAGGCGCTCGAGGAGGCACAGGTCGAGGCGCTGCTCGCCTCGATCGACGGTGAGGAGCCGGCCGACCTGCGGGACCTCGCGCTGCTCGAGGTCCTCTACGGCACGGGTGCGCGGATCTCCGAGGTGGTCGGGCTCTCGCTGCTGGACCTCCAGGACGACGACGGGCTGCTGCGGGTGTTCGGGAAGGGGGCCAAGGAACGGCTGGTGCCGCTCGGAGGACCGGCCCGGGCCGCCCTCGAACGCTGGCTCGGTCCGGGCGGCCGTCCTCGGATGGCGCCCGAACGGTGGGCCCGCCGCGGCGACGCGGAGGCGGTGTTCCTCAACCGGCGGGGTGGACGGCTCTCCCGCCAGGGAGCCTGGGCGGTCGTCCGGACCAGGGCCCGCCGGACCGGCCTCGGCGACCTGGTGAGCCCCCACGTGATGCGCCACTCGTGTGCCACCCACATGCTGGCCCACGGCGCCGACATCCGCATCGTTCAGGAGGTCCTGGGCCACGTCTCGGTCGCAACGACCCAGATCTACACCGGGCTCAGCCGGGATCACCTGCGTGCCGCCTACGATCGCGCCCATCCGCGGGCCGGAGGGGGCCAGGCCAAGTAGGATCGTTGCCGTGCCGAGCGATGCCCCCACCAATGCCACGACCGACGCCCCGGGGGATGCCGCGGAGCTCGACTTCCGCCAACTGCTCGAGATCGAGCAGCGGCAGCTGCAGTCGGAGCTCTCCGAGCTGGGGTTCGGCGAGAAGGGCGGGCTCGACTACGACCCCAACTTCGCCGATTCGAGCCAGGTGACCGCAGAACGGGGTGAGGCCGAGACCTTGGCCGGGCAGCTCAAGGAGTCCCTGGACGAGATCGACCAGGCCCTCGCCCGCCTCGAGAACGGTACCTACGGCCGCTGCGAGGTGTGCGGTGTCGCCATCCAACCGGCCCGGCTCGAGGCCATGCCGGCCTCCCGGTTCTGCATCGATCACGCCAATCGGTCCTGAGCGGCCCGGGGCGGTGAACTCCGGAGGCTCCGGTGGCGCCAGTGCGTGGCGGCGCCGTCGCTTCCAACCAGACCAGCGGACGACCATCATCGTGGTGGTCGCCGTGGTCCTCCTCGCCGCGCTGATCATCACCCACCGCATCACGCGGTACGAGATCATCTACTTCCTGGTCCTGATCCCGTCGATCATCCTCCACGAGATCTCCCACGGGGTGGTGGCCCTGGCCTTCGGCGACGCGACCGCCCGCCGGGCCGGCAGGATCACCCTCAACCCGATCCGGCACGTCGATCCGGTGGGCACCCTCCTGGTCCCCGCCATCCTCTCGTTGTCCGGCGTGGGTGCCTACGGCTGGGCCAAGCCGGTCCCGGTCAACCCCGGCAACCTGCGCAGCCCGCGCAACCACGTCGTGCTGGTCGCGCTGGTCGGGCCGCTCACCAATTTCGTCCTGGCCGCGATCATGGGCGTGCTCTTCGTGGCCACCACGCCGGCGCCGATCCGCCAGATCGTCGCCGTCGGGTACTACCCACCGACCCTGCTCGGCCAGATCCTGTTCCTCGGGGGGATCGCCAACATCGTGCTCGGCCTCTTCAACTGCATCCCCTGCCCGCCGCTCGACGGTGCTGCCGTCCTCGAACGGCTCCTGCCGGCACGGCTCCTGCCGGGGTACTACAACCTGCAGCCGTTGCTCATGTTCCTGCCGCTCATCCTGATCCTGATCTTCCACAACGCATGGACCCAGGCGATCGACCACGTCATCCACTGGTGGTCGGCACGGCTGGCGTGATGAGCGCGGGCGGCCGGTGGACAGCCAACCGCTGGGCGCCCTATTGCCTGGCGGCCGTGCTCCTCCTCGCCGACTTCCTCTGGATGTCGCGGGGCCTCTCGCACGCCCACCCCGGGGATCGGTACCAGACCTGGTCGTTGGACCACAGCCTCTACTCCGACATCCTCAAACTGAGCCTCGTCCACTACCTCGCCGCGGGCGGCCAGGTGATCCACCCGCTGCCCTACGTGCACGATCGCATCGAGTACCCGGTCCTCCTCGGCTTCACCCTGTGGCTGCCGAGCCTGCTGCCGGGAGGTCCCGCCAGCTGGTTCGGGGTCGCCGGCGTGCTCGTCGCCGCGGCGACCTTCGGCTCGATCGCACTCCTGCAGCGGCAGCGACCCTCGTCGGCCTGGTGGATCGCCGCGTCGCCGGCACTGCTGCTCGACTCGGCGGTCAACTGGGACCTCATCGGCATCCTCTTCCTGGTCGCCGCCGTCGTGTGGTTCGGCGAGGAGCGAGTCGCCCCGAGCGGGGTCGCCACCGCGCTCGGCACGTGGTTCAAGCTCTTCCCGGTGGTCGTGGCACCCGCCGCGGTGGCCGCCCTGGGGGCACGGATGCACCGCACGTTGCGCACCGGTACCCACCGGGGCGCCTGGCGGCCCCTCGCGCGCTGGCTGGTCCCCTTCGGGGTGGTGAGCGTCGTGGTGATGGCCCCCCTTCTTCTCGTCGCCCGCACCAATACCCTCTGGTTCTTCCGGTTCAACAGCCTGCGCCCGCAGAAGGACTCGCTCTGGGGCCTGGTGGCGAAGGTCGTCGGCGAGACGGCCATCCCGGGCTCGGTCGTCAACGACGTCTCGCTGCTCCTGGTCGCCGCCACGATGGCCTACGGGGCGTGGATGGTCTGGCGCACCGAGCCCGCACGGCACGGCCCGGCGGTCGCGCTGGCCTCGGCGCTCACCATCGTGGTCTGGATGGGGGTCAACAAGGTCTGGAACCCCCAGTACGTGCTCTGGGTGTTCGCCGCCGCCGGTCTGGTCGGGGTACCGGCCGGCTACGGCGTGGCCCTCGGGGTGCTCTCCGTCTACGACTACTGGTACGAGTTCGTGCTCAGGGTGCCGTCCACGCCCGTCCCGTACCCGGTCGCCGCGTGGACGACGGCCGGGTTCCGGTTGGTGGTCTTCGGACTCATCGCGGCCTGGATGGTGCGGCGTCTGCGGCTCGGGGTCGGCTCCCCTCCGGACGACCCGGACCGGCGGGACCGTGGTGGCTCGGGGAGCGTGAGCGGTTGCACCGACGGGGTCGGGGTACGGGAGGCCGCCTCCACGGTCACGCCGGCGTCCTCCACCCGGTGACCAGGCTCGATCAGACGACCGTCCCACCGGCCGAGGCGCCGGTCGTCGCGGAGCCCCTCTCCCGCCGTGCAGCGGCGTGGGTGCGCAGCCATCCCGGTCTGGTCGTCCTGCTGGTGCTTCCCGTCGCCGTGCTCGCAGCACCCCTGCCGTTCGACCGGGTGTTCCTCGACGGCGACAACGCGATCCAGAACCTGCCACTCCGCGCGCTCGCCGGCCACGACCTGCGCTCGGGAGTGTGGCCGCTGTGGGACCCGTACCTCTTCAGCGGGACCCCGCTCCTCGCCGGCTTCAATGCAGCCGCGGCCTACCCGCCCACGTGGCTCCTCGCCGTCGTCCCCCTGTTCACCGGCTGGACCGTCAACCTGGCCGTCGCCTACGACGTCGCCGTTCTCGGCATGTACCTGTTCCTGCGCCGCCAGCCGCTCGAACCGACCGCGGCGACCTTCGGGGCGGCCACCTTCGCCTTCGCCGGGTACATGGCCTCGCAGATCGTCCACGTCGACCTGGTCCAGGCCGCCGCGTGGGTGCCGTGGATGCTGCTGGCCGTCCACCAGCTGACCCGTCCGGCGGCGGACCCGGACCGGGTGCCCCGGCCGGCCCGCGGTTGGGTCCTCCTGCTGGGCGGCGCGCTCGGTCTCGCCCTGCTCTCGGGCGGGGTCGAGGCGGTGATCGACGGGGGCATCCTGGTCGCCGTCTACTGGGTCGGGAGGATGGTCACCGTCGGGGCGTTCCGGCACGGCCGCCGGCACCTGGCGGCACGCTCGCTGGCGCAGACCGTGGGCGGCGTCGGCATCGGCCTCGCGCTCGGTGCGGCCCAGTGGATCCCCGGGCTCGCCTTCGAGGCCACCTCGCAGCGGGCGGCTGCCGGCTACGGGTTCTTCACCAGCGGGTCACTGCCCTACCGGCTGGTGACGTTGGTGGCCTCACCGTTCCTGCTCGGCACCAACCATCCCGGACTCGTCTACTACGCGGGCGACTACAACCTGGAGGAGGTCACCAGCTACGTCGGCGTCCTGGCGCTGATCGCCGCCTGCTCGCTGGGCCTGCGACGGTGGCGCTCGCGTCCCGAGGCAAGGAACTGGTGGGTCTGGTACGCGGTGCTCGCCCTCGGGGTGCTCTCGGCGATCGGGGGAGCCACCCCGTTCGGGCACCTCCTCTTCGTGCTGCCCATCGTCAAGAGCGAACGCCTGCTCAGCCGGAACCTGCTCCTGGCGGACACCGCGCTGGCGGTGCTCTCCGCCTGGTGGGTGCAGCTGCTGCTGGACCGGCCCGACCGCCTCGCCCGGCCCGACCGCCTCGCCCGGCCCGACCGCCTCGCCCTTCCGGGTCCCCCCACCCTGCGGCAGCGATGGAGCAGCGGCAACCGCGCCGAGCTGATCGCAACGTGCACCCCCCTCGCCGTCATCCTCCTCATCTGCATCCTGGTGTGGACGGTCGGTATCCGGTTCCAGAACGCGCTGGGCGTCCAGTTCACCATCGACCCTTCGACCCACCTGCGCGACTCGCTCCTGGTGACGGCCGGGCTCGCCATCGCCGTCGCGGCGACGGCGGTCGTACTCTGGGAGGCCCGGTTCTCCGTGCGCGGGCTGCGCCGGTCGCTCGCGGCCGTCCTCGCGATCGACCTGCTCTTCCTCAACACGTTCCTCATCGCGCTTCCCACCAGCCAGGACCTGGCCGCGGCCAGGGGCACCCGGGCCCGACAATTCACCGCGCTGGTCGGCCACGCCCGCTTCGCGATCTACGATCCGGACACCTTCAACGACGCCGAGCTGCTCGCGCTCGGCCAGACCGACCTCAACACGTACAACCGCCTGGGCAGCGGCCAGGGCTACACCGCGCTGACCGATCGGACCTACGCCGCGGTCACCGGTGCCCACTACCAGGAGGACCTGGCACCGACGTCCTTGGCCGGCACCGCGTGGGACCAGCTCGACGTCGGCACCCTGTTGTCGTTGCCCGGCTACTTCATGACCCCGCTCCCCGGCGGACCCACCACGACCGCGGTCTCGTACCCGAACCCCGCCAACCCCTACAACGGGTTCCCACAGGCCGCGACCGGACCGGTCACGCTCCGTTCCGGGGAGTCCCACCGCTGGTACTTCGGCAGCGCGCTCACCCTGCGATCCCTTCGGTTCCCCGACTCGGTCGGGGTGGGGAAGGGATCGCCGCAGCCGGGAGTGGGCCTGGTCGGGCCGTCCGGGAGCGTGACCTGGCTCTCGGTCAACGGTGACCAGACCGAGGTCGGCAACTCGACGGGGCAGCTCGTCGTCCGCATCCCGGGGAGTACGCGTGCCGCCGGTCTCGTCGTGCGGGACCAGTCGCCGACCGCGATCACCGTCGGCATCCCCACCGTCGAGACCGACCAGGGCGGCCTGGCAACGCTCGACGGGCCGATGCAGTACGGCACCACCTGGCCGCACTGGGCCTACCGCGGGGACTTCGGGTCCTTCGGGGTCTTCGTCAACACCCGGACCCAGGGATGGGCCTGGCCCTCGAGACCCGGCGGTGGTGCGCCGCCCGCGGGTACGACCGTCACGGCCGCAGCACCCTCTCCCGACGGTGATCAGCGCATCGTCGTCCATGCCACCGGCCCGGTCGACATCGACCGGAGTGTCGCCTTCGCGGACGGATGGGGTGCGACCGCAGTCGACGAGGCAACCGGGCGGTCGGTGGGGATCGGCGTGTCGCGCGACGGGCTCGTCCAGCAGGTCGTGCTGCCGTCGCCCGGAACCTGGTCGGTGACCTTCCAGTACCGTCCGCGTCCCGCAATCGTCGGGATCGCCCTCTCGGCGCTCACGGTGCTCCTCGGAGCGGTGTGGGGAGTGGGGGAGTGGGTGACGGCGTCCCGCCGACGCCGCGCCCCGGCCCGCGGCCGGTCGTCGAACGCTGTCGCCGAAGCGTCCGGGTCACGCGGGTAGGACACGGGGCGACTGACAACCGGACACAGAAGGGCCTCATACGCCGAGCAAGTGCTCCTCGCCCTAGCACGCAGGAGCATGGGACAATTGAGGTCATTGCATTTGCGTTATAGGGAAGTCACTATGACTGACTTGGACGTGCCCATCGGCGGCAATGACGGAGAATCGCACCCGATTGCCCGGGAGGTGCACCGGCAGATCAGGGAGTCCATCGATCGTTCGGAGCTCTCTCTCTGGTGGTTGGGCGAGGGTGGAAATGGAAAGACGATCGCTCAGATCATCGATGCGGAAGGTCTGCTGATCAGAGAGATCGGACAGCAGGTGGTTGCTGTGGCGTACCAACTCGACAACCTTGTGGCGCTTGTGCGGACGCTCGCTGCAGTCCTGGAGGACGGTGAGGTGGAACCACCGGCGGAGGCGGGATCGTAGCCACGACGCGCGAAGCCTGCCCGTGCCAGATGTGTTTCGCCCGACCGTGCCGTCGAAGCCGCCCCGGCTCAGACCCTCGGCGGGGGCCGCGCCGGTGCGTCGATCCCGAGCCCGGGCTCCTGTCCGAACGGCGCCTCGGGAGCAAAGCTCCACCCCGGGTCCTCGTCGGTGGGTCCGGTCCGGCTGAGCTGCCAGCCCTCGTAGGTCTTGAGGAAGTGGTGGTGGTGGCAGAGGAGCGCCAGGTTGTCGAGCGTGGTGGATCCGCCGTCTGAGAGCGGCACCACGTGGTCGATCTCCAGTCCGTAGGCGACCGTGCAGCCGGGCACCACGCAGTGGCGGTCGCGGAAGGAGAGGGCGGTCCGGAGGCGCCGGTTGATGGTCCGCCCGTGGTGGGCGACCGCCCGGATGTCGCCCGCCTCGGTGAACAGGGTGGCGAGGAAGGAGTCACCCAGCAGGTCCTGTGCCATCGGGACCGGGATCGGTCCCTGCCCGTCCAGCTCACAGGTCTCTCCGGGACGTGCCCGACCCCGGCGGAGGGCCGAGAGGTCCACCCGGACGATGACGGTCGCCCGGGGCGATCGGTCCACGACGGCCCCGGGGCCCGCCGCCTCCTCGGTGGCGGGGGGTTCTGCCTCCCCGGCGGCCGTGCCCTCCCGAGCGACCGTGCCCTCCCGAGCGACCGTGCCCTCCCGAGCGACCGTGCCCTCCCCACCCACGAGGAGGGCGAAGAGGGCGTCGGCACGGAGGGCGCCGTGGGGCTCGGACGGCGGGGCCGCAGAGCCTCCCCTGCCCGGTCGCTCGTCGGCCTCGGCCCGGGAGGCCTCCCGGCGGGTCTCCACGAGACGGTTGGTGACCGGCTCGAGCCGGGAGAGCAGGAGGGCCCCCCGCTCGGCGGTGTCCCTGCCCTGGTAGCAGAAGGCACCCTCGGCATCAGACCAGGAGGTGAAGTGCCGCTCGGCGTGGATGCGGGAGAGGGCGGCCACCGGGTCGCGCCGGGCAGCGGTCGCCCGGACCCGCTGGCAGCGCTCCCGGGTCGCCTGGAGGGGTTCGTCCTCGACGCCACGGAGGAGGGAGGACTCGGCTCCCGGGTCGAGGGTGGCGGCCGCGGCGATCTCGGCGACCTTCGGGCCGGAGAGCCGCCCGTTGCGCAGGGCGCCCTCGGTCGAGGGGAGGAGGGAGAGGCGCTGGCCGGTCTCGAGGGTCCGCCGCGCCTGGCCGGCCGAGACCCCCTCCAAGGAGGCCAGCAGGCCCGCCGGGTTCCGGTGGCCCGCCGTCCGCCAGTGGTGGGACTCGGCGATCCGGGGGGCGAGGAGGGTCTTTCCGGCCAGCACCAGGCGCTCCACCGAACAGAGCTCGCCATAGAGCGAGGCGGCGTCCGCCCCGAGCAGCCGGCTCGGGTCGAGGGTCGAGACCACCGACTGGAGCACCGCCCGCACCCCGGCCACCGTCGTGCCGAGCCCGGCATCGCCGGACGTCGCTACGGCGCCCGAGTCGAGGACCGTCGGGTTCGCATCGGTGGCCAGCGCCATGTGGCCATCCTTCCGCGGGGGTGTGACGGTCACCCACGGAACGGAACCTGTCAACACGAATGAGACACCGGTTACTCAGATGGCGATCGGCTCCTCGTCGGGTCGATTGATCCAGGCGACCTCGGGGATGCGGGGTGCTTGGGGTGGTTTCCGGAACCGTCCCGGCATGGCCGTGTAGGCGGCATCCAAGATCTCCTGGCGTTTCTCCCGAACCACCTCGGCCAGACCGAAATGGACGTCGGCTGGAGTGTGGAGCCCGATGCCTGAATGGCGGTGCCCGTTGTTGTAGTACTCGAAGAAGCGGTCGCAGAACGATCGGGCTGCAGCGATGTTGGCGAACCGCTTCGGGAAGGTCGGTGAATACTTGAGGGTCTTGAACTGGGCTTCTGAATAGGGATTGTCGTTGGACACATGGGGCCGGGAATGGCTCTGCAGCACACCCAGATCGGCGAGGAGTTGGCTCACCGTCCTCGAGGTCATCGACGACCCCCGATCGGCGTGCAGGGTGAGCTGACCGTTGGGTACGTCGTGCCGGTAGATGGCATCCGCGATGAGCTGCTCGGCCAGGGTGGCCGACTCCCGAGGCGCCACCTGCCACCCCACCACATAACGGCTGTAGACGTCGAGGATCGTGTAGAGCTGGAACCAGGTCCACTTGTAGGGCCCGGCGAGCTTGGTGATGTCCCAGCTCCAGACCTGGTTGGGGGCGGTCGCCACCAGCTCGGGTTTGATCAGGGCCGGGCGACGGGCCTGCGCCCTGCGCTCCCGGACCTGGGCCCGTTCCCGCAGCAGGCGGTACATGGTGGACACCGAGGCCAGGTAGACCCCCTCGTCCAAGAGCGTGGCCCACACCTGGGCTGGGGCCTTGTCGCAGAACCGCTCCGAGTTGAGGGTCCCCATCACCATCTCCGCCTCATCGTTGGTCAGCCGGCGGTGGGATCGCCTTGGCGCCGGCGGACCGCACCGTGGCGGCCGGCGTCGCCGATAATGGCTGGCCCGGGACCGACCGAGCGCTGCACAGGCGGCCTTGCGGCCCACTACCGGCGCGAGCTCGTCGACTGCCTCGTCAATGATCGCGTCCACTACTCCTCGGTATCCGCGCTCTTCGAGATCTCCTCCAAGAGCGCGTGCACTTTTCCCTGGACGTGTATCACCGCCTCAGCCTGGGCCAGCTTGGTCCGCAGGCGCTCGTTCTCCGCTCGGAGTTTGGCGACCTCGGACAGGCTCGGTCCTCCTCGGCCACCGTCGGTGCGTCCAACCGCCGCCTTCAGCAAGCCCTGGCGGTGTTGGCGCCGCCAGTCGGTGATGATGCTCGAGTAGAGCCCCTCACGCCGGAGGATCGCTCCCTTCTCGCCGGCCTCGGAGCACCCGTCGTACTCGGCCAGGATGGCCAGCTTGAACTCGGGGCTGAAGCTCCGCCGCACTGGGTTCTTCGCCGGGGGACTCCCGGATCCATCCGTCGCCACGCCGTCGTCCACGTGCCAATTATCGGCCCTCTTGATCAATGCAGGGTGAGTTGCCACGGTGATGCACCTCCTCTGTCCTCATGCTCAGAAGCTTGACCGTCGCGGTGTCTCACACATTGTGGACAGAGAGGGGAAGGACCGGGGGGCGGTCACAGGAGGCGCGAGCAGACAGACGGTGCTCCCTGACTCACCCCGGGGCGAGGAGTCCGACCGCCTCGGCCGAGCGGCCGTAGGTCGCCGACGCGATCGCTCCGGCCTTCTCCGCCCCGCGGGCCAGCTGGGCGCGGACGGTGCCGGGATCGGCGGCCAGGACGGCCCGGCGCTCCCGTAGCGGGGCCAGCATCTCGATGAGTGCAGCGGCGGTGTCGGCCTTGAGGTCGCCGTATCGCTCATAGGAACCAGCCACCTCGATCGGGGAGCGACCCGTGGCCGCGGCGAGCAGGGCGAGGAGGTTGGACACGCCCGGCTTGGCCGCCGGGTCGTAGCGGACCTCGCCGTCGGTGTCGGTGACCGCCTTCTGGATCTTCCGGGCGATCTCCGAGGGTTCGTCGAGCATGAGCACGGTCCCCAGCGGGGAGTTGACCGATTTGGACATCTTGCGATCGGGGTGCTGGAGGTCCATCACCCGGGCGGCCAGTTTGGGGACGGCCGCCTCGGGCACCACCAGGGTGTCCCCGAACCGGTGGTTGAACCGGATCGCCAACTCGCGTGCCAGCTCGAGGTGCTGACGCTGATCGTCGCCGACCGGGACCCGCTCGGCGTCGTAGAGGAGGATGTCCGCCGCCTGGAGCACCGGGTAGGTGTAGAGGCCGACCCGCACGGAGTCCTGTCCGGCGCTCTTCTCCTTGAACTGCGTCATCCGCCCGAGCTCACCCATGCTCGTGATGCACTCGAGCAGCCAGGACATCCGGGGGTGCTCCGGGACGTGGCTCTGCACGAACAGGATGCACCGCTCGGGGTCGAGTCCGGCGGCGAGCAGGTCCAGCGCCGTCTCGTAGGTGCGGGAGCGAAGCTCGTCCGGGTCGATGTCGAGGGTGAGGGCATGCAGGTCGACGATGCAGTAGAGGGCATCGTGGGCGTCCTGGTCGGCGACCCAGTTGCGGATGGCACCCAGATAGTTGCCCAGGTGGACGTCGCCGCTGGGCTGCAGGCCGGAGAGGACTCGGGACATGAGGGGGTCATCGTATGCTGCGCGCCCGCGGGTGCACGGAGTTCGACGCATCAGCCGGTATCGTCGGTTCCCGTGGCCGCCACCGTCTCGACGCCCGTCTTCGAGGGCCCCGCCGAGGTCCTCCTCCAGCTGGTCACCGACCACCAGCTGGACATCTTCGACATCCCGCTGGCCGAGATCGTGAACGCCTTCGTCGCCGAGGTGGCCTCGTGGGAGGTCATCGACCTGCCCACCCTCTCGGAGTTCCTGGTGATCGCCGCTGTGCTCGTCGAGCTCAAGTCCCGCCGACTGCTGCCGGGTAGCGGCGAGGTCGAGCCGGACGAGGAGCTGGTGGGATGGGAGGAGCGAGACCTGCTCCTGGCCAGGCTGCTCGAGTGCCAGGCCTATGCGGCGGCAGCGGACGGCTTCGCGTTGTTGATTGAGCAGGCGGCCCGTTCGGTGCCACGGACGGCCGGGCTCGACCCCGACCTGGTCCTCCATGCCCCCGACCTCCTGGAGGGGGTGACCGCCGAACAGGTGGCGGCCGCCTACATGCGGGCGACAGCCGAACGACCGGCACCGACGGTCGACCTCGAGCACGTGACCGTGGACGCGGTCACCGTGGCGGATGCCGTGGCCGAGCTCACCGTCCGCCTGCCGGGGACCGGGCGCCGCACCTTCCGCGAGCTGACCGGGCACCTGACCTCGCGGATCGAGATCATCGTCCGGTTCCTCGCCCTCCTCGAGCTCTGCAAGCAGGGTCGGATCTCGCTCGACCAGGGCATCACGTTCGGAGAGCTCAACGTCGAATGGGTGTCCGGGGCCCCGACCGCGGTGAGCGTGGGCGCGGGTCCGAGCGACCAGACCGACGAGTACGAGGGCTGACCGTGCCGCTCTCCCCTGAGGCACGGGCGATCGAGGCGGTCCTGATCGTCGCGGTCGAGCCAGTTCCGACCGGCATCCTCGCCGAGCTCCTCGAGCTCCCGGTCGACCAGGTCGAGCCCATCTGCGACGAGCTGATCGCGTCCTGTCGGGACGAAGGACGCGGGTTCGACGTCGTTCGCATCGCGGGCGGGCTGCGCATCCAGACCCACCCCGACCTCGCCCCCTATGTCGAGCGCTTCGCCAACGTGGGAGTCTCCTCGCGGCTCTCTGCGGCCGCGCTCGAGACACTGGCCATCGTGGCGTACAAACAGCCCGTCTCGAGGGCGCAGATCGCCTCCCTGCGGGGGGTCAACGTCGACGGTGTGGTCCGACTGCTCGAGCACCGGGGTTACATCACCCCGGTGGGACGGGCACCGGGACCAGGGCAGGCCGTCCTCTACGCGACCACCGACGCCTTCCTCGAGCGTCTCGGGCTCGACCGGCTCGAGCAGCTCCCGCCGGTGGAGGATCTGCTCCCCGGACCCGAGGCCCTGGCCGAGCTCGAGGAGCAGATGCGCCCGGCAGCGAATGGCTGAGCCCGAACCAGCCGACCGCAACGACCCCGAACCCGACGAGCACGAGCCACTCCCGACCGGCGAGCACGAGCCACTCCCGACCGGCCAGCGCGGCGAGCCCCTCCAGACCGGCGAACGCCTCCAGAAGGTCCTGGCCCGGGCCGGGATCGGGTCCCGCCGGGTCTGCGAGGACCTGATCACCGCCCGCCGGATCACGGTCAACGGCGAGATCCCGGTTCTCGGCAGGCGGATCGACCCCCAGGTCGACCGGGTCGAGCTCGACGGGGTGCCGGTGCCGGTCCGGCCCGGGTTGGTGCACTACCTCCTCAACAAACCGACCGGCGTGGTCAGCACCGCCGAGGACACCCACGACCGCCCCACCGTGGTCTCGCTGGTGCCGCCCGAGCCACGGGTCCACCCGGTGGGGCGCCTCGACATGGACACCGAGGGGCTGCTGATCCTCACCAACGACGGCGAGCTCACCCACCTCCTCACCCACCCCTCGTTCGGCGTGCCCAAGGAATATCTGGTCGAGGTCGAGGGCCATCCGACCGCGGGGGAGGTACGTCGGCTGCGGGAAGGTATCGAGCTCGACGACGGGACGACCGCCCCGGCACGGGTGACCACGGTGGCCCCCTCGGTGCTCCGCATGGTCATCCACGAGGGGCGCAACCGGCAGGTGCGGCGCATGTGCGAGGCGGTCGGCCATCCGGTGCTGCGGCTGGTGCGCACCCGGATCGGCCCGCTGTCGGACCCCTCCCTCCCGCCCGGCTCCTACCGCTCGCTGACCGTGGACGAGGTCCGGGGACTGGCGGCGGCAGCCGTGCCGGGCGACCCCGGAGCGAACCCCGGAGCGAACGCCGAACCGAACGCCGAACCGAACGCCGAACCGAGCCCCGGACCGAACCCCGGACCGAACCCCGGGGCCGACCCGGAGAGGAGTCCCGGAGCCCCTGAGTAACATGCCTGGCTGATGCCCCTTTCCCTACGAGCGGTCCGCGGCGCGACCACGGTCGAGGAGGACACGGCGGAGGCGGTCACCGATCGGGTGGTGGCCCTCCTCAGTGAGATCCTCGAGCGCAACGGCCTGGTGGAGGACGACATCGTCTCGATCCTCTTCACCGCGACGGAGGACATCGTGTCGATCTTCCCGGCGACCGCGGCCCGCAGCATGGGCCTGGGCGCGGTCCCCCTGATCTGCGCCCGCGAGCTGGCGGTGGTCGGGTCGGTGCCCCGCTGCATCCGGACCATGCTCCACGTCACCACCGAACGCCCGCGCGAGGAGATCCACCACGTCTACCTCGAGGGCGCGCAGGCGCTCCGTGACGACCTCCCGGACTGACGGCAACCGGCCCGGGGTCCCCTCGGGCGGCAGCGCCGTTCCCGGGCGGGCCATGGTCTTCGGGACCGGCCTCATCGGGGGCTCGGTCGGGATGGCCCTGCGCGAGCGGGGCTGGCGGGTGACCGGGACCGACGTCGTCCCGGGGATCGCGGCGCGGGCGGTCGAGCTCGGTGCCCTCGACGCCGAGGGGGAGGACCGCGGGGCCGACCTGGTGGTGGTGGCGACCCCGGTCCAGGTGACCGCCACCGTGGTCAGCGGGATCCTCGCCGACCCGGCCTGGAACCCCGGGGCGGTGGTCACCGACGTCGGGAGCGTCAAGGGCCCGCTGGTGGCCGCGGTCGACGGCCCGCGTTTCGTCGGCGGGCACCCGATGGCCGGATCGGAGCAGGTCGGGGTCGAGGGGGCCTCGGCTGATCTCTTCGTGGGCGCGACGTGGGTGCTCACGCCCACCGCGGCGACCGATCCCGGAGCCTACGCACGCCTGCGGTCGATCCTCGCCGACCTCGGGGCGGACGTCGTCGCACTCGATCCCGCGGAGCACGATTCGCTGGTGGCGGTCGTCTCCCACGTGCCCCACCTCACCGCCGCCACGCTCATGGCGCTGGCCGCCGATCTCGGGGAGGAGCACGGCCCGCTCCTCCAATTGGCCGCCGGGGGCTTCCGGGACATGACCCGGATCGCCGCAGGGCAACCCTCCATCTGGTCGGACATCTGCGAGGACAACGCCGAGGCCATCGTGGCGACCTTCGACCTGCTCATCGATGCGCTCGGGGCCATGCGCCAGCGGGTGGCCGACCGCGACCACCGCTCGCTGATCGAGGTCCTCGACCGCGCGGCCACCGCACGGCGGGCACTCAGCCGTCGGGCACCTCCCCCGGAGGAGCTGGCCCAGGTGCGGATCCCGGTCCTCGACCAGGAGGGGGCGATCGCCGCGGTGACCACCCTCGCCTCGGCCCTCGGGATCAACATCTTCGACATGGAGATCGCCCACTCGGTCGAGGGCGACCGCGGCGTGCTGGTGCTGGTCATCGACGCGGCCTCGGCCCCCGCCTTCTCCGCGGCCCTCTCCGAACGCGGCCACCGCGCCGGGGTGACCCCGATCGGCACCGTGCGGTGACCGGTCCGGCGGTGGTCCCGCACCCGGTCCCCGGGGGCCGGCCCCTGGTCGGCACGCTCGCCGTGCCCGGGGACAAGTCGATCTCCCACCGGGCCCTGCTCCTCGCCGCGCTGGCCGACGGCACCTCGACCATCACCGGGCTCTCCGACGGTGAGGACGTGGAGCACACGGCACGGGCGGTGGAGGCACTCGGCGCCGTGGTGGGACGCGACCGCGGCGGCGAGGGCGTGGTGACCGTCTCCGGGGGCCGCTCCCGGCTCCGGGCACCGCCCGGCACCATCGACCTCGGCAATTCGGGCACCGGGATGCGGTTGCTCGCCGGGGTGGTCGCCACCCTCCACGGGGTGACCCGGCTGACCGGGGACACCTCCCTGCGGTCGCGGCCCATGGACCGGGTTGCCGAGCCGCTCGGCCGGATGGGGGCATCCGTGGTGGGCGAGGGCGCGCGGTGCCTCCCCCCGCTGGCGGTGACCGGTGGCGCCCTCCACGGGATCGACTACACGCCCCCGATGGCGAGCGCCCAGGTCAAGTCGGCGGTGCTCCTGGCCGGGCTCGACGCGGTGGGTGAGACCGTCGTCCGCGAGCCGGTGCCCACCCGTGCCCACACCGAGGAGATGCTGGCCGAAGCGGGCGCCGACATCACCGTCGAGCGCTCCGGTGCGGAACGGGTGGTCCGGATCCGGCGGAGCGCGTTGCGCCCGCGACCGATCGGCGTGCCCGGCGACCCCTCCCAGGCCGCGTTCTGGGTGGTGGCCGGCCTGGTGGTGCCCGGGAGCAAGGTCACCGTGACCGGTGTGCACCTCGGGGAGGAGCGCACCGGGTTCCTCGAGGTGCTCCGCCGGATGGGCGGCGCGATCACGGTCGTCGAGGAGGCGCCCGGTGCCGGGTCGGTGACCAGCGCCTGGGCACCGCTGCGCGGCACCACGATCGATGCCGCCGAGATCCCCTCCCTCGACGAGGTCCCGATCCTGGCGGTGGCCGCGGCGGTGGCCGAGGGGCCGACCCGGTTCCGGGAGGTCGGGGAGCTCCGGGTCAAGGAGTCGGACCGGCTGGAGGGCACGGCGGCGCTGGTGCGGGCCTTCGGAGGTGCCGCCGCGGTCGAGGGGGACGACCTGGTGGTCGCCGGCGGGACCCGCCTCGCCCCGGCGCACGTCGACGCCCGGGGCGACCACCGGATGGCCATGGCCGCCGCGGTTGCCGCGGCCGCCTGCGCCGACCCCGGGCCGACCCTGGTCACCGGCTGGAAGGCGGTCGCCACCAGCTACCCGGGGTTCGCCGCGGCACTCGAGGGGCTGGCCCGAGCAGGGGGGCCTCGGTGACGTCGTCCGGGGATCCCGCGGCGGCGGCCGGCCCGAAGGTTGGACACGCGCTGCTCATCGCGATCGACGGCCCGGCCGGGTCGGGAAAATCGAGCGTCTCGCGCGCACTGAGCCGGCGGCTCGGCCTCGACCGGCTGGACACCGGTGCCATGTACCGGGCGGTGGCGTGGGCCGCCCTCCGGGACGGCGTCCCCCCCGGCGACCGGCCGGCGGTGGCCCGGCTGGCCCGCGAGCTCGATCTGCGGGTCGGGGAGCGGGTGGTGGCCGACGGCACCGACGTCACCGACGAGATCCGGGGACCGGAGGTGAGCGCCGCGGTCTCGGCGGTGGCCGCCAACCCCGGGGTGCGGGAGGTCATGGTCGAGCGGCAGCGGCGGTGGGCCGCCGAGCACGGGGGAGGGGTGGTCGAGGGCCGGGACATCGGCTCGGTGGTCTTCCCCGCCGCCGACCTCAAGATCTTCCTGACCGCGCCCGACCGGGTGCGGTCCGCCAGGCGGCCCGAGGAGACGCCGGAGGCACTGTCCCGGCGTGACCGGATCGACCGAACGAGGGCGGTCTCCCCGCTCGAGGTCCCCGAGGGGGCCCGGGTCATCGACAGCGGTGAACATACAGTGGAGGAGATCGTGGACGAGGTGGTCGGGTGGCTCTGAAGCCGGGGGACGGGGTCGGGACGGATGGGCCGCTCGAGCTCGAGGTGCGGGTCGACACCCGGTTCACCCCCATCTACCGTTTCCTCAGGGTGCTGGTGCGCCTGGCCAACAGGATCCTCTTCCGCACCACGGTGGAGGGTGCCGAGCAGGTGCCGCTCGAGGGCCCGGTGATCATCGCCCCCGTGCACCGCTCCTTCATCGACTTCTTCGTCACCTCCGAGGTCACCCGGCGCAAGCTGCACTACATGGCAAAGGACTCGCTGTGGCGCAACCCGCTGCTGGCCCGCATCCTGCCCGCGGTGGGTGCCTTCCCGGTGCACCGGGACTCGGCGGACCGGGAGGCGCTCCGCCGCGCCCAGCAGGTGCTCGACGCCGGCGAGGTGCTCATCCTCTTCCCCGAGGGCGAACGCCGGACCGGACCGGTGGTCGGCGAGCTCCACGAGGGGGTCGCCTTCCTCGCCGCACGCACCGGCGCCACGGTGGTCCCGGTCGGGATCGGTGGCTCGTCGTCCGTGATGCCCAAGGGACGGCGGATCCCCCGGCCGCTGCACGTCCACCTGGTGGTCGGCACTCCCATCGCCGCCCCGGCACGCACCGGGGAGGGTCGGGTGCCACGCAGCCGCATCCACCAGCTGACCGAGGAGCTCCGAGCGGAGATCCAGCAGCTCTACGACCGGTCGGTCGCGGTGACCGGCCACTACTGAGCGGGCCGGTCCGACCGGTCAGCGCCGGTGGCGGTTGCCGAGC
Organism: uncultured Acidimicrobiaceae bacterium; assembly: GCA_963776225.1. Lineage (GTDB taxonomy): Bacteria > Actinomycetota > Acidimicrobiia > Acidimicrobiales > RAAP-2 > Bog-756. The sequence continues at coordinate 130,334 of CAVZLL010000004.1, read as the reverse complement.
GTCACCCGCGCCCAGGTGGTCAGGATGACGCGGGCGTAGGAGAGGCCGAAGAAGAGGTTGCCGCCCTTCTTCGAGACCCCCGAGGCCCGGGGATGCCACTCGGTCGGCCGCTGGGTGATCCGCCACCCTCGGCTGGATGCGGTGATCACCACCTCGGCCGTCTGGTACTGGTCCTGGATGAGGTGGGGGGCGATGTCCTCGAGGACCTCGATCCGGAAGGCCCGGTAGCCGTTCGACGAGTCGGTGAGCTGCTGCTTGACGATGGCGTTGAGGACCGACGCGTAGAGCCGGACCCCGGCCCGGCGGAAGCGGTCGGTGGTCCCGTCGTTGCCGAGCCGCCTCGAGGCGATCACGAAGTCGGCGGTGTCGTCGAGCAGCGGCGCGAGCATGCTCGCCATCTCGGCGGGGTCGTTCTGGCCGTCGGCGTCGAGGGTGATCACGTAGTGCGCCCCGTGGGAGGAGGCGAGCTCGTAGCCGAGCCGGAGGGCCGCGCCCTGACCGAGATTGACCGGGAGCACGCAGGTGGACACGCCGGCGTCGATCGCCACCTGAGCGGTCTCGTCACCACCCCCGTCGACGACGACCAGGGTCGAGACCTCGAGCTCGCCGAGGAAGGTCGGCATGGCCTTCAGGACCGCGCCGATGTTCTCCTCCTCCTCGTAGGCGGCGAGCACCGCGACCACCGGGCCGAAGCGGACCCCGGGGTGGCGGCGGTCGAAGTCCTCACGCGCCGCGTCGAGGGCGAATTGGACCAGTTCGGCGTTGCGCCGGCGGGTGCGGCTGTCCGGCAGGGAGAGCCACCGGTGCCGCTGGGTGGGCGCCATCAGAAGGTGTGGGGGTGGGCGAAGACGCTCCGCACTCGGGGCTCGAAATGGGCGAGCGGCTCGGTCGGGTAGTCGGGATCGAAGCTGGTCTGGTCCCATTCGTCGGCGAAGCGCTCGGCGAGCGGGTACCAGGACTCGTCCCGGTACCGGTCACGGAGGTCGGGGTCCATGTCGAAGTGGCGGTAGTAGTGCCGGCCCTGGAAGTCCTGGTGGTGGAGGATGGCCGCGGTGATCTCCGGTCGCACGTAGGCGCGCAGGATCTCCGCGGAGATCCGCGGGTGGTTGGGGACGGAGACCGCCTTGCCGATGTCGTGGCACAGCGAGGCCACGACCAGCTCGTCGTCGGCACCCGCCCGTTCGGCCCGGGTCGCGGTCTGCAGGCTGTGGGTGAGCTGGTCGACCGCGAACCCGTCGACCACCTCGCCGAGGGACTCGAGGAGGCCGAGGACCCGGTCGGCCACCCGTCCCTGGTGGCTCGCGGTCTCCTTGCCGATCCGCGCCCACTGCTCGCCGGTCGAGACGTCCATGCTGGTGAAGGAGGTGGTCATCGCATCATTCTCGCGCCGATCCACCGGCGACGACGTCCCGCGGCGCTCCGGCCAGGTACTCGAGCACGTCGGCCGCCGCCACGTTCCGGTCGTCGCCGAGCACCTGGGGACGCCGGGTGCCCGCCGGGCCGGCCTCGTCGGGGACGCCGTTGCAGAGGACGAGGGCGGTCTCGAGGCCGCGCAGCAGCTCGCGCAGCTCGGGCGGGGGAGGGAAGTACTCCTCCTCGACGATGGCGACCGGACTCTCGACCCCGAGACGCGGCGCCAGCCGATCGACCACCGCCCGCACGAGGGACTCGGGAGCGGAGGCCCCCGCGGTCACCGCCACCGTGCCGGAGAGGTCCGCGGGAAGCTCCGAGGCGTCGTTCACCCGGACCACCCGGGGGCAGCCGAACGCGGTGGCCACCTGCTCGAGCGCGACGGTGTTCGAGGAGTTGACCGACCCGATGACCACCACCGCGTCGGCCCTGCCGGCCAGGGCCTTGAGCGCGGCCTGGCGGTTGGTGGTGGCGAAGCAGAGATCGCTGCGGTTGGGCATCCAGAGGTCGGGGAACCGCTCCCTGGCGCGGTCCACGATGCCCGCCCATTCGTCGTGGCTGAGGGTGGTCTGGGCGAGCAGCGCCACGGGCCCGGGCTGCTCGGCCTCCCCGTCCTCGCCGCCGCCATCGTTGCCGCCGCGCAGCCCCTCGAGGGCGTCGACGTCCTCCACCCGCTCGAGCAGACGGACCGACGCAGGAGCCACCGCCATGGTGCCGACCGCCTCCTCGTGCCCGTGGTGCCCCACGTAGAGGATGGTGTAGCCCTTCCGGGCGCGGACCTTGAGCTCGTGATGGACCTTGGTGACCAGCGGGCAGACCGCGTCGACCACCACCCGACCGCGTTCGCGGGCCGCCTCGACCACCTCCGGGGCCGACCCGTGGGCCGAGAGCATGAGGGGGGCGCCGTCGGGGACGCTGTCGACGTCGTCCACGAAGACCACGCCCCGGTTCCGGAACTCCTCGACCACGTGCCGGTTGTGGACGATCTCGTGGTAGCAGTAGACGGGAGGCTCGAAGACCCGCACCATCCAGGCCAGAGCCTTGATGGCCTTCTCCACTCCGGCGCAGAAGCCCCGGGGCTCGGCCAGCACCACGCGTTCGACGGGCACGGTGCAAGGCTACCGGCGCCGGGACCGGGCCCCGCTCCGGGGGAGCGACCCGATCGCTGCCGGTGCTCCGCGCGCAGCAGGTACCCTTGGTGCATGTCGGCACCCAGAGTGACGACGGCCCCGAGGGTCCTTGCCGTCACCGAGGAGTCGCCGGCGGCGCGGGCCGGCATCCGCCCCGGCGACGAGCTGCTGCTGCTCAACGGCCGCATGCCCCGGGACGTCATCGAGTACAGCCTCCTCGTCGACGAACCCGAGCTCGACCTGCTGGTCGGCCGTCGGGGCCGCGACGAGGTGCTCGCCGTCTCGGTCTCCAAGGAGGCCGGCCAGCCGCTGGGCATCGAGGTCTCGTCCGCGGTGTTCGACCGGGTCCGGACCTGCGACAACCACTGCGAGTTCTGCTTCATCCATCAGCTCCCGAAGGGGATGCGACGGAGCCTCTCGATGAAGGACGACGACTACCGGCTCTCCTTCCTCTACGGGAACTTCACGACACTCACCCGGTTCACCGAGATGGACCTCGAGCGGGTGCTCACCGAACGGCTGAGCCCGCTGTTCGTGTCGATCCACGCCACGGACCCCGATCTCCGGGCCGGGCTCCTCCGGAACCGACGGGGCGCAACCAGCCTGCGGTGGCTGAGCGCGCTGCTCGCCGGCGGCATCGAGGTCCACGGGCAGATCGTGGTCTGTCCCGGGCGGAACGACGGCGCGGTGCTCGAGGACACGCTCTGCGGGGTGCTCGACCGGTACCCGGAGCTGGCAACGGTGGCCTGCGTGCCCCTCGGGGTCAGCCGGTTCTCCGGTGAGCAGGAGATGCGGCCGCACACCCGGGCGGAGGCGGACAGGGTGTGCGACACGGTCGCCGCCTGGCAGGACACCTTCCTCGAGACCATCGGGAGGCGGATGGTCTTTGCGGCCGACGAGTACTACCTCATCGCCGGCCGGCCGTTCCCGGAGGCCAGCAGCTACGAGGGATTCCCGCAGCACGAGAACGGGCTCGGCATGGCCCGCGCCTTCGAGGCCGCCTTCATGGGCGACCGGCGTGCGGCGCTCGGCGTCCGCCCGGGGTTCTTCGCGTCCGTCGACGGGGCACCCGCCGGGGGCTACCGCAGCGAGCGTGCCGGCGGGCCGGGCTCCGATCGAGGTCGGCCGTCTCCTGCGGATGCGCCGGTGGCCGTGCTCACCGGGGTCTTCGGGGCGAGGGTGCTCTCGCCCCTGGTCGAGTCGTTGGGACGCGGCGACGTCCGGGTCGTGGCGGTCGAGAACCGGTTCTTCGGGGGGAACATCGCGGTGTCGGGGCTGCTGACCGGGACCGATCTCCGGAGGGTCCTGGCCGGTGAGCCGGAGGGACACCGCTACCTCATCCCCGACGCCTGCCTGTCCGAAGGGCGCTTCCTCGACGACCTCACCGTGGCGGACCTCCCGCGGGCGGTCGAGGTCGTCGCGAGCGACGGGCTCTCGCTGCGCCGGGCACTCGACACCGCGGGCGGCGCGGCCGCGATTCGCGTGCCGGTGGCGCTCGGAGCACCGAGATGAGCCCGGTTCCGGCGGAAGCGGGCACCGGCGGCCAGGAGCCCCCGGTGGTGGTGGTGGCCGGCCGCCCGAACGTGGGGAAGTCGACCCTGGTCAACCGCATCGTCGGCCGCCGGGCCGCGGTGGTCGAGGAACGCTCCGGGGTGACCCGTGACCGAAAGGAGCTCGACGCCGAGTGGTGCGGGCGGTCGTTCACCGTGGTCGACACCGGGGGCTGGCAGCGCACCGACGATTCCCTCGACGCGCAGGTCAGCGCCCAGACCGAGCGGGCGATCGACCGGGCAGACGTCGTCCTGCTGGTCGTCGACGTGACGGTCGGGCTCACCGACGCGGACCTCGGTGTGGCCAGGGTCCTCAAACGGTCCGGACGCCCGGTCCGGGTGGTGGCCAACAAGGTCGACTCGGCCCAGCGGGAATCCGAGGCATGGGCCGCCCTCTCCCTCGGGCTCGGCGACCCCTGGCCGGTCAGCGCGCTGCACGGGCGGGGCACCGGTGACCTGCTCGACGAGGTGGTGCGCCTGCTGCCCGACGCGGGGTGGGAGACCGGGGCGGACGATCTCGGTGACCACGGGCCGGGTGCCGGCGACCGACCCGGGGCGGCTTCCTCCCCGGAGGATTCCATCCCGCGGGTGGCGCTCGTCGGACGGCCCAACGCGGGAAAGTCGACCCTCTTCAACCGGCTGGTCGGCGACGACCGGTCGGTCGTCCACGACCTGCCGGGCACCACCCGCGACGCAGTGGACACCGTGGTCCAGACGCCGGAGGGCACGATCTGTTTCATCGACACCGCCGGGATGCGCCGTGCCTCGCGCACCGAGCGGGGGACCGAGTACTTCTCCGTCCTGCGGGCCCTCGAGGCGCTGGACCGTGCCGACATCGCGCTGCTGGTGATCGACGCGACGGCCGGTGTCACCCACCAGGACCAGCGACTGGCCGAGCGGATCGGGGCCGCGGGGAGCCCGGTCGTCGTCGTGCTCAACAAGTGGGATCTCGTCGCCGTCGCCGACCGGGCGGGCATCCTGGTGGACGTCGGGGACCGTCTGGCGTTCCTCGGTGAGGCGCCGGTGCTCAAGCTCAGTGCCCGCACCGGGCTCGGGGTCCACCACATCCTTCCGGCGGTGGTCGCCGCCGAGGACGCCTACCACTCGCGCGTCCCCACCGGCGAGCTCAACCGGGCGCTCCGGTCGATCCAGGTGGCCCATCCGCCGGTCGGCGCGCGCATCCAGTACGGCGTCCAGGGTGCGTCCGACCCGCCAACCTTCACCCTGTTCACCAACGGCCGGCTCCAGCCGACCTACCTCCGGTACGTCGAGCGCGGGTTGCGGGAGCGCTTCGAGCTCGGTCCGACCCCGATCAAACTGCGGGTCCGGGCCAAGGGCGCAAACGGGGGTGGGGGTCGGCGCAGGTGACCCGCGTGGACGGGGCTGGCCGTGCCCTGGTGTGAATCGTGCGACCGCCAGCTCGAAGAGGACCAGCTGACCCCGGAGGGGACGTGCCCGGTCTGCGGAGAGACGCCGCTCGAACACCGGCGGTCGCCCTGGTGGTTCAAATTGTTGGCTGTGGCCACGGTCGTCTACCTGGGCTATCGGGCGTTCCAGGGGATCACCTGGGTCGTGCACCACGTCTAGACGAGCCGCCGCCCCGGCCGTCGGGGACCCCGGGAGTCCGCCAGGTGCGGGTGTCAGGCGGCGCGCTGAGATTGCACGGATGCTCGAACCGACCTCTGATGCAAGCCGCCGGATGACGCCCCGATTCCGGACCCCGCGGGTCGCCCTGGTGGCCCTCGCCGTCTCGGCGCTCGCGGCGACCGCTGCCGGGTGCACCTCGTCGAACACCTCACCTCCCACCAAGACCACGGTGGATGCCGCGGCCAAGTGCCCGGCGTGGGCTTCCGTGGTGTCCGCCTTCACCACTCTCGAGAACGGCAACCTAACCAAGGGTGACAAGGCCGCCACACTCCGCAACATCCACGCCCTGCAGAAGGCCGACAAGAACTTCCGGCCCACGGTGACCCGCGACATCAAGAAGAACATCAAGGATCTCCAGTCCTCGATCAAGAGCCTCGCCACCGCGGTCCGGACCCAGTCGGGGTCGAGCTCGATCTCGACAGCCGCGACCCAGGTGCACACCAGCTGGAACGCGCTGGTGGCCTCGGTTGGCTCGAGCTGCCCGTCGGTGACCGCGACGACCGTCGCCCCCTAGCTCGACCGGAAGACCGGGAGAAACGGCCTGCTGGGGCTATCGGGCAGGGATCGGACAGAGTCAGCCCCTCCGTTCGGCGGCCACGTGTCGGCCGAGGAAGAGCATCCCGTGTGGAACGAGCGCAGCACCTGCCGTCGGCACCGCGCTGACTGTTCCGTTGTCACGACGTTTGTTGGTGGAGTCGGTCACCATGAGGTGTCCGATTCGGGTCGTCGCGAACGCAGTGTCGTCGACCGATTGGGTGAGGGACCCCGGCCCAACGAACCAGAAACTCTTTGCTCACGTAGATCTGCTGCAGACCCCCTTGGCTGTCGACCATGAAATCGCCGGAGAAGCGGGGGCTGCTTTCGGGCACGACGGTGTTCGAGTCCGGGTCGGTGAGGGCCAGCGTCGTCGGCTGACCGGTGTTGGCGGATTCGGCGGTGGCGTCGTCAGGGAAGAGCGAGGTGTAGGTCACCGTTGCGCTCCTGGGGTGGAGAACGGCGGAGTAGACGGCCGGCCCGGAGCTGCTGCTGGGCGCTGATGCGCTGATCAGGGGTCTAACCTGGGTAGGTGGGCATCTTCATTGGATCTCCGCAACGCTCCGGCGCCGAGATGGTCACCTGGGAGAAGGAGGGCAACCACACCCACGCCGGACGACCGGTGTCCCATCGTCGATGGCGGTGGAGCCACGCACCTCCTGATGGATGAAATGGATCAATACGTCGTGCCTGAGTCCGCTGAGCCAGTGCAGACACCGAGCGCGCTGACTCCGGATGGGGCCGTTCCCCAAGTGCCGACAAGGCGAGTCGCGTCAGGACTGCAGGGGTCTACGTTGCATGCGGGTTCGCGGATCGTCGACCTCATCGCGGGGACGGCCAAAGTGGGCATCAGTGCAGCGACCCTCGCGGCTGTCGAGATCACCAGCAGATCCGTGAGGATCGCGAAAGTCGTCGTACCCGCGTCGATTGCTGAAGGCCCTCTTGACGCGGTTGACCGCCACCTCCGGCGGCGTCAGGACGAGGCCCACTGGAGCGAACGGGAGACTCGAGACACCGTGGCCGAAGCTGCGGAGTCCGTGTTCAATCGGATCGTCGTCGGAGCTGTCGACATGCTGGACATGGAGCAGTTGATCGATCACGTGCCGATCAACAAGGTTGTGGCCAGAGTCGATCTGCCAGGCGTGATCGACGAGATCGACCTTGCGGGCGTCATCCGTGAGTCCACGACCGGACTGGGCGCGGAAACACTCGACGCTGGTCGTGCCGGGCTCATGGCCATGGACTTGTGGAGTGCCCGACTGGTCGACAGGATCCTTCGGCGCAAGGAGCCGCGTGACTTGGCGGTCCGGTGGAATGGCCTTGCTCGACCGGAGAGCACGAAACCCGAGGTCATCCCGTGAGTCGGCATCGCGAGTTCCGCAGTGAGCGAGCGCAGCAGCTCCAGGGCCTTCGGGCTGGCTTCGTTTCTCGGGCAGTGGCGAGCGGGACTGACGTCCTTCTCGTTCTTTGCATCTATGTCGTCGGAGTCGTCATGGTAAGTATCGCATGGGGTCTCTTCTTTTCGAAGTCGATTTCGGTCACGGCTCCCGCGCATTGGTTGAATGAACTGTTGTTGTGGGTCCTTCTCGTTGTCTACTTGACAGCTGGTTGGTGGTCCACCGGGCGCACACTCGGTAAGCAGATGATGGGCTTACGAGTCGTTCGTTCGGATGGGAGTTCCCTTCGGTTCTTGCGGGCGCTGTTTCGTGCGCTCCTCTGCGCCTCATTCTTCCCAGCGCTTCTACTGGCCTTGGTGAACCGCCGAAATCGGGGTCTCGAAGACGTCGCATTTGGGACCGTGGTCACCTATGAGTGGCGCCCGGAAACCTACGAACCGCTGGCTAAGCCGTCCATAGACGCCCAACCGATGATTGAAACGCGCCTTTCCTCAGTTCCGATTGTGCGCTCCTGACGAGGGTCGTCAGGACATGGTCGTAGGGGGCATTTTGAGGACGATCTGGAATCGATGGGATCACGTGCCTACGATGCGCTTGTGTTGATCATTGCGGGCAGCGTGATCGTGGACCCGGCCGACCGGGCATCGTTTTCTTGCCGCGAATGCGGACGTGGTTGTTCGAGCCCGTGAAGCAACTGGTTGCCTTGACTTCGTGCAGGCGGCCGATCCGATCGACCCCAGTCGAATCGACATTTTCGAGCGCTGGGAACGAGAGGACCAACTGTTGGCCTTCCGTGGTGCAGGACAGCCATCGACGGATTCGCCGCCGATTCAGTCCGCGGACGTCATGCGATATGTCATCTCAAAGGTCGAGGAGCCCTGACTCACCGCGTGAGGCGTGCCTACTCGAAACGCTCTAACGACCGATTCATGGATACGCTCGGCAGAGCGTCCTACCCGGTACTGATCCGCTCGAGCCTCTCCAGGCTGGCCCTCATGGACTCAACCAGCGAATTGGTCCCGTTGATCCACGCCCCACCATCGCGTAAGAGATCCGCCGGCAGGGGACCGTGGTCAAAGACCTCGGTGACGAGGGTCGCGTCGTCACCGTCTGGAGCGAGGATGTAGCCCCAGCGGTAGCCCGCAGGAACGCCGACCTTGGATGGATCATCACCCTCAGCCCGAGAAGGGTCTCCGGGAGCCGGTTCCCAAAATATGCGCCGATCTGGCTCGAACTCCACCACATGGTTGAGCATGAGGTAGTCGTCTCCGAGCCGATGCATCTTCATGGTGAAGGTGTCGCCCACGTCGGAGATGGGACGGTCGAAGACGACGCCCCGGAGCATGCCCGATCCGTCGAAATCCATGTGACGTCGCGGATTCGCCAGGATCTTGAAGATGAGGGATGCGGGTGCTTCGATTCTGCGTGACACTTCGACCGGCTTGCTTTCCTCTGTCATGGTCCAGTCCTCCCCTTTCTCCCTGCCTCAGCACTCCGCGTCTGCTTTACCGAGCGCAGGTGAGTGGTTTCCTACACTTGGACATTGCGTCCGGCGTTTGCAAACTGAGGCACAGGTGGGTTGCGCTAGGGTGAGGGTTCCTCGGCTGAGGGCCCTGAACAGGGCAACGGTCGGACGGGCTGTGGCGCAGCTTGGTAGCGCGTTTGACTGGGGGTGTCCTTTCGTCGCTGACGCCCGGTGACGTTTACTGAAGTTCAGTCTGCTCAGGTCTACTTTCCCGTAGGTCGATTCCACCTGCGCTGACGGCCGATGACGGGCTGTATTGGCCGGTTGGGTTGCAATGATGGTTGCAAAGTCAGGTGCTTCCTTCCCGATCTTCAGGGGCGGTCGGGCTCTCGTCTCCCGGCGTCGTCGAAGTATCGGTCGAAGGGGACGGAGCTTTGGGGATCTCGGCGAATGTGACGAAGCAGTGCTGCTTATGTCGGAACCGATCCTCCAGCGTGATTCGGCAGCGCATCTTTCCAGTGTGTGGCTTGGCTATTGGAGGTAGTTCCTCCGTGAAGGCGATGAAGTGGGCCTGGCCCGACTCGTCGGCCTTCAGCTCTTCGACGGTGACGCATCATGCGTCACGCTCGTGCCCTCCTATCCACTGCTCGAGCTGTGGGACAAACCGGGCCGAGAATCTGCGCCGGGTGAGGAGCGATCCTCCCATCCTGCAGCTTCTTACAGTGCCGTTCACCGGTGCGTTCACTCGATTGCCGTCGTTAGTTACCTGAAGCCGAGCTCTCCAAATGAGGCGATGACTCCCGTTTCCCTGCGGAGCCGATTCCCAGAATGATTGAGCAACACCTGTCTCGACGGCGCGCAGCTCGCTGTAGGGCCTCTGGCGGATCGCGTGCCACATCGAGACGACCCAACGTCGTACGGGCCGCAGAAGGACGCCGGCAATGGCGATCGCCACCGGAATTCCAATTGCCAGCCAAAGGGTCACATGCCGATAAGGGATAACTGACCGCCATACCCGTCACAGGGTGGCGGGCTGACCACCGAACTGTCAGGTCGCCTCGATAAATGTGTTGCCAATGGGCGAAATCTCACTATTGCGAGCCTGCTGCCCCACGGCAACACAGAAGCTGGACTTGCAGGACACACTGTTCAGATTGGTCAGCCCGGTCCCCAGTGGACCCGACACAACTGACCACTTCGCTCCGTTCCAGGATTCAATGAGGTTCTTGTCCACTCCTGTGCGGTTATAAGCACCGACCGCTGTGCATGAGTTCACACCGGGGCACGTCACCGAAGAAAGGAGTGCGCTATCCGTCATATTGGCGGTGGGCTTGACCGACCACGTCGTTCCGTTCCACGACTCGGCCAATGTCTGGTCAGTGCCCGTTCCCTCGACCAAGTATCCGACAGCCTTGCATTGTGTGGCCGACTGGCAGGCCACGCCCTGGAGAGTGTTTCCCTCCTGCCCCACCGAAGGACTGGCGACAAGGGACCATGTGCTCCCGTTCCAGGACTCGACCAGCCCATGTGGGTAGTGCCTGCCAACGCCGTATGCACCGACGGTCTTACAGGAAACGATCGAGACGCACTTCACTCCCGAAAAGCTGGCATTGAGACTCGGGGTCGTATCGGCAGTCCAGGTTGTCCCATCCCAGGATTCGATCGCACTGTTGCTGCCACAACCCGGGCCGCAGCCCAGAAAATCAGCTGCACGTGTGCCGGCGACCGCCTTACAGAACGACGTACCAACGCAGCTGACCCCGTTGAACTGGTCATTGGGAAACCAGAGGGGGCTCGACCAGCCGCTCCCGTTCCAGGATTCGATCACGCCGTCGTACACATTGCCGGATCCGTCGTTCGTTACGCTATAGCCAACAGCCGTGCACGCAACGGTGGACACGCACGACACTGCCGTCAGGACCGCCGCAACGTCGCTGCTCTCGTCAGCGCTCCATGTGCTTCCGTTCCAGGTGTCCGTTAGGATGAGGCTCGGGAGCATCTGTGACCGAGCACTGAAGCCGCCGACGGCCATACAGAACGACGAAGACACACAGGCCACTCCGTTGAGCAGCCCGTTGCGTGGACTGGATTTGATCGACCAGGTTGTGGTGCCCCCAGCGGGAGCTGCTAACACAATGCTTGCCAGTAGTGATGCTGCGATAGCAATCGCAGCAAGGATCGTGCCGAACTTCCGCTCTGTGGACATCTAAGCCCCCTGGGTCTCGCGGCTGTCACAACGGTAGTCCCGGCTCGAATCCTGCGTACATAGTCCCGGCTCTCGGAGGGACCGTTCCCAAACCCCAGGCCAAGGTGCCCCCGATTCAGTATGGAACGGCCGGCTCCTCCGGCATCCGCATATACGTGGATCATTCACGTATGCGGTGAACGGAGCCGACATACGGAGGAAGGAGCCAGCCGTGTCCAGTATTGCCCACCGAGGGTTCGTCCATCTGGGGATGGACGTGTCGAAAAACTCGATCGCGGTGGCGGTGCTGCCACCCGATCGTGATGTCGCCGAAGTCGACAAGATCTTCCACGATACGGACTCGGTCCGTCGCCTGATCAAGCGGATCGGGCGCCCCAAGGGGATCTGGGCCTGCTACGAAGCGGGCCCGACCGGCTATGACCTCCAGCGTCAGCTCTCCTCGATGGGGGTGCGTTGCGACGTGGTCGCTCCGTCCCTCATCCCAAAGGGTTCGGGCGATCGGGTAAAGACCGACCGTCGAGATGCCAGGCGGCTGGCTGGGCTGCATCGGGCCGGCGAGCTCACCCCGGTCACCATCCCGACGCCAGCTCAAGAGGGCGTGCGCGACCTGTGCCGGACCCGCGGCGACATGGTCCAGGACCTCACCCGGGCCCGCAACCGTCTGAGCGGGTTCCTGCTTCGCCACAGTGTGGTGTGGCGGGGAGGGTCAACGTGGACCGAGCGACACCGCCGTTGGCTGGCCACCTTGTCCTTCGACGACCCCGCCATCGCTGCCACCTATTCCCACTACCTGGCCACGACGAAACTGCGGGACGCCGCTCTCGAGGCGGTCGAGGCCGACCTCCTGCCCTGGAGCACCTCGGAGCCCTTCGGTGACCAGGTGCCTCGCTTGGCTGCCTACCGCGGCGTGACCAGAATCGGTGCGCTGTGTCTGGCAGCCGAAGTGTTCGACTGGCGTCGGTTCCCCAGGGCCAGACCCTTCATGAGCTTCACCGGCCTCGTGCCCGTGGAGAACTCGACCGGAGAGACCCAGCGCCGGGGCTCGATCACCAGGGCCGGGAATGCCCACCTGCGGGGACAGCTCTGCGAAGCGGCCTGGGCTTACCAACACAGTCCAAACGTCGGTGTCGGGATCAGAGAGCGTCAACAGGGCGTGTCGCCGGAGACCGTGGCCCGCTCGTGGGCTGCACAAGCCAGATTGTCCAAGCGGTTCCGACAACTGGCCGCCAAGAAGAACGTGCGCACCGTGGTGGCCGCCGCCATTGCACGAGAGCTCGCCGGCTTCCTCTGGGCCGAAATGGTGGCCGAGGTCTGAGCACCGTGACCTTCCCGTCGACCAGCGTGCGATCGGCGCCGCGACTGGTCGAGCCCTCCACGACGCGCCGGAGTACCGCCGCAGCAGATCCGATCCTCGCCGGTGTTATGCCCACCATCGCTCCTCGTGAGGATGTCACGGGCGCCCTGATTCAGAGGCACCTACCTGCGAATGGCTTTACTGCGATTTCGACACGCGTACATCATCGTGGCGGTTCTCCGATCCACTGCGCTCCGGCGCGTCGTCGATGGCTTGCCCGGCCACCACCGCGTTGTCAACGGGGAGCCGAGTAGCAGCCTCCACCCCGGGGTCAACACCGTTCGTCCTCACCCTTCGGGCTGCGGGCGCTGCGTATTGACCCCGGGGGCCCCTCCGACTGCTCAGCAACAGTCAGGCGCCGCACCTCTGGTGCGTCGCGCTCACAAGGCAGTGGAAAGGACCTTCGCGCGGGAGGTTGACAGGCCGTTCCACATCATCATCACCGGGTCAGAGGGGCGTATCTCCTACTCCTGCCAACTACAGCCCAGCGACGGGTACGGGATGATACGAAATCGCGGTGGACCCGTTGCCCAGCTGCCCGGAAGAGTTGTCTCCCCAGCACTCGATCTTCCCCGTGCTGAGCAGCGCGCAGGTGTGACCGGCCCCGGCGGTAATTGCCGTGGCCCCGGTCAGACCAGTGACGACCACCGGGACAAGCGAGTAGTAGGCGAGACTGCCGCCCAGTTGGCCGTAGTAGTTCTGCCCCCAGCAGTCGACCGTCGCGCTGCTGAGCACTGCGCAGCTGTGCCAAACCCCGGCGGCGATGGCCGTGACCCCGGTCAGGTCGGTCACCGCCACTGGAACATCCGAACTCGTTTTCGTTCCGTTTCCCAGCTGGCCGATCTGGTTGTTGCCCCAGCACTTGACCGTCCCAGTGTTGAGCCGAGCGCAGGTGTGATAGCCCCCATCGGCCATCGAGGCGACACCACCCAGACCAGGGACGGTCACGGCGACGGTGCTGCAGGGCACGCTATGTGTGCTGCAGAGCTGGGGTCCAGTTGTCGTCCCATCGCCCAGCTCGCCGGCGAAATTCTCGCCCCAACACTTGGCCGTCCCGATGATCAACCGCGCACAGCTGTCCGAGCCCCCGGCGGTGATGGCGGTCACACCGTGCAAGCCAGTGACTGCAACCGGGACATCCGAGTCCGTGCTCGATCCGTTGCCTAGCTGACCGCTCTGGTTCTCTCCCCAGCACTCGACCGTCCCCGTGCTCAACCGGGCACAGGTGTGGTCCCCTCCAGCGGCAATTGCGGTTACCCCGGACAGGCCGGTGACAGCCACCGGGACGGTGCTGCATGCCACCTGCGTATCCACGCCAAATACGCACTCCTGAGGACCGGTTGTCGTCCCGTCCCCCAGCTGGCCGAATTGGTTGTCTCCCCAGCACTCGACCGTCCCGGTGCTGAGCCGAGCGCAGGTGTAAGCGCTCCCGGTGGCGACAGCGGTGACCCCGGATAGGCCGGTGTCGGTCACCGGCCTATCCGAATTCGTTCTCGTACCGTTGCCCAGCTCGCCGTACTGGTTGTCTCCCCAGCACTCGACCTTCCCCGTCGTGAGCCGAGCGCAGGTGTGAGAACCTCCGGCGACGACGGCGGAGGCGGTGGCTCCGACGGCTCCGGCAGGAGGCACAGACCCCACAAAGGCCCCGGCGAGAAGGCACAATGCCAATCCCATCCCCATGGTGATCCGACCGCTTGGAATGCCCATCTGCGACCTCCACCGTCAGCGCCGTCTGGACCGCTTCGCGAGACCTTATGAACGCTACCGCCGATGGAAGACGAAGTCGACTGGTACATCACAGAATGGGTGACCCACAACAGTGACAATGGCCTGCAGGGTCCACCGCTCCGTCGCTGATCGTCAATAGCTTCGGGGGTGGTGTCAGGTTTCGGCCTGTCCGCACATTGACAACGGCACGCCCCGTCCCAGGAGAGGGTGATTGGTCCGGCTTGCTACCAACAGGCCAGACCGCCCGTCATCCCGATCGGGGACGGCCGTGCCATCCCCATCCACGTTAAGGAAAGTAGGGACGGCCATGACCATCGTAGAAGCTCCACACGGCGTGACGGGTGGTGTCGATACCCGCCTCGACGTCCATGTCGCCGCAGCTTTGGACCAGCTCGGAGCACTCCTCGGCACCGAGCGCTTCGGCACCACCTCCGCTGGCTATAAGGCGCTGCTCGCCTGGCTTCAGAGCTTCGGCACCATCACCAAGATCGGGGTGGAGGGCACCGGTTCCTACGGGGCAGGCCTTGCACGGTTCCTGCGCCGAGCCGACATCGAGGTGATCGAGGTCGGCCGGCCGAATCGGGCCGAGCGCCGGCGCAGTGGCAAGTCCGACCCCCTCGATGCGGTCGAGGCGGCTCGAGCGGCCCTCGGTGGGCGGGCCACGAGCATCTCCAAGTCCAGAGACGGGGCGGTCGAGGCCATCCGGGTCCTCGTCGTGTCCAAGCGTTCCGCCCGGCAGGCCAGGGTCAAGGCGCTCACCCAGATGCGCACCCTGGTGATCACAGCGCCGGACCAGCTGCGTTGTCGTCTGAAGGGCCTGAGCGTGACCGCGCTGGTCACTGAAGCAGCTCGGCTGCGGCCGTCGCGCTCGGGCGATGCGGTGATGGCCGCCCACAAGGCGTCGCTGTGCTCCCTGGCCCACCGGATCCGAGGGCTCGAGGACGAGATCGCCGAGCTCGACCAGCGCATCGCAGCACACTTGGCGTCCGCCGCACCCGAGCTGCTGGCCCGCTTCGGGGTGGGCCCCGACACAGCGGCAGCCCTCTTGGTCAGTGCGGGGGACAACCCCGAGCGCCTCCACTCCGAAGCGGCCTGGGCCCATCTGTGCGGGGTCGCCCCCATCCCGGCCTCGTCTGGCAAGACCACCCGCCATCGCCTTGACCGAGGCGGTGATCGCCAGGCCAACAGCGCGCTCTGGCGCATCGTCATGGTCCGCATCGCCCACGACCCAAAGACCACGGCCTACTTCGAGCGCAAGGTGAAGGAGGGACGCTCCAAGCGAGACGTCATCCGGCTCCTCAAGCGCTACGTCGCCCGCGAGCTGTATCGCTACCTGCCTCGCGGCTGAACCCGGGACCGTGGGCCTGGCTCACCCCACAACTGTCGCCCCCTGAGGCTGACTTTCCGGCGACTCGCCGGCCCACGGTCCGGGACCACGAACTGTGAACGCGTGGCCTGATAAGAGCATGTCCTCCTCCGAGTGACTCATCAGTGTTCTGCCCGCGGTTTGCATTCCAAAATGGCTTGACAACTGATAGGAGCGTCACCGGGAGTGGGTCAGCTCTGCGGTGTGGAGGCACGTGGCCGGATGACCGTCACGGTCACCCCACATACCCACGATCGCCGGGCATGGGTTGCACTCTGATTCCGGCGCCAGCGAGGAACTGGCGGATCTGGGAGGCGTGCTCAACGACGTGCAGCGGCATGCTGCCGACAATCGCGCCGTACAGCATGCCGTGGTATCGGTGGGCGCCAGGGAGTGGTCGGGCCGCCATGTCCTCGGTGAGCGAGTCAAGCGTTCGACGCACCCTTCCGCGGCAGTAGTCGATGTAACTGAGGAGTTCGGCCTTGGTGAACATACGGTCGGGAAATCCGTAGGTGTTCTCGTCAAAGGGTTGTGGCGGTTCCCACGGCTCGAACTCGGCGGTGAGGTCGTAGTCGAGGGTCAGCAGCGCGTGGTACGCCAGGAACCAGGGGGCTGAGCCGTGCAAGCCACCGTGCGGCGTCGGACCCGTGGGCGCCTCGTCCGGCCACAGGTCCGCCTTCCACAGGTCGTCGGGACAATCAGCAAGTGACGCCTTCATCAGCCGCAGAGCCTGCTCGAAGTTGCTGGTCATGCTCTGTACAAACGGGTTCACCACACTCTACGTAATAGCGCACATCGACGGATCTGGGGAGCAGCGGCTTACTCATGCGGCGCGTCCAACCGTCCGTGCTCAGGGTGTCCCAGATCAGTGGGGCAGTTCGGCGGCGGACAAGGCGTAGCCTCGTTGCTTTCGAGGAGCCCCCTCAACAAGGTTGGGTTGCACTCTTGGTTGCAGTCAGGCCCTCAAGGCCGACTGCGCTAGTGTGAGATCCTTCGGCCGGAGGCCCTGAACAGGGCAAACGGTCAGACGGGCTGTGGCGCAGCTTGGTTAGCGCGCTTGACTGGGGGTCAAGAGGTCCCGGGTTCAAATCCCGGCAGCCCGACCACGTAAGCGCAGGTCTGAATCGCCCCGGGTTCCATGACTGCTCGGGCTATTGGGTAACCACCTCGAGGGCGGCTCCTGTTTGACGGTAGTAGACGGCTTCGAACTCTGCAGGGGTCACGTAGGAGTTGTCCTCGGTGATCTCGCCGTGGAGCCTGCGGTGGTTGAACCAGTCGATGTAGCCCAAGGTGGCGAACTCGACGTCGTCGAGGCCCTTCCAGGGACCCTTGGGGTAGATGAGTTCCCACTTGTAGAGGCCGTTGAAGCTCTCGGCCATGGCGTTATCGTATGAATCGCCGCGTGAGCCGACGGAGGCGACGATGTCGTTGTCGGCCAGGCGCTCAGAGTAGCGAATGGACAAATATTGCACGCCCCTGTCGGAGTGGTGCACCAGGCCATCGAGGACTTGACCTGCTCGGGTTCGGTTCCACACCGCCATCTCCAAGGCATCGATGGCGAGATCCGAACGCAAGGAGTTCGAGAGCTGCCAGCCGACGACCGTGCGCGAGTACACGTCGATGATGAACGCGGCGTAGACCCAGCCGGCGTGGGTCTTCACGTAGGTGAGATCAGCCACCCAGAGCCGGTTGGGTGCCGGCGCGCTGAACTGGCGCTCGACCAGGTCACTGGGCCGGTGCTGACGCTCGTCCGAACGGGTGGTGATCTTGTAGGCCCGGCCGCGCCGGACACCAGAGAGGCCCAGGTCACGCATCAATCGTTCCACGGTGCAGCGGGCCACCCTGGTGCCCTCCCGGTTGAGCTGGGCCCAGACCTTGTCCGCCCCATAGACATCGAGGTTCTCGGCGTGGACCCGGGCGATCTCGACCTTGAGCACTTCGTCGCGGATGGCCCGAGCGCACGGCGGTCGCTTCTTGGCCACCCAAAAGGTGTTCGGGGCGATCTTGCATCCGTGCTCGCTGAGCACCCGGCAGATCGGCTCGACCCCGAAGCGGCCCCGGTGGGCGTCGATGAAGGCCACTATCTCGGCAGTCGCGGGTCGAGCTCCCGCGCAAAGAAAGCCGAGGCCGCCTTCAAGATCTCATTGGCCCGGCGCAGCTCGGTGTTCTCTTTTTCCAGCTCTTTCATCCGGGCCCGTTCGTCGGTGGTGAGCCCGGGCCGCTGTCCGGCGTCGGTCTCAGCCCGCCGCACCCAGATCCGCAGCGTCTCGTGGTTGATCGACAGCTTCGCCGAGATCGACTCGATGGCCTTCCACTGCGATGGGTACTCGTCCTGGTGGTCGAAGACCATCCGCACCGCTCGCTCCCGGACCTCGGGCGGGTAGGGCGGTCGAGGATTCCTCTTTCGCTCTGACATGGCTCCATCCTCTCAAGAGAAGGAGCAGTCACCAATCCCGGGGCGATTCACCGGTGACAACCGGAAGGTGGTTTGGGCTGCGGAACAACAAGTCCTCGTGGATGTGAGCACCAAGTCGTAACCTGGGGACCATCCCCCATGTGCCTGATTGGGGGCGGGGCATAGCCGGCGGTCGGGGACACCCCCGTCGCCTACCGATCGGGTGCGGATATCTCAGGCAGTGGAGACCCGGAGACAGTCTCTTGAACGCACCGCTCCCAGTCGGACCAGGCCCCAGGATCATTGGTGACGTAGCCGTCGGGCGTGGGCCTCATCGAGGTCAGCATGAGCATCAAGGGGACGATCCGCTCTCGCTCGTAGTACTGGGCCACGAACCGGTAGGCAGCCTCGTAAGCCTGCTCTCTGGTCAGGCGCTCCTCGGTGGGTGTCATCCGACAATGCTCTCAGACCGGGCCGTGCCAGCGTCCTCCTCCCGGTGTTGAGGGGCAGGGCACGAGTGATGTTGGAACAACTGCTCAGGTCCGATGGCCGGATTATTCTTGGAGCGGTGGCGGATGAGAGCAACGCGGGTGCCGACGACGCACAGGCCCAGGGGTGGTACCTCGATCCCTACGGTGTCCATGAGCAACGGTGGATTTCCCAGGGACGGCCGTCGAATCTGGTCCGTGACGGTCGGATAGAAGCCAAAGACCCGCCACCTGACGGTCCAGCAAATCGTCCGTTCATCAAGGTAACCGGCGACCCACGGAGCATGACCAGCCGCGACATGATCCGTGCTGACGGCGACAAGGACGCGGTGTCTCCCGACCTCGGCTCTTATGCGGTGACTGCCATGGATGCCAATGTCGTGTTCGACACTGGCCTAGTGGGGGCTCCGGTGGCCGAAGGAGCCCTCAAGGGTGGCCGCTACGGTGGCAGCCGATCCAACAAGCAGCGCCAACCACGTCAGCCTGCCCCGCGGTGGTATCCGGCTGGGTTCATCCTCCTCGCAGTTATTGGTGCCCTCCTCCTCGGGATCGGGATCAGCGACAAGGCACCTGCGCACCAGGTTCAGGGAAACGTCGTCTCCGCAACCAGTTCAGGGATCGGAACTCCCTGGGTCTGCAGTGTGAACTACTCCGTCCCTGGGAGGGGAACCTTCACTTTCAACGTCACGAGAAGCACGGTCGCCGGTTCAGCGGATGACTGCGGCGCGGGACAGCAGGTCACCGTGTCTTACGATCCAACGGACCCATCGGTTGCCCACCTTGTTTCGCCCGGATTCGCTGCGGACGTTTCCGGCGGGACTGCCTCCGAAGGAGAGCTTGTGGCAATCGCCGGGGGAGTCGTGCTCATCCTCGCGGCATTCTGGGCAATTGATTGGTGGCGAAGGCGGCCGCCGGGCTAGTGGGCGTCCGAACGGCACCGGGCATATCATTGGTGTTCGGGGGCACCGGGCGAAGCAGGTTGCTATCGACCCCTCGCAGCGCGCAATGTCTGGGACATCCAATACAGCATCGGGTCCGATCGGCGGCCCAGCCAGAATGTTCGGTCACCGAGGCGCACCTTTCTATTCATCGATCCATACCGGACTAACTCCGGTTCAACCGCTGGCATCCGTTGGACCACCCTTCCCGTGCGGCCGGTGATGGCACGGCGAAACACAACTACGCCATGGCTGGTGACTGCGACGGAGACGAGATAGCTCTTGGTCAGCGGTCTCAGGAGCAACCCGAGGATCAAGTAGAACGCACTACCCACGACGTAACCCCAAATGGCCAGATGCAAAGGCCATGCCAAAATCAGATACGTCACGAGCAAGGTGACGCCGAACATTGGCATGTTGGCGATGTACCTGATGCCCACGACGCCATCGAGCACCCCTAGCAGCGCCTCTCCAGGTTCCAATTCTGCTTCACTTCGTGGCCAGAGACCTCTGTTGCCGAAGATGTCACGGTGGGAACCCCGCGGGATCATGCCCCACGCATTGGGGCTGCTGAGGGGCTGGAGGTAGTCACCGATTCGCCGAAGTTGCAGCCACGCCAACAAGGACCCGGACAGCAAACTGGCCAACACCCGCCATCGATGTGTTCCTCGATCTGCAAGGAGTTGCTCGGTCAAGTCGGCCGTCTCTGCTCCATACTTCCGCCTCCACCATGGCGGATACATTCCGAGAATCAGTCGAACGAGAGCTTGAATCATGACCCTGCCGCTCCCGCCAGTCGGCCGAGGCCGACCGAGGAAATCCTCTTCGACAGTTGGAGCTGCTCCCGCAGGTCCGCCGCCCCCCGAGTCGTGATCCGATACGGCTTGCGCCGACCTTCGCCCGGAATGGGTTCAACGAGTCCCGCATGTTCAAGTTTGGCGATCGCTCCATACAGGCTTCCGGGTCCGAGCGTCACACCGGCAAACGACTCGATGTCCTTGATCAGGGCGTAGCCGTGCTTCGGTCCCGATGAAAGGCTGGTCAGCACCAGCACACTTCGATCAGAGGAACCACGAATCACTGCCATCGGGCCACTATATCGAAACCTGTAGCACTGGCAAGGTCCGAGGGTGGAGTCCAAGCGTGTCACCAAGGTGCCGTTCAGGGGCAGGGTCTCCTGCTCTGTTGCCTAGCTACACCCAGGGGTTCCCAGCGGAAAATCGCAGAAGCGAAGAGCGTTGCGCCGGGAGATCGGGCGCGCACTGCCTGTTGAGTGAACTCTGCGAATTCGGCGTGGACGAGGTTGTGCATCTCCCTGTAGGGGAACGCCGGACTTGTGGGAGTAATGGGTTGGGCTTCGTCAACGCGTTTCCACGTGAGGTGGGATAGGTGCGTGTCGATCTTCAGCAGGAGGTGCTTGAAGAACTGCGGGTCAGGAGTGGCCGGTGGCGTCCATCCCGGTACGAAATTGGCCGCAAGGATGTCAGTGTTTCGTGAGGACGCTCGCCATCCGAGGAACTCGATGAGGTTCCGTCCGTGCAAAAGGAAGCCCTCGATAGTGGCGTTGTCAGCTACGTTGCTGCCCGCGTGATGTCGGAACATCTGAACTTCGTAGTTGACGTGGATTGCTGCCTCTTCGAGGTCCTTGGCGGAGCGGGGCTGAGTTGTCACTGCCGCACGGGGTAGATCCGCTCCCAGTCATCCTCGAGTGCGTCGCCGTGACCCATGCACGAGGAGACCCGGTGAGATGCGCCCGCAGCGTCGACGAACGTCCCCCTGAGGGCGACGGGCAGCGGGCAGTGGTGCGGCATCCCCTGGCGGCCTGGGACGGAACTCGAGCCGAACCGGAAGCACCCTCCGGGGTCAGTGCAGAAAGCTTCCGCGTAGTGCAGCTTCGGGCGCCTGCGGGTGCAACCATCCATTCCGCCCAAGGTACTACTGGGCTCGGAGATGCAGAGCCCTCAAGGTTGATCTGGGCTGGTCGATCACTACTCCATGAGTGGTACGCAAGAGGGGCCTGGTTGGTGGTTGGCCTCGGATGGGAAGTGGTATCGACCCGAGCAACACCCGGACTATCAGCCGCCACCGCCCATTCTCACAGAGGGTCCACCCCTTGCAACTCCAGGAAGGCCGATCTTCCTCCGAAAGTGGTTTCTCATTACGACGGCAGCGGTCGTTGTCCTCCTCGCTGCTGGCATCGCCGGGGGTCTGTCTAGAAAACCATCGAATGCGGTTGCTACGGCACCGCCATCGACCGCTCCACCACCAACTACGGCGCCACCTCCAACCACCGAAACGCCAACGACCGCACCCACTCCAACTACCGCTCCGCCCGCCGCTGCTCCAACTCCGACAACTCTCGCTTGTCCTACAGGATCACCACAGGCGAGCGTCCGAATGTCTGCGGTGCCTCAACCAAGTCTTGCCGGAGTGGGGGATCCAACCACCGTTTGGGATGTAAAATTGATCGGGACGATGACGAATGGCCTCAGTGCGCCCGTCCAGTTCGTTTCGGCCAGCCTGAACGTCTCGGGTGATTCTCCTGGCGCGCCCACAGCACCGGTCCTTCTCTTCCCAGTCGATGCTCCCGTTACGATATTGAACCCTGGCCAATCTGTGGCGGTGAGTGGGACCGGCGTAGTGCTCTCCCAGAGCCAACCATCCATTGGTCCTGCCACTGTCAGTTGGATCTGGCCGTACGGATCCCCCTACGGTGCATGTCCAGGGGGATCAGGTGGTTGACAAATCATCGTGGAGTTCGCCAAAGGGCAACATCCGTCTCCAAGAGGGTGGGAAGGTCAAGAGAGCCCTGTGAACCCGCAGGGATCGGGCGTCGTAAGAAAGCGGCCACTAGCCTGTTCCTTGTGCGGTATCGACGCTACATGGCAACAGAAAAGGGTAACGGTACCGTGACCATCATGCGGGGTCTCCCGTGAGGCTCCCACTGGCCCTCGTGTTCATCGGGACCTCGATCGTCCTGACGGTGCAAGGTCAGTGGGGGGCCGGAGGCCTGTCACTGCTCATCGGTGCAATCCTTCTGCCCAACTATGCGAAGCGTCGGAAGTTGGCAGCGAAAGCCTCTGACCAGCCGTAGGTGTGATCGTGAGGTGTGCCGGCTGCGTCAGGGGGTGAGATTGTTGACACAGGTGCCACCGTCGCTGTTGCTGTTGGTTCGATCGGGACAGGTTGTATTGGACCAGATGACGCTCGTCAACCTGGCAAACTTCGTGTTGGCATCAGTCAGGTTCGCGCCCCTCAGGTTCGCGCCAGTCAGATTGGCGAACTGAAGGCCGTCGCTGGTCAGGTTGGCGTCGGTCAGGTTCGCGCTGGTCAGGTTGGCCAAGTTCGTATTCGCGCCGGTTAGGTTCGCGCCGGTTAGGTTCGCGCCGGTTAGGTCGGCTTTCTGAAGGTCCGCTCGGGTTAGGTCAAGGTTGATCAGGCTGAAGTCGGTCAGGTTGGCCATCGTAAGCAAGACTCCGGGACCTATCACATATCCTGCTATGAGCTTCCAGCTAGTCGGAATCCCCGTCGGGGTCCCCGTGATGCCCCCTGAGCTCACTCCCGTCAGGTTGGAGTTGGTCAGGTTGGAGTTGGTCAGGCTGGCATTGTGCAGGTTGGCTCCCAGAGTGTCACCGGTCAGGTTGGCATCGGTAAGATTCGCGCTGGTCAGGTTGGCGTCCAGGTTGGCACCGGTCAGGTTGGCATCGGTAAGATTCGCGCTGGTCAGGTTGGCGTCCAGGTTGGCACCGGTTAGGTTGGCGCCGGTTAGGTTTGCGCCAATCACGTTCGCGCCGGTCAGTGTGGCATTGGTCATCAGGGCGCCCTGCAAATTCGCGCCACCAAGGTACTGAGAGTCGAGGTTGGCAAACCTCAGATTGCAGCCGTGCCAGTCGACTCCCTGGTGGGGATAGCCGGTACACACCGCTTCGGGTGTCACGCTCCCCGTGGCTCCGGCGATCTGCACCGCACTGAAGGCTGCCCCACCGAGCAGAAACGCTGTCGCAAGTGCGATGACGATTCCGATCCGGCCGCGTCGAATTCCGTCTGTCCCCATCTCCCTGCCTCCCGAGCTCGTCATTTGTCATCGCGGTGTCATCACAACCCTGCGCGACTGACCCTAACTCGCCTCGCCAGACCTCTCGGGGAGAAGTTGAGTACCTCGATTGACCTGGGCAGACTCGCCACACCCGTCCGGACCTCACAAGGGTAACCGGCCTGGGGGTCAAGAGGTCCCGGGTTCAAATCCCGGCAGCCCGACTCGTTGTACCTCACCCCATTCGCTGGACCACTTTTGGAACAGAGTGGCCTGCTGGGGGTGGCGGGGGGGCGTACGTCTCCGAACACAGTACCGACCGGTCCCGTCCGAGAAGTAGATGGGGATCGACCAATTTCCCCAGCCGGCCAAGTTGAGTGCTCGGACCTCGACCGTCAACAGGTCTGCCGGTTGAGGAGCCAGAAAGTCCGAGACGCTGAGCCCGGCTCACAGGAGTCAGAGTCTGACCGCCGCCGGCAGCGGAGACCTCGTATTCGTCGATGACGCTGTTCCCCGACAACTTCGGCGCATTCCATCTCAGGTCGGCGTATCCCCAGTAGTAGGTGATCCTCGGTGGACCCGGAGCTGACCGAGTGGTCGCCTGTCGTCACAGAGAGGCAGGAAGGGATGAGAGCGATCAGCGAGACAGGACGCAGAAGCGATCGGATCATGTGGAACTCGATTCCTGCAGGAACTCGCCGAGAAGAACCAGACCTGAGGGTCGGTCAGAGATGGAGCGGCGGGAAGCGCACATCCATCCCGTGGCTGAGCGTGATGTCCGAATCCGGCACGATCGCCGCCCGATAGGAGGTATCCGGCGAGAAGTTGATGTGGACCTCCGCTTTGCCCTGAGGGGTCAGCTCGGTCACGTACTGCGAGTCGCCCCAGTCGACGAGCCAGTCGCCACCGGGGAGAAGGGCGGCGCTCCCGCAGCATTCGGAGGGTCCGGGGTGGTTCTTATCGGTGACCTCCTGCATGATCGTCGCGGTGCGGGCGGTGAGATCGATCTGGAAGTGAAGCCCCCGCGACGCCTCTCCGGACTCGAGCGCTGCGTTGTCGTGGACGGTGATCGACCCGTCACCGAGCTCCCGGGCGTCGTGCTGGCCGGAGAACACCTGCGGGTAGGTGTTACCGACGACGCTGAGGCTCTGGGCCGTGGTGGTCCCTCCGAGCTTCCAGATGATGTTGCCGGTGACCTTGCTTATCTCGAAGACGGCGTCGAGGTGTCTGGCGCTCACGATGACGTAGTTCCCGACCTCTTGGATCGAGTTCATATGGATGACATCGGGATACCAGTTCCTCCAGTTGACGTTCTCTGTGGCGACATCGAAGTGCGCCAGCGCGTCCCAGCTCCATACCACCTGTCCCTGGGGTGTGATCTCGATGATCACATCATCGAGAACGGGAGCCGAGGAGGAGAGCCCCCACGACGAGAGGTCGGCGGTGGCGTTGATCACCTCGACTCCCAGGTAGTCCCCATTGGGCAGGACCTGGAAGTCGTGCTCGTCGAGTCCCACGCTCGCATCCGGGTTGGTGACGGTCGTCTTGATCGCGCCATCGAGGTTCCGCATCGTGTAGCCGCCGTCCCCGGTGCCGGTCGCAGACAGGGTCCCGGTCCACCACCCGATCTGGCCGGTGCCGTAGAAGGCGGCGTTGATCGGCCGGCTGGTGTCCTGGTACCACCAGACCGGGACACCGTGGTTGTCGAAGGCGATCACGTAGTTAGAGGACGGCCCACCTGCATTTCCGTGCGGCGTCACCAGATAGCCCCGCGCCTGGGGTGTTCCCCCGACGAGCGAGGTGTACGCGGGGAAGTCGGCCGGGAGGCAGCGGATGGTGTAGCTGTGACCACCACCGCTGACGTAGACCGCCTGGTTCGCCACGAGCTGGAGCTTCTGCGACGCCGGCTGGACGAAGGCCTTACCGCCGATGGTCACCGTCCCGGTTCCGGTGGTGTCGAGGGTGGTGGTCGCCGAGCCGGAACAACGGACCGCGTACTCGTAAGTGGTCACCTTGAAAGAGGGCGCCAGGGCGGGGGTGGTCCTGATGGTGAACGGCGTGCTCGCCGAGGCGGAGCGCCCGGTCCCGCCGACCGCAACGCATGCGAGGAGCACGGCCAACAGTCCCAGCCATCTCCATCGGGGCGAACCCCAAGCCTTGCCAGGAGGGATGCCGCCCCGGGAGCCCCTCGCGATGAGCCCACTCTTCACAGTCTGTCCACCCCTTGGTCAGCGGGTACGGCCCATCGCGAACGAGGGAGAAGCACCCCTACAGGTGCAACGGCGGGAAGCGGGCGTCCATCCCGTGGCTGAGCGTGATGTCCGAGTCCGGCACCGCGGCTGCCCGATAGGAGGTATACGGCCAGTAGTTGATGTCGATCTGCGCCGTACCGGAGGGGTTGAGCTCGGTCACGTAGTTCCCGTTGCCCCAGGAGATGAGCCAGTTGCCTCCGGAGAGCCTGTTCGCGCTGCCGCAGCAGACGGCAGAGCCCGGATGGTACTTGTCGGTGACGTCCTCGACCACGGTCGCCGTGTTGGTGCCGGTGTTGATCTGGAACCGAATCGCACGGGACGAGACACCGCTTTCCTGTGAGGCGTTGTCGTGCACGGTGATCGATCCGTCGCCCAGCTGTCGGGCGTCGTGCTGGCCAGAGAACACCTGGGGGTTGGTGTTGCCGGAGACTGTGAGGCTCTGAGGCGTCGTGGTGCCTCCCAGCTTCCAGATGATGTTGCCCGTCGTCTTGTCGATGTCGTAGACGGCGTCGAGGTGCCGGAAGCTCACGATGAGGTGACTGCCGACCTGTTCGAAGGAGTTCATGTGCATCACGTCGGGGGCCATGCTGCGCCAGTTGACGTTCTCAGCAGCGACGTTGATGTGCTGGAGGGCATCCCAACTCCAGACCACCTGTCCCGCTGGAGTGATCTCGATGAGGACGTTGTCGAGGACCGGGGCAGTGGAGGAATCGCCCCAGGAGGAGAGGTCGGCGGTGGTGTTGACGATCTCCATGTCGAGGTAGTCCCCGTTGGGCAGGAGCTGGAAGTCGTGCTCGTCGAGACCGAGGCTCGCGGTCGGGTTGGTCACGGTGGTCTTCACCGCCCCGGTCAAGTCACGGATGGTGTAGACCCCGTTCCCGGTTCCGCTCGATGACAGTGTCCCGGTCCACCATCCGATCTGGCCGGTTCCGTAGAAGGCGGCGTTGAACGGCCGGCTGGTGTCCTGGTACCACCAGACCGGAACGCCGTGGTTGTCGAAGGCCGCCACGTACTCACCGGTTCCGCTTCCCGGCGTTCCTCCCCCCGGTGTGACCAGATAGCCATGGGCCTGTGGCGTCCCTTCGACCGTGGACTTGTAGGTCGGGAAGTCGGCCGGGAGGCAGCGGATGGTGTAGCTGTGCCCACCACCGCTGATGTAGACCGCCTGGTTGACCACCAGCGCCGCCTTGACACTGGCCGGCTGGGCGTAGGACTTGCCGCCGATGGTGACCGTCCCGGTCCCGGTGGTGTTGATGGTGGTGGTCGCCGAACCGGAGCAACGGACCGCGTACTCGGAGATGGTCGTCTTGAACGCAGGCGCCAGAGCGGGGGTGGTCTTGATGGTGAACGGCGTGGTCGCCGACGCCGTCTGAGCGGTCCCTCCGACCGCGATGCAGGCCAGGAGTACCGGGAGCAACCCGATCCAATGCCATTGCCGACCGATTCTCCGCCCCACGGGGCGCGTCCCCTTCGCCACATGAGCTGTTGCGCGCGTAGCCGTCACGGTCCTGCCACCTCCGGATCAAGAGCTGCCGATCCGACCCCCCTGGGCGCCGGATGGGCAGATTCTGGCATGGATGGCCCTCGGCTGGCCATCGTCAGAATTGAGTATCGGCGAGCCGGCGCACGCCGGGGACGCCTCAACGCACGGTAGGGGGAACCGGCTTGTAGATCACCAACCACGGAGGTCCAGGGGTGGGAGGGAACGCGCGTTTGCCGTTCGTTCGTCCTCCAGACCTCACAAGTGAAGCGGCGGAAAGCGCGCGTCCATTCCGACGCTCAGGGTGCTGTCGGAGACCGGCACCACCACCACCCGGTAATCGGTATAACCAGGGAAGTTGATCTGGATCACTGGTGACCCCGACGGCGTGAGCTCGTTGAAGTAGTCCGATCGACCCCAGTAGACGACCCAGTCGCCCGTGCTGAGCTTGTCAACACTCCCGCCACCCTGAGACGGACCGGGGGCGGATGGGGGGATCACGGAGGCTTCGACCGTTGCCGTATGGGTCGAAGTGTCGATCTGGAAGTCGAGCGCCCGTGCCGAGTTGCTTGTCTCCTGGGTCGCGTTGTCATGCACAGTGAGCATTCCCGACGTGTACCGGGCGTCGTGCTGACCGGAGAAGACCTGCGGGTAGGTGTTGCCGACCACGGTCAGGCTCTGGGCGGTCGGCGTGCCGCCCAGCTTCCAAATGATGTTGCCGGTGGCCTTGTCGATGTCGTACACCGCGTCCAGTTCCCGGGCGCTCATGATGATTTGATTGCCGATCTCCTGGATGGAATTCATATGGATCACCTCGGGGACCAGGCTGTGCCAATTTGCGTTCTCGGTCGCCACGTCGATATGTGCGATCGTGCTCCAGCTCCAGACGATCTGACCCTGCGGGTTGAGCTCGACGATCCGACAGTTGACGATCGGTTGTGTCGTGGAGAGCCCCCAGGAGGAGAGGTCGAGGGTCGCGTTCACGTACTGGATGCCGAGGTAGTCGCCGTTGGGGAGCACCTGGAAGTCGTGGAGGTCGAGGCCGGTGCCCGCCGACGGGTTGCCGACAGCGGCCTTGACGTTCCCGTCCAAATCCCGGATCGTGTACGTTCCGTCGTCCAACCCGGCACTCCGATTGTCCAGCCACCAGCCGATCTGGTTCGGTCCGTAGAACGCGGCGTTGATCGGGTCACTGGGGTTGTCGTACCACCACACGGGCACGCCGTGGTTGTCGAACACGACCACGTAGTAGGTGGCAGGGCTTGCCGTCCTCGGAGTGAGCCCGATGAGATACCCGTGCACCTGTGGCGTCCCCTTGATGGTCACCCCGTAGGTCGGGAAGTCGGCCGGAAGGCACCGGATGGTGTAGGTGTGCCCGCCACCGCTGATATAGACGGCTCGGTTGGCCGCCAGCGGCGCCTTGACGCTGGCGGGCTGGGCATAGGACTTGCCACCGATCGTGACCCTCCCGGTCCCGGTGGTGTCGATGGCTGTGGTCGGCGAGCCGGAACAACGGACTACGTAGTCGTAGATGGTCGCCTTGAACGAGGGTGCCAGAGCGGGGTTGGTCTTGATGGTGAACGGCGTGGTCGCCGACGCGCTCTGTGCGGTCCCTCCGACCGCGATGTAGGCCAGGAGCACCGGGAGCAGCCCGATCCACTTCCAGCGTCGGGACGTCCTCGACCCCTCCGGACGCGGTTCCCTCGGCATATGAACTTCTGCGCGCGTCGCCGTCACGGTCCCTGCCACCTCCGGATCAAGAGCTCCCGATCCGACCCCGCTGGGCGCCGGATTGGCAGATTCTGGCACGGATGACCCCTGGCTGGCCATGGTCACAATTGGTGGATCGATCAGGTGGCACGCGCTGGAGGCCTTGGATCACGCCCGGTCGTCGGGTTCACCGATGAGCGGGTGCCGACCGCGCGGTCGGGGCGGCTGCGGCGTACCGGTGATCGGCGCCTGCTCGAACCACCGGCACGCCGTCGTGCCGATTCCCTGGTCCTGAGAGAGGTTGCGCCCGGCTCCGAGGACCGCAGACCGGTCTAGCAAGGCGATCCTTACCGGGAAATCACAGAAAGCCAAACCTTGGGAGAACATTGCGTGACACCCGCGTGGGCGGCTCGAGAGGCGTCAGGTCGTGGGGTGTCTGCGCCGGACCCGCCCGGCTCTGCTCGGCTCAGACCTTCCCGGCCAGCCCGAGGGCCTGTTCGAGATTCTTCTCGAGGAAGTAGGAGTACACCCTCGTCACGTGACCCTTGTTGATGTACACCTCGTACTTTCCGACCACCGCGGTGCAGGTCGTCGAGCAGAACCACGGGGTCACATCGATGTAGCGTCCCCCGACCGAGGTCGCTGCCTCCTGGTCTGCCGCGTTGTACCTCTTGGTCTCCGGGTCGGGCGCGGCGGAGCACTGTTGGACGTCTGTCTGGTGCTGGGAGAGGCAGACCGGCCCGCTCACGGGAAGGTGGGGGACGTTTCCGATCACCACGATGTTCGACCTGGGGATGGTCAGCTTGCCGAACGTATCCGCCAGTCCCTTGCGCCACTGGTTCGCGCTGAACGGGACGCCCTTGACGTTCGACTGGTGCTCCTGGCTGACGACGAGCAGGTCCGGACGGAGCTGGTTGATCCGGTTGATGGCCCACTGGTGGAAGTTGTTGCATTCGACGAACGGGCCACCGGGGGTCCCCCAGCCCGGGGGGTTCCTTACGGTCAGCAGCCCCGCCGGGCAGCTTCCCTTGCCCACGAAGACCAGCTTCCAGTGGACGCGTCTGGCGATCTGATTGATGGCCTGGAACCACATCCCTGCATGTGAGTCCCCGTAGAGGGCCATCGTCTTGGTGCCGCTCGGGTCTCCGAAGACGCAGGCAGGCAGCGCGTCCTCCGCGTAGGTGGGCCAGCAGCCGAATGCGGGCGTGCCCCAGTTGTGGGCGGCCCGCTCGAGCGAGGGCTCGAGGTTGGTTGGCAGCGTCTTGATGGCCGGGGCCGCGGCGACCAGCTGGGCGACGGTCTCTCCACGCGTCGCGGAGTAGTTCGAATTGGAGGTGGCATGGGCGCGCAGCTCGAGGGTGGCGACCCCCAGCGATGCGGCGATCAGGGTAAGCCCGAGCAGGATCGGCGGCCAGCGCCGCTTGGTCAGCACCTTGGCGTGGCGGACCGGGTTCTCGAGGATCAGGTAGGTGCCGATGGACGCCACCAGTGCGACCAGGATCCAGAAGATGTTGCGGGTGAAGGGGAGGCCGGACTTCCCCGCGTAGTAGGCGGCGATGACCAGGATCGGCCAGTGCCAGAGGTACAGCGAATACGACAGCTTTCCCATCCACTGGAACGGGGGCAGCCTCAGCAGCGACTCGGCCCCCCGGGCTGGGGCGGTCACCCCACCGGCGATCACCAGGGCGGCGCCGACCACCGGGAGCGCGACCGCCGAACCCGGATAGGGCGTGTTGTTGGTGAACTCGAGTGCGGACACCGCGATCGCGGCCAGGCCGGCCCAGGTCATCGCCGCGCCGAAGCGCCGGGGGATCCGCAGCAGCCACTGGGTGCTGACCGCAACCAGCGCACCGAGCGCCAGCTCCCAGGCCCTGGTGAACGGCGAGAAATAGGCCACATTGGGATTGATCGTGGTCTGTACGACCGACAGCAGGAAGGAGATCAGGATGCCTGCTCCGAGGGTCACGGCCAGACGGACGGCCAGGGAGAGCCTCGTGCGGATGGAGGCGATCACCAGGAAGATGGCCGGATACACCAGGTAGAACTGCTCTTCGACGGCCAGTGACCAGAAGTTCTGGAGCGGTGAGGGTGGCTGGGATGCAGTGAGGTAGCTGGTGCCGATGGACGAGAAGTGGAAGTTGGCGAGGAAGACCGAGGCCCACCTGGCGTCGGTGGCGGTCTCGTCGCCGTAGACCACGCCGAGCAGTGCGTAGGCCAGCACCGATGCGGCGATGATCACCAGTGTGGCGGCCGGGATGATCCGCCGGGCCCGACGGCCGTAGAACCCGAGGATCGAGACCCGTCCGGTGGAGACACGTTCACGGAGGAGGACGCCGGTGATCACGAACCCGGAGATGACGAAGAAGACGTCCACCCCGACGTAGCCTCCGCTGAGCCAGGAGACGCCGGCGTGGTAGAAGACGACCAGGAGAACCGCCACCGCGCGCAGCCCCTCGACATCGGGCCGGAAGCGCCGGTCCGAGGGGGCGGTGCCCGACTCGTCTCCTGTCGCGAGGAAGCGCTCGTCCAGGGCTGGCGCCTCTGAAACCGTCATCCCCCTGCCCTCCTGTGACTAGACGGCCCGAACACAGTACCGACCGGTCCCGCGCGGCGCACCTGTGCTCCGACCGTGCGGCACCTCCACGGTCCGCCGGTCACCGGATCCATCCCGAAGGATCGATCGTAGTCATATGGCAGACCGGATCGGCATCGGACAGACTGTGAGCGGCAGCCGACCTCCCCGAAAGGGACCCCATGCTCATCTGGATCATCCTGGCCATCGTGCTGGTCGTCATCGTCGCGGGAGGGTTCGTCGGGCGCAGCCGTCAGGCGCGGTCCAAGGCGCACGCCGGGCACACCGCCACCCACCACGGGAAGGGAGCCAGACGGTCGCGCGGCCGGGGCCGTGGCCACTGACCTGCTCCTCCGCCGACCGATCCCGGGCGTCAGGTGGTGGGGCGGAGGGTGAGCAGCTCCTGAACGTTGTCGAAGAGGATGCATCGCCTCTCGTCGGCATCGAACTCCTTCAGCTCGCGCACGTAGTCGAGCGGCTCCGGCAACGCCTCGACGTGTGGCCAGTCGGAACCGAAGATCACCCGGTCGGTTCCGATGCACTCGGCCACCACGTTCACGTCGTCCTCCCAGAACGGGTTGATCCATACGTGGTGCCGGAGGGTGTCGATTGGGTCGTCCTTCCAGTACCCGGGCATCTTGTCCGCCGTCGACCGGAGCTTGACCAGGAGATCGGGGAGGAACTGCGCGCCGTTCTCGACGGAGGCGATGCGCAGGTTCGGGAACCGGTCGAAGTGGTTCTCGAAGAGAAGCGAGAGCAGATAGTCGCGGATCGCCTGCTCGATGGCGAAGGACTTGATGGACGGCTTCCACCCGCCGGTGAAGGTCGCGGCGAACCCGTCCTCGGCGAACCCGTTGGAGGAGGTCCCGCTGTCGGCGGCATGGACCACAACGGTGATCCCGGCGTCGTCGGCCAGCCGCCAGAAGCCGTCGAACATCGGATCGAACGGTGACCGCCGCCCCATCGCCGTGGTCGGTGCCGCCGGTCGCATGACCACCATCCGAGCGCCCAGGTCGAGCGCCCAGGCGAGCTCCTCGACCGCCCACGCCGGGTCGGCCAGGGTGAGGTAGGGAGCGGCGAAGATCCGGTCGCGATGGTTGAAGGTCCAGTCCTCGACGAGCCATCGGTTGAACGCCCGGAACAAGTGACAGACCGCGACGGGATCGTGGGCCAGCGGCTCCTCGTAGATCATCCCGAGGGTGGGGAAGAGCAGGCACCCGGCGAGCCCCTGCTCGTCGAGCGCGGCTTCGCGGGCGGCCGGGTCCCGGTAGGCGGCCCGGATCGGCTCGCGACTCGCCAGCATCTCGAGGGGGCTCCTCCGGTCCGGGTTCCCGCGGAAGTAGTCGTGCAGCGCCCCGGGGAGGGCGATCGGATCGAAGGTCGGGTTGGTGACGGCTCGGTTCACCCGCCCGCCGAGCACGTGGTAGCGCCGACCCCTGATCTCGCACCACTCGACCACCCGGGCTCCGAGCGAGGGGTCGAGGTGCCGGGTGAACGCGTCGATCGCCTCGTAGTAGTGGTTGTCGGCGTCGAACACCGGATGGCCGAGATCGGCGGGATCACTCATGGGCGGTCTCCTGGTCACATGCGCCTCGCGAAGCGGCACATGCTACCGGCAGCTCATCGGTTGCCGGTCTCGCCACCGTCGCGCGATGGCCGGGCCATCGCTGAACCCGCGGATCGGGCTCTACCATCCACCAATGCCCATCTACCGACTCGGCGATCTGATCCCCGCTGTCCACGAGCACGCCTATGTCCACCCGGAGGCAGTGCTCATCGGGGAGGTCACCGTCGGGCCGGAAGCGACGGTCTGGCCCTGCGCGGTCCTGCGCGGTGATTTCGGCAGCATCACCGTCGGCGCACGCTCGTCGATCCAGGACGGCACGGTCATCCACGCCGGACCGGGGTTCCCGACCATGGTGGGAGAGGGGTGCGTCATCGGCCACCTCGCCCATCTCGAGGGATGTCTGATCGAGGACGACACCCTGGTCGGCTCGGGATCGGTGGTCCTCCACCACGCGGTGGTCCGCAGCGGCGCGACCGTCGCGGCCAACGCGGTCGTCCCCAACCGCATGGAGGTTCCACCCGGCGCGCTCGCGCTCGGGGTGCCGGCCGAGATCCGCCCGGGCGGATCGAACCTGGACGTGATCCGGATCGCCGCGGCGGAGTATGCGGCGAACGGCCGCCGCTACCGGGAGTCGCTGCGCCCGGTGGACTGATCGCACCTCCACCGCCCACGGCGGGTCATGCGGCAGACTCGGGAGATGAACGGCATCCTGACCGTCGACGGCACGTCGAGCCCGGCCACCGAGGCGTCCGTTGAGCAATGCCTTGCCGGCAGCTCGTTCTTCTGGCTCGACCTCGACGGCCTCGACGACGAGGGTCGGAATCTCCTGCTGGGCGACTTCCATGTCCACCCTCTTGCGGTCGAAGATGCCCAGCACTTCGGCCAGCGCCCGAAGATCGAGGACTACGAGACGGTGACCTACATGGTGGTCCACGGTGCCACCCAGGACGGCAGCACCACCCAGGAGGTCCACTTCGTCCTGGGCGACCGGTTCGTGATCACGGTGCGCCGGGGTGCCTGCGGTGCCATGGAGACGGCGCGTGCCCGGATCAGCCACCAACGCGTCAGCCCGATCGGGTCCCACCAGGTCGCGCTCGTCTATCTCATCGTCGACTGTCTGGTCGACAGCTTCCTCCCGACGCTCGACCAATTCGACTCTCAGATCGACGAACTGGAGGATGCCATCCTGGTCAAGCCGACCGAGGCCCAGCTCGGCTCGCTCTTCACCATGAAGCGCTCGCTCATCGGCATGCGCAAGGTGATCACCCCTCAACGGGACATGTTCGCCGGAATCAGCTCCGGTGTGGTCGATCTCCCCGGTGTCACCGACGAGGGCCAGCGCTACATGCGGGACATCTACGACCACCTGATCCGGATCAGCGACCTGATCGACGGCTATCGCGATCTCCTCAGCGGCGTGATGGACACCCATCTCTCGACGGTCTCCAACCGGCTCAACGTGGTCATGAAGCAATTGACCATCATCGCCACGGTCTTCCTACCGCTGAGCTTCCTCACCGGATTCTTCGGTCAGAACTTCTCGTTCCTCATCGTCCACATCACCGGACGTGCCCCGTTCCTCGTCTTCGGGATCGGCCTCGAGCTGGTCTCGGCGATCGGCCTGCTGTACCTCTTCCGCAAACGTGGCTGGCTCGGTGGCCCCTCCGAGTGAACGGTCGGGCGGCAGTGCGGCAAGGACCGGTCAGGCCGGAGTGACGACGACCGTGCCGTCCGGACGCAGCACGTACCAGAGCCCCCCGGCGTTGGTCAGGGCCTGCCCGGTGGCCTGGCCAGGCGCGCGGTCGGGCGGCCAGGTGTAGAGGGGCCACCCGTCGTAGGTGACCTGGATCGAGCCGTCGGCCCGGGGTGCGGTGCCGACCAGTGCTTCCCGGATGCCCCGGCCGGCGAGCGGCCGATCGACTCCGGCCGGCAGCACGAAGGGGGGCCACTGGACCGCACAGATCCCCGAGCAGCGTGAGGGTCGACCCCGCGTGTCGGTCGCGTAGCTGTAGAGGGTGATCCCATGGCCGTCGACCACCACCGTGCCGAGCCCGGCGATCTGCCCGGTCTGGAGCTCGTAGACCGGCCCGCGCCGGAGGACGGGCGGGCTGGTGTCGAACGGGGTGGTGATCGAGGTGCCGTTGGTGCACGCGGCGGCCGAGACCGCGAGGACCACCACCGCGCAGCGCGCAGCGGTCCACCGGCCCGTCGCGGGTTCCGGCCGGCGCTTCATGGTTGCGCCTCCGGCCGGCGGAAGGTCACGAGTGCGGGGGCGGGGTAGGGCCCGGTACCCGGCCGCCAGCCGGCCGCCAGCTTCTGTTCGGCGACACCCCCGGCAGCCCAGACGTGACACGAGTCGGTCGCCCACGGCGTCTGCGTCCCCGACGGCGTCGCAGAGACGGCGATCCTGCGCATCGCGAGGGACCGGCGCGAGGTCACCGCCTGGATCACCACCGGCCCGAGCGCTCGGGCGAGGTGCTCGAGATGGGTGCACCCGCGCGGTCCCCCGAACCGGCGCTGCACCTCCCGGGTGAACCCGCGGGTCACGTCGAGACCCACCAGTCCGGCGAAGGCCTGCTCGATCCCCGGGCACTCGGCGTGCGGGAAGGTGTGCATCACCGCGGTCGAGTCGGTGATGCACAGGTCGGCCACGCGCACCCGGACCCTGAGCTCCATGTCGTGCACGGTGCTCACCCCGCCGTGTTCCTCCGCCAGTGGGCGCCTGTCCCGCAACCGGCCGATCACCAGCAGCTCCTCGCCCTGTTCGAATGCCCGGAAGTCGATCGAGCGCTCGTGGAGGGGGATCTCCCCGCTCCCCGGAGTGGGGGAGCGGTTCCCGGCGGGCGTCTGGTCGGGGGGCTCCGGGGCCATCCGCCGATCATGGCCCGACCGGGGAAGGCCTCCAAATCGGACCCGCCCCCACGACCCCGCCGGGCACACCCGCGTTCCCGCGGGTCACAGGGACGTAATTACGGCCGTGTGATATCCTGACCTCGCAGGGTGACCGTGAGGTTGCGGTTGAGGGTGGACCTCTGATCGAGGTGGAGGAATGACGATGGTCGCTCGTAGGACCGCAGGGACCCAGAAGCGCACGGCCACGACCCCGGTCGGCGCACCGCGGCCCGAGCTCGCCGAGGGCTTCCGGGGCTCGCAGGTGTGCGCGGTGGTGGGCATCACCTACCGCCAGCTCGACTACTGGGCGCGCACCGGCCTGCTCCGCCCGTCGATCGCCGACGCCACGGGGAGCGGCAGCAAACGGCGCTACTCGTACGGCGACGTGCTCGAGCTGAAGGTCATCAAGCGGTTGCTCGACGCCGGCCTCAAACTCCGCCAGGCACGTCAGGCCGTGGAGTGCCTGCGAGGCGATCTGGGTGTGGACCTGGCGTCGGCGCAGCTGGTCCTGGCCGACAGCCGCTCCGCACTGGCTCGATCCGACGGCGAGCTGGTCGACCTGCTCGCCGGGGGTCAGGGCGTCTTCAACGTGCTGCCGCTCTCGGGTGTCCTCTCGGAGCTCGACGCGGCCATCATCGAGATCACCGCGCCGACCGCCGAGCGTACCGGGGCCACGCGGTCCGACCGCCGGCCCGCAGTCGCCTCTCCGGCACCGACCGAGGCCGCCGAGCGTTGACCTCACCGGTCGCCGCACTGGACGCGGGCTCTGCGCGCCGGCCGGTGCGCTTCGCCCACGACTCCGAGCAACGGTTCGCCAGGATCCTCGACTTCTACGGTGTCGAATGGGACTACGAGCCGGTCGAGTTCGTACTCGACTGGGACACCGGCGGACGACCCCGGGCGGCGTTCCGGCCCGACTTCTGGTTGCCGACGCCGGGACTGTTCGTCGAGCTCACCACCCTCAACCAGCGGTTGGTCACCAAGAAGAACGGGAAGGTCCGCCGCCTGGCCGAGCTCTACCCCGACGTGCGGGTGACCGTGCTCTACCAGCGGGACACCCTGGCGCTCCTCGCGAAGTACGGGTTGGCCGGCGACGGCGTCCGGCCCACGGTGGCCAACTCCGCCTGAGCGGGTCCGCCGGTAACCTTTCGATGTGCTCGAGACCCCGGCCCAGGTGACGTCGCCACGTCCTGACGCGTCCGCCGCTCCGGCGACGGGGTCCGCCCTCCGACGCACCGCCCTGTTCGACGCCCATCGCCGACTCGGGGCCAAGCTGGTCGGGTTCGGCGGGTGGGAGATGCCCGTCGCCTATCCGCAGGGCACCATCGCCGAGCACCGTACGTGCCGGCAGGACGCGGTGGTGTTCGACGTCAGTCACCTCGGTACGGTGCGGGTCGAGGGCACCGACGCGGTCGACCGGCTCCAGGTCGCACTCTCCAACGACCTCCGTCGCATCCGGCCCGGGCGCACCCAGTACACCCACCTCCTCGACGACCTCGACGGCTCGGTGGTCGACGACATCATCGTCTGGTGGATCGACGACGGGGTCTTCGACGTGATGCCCAACGCCTCGAACACCGCACGGGTGGTGGCGGCGCTGGGCGGCGAGGAGACCACCCCCTCACGGTGCGTGCTCGCGGTGCAGGGCCCGCACGCACGGCGGAGGGCGGCGTCCGTGCTCGGCGATGCGGCAGCCGTTCCCCGTTCGTCCGTCCGAGCCGTGGACTGGCGGGGCGCCCGGTGCGTGGTGGCCGGGACCGGCTACACCGGGGAGGACGGCTTCGAGGTCGCGGTGCCCGCGGAGTCGGCGGAGCGCCTCTGGGACGAGCTCCTCGCCTGTGGCATCCTTCCGGCCGGCCTCGGCGCGCGCGACACGCTGCGGCTCGAGGCCGGGTTCCCCCTCCACGGACACGAGCTCGGTCCTGGCATCACGCCGCTCCAGGCCGGCCTCGGTTGGGTGGTCGGGTGGGACAAGGACGACTTCCGCGGCCGGACCGCCCTCCTCGCCGAGCGGGAGCGCGGGATCTCCCGGAGGCTGGTGGGCCTCGCCACGCAGGGGCGCCAGCCGCCCCGCGACGGTGGCGAGCTGCGGCTCGGCGGAGCGAACGTGGGCAGCGTCACCAGCGGGAATTTCTCCCCCATGCTCGGGCACGGCATCGCCCTCGCACTCGTCGACACGGCCGCCGATCCCACTCCGGGACTGACACTCGAGGTCCTCCAGCGCGGCCGGACGCTCGCCGCCACCGTCGTCGAGACCCCCTTCGTCACGGCCGGCAGCTCGGCCATCCCCGCGTGACCCCGCGTCCTGAACGGCGCGTCGGTATCGACCCGCCGACGCCGAACCGTCACCCGAGCCACCCGATCCGCTAGAGGAGCACCACGTGGGCACCTACATCCCGCACACCGAGGGGGAGGTGGCGAGCATGCTCGCCTTCCTCGGCCTGTCCGACGTCGGCGAGCTCTTCGCCGCGGTCCCCGAGACGGTCAAGCTGCAGCGCGCCCTCGAACTGGCCGACGGCGCCGGCGAGCCCGATGTGCTGGCCGGCATGGCCGGGTACGCCGAACGCAACCGGGCCCGCAGCGACCGGCTGGTCTGCTTCGCCGGCGGCGGCGCCTACGATCACGAGACCCCGCCGGTGACCCGTGCGCTCGCCGGCCGCAGCGAGTTCGTGACCTCGTACACCCCATACCAACCAGAGGTCGCCCAGGGCGTTCTCCAGGCCCTTTTCGAATTCCAGACCATGGTGTCGCGCATCGCCGGGCTCCCGGTCGCCAACGCCTCCCTCTACGACGGGGGGAGCGCTGCAGTCGAGGCGGTCAACCTCGGGGTGGCCGCATCCGGGCGGTCCACCGTGTGGGTGTCGGAGGGGATCCATCCCCACTGGCGACAGATGCTGGCCACCTTCGGCGTCGGTACCGGGCACCGGATCGTGACCGTGCCCCTCGTCGAGGGCACGACGGCCTGGCCGGAGGGCGAGGCCGAGGCCGGAGATCCTCCGGGGGTCGTGCTGGTCGGCTATCCCAACTACCTCGGCTGCCTCGAGGACCTGGGCACCGCCCGTGCCCTCTGCGACCGCACCGGCGCCCTGATGGTGGTCGGAGCGGACCCGCTCGCGGCCGGCCTGCTGCGGACGGCCGGCGCCTGGGGGGCGGACGTGATGGTGGGGGAGGGCCAGGCGTTCGGGACGGCACTCGGGTTCGGGGGTCCCTACCTCGGCCTGTTCGCATGCGCCACCAGCCAGGTGCGCCGCCTGCCCGGCCGATTGGTGGGGGAGACGGTCGACCTCGAGGGCCGGCGCGCCTACGTGACGACCCTGCGGGCCCGCGAACAGGACATCCGCCGCGAGAAGGCGACCTCCAACGTCTGCACCAACCAGACGCTCATGGCGGTGACCGCGGCCGTCCAGTTGGGCTGGCTCGGGACCTCCGGGCTCGCAGAGGTGGCTCTCCGCTGCGCGCGAGCCACGCGCTATCTGCAGGACGCACTGCTGGCGGTCGACGGGGTGGTCCCGTTCGCAGCCGCGCCGGTCCTGCGTGAGTTCGCGGTGCGTCTTCCGGTCCCGGCCGACACGGTCATCACCCGCATGGTCGACGCCGGCTTCCTGGCCGGCATCTCCCTGGCCGGAGCGGTCCCCGGTGGCGAGGACGGCCTTCTGATCGCCGCGACCGAGCGGAGGACCCGCGACGAGATCGACGCGTACGTGACCGCGCTGGCCAAGGCCATCGCCTGATGGGAGGGGAGACCGTGTCCACGACCGGCGCGACCACCACCGACGGCGCATCGGGCGGCAAGGCCACCTCGATACCGTTGATGGGAAGGGACCCGGAACCGACCCTGTTCGAGCTCTCCCAGCCCGGTCGGCGCGCCTGGTCCTTCCGCACCACCGGGATCCCGGAGTACGACCCCGACGAGCTGGTTCCCGCCGGGCACCGGAGGGAAGAGCCGATCCCCCTGGCCGAGGTCTCCGAGCGCGATCTGGTCGCACACTTCAGCCGGCTCTCCCACCGGCAGTTCTCGGTCGACCTCGGGGCCTATCCCCTGGGGTCGTGCACGATGAAGTACAACCCGAAGGTCTGCGACGAGGTGGCCTCCCTGCCCGGACTCGCCGGCGTGCACCCCGCCGCGCCCGCGGCGATCACCCAGGGGTGGCTCGCCCTGTTGGTCGACCTGGAGGAGAGCCTCTGCGAGATCACCGGGATGGCCGCAGCGACCCTCCAGCCGGCGGCGGGAGCCGCCGGCGAGCTCACCGGACTCCTGCTCATGCGCGCCTGGCACGAATCGCGTGGCTCGGCGCGCCACAAGGTCATCATCCCCGACTCGGCCCACGGCACCAACCCCGCCTCGGTCACCCTCGGCGGCTACGAGGTGGTCACCGTGCCGAGCGACCGCCGCGGCTGTGTGGACATGGAGGCACTCGACGCCGTGCTCAACGAGGACGTCGCCGGCATCATGCTGACCAACCCCAACACCCTCGGGTTGTTCGAGGAGGACATCACCGCGATCGCCGCCGCGGTGCACCGGGTCGGGGGCCTGCTCTACTACGACGGAGCCAACCTCAATGCCATCCTCGGGGTGGTGAGGCCGGGGGACATGGGGTTCGACATCGTCCACATGAACCTCCACAAGACCTTCGCCACCCCGCACGGCGGGGGTGGTCCCGGTGCGGGCCCGGTCGCGGTCTCCGAGCGGCTGGTGCCCTTCCTGCCCGGGCCACGGGCGGCGCGGGTCACGGTCGACGGGGCACCGTCCTTCGCATGGGTGCAGCCACCCAGGTCGATCGGGCGGGTCCACACCTGGCACGGAAACGCGCTGGTGCTGGCTCGTGCGCTCGCCTACATCCTGGTCAACGGCCGCGACGGACTGCGGCGGGTCGCGGAGATCGCCGTCCTCAACGCCAACTGGATCCGGGTCCGGCTCCACGGGACCTACGACGTCCCCTTCGACCGGCCCTGTATGCACGAGGTGGTGCTGTCCACCCGCTCGCTCAAGCAGGCCTACGGGGTCCGGGCCCTCGACGTGGCAAAGCGCCTGCTCGAGGAGGGTTTCCACGCTCCGACCGTCTACTTCCCGCTCGTCGTCGACGAGGCGCTCATGATCGAGCCCACCGAGACCGAGAGCCCCCAGACCCTGGAGGCGATGGCCCGGTCGTTCGAACGGGTCGCCGCCGAGGCCGCGACCGAGGGAGAGGGGTGGCTGGCCGAGTTCCCGCGTCGGACACCGGTCCGCCGGCTCGACGAGGCCCGGGCCGCACGCACCCTGATCCCGACCTTCGACGCCCGGCGGTGAGGCAGACCGGTGGACGGCATCTTCACCACCCGCTTCGTCGATCCCTACCTGCGGTTTCACCGCTACGTCTACGAGCGGACCGACGGCCGGGTGGGCAAGCACAGCAACCGGGTACCGGCTCTCCTGCTCACGACCACCGGTCGTCGGACCGGTCTTCCCCGTACCCACGGGCTCACCTACTGCAGCGACCGAGGTGACCTGGTGGTGGTCGCATCGAACGGGGGGAGCGACCGACCGCCGGCGTGGCTGCTCAACCTTCAGGCCGACCCCGAGGTGACCGTCCGGGTGGGCCGGCGGGTGTTCCCGGCAACCGCCCGCGTGGCCACACCGGAGGAGCGGGCCCAGCTCTGGCCCAAGGTGAACCGCGCCAACCGCGGCATGGCCCGGCTGTTCCACCGCGACGTCGCCGGACGCTACGACGTCTACCAGCGTCACACCGGTCGGGAGATCGCGATCGTCCTCCTGACCCCCGAACGTGCGGGGTGAGGATCAGCCGAGCAGGTCGGGCTGCTCCCGGACGATGCGGTCGAAGAGCGGCTGGAAGCTGAACCAGCCGGCCAGGTGCGATCCGACCTGTCCGCCGGTGAGCCTGGCCATCTCGGGATCGATGAGGATCGGCGTCCCCGCGGCGGAGGCCATCAGCTGGGCCTGGCAGGACCGCTCCATGGTGATGAACCACCAGGCCGCCTCGTCGACCGAGTGCCCGACCGTCAGGAGCCCGTGATTGCGCAGGATCGCCGCCTTGTTGTCCGCGAGGGCATGGGCGATGCGCTTGCCCTCTTCGACGTCGAGCACCACGCCGGTGTAGTCGTCGAAGACGGCATGGTCCTCGAAGAAGGCGCAGACGTCCTGGGTGAT
The DNA here is from genome assembly GCA_963776225.1 of uncultured Acidimicrobiaceae bacterium. GTDB lineage: Bacteria > Actinomycetota > Acidimicrobiia > Acidimicrobiales > RAAP-2 > Bog-756. Next base: position 88,075 of record CAVZLL010000004.1, on the reverse strand, counting down.
CGGGTCCAACGTCCGGCCGAGCGCAGACCAGGTCTTGCCGTAGACCGAATGGGCGTGGGCGGCGGCGATCACATCCGGTCGCGCCGCGTGGATCTGTGAGTGGATGGCGAAGGCCGCGGCGTTGACCGGTCGATCGCCTTCGACCACCTCACCCTTGTCGTTGACCAGGATGAGGTCGGACGCCGTGATGTGGCCGAAGTGCATGCCGAGCGGGTTGACCCAGAAATGGTCCAGGCGCTCCGGATCACGTGCGGTGATGTGGCCGGCGACTCCTTCGTCGAACCCGAACTTGGAGAAGAGCCGGAAGGCCGCGGCCAGCCGCTGCTTGCGGTGGAGCCGCTCGTCCTCGGCTGACTCGAACACCATCTTCGGCGGGAACGTCGCGTTGTCTGGCACGGGGACCTCCTGGTCGGGCTGGTCGGCAGCGACCGCTGGATGCGTCATCGACTGGTGCACCGCCGATACTACGCCCGCGCCCGTGCGGCAGCCGAGGGAGGGGGTCCTCGAGGAACAGACCTACACGCTCACCAGGAGTGATGGTATAAACACTCTCCGTCACGCACCCTTTCCGTATGTCACAGAGAGGGGTAACGTGACCTGGGTTCGCAGCATTGCGGACTTCGCCGAACGAGGGGTCGTGGGGCGCATGGGGTCGGTTGGCTCGGTTCACGCGCGTTGTGTCCCTTCGGTGTGCGGTCGCGGACCGCACGGTCGGTTGAACAGCCCGAAGAGAATCGAGACTGACGTGCACACTTCCCCCACCCGTTCCGATGCGGCAGGCCGCGCTGTGCGCGTCCTGTGCGCACTCGCCCTCGGCTGTGGCCTCATGCTCACAGCGGCTCTCGCAGGCCAAGAGAACGCCGGCGCGGCCTCGACGACGTACGTCGGGTCCGGCACAACGCCGGTCCCGCTGCCGTCCCAATTCGCCAGCGCATCCGGTGGGCCCGGGTGGGCGACCGCGGTGAGCACCACCCAGGTGTTCAACGTCCTCAACAGCCAGTCCACCCTCCAGGTCGACTGTCACCAGCTCTCCGATGCCTCGGCGTGCTGGGGTGGGCCGAAGACCGTGACCGACTTGGGCAGCCACTTCGCCACGTCGATCGCCCCAGGTCTCGTGCTCGACCCCACTACCGGTCATCTCTACGTCTACGCGGTCCACAAGCTGGACCACACCGCAGGCGTGGTCTGCATCGACACCACTCAGCCGGCGTCGGCCACCTCGGACCAGATGTTCTGCGGGTTCACCCAACTCTCCGCGACTGGCGATGCACCCCTCGACGCGGGCGGATTCGCGGGTCTTTCGGCGCCGGTGCGGATCGGCAACGAGTGGTACTCCTTCAACGAGGTCGGCGGGAGCGGAGGAACGGGTACCCAGAACCACCTGCTCTGTTTCGACGTCGCCCTCGGCGCACCGTGCACCGCCGGAGCCACCTTCCAAGTCCACCTCAACGGCCAGACGGTCGCGGCCTTTACGAACTCGATTCCGCTGGGCTCCACCGGGACCGATGTGATCATCCAGGTCGTGGGCTCGACCAACACCTTTCTCACCTGCTTCGACGCCTCGACTCACACACCATGTTGGGGGGGTGGGGCCTTCTACGTCGTCGTCCCGGCGATCGCCGGGTCTCCCTTCCCCTTGTTGAGTGCTTCTGGCACCCCGACCGGATTCTGCCTCCCGGTGACCGGGAACCCCTGCTACAGCTCGACAACCGCTGGGCTCGTCACCACACCGTCCGGGATGGCGACCGCAGTCGGAGGCAACGACAGTTCCAACGGCCCGGCGGTCACCATCGGGAGCAGCGTCTACGTCTCCAACGGCACATCGGGTCAAGTCGGCTGTTACGACTATGCCACGTCGTCGTCGTGCGCGAACTTCCCGAAGACCCTCTCGGGGCTGTCCAGCCTCTACACCGTCAATCCGGACCCGGTGCGTACGACCTGCCTGTGGGTCAACTCAGCCAGCGGCGCCTCGCAGATCCAGAACTTCGACGCGAGCACCGGCGGTCCCTGCCCGACGGGTCCGGTCACCGTGCCGGTGGCTTCCATCGTTGCCTCGGCCGCGGTGTGCACCCCGCACCAGTACACCTCGCTCCAGATCACCCAACCGGCACGGTCCAACTACACGTCCGCCACCGTCGGGTTCGAATCGAAGTCCGGAGCACCGCTCGCTGGGGTGCCGACCGAATCGGTGGACGCGAACGGCAAGGTCGACCTCTCATCGCTCGCCCTCACCAGCTCGATCCCGCTGTCCCAGTTCGTGGTCACCATCCAGGGTGACAAGAGCGCGGCCAAGAGCCTGAGCCTCTCGCTCGGATGGATAGGCAGCTACTCCAAGTCGTGCACCACCAACGGGGCGGTGGCGTCCGGATCGAAGGGCTACTGGCTGGTCGCCTCCGACGGGGGGATCTTCTCCTACGGGAGCACCGCCGGCTTCTACGGCTCGACCGGGGCGATCACCCTCAACAAGCCGATCGTGGGGATGAGCAGCACCCCGGACGGGAAGGGGTACTGGCTGGTCGCCTCCGACGGCGGCATCTTCGCCTACGGGGGCGCCAAGTTCTACGGCTCCACCGGGGCGATCACCCTCAACAAGCCGATCGTGGGGATGAGCAGCACCCCGGACGGGAAGGGCTACTGGCTGGTCGCCTCCGACGGGGGGATCTTCTCCTTCGGGGACGCCGGCTACCACGGCTCGACCGGGGCGATCACCCTCAACGAGCCGATCGTGGGGATGAGCAGCACCCCGGACGGGAAGGGCTACTGGCTGGTCGCCTCCGACGGGGGGATCTTCTCCTTCGGGGACGCCGGCTACCACGGCTCGACCGGGGCGATCACCCTCAACAAGCCGATCGTCGGGATGAGCAGCGCCCCGGACGGCAATGGCTACTGGCTGGTCGCCTCCGACGGGGGGATCTTCTCCTTCGGGGACGCCGGCTACTTCGGCTCGACCGGGGCGATCACCCTCAACAGGCCGATCGTGGGGATGAGCAGCACCTTCGACGGCAAGGGCTACTGGCTGGTCGCCTCCGACGGGGGGATCTTCTCCTACGGGGACGCCAAATTCTTCGGCTCGACCGGGGCGATCACCCTCAACAAGCCGATCGTCGGGATGGCCTCCTGACCTCCTGAGCTGTCGGGGCGGCCCAACCGGGGCCGCCCCGACAGGCGGGTTCACGCCCGACGGTAGAGAAGCCGGCTCTCCGGTTCTTCGGCGTGCCCCTCCGCGTCGACCTCCGGCGCGTCCCCTTCGACGTGCCCCGTGTCGTCCGGTTCGATCGTCAGGGTGCGGGTCCTGACCGGTGCGGCGGTCGCCGCGGTGCCGTCCGTCGTCCCGCTCGGAGACTCGTCCACCGATTGATTCGTCGTATCCGTCGACCCCGACCCGTTCCTCGGGGTCCCGGACCGCACCGCTCGGCCGGGCACGGAGAGGAGTGGCATCGGGGCGATCGGGGCAAGCTGCTGGAGGGCGAGCCGGCTCGGTCGACCCAGGTAGAAGCCCTGGCCGGCCGGGCACCCCAACGACCGCAGGGTCTCGTACTCGCCCACGGTCTCGATGCCTTCGGCGACGATCGAGGCCCGGTAGGCGTCGAACCCGAACTTGAGCAGCGCACGACCCAGGGCCAGGCGGGCCGGGTCCCGGTCGATTCCCCGGGTCAATCCGATGTCGAGCTTGATGACGTCGGGCTGCAGGTTGAGGATGTGCTGGAGGCTGGAATAGCCGGAACCCGCGTCGTCGACCGCGAGCCTTGTTCCCCTCGATCGGATGCCCTTGATGCTCTGGTCCAGCTTGTCGTAGTCGGCGACCTCGGCATGCTCGGTCAGCTCGATGACGATCCGCTCGGCCGGGACCCCGCCGATGATCGCCTGGAACTCCTCTGACATCAGGGTCGGGACCGATGCGTTGACCGAGAGGTAGAGGTTCGCCGGGAGGTGGCGGAGCTGCCCGATGGCCATCTCGAGCGCGGCCAGCTCGAGCTCCACGCCGAGGCCCACCGACGCCGCCTCCGCGAACCAGGCGTCCGGGGATCGCACCGGCAGATGGGCGAAGCGGGAGAGTGCTTCGGCCCCGACCGGTTGCTGACTGCGCAGATCGACGATGGGCTGGAAGTAGGTCTCGAAGGTCCGGTTGACGATGGTGGAACGGATCAGCTCCTTCCGCTCCTCCTGGCGCTCCCGGGACTCCTCCATGCGCCGGGCGTCGAGATCGCGCACGTCGACCGTCCGCTTGCCGTTCTTCGGACGCCGCGAGGGGGGAACGAGCATTCCGACTCCCCGGGCGAGCTTGCCCCTCTTCGGGATGAAGAGGTCGCCGCTGGTCGGGGTGGACCCTCTCATCGTTCACACGTCATGAGGCGTACTCGCTGTCGTCGTCGTCCCTGTGGCCTCGACCCGGTAGGCGTGGGCGCGCCGCCGTATACGCCGAGGCAGTTGACTATCGACTCGAGCAGCCTGCACCTTGAGGGCCCGACCCGATCGCCCTGCTGAGGACAGAACTTGACATAATTGCCTTCTCATCGAGCATTTCTCAACCTCGGGCCTTTGCATCGGGTCCGACATGCGGGCGTCACCGGACCGACGCTCGGCAGCAGACAGGGGCTCGACGTGGGGGATTGCACCAGGATCGACATGATCCTCTGGTGGCCTCAATCGTGCACCTGGGACCATTGCAGATAAGTTCGTCAGATATGACGATGACCCGCGCTTGGTCCCAGCGGCATGCTGGTGGGGCTTTGGCCTGAGGTCAGCAGCACAGGCGATAACGGAGGCGGGGTAGTCGTGGGATTGACTCAGGGCTCGAGAGTGGGTCGCCGCGCCTCGTTCTGCGCCCATCGATCTCGATCCGGGAGCTACCGGTGGCTGGGTCCCCTCCCGCTGTTCCTCGCGCTCGTCGCAGTGGGTGGGTCAGCCCCCCCGGCCTCGGCATCGACGCAATTCTCCATTACGACGAACCCGCCCCTTACTCCCACGTTCGCGACGACCACCTCCGACTACGCGGTGCGCTGCGCGGGCCACCCGACCACGACCCTCTCTTCCATTGGAGCAGGGACGGTGACCGTCGGCGGCAAGTCCCTCAACGAACCGGTGAGCCTCAAGCTGACGCTCACGCCGAACCGGGCCGTCTACGTCGACGGGGGCGGACACGCGTACACCATCCGCTGTCTGCCGGGCGATTTCCCCAACTACCGTTCACTCGTCGAAGGCAGTCCTCAGGCACACGGCTATCTGGTCGGGCTCGCACCAACCGGAGCGGTCAAGGATCCCACCCACTACGTGGCCGCATTCGACAACCGCGGGGTGCCCGTCTGGTGGTACGACAACCCGAGCTCTCCGATCAATGCCGCGTTCTACGGACAGAACGAGATCGGCTGGTGGCTGGACAATCCGAGTGCCGGGCCCGATGAGGGGACATACACCATCCGGAACCTGGCAGGAGCCGTGCAGACGGCGGTTGGCAACCCGTCGGCGGGCACCGGTCTCGACCTGCACGACTTCCAGGTGCTCCCCAACGGCGACTTCCTCGGCATCCAGTACCAGAGCTCGACTCTCGACCTCTCCTCGTGGGGGCTGTCCACGACCCAGCCGGTCCTCGACTGCGTGATCGTCGAGCTCAATCCGGCCGGCTCGATCGTCTGGAGCTGGAGCACCATCGCGCACATCAACGTGGCCGCCGAGAACGCCAACTGGCACAGCCAGGTCCCCGACGTCATCCACATGAACTCCGTCCAGGAGATCGGGAACCAGATCATCATGAGCGCCCGGGAGCTGGACGCGGTGTACAACATCAACATGACCACCGGCAACATCGTCTGGAAGCTGGGCGGCACGCCGACCCCCCAGAGCCTCACCGTTGTCGGCAATACCTATCCACAGGTCTTCTCCGGCCAGCACGACGCCCGTTACCAGCTTGGTGGAACCCTCACCGTGCACGACAACGCCACTCAGGAGACCGGACACGCGTCCAGGGCGCTGCGCTTCCAGATCGACGCCTTGACCAAGACGGCGACGATCGTCGAGGCCGTGACGGATGGATCTCACCCCGGTCCCTCAGCCTGCTGTGGCAGTGTCGCCAAGCTCGGCACGGGGGATTGGGCCATCTACTGGGGTCAATCGAACTACGTCACCGAGCTCACACCTTCCGGATCACCCGTGATCCAGATCAACTTCGCTCCGTATGTCACGTACCGGGTGGCCGTGGTGCCGACCACCGCAGCGCCCCTGAGCCGGGGCATGGACGCTCAATACCCGCCCCTCAAGTTGTGAGGTGCCCACCGCTGGGCCATTGATCTCCGGACCGTCGAGAAGCTCTGACTCGGCTGTCGAAAATGAGTTGGTAGTGGAGGAGGTCAGGGCGCAGTACTTGACATAATATCGCTTATCGGCGGTTTGGCTCAGCCCACAGACGGCGTCGACCCTGCACCCCCGGGGCCACCCGCCCGGCGATGGGCGCCGATCCGAGGGGCAACCGGGGCCTGGGCGTCGCGACGGGAGGCGGACCGACGGCTCCCGGAGAAACAGGTTCCGGCGGGATCCGCCGACGGTATCCTCGGGACGGAGCAGCCACCATGGACCACGATCCGGACGAGGTCTCGTTCGAGGACCTCTACGACGACGAAGCGTACTTCCGTACCTGTGGGCGCTGTGGTGCCCGTACCGCCCCGCGCTGGTCGGAATCCGCCTGCCTCGAAGAGGCGCGGCGGTACGGATGGCGGCGGGTCGCCGCCTCCGACCGGCCGGGCGCGCGGCGGATGGACCTCTGCGGCGTGTGCGCCGAGGAGTCCGGGCTGGGCCCTCCTTTGGCCCGCTGGGGTTGGTAGCCCTCCGGACCGGCCCCCGGCAGGGACTCAGTGGTCGAGCCGGCTGACCCGCCCAGCGAGGTCGGGGCCCGGTTCCGACACGACCCGCCTGGCCGGCCCCTCGGGCGCCCCGATGTTGACCCAGCCGAGGAGCCGTTCCTCGGAGCCGAGCCCGAACAGCTCCCGGACCGGAGGGGCGTCCAGGACCGCCGCACTCTTCCAGACTGCGCCGAATCCGAGCGCCGTGGCCGCCAGGACCATCGCATAGCCGGTGCACGAGGCAGACGCCACCTGCTCCCAGACCGGCACGTTGGACGTCGGATCCGGAGAGGCGATCAGCACGATCACGCAGGGGGCGGCGAAAGCCTTGCCCCGCATCTTTGCCACCACCGTTTCGGGGAGCCCGGATCCCCGCTCCCCCACCAGCCCGTCGACCAGCGCCTGCCCGAAGCGCTCCCTGCCCTCACCGGACACCACCGTGAAGCGCCAGGGCCGCAGTCCGCCGTGGTCGGGCACGGTGGTCGCAGCCTCGAGGATCTGTGAGAGCGCCGGTTCACCGGGCGGTGGCCCGTCCGGCCGCGGTCCGGGACGGCGCGCGGTGAGCTGCTCGACCCAGTCCGACCCGGCGACCGTGGGCGGGTGCGTCTCGCTCATCTGCACGAGCGTAGGGGGCGCTCCGGTCGGGGGCGGTCAACCCCCCGCGCGCTGCGGGTGCTGACTGGTCGACCCGAGGGTGGCGGACACGGTCATCTCGGTCTGCCCCCGGTAGAGACCGATGGTCACCACCTGACCCGGGTGGGCCGTCTGGATGGCGGTGGTCAGCTGATCGGCGCTGGTGACGGTGGTCCGGTCGAACGACACGATCACGTCACCCTGGTGGAGACCGGCCGCATCGGCAGGTGTGCCGCTCTGCACCAGGAGCACGACGGCCCCCTGGACGGGGACGAAGTTGTAGGCGCTCCGCACCTGTGGGGTGAGTGTCTCCAGGGAGACCCCGAGGAAGGCGGTCCCCGAGATGGCGGGGTTGGGCACCGACCGGGTGCGCAGCGCCGGGAGGAGCCCCCCGATCTTGTTGGACGGGATGGCAAAGCCGATGTTCTGGGCCTGGGAGGTGCCGTCCGCGCTCGACGCGACGGCGGTGTTCATCCCGATGACCCGCCCGGAGCTGTCCACCAGTGGCCCGCCCGAGTTCCCGGGGTTGATCGCGGCATCGGTCTGGAACATGTTGCCCAGGGTCTCGGTGGTCGCGCCACCGGCGTCGCCGGCCTGGACGGTGCGCCCCTTCGCCGAGATGATCCCCTGGGTGACGGTGGGCGTGCCCGCGGACAGCCCGAGGGCGTTGCCGATTGCCACCACCGCGTCACCGACCTGCACGTCGTCCGAGTTCCCGTAGGAGACGGTCGGAAGGTCGGAGGCGTTGTCGATCTGGAGCAACGCCACATCGTCGGTCGGATCGGTCTCGATCACGGTGACGGGCAGTGCTCGGAGACTGCCGAAGAGCGTCGCCGTGATGCTGGTCGCGCCGCTGATCACGTGGTTGTTGGTGACCACCTCGCCGCTCGGGGTGATGATCATCCCGGTTCCCTGCTCCTCCTGCTGCCCTCCGAAGAGCAACTGCGTCGAGGACCCCGGCGAGATGGCGTCGATGGACACCACCGCGGGCAGCACCTTGGCGATGACCGACTCGATGTTGGTGGTGCCGTTGAGCAGTGCCGGGCCGGCCGAGATCTGGCGGATGGTGGTCGTCCCGCCGCCCCGATCGGAGGTGGCCGCCACCATGCCACCGCCGATCACCGCGCCGAGCAGCGCCGCGGCCATCAGGAGGCCCGCCAGGCGCCATCCGAGACCGGCCTCGCGGGACGGCAGCTCCCGGGGCGACGGCGGGTGGAGGTCCGGGGACCATGGAGCCAGGGCGGCGGCCGTCGCCGATCGGCGGTGGCCCGAGCCGGACCTGGAGCCCCGCGTGGTGAACCGGTCGGCACCCGCGCCGACCGGTTCGCGCCAGTCGGACGGGAGGAAGGGCTCCACCACTCCTGAGGGTTCGTGATGCGGGTCGGTGATGACGCGCACGCCGCCCGGCTCGGGGAGTTGCCACCCCGCGGCACCGCTCCGGTCCGCTCCGGTCCGCTCCATGTCCTGCCTCCCCCCGAGCGGCGCGCGCGACGAGTCAGAACGCGCCCCTCGATCCGCACGTGCCGAGGCACATGGCCGCGGCAGTGCTCCCCTGTCCCGTGCATGGTACGACGCGTTGAACAGGGAAAACCCACTTGGTCACGAGTTCTTACCCGCTTCTTAGGGGGACCTCGCGAGCGTCGTTCGCGGTCACACCCGGGCGGAAGTAGCCTTTCGCCCGGTATGGCCCATCGCATCGAGGTCGAACTGACCAGCCGCGGCACCGACACGACCTGGACCTGGCGCGCGGCGGGCGCGAAACAGCCCCGGGGGACCGTCGACGACGATCTGGTCCCGGCCGGGGCCGGGGTCGGCAGCGTGCTGCGCGCCGAGGTCGAGACGACGCTCGACGGGACCTCGGTCGTCGCCCTGCTCCCTCCCAAGGAAAAGGGCTCGGTGCGCCCGGCGGAGCGGATCGAGGTCCTCGGCACACCGCGCAGCGGTCCGGACGTGAATGTGGTGCTGGCCTCCAAGGGCCGACGTCGGCGCGACGAGCGGGTCGAGGGCGCCGGTGACGGTCCGCGTCGGTCGGCCGACCGACGCCCGCGCACCGATGACGATCATCGTCCTCCCCGGAGCGCCAGACCCGGGCGACGCGAGGCGGTCGCGCGGGGCCGCGACGGCCAACGCGGCGATGGTGCAACCGGCGAGAGCCCGGGCGAGCCCGGACGGGACCAGACCCGTCGTCGCACCGCACCGGCCAGACCCGGCGCGCGAGAGGCCGGCGGCCGGGAACGCTCACGCCGCCCTGCCGCCTCCACCACCTTCCGCAATGCGGCGTTGGCCACGCTCAAACAGGAGGAGCTCCCGGTGGCCGAACAGCTCCTCCGTGGCGGCATCCCGGCGGTGCGCCAGGCCATCGAGGAGCAGAACGCCCGGGCCCGCGCCGACGGCCGGCCCGAAGTCACCCCCGGCCCGCTCCTCGCCATGGCCGAGCGGCTGCGACCGGTCGTCAACCTGGCCACCTGGAAGGATCGGGCCTCGACCGCCCGCGCCGCGGGAAAGGAGACCCCGCTCCGCGAGCTGCGCTCCATCGTGGCCGCCTCGTCGACGGTGACCCTCGACGAAGAGGGCACCGAGCTCGCCACCGCCCTGCGCGCCGCGTTGCAACGAGCGGCTGACCGCCCTACGCGAGCGGTGGGTCGAGCGGATCACCGCCGCGCTCGATGACGGGCGGGTCGTCGACGCAGTGCGCGCCTCGATCCGCGCCGCCGGAGCCGTCGGCCCGGCTCTCCGCCGAGCTCGCGGTCCGCCTGTCGGAGGCTGCCGGCAAGTCGATGTCAGCCGACACCGATCCCGCGGCGTGGTTGGCGCTGCTCGAGGTGGTGGTCGAATCCCCCGTGCGCCGTACGGTGAAGCCGACCGGGATCCCCACCGGCGCCGGGGAGCCGCTGCTCCAGGAGGCCCGCAAGGCATCCGGGTACGTGCCGGAGCTCGCCCGGCTGATGGGGATCCCCATCCCACCGCCACCGGGTCCCCGTCGCCCGGTGCAGGCACGGCCCGCCGGACGTCGCGCCTCCTGATCCGGACCCTGACCGGCCGACGGGCCGGCCGATCCCGGTGTCAGCCGAGCGGGCGGTACATCACGAGCAGCCGGGCCTTGAAGCCCGCCGACTCGAAGAAGCTCTTGGCCTCTCGGTCCCCGGGATAGGCGGTCCCGTCGACCCCGGCGCACCGGTGCTCGTCGAACCACACCAGGGCATGGTCGAGGAGGAGATGCCCGAGGCCCACCCCGCGGGCACCCTGCTCGACGTAGCAGACCTCGATGACACCGCGGCGCTCCCCCGCCGGACCGTCGGCCACCCGGAGGACCGCGAGCCCCGCCGTCCAGTCGTCGAAGGAGCCGAGCAGGGCGGTGCGATCCGGATCCGCCAACACGGTGGCCACCTCCTCGAGCGACCTGATCGGGTCGGCCACTCCGGCGTCCTCGGTCCGGGTGAGCGCGGCCCCTCGGCGGGCGGCCATCTCGGAACCGAACTCTGCGCGAGCGCGAGGATGCGCTCCGCGTCGGCGCTGGTGGCCTCCCGGACCGACTCCATCCCGCCCCTCGTCCGGACGCCCGTGTGCGGGTTCAGGACCGCTCGTCGAGCAGCTGGTCGACCCGGTTGAGGATGGTCCGCCGCCCACGGGTGGAGGTCTCGTAGGCACGGACCGAGACCAGCTCGGCGCGGCTGAGACCGTCGAGCCGCTGGACCACCTGCGACGCCGAGAGCGTGTCGAACCCCGGGATGGCGAGCGAGGCCACCTCGGGCACGTGGCCGTTGGCGGCCGAGGTCGAGCCGCCGGGCCCCGGTGCGGCCGACGGTCCGTGTCCTGCCGACGGAGCCCCGGTGCGCGGTGGATTGCGGGGGATGGTCCGGATCGGGGAGGGACCCCGCGCAGGCTCTGGCCGAGCCCCCGCCGGTTCGTCGGCCCCTCGGCGCCGCCTGTGGGTCCGCCGGTGGAGCTCGCGGTGTCCGGCCTCGAACGCGAACTGGCCCACCGCCCGGGCCGAGGACACCTGCACCCCGAGACGGCTCGCGACCCCGCTCGGCCAGCTTGGGGAACTCCTCGAGCACCGACACCACGATGCCCGCCGGCACGAACACCAAGAGGTCGAGGACCCGCTCGCTCAGCGTCTCACCGGGTCCCTCGTCGGTTCCGTCGGCCATGTGCGGCTCCTGTCAGACGCAGTCGCGGCAGAGCATCTTCTTGCGGTCCGCCAGCTGGTTGGGGTGCTTCACGAGGAAACACGAGCGGCACACGAACTCCCCCGGTTGCTTGGGCAGCACCCGCTCGACGCCGTCGCCGGTGCGGTCCTCGGGCTCCGGCGACTCCTCGTCGTCCTCGACCTCCTCGACCACCAGCCGCTCCTTCAGGATGGTGTCGAGGCTTGCCTCGACGTCCTCGTCGTCGGGCTCCTCCTCCTCGTCCTCGTCGGACTCCTCGCCCGCGGCCTTGGTGGCGACCTTGGCCTCCACCGCCGGGAGCTCCTCGTCCTCCTCCACCTCGATGACCACAACCGCGTCGGCTTCGTCGTCGTCAGCGAGAACCAGGGCGTCGTCCGCGATCAGGTCGTCGTCGTCGGTGAGCTCGTCGAGGTCTCCCTCGATGAGCTCGTCCGGTCCGTCGACTTCGTCGAGTTCCTGTGGCATCTGGGTCTTTCGGTGGTGAGTTGGCCGGGAGCATAGACGCTCCGGCTGTCGGTTCGTTCAGCGGTCCGCCAGTCCGGGGAACCGTCGCCGCCGCACCGTCCCGCCGACCGCCGGGCCGGCGCGTGCCGAGGGTACGGGCCCCTCCGGCCCCGAACTGCCGCGCCCCACGGGCAGCAGGGTGGGCGGGGCCGGTGCAGTTGTCCTGTCAGGTGGGTCCTCTGGACCGCTCGTGTCGGTCAGGCGGTAGGACCCAGGGGTCTTTGGCACCACCCCCCCGCGACGTCCGAGCTCGCGCCGCCGGTCTCGGGGGACTGTTTTCTACTCGATCCCCTGGGCCTCCCTCCGCCTCTCACAGCATCCCCGCCTCGGGTTGCACCGTGCGATCGCAAACCGCTCGCTGCGAACCCGTGGGGCGACTGGGACTGCGCGCACCATAGGCCATCCGCCAGGTGGCTCGTCAAATGAGTCGCACCGCCTGATCACCAGGGGGAATCGGGAACATCCCTGCTCAGCGTCTTGCAGGATTTCCGGCGGCCGACATCGAATTCCGGCGCTCCTCCGCGCGGCGCTCGGAGTGCGAGCCGCTCGAGGTCCTCGGAACCCCGGAATCGACGTGGCGACATCGCCTCGGCCAGCAACCGATGACCGGCCTGCTCGGCGATCAGTCGGTGCATCTCCTGGGCCACCCATCGGTAGCTCGGGTGCCCCTGCGCACCCGAGCGGAGCTCGAGCAGGTGCATCGCCTCGCGGGCGTTCATCTGCATCGAGTACCGGATGCGGTAGGCCAGGGCGACCGCGTAGGCCGCCTGCTGCGGGAAGGGACCGGCCAGCGCCTCGGACAGCTCGCGGGAGCGTTCGAGCGATGCGACGTAGCGGTCGCGCAACCCTGCCTCCGTCGACCACCTCGGGCACGTCGTAGCCGAGCGCGGTACCGAGCGGCTGCCACTCGATGGTCAGCATCCGATGGCGCTGCAGGTCCCGGAAGGCGCCGTAGTCGGTGACCACGTCGAACCGGTAGTCGGTGCGTTCGAACGCCCGGCCGGGACGATGGCGACGGTTGGCCCGCTCCCCCACGTAGGCCCGCAGCAGCGACCGTTTCTCCTCGGCACCGAGCTGGCGGACCCGGGCGAGCACCTCGTGCTCGGGCCGGTCGGTGAGCGGTGCGCAGACGGCGGCGACCACCTTGTCCTCGCCGTCGGGGTCGAAGTCGACCAGGGTGACCGTGGGACGGCCGGCGGGGCCGCCGACCGGGTGCTCGGTGGGCGCCACCAGGTCGGGGAAGAGCTCTTCGACCAGCCGCCCGGTCTCGCTCCCGGGTGGCGCGCAGGTACTCGGACCAGGCACCGCCGCGGTCCGGCCGGTCGACCCGCTGGAGGAAGGAGGGGATCACCTTGCGCAGCTCTTCGAGCATCAGGTCGGCGTACCGCCGGGCCTCGGGCAGCGGATGGGTGCGCATCCGCAGCAGGAGCATCTCGTAGGACTGCCCGGTGCCGTAGATGCCGACGTTGGAGAGCGAGCCGGCCGGCAGGAGCCCGCGGAGGGCGTCGAGCGCCTTGGCCCGCACCGCCTGACGGTGGACGAAGTCGGAGTCGTCGGGCTGGCGCGGGTGCCGGACCGCGAGCCAGGCCTGGGCCTCGTCGAGCAACTCGCCGTAGGTGTCGAACATGCGGTCCATGTCCCCCACGTAGCGGGCGCCGAGCGGCGAGTCGAGCAGACCGGGATCGCGGTAGTAGCGGTAGTGGCCGGTGGTGAGCCGCTGGTTGTAGGCGATGTAGCGGGTCGACTGCTCGAGGTAGGCCATCAGCCGGCCCCACTCGAGGACCTTGGTCAGCAGGTTGGAGGCCTGCTCGCAGGCCAGGTGCACCCCTCCGAGCTGGGCGACCGAGTCGTCTCCGTACTCGAAGAAGACCTTCTCGTAGAGCGCGACGGCCCGCTTCAGGCCGACCGTGGCGTCGACCGAGGCGTCGCCGGTGATGTCGAGCTCCCCCACGAACTCGTCCAGGAACAGGCGGCGCAGGCTCTTCGGGGACCGGGAGTACCGGGCGAACAGCGCCCCCTTGACCACCTCGGGCAGGTTGACCAGCGCGAACACCGGCTGGTCGAGGTTGGTGAAATACCGCCGGAGGACGTCCTCCTCCTCGACGGTGAACGATTCCTCGGCATAGGGGAACATGCCCGGATCACACTAGGACGGCAGCAGGCGTTCGGTGCGCGGACCCCAGGGCCGCCGGGTCGTCGGCACCGACCACCCCACGCCTGAGGAGCGCGACGGCCAGCGCAGCCGCCTCCCGGGTCCCCGGTTCGGTCGCCACCTGGGCGATCTGGCGGACCAGGTCGATCAGCTGGCGGACGTTTCGTACGAAGTCTCCCGGGGCGATCCCCGGCGTCCCGGAGCACCGTGTCCAGGGTGGCCCCGCCGGCCCAGCCGACCACCGAGCGGGCCAGTCCGCCGTCCGGACGCCGGGTCCGGGGCAGCCCGACCCGGCGCTCGTCGGACCGCAGGCTCGCCGCCAGCGACTCGACCAGTCCCAGCCGCTCGACGACGAGGGCGCCGCGGGGTGGTGGCGCGTCCTCTCCCTCCCGGCGCGCCTCGAAGGTCAGTCCGGAGAGCACGCCGGCGAGCGAGACCGGGTCGAGGTCGTCGAGCAGACCGCCGCGGAGGACCTCGGCCACCAGCAGGTCCGACTCGTGGTAGATCCCCGAGAGGATCCGGCCGGCCCCGGTCAGCGTCCACCCGTCCACGAAGCCGCGGTCCCCGAGGACGGCCAGCCGCCGGTCGAGCTGGTGGGTGAGCGACTCCGATCCCCTCGGCGCCTGCCACTGCCCGTAGGAGGCGGCCAGCAGCGCGTGGGCCTCCTCCGCGGGACCACCGACGGACCAGGTTCACCGCCAGGTTGTAGGTCGGGTGGAACGACGAGGCCAGGTCGGGCGGTGGGGCCACCGCCGTCTGCGCCACCTGGGCGAAGGTGGTGGCCTGCGACCAGAGGACGAACGCATGGCCCGACGGTGTCGATCCCGCGGCGGCCCGCCCGGCCGGTGAGCTGCTGGTACTCCCCCGAGGTGAGGGCCGAGGAGTCCGAACCCCGGAATTTGGCGAACCGCTCCACCACGACGGTCCGGGCGGGCATGTTGATCCCGAGCGCGAGGGTCTCGGTGGCGAACACCACCTTGAGGAGTCCCTCGGAGAAGCACCGCTCGACGGCCTGGCGGAACGCCGGGACCAGCCCGGCGTGGTGCGGTGCCACACCGGCCTCGAGGGCGCTCGACCAGGGGCCGTAGCCGAGGGTCCGCAGATCGTCGTCACCGAGCCGCTCGACGGCCTCTTCGATCAGGACCCGGATCCGGCCCCGCTCCTGGTCGGTGGTGAGCCTGACGCCGTCCTGGAGGCACTGGCGGGTGGCGTCGTCGCATGCCGCCCGCGAGAAGATGAAGGTGATCGCCGGCAGCATGTCCGCCTCGGCCAGGTACTCGACGACCTCGGTCCGCCGGGGCGCCCGGAACCGCCGCTGGTGGTGCGAGCGTCGCCGGCGCTCGTCGAGCCGCAGGCCGTCGGGATTCGGCGCTCCGTCCCGGAGCAGCGGGAGCACCACGAGCCCGTCCTGTCCTCGCTCCGCGAGCGCATAGTGGTGATGGAGGGTGACCGGGCGGTGGGTCTCGACCACCACCCGGGTCGGGCCGCGCACCGACCGCAGCCACCTGCCGAAGTCGGTCGCATTGCTGACCGTGGCCGACAGGCTCACGAAGGTGACCTCCGGCGGAGTGAGGACCAGCACCTCCTCCCAGACCGACCCCCGGTAGGGGTCCTGGAGGTAGTGGACCTCGTCGAGCACCACTACCTGCAGACCGTCCAGCAGCGAGGACCGGGCGAAGAGCATGTTCCGGAGCACCTCGGTGGTCATCACCACGACCGGCGCCTTCGGCTGGTGCGAGACGTCACCGGTCAGCAGGCCGACCCGGTGAGCACCGTGACCGGCCGCGAGCTCGGCGAACTTCTGGTTCGAGAGGGCCTTGATCGGCGTGGTGTAGAACGCCTTCCCCCCGGCCTCGAGCGCCCTGGCCACCGCGTACTCGGCGACCAAGGTCTTCCCGGACCCGGTCGGGGCGCTGACCAGGACCGACTCGCCGCGGTCCAGGGCCTCGACCGCGCGCTGCTGGAACGGGTCGAGCGGGAAGCCGAGACCGCGTTCGAACCGGGCGCGGAGACCCTCCCCGTCAGGCTCCGAGGCGTCCCGGTCCGAGCCCCGGGCACGCCCGGGGCTCATCGACGGACGATCCTGCCGACGACGATCGAGAGCTCGTAGAAGATGTAGAGCGGCACCGCCATGGCGATCATCGAGAACGGGTCGGAGCTCGGGGTCACCACACCGGCCAGCACGACGATGACCACGATCGCCCACCGCCGCCAGGAGGACAGCTGCTGCGGGGTGAGCACGCCGGCCAGCTCGAGGGAGACCAGCAGCACCGGGAACTCGAAGGTGACCCCGAAGGCCACCATGAGCAACACGATGAGGCCGAGGTACTTGTTCGGGTCGAGGATCTGGGTGAGCGTCGGGCCACCGATGCTGCTGAGCCAGGCGAGGGCGTGGGGGAAGGTCACGAAGGCGACCGCGCAACCGAGTGCGAACAGCGAGATCGAGGCCACGATGAAGGGGACCGCGTACCGCTTCTCCTTCGGATGGAGCCCGGGGGTGATGAACCGCCAGACCTCCCAGAGCCAGACCGGCGAGGCGAGGAACATCCCTCCGTAGACCGAGATCCTGATCCGGAGGGCCAAGCCGTCGAGCGGTCCGGTCACGTAGAACCCGCACCGGTGTGGTTCGACCTGACAGTAGGGGTGCTTGAGGACCCCCAGGATCCAGCTGTAGGAGACGAAGGCCACCGTGGCCCCCACCAGGAACGCGGCCCCGCTCACCAGGACCCGGCGGCGGAGCTCGGTGAGGTGCTCCGCCAGGGTCATCGCGTCCGGGGTCGGGCGCTCCTCCGTGCGTCGTTTCAGGGAGATGGCCACGGCCACCGTCCTCCGGGCTCACCCCACCGGGTCACCGTGCGTCCCGTTCAGTTCATGCCCGGGTCGTCGGGCGGTACCCGGCCGATTCCCCGGACCTGATGGACCACGCCCTCGGGATCGCTGATCGTGGTGCCGGGGAGCGAGGTCCGTTCCGCGGCCCGTACGATCCCGGTCGGCCGGTTCGACCCGCCCGAGGCCTCGACCGCGTCACCGGTGACCTCGGGCGACCGCCCGTCCGGTTCGGCCGGCGGCGTCGCACCGTTCTCCTCGGCATGGGCGTCGGCGAGCGAGTCCAGGAAGGAGAGGGGCGACCGGACCACCTGGGAGATCTTCTCGGTGGAGGGCAGGTCGGGGAAGGAGCCGCGCACGTCGGACTCGAACCGCTCGCGGAACCGGCGGAACCCGGACCACAGCGCGCCCATCTGGCGGGCCACCTTGGGAAGCTTGTCGGGGCCGAGCACCACCAGGGCGACGATGATGATGACCAGCAGCTTCGCCGGGCTGAGGAACGGCACCCCTCGAGTCTACCGGCGACCCGTGGCGGTCGCCGTGGCGGGGTGGTCCGGTCAGGACGGTGGACCTGGTGGGCTGCGGTCTCCAGGTCCCGCCCGTGTGCGCCGGAGCGTGAACCACAACCCCACGAGCAGCAGGGCCGCGATCACTGCGAGCGCGGCCACCCAGACCGACCTCCCGAGCGGCCACACCCGGAAGGCCATCTTGCCCACGATGAGATTGGCCGGGATCGGGCCGAAGTACCGGCTGTCCTCCGAGTCGGGGCGGTTGTCGCCCATCACGAAGTAGCGACCGGCGGGGACGGTGTAGGGGTGGGTGAGGCTGAAGGCCTGGGCCACCGAGCTTTGCTCGCTCTGTGGGAGAGGGCGTGGCAGCCACGGCTCGTCGAGGACCTTGCCGTCGATGGTCACGTGGCCATCGGAGAGGCCGATCGTCTCACCCGGCAGTCCGATCACGCGCTTGACCAGGTCGGTGTAGTCGGCTTGGACCAGGGGCGGGCGGGCGAAGACGACGATGTCCCCGCGGTGGACCGAGCCGACCCGGTAGGCCAGCTTGTCCACCACGATCCGATCCCCGATCTGCAGGGTCGGGAGCATCGATCCGGACGGGATGTAGAACATCTGCGCGACGTAGGTGCGGACACCGACGGCCAGCAGCACCGCGGCCACGACGACCGCCAGCCACTCGAGCACCCAGCGCGCCGAGCGGCCGCGGTGACCCGGTGGGGCCGTCCCGGGAGGCGGCCCGCCTGGCGGCCCGCCGTCGACGGCTGCGCCGTCGGGTGGGGAACCGTCGGGGCGGACGGCCTCGGAGACCGGCGGCCCCAGCGGGAGGTGCGCGCCACGGGGAGGTGCGGGAGCCAGCGGGGCCCCGATGGGTGCAGGTTCGTGGTCGGGGTCCACCAGAGGGTGAGGCTATCCCACCGCCTGGACCCGGACTAGACCCCCTTGACGTGCGAGAGTGGCCACACCACTGCAACCGCCCGTCCCACGATGAGCGAGATCGGAATCGGACCGAAGAACCGGCTGTCCTCGGAATCGGTCCGGTTGTCCCCCATCACGTAGTACTCGCCGGCCGGGATGAGCACCGGTCCGGGCAGGTTGAACTGCTGGTTCGGATCGCCGGGGAGCGGCCCCGTGTAGCTGCTCGGCCCCGCCGGGAGCCATGGCTCGTCCAGCAGCTTCCCGTCGATGTAGACGTGCCCGTCGTGCGCCGAGATCGTCTCGCCGGGCAGGCCGATCACCCGCTTGACCAGGTCCGGGTAGTCCTGCTGCTCGAGCGGCGGTCGCTTGAACACCACGATGTCCCCGCGGTGGACCGAATGCAGGTGATAGCTGAGCTTGTCGACCATGATCCGGTCGCCCACCTGGAGGGTCGGCGTCATCGACGGCGACGGGATGTAGAACGACTGGACCACGTAGGTCCGCAGCAGCACCGTGCAGAGCAGCACCGCCATCAAGATGATCGCCCACTCGAGCACCCAGCGGTAGGCGCCGCCCTTTCGCCCCTTCCCCGCGGCGAGGTCGGGCTCCTCTGTCGGCACCCCGCCGCCCCCGCCGAAGACGGAGTCGTCGGGCGCCACACCGGGCTCGGTCAGTTCACCGGTCACAATGCACGGACGCTACCCCACCCCGGATGGATCGCTTCCTCGCCGGCTCGGGTCAGAGACCGCCGATCAGCTTCTCGACCCGCTCGTCCTTCGCCTTGAAGGGGTCCTTGAGCAGGACCGTGCGCTGCGCCTGGTCGTTGAGCTTGAGATGGACCCAGTCGACGGTGAAGTCCCGCCGGCGCTCCTTGGCACGCTTCACGAATTCGCCGCGGAGCCGTGCCCGTGTGGTCTGCGGCGGGACCGACATCGCGGTGGCGATGTCCAGGTCGTCGCAGACGCGGTCGACCTCGTCGTGTCGCTGGAGGCGGTAGTAGAGGCCGCGAGTCCGGTCGACGTCGTGGTACTGCAGGTCGAGCAAGGAGACGGTGGGGCTGTGCAGCGGGAGGCCGTGACGGGCTCGGTAGCGGTCGATCAGCCGGTGCTTCGCCACCCAGTCGCACTCGCGGTGCAACGAGAGGGGGTCTGCTTCGAGCCCCTTGAGGCAGTGCTCCCACATGTCGAGGGCGCGGTCCTCCTGCGGGGACAGCCCCTGGCGGTCGCGGAAGCGGATGGCCCGCTGGAGGTACTCGCCCTGGATGTCCAGAGCGCTCATCTCGCGGCCGTTGGCCAACCGCACCGGGCGCCGACAGGTGATGTCGTGGCTGATCTCCCGGATGGCCCGGATCGGGTTCTCGAGGGTCAGGTCGCGCATGACGGTCGAGGGGTCCTCGAGCATGCGCAGGATGATGCTGGTCGCGCCCACCTTGAGGAACGTGGCGTACTCGTTCATGTTCGAGTCGCCGACGATCACATGGAGACGGCGGTACTTCTCGGCATCGGCGTGCGGCTCGTCGCGGGTGTTGATGATCGGCCGGCTCCGGGTGGTGGCGGACGACACCCCCTCCCAGATGTGCTCGGCCCGCTGGCTCAGGCAGAACACCGCACCCCGGGCGGTCTGGAGCACCTTGCCGGCCCCTGCGTAGACCTGGCGGCTCACCAGGAACGGGATCAGCACCTCGGTGTAGTGGACGAAGTCGTCACGTCGGCTGGTGAGGTAGTTCTCGTGGCAGCCGTAGGAGTTCCCGGCCGAGTCGGTGTTGTTCTTGAAGAGGTAGATGTCACCGCGGATGCCCTCCTCGCGTAGACGGGCCTCCGCGCCCTCGACCAGGGAGGAGAGGATCCACTCCCCCGCCTTGTCGTGGGCGACGAGCTCACCGATGTCGTCGCATTCGGGAGTCGCGTACTCGGGATGGCTGCCGACGTCCAGGTAGAGACGGGCGCCGTTCTCGAGGAACACGTTGGAGGAGCGACCCCAGCTCACCACCCGCCGGAACAGGTAGCGGGCCACCTCGTCGGGGCTGAGGCGCCGTTGACCGCGCAGCGTACAGGTGACCCCGTACTCGTTCTCCAGCCCGTAGATGCGCTTGTCCACTCTTCTCACGGTACCGTGAGGAGGGCCTCCAAGACTGCACTGGACCCCTTCGGGCTGCCATGGCGCCCGATGATCAGCCCAGGAGGGCCTCCAGCTCCTCGTCGACCAGCCGCCGGAAGGCTCGGCGGCCGTTGCCCGCGGCCAGCACGGCGACCTCCAGGTCGGGAGCGGACAGCTCACGGTCCGGACCGGCCAGCGCGCCCACCGCCGACCGCAGCGCCCCGGACAGGCTCCAGGTGGGCGACCACTCGTCGGTGAGACGGAGTGCGATCGACTCGGTCTCGCCGCCCAGGACGGCGAAGCGGTCCTCGTCGGTGATGGTCCCCTCGTAGGCGATGTGGTAGAGCTGCGGCGCCCGCAGTCCGGTACCCAGCTCGGCGACCAGGATCTCCACCTCGAGCGGTTTCATCTCGTGGGTGAACACCTGTCCGAGGTACTGCGCGTAGAGGTTGGCCAGCGAACGGGCCTCGACGTCCTCGCGGCTGTAGGCGTAGCCCTTGGTGTCGGCGTGTCGGATGCCGGAGACCCGGAGCTGATCGAACTCGTTGTACTTGCCGACGCCGGCGAAGGCGATCCGGTCGTAGATCTCGCTGATCTTGTGGAGCGAGCGGGACGGATTGTCGGCCACGATGACGATGCCGGCGTCGTAGACGGTCGCCACCAGGGACCTGCCACGGGCGATGCCCTTCTGGGCGTACTCGGCACGGTCCTTCATCACCTGCTCGGGCGCCACGTAGTAGGGCATGGTCATGGCTGGCGACCCTCCGTCCGCCGGCGCTCGATGAGCGAGGTGAACCGCTCGGCCACCTCGTCCTCGGGCACCTCGGTGAAGCCGTCGGCGGTGACGGTCGCCACCAGCGGGTAGATGCCCCGGATGAGATCCGGTCCGCCGGTGGCGGAGTCCTCGTCGGCTGCCTCGTAGAGCGATTGGATGGCCAGTTCGACCGCCTCTTCCCGGGTCAGCCCGTCCCGGTAGCCGAGCTTGATCGTGGTGCGCGCATCCCGGCCGCCGGAGCCGGTCGCGTTGTACTCGGTCTCCTCGTAGTGGCCGCCGGTCACGTCGTAGGTGAAGATGCGCCCGGTGCCGCGGGTCAGGTCGTAGCCGGCGAACAGCGGGACCACCGCCAGACCCTGCATGGCCATGGGAAGGTGCTCGCGCACCATCTGGCCGAGCTGGTTGGCCTTGCCCTCGAGGCTGAGCACCACGCCCTCGACCTTCTCGTAGTGCTCGAGCTGGGTCTGGAACAGCCGCACCATCTCCACGGCCGGGCCGGCCGCCCCGGCGATCGCCACCGCCGAATAGCGGTCGGCCGGGAAGACCTTCTCCATCGCCCGGTGGGCGATGATGTGCCCCTCGGTCGCCCGGCGGTCGCCCGCCATGACCACGCCCTCCGCGGAACGGAGGGCGACCACCGTGGTGCCGTGGCGGAACCGGTCGGTGGTGGCGCTCCCCGGAAGCGGGAGGAGCGAAGGGGTCGGGACGCGCAGCCGCCGGATCAAACCGGCGAAGTCGGGCCCGGGATCCTCGGTCGTGCTGAACAGCGGCAGGGTCACCGGGGCTACTCGCCGCCCTTCTGGACGTAATTGCGCACGAACTCCTCGGCGTTGTCCTCGAGGACCTCGTCGATCTCGTCGAGCAGGTCATCCAGCTCGGCCTTCAGCTTCTCCCCGGCCGCGGACGATGGAGGCACCTCTTCGACCACCTCGTCGGTGCGCTGGGTCGACGTCTTCTTCTTCTGTTCTCGCTCGGCCATCACCACTCCCTAGCTGCTCAGCCGGTCAACCAGCTCGGACGGACTCGCACACGCGTCCAGCAATGCTTCGACATGTTCTGCCGTCCCCTTCAGCGGATCCATCATAGGGACGCGCCGGAGGGGGTCGGATCCGAGATCGAAGACCAGCGAGTCCCAGTTGGCGGTGGCCACCGAGGCCGGCCACTTCTTGAGGCACTGGCCGCGGAACCAGGCGCGGGTCCCCCGCGGCGGCTCGGTGACCGCCGCCAGGACCGACTCGCGGTCGACGAGCACCTCGGTGTCCAGGCGGGCGAACAGCGAGCGTGCCGGGCGCAGGTCGTGGTACTGCAGGTCGACGGCGGCCAGGCGGGGGTCGTCCCACCCGCAGTCGTGTCGTTCGCGGTAGGCCTCGAGGAGCTGCAGCTTGGCCACCCAGTCGAGCTGGCCGGTCAGCGACATCGGGTCGGTCTCCAGTCCGTGGAGCACCTGCTCCCAGCGGCGGAGCACCTCCTCCCCCACCTCGTCCGGGCCCAGGCTCTCGAGGCCCTGGTCGTCTGCGTACTTGCGAGCAGACGAGAACAGCTCCCACTGGATGGCCAGCGCCGTCGCGGTCGAGCCGTCGTCCATCGCCAGCGGCCGGGTGAAGGTGCGATCGAGCGCCACCTGGTGCATCGCCCCGACCGGATCGGCCAGGATCAGGCTGCGGCCCACGAGGGCGTCGTCCTCGATCATCGACAGGACCAGCGCGGTGGTCCCGACCTTGAGGAAGGTGGCCACCTCGGCGAGGTTGGCGTCGCCCACGATGACGTGGAGCCGGCGGTAGCGGTGGGGGTCGGCGTGGGGCTCGTCCCGGGTGTTGACGATGGGCCGCTTGAGGGTGGTCTCGAGGCCGACCGGCTCCTCGAAGAACTCCGCCCGCTGGGAGAGCTGGAAGTCGACCGGGATCCCGTCGTTGGTCCCCGTCTCGGCGCCGACCTTGCCGGCGCCCGCGAAGATCTGCCGGGTCACGAAGTGCGGGGTGATGCCGGCCACCACCCGGTTGAACGGGGCGGCCCGATCCATGAGGTAGTTCTCGTGGGTGCCGTAGGAGTTGCCCTTGCGGTCGGAGTTGTTCTTGTAGACGACCAGATGCGATCCGTCCTGCAACGTCTGGTCGGCCGCCTCCATCGAGCGGGTCAGGATGAGCTCGCCGGCCCGGTCGTAACGCAGGCACTCGAGCGCGTCGCGGCACTCGGGGGTCGAGAACTCGGGGTGGGCGTGATCGACGTAGTAGCGGGCGCCGTTGGTCAGGACGGTGTTGACCAGGTGGGTCTCGACCTGCGGGGGCATCGAGCCCTCGCGGGCGAACCCGCGGGCGTCGTTGCCGGGGGCCTCGTCCTCGAAGTCCCACTCGATCTGCTGGCGGGCCACGTCGTGCGCATAGGCGTTGACCAGCAACGACGACGCCGAGATGGGATTCGGATCGCCGTTGAGCACCTGGATGCCGTATTCGGTCTCGATCCCACAGACCTTGGGAATGGCCATGCAGTCGACCCTATCCCGGGGCTGCGATCAAAGGTACTGACCGGTGCCCACCCGCTCGATGGAGCGCCCACCGGTCGTCTCGTCGCGATCACTGATCAGGGTGCGGATGTAGACGATCCGCTCACCCTTCTTCCCGGAGATCTTCGCCCAGTCGTCCGGGTTGGTGGTGTTGGGCAGATCCTCGTTCTCCTTGTACTCCTGGCGGATCGACTCGATGAGGTCAGCGGTGCGGATGCCCCGGCCCTGTTCCGCGATGGTCCGCTTGATGGCCAGCTTCTTGGCCCGGCGGACGATGTTCTCGATCATCGCTCCCGAGGAGAAGTCCCGGTAGTAGAGGACCTCCTTGTCCCCGTTCTGGTAGGTGACCTCGAGGAAGCGGTTCTCCTCGTCGTTGCGGTACATCTCGGTGACGGTCGACTCGATCATCGCCTGGGTCGCCTTGGCCGGGTCCCCGCCGCCCAGGGTGCGCACCTCCTCGACGTCGAGGGGGAGGTCGGGGGTCAGGTAGCGGGAGAAGATCTGGGCGGCGGCGGCCTCGTTGGGCCGTTCGATCCGGATCTTCACGTCGAGCCGACCCGGGCGGAGGATGGCCGGGTCGATCAGGTCCTCCCGGTTGGAGGCACCGATCACGATCACGTCCTTCAGGGTCTCGACGCCGTCGATCTCGGCCAGCAGCTGCGGCACGATGGTCGACTCCATGTCCGAGCTGATCCCGCTGCCACGGGTCCGGAAGAGCGAGTCCATCTCGTCGAAGAAGACGATCACCGGCACCCCCTCCTCCGACTTCTCCCGGGCGCGCTGGAACACGAGGCGGATCTGCCGCTCGGTCTCCCCGACGTACTTGTTGAGGAGCTCGGGGCCCTTGATGTTGAGGAAGTAGCTGCGGGCGTTGGTGTTGCCGGTGACCTCGGCCACCTTCTTCGCCAGGGAGTTGGCCACCGCCTTGGCGATGAGGGTCTTGCCGCAGCCGGGCGGCCCGTAGAGCAGGATCCCCTTCGGAGCGGGGAGCTTGTGCTCGGTGTAGAGGTCCCGGTACAGGTAGGGCAGCTCGACCGCGTCGGTGATCGCTTCGATCTGCTCGTCCAGACCGCCGACGTCCGCATAGGTCACGTCGGGGACCTCCTCGAGGACCAGCTCCTCGACCTCCGGCCGGTCCAGCTTCTCGATCAGCAGCCCGGTACGCGACTCCATGAGGATGGTGTCCCCCGAGCGCAGCTTGACCCCGAGCAGCGCGTCGGAGAGCTCCGCCACCCGTTCCTCGTCGGCGCGGCCGAAGACCAGGGCTCGTGTGCCGCCATCGAGCAGCTCCTTGAGGACCACCACCTCGCCGGATCCCTCGCCCTCGCGGGCCAGGATGACGTTGAGCGACTCGTTGAGGACCACCTCGTTGCCACGGGCCAGGTCGGTGCGCTCGATGTCGGGGTGCAGGGTCACCCGCATCTTGCGCCCGCCGGAGAACACGTCGACCGTGCCGTCCTCGTTGGCACCGAGATAGGTGCCGTAGGCCGACGGGGGCTGGGTCAGCTTCTCGACCTCCTCGCGCAGGTTGGCGACGTGCTCCTTGGCCGTCTGGAGGGTGAAGGTCAGCTTCTCGTTCTGCGAGATGGCCTGGGCCAGCTGGCCCTTGGTCTCGAGGAGCTTCTCCTCGAGCGTCTGGACGCGGCGGGGGCTCTCCTGCAGCCGCCGGCGCAGGACGGTGACCTCTTCCTCCGCGGCGAGGGCGCGTGCCTCGAGCGTCTCGAGGTCGTCGTCCCCTGTGCTGCCCGCCGGTCGCCGGTCGCGCCCGGCATCGTCGAGATCACCCGTCGCAATCACCTCATTTCCCGTGAGCTACCCTGCGGGCGACCCTACACCTGGGCACCCCGTCATCACGCGCTCCCCCGGACCGATCGCTCAGCGCCGGCGTGCCCGCCGGACCCGGAGCTGATGGACCGTCAGTTACGAGTCGGCATCTTGCGGATAGCATTGTCCGGGCAGTGGGACCGGAGTCCTCCTCCGGGGCCCGGCCCTCCTGGCCCACCCCGTCCCCGAGCGGAGCGAGCCCGCCGGGCCGGGTGCACGAGGGCGAGCCGAGCGACACCGAGGAGAAAGACGACTGATGAAGGTCTGGATCGACCAAGATCTCTGCACCGGGGACGGCCTCTGCGAGGAGATCGCCCCTGCGGTCTTCACCCTGCTCGACGACGGCCTGGCCTACGTCAAGGAGGACACCGACGTGAAGAACGAGCCGGGCGGGTCGGGGGGCATGGCGGCCGTTCCGGGCGAGCTCGAGGACGCGGTGGTCGAGGCCTCCGAGGAGTGCCCCGGCGAGTGCATCTTCATCGAGCAGGCCTGACTCACTCCCCGTCGCCCGGGGGGCGGCGGTCCTCCGGCTCCGGACCGAGCAGCCGGGCGATGGTCAGGAACCCGGTATGGCCGACCATGCGGTGGTCGGGCCGCACCGAGCGCCCGTCGATGTGCCAGGTCCGGTGGAGCACCTCGAGCGTCGACGCCATCCCGAAGGCGCTCCGCTGCAGTGCCTCGCGCAGCTGGGCGGTCTGGTTGATGGTCGGCAGGTAGGCCCCGAGGATCCCCCCGGAGCGGAGGGCGACCTCGGCGTGCGGCACCACCCGCCACGGCTCGGGGAGATCGAGCACCACCCGGTCCAGCCCGCATTCCCCGATCCCCTCGTAGACGTCGCGCAGCTCGACCCGGTAGGGCGGGTCGTCCCCGACCATCGCACGCACGTTGGCGGCGGCCCGCTCGGCGAAGTCCTCCCGCAGGTCGTACCCGACGACCTGGGCGCCCGCCCTGAGGAGGGCCATGGAGAGGGCGCCCGATCCCACCCCGGCCTCGAGGACGCGCATCCCGGGGGCGATGTCGCACTCCATCAGGATCGCGGCGAGGTCCTTCGGATAGATCACCTGGGCGCCACGGGGCATCTTGAGCACCACGTCGGAGAGGGTCGGTCGGACCGCCAGGAAGGCGCGGCCGGTGCTGCCGAGGACGGTCCCTCCCTCGGGGAGGCCGATCAGGTCGTCGTGCGCGACGATCCCGGCGTGGGTGTGGAAGGTGGCCCCGGTCCGGAGCGTGAGCAGGTAACGCCGTTCCTTGGCGTCCACGAGCAGCACCCGCTCGCCCGCCCGGAGCAGGCTCCGGTCCTGGACGGGAGGCACCGGGCTCAGGAACCGGGCGGCGGCGGAGAGCCGGGCAGGCTCGAACCGATGACCAGGCGGTCGCCGGGCTTCAGCTTGGTGCGGAAGATCACGTCCTGGCGGTTGCGGGCGCGGCCGATCATCCAGAGGGCCGCACCGACCACCAGCCAGGCGGTGTGGTAGCCGCGCAGGCCCCGGCCGAACGCCTTGAGCTGCAGGTAGTGGAGGAGCGAGTCCACGGATCAGATCCGGCGGACCTCGACGACCGCCGAGCGCCGCCGGCCGCTCCGGCGTCCGATGAGGAAGACCACCGCGACCGCCACCACCACGACGGCCAGACCGACGGTGAGGGCCTGCGACTTGGCCTCCTCGACCTCCTCGGTCACCCCACCGGTGAGCTCGCGGAACTTGGCCTCGATCTGGTCACGGGTGATCGTCCCCTCGGGGCTGACGGTCATGCCCGCTCCTTCTCGGCGCCGGCGTCACCGGGGCGCTGCCCGCGCCCGATCGCCCACACGGCGAGCGCGGCGACGGAGACGACCGCCACCGCGCAGATGAGGTACGGAACCCACGACAGGTTGCCGGCGAAGGTGTCGTCGGTCTCCCCCTGGAGGAACCGCAGGAACCCGATGGACAGGATCACCAGCCCGATGGCCATGGCGACCGACCCGGCCACGCCGAACACGACGAACCTGCCGAGACCCTTGACCGGGTCGAGGGTCTCCTGCTTGACATAGTCGACGACCAGCTGCAGCGTCTCGCTGCCGGTCACCCGCAGGCGGCCGAGGCCCCTGCCGCTACCGCTCCGACCTGGCGCCACGTTTCTCCTCGGGTGCTGCGCCGGTGCCCGGCCGGGCGCCGGGACGGCCCAACTATAGCCAGCGGACGGCGACCACCGCCTCACTCGCGGGCCGAGAACAGATAGGTCGAACTGGCGCGGGCGACGACCCGACCTGCGTCGTCGACCACCTCGGCCTCGGCGAAGGCCACCCGTGAGCCGCCGGAGACGATGACTGCGGTGCAGTCGAGCACGCTCCCGACCCGCGCCTCTGCGAGGAAGCTCGTCTTCATCTCGACGTTCGAGGCGAACACCTTGCGTCCGGCGGCCCTGGCGAAGGTGACCGCGGCCGAGCCCATCGCCGAGTCGGCCATCGCGCCGACGAATCCCCCCTGCAGGATGCCCGCCGGGTTGGCGAACCGCTCGTCGGCCCGCATCCGCCACACCGTGCGCCCGGGGACGGCCTTGTCCATGCAGGTCATCCCGAGGGTGAGCTCGCAGTTGGGCGGTACCTGGATGCGCTGGTCAGTCACGGTCCGACGCTACCCTCCCCCCTCCCTCCTCCGTCTCGTCGATACTGGTGGGATGGCCATCGATCCGCGCGGGTCGCACGGACCGGTCCTCCTGGTCGGCGAGCCGCGGAGAACTGGACCGGGGACGCCCGATTCCACGAGTACTCGACCGCCGCCGACCCGGTCGGTGACGGCATCATCCCACCGGTCCCGGTGCGGCGGTTCCCAGCCGAGATCCACCGGAGCGTCGGCACCGGTCTGGTCCCGCTCGATCTCTCCGCCGAGCTCGAGGTCCCCTACCCGGCCTCCAGCCCCGCGCTGCTGGCGGCGTTCGTGGTGCTCGGCACCCGGGGCGGCCCTGACCACCACCGGCGAGGGCACGAGCGAGCTCTACCACTGCCTCGAGGGGAGCGGCCGGAGCGGGTTCCAGTCGCGCGGTGCCCGGTACCGGTCCGCAGGAGGGGGACATCGCCTGGGCCGCCGGTGACTTCGTCGTGCTGCCGGCGGGCTGCACGATCGAGCACAGGGCCGATCCCGGTGGCAGCGCTCTGCTGTACCGGGTCACCGACGCGCCGCTCCTCCACTACCTCGGCGCCACACCCGGCGAGGCCCGATTCGCCCCGACCCGCTACGACGGCCAGCGTGCGGCAGAGCTCCTGGCAATGGTCGAGCGCGACCCCGACGCCGGCCGGCGCAGCCGGGTGAGCATCCTGCTCGGGAACGCGGCCACCCCCCAGACCCTCACCGCCACCCACACCCTCTGGGCCATGCTCGGCGTCCTGCCGGCCGGACAGGCCCAGCGGCCGCACCGCCACCAGAGCGCGGCCCTCGACCTGATCACCGGGTGCCGGTCCGGCTGCTACTCGCTGGTCGGCACCGAGCTCGGTGCCGACGGGTCGATCGTCGACCCGGTGCGCGTCGACTGGGAGACCGCCGGCGCCTTCGTGACGCCTCCCGGCCTCTGGCACAGCCATCACAACGAGTCCGGCCACCCCGCCTACCTGGTGCCCGTCCAGGACGCCGGCCTGCACACCTATCTCCGTACCCTCGACATCCGTTTCTCCTCGGCGGGGACCTGAGCCTGGTGGAGTTCGCCGAGCTCGGTCTCGCGGCATCCGGTCACCTCCCAGGCGGTGGGCGAGGTGGTCGGGGCGGTGCTCGAGTCGATCGGTGACCGACCGGATCTGGTGGTGGTCACGGTCACCCGCCCGCACGCCGGGGCCCTCGAGGACGTCACCGCCACCATCGGAGCGGTCCTCCATCCGCTGGCCACCCTCGGCGCGGCAGCCGAGTCGGTGGTCGGCAGCGGGACCGAGGTGGAGGAGATGCCGGCCATCAGTCTGTGGGCGGGCCGGGTCGGCCCGCTCCTGCCGGTCGAGCTGAGCGCGACCAGGCTCGCCGACGACACCTGGCAGTTCGACGGGTGGCCGGAGCAGGTCGACTTCACCCCGTCGGCCCTGCTGGCCGTGGCCGACCCCTTCACCTTCCCGATGTCCGAATTCCTCCTCTGGCTCGAGGAGCGCCAGCCGGGACTGCCGGTCGTCGGAGGCAACGCGTCGGGTGCACGCGGTCCGGGAGGCAGCCGCCTGGTGCTCGGCTCCCGGGTCCTCGGTTCGGGGGCGGCCGCGGTCCTGCTCGGCTCCGGCATCGAGGTCGAGGCCGTGGTCTCCCAGGGATCCCGCCCCTACGGCCGTCTGCTCACCGTGACCCGTTCCGACCGGAACATCGTCTACGAGGTGGCCGGGAAGCCGGCGATGGAGTGCCTGGTCGACCAGATCACCGACGCCCTGCGCCCCGCCGACGTGGCGGGCATCGAGGGCAACGGGCTGTTCATCGGACGGTTGGTCGACGAGCACGTGACCCATCCCGGCCCCGGTGACTTCCTCGTGCGCAACGTGGTCGGGGTCGACCGGTCGACCGGGGCGGTGGCGGTCGAGGACCGGGTGCCCCTCGGGAGCACCATCCAGTTCCACCTCCGCGACGCCGGGACCGCCGGGGAGGAGCTCGACGACCTCCTGGCCCACCGCACGGCCGACGGCCGCGCTGCTCTTCCTGTGCAGCGGCCGCGGGACCCGTCTGTTCGACGTGGGCGACCACGATGCGGGAGCCGTCGAGCGCGTCGCTCGGGCCGGTGCCCGTCGGAGGGTTCTTCACCGCCGGCGAGTTCGGTCCGATCGGCGGCGTCAATTTCGTCCATACCTTCGCCGTCTCCATGGCTCTGCTCCGCGACCGGTGACGCGACCGCTCAGCGGACGCCGGACCGGCGACACCGGCGCGCCGCCCGGCCGGTAGGGTTTGCAGAAATGAGCCATCCCCCGCCGGCCCGCCTGCTCCCCCCTCCCGACGAGGCGCTCGAGCAGCGCGGGGTCAACGTCATCCGCGGACTGGCCATGGACGCGCCGCGGGCGGCCAACTCGGGTCACCCCGGGACCGCGATGGCCCTCGCCCCCCTCGCCCACGTGCTGTTCACCCGGGTCCTCCACCACGACCCCTCGGATCCGCGCTGGCCCGACCGGGACCGGTTCGTGCTCTCCAACGGCCACGCCTCGATCCTGCTCTACTCGATGCTCCACCTCACCGGGTACGGGCTCACCCTCGACGACCTCCGGGCCTTCCGCCAGCTCGGGCAGCCGCACCCCCGGCCACCCCGAGATCAACCACGCCCTCGGGATCGAGCTGACCACCGGACCCCTCGGTCAGGGCGTGGCCAACGGCGTCGGTCATGGGCATCGCCGAGCGGTGGCTCCGCACCAACTTCTCGCCCGAGCTCTGCGACCACCACACCTATGTGGTGGCCGGTGACGGCTGCCTCGAGGAAGGCATCTCCCACGAGGCCGCCTCGCTCGCCGGCCACCTCGGCCTCGGTCGGCTGGTCTACGTGTACGACGACAACCACATCACCATCGACGGCCCGACCGAGCTCTCCTACAACGACGACGTGGCCGAGTAGGTTCGCCGCCTACGGATGGTCGGTCGAGGACGTCGGCGAGGTCGCCAACGACCTCGACGCCCTCGAGGCGGCCCTGCTGCAGGCCCGGGCCCACGAGGACCGCCCCTCCCTGATCATCCTCCGCAGCCACATCGGCTACCCGTCGCCGCATCTCACCGACACCGCCAAGGCCCACGGCGATCCGTTCGGCGAGGAGGAGATCCGCCTCACCAAGGAGCTGCTCGGTCTCCCCGTCGACCAGACCTTCTGGGTCCCCGACGAGGTGCTCGACCTCTACCGGTCCTGCATCCCGCGCGGCCGTGCCGAGCGGGAGGCGCGGGCGGCGAGGATCACCGCCTCGGACGGTGAAGCCGCCCGGTGGACGGCCGCCCAGGAGGGCCACGGTCTCCCCGGGTGGGACGAGGCGCTGCCCTCCTTCACTCCCGACGACGGGCCGATGGCCACACGCAAGGCCATCAAGGCCTGCCTCGACGCCACGGCGGCGTCCATCCCCGGTCTGATCCCGGGCAGCGCCGACCTGACCGGCAACACCGGGATGGCGTTGGCCGGCGCCAGAGCCCAGTCGTCCGAGGAGCCCGGCGGCAGCCTCGTCCACTACGGCATCCGCGAGCACGGGATGGGCGCGGTGATGACCGGCATGGCCGTCCACGGGGGGATCCTCCCGATCGGCGGCACGTTCTTCGTCTTCAGCGACTACATGCGCGGCGCGGTACGGGTCGCCGCGCTCTCCGGCGCCCACGTCGTCTACTCCTGGACCCACGACTCGATCGGCCTGGGTCAGGACGGCCCGACCCATCAGCCGGTCGAGCAGCTGGCAGCCGTCCGGGCCATGCCCGGCCTCCGGGTCATCCGGCCGGCCGACGCCAACGAGACCGTCGAGGCCTGGCGCCTGGCCGTCGCGGGCGACCAGCCGACCGCGCTCGTCCTCTCCCGCCAGGAGCTCCCGATCCTGGCCGAGACCGGGTCGCTCGCCCGGCGCGGTGTCGCCTGTGGCGCCTACGTGCTGCGCGACCCCGGCGGAGGGTCCGATCGACCTCGTGCTGATCGGGACCGGCAGCGAGGTCCAGCTCTGCGTCGCGGCGGCTGACCTCCTGGCGGAACGCGGCACCCGGGCCCGGGTGGTCTCCTTCCCGTGCTGGGACCTGTTCGCCGCGCAGTCCGAGGGGTACCGCGCGGAGGTGCTCCCCGCCGGGGTGCCTCGCCTGTCGGTCGAGGCGGCCACGACCTTCGGGTGGGAACGCTACGCCGACGAGTCGATCGGGCATCGACCACTTCGGGGCCTCGGCCCCCGGCGGGCAGGTCATGGAGCACTTCGGATTCACGGCCGACCACGTCGCCGCGAGGGCCACCGCCCTGGTCGCGCAACGCTCGTCCGCGCTGAGGGCCGCCGTGGCCGGGAGGCCCGGCCGATCGAGAGGATCCCGATGACCACACTGCACGATCTCTACCGGAAGCAGGGCCAGAGCCCCTGGCTGGACAACCTCCGCCGCGACTGGCTCGAGGACGGCACGCTCGCCGGCCTCGTCGACCAGGGCATCCGCGGGGTCACCTCCAACCCGACCATCCTGGCCAAGGCCATCAGCGGTCAGGACACCTACGACGAGCAGTTCCGCTCGCTCATCGCGACCACACCGGTGGAGGACGCCTACTGGGACCTGGTGATCGACGACATCCTCGGGGCACTCGCCATCCTGCGCCCGGTCTTCGACGTCGCCGGTGGGGCCGACGGGTTCGTCTCGGTCGAGGTGGCGCCGGCCCTGGCACACGACACCGGGGCGACGATCACCGCTGCGCGCGACCTCCACCTGCGCATCGCCCGGCCCAATCTGCTGGTCAAGATCCCGGCCACCGTCGAGTGCGTGCCGGCCATCCGGCAGATGATCGCCGAGGGTCGCAGCATCAACGTGACCCTCATCTTCAGCATCACCCGCTACGCCGAGGTGATCGAGGCCTATTTCTCGGGACTCGAGGCACTCGCCGCATCGGGTGCCGACGACCTCTCCGCCGTGTCGAGCGTGGCCTCGTTCTTCGTCAGCCGGGTGGACACCGAGGTCGACCGGCGGATCGAGCGGATCGCCGGCGACGGGGGCGGAGCCGGCCTGCTCGCACTGCGCGGCCGGGCCGCGGTGGCCCAGGCCCGCCTCGCCTACCAGCTCTTCACCCAGCGGTTCTCCGGTCCGCGCTGGGAGGCCCTCGCCGCACGCGGCGCCCGCGTCCAGCGCCCGCTGTGGGCCTCCACCTCGACCAAGAACCCGGCCTATCCCGACCTCGCCTACGTGGACACCCTGATCGGCCCGGACACGGTCAACACCATGCCCGACGCGACCATCGCAGACTTCCTCGACCACGGGACGGTCGCCCGCACCGTGGACACCGGGATCGACCAGGCCACCGCCCTCATCGCCGACCTGTCGGCAGCGGGCATCGACATGGAGGAGGTCGCCGCGACCCTCGAGGTCGAGGGGGTCGCCTCGTTCGCAGCCTCCTTCGACCATCTGATGCAGTCCCTCTCGGACAAGGCTGCGGCCCTGACCAAGGGCTGACCCGTCCTCACCGACCCGGGGGGTCGACCGCGGGGTCGTCCCGGCCCGGCCCCCACCACCCAACAGGAGGAGCGCACATGAAGCTCGCGATGGTCGGACTCGGCAAGATGGGCGCCAACATGACCCAGCGGCTCGTCGAGCACGGGCACCAGGTGGTGGCCTTCGACCTCTCCGACGAGGCACGGAACGGCGCAGCCGCCCTCGGTGCCGAGCCGGTCCCGACCCTCGAGCAGCTGGCCGCCGCCCTCGCACCACCCCGGGTTGCCTGGGTGATGGTGCCGGCCGGCAAGCCGACCGACTCCACCATCACCACGCTGGCCGACCTCTTCGCTGACGGCGACGTGGTGATCGACGGGGGGAACTCCGACTACAAGGACACCGCCCCGCTGGTGGCGACGCTCGCCGCCAAGGGCGTCGCCCTGGTCGACGCCGGGACCTCGGGCGGCATCTGGGGGCTCACCGAGGGCTACTGCCTGATGGTGGGCGGGACCGAGGAGGCGGTCGCGGTGTGCGAACCGGCCTTCCTCGCCCTCGCCCCGGAGGGGGGCTACGCGCACGTCGGGCCGCCCGGTGCCGGCCACTTCGTCAAAATGGTCCACAACGGGATCGAGTACGGCCTCATGCAGGCGTACGCCGAGGGATTCGAGATCCTGTCCAAGGCACCCGAGTTCGATCTGGACCTCCACGAGATCGCCTCGATCTGGCGGTACGGATCGGTCGTCCGCAGCTGGCTCCTCGAGCTGGCCGAGCGGGCCCTGCGGCCCGAGTCGGGCTTCGACCGCATCGAGGGGGTGGTGGCCGACTCCGGGGAGGGGCGCTGGACGGTGGAGGAGGCCATCGAACGAGGTGTCGCTGCGCCGGTCATCTCGTCGGCGCTCTTCGCCCGCTTCGCCTCCCAGGACCCCGACGCCTTCGGCCTCCGGCTGGTGTCCGCCTTGCGCAACCAGTTCGGTGGCCATGCCTTCACCACCACCGAGGGCACCCAGGGCGGCGAGACCCTGACCCCCCGATGACCGCGGTGGACGCCACCCCCGACGGCGGCGCCGATCCCCGCCGGAGCGCGGGCGCGCGACGGTCGCTCCCCCCGGTGCTCTCCAAGGTCCCCCCGGTGGCCATGGTCATCTTCGGGGCGTCCGGTGACCTCACCGCCCGAAAGATCCTTCCGGCCATCGCCCGGCTCGCCGACCGTGGCGTCCTCGACGACGGCTTCACGGTCATCGGCGTCGCCCGCACCCAGTGGACCGACGACCAGTTCCGGGCGCACGTCGCCGAGGCGACCCCCGACGGCGGCCCCAAGTGGAAGGCGCTCCGCGACCGGTTCCGGTACATCGCCGGGGAGTACGACCACCCGGACACCTTCGCCGCGCTTGCCGCCCACCTCCACGACGCCGACCGCGTGGACGGCACCGGCGGGAACCGGCTCTACTACCTGGCCACCATCCCGAGCGTCTTCGGTCTGGTCGCCGGGGCCCTGGCCACCCACGGCTGCACCGCGCCGGGCGATCACGGCACCTTCGCCCGGGTGGTGGTCGAGAAGCCCTTCGGGCACGACCTCGACAGCGCCCTCGCCCTCAACAACACCATGCACGCCGCGTTCGACGAGAGCCAGATCTACCGGATCGACCACTACATGGGGAAGGAGACCGTCCAGAACGTGCTGGCCCTCCGGTTCGCCAACGCCATCTTCGAACCGATCTGGAACCGGCGCTACGTCGAGCAGGTCCAGGTGACCGTCGCCGAGAGCCTCGGGGTCGAGCACCGCGGAGGCTTCTACGAGACGGCCGGCGCCCTGCGGGACATCGTCCAGAACCACGTGATGCAGGTGCTCGCGCTCACCCTCATGGAATCGCCCACCAGCACCGACGCCGACCGGATCCGCGACGAGAAGGTCAAGCTGCTCCATGCCATCGACATCCCCACCCCGGACGAGGCGGTCGACAAGTCGGTCCGGGGCCAGTACGCGGCCGGCACCATCGACGGTCTGCCGGTCATCGGCTACCGGGAGGAGGAGGACGTCGCCCCGGACAGCCAGACCGAGACCTACCTGGCCCTGCGGCTGCGGGTCGAGAACTGGCGGTGGGCCGGGGTACCGATCTTCGTCCGCACCGGCAAGCGGCTGCCGGCACGGGTGACCGAGGTGGCCCTCACCTTCCGCCAGGTGCCCTTCCTCCTCTTCGACCACCGCTCGAGCCGCGACCTCCGGCCCAACACCCTCGTCCTCCGCATCCAGCCGGACGAGGGGATCAGCCTCGAGTTCGGGGCCAAGGTGCCGGGCGAGAAGTTCCACATCCGCTCGGTGGCCATGGACTTCTCCTATGCGGAGGCGTTCGCCGGGGCGGAGGCGGCCGACGGCTACGAGCGGCTCATCCACGACGCCATCGTCGGGGACGCCACCTTGTTCATCCGATCCGACGAGGTCGAGCAGGCCTGGCGCATCGTGGACCCCTATCTCGAGGCCTGGTCCCAGCCGGGAGGTGCGCTCCAGCTCTACCCGGCGGGAACCTGGGGGCCGCACATGGCCGACCTCCTGGTGGAGCGCTCCGGCGACGAGTGGCGCAATCCCGTCGTCGACCTCGAGCTGAGCGGCGGACGCCAGACCCCGCTCCC
Source organism: uncultured Acidimicrobiaceae bacterium (assembly GCA_963776225.1). Classification (GTDB taxonomy): domain Bacteria; phylum Actinomycetota; class Acidimicrobiia; order Acidimicrobiales; family RAAP-2; genus Bog-756. The sequence continues at coordinate 51,653 of CAVZLL010000004.1, read as the reverse complement.
CCAGTGACCAGCCGATCCGCGACGGCCGGCGTCCGATGACCGGCACCGTGCGGACGGTCGAGTCGGTGCCCGAGGCCTTCGCCGACCTGGTCGGTGGGCTGGTCACCGACGCAGGCTCCCGTGGCTGCTCGCTGTACCTCTCCGGTGGGGAGACCGCTGCCGAGTGCTACCGGGCCGTGGCCGCCCGAGGAGGCGACTGGTCGTCGGTCGACCTCTTCTACGGCGACGAACGGTGCGTTCCACCGGACCACTCCGACTCCAACCACCGGATGGTCGAGGAGGCGCTGCTCACCGGCGTGGGTCCGGTCCGCTCCGACCATCCCATGTACACCTCGGGGGACGCGGAGGAGGCGGCCGACGCCTACCAACGACTGCTCTCGGTCTCGGGCCGCCCGGACCTGGTCCACCTCGGCCTCGGACCGGACGGGCACACCGCGTCGCTCTTCCCCGACTCACCGGCCCTCGTCGCCCCGGGACCCGGCCGGCTGGTCGCGGCCAACCGTGATCCCCACGGGGTCAACCCCCACGACCGGATCACCCTCACGCTCGCCGGCATCGCCCGCGCCCGCCGTGTCGTCTTCACGGTCTCGGGGGAGTCGAAGCGCGAGGCGCTCGCCTGGATCACCGGGGGAGCCGACCTCCCCGCCGCGCGGGTGGCCGCCGAGGACGTTCTGTGGCTGGTCGATGCGGCCGCCCTCGGTGGTGTGATCGGCGACATCGCGCCGGGGTTGGCCGACAGGGACCTCCGGTAAGGTGTCGCAGATGCCCGCCGACCACGGCTCCCCTCCGCCGTTCCCTCCGGGCGCGCCCGACCGGGAGACCCTGCTCACCGCGCCGATCGAGCAGCTCCGCGAGCGGGCCGCCGCAGTGCGGGACGCCGCGTACGGAACCCGGATGACCTTCTCCCCGAAGGTGTTCGTCCCGCTGACCATGCTGTGCCGCGACCAGTGCGGCTACTGCACGTTCGCCAAACCGCCGGCGAGGCTCGGGGCCCCCTACCTCCCCATCGAGGAGGTGCTGGCCATCGCCCGGGCCGGACGGGACGCCGGCTGCCACGAGGCCCTGTTCACCCTCGGCGAGGCACCCGAGACCCGGTACCCGCTCGCCGCCGCCTGGCTCGCCGAACACGGCTACCGGTCGACGGTCGACTATCTGGTCGCGGCATGCCGGGCGGTGCTCGAGGAGACCGGGCTCCTCCCGCACGCCAACGCTGGCGCCCTCTCGGCCGCCGAGCTGCGAGCGTTCCGCGCGGTGTCGGCCAGCCAGGGGATGATGGTCGAATCGGTCAACCCCGACCTCGCCGCGCACCGGTCGGCACCGGACAAGACGCCCGCCGCGCCGGCTGGCCACCCTCGACGCCGCCGGGGAGGAACAGATCCCCTTCACCACCGGCCTGCTGGTCGGCATCGGCGAGTCGCGGGACGACCGCCTGGCCACGCTGGAGGCGATCGCCGCCAGCCACCTGCGGCACGGTCATGTCCAGGAGGTGATCGTCCAGAACTTCCTCCCCAAGCCCGGCACCGCGATGCACCGGTCGGCCCCCTGCCCGACCGACGAGCTCCTCTGGACCATCGCGGTCGCCCGCCTGGTGCTGCCGACCGACATCCACCTGCAGGCCCCGCCCAACCTCTCCGACCAGCTCGCTCCGCTGGTGGCGTCCGGCATCGACGACTGGGGCGGCGTGTCACCGGTGACCGCCGACCACGTCAACCCGGAGCGGGCCTGGCCGGCCGTCGGGATCCTCCGCGCCGCCACCGAGGCGAGCGGTCACACCCTCGCGCCACGACTGACCCTCTACCCCGAGCTCGCCCTCGCCCCCGAACGGTGGCTGGACCCCGCGCTCCGCTTCCCGGTGCTCGACGCCTCCGACGCAGAAGGCCTCGCCCGGGACCATGCCTGGGCGTCCGGCGCCCACACCCCGCCTCCCGAGCTGCTGCATCCTCCGCTCGCGACCCGCCGAACGACCGTCGACGGGCCGCGCCCGCCGCGCGCCCCGGTCGCCGCACCGTCGGGGAGCGGGCCGGTGGCCGCGATCCTCGCCGGGGTGCTCGACGGTGAGGAGGTGGACGAGGACGAGATCGTGACCCTCTTCGGTGCCCGCGGGCCGGAGGTGCGTGCCGTGGCCGCGGTCGCCGACCGGCTGCGTGCCGACACCGTCGGCGACGAGGTGACCTTCGTCGTGAACCGCAACATCAACTACACCAACGTCTGCACCTTCAAGTGCCGGTTCTGCGCGTTCTCCAAGGGCCCGCTCTCCCTGAACCTGCGGGGCGCTCCGTACCTGCTCGAGCTCGGCGAGATCTCCGACCGGGTACGCGAGGCCGAAGAGCGCGGGGCCACCGAGGTGTGCCTGCAGGGCGGCATCCACCCCGACTTCGACGGTGAGTACTACCTCGAGGTGCTCGGCGCGGTACGTGCGGCCTCACCCACCATCCACATCCACGGCTTCACCGCGCTCGAGGTGACCGAAGGGGCGCGCCGGTCGGGACTGCCGCTCGCCGACTACCTCGTCCTGCTCCGCGACGCCGGTCTCCGCACGCTGCCCGGGACCGCCGCGGAGATCCTCGACGACGAGGTGCGGGCCGTCCTCTGCCCCGACAAGATCACCACCGACGAGTGGCTCGAGGCCCACCGCACGGCGCACGGGGTCGGCCTTCGCTCGAACGTCACCATCATGTTCGGGTCCGTCGAGCACCCCCGCTCCTGGGCACGGCACCTCGTGCGCACCCGGGCGCTCCAGTACGAGACGCGGGGCTTCACCGAGTTCGTCCCCCTGCCCTTCGTGCACATGGCCACCCCGCTCTACCTCCAGCGACGGGCGCGCCGCGGCCCGACCTTCCGGGAGACCCTGCTCATGCACGCGATCGGACGGATCGCCTACCGCGGCGCCATCGACAACATCCAGGCGAGCTGGGTGAAGATGGGTGCGGCCGGGGTCCGCCAGCTGCTCCGTGCAGGGGTCAACGACCTCGGTGGAACCCTGATGGACGAGAACATCTCCCGGGCCGCCGGGGCCGCGCACGGCCAGATGATGGACGCCGCCGGTTTCCGCGCCCTGGTCGCACCGCTCGGCCGCACCCTCGCCCAGCGCACCACGCTCTACGGCCGGGTCGGCGACGCCGACGGCCGCGGGGCGGTCCTCGCCGCCGCCCGCTGAGATGGCCGGCCGACGACCCGGGGTGGACCCCGGGGTGGATCCACCGGCTCCTGCGATCGAGGCGCTGATCGCCGGGGCGGCGACGCCAGCCGAGCGGCGCCTCTACCGGTCGATGATGGCGACCGTGGTCGGGTTGCTCGCCGAGCACACCGAGGTCATCGACCTCAAGGTGGCCGACTCGGCGCTGGCGGAGATGGCCGAGGCGTTCCGGGTCTTCCGTCCGTACCGCGCCCGGAAGAAGGTGACCATCTTCGGGTCTGCCCGTACCGAGTCCGAGCATCCCGCCTACTGGCAGGCGCGGGACCTGGCCGCGGCCATGTCCCGCGCCGGCTGGATGGTGGTCACCGGCGCCGGGCCGGGGATCATGGCCGCCGGGATGGAGGGCGCCGGTCGCGAGCAGTCGATCGGCGTCAACATCCGGCTCCCGCACGAGCAGGGAGCCAACCTGTTCATCGCACAGGATCCCAAGCTGGTCGAGATGCGCTACTTCTTCACCCGCAAGCTCATGCTCATCAAGGAGTCGGACGGGTACGTCGTCCTCCCCGGTGGGTTCGGCACCCTCGACGAGGGGTTCGAGCTGCTCACCCTCCTCCAGACGGGGAAGGCCGAGCCGGCGCCGATGGTCATGCTCGACGTCCCCGGTGGCACCTACTGGCAGGGCTGGAACCGCTTCCTCCACGACGAGGTCGAACCCCGCGGCCTGGTCTCCGCCGACGACCGCGCCTTCTTCACCCTCACCGACGACGTGGCCACCGCCGCCGCGGCACTGCTCGGCTTCTACGGCAACTACCGCTCCTGCCGGTGGGTCGGCGACCTGTTGGTCATCCGGATGGCCGTCGCACCGGACCGGCGGCAGCTCGCCGACCTCAACCGTCGGTTCCCCGACATCGTGACCACCGGGGTCATCCGCTCCACACGGCCGCTGCCGCCCGAGCGGGCCGACGACGACCATCTCGACCTGCCCAGGCTCGCCCTGAGGTTCGACAAGGTCCACTACGGCCGCCTCCGCGAGCTCATCGACGCGATCAACGACCTGGTCGAGCCCGAGCTGGCCGAGCCCACCGCCGGGGACCACCGGTAGAGCGCCCGGGACGCCGGTCCTCAGGGATCGTCGTCCGCGCCGGGCACACGGCTCGCCGGTCCCTCCAGCAGGATCACCGCCTTCTCCACCGCTCGGCGTGCCCGGGTGAGCCGCCGCTCCTCGGCGACCAGTGCGGGGTCCGGGGTCTCACCGGCCCGTGCCGAGTCCCCCGCCTCGCGGAGCCGATCGAGGGCTCGGTCGGCGAGCTCCTCTCCGATCGCGGTCAGCCGCCCGGCCAGGTCGGCGAGCTGGTCGGCGGTCCGGTCAGTCACCGGCCGGCGGCGCGACCTCTGACCCAGCGGGGACGATCTCGATGTCCTCGGTGACCTCCACGATCTCGAGCCTGTCCTCGATGACCTCCACGATCTCGAGCCCGCCCTCGGCATACCGGGTCCGGAGCACCTTCTTGTCGAACTTGCCGACGCTGGTCTTGGGGACCTCGTCGACGATCGCCCACCGATCCGGCAGCCACCAGCGGCTGACCCGACCGGTCAGGAATTCGCGCAACTCACGGGGGGTCACCGCCGAGCCCTCCTCCAGGACCACCGCCACCATCGGCCGCTCGCTCCACCGCTCGTCGGGCACGGCGATGACCGCCGCCTCGACCACCTCCGGATGGGCCATGACCTCGTTCTCCAGCTCGACCGAAGAGATCCATTCCCCGCCGGACTTGATGACGTCCTTGGTCCGATCGCTGATCTGCATGAAGCCGATCCGGTCGAGCGAACCGAGATCGCCGGTGCGCAACCACCCGTCGTTGAAGCGCTCGGGGGTGGGGTCCAGGTAGTAGGAGCCGGTGATCCACGGACCCCGCACCTCGAACTCGCCGACCGACTCCCCGTCGTTGGGCAGGATGCTGCCGTCCTCGGCGACCACCCGGACCTCCACGCCGGCCACCACCCGGCCGGTCTTCGACCGCCATTCGATCTCCTCCTCCGGTGCGGCCCCGCGCGGCGGGAAGGCGAGCGCACAGACCGGGCTGGTCTCGGTCATCCCCCACCCCTGGACCAGTTCGACGCCGAGCTCGTCCCGGAACCGCTCGATGAGCTGTCGCGGGACTGCCGCCCCACCGGCGGTGATCATGCGGAGCGACGAGAGGTCGACCTCGTGGGTCTGGGAGTACCGGAGCAGGTCGCTCCAGATGGTCGGAACCCCGGCGGAGAGGGTCGGGCGGTGCTGTGGCGATGATCGCGGTGAGCGGGGCTGCCTGGAGGAACTGCTGGGGCATGATCAGGTCCGCCCCGGTGAGCAGCGCGGCGTACGGGGTGCCCCAGGCGTTGGCGTGGAACATCGGCACGATCGAGAGGGCACGGTCGTACTCGGAGAGGGCCAGTGCCGCCCCGGAGCAGACGGCCATGGCGTGGAGGATGGTCGACCGGTGGCTGTAGACCACGCCCTTCGGGTTGCCGGTGGTGCCCGACGTGTAGCACATGGCGGCGGCCTGGCGTTCGTCGAAGACGGGCCAGTCGTAGCCGGGCTCCTCGGCGGCCAGCAGGTCCTCGTAGGCGAGGGTCTCCCCCAGCGAGGAGGTGTCCCCGTCCCCGACCACCACGATGTGCTTGACGGTGGTCAGCTTGTCGCGGACCCGGGCGAGCAGTCCGGCGATGGAGGCGTCCACGATGACGACCCGGTCCTCTGCGTGGTTGATCACGTAGGCGAGCTGGTCGGGGAAGAGACGCAGATTGAGGGTGTGGAGGACCGCGCCCATCGAGGGGACTGCAAGGTAGGCCTCGAGATGCGCCTGGTTGTTCCACAGGAAGGTCCCCACCCGGTCGGAGTCGCCCACGCCGAGCCGCCCGAGCGCGCTGGCCAGCCGTTCGGACCGTTCGGCCACCTCCGCGAACGAGGCGGCGACCGACTCGCCCTCCGGTCCGACGATGGTCACCACCCGGCTGTCGGGGTACACCTGCCGGCCGTGGCGGAGGATCCCGCTGATCAGCAACGGGGCGTCCTGCATGGTGCTCAGCATGTCGATCCTCCCCTGTCCCTGTCGGGGTGTCCGGGCGACCGAGCTTACCGAGCGGCGGGACCGCAGCCCGCCCGGCGGACCCGGGCATTGTGCGCGGTGGTCCCGTCTGGTGGACTGGAGCGGTCGGGGACCCGACCGATCCGGACGTGACGGCGTGACCCCTCCTCCCGGGCGGTCCGGCGGGCCCCTCGCTCTGAGCCCACAGCTCACACCCGTGCAGCCCGTGGCGAGGAGTCCCCGTGGGCAAGGTGGTGGGCGTGATCGCCCTGGTGATCGTCGGGCTGGTCGTAGGCGTCGCCGTCCTCGCGGCCGTTGCCGCACCGGGCGGCGGGACGACGGGTGGTGACCCGGGCGGCGGGCGCGCCGGGGCCGCCTCCAGCGCAATCGACCCGGGTCCCGCGCTTCCGGCCGGGTGGACCGCCCTGGAACAGGCCGCGGCGGCGACCTGTCCCGGATTGTCCTGGTCGGTCCTGGCCGCGATCGGCACCGTCGAGTCCGACAGCGGGCGCTCGACCGCCCCGGGTGTCGCCTCCGGCGCCAACCCCGCCGGGGCCGAAGGACCGTTCCAATTCGAGCCGGCCACCTTCGCCGCCCACGCGACTACCGGTCCGGGCGGTGCGGACCCGCCGACGCCCTACGATCCGGTGGACGCCGTGTACACCGCGGCCTCCCTCCTCTGCGTCGACGGAGGCGGTGCGGCGGGGGGACCTGCGGGCCTCTGGGGAGCCGTCCTCGACTACGACCATTCGACCCGCTACGCGGCCACCGTCCTCGTCCTCTCGCTCGCCTTCGCCGAGGACCCGACCCTGACCGGAACCACCGCGGCGGTTCTCGGGTTCGCCGCCGCGCAGCTCGGGACGCCCTACCGCTGGGGGGGCACCGGTCCGGGCGGGTTCGACTGTTCCGGGTTGGTCCAGGCCGCGTTCGGACAGGCTCGGATCGCACTGCCCCGGGTGGCCCAGGACCAGTTCGACGCCGGGCCGGCGGTCGCCGGCGGAACGCCGGTCGAGCCCGGGGACCTGCTCTTCTTCGGGAGCAGCACCCGCGGGGTCGACCACGTCGGACTCTACGTGGGGGCGGGCGAGATGATCGACGCCCCGCACACCGGTGCGGTGGTGCGGCTCGAGGGGGCCGGGTGGCCGGACCTGGTCGGCGCGACCCGGCCGGCGTAGGGCATCAGCGGCGCCGGGTCGGATTCGGGCCATGATCCTCGGATGGTGGACCGCGAGACGGATGACGCGCAGACGGCGGCAGCGGTCGGGAGTGAGCCCGCATCGTGGAATCGGCGGCGATTCCTGAAATTGGGCCTCGGAGGGGCCGGATTGGTCGTCCTGGCCGGGGCGGCCGGGGTCGAGCTGATGTCCCACGGCGTCGTACCCGGCCAGCAATGGCTCGACCAGCTCGACGGAGCGTGCTCGGTGGTGAGCGGGACACCCGTCTTCTCGCCGCTCGGTGACTCGATCACCGGCACCTTCTCCTCTGGCGCTCGGAACCGGACCGTGGGATACACCGTCGCCTTCCCACCGGGCCACGGGGCCGGAGACGACCTTCCGCTGGTCGTGATGCTCCACGGCTTCGGTGGCAACCACACCGATGCCCTGTCGGGGATGTCCCCGGCACAGGCGGTGGCACTGCGGATGGACGGCCACGGTCTGGCGCCCATGGCCATGGTGACCGTCGACGGTGGCGGTGGCTATTGGAATCCCCACCCGGGCGACGATCCGATGGGCATGGTGGTCGACGAGCTCATCCCTCGCTGCCAGAGGCTGGGTCTCGGACGACCGCCCCGGAAGATCGGCGCGATGGGAATCTCGATGGGGGGGTATGGAGCGATCGTGCTGGCCGAGACCCACCCGGACCTCATCTCCGCAGTGGCCGCCATCAGTCCGGCCATCTGGACGAGCTATTCGGAGGCCCATTCGGCCAATGCCGGTGCCTTTGCCTCAGCGAGGGCGTTCGGCAGCTACGACGCCGTCACCCATGCACGGGCGCTGGCGGACAAACCGGTCCGGGTGGCATCCGGTGCTCAAGACCCGTTCCACCCCGGTGTCGAAGCCCTCATCCAGGCGCTGCCTCCGGGGGCGGTCGTCGAGGTGCCGCAGGGCTGCCACACCGATCCGTTCTTCCGGTCGCAGGAGCCGCCGTCACTGGCGTTTCTCGCTCAGCACCTGACCGATCAGCCCTAGCGGAGACCCTTCGGCTGGGTCGAGCGGGGTCGATCCAGGCACTCGGTGTGACCAAGCGTCACGGTCGGATGCGTCACGGTCCGGTGCGGGCGGGTGGCCGAGGCTCTTCTGTGGTCCCACAGGTGGCGAGCGCGGCCCGGTCCCCGGCCGCGATCCACCTCGCTCCGGTCGCTGTCTCGTGGATGAGGTCGGGCGACAGATAGGTCGAGAGCTCCCGCGCCGAGAGGCTGGAGATCAGGCCGTTCCAGTCGACGACCTTGTACTTCCGCGGGTCGGATGCGGCCAGCATTGCGATCTGCGCGTCGATCCCGGCAGCTCGGTCACCCGAGCCGCGCACATCCGCGACGGTGCTGACGGTCGTGAGGACCACACATCCGATCGGCTTCAGGGTGGGAAGCAGTTGGCTCCACGACGACGGCTGGTCCGGCGGCTCGGATGTCTGCAGCGCGTCGTTGGTCCCGAGGTTCTCGACGAGGGCCGACGGTGTCCCGTTCCGGCGCAGATCGGCCTGGATCAGGGGGACGACCTGATCGGTACGGGCACCGATCCGGAAGAGATAGACCACCGAGTAGCGCGGCTCGAGCGCAGAGGAGATGGCCGGCTGGGCGAGGGCGGTGATCGAGTCGCCCGCCACCACCACCCGGGGTCCGGACGAGGTGGAGTGCGAGCACCCGGCCGCGCCAGCCAGGATGCCCAGCACAGCCAGCGCGAGGAGCTCCACCGAGCACCGATGAGGACGCCGGCCCGCCCACCGCCGCCCGACCGGTACAGATGGCTCACTCCGACGAGGGCGAGCCCCCTTCATCACCGGCACGATCCGCAGGCCGGGCCCGCTCGTTCGCCACGGAGACCCGATGGGTCACCTCGGCCTCGGCGCTCTCCAGCGAACCGGCGGGGACGAACCACCGCACCACCCCACCGATCACATCCGGACCGGCACCCATGACCCAGTCCTCGGGACCGTCCCGGTCGGCGACATCCGCGAACTGGAAGATCTCGACCCACTCGAGCTCCGGCGTCGCGCTCAGCGTCCACTCGACCTCGACCCTGCCCCCGAGCTCCTCCGCCGTCGTCCGGCCCACGACGACGATGTCCCCACCGCTCCGGCCTCCCGGCGCCGGTTCGCCCGACCGCCCACCTGGGTGCGCCACCATGCACCACGCTACCCCATCGGATCGCGCGCCCCCGTGGCCGGGGCGGCGGGTAGAGGGCTGCGCTCCCACGCGAGGGGTCCGGCCGGCCGGCGATCAGGGCTGTGACGCAAATTCCTGGAGCGCCCCGAGCTGCGCGGAGGTGCCCACGCCGATCAGCACGTCGCCGGCGACGACCGCGGTCTCCGGTGACGGATTGGTCGTGAAGGTCCCGTCGGCGCGGCGGATGGCGATCACCAGGGCGCCGGTCCGCTCGTGGACCCGGGTCGATCGGAGTGTCATGCCGTGCAACGGGGAATCGAGCCCGACGCTCAGCTCCTCGAGCCGGAATTCGAGGGAGCCGTCGTGCATGACCAGGTCGAGGAAGTCCACCACGTGGGGCTGGGTCACGAACGCTGCCATCCGGTCCCCGCCGAGCTGCTGCGGGTTGACCACCCGGTCGGCCCCCACCCGCAGCAGCTTCACCTCCGAGGTCTCGCTCCGCGCCCGGGCGATCACGTGGATCGCCGGCTGGAAGGAGCGGGCGGCGACCGTGACGAACAGATTGTCGGCGTCGGTGTCGAGCGCCGCGATGAGTGTCCCCGCCCGCTCGATCCCGGCACGGAGCAGCGTCTCGTCGTCGGTCACGTCGCCGGCCACCGTCGGATGGACCAGGCTCGAGATCCGCTCCCCGTCCCGGTCCACCACGACGATCCGCTGCCCGGCACGGTCGAGGTACCGGGCGACCTCCCGGCCGACCCGGCCCCACCCGCAGATCACGACGTGACCCTCCATGGCATCGATCTCCCGCTGCATCCTGCGCCTCCTGACCAGGTCTCGCATGTGGCCGTCGATGAGCAGCTCGAGGGTCACCGTGAACGTGTAGAGCGCGGTCCCCACCCCGACCAGGATGAGCACGGTGGTGAAGACCTTCCCGGCCGCCGAGAGCGGGTGGGGGAAGCCGTACCCGACGGTCGAGACGGTCGAGACGGTCTCGTAGACGGCGTCGAGCAGGGTGAACCCGAGGGCGAGGAACCCGATGGTCCCGGCCACCACGACCAGGGCGAGCGCCGCAAGACCGACCTGCACGCGCCGCAAGGGATTCCTCATCGTGACGACCGCACCACCCGGTGGACGTTGGTGGGCGCCCTCGCGCCCCTTGGTTCCTGACGGTGGGCATCATGCCACCCCCTCGGCGGATGCGCCCGCACCCTCGGTTGCGCGCCGCCTGACACCGGGGCGGGACGGTGACCCGCGGGCGGAGCCGGTCGGCCGAACGGTCCGGACGCCTGTCGGCGCCCTCAAGCTGCCCGCCCGGCAGGTCGATGATTCCTCCATGCCGACAGTTGGCAGCGAGATCCCTGCAGCCCTGGCGGCCGAAGACGCGCTGACCCTCGCCCGGATGCTGCGCGCCCTCCCCGATGTCGTGATCGTCTGCGACCGGGGTGGCCGGGTGCTCTGGGGGAACACCGCCGCCGAGCAATTCTTCGGAAGCACCCTGGCCGAGACGCAAGGGGTGGCCGGACTCGACCGCGTGCACCCGGAGGACCTGGAGCTGGTGTTCCGTTCGCTGGGAACCATCTACGACAAGGAGGTCGGCTCCCCGATCGAGGTCCGCCTCCGGGGGGCCTCGGGGTGGCGTCTGATGGAGCTCGTCGGCACGGCCGTCCCCTGGCTGCAGACCGACGCGCTCCTCCTCACCCTGCGAGACCTCACCGACCGGCGCCGCTTCGACCTGGCCCACAATCACGATGCACAGCTCCGTTCGATGGTGCAGCACTCGGTGAGCCTCACCTTGCTGGTCTCCCCGGCGGGAGAGATCGCGTCGGTCTCGGCGGCGGTGACCCGGCGACTCGGCCACGATCCCGAGCTGCTCGAGGGACGCCCGTTGGCCGAGCTGGTGGCCGAAGCGGACCGGCCGGTCCTCGCCGCGGCGCTCGAGCGGGCGGCCTACGGGGCCACCGCGGCGTTTCCGGTCACCGCGCAGGTCTCGCTCCTGCGCCAGGGAGGACGCGGGTCGGTCCCCTACGAGCTCTCCATGGTCAACCTGGTCGACGATCCCACGGTGGCCGGGTACGTGGTGACCGGTCACGACACCGCCCCACGCGTGCTTGCCGAGTTCGAGCTGCGCAAGGCGCAGTCACTGCTGACCGCCACGCTCGACGCGACCGCAGACGGCATCCTGGTGGTCGACTCCGACGGCCGGTTCGCGAGCTTCAACCGCACCTTCGTGGAGATGTGGCGCCTCCCCGACTCGATCGTGGTCGGCCGGGACGACGCCCGGGCGATCGCCTTCGTCCGCCAGCAGCTGGTCGACCCGGACGCATTCGTGGCCAAGATCGAGGAGCTCTACAACCGGCCCGAAGCCGAGAGCCTCGACACGCTGGAGTTCCTCGACGGACGGGTGTTCGAGCGCTTCTCCACGCCGCAGTGGCTCGAGGACCGCACGGTCGGCAGGGTGTGGAGCTTCCGTGACATGACCGAGCGCAAGCGGCTCGAGGAACGCATGACCTACCAGTCCGTGCACGACGCCCTCACCGCACTCGGAAACCGGGTGCTGTTCCTCGACCGGCTCCAGCACGCATCGGCGCGGCTCGAGCGCAACCACGCACGGCTGGCCGTCCTGGTGGTCGACGTCGACGACATGGCCGGCGTCAACGACCGGATGGGCACGACGGCCGGCGACTTCGTCCTCCGGGCCACCGCGGAACGGCTCCTCGGCTGCCTGCGGGGTGCCGACACCGCCGCCAGGCTGGGGGGTGACGAGTTCGGCATCCTGGTCGAGGACGTCGTCGACGCCGGGGAGGTGCTCGGTCTGGCCGAACGGGTCCTCGCCGAGCTCCGGCACCCGATCCGGGTCGGTGAGAGCGAGATCTCGGTCACAGCCAGCATCGGCATCGCCCTCGATCACCTCGGCAGAGCCGGCGACCAGGTGCTCACCCGGGCCGACCTTGCCTGCTCCGCGGCCAAGCTCCAGGGGGGGAACCGGGTGACCACCTTCGGCACCGATCGCCCCCGTCCGATGCTGAGCGACGCCTGAGACCGGAGCGGCGCCGCGGGTCCGCTGGCGGCGTCGGTTCCGCTACCGCAGGGCGAGCTGACCCGGGACGAGCGGCGCAGGGAGCGCGGTCTCGCCCATCAGGTGGCGGTCCACCGCGGCGGCGGCCGAGCGGCCCTCGGCGATGGCCCACACGATGAGGCTCTGACCGCGGGTCATGTCACCGCAGACGAAGACCCCCTCCACGTTGGTCGACCAGCGCGAGTCGGCGGCCACACAGCCCCGGGGGTCGAGCTCGAGACCGAGGTCGGCGACCACCCCGTCCGGCTCCGCGCCGAGGAACCCCATCGCCAGCAGCACCAGCTCGCAGGGCAGCTCGAATTCGCTCCCCTCGACCGCGACGAACGCCGGCCGCCCGTCGTCGCCCATCACCATCTCGACCTCGTGGCCGCGGAGCGCGCGGACCCTGCCCGCGGCGTCGCCGAGCAGCTCGTCGGTCGTGACCGAGAAGATCCGCTCCCCTCCCTCCTCGAGCGCGGCGGAGGTCCGGAGGATGAGCGGCCAGGTCGGCCACGGGTTGTCCTCGGTGCGTTCGTGGGGTGGCTCGGGCATGATCTCGAGCTGGTGCACGCTGCGCGCGCCCTGCCGGTGGACCGTGCCGAGGCAGTCGGCGCCGGTGTCGCCGCCGCCGATGATCACCACCCTCCTACCCTCGGCGCTGACCGGGGCAGCGGGCAACAGGCCCTCCCGCACCATGTTGGACGGCTTGAGGTAGTCCATCGCCCGGTGGACGCCGTCGAGGTCGCGTCCCGGAACCGGCAGGTCACGGGGAAGGGTGGCCCCGCCGGCCAGCACCACCGCGTCGTACTCGTCGACCAGCGCGCGGCCGTGGACGACCGTGACACCGGGCGCGACCGCGCCGGCCACCTCGGGGGCAGGCCGCCCGACCGAGACCCCGCAGCGGAACTCGACACCCTCCGCCTCCAGCTGGGCGAGGCGGCGGTCGAGGACGGCCTTCTCCATCTTGAACTCGGGGATCCCGTAGCGGAGCAGCCCGCCCGGTCGCTCGGCGCGCTCGAAGACCACCACCCCATGGCCGGCGCGCACCAGCTGCTGGGCCGCGGCCAGTCCGGCCGGACCGGACCCCACCACGGCCACCCGCTTGCCGGTCGCGGCGGCCCTCGGTGCCGGGTGCGACCCACCCCTCGCTCCAGGCCCGCTCCACGATCTCGTACTCGATGCGCTCGATGGTGACCGGTTCGTCGTTGATCCCGAGCACGCACGCTCCCTCGCAGGGGGCCGGGCAGAGCCGGCCGGTGAACTCCGGGAAGTTGTTGGTGGCGTGGAGCCGCTCGGCGGCATCCGCCCAGTCCTGGCGGTAGACGAGGTCGTTCCACTCGGGGATCAGGTTGCCCAACGGGCAGCCCTCGTGGCAGAAGGGGATCCCGCAGTCCATGCAGCGCGCCCCCTGTTCGGCCACGGCGTCCGGCGAGAAGGGCTCGTAGACCTCCTTCCAGTCGCGCACCCGCACCGGGATCGGTCGCCGGGCGGGCAGCGTGCGGGTGAACTTGAGGAAGCCGGAGGCGTCACCCATGGGCCGCCTCCATGACCGCCTCCTCGACCGACCGTCCTTCGGCGACGGCCCGCTCGGTCGCCTCCAGCACCCGGCGGTAGTCCCGGGCATCACGGTCACGAACTGCTCGGCGGCCGAGGTCCAGTCGGCCAGGATCCGTCCGGGCCAGCTCGGACCCGGTCTCCTCGGCGTGGAGCATGATCCGGTCCCGCAACCAGATCCGGTCCTCACGGCCGACCGGCTCCAGGTCGACCAGCTCCTGGTTGTAGACGGCGGGCAGCCGCCCGGCCGGGTCGTAGACGTAGGCGACGCCACCGGACATGCCCGCACCGAAGTTCCTCCCGGTCGGGCCGAGGACGACCACCCGACCACCGGTCATGTACTCACAGGCGTGGTCGCCCACACCCTCGACCACCGCGATCGCACCGGAGTTGCGCACGCAGAACCGTTCGCCGACCTGGCCCGGAGAGGAACACCTCCCCGCCGGTGGCGCCGTAGAGGATGACGTTGCCGGCGATGATGTTCTCCTCGGCGGCGAACGGTGCCTCCTCCGGGGGGCGCACCACGATCCGGGCGCCGGAGAGCCCCTTGCCCAGATAGTCGTTCGCGTCCCCGAAGAGCCGCAGGGTGACCCCGTGCGGCACGAAGGCGCCGAAGCTCTGCCCGGCCGATCCGCGGAAGGTGAGGTCGATGGTCCCGTCGGGCAGCCCGGCACCCCCGTGCCGCCTGGTGATCTCGTAGCCGAGCAGGGTCCCCACGGTGCGGTCCACGTTGGTCACCACCACGTCGGCGGTCACCGGGGTGCCGTCTTCGATGGCCGGCCGGCAGACCTCGAGGAAGCTGTGGTCGAGCGCCCGCTCGAGGCCGTGGTCCTGATCGTGGATGCGGTGGCGGACCGCGCCCTCCGGGGCATCCGGGGCCAGCAGGATCGGGGCCAGGTCGAGCCCGGATGCCTTCCAGTGGTCGACCGCGGGGGCCGCGTCGAGCAGGTCGACCCGGCCGACGGCCTCCTCCAGCGGTGCGGAACCCGAGCGCCGCCAGGTACTCGCGGACCTCCTCGGCGATGTACTCGAAGAAGGTCTCCACGAACTCCGGGGTGCCGGTGTAGCGGGCGCGCAGGGCCGGGTTCTGGGTGGCGATCCCGACCGGGCAGGTGTCGAGATGGCAGACCCGCATCATGATGCAGCCGGACACCACCAGCGGGGCGGTGGCGAACCCGAATTCCTCGGCACCGAGGAGCGCGCCGATCACCACGTCACGCCCGGTCTTCATCTGGCCGTCGACCTGGACGACGATCCGGTCGCGCAGGTCGTTGGCCATGAGGGTCTGCTGGGTCTCGGCCAGACCCAGCTCCCAGGGGATCCCCGCGTGCTTCTGCGAGGTGAGCGGCGTGGCCCCGGTCCCCCCGTCGTGGCCGGAGATGAGGACCACGTCGGAGTGGGCCTTGGCCACCCCCGCCGCCACCGTCCCGACGCCGATCTCGGCCACCAGCTTGACGTGCACCCGGGCCGCCGGATTGGCCGACTTGAGGTCGTGGATGAGCTGGGCGATGTCCTCGATCGAGTAGATGTCGTGGTGGGGCGGCGGCGAGATGAGCCCCACCCCCGGCGTCGAGATAGCGGGTCTTGGCGATCCAGGGGTAGATCTTGTACCCCGGCAGCTGGCCCCCTTCCCCGGGCTTGGCCCCCTGGGCGATCTTGATCTGGAGGTCGTCGGCGTTGACCAGGTACTCCGAGGTGACCCCGAAGCGGCCCGAGGCGACCTGCTTGATGGCGCTGCGACGGAGGGTCCCGTCCTCGTCCGGGGTGAAGCGGTCGGGGTCCTCGCCGCCCTCGCCGGTGTTCGACTTGCCCCCGAGGCGGTTCATGGCGATGGCCAGGGTCTCGTGGGCCTCCGCCGAGATCGACCCGTAGGACATCGCCCCGGTCGAGAAGCGGGCCAGGATGGCGGCGGCCGGCTCGACCTCCTCGAGGGGCACCGGGGGGAGCACCCCGGTGCGCAGGCGCATCAGGCCGCGCAGGGTGGCCAGGGCCGCCGACTGGTCGTCGACCGCCCGGGTGTACTCCTTGAAGACGTCGTACCGCTTGGACCGGGTGGCGTGCTGGAGCTTGAAGACCGTGCGTGGGGTTGAACAGGTGGATCTCGCCCTCGCGGCGCCACTGGTACTCGCCCCCGACCTCCCGCTCCCGGTGGGCGAGCTCGGTCGGTCGGTCGAGATGGGCGAGACGGTGGCGGCGGACCACCTCCTCGGCGAGGACCTCGAGGCCCACCCCGCCGATCCTCGAGACGGTGCCGGTGAAGTACTCGTCGACCACGTCTGCGGCGAGGCCCACCGCCTCGAAGACCTGCGCCCCGGTGTAGGAGGCGACCGTCGAGATGCCCATCTTGGACATCACCTTGAGGATGCCCTTGGAGGCCGCCTTGATGTAGTTGCGCTGGGCCTGGCGTGGGGTCACCCCGGTCAGCAACCCCGAGGCGATCATGTCGTCGATGCTCTCGAAGGCGAGGTAGGGGTTGATGGCCGCCGCGCCGAACCCTTTGAGCAGGGCCATGTGGTGGACCTCGCGGGCGTCTCCCGACTCGACCACCAGGCCGACCTGGGTGCGGGTCTTCTCCCGGACCAGGTGGTGGTGGACCGCGCTCACCAGCAACAGCGACGGGATCGGTGCGAGCTCCGCGGTCGAGTTGCGGTCGGAGAGCACGATCACGTCCGCCCCCTCCTCGATCGCCGCGCCGACCCGGGTCCGCACGTCCTCGATCGCGGCCCGGAGGGCCTCCCCTCCCCCGGACACCTCGAACAGCCCGTCGATGGCGAAGCCGCGGTACCCCGGGGTGCTGCCGTCCTCGTTGACGTAGAGCAGCTTGGCCAGGTCGTCGTTGTCGATGACCGGCATCGGCAGCACGATCTGGCGGCAGGAGTCCGGGGTCGGCTCGAGCAGGTTGGCCTCGGGACCGAGGGTGGACTGCAGCGACGTGACCAGCTCCTCGCGGATCGCGTCGAGGGGTGGGTTGGTGACCTGGGCGAAGAGCTGGGTGAAGTAGTCGAAGAGCAGCCGCGGCCGCTCGGAGAGGACCGCGATGGCCGCGTCGCTGCCCATCGACCCGAGCGGTTCCGCGCCGGTGCGCGCCATCGGCTGGACGATGAGACGCAGCTCCTCGTCGGTGTAGCCGAACAGGCGCTGCCGCCCCACCACCGAACCGTGCTGGGGGGTGAGCATGGTGCGCGGCGGCAGATCGTCGAGCTCGATCTCACCGGCCTCGAGCCAGTCCGCGTACGGGTGCTCGGAGGCCAGGATCTGCTTGATCTCGTCGTCGTCCACGATCCGTCCGGCCTCGGTGTCGACCAGGAACATCCGTCCCGGCTGGAGACGTCCCTTGCGGACCACGCTCGCCGGCGGCACGTCGAGCACCCCGACCTCGCTCGCCAGCACCACCAACCCGTCGTCGGTGACCCAGTAGCGCGCCGGGCGGAGTCCGTTGCGGTCGAGCACGGCCCCGATGACCGTCCCATCGGTGAAGGCCACCGCTGCGGGTCCGTCCCACGGCTCCATCGAGCGCGGCGTGGAAACGGTAGAACGCCCGTCGGGCGGGGTCCATCGTCGGATGGTTCTCCCACGCCTCGGGGATCATCATCAGCACCGCGTGCTGGATCGGACGGCCGCCCAGGTGGAGGAGCTCGAGGACCTCGTCGAACGAGGCCGAGTCGCTGGCCCCCGGGGTCACCACCGGGAAGGCCCGCTCCAGACCGGGGATGAGGTCGGTCGTGCAGAGGGCCTCGCGGGCCCGCATCCAGTTGCGGTTGCCGGCCAGCGTGTTGATCTCCCCGTTGTGGGCCAGGTAGCGGTACGGGTGGGCCAACGGCCAGGACGGGAAGGTGTTGGTCGAGAAGCGCGAGTGGACCAGGGCCAGCCCGCTGACGAGCCTCGGGTCGGCCAGGTCGGGGAAGAACCCGGCCAGCTGATGGGAGGTCAGCATGCCCTTGTAGGTCACGGTGCGCGCCGAGAGCGACGCGAAGTAGCAGCCGTCGATCTCACGTTCGGCCCGCTTGCGCAGCACGAAGGTCAGCCGGTCGACCGCCAGCGCCGGGTCGCCGGCGCTCAGCGGCGTGCCCTCGGACGGGGCCACGAAGAGCTGGTGCATCGACGGGCGGGCCGCATCGGCGATCGACCCGAGCATGTCCTCGACCACCGGGACCTCCCGCCACCCGAGCACGTCGAGCCCCTCCTCCGCTGCGAGCTTGCCGACCAGCCTGCGGGCGGTCGCCGCCTCTCCCGCGTCCCGGGAGAGGAACGCGATACCGGTCGCGTAACCGCCGCGTCCGGGCAGCGGGAAGTCGACCTCCTGCCGGTAGAACTCGTCGGGCACCTGGAGCAGGATGCCGGCACCGTCCCCGCTGTCCTCCTCGCTCCCGGTCGCCCCGCGATGGGCGAGGTGCTCGAGCGCGGCGACCGCCCGCTGCACCAGCTGGTGGCTCGGGCGGCCCTGCAGGTCGGCGACCAACGCCACCCCGCACGCGTCGTGCTCGAAGCGGGGGTCGTAGAGCCCCCCTCGCTGCGGACCCACCCCCCGCGGCCGCGCGCCGACGTCGCCGCTGCCAGGGTGAGAGCTTGGGGAGGTCGTCATCGGGTCGCTCCAACGCGGGAGGTGGATCTACCGCTGGGACGACGCTGGCCCATGCGTGGTCGGAGAATCTTACACGCGCAGACGGCAGCCCTGGCAAGCAACCGGGTGGATCTCCCGACGCCCCACCGGGTGGGAGGCGGACCGGTCCGGCCGGGGGCCGGCCGTAGCATGGGCCGATGCCCACCCGTCCGCCTGCCGAGGTCGTGGTGGTGGGCGGCGGGATCATCGGCCTCTCGGTCGCCTGGCGTGCTCGCGTCGTACGGCCCGGCGGTCACCGTGGTCGATCCGGCCCCCGGCCACGGCTCGACCTGGGCGGCCGCGGGGATGCTCGCCCCGGTGGGTGAGGCCCACTTCGGCGAGGAGCAGCTGGCACGGCTCACCGTCGCCGCGGCCCGGGCCTGGCCCGCCTTCGCCGCGGCCCTCGAGGCGGCGTCGGGCCTGGAGGTCGGGTACCTGGCGAGCGGGACGCTGCTCGTGGCGGCCGACCCGTCCGACCGCGCCGCGGTCGACCGCGAGCTCGCCTTCCGCCACTCGCTCGATCTGGCCGCCGAGCGCCTCGGCGGCGGCGCCTGCCGCGAGGCCGAGCCACTGTTGAGCCCGGGGGTCAGCGGCGGCGCCGACCTGCCCGAGGACCACCAGGTCGACAACCGGCGGGCCGCCGAGGCGCTGCTCGCCGCCTGCCGGTCGGCCGGGGTCTCCTTCGTCACCGAGCAGGTCCGCTCCGTCGGCCTCACCTCGGGTCGGGTGACGGGGATCGAGCTCTCCTCGCGGGGACGCCTCCCCTGCGACGCCCTGGTGGTCGCGGCCGGCAGCCGTTCCGGCACCATCGGCGGGCTCCCCGAGGAGGTGCGTCCCCCGGTGCGTCCGGTGCGGGGTGCCACGTTGCGACTGCGGGTCGCCGGGCCATGCGCCGCGGCTCCGTCGCACGCTGCGCGGTCTCGTCCACGGGCGTGCCTGCTACCTCGTCCCGAGGGCCGACGGGACGGTGGTCGTCGGCGCGACGGTCGAGGAGCGCGGGTTCGACCTCTCGTTGCCGGTCGGCGGCATCGTCGGACCTGCTGGAGGACGCCAGGCACCTGGTGCCCGCCCTCGACGAGTACACGCTCGTCGAGACGGCCGTCGGGCTTCGGCCCGGGATCGCCCGACAACGGCCCGATCGTCGGGCCGACCGCGGTGGAAGGCCTGCTGCTGGCCACCGGCCACTACCGCAACGGCATCCTGCTCGCCCCGGTCACCGCGGACGAGGTCGCCCGCCTCCTCGTCGCCCCGCCGGAGCACCCGGCCGGCGGATGGTCGACGCCGCCGGGCACCTTCGAGGCCTTCCGGCCCGACCGCTTCCGCCCGCCGCCCGGGGTCCCCTCGCCTCCCGGTCCGCTCGCGGCCGACCCGCAGGTGGGCGCGACCGATCCCGCGGCGGGCGCGGTCGTGCTCCACCCGACGCAGTGAGCCCGCTGATCACCCTCAACGGGGAGGCGGTCGAAACGGACGGAGGGACGACCATCGCCGACCTGGTGGCGGCCCACTGCCCCTCGCCACGGGGCATCGCGATCGCGGTCAACGGGGAGGTGGTCCACCGGCGATCCTGGGAGGCGGTTGCCGTTCGGGCCGGCGACGCCGTGGAGATCGTGACCGCCGCGGCCGGGGGCTGACCCCGCCGGTGCGCCCGGGCCGGGGCGGGTGGCCGCCGGGCCGGGGATACGGTGGCGAACGATGGACATCCAAACCCACGATCCCCTGGTGATCGCAGGCACCGTCCTCGACTCGCGGCTTGTTCCTCGGAACCGGGGGCATGTCCAGCCCGGAGTCCCTGAGCGAGGCACTGGTCGCCTCCGGCACCGCGCTGGCCACGGTGGCCGTCCGGCGGGTGGACCCCTCCGCCCGTCACTCCCTGGTCGAGCTCATCGGCGGGCTCGGCATCCGGATCCTGCCCAACACCGCCGGCTGCTTCACCGCGGCCGACGCCCTCCTCACCGCCCGGCTGGCCCGCGAGGCGTTCGCCACCGACTGGGTGAAGCTGGAGGTGATCGGTGACGACCGCACCCTCCTTCCCGACGCGGTCGAACTGGTCGCCGCGGCCGAGCAGCTCGTCGACGACGGGTTCGTCGTGCTCCCGTACTGCGGGGACGACCCGGTGGTCGCCCGCCGGCTCGAACAGGTCGGGTGCGCGGCGGTGATGCCACTCGGATCGCCGATCGGCTCGGGGCTGGGCATCCGCAACCCGCACAACATCGAGCTCATCGTGGCGGGTGCCGGCGTCCCGGTCGTGCTCGACGCCGGCATCGGCACCGCGTCGGACGCCTGTGTCGCCATGGAGCTCGGCTGCGACGCGGTCCTGGTGGCGTCTGCCATCACCCGCGCCGCCCGACCCGCGCTGATGGCCGCGGCGGTACGGGACGCGGTCCGTGCCGGCCGGGCGGCACGGGGGGCCGGCCGCATCTCACGCCGCTTCCACGCCGAGGCCTCCTCGTCGTTCGAGGGCATGATCGGACGGTGAGCCCGACCACCACCCCGCCGGTGGCCCTGACCATCGGCGGGTCCGACTCGGGAGCGGGCGCAGGCATCCAGGCGGACCTCAAGGCGATGAGCGCGCTCGGGGTCTTCGCGGCGACGGCCATCACCGCGGTGACCGCGCAGAACTCGGCCGCGGTCGTCGAGGTCCATCCGGTCCCGCTGCGGACCGTCGACGCCCAGATCGCCGCCGTGCTCGAGGACCTGCCGGTCGCCTCGGTCAAGACCGGGATGCTCGGGTCGGCGGAGACGGTCGGACTGGTGGCCGGCAGGGCCGCCGCCGGGGACCTGCCCCGGCTGGTGGTCGACCCGGTGATGGTGGCCTCGACCGGCCGCCCACTGCTCGACGCGGCGGGAATCGCCGCCTACCGCGACCTCCTGGTCCCGCACGCCCTGCTGGTCACGCCGAACCTCTGGGAGGCGGCGATCCTCGCCGGGAGGGAACCCCCCGGGGCGACCGACCTCGACGGCATGGTCTCGCTGGCGCGGGCGATCCACCGGCTCGGACCGCGGTGGGTGCTGGTCAAGGGCGGCCATCTCCCCGGTGTGCACGACCCCGG
Organism: uncultured Acidimicrobiaceae bacterium; assembly: GCA_963776225.1. Taxonomy (GTDB): domain Bacteria; phylum Actinomycetota; class Acidimicrobiia; order Acidimicrobiales; family RAAP-2; genus Bog-756. The sequence continues at coordinate 29,868 of CAVZLL010000004.1, read as the reverse complement.
CACGGGTCCGGGCACCGGACGGGTGTCCGACGTCCTCTTCGACGGGCGTGAGGTCTCCGTGCTGGAGGAGCCCCGCATCGTGACCCGCAACAACCACGGCACCGGGTGCACCCTCTCGGCGGCCGCCGCCGCCCGGCTCGCCTCCGGGTCCGGGGTCCCCCAGGCGGTCACCGAGGCCAGACGCTTCGTGCAACGGGCGCTCGCCGGCGCCGCCGGGTGGGAGCTCGGACGGGGTCACGGACCCCTGGATCCGTTCGGCTGGGCCCAGCCGGGCTGAGGCGGCCCCGGACATGTCAGTGGCCGGGTCACAAGACCCGGCCACTGCCCCCCTGGAACCCCCCCGGATTCACAGGAATTGCTCGTCATCCCTGACGAGAGCGCCCCCTCCTGACGACGGTCGGTCCGGCCCCGTCGACGCTGACTGCATTCTGAGGGATCGCATCTCAAATGTAAACATCCCGTTAATTCCTCTCACTTATCGTGCTGTTATCGCCTCTCTCCGTGGTCAGGCGGGCACCACGGCGCCGGGGGGAGGGATCGTCCCGGGTCCGCTCGACTCGCACGACGCACGGAGCGCCGGGTCGGCTGCCCGGGCAAGGGCCGGTGGGTGGAGCAGGCGGGGTGCCGCCCCGAAGTCGACCATGTCGAGGAGGTCGTTGGCCGCCGCGTCGCGGCGGGTGAGGGCAGGCAGGTTCCACTTGGTCTCGAGCAGCCGGAGGACCGAGGTGTGGTCGTACACGGTCGACGAGACGTGACCGGGCCGGGCATAGGGGCTGACCAGCCCGGCCGGAACCCGGAAGCCGTACCGGTCGAAGGCCCCCGGCAGACTGCCCGCTCTCAACGCGGGCGGCACGTCGTCCGGGGCGACCGCCGGTGGCGGTGGGACGTGGTCGTAGTAGCCGCCGTGCTCGTCGTAGCACCAGACCAGCAGCGACTTCCCCCACCCCGGACCCGAGGTGACCGCGCCCACCACCTCGGCCAGGAATGCGTCGCCGAACTGGATGTCCTGGGGATCCTCCTCGCTCTGTGTGCCGAAGTCGGGATCGACCAACGAGAACGACGGCAGGGTGCCCGCCGCGCAGTCCGCGTAGAAGTCGGCGATCGGGGCGAGCCTGCTGTGGATCGCCGGATCGGAGTAGAGGGGCAGGTAGACGGCCGCCGTCGGCACGCTCGAGTAGTAGTTCTTCCAGCTGATCCCGTGGCGGTTGAGCGCCTCGAAGATGGTCCCGTTGGGCGGGAGCTCCAGCGGGAGGGAGTCGTCGACCAGACCGAGCGACGTGCCCGAGACCAGGTACCGCCGGTTCGGGTAGGTCTGGGCCAGCACCGAGCAGAACCAGCGGTCGGCGAGGGCGTAGGTGCGGGCGAGGGAGCTCAGGAACGGCAGGTCGGTGGGGGTCCAGTACCCCATCGACACCGGCCCCGAGTCGCTGATGACGAACCCCCGGTTGGTCCCGCCCGAAAACTGCACGTGGGAGGCGTTCCAGGACTGGGAGGGGCGTCCCTCCTGCTGGCAGGGGGTCGGCATGGGGAACGAGCGGACCAGGTTCCCGTGCCCGTCCGGATTGGCCGCCGACGGCCGCCCGTCCGCGGCCCGCGGCAGTCCGTCGCCGTGGCCCAGCACGCCGAGCAGGTTGTCGAACGAATGGTTCTCCATCATCACGAGCACGATGTGATCCACCTCGGGGAGGAGGTCGGTGCCGACCGCGACGTGGGGCGCGGGGGGAGGCCGACCGCGCGGGCCGTCCGGGTCCGGGCAGCAGGTGCCGTCGTCACCGCCGGCGTGGATGCGCCACCGCACGCGGCGAGCGCCGAGCCGGCCGCGAGTGCAGCCGATCCGAGCAGGACGCGCCGGCTGAAGGGTCGAGGGGCCGGCGGCACCTGCTCCGTGCTCCGCTCGGGCTGTACGGACACGCTGGCTCCTCCCGGGCCCGGGCACCGTGCGGCCGCGCCGGTGCACGGGAGTGTATCCAGCCCTCGCCGACGGGGGCCCGCCGGTCGGCACCGGTACCATGGAGATCATGGTGACCACGTCGGAGGGTCGGTCCGCGCCCGCTGCGCCCGCTCCGGGGAGCCACCCGGCCGGCACCGACCAGCCGGACCCGGCGACGTCGCCCTTCGAACCGGTCTCCGGACGCGGACCCGCCCTCGTCGTGCTCGCCATCGCGGTGGGCATCGTCCTCGTCGGGATCTTCGCCTCGGCCCTCGTGTCGGGCAACGCCCCGGTGTTCACCGTCCAGAAGGTGACCCTTCCCGACGGCGGCACCGTGTCGCTCTCCCCGGCGACCGCCGCGCTGCACGGCATCGTCGGCGCGGGCGAGCCGCCCGCAGACATCCTCGGGAACCTCGGGGTACCGGCCGGGAGCCGGGTCACCGGGACGCTCGATTCCGACCAGCATGCGAGCCAATTCGACCGGACCGTGTCGCTCTCCAGCGTGCTCGGCGCGAGCCAGGTGGTCGCCGTCTACCGGACGCTCCTCCCCCGGCTCGGGTGGCAGCTCCTCTACGTGGGTGCGGCGCCGCAGAAGGGGGCGGGCACCGAGGAGGTGCTCGCCAAGCACCCGAGCGGGGACGGGTACTACTGGGAGGCGGGGGTGGTGGTCTCGCCGACGACCACCGCGGGGATCACCCCGTTCTCGATCGAGCTCTTCCAGATCCCCGACGACAACGGCTGAGCCCTCGTGGTGGCGGCGGGTGGCACCTGGTCGGCGGCGGCCGGGTCCTCCGCCCGCCGCAGCATCCAGGCCCACAGGAGCAGGTTGATCGGGTAGAGCAGGTACCCGATCCTGGTCGCCGGCGCGAGCAGGATGGCCGCCAGCATCACCCATCCGGTCAGCGCCGAGACCGCCGCGGCGTCCCTCGGTGGCGTCCGGACGAGATGCCGGACCAGCACGACCAGCCCGACCACCCCCAGGAGCACCACGTAGGGCCGGCGGATCGCCGGGAACACCGATACCAGGATGTGGCCGGGCAGCGCGCTGGCCGCAGGTGACGAGACGCCGGCGAGGCCGAGCGGGAACCGGACGACGTTGTCGATGAAGGCAGACGGGTTGCTGAGGGCGACCGGCACGATGACCGGGACCACCAGGGCGAGGACGCCGAGCAGGTACCACCCCTTTGCCGGGCGGCGCGACCGGTCGGAGACCGCCCAGAGCGCGAACACCACCAGGGGCCACGCGGTGAACTTGAGGGTGGACGCCGCCCCGAGGGCGAGACCGGCCAGCAGGGGTCGGCGCCGTTGGAGCCCGACCAGTCCGAGCAGCATGAGCGCCACCACCGGCATGTCGTCCCCGCCGGTGGCGAGGGGGAGGGCGGCCGTCGGGAGCACGGTGAGCGCGAGCAGCGCCCGAGTCCGGGCATCGGTCGACGGGCGCAGGCGGCTCAGCGCGAAGAGGCTGACCAGCACGGTGACGATGAGGAACTGGATGCGGGCATCGGTGAGGCGTGCCTCCACCTTGCTCCCGCTGGAGAAGCCGAACACGACCATCCCGGGAAGGTAGGGGTAGTAGAGCTCGTAGACCGGAACCTGGGTCTGATGGATGAGGATGCGGCCGTTCCGGTCGATCACGCGGTAGGGGTCCTTGCCCTGGGCTGCCCGCACCCCGGCCCGCTCGACCACCACCACCTCGGGCTGCACGTGGAGGGCGGCGTTCCCCTCGGACCGCCAGACCACCTCGAGTGCGAGCGGGACCACGGTCGCTCCGAAGAGCACGATGGCGAAGGCGACGATGCGGGCCAGCTTGACGGCTCCCCCGCGCCGTCGCGGCCGGCGCCGGACGTCGGTACCGCCCGGCCGACGGGTCCAGCGCGCGACCGCGCCGGTGAGGAGCGCGGCCACCGCGTAGGGGACCAGGGCCATCTGACCCCACTGCCGGTAGAGGGGGATGCCCGCCGCGAACCCGGTCACCGCGGCGAATGCAGCCGAGGCACCGTAGAGCACCGCGTCGCGACCCACGGGAGACAGCGCCCGGAGCCGGTCCACCAGGTGGCTCCACCATCGGCGCGCGGGAGCAGCCCGGGCCTCAGCCGGCACGCCCGCTCCGTGCACGGGAAGCGGGCGGGCGGGGGCCGGGATCGGCAGAGGGGTCGACCGAGAACAGCGCCCGGTAGAAGGCGAGCTCCGCCTCGAGGGCCGCCTCGATGGTCTCCGCCCTGCGGAAGCCGTGGGACTCCCCCGCGAAGACGGTCAGCTCGCACTCGACCCCCACGTCGGCCAGTCGGCGGGCGAACCCCTCGGACTGGGAGGCCGGCACCACCGGATCGTCGGACCCCTGCAGCAGCAGGACCCTCCCGGCCACGCGTTCGGCGTGGTGGAGGGGTGACCGGGCCCGGTAGGTCGGTGCCGCCTCGGGCAACGGACCCACCAGACCGTCGAGGTAGCGCGACTCGAAGTCGTGGGTGTCTGCGGCGAGGGCCTCGAGATCGGTGACGCCGTACCAGGCCACCGCGCCCGCGAAGCAACGGGACCGGACGAGGGCGCCCAGCGCGGTCAGTCCCCCGGCGCTCGTCCCGCGGATGGCCATCCGGGTCCCGTCCACCAGTCCCTCCGCGGCCAGGGCGACGGCGAACGCGACGCAGTCGTCGACGTCGGCCTCCCCCCACCGGCCGCGCAGGGCGTCCCGGTAGGCGCGTCCATACCCGGTGCTGCCGCGGTAGTCGACGGCCGCAACCGCGATCCCGCGGCTGGTGAAGAACTGGACGACCGGGTCGTAGCCGGCCTCGGCCGCGCCGGTCGGCCCTCCGTGGCAGAAGACCACGAGCGGCGGCGCGGCCACGCCGGCCGGGTCGATCGCCGGGCTGACCGGTGCGAAGAGCTGCCCCGGCACGGTGCGACCGTCCGACGGGGCGGAGAACGGGCGGGCCACCGAGACCTCCGCGGCCCGGACCGTGGTGCGCGGGGCATCGGAGAGGCGACGGGCGCGTCGCCGCCCGCCCGGGTCGATCCCGAGCACCACCTGGGCCTCGGTGGGGGTGGACCCGACCACCACGATGGTGCCGTCCGGGTGGCAGGTCACCGCGGTGAGGGTCACACAGGGCTGTTCGACCACCGACACGGTCCAGCCGCCGCGATCCGGACCGGCGGGCCCCGGGTCGAGGAGCACCAGGTGGTCGCGCCCCGCTCGCCGCATACGGGCGGCGAGTGACCCGTCCGCCCGTTCGGCCAGCGTCACCTGGCCGAGTGCCCAGTCCGCCGCGTGGAATTCGGCCTCGAGATCGACCAGTGGGGGTCCCGGAGCAGCCTCGCGGGGTGCCCCGTCCGCGGTCTCGCCGGCAAAGGAGGACGGCGCCAGGCGGTAGGGCAGCCACCAGCCGCTCCGGTCGTCCACGAAGAGCAGGCTGCCGTCGCGGCACCAGCGGGGCTGGCCGACCGCGACCCCGTCCCCCCCGGCCACCCGGTGGCGGGAACCCAGACGGATCGAGGACTCGTCGGCGACCAACCGCGCCACCCACACCGACGAGCTGTCCCAGGGCATCCAGGGGTGGTCCCAGCCCATCCAGGCGAGCCATCTGCCGTCGGGCGACGGGCGCGGCGCCGCGACGAAGTCACCCTCGACAACCAACGGCACCGCCGGTCCCCCGCCGACGGTCGGCAGGGCAACGATGCGATGGGCGGTCCGGTCGTCCCCGACCCGCTCCTCGACCGTGACCAGCCAGCGGTCACCGGGCGCGAGACGGGCGTCCGCGTAGCGGACCGAGCGCACCGCGGGGTCCGCCCCGAGCCGGACCGGGGAGACGGGGCCGTCCACCGCGTGCCTGTGCCAGGACTGGTCGACCTCGTCGACGTAGAAGAGGACACCGCCGACCACCGTCGCCGCTCCCCCTCCGTACTCGTGGACACGGCTCCGGACACTGACCCCCGGCGGCGAGACCACCCGCGGCGGGAAGCCCGGCGCCAGTCCCACCACCACCTGGCGCCCGCCCTCCTCCGGTCGGCTCTCCGACCAGTACAGCGACGCCGCGTCGGCTTGGAGCCCGCTCCGCGAGATCCTGCCTGCCCCAACCTCCGAGGCGGCCCAGCGGGAGGGCCACCATCCCGCGGCCGGAGGGAGGCCGTCGCCCGCGACCGCCCCGATCGCACGCTCGCCGCTCATGGCCATTCAGTACGGTACCCGCCATGGCCGCCGCCACCCGGACATCTGAGACGTTCCCCGCCTTCCTGGTCACCGCTGCCGGAGACTCGATCGACGCCCGGGTCACGACCCTCGGCCGGGCCGACCTTCCCGACGGCGAGGTCCTGGTGCGGGTGGCGTGGTCGGCGGTCAACTACAAGGACGCGATGGTCACCCGCCCGGGCAACCGCGTGGCCCGGACCTCCCCTCTGGTCCCCGGCGTCGACCTGGTCGGGACGGTGGTCGACTCGGCCGACCCGGACCTCACGCCGGGCCGGTGGGTCGTCGTCCACGGGTACGAGCTCGGGGTCGCCCGGCACGGCGGGTTCGCCGCCTACGCCCGGGTGCCGGCCGGATGGGTGGTGCCGCTGCCAGAGGGCCTCACCCCGCGGCGGGCGGCGATCCTCGGGACTGCCGGGTTCACCGCCGCCCTCTCCCTGCACCGGCTCGAGCACCACGGGCTGGTGGCCGGCGAGGGACCGGTCCTGGTCACCGGCGCCTCGGGCGGGGTCGGAGGGATGGCGGTGGCGCTCTGCGCCGCCCGCGGACACGAGGTGATCGCGAGCACGGGCCGGACCGAGGAGCACGAGTACCTCACCGCCCTGGGGGCCGTCGGCGTCATCGGGCGCGACGACCTCCTCGCACCGTCCGGGCGAACCCTCGGGCCGGAGCGCTGGGCCGGCGCGATCGACTGCGTCGGGGGCCCGACCCTCGCCGCGGTGCTCCGGTCGATGCGCTACGGCGCCGCGGTGGCGGCCAGCGGGCTCACCGGCGGGAGCACCGTCGAGACGTCGGTCACCCCCTTCATCGTCCGCAACATTTCCCTGCTCGGTGTCGACACCGTCAGGACGCCGATCGCAGAACGGCGCGCGGTCTGGGAGGAGATGGCGGCGTCCTTCCCACCGGAGCGTGTCGACGCGATGGCGGCCGGGGAGGTGGATCTCGACGACCTCGCCCCGGCGCTCGAGGCGATCCTCGACGGACGAGTGCGCGGCCGGATGCTGGTCCGCCCGGGTTAGCGGTCCCACCGCTTCCCGCACCCGGCGTCGGGGTCGCCTCATCCCCCGGGAGTCGAGCCCGGGAGGACCGGGGAGACCACCAGCGTCCCGTGCGCACAGGGCGCCAGCGTCGCGGGCAGCGTCAGGTGGTCGTAGGCACCGGGAGGGGTCACCTCGAGCGCGCTGGAGGTCGGGCAGGAGGTCTCGCCGCCGACCGGGACGTCGGAATAGCCGATCTCGAAGGAGGTCGCCTGCCCGGGGGCGAGGCTCACCGTGGTCGGCCGCTGGGCGGTGAAGGAGTAGGACCCCTTGCGGACGACGCTGGTCGGGAGGGCGGTCCCCCCGGTGCCGAGCAGCTGGAGCCCCGGGTAGCCGCCGAGCACGCAGGTCACGGTCGAGGTGTTACGGAGCACGACCGGAGTCTCGATGGTCCCGGCGGCACCGCTGCTCGCCCCGATCGATCCTGCGAGCTGTGCGGTCGGGCAACGGGGCGGGCCCGGCGCGCTGGAGGACGTGGTCGATGCGCCCGACGGCCGGGTCGTGCCGGTCGCCCCGGTGGTGCCGGGGGCCCGGGCTGTCGTCGACGAGGTCGAGGTCGAGGGAGCGGTCGTGCCGCCCGACGAACATCCGCCCAGCGCGGCGGCCCCCACGGCCGCCAACGCGATCGGTAGCGCGCTCCGTGTCACGGCACGGGCGGACCGCCGGGCGAGGCGCCTCCGCGGCCGGTTCACGATCCCCGCCCGTCCGCCGTCCGGGCGAGGGCGCTCAGGGCGAGAAGTCCTCGGGGCGGATGGAATCGAGGAACGTCCGGAACTCCCCCACCAGCTCGTCGGGGTTGGCGCTCTCCTCGGTCTCCTCCTCGTCGCCGTCCTCCTCCTCGTCCACCGCGAGCATGATGCCCTCGCTGTCCATGAGGTCGTCGGCCACGAAGAGGGGGGCACCGGTGCGCACGGCGACCGCCACCGCGTCCGAGGGTCGCGACGACACCGGGATCTGCCGGTCGCTGTGGTGCAGCACGATCTCCGCGTAGTAGGTGGCCGACTTGAGCTCGGTCACCACCACCCGCAGCACGTCGGCGCCGAGTGCGTCGAGCAGGTCGCGGATGAGGTCGTGGGTCATCGGACGGGGGGTGTCCATCCCCTGGAGCGCGAACGCGATGGCGGTGGCCTCCGGGGCGCCGATGAAGATCGGCAGCGTCCGCCCGAGCCCCTCCGACTCCTGGAAGAGGAGGACCGGCGTGTTCGACTGCAGGTCCACCCGCACCGCTCGCAGCCGCACCTCGACCATGGACCAAACTTACTCGCGGCAGGACCGGAACGCGTTCAGTGGCGGCCCGGTGACGGGGCGTTCAGGGCGGCGCCGGGAGGCGGACCCGGCCCGCTCAGCCGTTGAGCAGGTCCTGCAGCGCCGTCCGGAGGAGCGAGCTGCGGAGCTGCTGGCCGAGGCGGGTGACCTCCTCCGCGGTCTCGACGGCCCGCGCCCGGGCGTCGGGATTGCGCTGGCGCACGAGCGGCACCACCAACTGCTCGACGAACCCCGCCTCGCGGTCGGCAGCGTTCTTGTAGAGGCGCAGGTGACGGGGTTCGACGCCGAACTCGGCGAAGCGGGCCGCCACCCTGGCCACCGTCAGGGACTCCTCGTCGAAGTGCTCCATCCCGGCCACCATGGTGGCCCGGAGCAGCCCGAACTCCTGCAGCTCGCGGATGGCGGTGGCATCGAGCCCGCTCGACGCGGACAGCTCCTCCTGGGAGAGGCTGGCGCCCCCGGGGTCCACCGGCGCCGATCCGTCACCCCGGGCGGCGGCCGGGCCGGCCGGGGTGGCCTTGGCGGGGGTCGGAGCTGGAGCGGGGGCACCGGGCTCATCCGATCCTGCCGAGGCGGAGGTGGGTCCTGTCGCCGACGACCGTGGCGAGGTCGGTGTCGCCGAGTGGACGGCGGTCGCCCCGACCGCTGCGACGGTGTGTCCGGCGGCGGCCAGCGCGTCCCGCCCGCGGCGGAGCACCGTGCCGTTGTCCGAACGGGTGGTCGCACCGGCGGTGCTCGCGGCCCGCGTCGCGGATCCGCGACCGCGTACCGGGGACGCCCCGGCGGGTGGGCCGGGAGCGACCGCCGGTTCGTCCGGCGTGGCCGCGGTGGCCGGCCCCGGCGCCGAGCTCACTGCCTTCTGCGGCGCGCGCCCCGACGCGGTCGGGGCGGTCGAGGCGGCGCTCTCGTGGGGCGCGCGCGTCTCCTGCGCCCGCTCGATCCCCGGCAGTGTCGATCCCTCCCCGACGGTGTCGGCCGCAGGTTGCGCGCCGGACCCGGCCGTTCTCCGCGCGACTGCTCCGCTGACCGACCAGCACCGGTTCGGCGGCGGACGGGACGGCGGCCCCGGTGTCGTCGGGCACCGTCGCCGTGGCCGTCTCGGCCGCGCCGGCCGGGTCGTCCTCGAGTCGGTCCTTGATCACCTTGAGCGGCAGGAAGTGCTCGCGCTGCTGGCGCAGCACCCACCGCAGGCGCTCGACGTCGTGCTCGTAGAACTTGCGGTAGCCGGACGGGGTCCGCTCCGGGTTGACCAGGCCCTGGCTCTCGAGGAACCGGATCTTGGAGATGGTCACGTCGGGGAACTCCTGGCGGAGCAGCGTGAGCACGTCTCCGATCGAGAGGTAGGACCGTGTGCTCACCGACGTCCGCCCATCACTCACCGGCCGCCTTGAGGAAGACGAGCTTGAACTTGCCGATCTGCACCTCGTCACCACTGTTCAAGGTCGCCTCGTCGATCCGCTCACGGTTCACGTAGGTCCCGTTGAGCGAGCCGACGTCGCGCACCACGGTGGTCGGCCCGCTGGTCACGAACTCCGCGTGCCGCCGCGAGACGGTGATGTCGTCGAGGAAGATGTCGCTGTCGGGGTGGCGCCCGGCGGTGGTCACGTCCCGCTCCAGCACGAACCGGGCGCCTTCGTCGGAACCCCGAGCCACGACCAGCAGCCCCACCCCGCGCGGCAGCTCGAGGGCCCCGAATTGGGCACCGAGATCGGTGGCCTCGCCGATCTCCTCCACCGGGACGACGGACACCGACGTGTCGGGAACCGCGGCCAGCATGGAGGCACCGCACGAGGAGCAGAAGTTGACCCCGGTCGGGTTTCTGTGGCCACAGCTGTGACAGAACACCCAACCACGGTAGCCGCTCCCATCGGGGCGATCCCGAGACCGAGACCGGGGAGCGCGGTCACCCTTCGGTCAGTTGCCGGTAGGCGGCGGCGTCGAGCAGCGCGGCCACCGACTCCGGGTCGGACGCCGCGATCTCGCAGATCCACCCGTCGCCGTACGGGTCGGCATTGAGCCGCTCGGGAGCGTCGGACAGGGTGGCGTTGACCGCCACCACCGTGCCGCCGACCGGAGCGTAGATCTCGGACACCGACTTGGTCGACTCGACCTCGCCGATGAGCCCGCCCGCCTCGACCGAGGCGCCCGTGTCCGGCAGGTCGACGAAGACCACGTCACCGAGCGCGTCCTGCGCGTAGTCGGTGATCCCCACCCTGATGCGGTCTCCGTCGGCGCGCGCCCACTCGTGGTCGCTCGAATAGCGGAGATCGTCGGGCACGTTCACAATTGCGGACCATACCCGACCCTCCGGGGGAGGCGCCGATCCCGGCGCCGGATCAGCGCAGCAGCTGTTCGATCCGGGTCGCGTACTCCTGGACCCGCGCCTCGGCACGCGACGCGCTCTGGGCCTCGGCCCACACGTGGGTGAGGGGCTCCTCCGGGTCGGGGAGGACCAGCGCCCAGCCGTCGTCCTCGATCACCTTGACCCCGTCCACCAGGACCAGGTCCTTCCCCTGCGATCGTTCGACCAGGGTCCGCATCAGCATCCCCTTCTGGTCCCACGGAGTGTGGACCGCCTGGTGGGCGATCCGGACCGGCGGGAGCTCGGCCACCATGTCCGAGAGGCGCCTCCCGGTCGAGGTCAGCAGGGCCAGCAGGTTGACCAGCGTGGCGGCCCCGTCGAAGGCCGGGAGGAAGGCCGGGAAGATGAACCCGCCCGACTGGCTGGCGGCCAGGGTGACCTTCTCCGAGCGGGCGACCTCCATCAGGTGGGACGCGGAGAGCTTGGTCCAGAGGATCTCTGCACCCGACTTCCTGCAGATCTCCTCCGCCGCGCCGCTGGCCGCCACCGGCAGTGCCACCCGGGCTCTGGGGTTCGCCCCGGTGACCAGGGTCAGCAGCACCAGGAGGAACTCGTCGTGGCTGAGCGTGTGGCCACGGTCGTCGACCACGTCGACGAACTCACCGCCCGGGTCGATCACCGCACCGAGGTGGGCGCCCGAGGCCCGGACCAGCTCCGCCACCCGGGCCGCAGCCGCCGGCCGGTCGAAGCTCAGCACGTTGGCCGTGTTCGCATACGGGTTGACCACCAGCACCTCGGCCTCGAGCTTGGCCAGGAGGTTGGGCATGACGAAGCTGGCCGTCCCGTACGAGTAGTCGAGGACCAGCTTGAGGTCGGCCGACCTCGCCGCGGACAGGTCGACCGAGTCGATGAGGGCGGCCGTGTAGTGCTCGAGGGTCCGGGGTGGAAACCCGAGATCGCCGATCTCGCGGGCCAGGACCCGGCGGAAGTCCTCCCGGTGGTAGAGACGCTCGATCTTGCGCTGGGTCGTCTCGTCGACGTCGATCCCCTCCGCGTCGAAGAAGCGGATGACCACCGACTGGGGATCGTCGGGTGCGAGTCGGACGGTGACCCCGGCCGTGCTGGTCGACGAGGTGACCTGGAACCGGGTCACCGGCACGGTGGCCGCCTCGAGGTCGTCGACGTTGACCCCGGCCGCGTTGCAGCCGACCATGATCGCCCGCTTGAGCACCCGACCGACCCGGCTGGTGTCGCGTGAACTGGTGACGGTTGCCCCCTTCTCCAGGGTGGAGGCCCAGGCCATCGAGAGCCGCACCGCGAGCTCCGGGCTGATGTCGACGTTGGCCAGGCCCCGCACCCCGTCCCGCCCGAAGAGCGATCGGGCACCGCGCGACTCCCAGACGATCGACGAGTTGACGATGGCCCCCGCCTCGACCGTCTTGAACGGGTAGACCTTGACGCCGGCACTGATCTCGGCGTGGGCGCCGACGAAGCACTCGTCCCCGAGCACGACACCCTCCTCGCAGCGCACCCCCTGCCGGAGGTCGGAGCCGCGGCCGAGCACGCTCCCCTCGATCCGGACACCCGATCCCAGGTAGGTGTTGTCGTGGACCACCGAGCGTTCGATCACCGCGTTGTCCCCGACGCGGACGTTGCGGCCGAGGGTGCAGTACTGGCCGAGCCGCGCTCCGGGCCCGATCACGCAGTTGTCGCCGATCACCGCCGGGCCGTGGAGCTCCACGCTGGGATCGATCTCGGCACCCTTGCCCACCCAGATCCCCGGACGGAGCGGGAACCCGTCGATGTCGACCTGGACCTTCCGGTCCAGGATGTCCTGATGGGACTTGAGGTAGGCCTCGAGCGTCCCGACGTCCTCCCAGTAGCCCTCGGCAACGTAGCCGAACAGTCCCCTTGCCGGCCTCCAGCGCGGCCGGGAAGGTCTCACCGGAGAAGTCGACCACCTCGTCCTCGGGGATGAAGTCGAAGATCTCCGGCTCGAGCACGTAGATCCCGGTGTTGATGGTGTCGCTGAAGACCTGCCCCCAGGTCGGCTTCTCGAGGAACCGCTCGATCGAGCCGTCCTCCCGGGTGATGACGATCCCGAACTCGAGCGGGTTGTCGACGGCCTTGAGGGCGAGGGTGGCCAGGCCACCGTGCCGGTCGTGGAAATCGAGCACCGTACTCAGGTCGATGTCGGTGAGCACGTCCCCCGAGATGACCAGGAACCGCTCGTCGAGCTCGTCCACGGCGTTGCGCACCGATCCGGCGGTCCCGAGCGGTGTCGACTCGGTGGCGTAGACCATCCGGACCCCGAACTCCGAGCCGTCGCCGAAGTAGGTGCGGATGGCGTTGGCCATGAAGGCGACCGTGACCACGATGTCCTCGAAGCCGTGCTGACGGAGCAGGTTGACCACGTGCTCCATCATCGGGATGTTGGCCATCGGGAGCATCGGCTTCGGCTGGTTGGAGGTCAGCGGCCGCAGACGGGTCCCCTCGCCGCCGGCCATGATCACCGCCTTCATCGGATCGTCCCGGTCCGGCCGGACCGTCGCCCGTCGGCCAGCGCGGCGCGGGCCACCGGGACGTAGGAGCAGGCGGCCACCCACGCCAGGACCAGGCCGATCAGACCGGTGATCCAGGCGACCACGTGGACCAGGCTCTGCCAGGTGGCCGGGCCGTCGCTCAACAGGAATGCCGGATAGGCGAACAGCAGCGCGAAGGTGCCCGCCTTCCCGACCCACAGCACGTCGATGCGTGCCGCCCCCAGCCACGCGAGCAGCAGGACGGCGGCCGACACCACCACCTCGCGGGCGAGGGTGGCCACCCCGAACCACACGGGCACGGCTCCGTGGACGGTGATCGTGATCACCGCGGTGACCACCAGGACCCGGTCGGCGACCGGATCGAGGACCTTGCCCAGGGTCGAGACCTGGTGGAACCGGCGGGCCACGTAGCCGTCGATCCAGTCGGTCGCCCCGAGGACGCCGAGCAGCAGGGCCGCAGCCAGCGGGCGGTCGGCCCCCTCGAGCAACCAGACGTAGAGCGGGATGCAGGCCAGGCGTACCAGGGTGATCAGATTGGGCACGGTGAGGACCCGCCCGAGATCCCGGTCCTCCCCGACCGTTCCCGGGGAGGGTCGCGCCCCGACGGACGCTCCTCTGGGCCTCGCCTCGACGCCGTCCACCTCCGAAGTCTACGAGCACGGTCGCGGGACGGGGCCACCGACCGTTGCGGGCGCCCCTCCGCAGCGGACCGCCACAGGTGAGACTGGGGCGATGGCAGGCCTCAACCCGGTCGACCGGGCACTCGTGGTGGCGGTCCCGCTCCTGCTCGCCGCCCTCGCCGGGCTCGGCCTCGCCGAACGCGCCTCCCCGGCTGCCCCGCGGTCGCCCATCCCCCGTGCGAGCGGGTCGCCGGCGGTCAGCGGCAGCGGGACCGTCCCGCTGCCCGCCCTCCCCGGGCTCGCCGCCGGCTTCCTCGCCCCGGTGCCCGAGACCACGGCTCCGACCAGCCCGACCACCACCGCACCGCCGCCGGGCCCGGTCACCGCGATCGGCGACTCGATCATGCTGGACATCGAGCCCTATCTCACCGCCGACCTCCCCGGTGTGTCCGTCGACGGGCAGGTGAGCCGACAATTCGGCGCCGGCATCGACCTCGTCCGGGCCGACCGGGCCGCCGGCTCGCTGGGCAACGTGCTGGTGGTCGAGCTCGGCACCAATGGAACGGTCACCGCGTCCGACTTCGACGCGATGATGCAGGCCGCCGCCGGTGTGCGCCGGGTGGTCTTCGTCAACGTCGACGTCCCGCGAGCGTGGGCGGCGGCGGACGACGCCGTCCTGGCCGACGGGGTCGCCCGTTATCCGGGGATCGCACGGCTGGCGGACTGGAACGCGCTGGCCGGCGGACATCCGGAGTGGTTCACCGCGGACGGGGTGCACCTGACCCCACCCGGGGCCCAGGCCCTGGCCGTACTCATCGCCGCCGACGCCTGACCGCCCACCGCGGGAGCCCCTCCGACCGGCGTCCGGTTCCGGCGGGAGGGGAACCGTGCCCGGGACGGCGATGTGCTAGTGAGTGCTGCATGCCGCGCTTCGAGCCCTTCGCCGGTCTCCGGTACGACTCCGCACGGGTCGACCCGTCGACCGTGGTGGCCCCGCCCTACGACGTGGTCGGACCCGAGGAACGTGCACGACTGGCGGCGCGCCACAGCGCCAATTCGATCCGGGTCGAACTCCCCGAGCCGGACGGCCGGACCGGGCAGGACCGCTACGAGGCGGCCGCCGCACAGCTGGCGCTCTGGACCGGCGACGGCATCCTCCGGCGCGACCCGACCTGCGCCTTCTACGCGTATCGGATGACCGAGCCCGCCGGGCACGCCACCAACGGGGTCCTCGGCGCCCTCGGGCTCGACGACGAGTCGACCGCCGCCATCCTCCCCCACGAGCAGACGCTCCCGAAGGCCAAGAGCGATCGCCTGGAGCTGCTGCGGGCCACCCGGACCAATCTCTCACCCATCTGGGGACTGTCCCTGCAGCCGGGGCTCACCTCCCACGTCCTCCAGGACCGGCCGGCCGACGCGACCGCACGTGACGACGACGGGGTGCTCCACGAACTGTGGGTGATCGACGACCCCGCAGCCGTCGCAGCGATCGGGGCGGCGGTCGCCGCGGCCCCGGTCGTGGTGGCCGACGGCCACCACCGGTACGAGACGGCACGGACCTACCGCGCCGAGCGGGGCGGTGACCGGGCCGATCCCGGCGCGGGCGCGGTGCTCACGCTGGTGGTGGAGCTTGCCGAGGACCAGCTCGAGGTCGGGCCCATCCACCGTCTGCTCTCCGGCCTCCCCGACGGCCTCGATCTCGCCGATGCCTTCTCGTCGTGGTTCGACGTGACGCGGGCGGGTGACTTCGAGCCGCGCACCACCGAGGCGCTCGGACGGTCGGTCGCCCTGGCGCTGATCATGCCGTCCGGGGCGTGGCTGCTCTCCCCCAAGGACGGAACGGCTGAGGCGGCCGGTGCGGACCTCGACTCCTCGACGGTCGCCCTGGTGATCGCCGAGCTCCCCGAGCACGAGCTCGCCTTCGCCCACGGCTGGCGTGAGGCGGTCGACGCGGTGGAGCGGGAAGAAGCCCAGGCGGCGGTCCTCCTCCGTCCGGTCACGGTCGCCCAGATCGCCGAGTGGGCACACGCCGGCCGCCGGATGCCGCCGAAGAGCACCTACTTCCATCCCAAACCTCGCACCGGCATGGTCTTCCGGCCGCTTGATGCGGCCCAGTAGTCTCCCGTCGCTCCTCGTCGGTGCGTGCCTGGTCCTCACCGCCACTGCCTGCTCCGCCCCGACCGCTGCGCGCCCACCCCGGGCGGCGACGGCAGACATCCGCCCGACCACGACCACCGCTCCCCTGCCGACGACCACCCGACCCTCGGCCACACCGACCACCGCGCCGACCCCGGTGGTGCAGGCCCCGGGGTGGTCGCAGTCGCTGACCACCCTTCCGCCCGGCGGCGGGTTCACCTCGGTCTCGTGCATCTCCGACGTGTTCTGCGTGGCCGTCGGCGGAGGTGCCAACAATGCGGATGCGACCGGGACGGTCGGGGCCGGGGTCACGGTGTCCTGGGACGGGGCCGCCTGGTCGACCCCGTCGGTGTACCTTCCGGCTCCGGCCTCCGGAGCGGTGACCGAGCCGCTGCTTCCGGCCATCTCCTGCACCGAGGGCCCCTTCTGCGCGATCGTCGACGGCTCGGACCACACCAGCAGCGGGGACGGCACCACCTGGTCCCCGCCCGCACCGCTCGCCGCCGCTCCCGCCGCCCTGCCCGACCCGGCAGACCCGGGACCCGGTCACGCCGGGTCGCGGTCGGCGGCGGTCGACTGCCCCGACCAGAGGTTCTGCGCGCTCGTCGACAACACCGGCCACGTCTCGACCCTGCGCGACGGCGTCTGGGACGTGCCCCAGACCTTCAGCACCCCGGCCGGCGCGTCCTCGGGACCGGCGGTCGGCCTCTACCAGTCAGGACGGGTCGGGCTCGCCTGCACCGCAGACTCGGCGTGCACCGCGGTCATCGGCGCGGCGGTGCTCGACTGGGACGGATCCAACTGGGCCGAGGCGGGCTCCCCCTGGGGCCCCCCGTCGGCAACCGGTTCCGGCGACTCGGCCGTGGCCTGCCCGAGCGCCTCGCTCTGTGCCATCGTCCACGGCACGTCGGTCTCGGTGCGGACCCCCGGCTCGGGATGGTCGCCGCCGCAGGTCATCGACCCCGCCGGTGGACTCGACGCGCTGGCCTGCCCGAGCGCGACCTTCTGCACGGCAGCCGACGCGTCGGGCGACGTCCTGCAGTGGACCGGCGGCTCCTGGTCCACGCCGCGCAAGGTGGTCCCCTCGCCCGCCGACTACACGGGCGACGGGACGATGCTCTCGTGCCCGTCCCCACGGTTCTGCATGCTCCTCACCGGGGACGGCGACTATGCCACCTACCAGGGTCCGGGGCAGCCGGGAGCTCCCGTCCCGACCACCGTGCCCCCGGTCGCCCCCTGACCGGGCCGGTCCGGTCGACCCCCTAGCCGTCGGGCGCCCCCACGGCCACGCCGGCGAGCCCGGCCAGTGCCTCGACCGTGCGCCAGTTCCGGGTGGTGGCGGTGACCCCGAGCCGCCGCTCGAGGAAGGCGTTGGTGAGCGGCGTCTCCCCGTATCCTCCCGGGCAGTGGAGGAAGGCGTCAGGACCGACCACCACCACTCGCTCGGGAGCGAAGCGTGCCGCCTCGGACTCGAGGGCGTGCACCCGGTCGGCGTCGGGGACCCGGTCGAGGAAGGTCACGTGGAGCTTCTTCGGGTCGTCTTCGAGGTGGGCGAGGGGGCTCGCCCCCAGGATCCCCGCCAGCTCGCGGTCCGTACGGACGACGACCGGCACCGCCATCCCGAAGGTCTCCTCGATGCCGCCGGCGATGGTCCGTGCCACGGCGCGGGGACCGCCCCGCCCGGAGCAGACGACGTTGCCGCTCTGCAGGTAGGTCGCCACGTCAGCGAACCCGAGGGACGTCACCAGCGCGCGCAGGTCGGCCATCGCCACCCGGTTGCGGCCACCCACGTTGATGCTCCGGAGCATGGCGACGTAGGTGCCCACCCTGCGGTCCGGTCGCGCCCTGTGTGACTACTCGACGGTCCAGGAGGACCCGGACCGCAACAGGGACGCCAGGTCACCCGGACCCCGACGGGCGGTCGCCTCGGCGATCTGGTCGGCCATCTGCTGGCCGTAGTCGCCGCGCTCGACGTCCCGGAAGACCCCGATCGGGGTGGGCTCGTATGGTCCACGGGAGAGCCTGCTGAGCTGGAAGGCCAGGCCGGGGTTGTCCCGGTGCTCGTCGTGGACGAGCAGGGCGTCGGCCCCCACCGAGTCCACCTCGGCCACCGCGAGCGAACCGTCCTTGTCCATGACCACACCGAACTGGCCCTCGGAGCCGAAGCGGATCGGCTCCCCGTGCACCAGGGAGATGAGCATGTCGGCCCGGTGGTCCTTGGCGGTGATCTGTTCGAACGCCCCGTCGTTGAAGACGTTGCAATTCTGGTAGATCTCGACGAAGGAGGCACCCTTGTGGTCGTGGGCCCGCCGGAAGGTCTCCATCATGTGCTTGCGGTCCATGTCGTGGGTGCGCGCCACGAAGCCGGCCTCTGCACCGAGCGCGAGGCTGAGCGGGTTGAACGGCTGCTCCAGCGAGCCGAACGGCGTCGACTTGGTGACCTTGGCGACCTCGGAGGTCGGTGAGTACTGGCCTTTGGTCAAGCCGTAGATCTGGTTGTTGAACAGCAGGATGGTGATGTCGACGTTTCGCCGGAGGGCGTGGATGAGGTGGTTGCCCCCGATCGAGAGTGCGTCGCCGTCACCGGTGACCACCCAGACGTCGAGGTCGGGCCGGGTGGTGGCGAGACCGGTGGCGATCGCCGGGGCCCGCCCGTGGATCGAGTGCAGCCCGTAGGTGTTCATGTAGTACGGGAACCGGGCCGCGCACCCGATGCCAGAGAGGAAGACGGTGCGCTCCCTGCGCACCCCGAGCTCCGGCATCAGCATCTGCACGGCCGCCAGGATCGAGTAGTCACCGCACCCCGGGCACCAACGCACCTCCTGGTCAGAGGACCAGTCCTTGCGGGTCGTCGGCGGGGCCGCCTCCGGGTCTGCGAGGTCGGTCGGTTCGGCGAGGTCGGTCATCGGTCGGACACCTCCCGGATGGCTGAGGCGGCGCCGACGCCGACGCCGACAGGCTGCTCGGCCGCGTGGGCGATCTGTTCGAGGATGGCGGCCTCCATGGCCGCCGCGCGGAACGGGATCCCCTGGAGCTGGGTGAAGGAGATCGCATCGACCAGGTACTCGGCGCGGAGCAGTCGGGCCAGCTGGCCGAGGTTGACCTCGGGCACCAGGATCCGCCGGTACCGGTGGAGCACCGCACCGAGATCGGACGGGAACGGGTTGAGATTGACCAGGTGGGCCTGGGCGACCCGGTGGCCGCGGGCCCGCACCCGCTGCACGCCGGCGGCGATCGCGCCGTAGGTCGACCCCCACCCGATCACCAGGACCTCGGCGCCGTCTTGATCGTCGACCTCGGTCGGCGGGATGTCGGCGGCGATCCCGGCGATCTTGGCCGCCCGCAGCCTGGTCATCCGCTCGTGGTTGTGCCCGTCGTAGGAGACGGCGCCCTGGCCGTCCGACTTCTCGAGCCCGCCGATCCGGTGCTCGAGCCCGACCACGCCCGGCGGAGCCCAGGGGCGGGCCAACGTGCGCTCGTCACGGACGTAGGGCCAGAAGACGGCCGTCCCGTCGTCTTCGACGTGGTTGGGCTCGGTGGCGAACCCGGGGTCGATGACGGGGAGGTCGTCGAGGTCGGGGAGCCTCCAGGGCTCGGTCCCGTTGGCCAGGTAGCCGTCCGAGAGCAGGATGACCGGCGTCCGGTAGGTGACGGCGATGCGAACGGCCTCGAGGGTGGCCTCGAAGCAGTGGCTCGGGGTCTTCGCAGCGACGATCGGCAGCGGCGCCTCGCCGTGGCGGCCGTACATCGCGTGGAGCAGGTCGGCCTGCTCGGTCTTGGTCGGCAGCCCGGTCGAGGGTCCGCCGCGTTGGATGTCGATGATCAGCAGCGGCAGCTCGAGGCTGATGGCCAGTCCGATCGTCTCCGACTTGAGGTCGAGGCCGGGTCCGGAGGTTGTGGTGACGCCGAGCCCGCCGCCGAAGGAGGCGCCGAGCGCCGCGCCGACCCCCGAGATCTCGTCCTCGGCCTGGAAGGTCCGGACCCCGAACTGCTTGTGCTTGGAGAGCTCGTGGAGGATGTCCGAGGCCGGGGTGATCGGGTAGGTGCCGAGGAAGAGGGGGAGACCACTGCGCAGCGAGGCTGCGATGAGACCCCAGGCGGTCGCGGTGTTGCCGGTGACGTTGGTGTACTCACCCGGGGCGAGGACGGCCGGCCGCACCTCGTAGGACGACTCGAACAGCTCGGCGGTCTCCCCGAAGTGGTAGCCGGCCTTGAAGGCGCGCTGGTTGGCTTCGAGCACGAGCGGGCTGCCCGCGTAGCGCTCACCGATCCAGGCCAGGGTCGGGTCGATCGGGCGGGTGTAGAGCCAGCTGATCAGGCCGAGGGCGAAGAAGTTCTTGGAGCGTTCGGCGTCGCGCGGCTTGACCCCGGCGTCCTTGGAGACCTCGGTGGTGATCGAGGTCATCGGCACCTCGTAGACCGTGTACGCCGCGAGCGACCCGTCGGCGAGGGGGTTCGAGTCGTACCCGGCCTTGTTCAGATTGCGCTCTTCGAAGGCGTCAGAGTTGACGATGATGGTCGCGCCCTGGGGCAGTCCGGTGAGGTTCGCCTTGAGCGCCGCCGGGTTCATCGCGACGAGCACATTGGGCGAGTCGCCGGGGGTCGAGATCTGGTGGTCCGAGATGTGGACCTGGAATGCGGAGACCCCGGCCAGGGTCCCCGCCGGCGCACGGATCTCGGCGGGGAAGTCGGGGAAGGTGGCCAGATCGTTGCCCAGCAGCGCCGACGACGTGGTGAACCGGTCGCCGGCCAGCTGCATGCCGTCGCCCGAGTCACCGGCGAACCGAATCACCACACGATCGATCAACTGGGGGGACTTCGGGTCGATCGTGGTGTCGGACACCATGCTCCTCTTCGTCACTGCTCTACCGGGTCTGTCGCATCACTGCGCGACCGCAGCCACTCGGCTCCCACCGCACGTCGGCGGCAACGGGCCGCCGCGGTCCTGTGGGCCCAGTCTACCGCCGGCCCCGGCCGGCACGGTCGGACGGCCCCTCAGGCGATCGTGATCGAGGAGTCCAGGTAGACGTCTTGGACGGCCCGCACGAGTGCCGCACCCTCCTCGGTCGGGCGCTGGAACGCCTTGCGCCCCACGATGAGGCCCGACCCGCCGGCCCGCTTGTTGATCACCGCGGTGCGGACCGCCTGGGCGAGGTCATCGGCGCCTTTCGACTCGCCGCCCGAGTTGATGAGCGGGATCCGACCGGCGTAGCAGTTGGCGACCTGCCACCGGGCGAGGTCGATCGGGTGCTCGGTCGTGAGCTCGCTGTAGACGAGCGGATCGGTCTTCCCGAATTGGAGGGCGGTGTACCCGCCGTTGTTCTCGGGCAGCTTCTGCTTGATGATGTCCGCCTCGATGGTCACCCCGAGGTGGTTGGCCTGGCCGGTGAGGTCGGCAGAGAGGTGGTAGTCGGTATCCCCCTGTTTGAAGGCCGGGTTCCGGAGGTAGCACCAGAGGACCGTGAACAGTCCGAGCCGGTGGGCCTCGGCGAACGCGCGGGAGACCTCCACGATCTGGCGGTCGGCACCGTCGGAGCCGAAGTAGATCGTGGCGCCGACACCGACCGCGCCGAGGTCGGCGGCCTGGCGGACACCCGCGAAGAACACCTGATCGTAGGTGTTCGGGTAGTTGAGGAAGTCGTTGTGGTTGAGCTTGACGATGAACGGGATCCGGTGCACGAAGCGCCGCGACACGATCCCGAGGCCCCCGAGGGTGGTCGCGATGGCGTTGCAGCCCGCGGCCAGGGCCAGGTCGCAGAGACGGGCCGGGTCGAAGTAGGTCGGTTCCTTGGAGAAGCTGGCCGCAGCGGAGTGCTCGATGCCCTGGTCGACCGGGAGGATCGAGAGGTAGCCGGTGCCGGCGAGCCGCCCCCAGCCGTAGACGGTTCCGAGGTTGCGCAGCACGGTCGACGAACGGTCCGAGTCACGGAAGACCTCCTCGACCACCGCCGGTCCGGGTGCGAGCAGGAGGTGGGCGGGGAATGCCTTGGCGGTGTGGCCGAGCAGTGAGTCTGCTTCGTCGCCGAGCAGTTGTTCGAGAGTCATGGCGAAAGCCTAACGGCCGGCGCGGGGTGGCCCCGGCCGCCGCCGGGCCTTTGCGGGTGGCCCGAGCGACTCGAGCCGCTCGACCACGTCGTAGGCCTCCGGGTCGGCGGCCCTGACCCTCCCGAACAGCTCGCGGGCCCGCGACAGGTCCCCCGACCGCTCCATCAGGTCGGCGAGCAGGTACCACTGGCGCAGGTGCCGGTCGGCCGGGTTTCGGACGTGCCTGCCCGCGCCGGCGTCGACGAGCAGGCGCACCGCACCTTCGAGGTCACCGCGATCGGCCCGGGTCCCGGCGAGCACCAGGCGGCCCTCGGCGAGCACCTCGGGATCGGGCGAGCCCTTGCGGAGCTCGAGGTAGAGGGCCTCGACCCGGGCCGGACGGCCGAGGGCACGCTGGCAGTCCATCCGCACCGGGTGCTGGTCGACCGATCCGGTCAGTTCGGCGAACGCCTCGAGGCTGGCAAGAGCCGCCCGCCACTGGCCCTGGTGGTACTGGCACAGTCCGAGCAGCTCACGGGCCGAGGCGGCCTTCGGGATCGCGTCGACCACCGTCCGGAGGATCCGGGCCGCGTCGCGGTACCGCTCTCGTTCCCAGGCGCCGATCCCGGCCGCCATCCGTTCGGTCATCCGCTCCCGGAGGGTGCCCCACTCCGGACCCGCGGCCGACGCCAGCTCGTTGGCGATGTCGGCGGGGAGCTCGGCGGGAGGTTGGACGGGACGGCGGTTCGGTGGGCGGGCCGCACCACGCCCCGGGGCACCGCGCTCGTCGACCCGGACGAACCGCTCCGGGACGAACGTTTCGGCGCCGGCACTCCCGCGGCGCCCCTCCTGAGGGCGGACGGCGGGCCGGTGGTCCTTCCCGCCGTCCCTGACCGTGCTCGCCCCGCGGCGCGCCACGCTCCCCCAGTCCTTGCGGACCACCCCACCCCGTCCCCCGTGGTCGTCGGCCCGGGGTTGACGCGGTCCGCCGGTGCGCGACCCGCCGGTGCGCGACCCGCCGGTGCGCGACCCTCCGGACCCCGAACGTGAGCCACCCGCCGCCCGGGGGGAGCGTCCGTCGCCACGCGGGCGCGGCGAACCAGGGGGGGTGCGAGCTGTCATCCGCCAACTCTACCTGCGACGCCTCCGGGTCCCTCGTGTTCCAGAACGGTGAGGGACCCTGCCAACCGGAGCCCCGGTGGGGTTCCCTCCGGTACCGCGACAACGCCCCCGCGAGGCGGGGGCGTTGTCATGAGAGATCCCGGCGGCGTCCTACTCTCCCAGGGGGCTACCCCCCAAGTACCATCGGCGCTGGCGGGCTTAACTGCCGTGTTCGGAATGGGAACGGGTGTCTCTCCGCCGCCATGGCCACCGGAAACTGTGCGCCCTCGAGCCGGCAGGACGACCCGAGCGGTCGACCACCGGCCCGACGCGACCGAGATCGGTCACCTTGAGCGTTCCATAGCGAGCACGAGCAAGTTCCCAAGCCCTCGGCCGATTAGTACCGGTCAGCTGAATGCGTTACCGCACGTACACTTCCGGCCTATCAACGTGGTCGTCTGGCCACGGGCCTTACCAGGTTAACCCTGTGGGAGATCTCATCTTGGAACGAGCTTCGCGCTTAGATGCTTTCAGCGCTTATCCCACCCGAAGGTCGCAAATCAGCAGTGCCCTTGGCAGGACAACTGACACACGAGAGCTTCGTCCATCCCGGTCCTCTCGTACTAGGGATAGCCTTCCTCAAATCTCCTACGGCTGCATCGGATAGGGACCGAACTGTCTCACGACGTTCTAAACCCAGCTCGCGTACCGCTTTAATGGGCGAACAGCCCAACCCTTGGGACCGGCTTCAGCCCCAGGATGCGACGAGCCGACATCGAGGTGCCAAACCTTCCCGTCGATATGGACTCTTGGGGAAGATGAGCCTGTTATCCCCGGGGTACCTTTTATCCGTTGAGCAACGGCGCTTCCACAAGCAACCGCTGGATCACTATGCCCTGCTTTCGCACCTGCTCGACTTGTAGGTCTCGCAGTCAAGCTCCCTTGTGCCATTGCACTCGACGGCTGATTGCCAACCAGCCTGAGGGAACCTTTGGGCGCCTCCGTTACGTTTTAGGAGGCGACCGCCCCAGTCAAACTACCCACCTGACGCTGTCCCTGATCCGGATCACGGACCGAGGTTAGGGTTCCGGCACATAAAGGGTGGTATTTCAAGGTTGACTCCACACTGGCTGGCGCCAATGCTTCAAAGTCTCCCACCTATCCTACACAATATGTACTAAAACTCAACAGCAAGCTGTAGTAAAGGTCCACGGGGTCTTTCCGTCCTGATGCAGCTAACGAGCATCTTTACTCGTACTTCAATTTCGCCGGGTCTGTGGTTGAGACAGTAGGAAAGTCGTTACGCCATTCGTGCAGGTCGGAACTTACCCGACAAGGAATTTCGCTTTTTCTGTTACCACTATCTTGTCCAGAATTCGACAGATAGCGGGCCGGTCATTTCTGCCGGCCTCCCTACGTCGCCGTAGGGAACGGACCATCTCTTCATCTCGTCAGCCAGCTGGCGAGATGGTCGGCGTATGGTCTCTGAGGATTCTCAAGAACTCAGATGGCTTGCGATGGTTCATCGTCTCGATGATCGCAGCAATGTCTGCCATTCCCGCAATCGTGAGGTGCTTCCGCTCCTCCATGAGACGAACAATCTCTGCGAATTTCTCAAAGTTCTGACGCTTCGTTGTTCGCAAGGGATTCGATTCGAAGTACGGGATGATCACATTCCGCAAATCGGCGAGCCGTCCCACGTAGAACTGACACAGATCTTCTCTGTGGTTGTCGTGGCGACGATTCACGTACACCTTGCCGCAACCGAAGAAGCGGACAAGCTCTTCGAGCACATCCCGACTCGACTGACCCTGCACCACGTTGAACGCTGGTTGCAGCTGCCAACCGAGCCGAGACTTCGCGTTTCGGAACAGGGGGCAGCTGAAACAGCCTTCCCCATCCACGAAACCGGCAATCCATCCTTGGATCCAGAGTCTTTCCTGCTGGTTTTCCGCACCTCTCACATTGTCACTGTCGTCCATATTGCGACGCTACAGATGAGCTGTAACACCATTCTCTGAACGACGAGTAGTGGAGGATACACCGGGTTTTCCAGCATATAGCCGACTGCACTCATACCGTCACCGGTATAAGGGGCAGCCCCCTTTGCACGTCAAAGGGATGAGGTTACCTTAGGACCGTTATAGTTACGGCCGCCGTTTACCGGGGCTTAGGTTCAGAGCTTCGCCCGAGGGCTAACCCTTCCCCGTAACCTTCCGGCACCGGGCAGGCGTCAGAGCGTATACATCGTCTTACGACTTCGCACGCTCCTGTGTTTTTAGTAAACAGTCGCTTTCCCCTATTCTCTGCGGCCCCTTCAGACTCGGAACGCGAAGTTCGTCATCCTATTGAGGCCCTCCTTCTCCCGAAGTTACGGAGGTATTTTGCCGAGTTCCTTAACCACAGTTCTCCCGATCGCCTTGGTATTCTCTACCCGCCCACCTGTGTCGGTTTGGGGTACGGGTTCCGTGCCAGCTCGCTAGAAGCTTTTCTCGGCAGCATGGGATCAGTGACTTCGCCTGGTGTGGCTCGGCATCGCGTCTCAGGATTGACGAGGTCCGGATTTGCCTGGACCTCTCCCTACTCGCTTACCCCAGGACAACCAACGCCTGGGCTCACCTACCCTCCTGCGTCCCTCCTTCGCTATCCGCCACCGGGTCGGTCGGTTCGCCCCGAAGGACAGCCCCTTAGGACACCGGTATTGGATTGGGCGCGGACACGGAAGTACTGGAATATCAACCAGTTGTGCATCGACTACGCCTCTCGGCCTCGCCTTAGCTCCCGACTTACCCTGGGAGGATTAGCCTTCCCCAGGAACCCTTGGGCTTACGGCGGAGGGGTTTCTCACCCCTCTCTCGCTACTCATACCAACATTCTCACTCGACCACGCTCCACGACGGTTTCCACCGCCGCTTCTCAGCAGGATCGACGCTCCCCTACCACTCCCAATCCGGTATTCCCGAACGTCAATACGGCGTCCTCGGCGCCGAACCACCGAAATGGCTCATTGCTCTGGACGTCCGATGTTCGGGCGGACTGGAAATCCGCAGCTTCGGCTTTTGACTTGAGCCCCGTTACATTGTCCGCGCAGGACCACTCGACCAGTGAGCTATTACGCACTCTTTCAAGGATGGCTGCTTCTGAGCCAACCTCCTGGCTGTCTTCGCGTTCCCACATCGTTTTCCACTTAGTCAAAAATTAGGGGCCTTAGCTGGCGGTCTGGGCTGTTTCCCTCTCGACTAACGAAGCTCATCCCTCGTAGTCTCACTGCCGGGTTCTAGAGCATCGGCATTCGGAGTTTGATTGGGGTCAGTAAGCTTGTAGGCCCCCTAGCCCATTCAGTGCTCTACCTCCGATGCTGAACACCCGACGCTGCACCTAAATGCATTTCGGGGAGAACCAGCTATCACCGAGTTTGATTGGCCTTTCACCCCTAACCACAGGTCATCCCCCCTGTTTTCAACCAGGGTGGGTTCGGCCCTCCACGGGGTCTTACCCCCGCTTCAGCCTGCCCATGGCTAGCTCACTCGGCTTCGGGTCTACAGCATGCGACTCATTCGCCCTATTAAGACTCGCTTTCGCTTCGGCTCCCCATCTCTGGTTAACCTCGCCACACACCGTAACTCGTTGGCTCATTCTTCAAAAGGCACGCCATCACGGCCAGCACATAGTGCTGACGACGCTCTGACTGATTGTAAGTCAACGGTTTCAGGTACTATTTCACTCCCCTCCCGGGGTACTTTTCACCTTTCCCTCACGGTACTAGTTCACTATCGGTCGCCTGTGAGTACTTAGCCTTACGAGGTGGTCCTCGCAGATTCACGCCGGCTTTCCCGGATCCGGCGCTACTCGGGAAATCCGATCGGAGTCCAACGCTTTTCGTGTACGGGGCTGTTACCCTCTGCGGCGCATCTTTCCTGGATGCTTCCACTAAGCAATTGGTTTTGTAACTCCGTGAAGGTTCTGATGCACCTTCCATCGGCTCCCACAACCCCGGACTGGCAACGCCATCAGGCTTTACCACCAACCCGGTTTAGGCTCATCCCGTTTCGCTCGCCGCTACTCAGGGAGTCACTGTTGTTTTCCTCTCCTCGGGGTACTGAGATGTTTCAATTCCCCCGGTTCCCTCCACTGGTCCTATGCGTTCAGACCAGGGTGACACCCCATGACGGGTGCCGGGTTTCCCCATTCGGACGTCCACGGATCCACGCTTGGTAGGCAACTCCCCGTGGCTTATCGCAGCCTCCCACGTCCTTCTTCGGCTTCAGGCGCCAAGGCATCCGCCGTTGACTCTTTGTAACTTGGAGAACATAGATGCTCGTGCTCGCTATGGAATTCTCAAGGGGCGCAACAACGCACGCAGTGGGACCGGGCCTCGAACCTGATCGAGGCGCGGCGCCGTCCGGGCGGGCGAGCGGCCGGCCGTCCTCGAAGGGCGGGCGGCGTCGCGATGGAGGGTCGGGATCACCCCGGGCTGCTCGGTGAGCAGGGTCCGAAGGGTCACTCCCTCAAAACGGAATAGTGATGCCCGCCGTCATCCCCAGGGCCCACCGGCCGGCGGACGGGGCCTCCGGAGAGGTGCGGTCCGCCAGGGGCGGGATACAGGTGACGGCGAATAGTCAGTGATCGACTAGGAGTATCCAGACCGATATGGCCCGGACAGTGACTCCTTAGAAAGGAGGTGATCCAGCCGCACCTTCCGGTACGGCTACCTTGTTACGACTTCACCCCAATCACCGACCCCACCTTCGACGGCTCCCTCCCAAAAGGGTTGGGCCACCGGCTTCGGGTGTTGCCGACTTTCGTGGTGTGACGGGCGGTGTGTACAAGGCCCGGGAACGTATTCACCCCGGCGTTGCTGATCCGGGATTACTAGCGACTCCGACTTCACGCAGTCGAGTTGCAGACTGCGATCCGAACTGAGACTGGCTTTGGGGATTAGCTCCTCCTCGCGGATTAGCGACCCGTTGTACCAGCCATTGTAGCATGTGTGCAGCCCTGGATATAAGGGGCATGATGACTTGACGTCATCCCCACCTTCCTCCGAGTTGACCCCGGCAGTCTCCTACGAGTCCCCGCCATAACGCGCTGGCAACATAGGATAAGGGTTGCGCTCGTTGCGGGACTTAACCCAACATCTCACGACACGAGCTGACGACAGCCATGCACCACCTGTGTAGGACCCCGAAGGACACCGTATCTCTACGGCTTTTCCCTACATGTCAAACCCAGGTAAGGTTCTTCGCGTTGCATCGAATTAAGCCACATGCTCCGCCGCTTGTGCGGGCCCCCGTCAATTCCTTTGAGTTTTAGCCTTGCGGCCGTACTCCCCAGGCGGGGCACTTAATGCGTTAGCTGCGGCACAGAAACCGTCGATAGGTCCCCACACCTAGTGCCCAACGTTTACGGCGTGGACTACCAGGGTATCTAATCCTGTTCGCTCCCCACGCTTTCGCTCCTCAGCGTCAGTATTGGCCCAGACCACCGCCTTCGCCGCTGGTGTTCCTCCTGATATCTGCGCATTTCACCGCTACACCAGGAATTCCGTGGTCCCCTACCAAACTCTAGCCATGGCAGTATCGAATGGCGACTCCAGGTTGAGCCTGGAGGTTTCACATCCGACTTGCCAAGCCGCCTACGAGCTCTTTACGCCCAATAAATCCGGACAACGCTTGCCCCCTACGTATTACCGCGGCTGCTGGCACGTAGTTGGCCGGGGCTTCTTCTGCAGGTACCGTCATCATCGTCCCTGCTGAAAGAGGTTTACAACTCAGAAAGCCTTCGTCCCTCACGCGGCGTTGCTGCATCAGGCTTTCGCCCATTGTGCAAGATTCCCCACTGCTGCCTCCCGTAGGAGTCTGGGCCGTGTCTCAGTCCCAGTGTGGCTGATCGTCCTCTCAGACCAGCTACCCGTCGAAGCCTTGGTGAGCCGTTACCTCACCAACAAGCTGATAGGCCGCGAGCCCCTCCCGAAGCGGAATCCATTTCCTCACCACGCCATGCGACTCGGTGGGGATATCCGGTATTAGCACCGGTTTCCCGGTGTTGTCCCGGTCTTCGGGGCAGGTTGCTCACGTGCTACTCACCCGTTCGCCACTAGGTCTTCGTCGGTATTGCTACCGACTGGACCTCGTTCGACTTGCATGTGTTAGGCACGCCGCCAGCGTTCGTCCTGAGCCAGGATCAAACTCTCCGTTGAGACCCCGTCCAGACCCGGAGGGCCTGGCCGAAATCGAAGAGCTGACCTCGAGGACACTGATCCTCTCGGTCAACTGACTACTGGCAAAGAACAGACATTGTCCGTTCAGTGCTTGAAATTGACTGGCGGTCACGGGTCTCCCCGCGACCGTCCGCACTGACTTTTGGCTATCACTATTCCGTTTTCAAGGAGCGACCGGGCACACGCCGAATGACGTCGGTGCCTGAAATTCGACAGACAGGGACACAAGGCCCCATCGTCGCGGTTCCTGGCGCCGCCCGCAGGGGCGTTCACCGGGACTAGTCACAGTATCCCACCCGGGCCAGGGTGTCAATCAGGTCACATGGCCGGCAGCGCCCGGCTCGGCGGCCCGGAGCAGGTTCCGGTGCAGGTTCGGGAGCGTATCCGGAGCCCCCGCCCCACCGGGCACCCGGTCTGGCTCAGTACCCCGACCCGCCCGCGGCCGTCGTGGGGGTCGTCGATCCGCCACCCGAGGGACCGCTCACCACGTACCAGGTCCCCCCGACACCCTG